>NZ_QAYC01000007.1 GCF_003053725.1 Rhodovulum kholense
TGCCGGCCCCGGCTGTCATCGAAGGCCGTCCTGATGGCGGCCATGTCCAGCCGATCCTGCCTGGCGCGATCCGATGCCAAGTCCGGATCACGCTCCACGGCCTTGAAGGCGTAATACGTCGAAGGTGCGATCCCCAGACCCCGGCAGATCGGCCCGACGCCAAAGACGCCACGTTGGCCTTCGAGAAATGCGATCACTTGCGAAACGGGCGATCGAGCTCCGCCGCCGCGAAATATGCGCTTGCCCTCTTCAGGATCTCATTGGCTTGGCGCAGATGACGAACCTCCTGCTCCAGCTCCTTGAGCCGATCCTTCTCGGCACTCGTCGGGCCAACTCGCTGCCCGGCATCGCGCTCGGCCTGCTGAGACCTGACACGAAGGCTGTCGGGCGAACAGCCAAGCTTGGGCGCGATTGCACGGTATGCCGCGCTGTCACTGGCATAATCAGCGCGGTTCTCCCGAAACAGCCGAACGCCACGCTCGCGTAGCTCAGCCGCATAGGCGGGGTGAATCGTCTCGTCGTCATAGGGCTCATCCTTTGAGTGCTTCACTCTCCGCTAAACCCGGGGCGGTTCAGTCCGGATCTTGCCCCCAGACTTCGCGTTCCGCCATAATCGCCTCCGATCGCAGTTCGGATGCAGACTGGCAGACGAGAAGCGATCAAGTTGAGAGGGCAATCAGGGGGGCAGATGCAACGCTTGCGACCGGGCGCCACCGCGTCCTTCGAAGACCGGAGCCGGGGGCGGCCGGAAATGTGGCAAGCTTGAGGGACGGCATTTGCCGCACGGCGCAGACGACAAGCTCGACGATCCTGGGATTGGGATCGCGGGCGATCCGCGCCGCAGTTCGGATCTCAGAGCCCGCCGCGGGATCGGGCAATGGCTTTCCCTGCCCGTCGACGGGCCGGGCAGGCCGGGACGAACGAACCGGGCGCCGGATTTCACCCGGCTCGCGGACAGGGACCGGTTTCAGCCCGCCAGAACCTTGCGGAACCGGACCAGCACCACGGCCAGTGCCACCGCCGCCATCGCCGCCATCCGCAAAAGCTCGCCCGCGACCAGCGCAAGGCCCGCATCGCGGTAAAGGACCGATTGCGCGAAGGCCACGAAATGCGGCGCCGGGCTGACGATGCCGACGGCAACCTGCATCCAGTCCGGCATCGATTCCATCGGCGTCATGCCGCCCGACAACAGCAGCATGACGATGATGACCGGAATGACCAGCAACCCGAACTGGCCCATGTTGCGCGTGAAAGTGGCCAGCAACAGCCCGATACTGCCCACCGAAATCACATAGACCGCAGCGCCCAGCGCATAGAGCCCCAGCGAGTCCGTCACCGGCACCCCAAGCCCCCAATGGATCACCGCCACAAGGCTGGAAATCGAGGCCAGCAGGATGACCAGACCGGTGGCCAGGATCTTCGACAGCACGATTTCGTGCGGGCGGACCGGCATCACCAGCACATGCTCGATGGTGCCCTGCTCGCGCTCGCGGATCATCGCGGCTCCCGAGAGGATCAGGGTCAGGATCGTCACGTTGTTCATCAGTTGCATGACCGAGGTGAACCAGGTTGCGGTCAGGTTCGGGTTGAAGCGGTTGCGGAACACCACATCGACCGGGTCCGAGGCGCCGCCGCCGGGATCGGCATAGCGCTGCAGTTCGTCCGCCAGAAGCCGCTGCAGGAAGGCCGCACCGTTGCCCGCCTGGGCCATGGCGGTGGCATCGACCAGCACCATCAGCGCGGGCGCCTGCCCCGCACGCAGATCGCGCTCGAACCCGGGCGGGATCGACAGCACCAGCACATAGCGGCCCTCTTCCTGGGCGCGCGCCGCCTCGGCGGGGCTCAGCACCTCGGGTTCGGCGAAAAGCGGCGGCCGGATCGCGTCGGTCAGCCGGTGCGACAGCGGGCTGCGATCCTCGTCGACCACGGCCACCGCCAGATCGCGGATCTCGGTCGAGGCCGCGTTCGACACCAGCCAGGTCGCCGCGGTGAAGACATAGATGATCAGGACCACCATGACCCGGTCGCGACGGATCGCGCTCAGTTCTTTCAGGGTCAGGCGCAGGGTGTTCAGAAGGCTCCGCATGAGATCAGGCCTCCTGCTTGCGCAATCCGAGGATCGCGAGCCCCAGATAGGCCAGACAGAACGCCGCCAGCACCGCCGCCGCGGGCGCGACCTCGGCCCAACCGAAGCCCTTGAGGAAGGTCCCCGAGGTCACCTGTTGATACCAGGCCGAGGGAAAGCCCTGCCCCACGGCGCGCCCCGCCGGATCGAGCGAGGAAACCGGCAGGATCAGGCCCGAGAAATTGACCGTCGGGATGATCGCCAGCACCGAGGTGGCAAAGACCGCCGCCACCTGGCTTCGGGTGAAGGATGAAATCAACTGGCCGAAGCCCGTGGTGGCGAAGACATAGAGGAAGGACACCGCCGCCAGCGCCCCGAGACTGCCCGTGAAGGGAACCCCGAAGACGCCGCGCCCGACCGCGAACAGCATCCAGAAACTGACCCAGGCGATGGCCAGGTAGGGCAGCTGCTTGCCCAGCAGGAATTCGGCCCGCGAGACCGGGGTCGCGCGAAAATTGGCAATGGTGCCGGTCTCCTTCTCGCGCACCACGCTGATCGCCGACATGATCGACGGGATCAGCATCAGGATCACCATCATCATCGAGGGCACCATGGCATGGGCGCTCTTGAAGGACTGGTTGAAGAGAAAGCGGGTCTCGATGTTGACGCCGGCTTGCCCCGCACCCGACGCGGCGGCGTAATCCGACAGCACGCCCAGCGCATAGCTGCGCGCGGTCTCGGCCCGGAACGGCATCGCCCCGTCGATCCAGACCGAAATCTCGGGCCGGTCGCCCCGGGTGAGGTCGCGGCCGAAGCCGTCGGGAATTTCGAGCGCCACCGCCAGATCGCCCCTCCCCATCCGGGCGCGCAGATCCGCGATGCCGGTCAGCGGCGGGGTTTCCGCGAATTGCCGGATCGCGGTGAACTGTTCGGCCAGCGCGCGGCTTTCGGGGGTGCGGTCCTGATCGTGGACGGCAAAGCTCAGCCGGTCGACATCGAAGGAGATGCCGTAGCCCATGGTCAGCAGCAGGATCACCGGCCCCGCGAGGGCAAAGAAGACCCGGATCGGATCGCGCGTCAGCTCCAGCATCTCGCGCCAGCATTGGGCCCAGAGCCGGGTCAGCCCGGCCAGCCGCGGCGCGGTCCCGGACGCCCCCGCCACGGGCAGGGCTGCGGGCGCGGCGGCCGGGGCCGGGTCGGGCGGCAGCTCGGCCTCGAGGCACGAGATGAAGGCCGCCTCGAGGCTGTCGGCGCCGTGCCGGGCCACGATCTCGGCCGGCGCCCCTACCTCCAGCACCCGGCCCGCATGCATCAGCGAAATCCGGTCGCAGCGTTCGGCCTCGTTCATGAAATGGGTCGAGACGAAGATCGTCACGCCCTTGTCGCGCGACAGTGACAGAAGCGTGTGCCAGAACCCGTCGCGGGCCACCGGATCGACCCCCGAGGTCGGCTCGTCGAGGATCAGCACCTGCGGGTCATGCAGCACCGCCACGGCCAGCTGCAGCCGCTGGCGCTGGCCCAGGGGCAGGTCCCAGGGCATGCGGTCGGCCAGCGGCGTCAGTTCGAAATCGTCCAGCACCTCGTCGACCCGCGCCTGACGGCGGTCGCGCGGCAGATGGTAAAGGTCGGCATGCAGCGCGAGGTTCTGCCGGACCGTCAGCTCGGAATACAGCGAAAAGCCCTGGGACATGTAGCCGATGCGCATCCGGCTTTCGATATCCGAGGCGCGCAGCGGCTGGCCGAAAAGTTCGGCCTCGCCCTCGCTCGGGTCGAGAAGCCCGGTCAGCATCTTCATCGTTGTGGACTTGCCGCAGCCGTTCGAGCCGAGAAAGCCGAAGATCTCGCCCTCGGGGATGGTGAAGCTGACGTCGTCGACCGCCGTGAAATCGCCGAAGCGCCGGGTCAGGTGGCTGGCCTTGATGGCGGTCCGGCCCCGGCCTGCGTCCAGCGGCCGGATGTCCAGCGGCGGGGCGGCCGGACGGTCGGGCAGCAGCCGCACGAAGGCGTCTTCAAGCGTCGCGGCCCCGGCCCGGGCCTTCAGTTCGGCCGGGCTGCCCGAGGAGATCACCCGGCCAGCATCCATCGCCGCGAGCCAGTCGAACCGGTCGGCCTCTTCCATATAGGCGGTCGCGACCAGCACGCTCATGCCAGGGGTGCCCTCGCGCACCCGGTCGATCAGGTCCCAGAACTGGCGTCGCGACAGCGGATCGACGCCGGTCGTGGGCTCGTCGAGGATCAGCAATTCGGGGTCGTGGATCAGCGCCGAACAGAGGCTCAGCTTTTGCTTCATCCCGCCCGACAACTTGCCCGCCGGACGGTCGGGAAAGGGCGCAAGCCCGGTCGCCTCCAGCAGCATGTCGATCCGGCGGGCGCGGTCGGCCGCACCCTGCCCGAAGAGACGGCCGAAGAAATCGAGGTTCTCGCGGACCGACAGCGTGGGGTAGAGGTTCCGCCCCAGCCCCTGCGGCATGTAGGCCAGCCGGGGCGCGATCTCGCGCCGGGCGGCGGGGTCGGCCATGTCCCGGCCAAGGGTCGAAACCCGCCCCTCCTGCAGGCGCCGGACCCCGGCGATCAGCCCCAGAAGCGTCGACTTGCCGACCCCGTCGGGGCCGATCAGCCCGGCCATGCAGCCCGGGGGCACGGTCAGCTCGATGCCATCGAGCGCCGCCTTGCCGCCATAGCGGTGGGTCAGCCCGGCGATCTCGGCGGCCGCCCGGGGGGGGCCGGGCGGGTTCGGGCCGGGCGGGTTCGGGGAAACCGGCGCCATGGCCTAGTCCGGCACGTTGACCTGAAGGTTTTCGGGCCAGGGCCGGTCCGGATCCGTGCGCACGAATCCCTGCCCGCGGACGCCGGTCTTGACCTTGTCCTCGAACTTCACCAGCAGATCGCGCGGGATGGTCAGCTTGACCCGGAACACCAGATCCTCGCGCTCGGACAGGGTTTCGACGCTTTTCGGCGTGAACTGGCTTTCGGGCGAGATGAAGGTGACCCGCGCCGGCACGATGTAATCGGGGATCGGGTCGAGGATCAGCCGCGCCTCGTCATTGGCCGAAACGAGCCCGACGACCGGCGCGGGCAGGTAGATGTTCATGTAGACATCGGTCAGGTCCAGCAGGGTGACGACCGGCGTGCCCGCGGCCACCACCTCGCCCGGCTCGTGCAGGCGATACAGCACCCGGCCGCGGATCGGGGTCAGGATGGTCAGGTCGTCCAGCGCGATCTGCAGCCGTTCGACCTCGGCATTGCTCGAGGCGATCAGTGCCTCGGCATCGCTGACCTGCGCCCGGGCCGAGGCCAGCGTCGCCTCGGCAGAGGTCAGGGCGTTGCGCGCATCGTCGAAGCTGCTGTCGCTGGCATGGCCGTCCTCATGCAGCCGCGCCACCCGGTCGCGATTGGTCCGCGCGACATCGAGCGCGCTTTGCGCCTGCATGACGGCGGCCTTTGCCACTTCCCTTGCGGCCTCTGCGCGCAGCACCGCCGCCTTCGCCCCCAAAAGCTGGGCCTGGGCGTCGCGGTCGTCGATCCGGGCGATCACCTGTCCCGCCTCGACGGTGCTGCCCTCCTCGACCAGAACCTCGGCGATCCGGCCCGCATATTTGGTCGCGACCTCGACGCTTTGCGCCTCGATCCGGCCATTCGAACTGGCGATCCCCTGGGTGTCGTCGCCGCCGAAAAGCCCCTGCCAGAAGGCCGCGAACCCGCCATCGGCCAGGGCCGGTCGGGCGCCGGGCGGCAGCGCGAGGCTCAGCCCCGCCGCCAGCAGGACAGCGCCCGCCCGGGCGGGACGTCTCGGAATTCGGGGGAAGATCGGTCGGTCGGTCATGGGATCACCTTCGCGCGGCCGCCGCTGGCCCGGACGGGTGGGCGCAAGTGGCCCACAGGCACGGGCGGCACCGGCCGCATGTCGCCTTTCGGGGTGGTGTCGCATGGCGGGTGGCCGGGGGCAAGGGATCACCTTGCGGCCGGTCGCGGCCCGCCCTCAGACCATGTCGTCGGGCTTCAGCGGCAGGTCGTCCCTCCGCGGCACGGTCTGCCGCTCGATCATCCGGCGGACCCGCGGCTTGCCCGCCCCCCGATGCAGCGCCAGCAGACGGTCGGAGACCTCGGCATCGGCCATGGTGCGGCGTTCGTGATGGCGCAGGTATTCGGCCCAGGTCGCGACGTGATAGCTTTCGGCCCAGACCGTCGGGCGTTCGAGATCCCTCAGCAGCACCCATTGCCGGGCTCCGTCGCGAATGCGGATCCGGCGCCGTTCGGTCATCGCGGCCAGAAACGCGGTCACGTCCTCGGGCGCGATATCGTATTCGACGGTGATGACGATCGGCCCCGAGCGGGCGCGCAGATCGACGCCCAGCCGGGGCTCGACAAAGCGGCCCAGCGGCGCCAGATCGTCCGTGCCGAAATTCGGCAGCGGCAGGCGCAGCCCGACCAGCGCGCCCAGAACCAGCACCGCCGCAGCCGCCCAAAGCGCCTCGGCCAGCCCCGCCCGGCCTGCCACATGCCCCCAGAGGAAACTGCCCGTCGCCATGCCGCCGAAGGTGCAAGTCTGGTAAAGCGACAGCGCCCGTCCGACCACCCAGCGCGGGGTCGAAAGCTGCACCGACACGTTGAACAGCGACAGCGACAGCACCCAGGAGGCGCCCGCAGGCAGCAGCAACAGACCCGAGATCCAGAGATCGCGCGACAGAGACAGCCCCACCAGCGCCGCCCCGAAGCCCAGAAAGCCCGCGCGGACGATGGTTTCATTGGCAAAGCGGTCGCGCAGCCGCGCCCCCGAGACCGCGCCGCCGATGGCGCCCGCGCCGAAACAGCCCAGCAGCAGGCCATAGGCGAAGGCGCCCCCGCCCAGCATGTCGCGCGCGACGATGGGCAAAAGCGCAAGCAGCCCGACCGCGGCCACCCCGAACAGGAAGCCGCGAAAGAGCACACGCAAGAGCACCGGCGACATCGAGACATAGCGCAGCCCCGCCGCCACCGCCGGTCCCAGCGCCTCGCGCGGCAGCCGCCGCTCGGGCAGGGCCGGACGCCAGAGATAAAGCGACAGCGAAAGCGGCAGGTAGCTTGCGGCATTGACCGCGAAGGCCGCCGCCGCCCCGCCTGCGGCGACGATCAGCCCGCCGACGGCCGGGCCCACGCTGCGCATCAGGTTGAACCCCATGCTGTTCAGCGCGACCGCCGCCGGAAGATCCGAGCGCGCCACGATATCGCCGACCGAGGCCTGCCAGGACGGGTTGTAAAGCGCCATCCCGAAGCCGATCAGGAAGGTGAACGCCAAAAGCAGCCAGGGCGTCAGCATGCCGGCGAAGGCCGCCGCCGCCAGGGCCGCCGAGACGACCAGCATGAAGGTCTGCGCGCCCAGCATGATGCGGCGGCGGTTGTAGTTGTCGGCCAGGGCTCCGGCGATCAGCGAGACCAGCATGATCGGCAGGGTGTTCGAGGCCTGGACCATCGCCACCATGACCGGCGAATGGGTCAGCTCGGTCATCATCCAGCCCGCGCCGACCGTCTGCACCAGCCCCCCGAAATTCGACACGTTGGAGGCCAGCCAGAGATTGCGGAAAGTCGCCTTGCGGAACGGCGCGAGCGACGAGGGGCGGACGGGAACTGGGTCGGGCACGGAGCGGCTTTCGGGACGGTCGATGTCAAAGGGATAGGGCGCAGTCGCCAACCGGCAAGGCAGCCCGGTACGGTCTGGCCCCCTGCGGCCGGTCCCTGCCGGTCTGGCGGGGCGTGGCCAGCCCCGACACCGAAGGCGCTACTTTTCCAGCGGCGGGCGCGCCGCGAACCAGTCGGCCAGCGCCGCGCGCTCGCTGTCGGTCAGACGCGCCGCGATGGCGGTCATCGGCGCCAGCACCTCGGGCGCCTTCTCTTCGGCGAAATAGTCCAGACGATCCTGCAGATACCCGGCGCGCTGCCCGTCGAGCCGCGGGATGAGCCCGATCGCCCCGGTCGGCGCCGCGCCGTGACAGCTCAGGCAGGCGGGGACCCCTCGGCCCGGATCGCCATCGCGCGCCAGCGCTCCAGCCTCGGAGAGTTCGAAATCGGGGGGCATACGGCGTTCCGGGTCGGGTCCCGAGAGGCTGGCATGGGCGGTCCCGAAGACTGCGGCCAGCGCCCCGATCTCGGTCTCGGTCAGTTCGTGGGCGGCCTGTTGCATGGTCGTCACCGGCCGCCGCCCGGAATCGAACAGCGCCATCTGATGGGCGATATAGGCGGGCGATTGCAGCGTCAGGTTGGGCGACAGATCCCGGTCGGCGCCCAGCGCAGGCCCGGGATCGTGGCAGGCGGTGCAGCTTTGGGCCAGCGCGATCGCCTTTTCCGTCGCCTGCTCAAGCCCCGGGGCCGCAGCGGCATCGGGCGACAGCGGATCGCCGGCCGGCAGAGCGGCCAGATAGGCCGCGACGGCGCTGCGGTCGGCGGGGCTCAGCGCGCGGGCGATGGCGGGCATCGGGTTCCAGCCGTCGCGGTCCGGCCCCTGCCCCGACGCGAAGCCGTCGAGACGCCGTTTCAGGAAGGCGGCGCCCTGCCCGGCCAGAGGCGGCACGCCCAGCCCCGCCTTTTCAGCACCGGTTCCGTGGCAAAGTCCGCAGGCGGGCAGCGCCTGGGCAAAGTCGCCATGCCGCACAAGCGCCGCCCCGCGTTCGGTATCTGCCTCTATGTCGGCCGAGGGCGGCACGCCAAGGGTCCGGTCGGGAAGCCCCGCGAAATGCTCGGCCAGCGCGTCGATCTGCGGCCCCGACAGGCTGGTGGCCACGGTCGCCATGATCCCGCTTTGACGAGCGCCGCTGGCATAGTCGCGCAACCGCGTGGCGATGGTGTCGGCATCGAGAATGGCCAGGTTGGGCGCCTGTCCGCCGGTTGGCGCGCCGGTGCCGTCGGTCCCGTGGCAGGCCACGCAATAACGCAAGGGCGTATCGCCAAGACCGATCGGGCGCCAGCCGGTCGAGGGCGCGGAATAGAGATAGTCCTCGAGCGGGTCGGCGCGGGCATGCAGCTTGAGTTCCATCGCCGCGCCCCGGCGGTCCCAGGCCATCGCGGGCAGCGCGGCCTCTGCGGCCCCCCGCGACGCCTCGGTGGCGTCGCGATAGGCGTCGGGCGTCATGTCGGGCAACTGGCGCAGAAAGGCGACCACTGCCCAGATCTCGCCGAAATTGCCATCGGCGGGCCAGCTTGGCATCGCGGTAAAGCGGACCCCGTCGCGCAGGATGACGTAAAGCTCTGTCTCGGAAAATTCGCCCACCACGGCGGGCAGGCTTTGCGGGCGGGGCCGCATCGACAGCGCGACCGGGCTTTGCCCCAGCCCCGGGCCGCCATGGCAGGAGGAACAGACCTGGTCGTAGTGCTGCGCGCCCAGCGCGATCAGCCCGGGATCGTCCAGATCGGGCACCTCCAGGCCCGCCTCGGTCAGCTGGCGGGCGCTTCGTTCGACCGAGGCGCGAAAGGTTTCGTGCAGCACGGCGGCGGTGGCGGCGGCATGGGGCGGGCGGGCCGAGACCGGCACCAGCCCGGCCTTGAGCGCCGCGGCGGCCCCCAGAACCAGCGCGACAGCGACAGCGCCAAGACCGATCAGAAGGCGGGAGCGGCGCGGGTTTGAGAGGGACAGGCGGGGGCGGGACAAGAGCGGGTCTCCTTTCAGCGAACCCGCCGGAACCCGGCGGGTGGCATCCGCTCAACGCAGGCGCGCCATTCGGGTTCCGAACGCGCTTGCGCGGACCGGATCGGCGGCCCGCCGACTGTCGCGGCACGGCTTTCGGGAACCCGGAAGGGGCCTTCGGGCTTGTCCCGCAATGGACCCTCAGATCGCCCCCACCGCACATCGCCCCGCCATGCCCCACCAAAGCCCGCCGCTTCGCCTTGCCATCATCGGTCTCGGACCGCGCGGTCTGGGGGCGCTGGAAGCGCTTGCCGCCCGGCTGGCCGACACCGGCAGGCCGGTTGCCATCGACATCTTCGAACCCGGCCCCTGGCCCGGGGCCGGGCCGAATTTCGATCCCGCCCAGAGCCCCTTGATGCTTCTGAACATCCCGATCCGGGCCATCGACATCGACCCGCCCGCGCCAGCGCCGCGCCGGATCGCGTCTTTCGCCGCCTGGCTGATGTCGCCGCCCGATGGCGAGCGGTTTCCGGCGCGGGCCGAGCTTGGCGCCTATATGGCGGCACGTTTCCGGGCGCTGACCGCGAGCCTGCCCGAGGGCACCGAGCTGAGCCGCCATGAAACCGCCATCCGCCGGATCGAGGCCAGCGAGGCGGGCTGGCGGCTTGACGGCGCGGGGGCGCGTTTCGGCCCCTATGACGAGGTGCTGCTGGCGCCGGGCCAGCCCGCCACCCGGCCCGACCCGCAACTGGCGCGCTGGCAGGACCATGCCCGGCGCTGCGGTGCCGAGCTTTTGCCCGCCTATCCCGCCGACCGCCTGCTGGAGGCGGCCGAGGGCTGGGCCGGCAAGGCGGTGGCGATCCGCGGGCTTGGGCTGTCGACGCTGGATGCGGTGCGGCTTCTGACGCTGGGTCTCGGCGGCCGGTTCGAGGACGATCGTTACATTGCCTCGGGGCGCGAACCCGCGCGCCTCCTGCCCTTTTCGCTGAACGGCTTGCCGCCCTGGCCGAAACCGGCGAGCGAAGCCATCGACGCGCGCCTGGCCCCCCTGCCCGCCGAGACCCGCGCCTTTGAGGCGGCCTTGAGCCGGGCCCTGACCCAGCCGCCCGAGGCCGCGCTGGTCACCCTTTGCACCCCGCTCGCGCGGGCCGCCCGGCGGATGCTGGCGGCCACCGGCGCAGGGCCCGGTGGCGTCGAAGAGTGGCTGAGCGCAGAACGCGAGGCACCGGCCGCGCAGGAGGACCCGAACCCGACCGCCCCCCTGCGGGACGGGCTGGCCATGGCGCGGGGCGTCCGCCCGCCCTCGCCAGGCTATGCCATCGGGCAGATCTGGCGGCACTGGCAGAATGCGCTGCGCCGGGGCGTGAACCCGGGCTCGGCCGCTCCGGGAACGGCCGAGGCGCTGATCGGCTTCGACGAGGGGCTGAAACGCTATTCCTACGGCCCCCCCGCCGCCGCCGCCGAAGAGCTGTCGATCCTGATCGAGACCGGGATCGTCGATCTGCGCATTGTGGACGACCCCGACATCCTGCTGACCGACAACGGCTGGCAACTGGTCGAGGGCGACGAGGGCGCCCGGGCCGAGGTTATGGTCGACGCGGTGCTGCCCTCGCCCGCCCTTCAGGGCATCGAGGCGCCGGTCATCGCCGCACTGAGGGACGAAGGCCGGATCGTGCCGGTGGCCAAGGGTCAGGGGGCGCGCATCCGCCCCGACGGCCAGCTGATCGGGGCCGACGGGCGGGTGCAGCCGGGGCTGGCGCTGCTGGGCCGGGCCGCGCTGGGCAGCGTGATCGCGGTCGACTCGATCCACGACTGTTTCGGCGCCTCGGCCGACCGCTGGGCCGAGGGCGTGTTGACCCGTGCAGCGCTTAGCGCTGCGCCTGCCGCCAGTCCGGGTTGATCCAGGGGCCGCGCGTGTCGGCGGGCAGGCGGCGGCCGAGGATGTGATCGGCTGCCTTCTCGCCCACCATGATCGAGGGCGCGTTGAGATTGCCGTTCGGGATGCGCGGAAAGACCGAGCTGTCGGCAAGCCTGAGCCCCTCGACCCCGATCACCCTCAGATCGGGATCGACCACCGCCATCGGATCGTCCGCAGCCCCCATCCGGGCGGTGCCGCAGGGATGATAGGCGCTTTCCACATGCTCGCGGATGAACCCGTTCAGTTCGTCGTCGGATTGAACCGCGGCGCCGGGCTGGATCTCGTGGCTGACGAAGGGAGCGAAGGCCTCTTGCGCGAAGATCTCGCGCGTGAGCCGGATGCAGGTCCGGAAATCCGCCCAGTCCTTCTCGTGGCTCATGTAGTTGAACAGGATCTTCGGCGGCTCGTTCGGATTGGCCGAGCCCAGCGTGACCGCGCCGCGCGACGGGCTGCGCATCGGGCCGACATGGGCCTGAAAGCCATGCCCCTCGGCCGCCGCCTGCCCGTCATAGCGCACCGCGATGGGCAGGAAATGATACTGGATGTCGGGATAGTCGACGCCTGCACCCGACCGGAGGAAGGCTGCGCTTTCGAACTGGTTCGAGGCGCCGGGGCCGTCCCTCGTCAAGAGCCATTGCAGCCCCACCCGGGCCTTGCCCAGAAGGTTCCAGTACTTGAAGAGGCTGATCGGCTGGCTCGCCGCCATCTGCAGGTAGAGTTCCAGATGGTCCTGCAGGTTCTGACCCACGCCCGGACGGTCGGCCACGACGCCGATGCCATGGTCCGCCAGATGCGCGGCGGGGCCGATCCCGGACAGCATCAGAAGCTTCGGCGAGTTGATCGAGGACGCCGCCAGGATCACCTCGGCCCCGGCGCGGACGACTTCCGTAAAGCCGTCGCGGTCGATCTCGACGCCCGTGGCGCGGCCGTTCTCGATGACGACGCGGCGGGCAAACCCCCGGATCAGATCGCAATTGCGCCGCTTCAGCGCGGGCCGCAGATAGGCGCGCGCGGCGGACCAGCGCTCGCCCTTCCAGACGGTCATGTCATAGGGGCCGAAGCCCTCCTGCTGATGGCCGTTATAGTCCCTGGTCACGGGATAGCCCGCCTGACGCCCGGCCTCGACAAAGGCCTGCACCAGAGGGTTGTCGCGCCGCCCGCGGGTGACGTGCAGCGGCCCGCCCTGCCCGCGCCAGGCCGGATCGCCGCCATGCCCGCCCGGATGCCAGTCCTCCATCCGCCGGAAATAGGGCAGCACGTCCGCATAGCCCCAGCCCTCCGCCCCCTGATCGCGCCAGTGGTCGTAGTCGCGGGCATGGCCACGCACATAGACCATGCCGTTGATCGAGGAGGACCCGCCGATCACCTTGCCGCGCGGGGTCGCAAGACGCCGCCCGCCCAGATGCGGCTCCGGTTCCGTCCGGAAGCCCCAGTCATAGCGGGGCATGTTCATCGGATAGCTGAGCGCGCCCGGCATCCGGATCAGCGGCCCGGCATCGGAGCCGCCATGTTCGATCACCAGAACCGACTTGCCGGCCTCGGCCAGACGGTAGGCGATGGCGCAACCGGCGCTGCCCGCGCCGACAATGACGTAATCGGCCTGCATCAGTAGGGGGCCTCCACGTCGCCCATGCGCACATAGACGGATTTGAGCTGGCTGTAATGCTCGATCGCGGCCTTGGCGTTCTCGCGGCCGACGCCCGACATCCTGACGCCGCCGAAGGGCATCTCGACCGGCGCGTCATTGTAGGAATTGATGAAGCAGGTGCCCGCCTTCAGCGCGCCGATCACCCGGTGCGCCCGCGAGATGTCGCGGGTAAAGACCCCGGCGGACAGCCCGAATTCGGTGGCATTGGCGCGCGCGACGGCCTCGTCCTCGTCCTCGAAATCGAAGACCGCCATCACCGGGCCGAAGATCTCTTCGCGGGCGATGGTCATGTCGTCGGTGACATCGGCAAAGACCGTGGGTTCGAGGAAGAAGCCCTCGCGATCCGCGCGCCTGCCCCCGGTGACAAGCCGCGCCCCCTCCTCGACGCCCTTCGCGATATAGCCCTCGACGATCTCAATCTGGCGCGCGCTGACCATCGGGCCGAAATTGGTGGCCTCGTCCAGCGGGTCGCCCATCACGACGCCTTTCAGACGGTCGGTCAGGCGGGCGAGGAAGGCCTGCTTGACGCTTTTCTGAATGAAAACGCGGGTGCCGTTCGAACAGATCTGGCCCGAGGAGTAGAAATTCGCGAGGATGGCGCCGCTGACGGCGTTGTCGAGATCGGCATCCTCGAAGATCAGCAGGGGCGACTTGCCGCCCAGTTCCATCGTGACGTGTTTCATGTCGGCGGCGGCGGCGGCATAGACCTTGCGCCCCGTGGGCACCGATCCCGTCAACGACACCTTGGCCACGCGCGGATCGGAAATCAGCGCCTGTCCGGCCTCGCCCGCGCCCTGCACGACGTTGAAAAGCCCGGCGGGCGCACCGGCCTCGGTCAGGATCTCGGCCAATTTCAGCGCGCAAAGCGGCGTTACTTCGGAGGGCTTGAAGACCATCGCATTGCCGCAGGCGAGCGCGGGCGCCGCCTTCCAGGCCGCGATCTGGGTCGGGTAGTTCCAGGCGCCGATGCCGACGCAGACGCCCAGCGGCTCGCGCATCGTATAGGCCCAGTCGCCGCCCAGGGGGATATGCTCGCCCGTCAGACTGCCCGCGAGCCCGCCGAAATATTCCAGCGCGTCGGCGGCAGAGGCGGCATCGGCCACCAGCGTTTCCTGCAAGGGTTTGCCGGTGTCGAAGGTTTCCAGAACCGACATCTCGCGGTTCCGCTCGCGCAGGATCTGCGCCGCGCGGATCAGCACCCGGCCCCGCTCGCGCCCCGGAAGGCGGGCCCAATCGGACTGGGCGCGCGCGGCGGCGGCCAGCGCCTTGTCGATCACGGCGGGGGTCGCCGCGTGGACGGTCGCGATCCGCACGCCGGTCGCGGCATAGATCACCGGGATCGGTGTGCCGTCGGTATCTTCGAGATAGGCGCCGTCCACATAGTGGCTGGCGACGGGTTGGGTGTCTTGGGTCATTGTCATTCTCCGGTCATTCGCCGCGCGGGTAGCGCGCCCGGCCTTCGACCTCGTTCAGGTCCATGTGGTTGCGCATGAAGCGGTCGCTGGCGCGCTGCAGGGGCTGGTAATCCCAGGGGAAATAGGCGCCGTTCCGCAGCGCCTCGTAGACCACCCAGCGCCGGGCCTGGCTTTTGCGCACCTCGGCATCGAAGCGGTCCAGATCCCAGCGCGCCTCCGCCTCGGCCCGCAACCGGGCAAGGGGTTCGGCGCAAGCCGGGTCGGCGACAAGATCGATCAGCTCCTGGGGATCGGCCTTGAGATCGAAAAGCTGATCGGGGTCGAGCGCGCAGCGGGTCAGCTTGTAGCGCCCGTCGCGCAGCGCCACCAGCGGCGCATAGGACGCCTCGGCCGCGTATTCCATCGGCACCGGGCCGCGCGGCGCGCCGCCCGCGACCGGCAGCAGCGACTGGCCTTCGGTCCAGGGCACGACCTCGTCCATCGAGATCCCGGCCAGATCGCAAAGCGTCGGGCAGACATCGAGGGTCGAGACGGGCGTGTCGATCCGCCCCGGCGCAACGCCCGGCGCCGCGATCATCAGCGGCACCCGAGACGATCCCTCGTAGAAGGTCATCTTGAACCACAGCCCGCGCTCGCCCAGCATGTCGCCATGGTCCGACACGAAGAGGATCGCGGCCTCCTGACCGGTCGCCTCGAGAATGTCGAGGAAGGCGCCGATCTTCTCGTCGAGATAGGAGATATTGGCGAAATAGGCCCGGCGCGACCGCCGGATGTCGTCCTCGGTGATGTCGAAGCTGCGCCAGTCGTTGGCGTCGAAGATCCGTTTCGAATGCGGGTCCTGATCGGCGTAGGGGATCGCCGGGACCTCGGGCAGCAGGTGGTCGCAGTCCTCGTAGAGGTCCCAGAACTTTTTGCGGGCCACGTAGGGATCGTGGGGATGGGTAAAGCTGACGGTCAGGCACCAGGGCCGGTCATCCTTGCGGCGCGCCAGATCGTAAAGCTTCTGCCCGGCGCAATGGGCAACCTCGTCGTCATATTCCATCTGGTTGGTGATCTCGGCCACGCCCGCGCCGGTGACCGAGCCCATGTTGTGATACCACCAGTCGATCCGCTCGCCGGGCTTGCGGTAATCGGGCGTCCAGCCGAAATCGGCGGGGTAGATGTCGGTGGTCAGCCGCTCCTCGAAGCCATGAAGCTGATCGGGGCCGACGAAATGCATCTTGCCGCTGAGGCAGGTATGATAGCCCGCCCGGCGCAGGTGATGGGCGAAGGTCGGCAGGTCCGAGGGAAACTCGGCCGCGTTGTCATAGACGCCGGTGACCGAGGGCAACTGCCCCGACATGAAGCTGGCCCGGCCCGGCGCGCAAAGCGGCGAGGCGGTGTAGCAGTTGGAAAACCGCGCCGACCGGGCGGCCAGCCGTTTCAGGTTCGGCGCGTGCAGCCAGTCGGCCGGGCCGTCGGGAAAGAGCGTCCCGTTCAGCTGGTCGACCATCAGGATCAGAAGATTGGGCTGTGTCATGGCAGGGCCTTCAGTTCGGCATCGAGCGCCGCAAGGACATGGGCCGAGGCGCTGTCTTCGGCCTCGTCGCGAGGGAAATGCACGAATCGCAGGTAAAGCCCGTCGATCAGCGCCGCGAGCCTCCGCGCGATCTCGGGGGCGCGGGAGCCTGCCAGCGGGCGCAGGTCGTGAACGAGGTTCGCATGCAGCCGCCGGTGATAGACCCCCAACAGCCGCCGCGCCTCGTCCGACCGGTGCGCCAGCACATAGAAGTTCAGCCAGGCGGCGATCACGTCATGGCGGAAGCTCGTCTTGCTGAAACTGGCGCGGATCGTGCCGTCAAGTCGCTCACGGGGTGAGCCGGCCTCTTTCAGAGCGGCCCGGACCTCGGCGCCGTAGACCGCGAGGATATGGCGCATCGCGGCCAGGAACAGGCGGTCCTTGTCGCCGAAATAGTGGAACGCCAGAGCCGACGAGACCCCGGCCCGCTTGGCGATCTGGCCCACTGTCACGCTGAGCGAGCCGGTCGCGCCGAGTTCCTGGATCGTCGCGTCGATCAGTTGCGCCTTGCGCTCGGGTTGGGCGGTCATCTGGGGCGTTTCCCGAAAAAGTGGTTGCAAACCGGAGATAATCAGGCACTGTTTGACTGGTCAATCAATAAATCTGCAACTCAAGTCGATCAGGGAATTGCCATGAAACTGACTTCTGCCGTCGCTGCCGTTGCCATGCTGGCCGCGGGCGCGGCATTCGCCGATTGCGATTCTGTCGTGATGTCCGATGTCGGCTGGACCGACATCACCACCACCACCGCCACCGCCCGCCATGTGCTGGAAGGGCTGGGCTACAAGGTCGACGTCAAGGTGCTGTCGGTGCCGGTGACCTTCGCCTCGCTCGACAGTGACGACGTGGACGTGTTCCTCGGCAACTGGATGCCGGCGCAGGCGGGTGCCATCGGCCCCTATCTCGACAGTGGCGAGATCGAGGATATCAACGTCAACCTCGAAGGCACCAAATACACGCTGGCCACGCCCACCTATGCCTGGGAGGCCGGGCTGAAAAGCTATGCCGACATCGCCAAGTTCGCCGATGAGCTGGACCACAAGATCTACGGGATCGAGCCCGGCAACGAGGGCAACGCCTATCTCGTCGGCCTGACCGAGGAAGACAAGTTCGGGCTGGGCGACTTCAAGATCGTCGAAAGCTCGGAACAGGGCATGCTGGCCCAGGTCGCGCGGTTCTACCGCAAGCAGGAACCGGTGGTGTTCCTCGGCTGGGAACCGCACCCGATGAACGCCAATTTCGACCTGAAATACCTGCCCGGCGGCGAGGATTTCTTTGGCGGCGAGGGCGTCGTGCATACGGTGACCCGCAAGGGCTATTCGGCGGAATGCCCGAACCTCGGCAAGCTTTTCGCCAACATGGATTTCAGCCTCGATATGGAAAACAAGATCATGGGCGAGATCCTCGACGACGGCGCCGATCCGGCCGAGGCGACCGAAGCCTGGCTGAAGGAGAACCCGCAGGTTCTCGACACCTGGCTTGCGGGCGTGACAACCAGGGACGGCGGCGACGGCCTGGCCGCGGTCAGGCAAAGCCTCGGGCTCTAGTCCCGGCCGGACCGCCCGCCCGGCGCGGGCGGTCCCCGGCGGCGGTCCCGCCGCCCTGCCCCGTTCCAGACCGTCAATGCAGGAGGGAGTGCCGCCGTGGAGTGGCTGACCGATCACAAGATTCCCGTGGGCCATGTCGCCAGCACGATCTTCGACTGGCTCAGGGACAATGCCGAGGTCGTGCTGGACGCCATCGCCGCGGTGATGGAGGCGATGATCGACGCGATCCTCTGGGTGCTGCAGACGCCGCATCCGGCAGTGGTCACGCTGGGGTTCGTCGCGCTGACCTATGCGCTGCAGCGCAGCTGGAAGACCTGCCTTGCGGTGGCGCTGGGCTTTCTCTTCATCCTCAACCAGGGCTATTGGGAAGAGACCACCGAAAGCCTGACGCTGGTGCTGTCGGCCTGCGTGGTCTGCATGGCGATCGGGGTACCCATCGGCATCGGCGCGGCGCACCGGCCGAAGCTTTACACCTATCTGCGGCCGATCCTCGATCTGATGCAGACCCTGCCGACCTTCGTCTACCTGATCCCGGCCATCGTCTTCTTCGGTATCGGCATGGTGCCGGGGCTGATCGCCACGGTGATCTTCGTGCTGCCCGCGCCGATCCGGCTGACCTATCTGGGGGTGTCCTCGACGCCGAAGGCCCTGCTGGAAGCCGCGACCGCCTTTGGCGCCACGCGCGGGCAGACGCTGTTCAAGGTCGAGCTGCCCTATGCCTTTCCGCAGATCATGGCGGGGCTCAACCAGACCATCATGCTGTCGCTGTCGATGGTGGTGGTCGCGGCCCTGGTCGGCGCCGACGGGCTGGGCGTGCCGGTGGTGCGCGCGCTCAATCAGGTCAACACCGCGCTTGGCTTCGAATCCGGCTTCGTGATCGTCGTGGTGGCGATCATGCTCGACCGCATCCTGCATGTGAGGGCGCGCAAATGACCCCGACCGCGCTTCGTATCGACAACGTCTCGATCGTCTTCGGGTCCCATCCCGACCGCGCCCTGCCGCTGATGGACCAGGGCAAGACCCGGGCCGAGGTGCAGGCCGCGACCGGCCAGGTGCTGGGGGTGCACGATTGCAGCCTGACCGTCGAGACCGGCGAGATCCTGGTGCTGATGGGGCTTTCGGGGTCCGGCAAGTCGACGCTTCTGCGCGCGGTGAACGGGCTGAACCCCGTCGTGCGCGGCAAGGTCGAGGTCAATGACGGCACCGGCATGGTCGACGTGACCCATGCCGATGCCGCCACCCTGCGCCGCATCCGCATGCATCACGTCGCGATGGTCTTCCAGCAATTCGGCCTGCTGCCCTGGCGCACGGTACGCGAGAATGTGGGGCTCGGGCTCGAATTGTCGGGGGTCGGGCGCCGCGAGGCGCGCGAGCGGATCGACGAGCAGCTGTCGCTGGTCGGGCTGGCCGACTGGGGCGACCGCCGCGTGGGCGAGCTGTCGGGCGGCATGCAACAGCGCGTGGGGCTTGCCCGCGCCTTCGTCACCCAGGCGCCGATCCTGCTGATGGACGAACCGTTCTCGGCGCTCGATCCGCTGATCCGGGCCAAGCTGCAGGACGAGTTGCTGGAGCTGCAGCAGCGGCTGAAGCGCACCATCCTTTTCGTCAGCCACGATCTCGACGAGGCGTTCAAGCTGGGCAACCACATCTCGATCATGGAGGGCGGCCGGATCGTCCAGACCGGCGCCCCGCCCGAGATCTTCCGCGACCCGAAGAACGACTATGTCGCCGATTTCGTCCAGCACATGAACCCGCTGGGCGTGCTGCGCGCGCGCGATCTGATGCAGCCCGCGACCGGCAGCCCCGAGGTCACCATCGAGGCCGACGCGCTGATCCGCGACGGCATGGACCGGCTGATCGGCGCGACCGTCCCGCTGGGCGTGGTCGAGGACGGCCGCCTGATCGGCCAGATCGGCAAGGACGACGTGCTGCGCGGGCTCTGCCGGCCCGCCGTCTAGCGCCTGCGGTCCAGCGCCCGGCGTCTGGACCCCATCCAGCCATCCCCCGTCCGGCGCCGGCCTGACGCGGCAAGGCCCTGTCCGGTCCGCCGGGCGGGGCCGATGCGCCATCGGCCGACGCCCGACAGGGTCCGATACATCGGCCACACCCGGGTTCCCCCGGGCACGGTCATCTTTTTTCACTTTTTTCGGAACCGGGCGCCCCCGGCTGCGTTTACCAACCACAGGTGGCGCGCCGTGGGCGGAGACCGGCCTGCGGGGGATCGCGAGGAGACCCCCCGCAGGCCTGCGTTTTCCCGGCTTGCCCGGGGCGCGGGTCCAGGACCGGCCCCGGGATGGTGCGTTTCCGGGGGCTGCGGCCGCTTCGGCCGCGCGAAGGTGCCACCCTGGCGCCGTATCTCTCCCGGATCACCGACAGCCCCGAAGGTTCGGGCCGTTGCGGCCCGTGCGCAAGCAACCAGAGGAGACCGTCCATGAGTTTCAAGACCCGCGTGCTGACCCTGTCCGTCGCCGCCTTCGCGCTTGGCGCAGGCATGGCCCAGGCCGATACATGGCGCTATGCCTTCGAGGAGGCGCTGGACGAGGTGCAGGGCATCTATGCCCAGAAGTTCAAGGAAGAGATCGAGGCCAATACCGATCACGAGATCCAGCTTTTCCCCTATGGCACGCTCGGCGAATCCGCCGACATCATGGAACAGGCGCAGGACGGCATCCTGCAATTCGTCGACCAGTCGCCGGGGTTCACCGGTTCGCTGATCCCCGAGGCGCAAGTCTTCTTCGTGCCCTACCTGCTGCCGCAGGAGCCTGAAACGCTGGCCAGCTTCTTCAAGAATTCGAAGGCCATCAACGAGATGTTCCCCAAGCTTTACGCGGATCAGGGGCTGGAGCTTCTGACCATGTTCCCCGAGGGCGAGGTGGCGATCACCACCAAGGAGCCGTTCAAGACGCCCGAGGATCTGGACGAGGTCAAGGTCCGCACGATGACCAACCCGCTTCTGGTGGAAAGCTACAAGGCCTTCGGTGCGACGCCGACGCCGCTGCCCTGGGGCGAGGTTTATGGCGCGCTGCAGACCAATATCATCCAGGGCCAGGAAAACCCGATGTTCTTCATCGAGTCGACGAAGATGTACGAGGTCACCGATTACGTGACCCGGATCGGGCATAACAACTTCACGACCGCGGTGATGGCCAACAAGGACTTCTTCGAGGACCTTTCGGATGAGGACCGGCAGGCGATCCGCGACGCGGCCGACGCCGCCTTCGCCCATATCATCGACTATCAGAAGGGCCTGACCGAAGCCTCGGTCGAGAAGATCAAGGAGGCCAAGCCTTCGATGACCTTCACCACGCTGTCCGAGGAAGAGCGCCAGCCCTTCAAGGACGCGGCCGGCGAGGTCGAGGCCAAGTTCCTCGAAATGACCGGCGACAGCGGCAAGGAGATCCTCGATCAGATGAAAGAGGACCTGAAGACCGCCGAGGACGCCACCCAGAGCTGATCCCACGGTCACCGAAGCGCGCGGGCCGCATCCCGCGCGCTCCGGCCATTTCC
Source organism: Rhodovulum kholense (assembly GCF_003053725.1). Lineage (GTDB taxonomy): Bacteria > Pseudomonadota > Alphaproteobacteria > Rhodobacterales > Rhodobacteraceae > Rhodovulum > Rhodovulum kholense. Next base: position 21,253 of record NZ_QAYC01000007.1, read on the forward strand.
CCGCCCCTTGCCCGCCCCGCACCCGGCACCCGCCCGCAGGGAGGAACGGAAGGAAGCTGCCCTTGTCCTCGGACCAATCGCTTCGCGCCCAGGTCAGCCCTGCTCAGGGCCCCACGCAGGCCCAGTCCCAGACCGACACCACCGCCGCCGACGATCCCGACGAGGTGGCCTATGTCTCGAGCCTCCCCGGGGTTCTGGGGACGATCGACGCGGCCATCGCCCGGGCCGAATCCGCGCTGCTGGCGGCGGGCGTCCTGTTGATGGCGCTGAACACGGTCGCCAATGTGGTCGGCCGCTACCTCTTCCAGTCCAGCCTCTTCTTCACCGAGGAACTGAACCGCATCCTGATCGTGGTGATCACCTTCGCGGGCATCAGCTATGCCGCGCGCCAGGGCCGCCATATCCGGATGTCGGCGATCTACGATGCGCTGCCGCCGAGGGCGCGCAAGATCCTGATGATCGCCATCGCGCTGATCACGGCGGCGCTGATGTTCGGCCTGTGCTGGTTCGCGGTCGCGTATCTGCTGACCCAGGCGGGGCGCGGCCGGGTGCTGCCGGCGTTGCAGATCCCGGTCTGGACGACGCTGGTGATCGTGCCCATCGGCCTTTTCATGACCGGCATGCAATACCTGCTGACCGCGGTGAAGAACGCGATCTCGCGCGATGTCTATCTCTCGACGGTCGTGCTGGAAGGCTATGACGACGAAGAGACGGAGGTCTGAGCGATGGCGGCTGCAATCTTCTCGATCATGATCGTGCTGCTTTTGCTGGGCTTTCCGATGATGGTTCCGCTGATCGCGGGGGCGCTGGTAGGGTTCGTGACGCTGTTCGGCGGTCTCGGCCAGCTCGAGACCATGATCCAGCAGATGATGGCGGGCATCCGTCCCGCCTCGCTGATCGCGGTGCCGATGTTCATCTTCGCCGCCGACATCATGACCCGCGGGCAATCGGCGGGACGGCTTATCGACATGGTGATGGCCTTTGTCGGGCATCTGAAGGGTGGGCTCGCGATCTCGACCGCCGCCGCCTGCACGATGTTCGGCGCGGTCTCGGGCTCGACCCAGGCCACCGTGGTGGCCATCGGCGGCCCGCTGCGCCCCCGGATGCAGAAGGCAGGCTATGGCGACAGCTTCATCCTGGCACTCATCGTCAATGCCTCGGACATCGCCTTCCTGATCCCGCCCTCGATCGGGATGATCATCTATGGCGTGGTCTCGAACACCTCGATTGCCGAGCTGTTCATCGCGGGTATCGGGCCGGGGCTGCTGATCCTCGTGCTGTTCGCGGTCTATTCCTGGGCCTATGCGGTCCGGAACGGGGTCCCGACCGAACCCCGCGCGAGTTGGGGCGAGCGTCTGCGCGCGGTCCGGGCCGCGCTCTGGCCGCTGGGCTTTCCGGTGATCATCATCGGCGGCATCTATGGCGGGATCTTCAGCCCGACCGAGGCGGCCGCGGCCTGCGTGCTCTATGCGCTGATCCTCGAAACCCTCGTCTTCCGCGAAATGGGCCTGCGCGACATCTACCGCACCGCCAAGTCGACCGGGCTGATCACCGGGGTCGTCTTCATCCTGGTGGCGGCAGGCGCGGCCTTTTCCTGGGTGATCTCCTTCGCCCAGATCCCGCAGGCCATCCTGTCGGGCGCGGGCATCGACCAGATGGGCCAGATCGGCGTGCTCTTCGCGATCTCGATCGCCTTCTTCATCGGCTGCATGTTCGTCGACCCGATCGTGGTGATCCTGATCCTGGTGCCGATCTTCGCGCCGGTCGTCGCCGATGTCGGGCTCGATCCCGTTCTGGTCGGCACGCTGATCACGCTGCAGGTTGCCATCGGCTCGGCCACGCCGCCCTTCGGCTGCGATATCTTCACCGCCATCGCCGTCTTCAAGCGCCCCTACATGGAGGTCATCCGGGGCACGCCGCCCTTCATCCTGATCCTGCTCGGCGTCTCGGTGGCGCTGATCTTCTTCCCCCAGATCGCGCTGTTCTTCCGCGATCTCGCCTTCCCCGGCGAGGCCGGGTGAGGGCCGAAAGGAGACCGGTTTGTTCAAGTCGATCCTCGTTCCCTATGACGGCTCGGCCGGCGCCGAGCGCGCGCTGCGCCAGGCGGTCGGGCTGGCCAGGCTGTGCGACGCCCAGCTGTCGGTGCTGACCGTGTTCCGGCATCATTCGATGCTGGAGGCCTCGCTCTCGATGGTCCGGAAGGACGAGCCGGGCCCCGTTGACGACGCGATGCGCGGCTATGCTCGCGAGGTGGCGGAATACGCCAAGCGGCTCGCGCGCGAGGCCGGGGCCGAGGGGGCGCGCGCCTTCATCAAGGCCGGGCCGCCCGCCCGCACCATCGTCCGCTTTGCCCGCGAGCACGGGAACGACCTGATCGTGATCGGCAGCCGCGGGCTCGGCTCGGTCGAGAACTACCTGCTGGGCAGCGTCTCGCACAAGGTCACGGGGCTCGCGGACTGCCCGGTTCTGGTGGTCTGAGCCGCAGCGCTCAGAGCCCGAGGCACAGCCGGTAGCTTTGCGCGAAATGCTCGCGCGCATAGGTGATCGGCGCCTCGTGCAGCCAGGTCTGCCGCTCCATCACCAGGACCGGATCGGTGGGCGAACAGCCCAGCGCGGCGGCGGCGGCGCCCGCGGGTTCGGCGTGAAACTCCATCCCGCCATGGGTATAGGGCGCCTCGCGCACCAGCCATTCATTCGGGTTGACCGCCGCAAGATCCGCCGCAGCAATGGCAGGCACCGTCCGCAACACCACCCAGCGCCGTTCGAACATGTGGGGGGCGCCATCCGCGAGATGCAGGCTTTCCAGATAAAGCGTCTCTTCCACCTCAGGCAGCCTCAGCCGCGCGCGCACATCCTCCGGCGCGGGGCCGGTCGCGCGCGCCAGCAGCCGGTAGCCATAGGCCTGCCCGCGCGCCTCGACCTCGCGGCGGATCTGCGGAATGTCCAGCGTCGCCTTGCGCTGCGGTGCCTCGATCACCCGGGTTCCGGCCTTGCGGCGCCGGTCGAGGAACCCCGCCTCGGCCAGGTCGCGCAGTGCGCGGTTCACCGTCGCCCGGGCACAGCCGAATTCGGTTGCGATGTCGGCCTCGTTCGGGATCAGCTCGCCCGGCGGATAGGTCCGGTCGCGGATCCGCAGCATGATGGTGTCGCGGATCGACTGCCACGAGGCGGCCCGGTCCCCGGCCATGCTCACAGCCCGTCCCGCAGACGGCGCATCGCGGCCGCGTAGCCCGCCACGATCTCGTCACGCCGGACATGCCGCCCGCCCTGTACCACATGGCGCCCGGCCGACCAGACATCGCTGACGGCGCGGTCGTCGCCCGCGAAGATCCAGGTATCGAGCAGCAGATCGCCCTGCCGCCCGATCCCGTCGGGCCCCATGTCGCCCAGCGCCAGCAGATCGGCCCAGTTGCCAACCGCAAGCCCGCCGCTGGCCCGCCCCGCCGCCTGCGCCCCGCCCTCGACCGCGCCCTGAAAGAGCACCCTCCCGGTCGAGCGGTCTTCGGAGGCCAGCGCCGCGCGGGTCCGGTCGCGCAGCCGCTGCGAATAGTCGAGCGTGCGCAGCTCTTCGCTCAGCGAGATCCGGATATTGCTGTCCGAACCGACGCCGAAACGACCGCCCGCCTGCACCCAGCGCACCCCGTCGAAGATGCCGTCGCCAAGGCTCGATTCGGTGATCGGGCAAAGCCCCGCGACCGCGCCGGTGGCGGCCAGCGCCAGCGTCTCGGCAGGCTCCATTTGCGTCGCGTGGATCGGGCACCAGCGGGCATCGACAGGCGCGTTCTCCAGCAACCATTCGACCGGACGCCGGCCGGTCGCGGCCAGCACCTCGTCGACCTCGGCCTGCTGCTCGGCGATATGGATATGGATCGGTCCGTCGGGCGCCAGGGCCTCGGCCGCCGCCAGCCCCGCCGCATCGACCGCGCGCAGTGAATGCGGCGCGACGCCCATCCGGCAATCGGGGGCCAGGGCCGCGACATGGGTCGCCGCGCCCTCGAAAAGCCGCGCGAACCGGTCGGGATCGTTGCCGAAGCGGTCCTGCCCCGCGACCAGCGCCCGCCGGTCGAGCCCGCCATAGGTGTAAAGCACCGGCAGCAGCGTCAGACCGATGCCCGAGACAGCCGCCGCCGCCGCGATCCGGCCCGACATCTCGGCCGGATCGGCATAGGGCGCGCCGCCGGGGCCATGATGCAGGTAGTGGAACTCGACATTGGCGGCATAGCCCGCCTCCAGCATCTCCATCTGCACGAAGGCGGCGATGGCCTCGACATCCTCGGGGCCGAGCCGGTCGAGAAAACGGTACATCAGCCGCCGCCAGGTCCAGAAACTGTCGCGCGGATCGGGACCGCGGGATTCGGTCAGCCCCGCCATCGCCCGCTGAAAGGCATGGCTGTGCAGGTTCGCGGGCGCGGGCAGAAGCGTCTCGACAACCGTCGCACCGGGCGGACAGGGCGCGTTTTCACGCAATTCCGCGATCTTTCCGCCGCTTTCGACGGCGATTTCCACATTTTCCGCCCAGGAATTCATCACAAGCGCATGGCGCGCCCAGACCCGTTGCATCGCCTGATCCTCCGCGTTGACTTGATTATTATGTGCAGACATATACCCTGCAATCAAGGAGGAGGCGATACCATGACTGATCTCACCCTTGCCAATGCGGCGTTGCTGCCACTCGGGCAGGACGGCCCGCGGCGGATCGAACGGGGCTGGCTCAGGATCGAAAACGACCGCATCGCGGCGCTCGGCGAGGGCCCGGCCCCCGAGGGCGGCGCGATCGAGGATCTGGGCGGCCGTCTGATCACGCCCGCGCTGGTCGATTGCCACACCCATCTGGTCTATGGCGGCAGCCGCGCCCGCGAATTCGAGATGCGGCTGGAAGGCGCCAGCTATGAAGAGATCGCCCGGGCGGGCGGCGGGATTCTTGCGACCGTCACCGCGACACGCGCCGCCTCCGAGGACGATCTGGTGGCCTCGGCCCTGCCCCGGCTGGATTGCCTGCTGGCCGAGGGCGCGGGTACGGTCGAGGTCAAGTCGGGCTACGGGCTGACCGTCGAGGACGAGCTGAAGATGCTGCGCGCGGCACGGCGGCTGGGCCGCGAACGCCCGGTGCGCATCGTCACCAGCTGGCTCGCGGCCCATGCCCTGCCGCCCGAATACACGGGCCGCGCCGAGGCCTATATCGACGAGGTCGCGATTGCCGGGCTGCGCGCCGCGCATGCCGAGGGACTGGTCGATGCGGTCGACGGCTTCTGCGAGGGCATCGCCTTCTCGCCCGCACAAATGGCGCGGATCTTCGATGTCGCGGCCGAGCTGGGCCTGCCGGTCAAGCTGCATGCCGAGCAGCTCTCGCATCTGGGAGGCAGCCAGTTGGTGGCCGAACGCGGAGGGCTCTCGGCCGATCATGTCGAGCATGCCGATGCCGCCGATGCCGCGGCGCTCGCGCGCGCGGGCGCGGCCGCAGTGCTGCTGCCCGGCGCCTTCTATACGCTCCGCGAGACGCAGATGCCTCCCGTCGCCGCCTTCCGCGAGGCGGGCACCGCGATGGCGCTGGCGACCGACTGCAACCCCGGCACCTCGCCGCTGACCTCGCTTCTGCTGACCATGAACATGGCCGCGACGCTGTTCCGGCTGACCCCCGACGAATGCCTGCGCGGGGTCACGGCGAACGGCGCCCAGGCGCTGGGGCTTGCCGATTGCGGTCGGCTTGAGCCCGGGATGCGCGCCGATCTTGCCGTCTGGGACATCGCCCAACCCGCCGAACTGACCTACCGGATCGGCTTCAACCCGCTTCACGCCCGTTATTTTGAGGGACGCAAATGCTGACGCTGACGCCGGGCGAGGCCACGCTCGCCCAACTGGAAACGCTCTGGCGCGAGGGAACGCCCGCGCGGCTGGCCGAAACCACCGGCCCCGCCATCGCCGCCTCGGCCGCCCGCATCGCCGCCGCCGCCCAAGGCGATCAGGCGGTCTACGGGGTCAATACCGGCTTCGGCAAGCTTGCCTCGGTCCGCATTCCACCCGAGGACACTGCCACGCTGCAGCGCAACCTGATCCTGTCGCATTGCTGCGGCGTCGGCGCGCCTCTCGACATCGCGACCGCGCGGCTGGTGATGGCGCTGAAACTGCTGAGCGTCGGCCGCGGCGCCTCGGGCGTCCGTCCCGAGATCGTCGCGCTGATCGAGGCGATGCTGGCGGCGGGCGTGACCCCTGCCATCCCGGAACAGGGCTCGGTCGGGGCCTCGGGCGATCTGGCGCCGCTCGCGCATATGGCCGCCGTCATGATCGGCGCGGGCGAGGCCATCTATCAGGGCGAGACCCTGCCCGGGGCCGAGGCCCTGGCCCGCGCGGGGCTGAGCCCCGTCACGCTCGGCGCCAAGGAGGGGCTCGCGCTCATCAATGGCACCCAGGTCTCGACCGCGCTGGCGCTGACCGGCTGGTTCCGCGCCATGGCGTGCCTGCGCGCCGCCATCGTCACCGGCGCGATGTCGACCGACGCCATCATGGGCTCGACCGCGCCGACCCGCGCCGAGATCCACACCCTGCGCGGCCATCGCGGCCAGATCGACGTCGCCGCCGCGATGCGGGGGCTCCTGAAGGGCAGCGAGATCCGCGAAAGCCACCGCGAGGACGATGCCCGGGTGCAGGACCCCTACTGCATCCGCTGCCAGCCACAGGTGACGGGCGCGGCGCTCGATCTGCTGCGTTTTGCCGGGCAGACGCTTGAGACCGAGGCCAATGCGGTGACCGACAACCCGCTGGTGCTGTCGGACGGCTCGATCGTCTCGGGCGGCAATTTTCACGCCGAACCCGTGGCCTTCGCCGCCGACCAGATCGCGCTTGCCGTGGCCGAGATCGGTGCCATCGCCCAGCGCCGGGTCGCGCTGATGGTCGATCCGGCGCTCAGCTTCGGCCTCCCGCCCTTCCTGACGCCCGAACCGGGACTGAACAGCGGGCTGATGATCGCCGAGGTCACCACCGCCGCGCTGATGAGCGAGAACAAGCATCTGGCTGCGCCCTGCTCGGTCGACAGCACCCCCACCAGCGCCAATCAGGAAGACCATGTCAGCATGGCCGCCCATGCCGCGCGCCGTCTGGGCGGCATGACCCGCAACCTTGCCGTGATCCTCGGCGTCGAGGCGCTTTGCGCGGGCCAGGGCATCGAGTTCCGCGCGCCACTGACGACCTCCGAGCCGCTGAAACGCGCGCTGGCTGCGATCCGCGCCGAGGTCGCGACGATGGGGGCGGACCGCTACCTCGCCCCCGACCTTGCCCGGGCGCAGGCCCTGATCGAAACCGGCAGCCTCGTCGCAGCCGCAGGACTGGAGATGCCCGAATGAGCCCCGTCGACGTGACCCGGGGCGACAGCCCCGTCATCCTCGGACTGCCCCATACCGGCACCCATGTGCCTTCGGATATCCTTGCCCGGCTGAATGACCGGGGGCGCGAGCTGACCGATACCGACTGGCATGTGCACGAGCTGTATGCCGACCTCCTGCCCGGGGCGACAACGGTGCGCGCCACCTTCCACCGCTACGTGATCGACGCGAACCGCCCGCCCGAAGATGAAAGCCTCTATCCCGGGCAGAACACCACCGGTCTGGTGCCGCTGACCGATTTCGACGGCGAACCGATCTGGGAAACCGCCCCCGACGCGGCCGAGACCGCCCGGCGGCTCGCAGCCTTCCACGCCCCCTACCACGCCGCCCTTGCGGCCGAGATCGAGCGCGTCCGCGCCCGCCATGGCGTCGCGATCCTCTATGACTGCCACTCGATCCGCTCGGTCATTCCCTATCTCTTCAAGGGCACCCTGCCCGATTTCAACATCGGCACCGCCAATGGCACGACCTGCGCGCCCGGGATCGCCGAGGCCGTTGCAGATGCCTGCGCCAGGGCCGAGGGCTATACCCATGTGCAGAACGGCCGTTTCAAGGGCGGCTGGACCACGCGCCATTACGGGCGGCCCGAGACCGGGGTTCACGCGATCCAGATGGAACTGGCGCAATCGACCCATCTGACCGCCGAGGCCGCGCCCTTCGCGCTCGACCCCGACAAGGCCGCGCGGCTGCGCCCGCATCTGGCCGGGATCCTTGCCCGGATCGAGGCGCTGACGCCGGAGCTGGCCCTGTGAAGCCGCTGGAAGGCCTCCGCATCCTCGATCTGACCCGGGTTCTCGCAGGGCCCTTCGCGACCGCGATCCTTGCCGATCTGGGCGCCGAGGTGATCAAGATCGAGCCGCCCCGGGGGGACGAATACCGCCATATCGGCCCCTTCCGCGACGGCGAATCCGCGCTGTTCTCGCTGAGCAATCGCGGCAAGCACTCGGTCGTTCTGGACCTCAAGGCGCCCGAGGGGCAGGCCCTGGCGCGTCGGCTCGCCGCCGGCTGCGACGTGGTGGTCGAGAATTTCCGCCCCGGCGTCGCCGCAAGGCTGGGGCTTGGCGCCGAGGATCTGCGCCGCGACAATCCCGGCCTCGTCCATTGCGCGATTTCGGGTTTCGGGCAATCGGGGCCCGCGGCGGACCTGCCCGCCTATGACATCGTCGTGCAGGCGATGTCGGGATGGATGGCCGCGACCGGCGAGGAAGGCGGCGCGCCCCTGAAGGTGGGCGAGGCGCTGGGCGATGTCGCGGCCGGGCTTTACGCCGTCATCGCGATCCTCGCGGCGCTGGTCGGCCGGGGCCGCAGCGGCAAGGGCGCGACGCTCGATGTCGCGATGCTCGATTGTCTGGTGGCGATGCTGCCGACGAGCCACGCGCTTCATCTTTACGCGAATGCCCCGGTGCCCCGCGTCGGCAACCGCCATCCGTTCTCGACCCCCTTCGGCGCCTTCCGCACCGCCGACGGCCATGTCGTCATCGCCGTGCTGAGCCCGCGCCAGTTCGCGGGGCTTTGTGCCGCGATCGGCCGGCCCGAAGCGGCCGAGGATCCGCGCTTTGCCACCGACGAACTGCGCACCGCGCATGAGCCCGAGATCCGCGCCATGATCGAGGCCTGGACCGGCCCCCTCCCTGCCGCCGAAGCGGTCGCAGCGCTGTCGGCCGCCAAGGTGCCTGCCGCGCCGATCCTGACGCTGGCCGATCAGCTCGGCTCGGATCATGCCGCAGCGCGCGGGCTGGTGAGCGAGCTGCCCCATCCCCGGCTGGGCAAGGCCCCGGTGGTGGGCCAGCCGGTCCGCTTCGACGGGCAGGCGCCGCGGGCCGGGACCGGCGCGCCCGCACTGGGCAGCGGCACCCGCGCGGTGCTGGAAGGGCTCGGGCTCGATCGGGACCAGATCGCGGGGCTCGTGGCCGCCGGAATTGTCAGGGAGTATGAGGATGCGTGAGTTCGACCATCTGCTGAGCGCCGAGGAATGCCAGTTCCTCGACATGCTGGAGAGGTTTGCCGCCGAGGTGCTGACCCCGCAGGCGGGCGAGACCGACCGCACGGGCGCCTTCGTCCATGCCCAGCTGGCGGCGCTGGCCGAGACCGGAATGATGGGCGCGAACGTGCCAGAGCGCTGGGGCGGTGCCGACATCTCGGCCCATGCCCTGTTCGAGGCGGTCGCGGCGGTCGCGGGCGGCTGCGGCTCGACGGTCTCGGCGCTGACCGCGCATTACCTCGCGACCGACAGCCTGCTGCTGGGCGGCGATGACGCGATCCGCGCGCGCTTCCTTCCGGCGGCGGCCGAGGGCCGGATGCTGGGCGCCTTCGGGCTGACCGAACCCAATGCCGGCTCGGACCCGGCCGACATGCGCAGCCGCGCCACGCGGGACGGCGAGAGCTGGCATATCAAGGGCCGGAAGTGCTTCATCTCGAATGGCGGCGTTGCCGATTTCGTCGTCGTCTTCTGCGTGACCGACCCCGAGGCGGGCCATCGCGGGATCTCGGCCTTCGTGGTCGAGAAGGGCACGCCCGGACTGGTGCCCGGCCGGGTCGAGCAGACCATGGGGCTGAAGGGCGGCCATGTCTGGGAACTCGATCTCGACGTGACCGTGCCCGATGCCAACCGCGTCGGCCCCGAGGGCTCGGGCTTCAAGACCGCGATGAAGGTGCTCGACAACGGCCGGACCGAGGTCGCGGCCATGGCCGTCGGCATCGCCCGCGCGGCCCTCGCCGAGGCCCGCGACTGGGCGAAGACCCGCATCATCGGCGGCGAGCCGCTCGCCAGCCGGCAGGGCATCCAGTGGATGCTGGCCGACATGGCGACCGAACTGTCGGCGGCCGAGCTTCTGGGCCACGAGGCCGCCCGGCAGCGGCAGGCGGGGCTGCGCTTCACCACCGCCGCCTCGAAGGCCAAGCTCTACGCCTCCGAGGCCGCCGGCCGGATCGCCGATACCGCGCTCCAGATCCATGGCGGCTATGGCTTCACCCACGATTTCCCGCTCGAACGTCATGCCCGCGACCTGCGCATCATGCGCATCTACGAGGGCTCGTCCGAAATTCAGCGCAACATCATTGCCGGCCGTCTTCTGGCCTGAGCTTCCGAAAGGACCCGATCCATGACCAATCCGCGCCACAATACCCGCGACATCTTCCCGCCGACGGGGCCCGAGATCACCGCGAAGAGCTGGCAGACCGAGGCCCCGATGCGGATGCTGATGAACAACCTGCATCCCGACGTGGCCGAGAACCCGCATGAGCTGGTGGTCTATGGCGGCATCGGCCGCGCCGCGCGCACCTGGCAGGATTTCGACCTGATGGTCGAGACCCTGAAATCGCTCGAGGACGACCAGACCATGCTGGTGCAGTCGGGCAAGCCCGTGGGCGTCTTCCGCACCCATCGCGACGCCCCGCGCGTGCTGATCGCCAACTCGAACCTCGTGCCGCACTGGGCCACCTGGGAGCATTTCAACGAGCTCGACCGCAAGGGCCTGGCGATGTACGGCCAGATGACGGCCGGGTCCTGGATCTATATCGGCGCGCAGGGCATCGTGCAGGGCACCTACGAGACCTTCGCCGAGGCCGGGCGCCAGCATTATGACGGCGATCTCAAGGGCAAATGGATCCTCACGGGCGGTCTTGGCGGTATGGGCGGCGCGCAGCCGCTGGCCGCGGTGATGGCAGGGGCCTGTTGTCTGGCGGTCGAATGCGACGAGGATCATGCCGATTTCCGCATCCGCACCCGCTATTGCGACGAGAAGACCCACAGCCTTGACGAGGCGCTGGCGATGATCGGGCGCTGGACCGAAGCGGGCGAGGCCAAGTCGGTCGCGCTGATCGGCAATGCCGCCGATGTCTTCCCCGAGATCCTGCGCCGGATGAAGGCGGGCGAGGCGCTGCCGAACGGGCGCCCCGACATCGTCACCGACCAGACCTCGGCGCATGACCCGTTCCACGGCTACCTGCCCAAGGGCTGGACCGTGGCCGAGTGGCGCGCCAGGCAGGAGAGCGACCCGAAGGGCGTCGCCAAGGCAGCGCGGGCCAGCATGAAGGAGCATGTCGCCGCGATGGTGGGGTTCTGGAACGCGGGCATCCCGACCCTCGATTACGGCAACAACATCCGCCAGATGGCGCTGGAAGAGGGGCTCGAGGATGCCTTCGCCTTCCCGGGCTTCGTGCCGGCCTATATCCGCCCGCTCTTCTGCCGCGGCGTGGGGCCGTTCCGCTGGGCGGCGCTGTCGGGCGATCCCGAGGACATCTACAAGACCGACGCCAAGATGAAGGAGCTGTTCCCGGAAAATGCCGGGCTGCATCGCTGGCTCGACATGGCGCGCGAGCGGATCGCCTTCCAGGGCCTGCCCGCGCGGATCATGTGGATCGGGCTTGGCGACCGCCACCGGGCGGGGCTTGCGATCAACGAGATGGTGCGCAATGGCGAGCTGAAGGCCCCCGTCGTGATCGGCCGCGACCATCTAGACAGCGGCTCGGTCGCCTCGCCCAACCGCGAGACCGAGGCGATGAAGGACGGCTCGGACGCGGTCAGCGACTGGCCGCTCCTGAACGCGCTGCTCAATACCGCCTCGGGCGCTACCTGGGTGTCGCTGCATCATGGCGGCGGCGTCGGCATGGGGTTCAGCCAGCATGCGGGCATGGTGATCTGCTGCGATGGCACGGAAGAGGCCGACCGCAGGCTTGAACGCGTGCTCTGGAACGACCCGGCGACCGGCGTCATGCGCCATGCCGATGCGGGCTATGAGATCGCGATCGACTGCGCGCGCGAGCACGGGCTGACCCTGCCGGGCATCCTGAAATGAGGCAGATCCGCCGCAGCGATCTGACGCCCGCGCCCTGGAAGAACGGGGGCGGGCTGACCTGGGAACTGGCCGCCTTCCCCGAAGGCGCGGGCTTTCCGGACATGCTGTGGCGGATGAGCCTGGCCGAGGTCGCCTCTGACGGCCCGTTCTCGGCCTTTCCCGGGATCGACCGCACCCTGACGGTGCTGTCCGGGCAGGGCATGGTCCTTGATTTCGGCGGGGGCAGCGTGACGCTGGGCGAAGACTCGGGCCCGCTGTCCTTCCCGGGCGAGGCACCGGTGACGGCCCGGCTGGGCGCCGGACCGATCCTCGATTTCAACGTGATGACCCGGCGCGGCCGGGCCGCGCATGCGGTTATTGCCGTTTCGGCAGGCGTTCCGGCCCCGCCGGACACGCGCGCGTTGATCGCACGGCAAAAGGCCGTGACGGTCGCCGGTTTTGCCCTTGCACCCGGCGAGGCGCTCATGTCCGATCCGGGCCGGGACCTGGGCGGCACTGCCGGAGACGGGCCGATGCTTGCCATCTGCCTGCGCATGACGCCATGAACCGCCCGGTGCCGGCTTTTCCGGCGCCGGGCCAGACCTTTCCGGCGCCCTCGGGGCGGGACGCCGGCCAACGCGACCAGCCCCGCCAACAGGAGAGAATCATGACGCTTCGTCTTTCGCTGAAATCCGCCCTTTTCGGGCTCAGCGCCCTGGCTCTGACCGCGTCGGGCGCGCTGGCCGACCAGCTGTCCGACATCAAGGCCGCGGGCAAGATCGTCGCCGCGACCGAGATGCACTATGCCCCCTTCGACATGCTGGAGAAGGGCGAATATGTGGGCTTCGACCGCGACCTCTTCGACGAGATCGCCAAGGAACTGGGCGTCACCCCCGAATATCAGGACCTGCCCTGGACCTCGATCCTGCCGGGCCTCGAGGTCAACAAGTTCGATTTCGTGCTGGCCCCGGTGACGATGACGGCCGAGCGCGCCGAACGCTATGCCTTCACCCTGCCGATCTCGGATTCGACCGTGGCCTTCGTGCAGCGCACCGGCGGCGACATGACCGCGCCCGAAGACGCCAAGGGCAAGACCGTGGGCGTGCAGAAGGGCACCGCCCAACAGGCCCAGCTTGAGGCCTATGGCGAAAAGATCGGCGGCATCAAGATCAAGGAATACGGCACCCCCGACGAGGCCTATGCCGACCTGATGACCGGCCGTCTCGACGCGGTGGCGGGCTCGGCGCCGCTTCTGGACTATATGGCCAAGTCCCGTCCGGAACAGTTCTCGGTCGTCAAGCCGCCCTTCGGCAAGCCCACCTATTTCGCCTGGGTCGCGCGCAAGGGCGAGGGCGACAGCCTCGTCGCCGCGGTCAACGAGGCGCTGATCAAGATCCAGGATGACGGCCGCATGGCCGCGCTGCAGGAGAAATGGTTCGGCGCCGCAACCGAGCTGCCGCAGGAAATGCCCGAGCTTTGAGGCGCACCGCGTCTGACGCGACCGATGCGGGCCGGATCGCTTCCGGCCCGCCCACCAGACAGGGAGCGGCCCGCCCGTGTTTTCCTTTCAGACCATCGTCGAGAACCTGCCGACGCTTCTGGGCGCCGCGCGCTACACGCTGCTGATTTCCGTGCTCGGCTGTGCACAGGGGCTGATCCTCGGCGCGCTGCTTTGCGCGGCGGCGCTGTCGAAACGGACCGCGCTGCGCCGGGCCGCCGGGCTTTACGTCAGCTTCTTTCGCGGCGTGCCGCTGCTGATCCAGCTGCTGGTGGCCTATTACCTGCTGCCGGTCGTGGGCATCAACGTGCCGCCGCTGGCCGCCGCCGTTCTGACCGTCGGGCTTTGCGCGGCCGCCTATCTATCCGAGGTACTGCGCGGGTCCATCAACGCGATCCCGAAAGGCCAGGCCGAAGCCGCGCTGGCCATCGGCATGACGCCCCGCGATCTCTGGGTCCGGGTCTTGCTGCCGCAGGCGCTGAAGATCGGCCTGCCCGCCATCGTCAACGAGCTGATCCTGCTTGTGAAGGCCAGTTCGCTGGTGACCGTCGTCGGCATCGTCGAAATCACCCGGATGAGCCAGTCGATCGCCTCCTCGACCTATCGATACCTCGAAATCTACCTGGCCGCCGCCTTCCTCTATCTCGCGATCAACCTGGTGATCGCCGCGGCCGGGCGGCTTCTGGAACGGAGGCTGACGGTCTGATGCTGGAGATGCTGCACCGCTACGGCCCCGACCTGTTGACCGGCTTCGGGCTGACGCTTCTGACCTGGATGCTGGGCACCGCGGGCGGGCTCGTGCTTGGGTTCCTGCTGGAAATGGCCCGGCGCTTCGGACCCCGGTTCTGGGTCGGCTGGCCGATCCGGGCCTATGTCGAATTCATCCGCGGCACGCCCTTCCTCGTCCAGCTTTTCGTGCTGTACTACGGCGGACCGCTGATCGGACTGAGGCTCGACGCGCTGCCCGCGGGCGTGCTGGGCCTGTCGCTTTACGGCGCCGCCTATTTCACCGAGATCCTGCGCGCGGGCTTCGATGCGGTCCCGAAGGGCCAGATCGAGGCGGCCCGCGCCATCGGCCTGCCCGGGCGCACCATCGTCTGGCGCATCATGCTGCCGGTGATGATGGTCTCGGCCCTGCCCGCGCTGGTGAATTTCGCGATCATCCTGACCAAGGAAACCGTCATCCTGTCGATGATCACCGTGCCCGAGATCATGTTCCAGACCCAGACGATGATGAGCGAGACCTTCGAATTCGTCCTGCCGATCCTGATCCTCGCGCTGTTCTTCTGGGGCTTCGTCGAGGTGATTTCGCGGTTCGGCCGCCGCCTCGAACGCCGCTTCACCCACTATCTTCTCGAAGAAAGCTGACCGATGTCCCTCGAGCCCACCGCCCCTGCTTCCGCGCATCTGCGGAATGTCGACAAGTTCTATGGCGACTTCCAGGCGCTGAAGAACGTCACGCTCGACATCCCGCCCGGCAAGGTGACCTGCCTGATCGGGCCGTCCGGGTCGGGCAAGTCGACGCTTTTGCGCTGCATCAACTTCCTTGAGGAATATGACAGCGGCGAGGTCCGCATCGACGACCGGCTGATCGGCTACGAGACCCCCGGAGGGCGGCGGATGTCCGGGCGGCGGCTGCGCGAGATGCGGCGCGACATCGGCATGGTGTTCCAGCAGTTCAACCTCTGGCCGCACATGACCGCGCTGCAGAACGTGGCCGAGGGGCTGGAACGGGTGCGCGGGCTGAAGCGCGCCGAGGCGACCGAACGCGCGCGCGAGGCGCTGGCCAAGGTCGGGCTGGCCGACAAGGAAGCCAACCATCCCAGCCGTCTGTCCGGCGGCCAGCAGCAGCGCGTGGCCATCGCCCGCGCCATCGCCATGCAGCCCCGGATCATGCTGTTCGACGAGCCGACCAGCGCGCTCGACCCGGAACTGGTGGGCGAGGTGCTGGCGGTGATGAAACAGCTTGCCGCCGAGGGCATGACCATGGTCGTCGTCACCCACGAGATGGGCTTTGCCGCCCATGTGGCCGACCGCGTGGTGTTCATGGAGCGCGGCGAGCTGGTCGCCGCCGGCGCCCCGCGCGAGATTTTCCAGAACCCCGCCGATCAGCGGCTTGCCAGCTTCCTGCAGGGCTACCGCGAACGGAACTCGCTGGATTTCTAGACCGCGCCGCGCGCGACCCACGGGACTCCCCTGTGGGCCGCGCGCCCGTCCGCGGCCTCAGAGGAAGTCAAGCTGGGTGTCGAGCATGTGGTCGAGGGCGTGGGCGCTGACGCCAAGGAAGAAGATCCCGTTGCCCGCGCCCAGATCGAGATAGCTGCCGACCGGCGTCGCGGTGATCCGTGCCTCCAGATCGGCGGCGTCGAAATCGCCGAGCCCGTTGATCCCCTGCTGGATATGCAGCCGGTCAGTGGCGCCGAAATCGGCGATGGTGTCGACCCCGGAGGCGCCGCGAAACTCGAACACATCGGCCCCCGGGCCCCCGATCAGCAGATCGCGCCCGGCGCCGCCGTTCAGCCGGTCGTTGCCGGACCCGCCCGACAGCTTGTCGTCACCCCGCCCGCCATGGATCCAGTCATTGCCGGCCCCGCCATAGATCTGGTCGTCGCCACGCCCGAAGTCGTCGCTCGCGGCCACGAAATCGTCGCCCGCGCCCAGCATCACCACGTCGTCGCCCGCACCCGGATCGACCCAGTCATTGCCGGACCCGGCCATGATATGATCGTTGCCGTTGCCGCCATAAATCACGTCGCGGCCGGCGCCACCATCGATCTCGTCATCGCCGTTGCCCGCCTCGATCCGGTCCTCGCCCGCGCCGCCCTCGAGCGTGTCGTCGCCGAGATTGCCGCTGAGCGTGTCGCGCCCGTCGCCGCCCGCCAGCCGGTCGTTGCCATTGTCGCCGGTCAGCCAGTCGTCACCCGCGCCGCCCACCAGCAAGTCGTCGCCGTCCCAGCCGCGCAGCACGTCGTTGCCCGCGTCGCCGTAAAGCCGGTCGTCGCCATACGAGCTGTCCAGCGTGTCGTTGCCCGCACCCCCGAAAAGCACATCGCCCGCGGCAAGCTTGCCCGCGCGGAAGGCGGCCCAGTCGCTTTGGCCGGGGGCAAGCTGCGATCCGGAGCGGGTGTCGAGCACGTCGTCGCCGTCGCCGCCGCTCAGCAGGTTGGCCCCGGCCCCGCCGACCAGAAGATCGTTGCCCCCGCCGCCGAACAGCACGTCATTGCCGTCGCCGCCATAAAGCACGTCATCGTCGTCGCCGCCCGCCAGGGAGTCGTCGCCGCCCATACCGCAGATCCGGTCGCGATCGCCATTCCCGAACAGGACATCGGCGCCCCAGCCACCGGTGATCGTGTCATCGCCGTCGTTCATCCAGGCAAAGTACGCCGGAAAATAGGCGTTGGGGATCACGAGAAAATTGTTGGGCCCGTCGTAGCCCACGCTGAATGCCCCGGTTTCGGCAAGCTGGACCGGCGCTGCGGGCAAGGAGCGACCGATAGCGCGGAATTCGGCCGCAAGCTCGGCCAGAAGATAGGGATAGTCCTTGTCGGAGCGGAAATATGCCATGGTTTGCCCTTGGGCCCGGATGTTGCGCGAAGAGGCCCCCGCCCCCGCCGGCGCCCCGGGCGGCAGATTTGGTCAACATTCCTTGCCAGCCGGTTAAACCCGATGCCGCGACACGGTCCTGAATGCGGCGAATTCTTGAACACCTCGACCGAAGCGGGTCCCTGCGGCGCCCGAACAGTGCCGGAACGATGCCCGGAGCGTGCCCGGAGCATGCCCGGAGCATGCCCGGAGCATGTCGGTGCGCCCCACGTCCGCCCCGGTCCGCAGGACCGGCCCCGCCACGATCCGCAGGCCCCGGACAGCTGCTGCCCGGCAGTCGGTCCCGGCGAAACGGCAGGGCCCCGGGGCTGACAGCCCGTCAGTCGCCGGCGTCCTCGCCAGCGCCGCCCTGGGGGCGCGGGCGGCGCATCGGCGGATCGGTCTGCGGCTTGCCCGACCAGGGCTGCGGATATTCCAGCCAGCGCTGGATGAAACCCCACGACTGCCGGTAGCCGTCATGGGGCAGCGTGCAGGCCGAACAGTCCTTGCGCGTCAGCCCGTTGGCATCGGTGTAGACCTGATACGGCCCGGGACACTCGTAGGCGATCAGCGGGCAGTAGCAGAACAGGCAGTTGAATTCGCGCTCGACGCCCGGATGGCAGGGCAGGAACGGGCATTGGGTATTGGTGAAGCCCTTGAAGGCCTCGTTCGAGGTCAGGTCCTTGGGTTGCACGGCGCAACTCCTTCCGGTCGGCACCCCTGGCCGGGCCCGCCCCGGGCCGGTCAGGGACAAGGTGAAGGCCGCGCCCCATGTCGCAGGCAAAACGCGGCCACTGGCCCCGAGGGCATCGGCGGGCCGACAGGCAAGGGGCGCATGACAGATGCGCCCGGCCTCCGGACCCGCCGCCCGGGGGGCGGTTCGGCGCGCTGGCAGGTCTCCTGGCTTGCGGGTCTCGGCCGATCCGCCCGCCTTCCCGGCCGGGCGGATGCCGGGGCCGGTGGCGGTTCGGGGCGGGGGCTCGCCGCTGACAGTTGCGGGGGCAGCGCCGGACTTGCACCGGCTTCCCTTTTCACTCCCTCGCGGGAGCACCAGAACGCCTCTCATCAATGGGGACCGCGCCCGCCGCTGTCAATGCATCGCCCAAGGGGCGGCCGCGCGCCGAGGCCCTTGCCAGCGCCCCCGGCGCGGCGCTATCCCGTGACGATGAGGTCCTTTTCCCCAGACGCCAGATGACCCCGCGCGAGGGCTTCACGCTTGGCAACGCAACCGTGCCGCCGGGCACCCGCCGCACGGTGGACCTGCCAGTATCGGTGCTGTCGGACCATACCCCCGTCACCATGTCGGCCCATGTCGTGCATGGCCGCCGCCCCGGCCCCGCGATGTTCGTGACCGCGGGCGTGCATGGCGACGAGGTGATCGGGGTCGAGATCGTCCGGCGGCTTCTGAGCCTGCCCGCGCTCGGGGCGCTGCGCGGCACGCTGATCGCCATTCCCATCGTCAATGCCTTCGGCTTTCTCAACCTGTCGCGCTACCTGCCCGACCGGCGCGACCTCAACCGCTGCTTTCCCGGGTCGTCGGGCGGCTCGATGGCCTCGCGGCTGGCGCATCTTCTGGTCGACGAGGTGGTCGCGCGCTGCGAAATCGGCATCGACCTGCATTCGGCCGCGGTGCATCGCACGAACCTGCCGCAGGTCCGCGTGGTGCCGGACGATCCCGAGCTGACCCGGCTGGCCCGGGTTTTCGCGGCGCCGGTGGTGCTGACCTCTGCGGCGCGGCATGGCTCGCTGCGCGAGACGGCGGCGCGGATGGGCGTGCAGATGCTGCTGTATGAGGGCGGCGAGGGGCTGCGCTTCGACGAGGTCGCGGTCCGGGCCGGTCTGTCGGGCGTGCTGCGGGTGATGTTCGACCGGGGCATGATCCCGGCCAAGGGCGTGCCGAAGGCGCGGCGCGCGCCGCTGGACTGCCGGGTGTCGCGCTGGCTCAGGGCGCCGCAGGGCGGCTTGCTGCGCACCTACCGGTCCGAAGGCGACGTCGTCGAGGCGGGCGAGCTGCTGGCCGTGGTCTCGGACCCGTTCGGCGAGATCGAGGCCGAGATCCGCGCCGCCGAACCCGGCATCATCGTCGGCCGCGCCATCCTGCCGGTGGTGAACGAGGGCAATGCGGTCTTTCACCTGGCCGCGATCGCGGCTGCCGACCGGGCCGAAGACCGGATCGGCACCTGGGCCAGCGAGGTCGCGGCCGAGCCGCTGTTTGACGAGGACGAGATCCTCTAGTCCGACGGCATCGGGCCGTCAGGCCGCCTGCCGGCTTCGCGCCGCGGCCTCGAGCGCCGGATAGCGCAGCCCCAGCGTGACGCCGCGCGCGACATAGGACAGCAAAAGCGCGAGCCACAGCCCGTGATTGCCAAAAAGCGGCAACAGCAGGGCTACGGCGGCGGCATAGATCGCGGCCGAGATCACCATCATGTTGCGCATGTCCGCGGTCCGGGTGGCGCCAATGAAGATGCCGTCAAGCATCCAGGCGCCGATGCCTGCGACCGGGACGGCCACCATATAGGGCAGGAACACCCGCGCCTCGGCCCGGACCTCGGGCGCGGTCGTCATCAGATCGACGATGGCGCCGCCCCATCCGGCGAAGACCGCGGCCAGAACGACGACCGACAGCAGGCCCCAGAGGCTGGTCAGCACCGCGCTTCGGCGCAGCGCCAACACCGATGCCGCGCCCATCGCCTGGCCGACCAGCGACTCGGCAGCAAAGGCGAACCCGTCCAGCGCATAGGAGGTGATGTTCAGAAACTGCAGCAACACCTGATTGGCCGCCAGCGACACGTCGCCGAAGCCCGCCCCGAGGAAGAGGAAGGACAGCACGATCCCCTGCAGCAGCAGCGACCGGATCAGGATGTCGCTATTCACCCCGGCGATATGGCGCAGCCGCGCCCGGTCGAACACCCGCGCCCAGGCCCGCCAGGCGGTGCCGCGAAACGCGTCTCGGCAGAACCAGAGCCCCAGCGCAAGGCCCGACCATTCGGCCAGGAAAGTCGCCAGTGCAACGCCCGGCACTCCCCAGCCCAGCGTCAGCACGAAAAGCAGGTCGAGCCCGACATTGAGCCCGTTCATCCAGAGCTGGATCGCCAGAACCGCGCGGGTGCGTTCCTGCCCGATCAGCCAGCCATTGATGCCGTAAAGCGCGATGGTGGCCGGGGCCGACCAGATCCGGATCGCCATATACTGGCGGGCCATGTCCTCGACCTCGGCGCTGGCGGGGGCGAGGCCCAGCGCGGCGGCGATCAGCGGCATCTGCAGGGCCATCAGGGCAAGTCCCGCGACCAGCCCGATCATCAGCACGCGCGACAGCATCGCGGCAACCTCGGCCGCATCGCCCGCGCCCCGCGCCTGGGCGGTCAGTCCGGTCGTGCCCATGCGCAGGAAACCGAACACCCAGTAGACCGAGGCCAGCGCCACCGCGCCCACGCCGACCGCGCCGATCGGGGCCGCCGCGCCGATCTGACCGACCACGGCGGTATCGACCGCGCCAAGGATCGGAACGGTCAGGTTCGACAGCACGATGGGCAGCGCGATGGCCAGCACCCGGCGATGGCCGAGATCCGCGATCGCGTCCCGGTCCGGGCGCAGCACCGCCTCAGTCATCGCGCGGCGGCATCAGGAAATGGCCGGTCGCCTGCGCAAAAATCCGGGCGCGGTTGTCCTGCCAGGCCTCGACATGGACGCTGGCATAACGCCGCCCCGACCGGTTGACGCGGGCCCTCGCATAGGCGTCGCGCGGCAGGCCGGGCCGCAGGTAATCGACGGTGAAGTCGATGGTCTTTGGCAGCCGCGGCAGGGTTTCGGGGGTCAGCGTCGCGGCATCGAGCATCCCGCGTTCGAGATCGTCCCAGATCATCGCCCAGGACAGCCCGACAATGGCCGTGACCTCCAGAAAGGCGGCGGTCGCGCCGCCATGGAGCGCCGGCAGTTCGGGATTGCCGATCAGGGCCTCGTGAAACCCCAGAACGCCGGTCAGCTCGTCGCCGCGCCGGTCGAACGAGATCCCGAGGAAGCGCGCATAGGGCAGCCCGTCGACCAGCGCCGACAGCGCGGCGTCGCGCCGCTGCTTGACGACCTGAACGGGTTCGGGCGCGGCGCGGCTCATTCGGCGCCTCCATCGGCGGTGAAGGTGCCGGTCGCAGTCGCCACCGGATGGCCGCGGTCGTCATCGGTCGCGGTCGCCCGCACGAAGGCCACCGAGCGGGTCACATGATAGCATTCCGCCCGCGCCACCAGCCGCTGACCCGGGGTCGCGGCGCGCATGTAGTCGATCCGCAGCGAAATCGTCGCCGTCTGCGCCGGCCCTTCGGGATGGCTGAGAACGGCAGTGCCGCCGCAGGTGTCCAGAAGCGCCGAAACCGCGCCGCCGTGGATCACCCCGTTGCGCGGGTCGCCCACCAGGCGCGAATCGTAGGGCATCGACAGTTCGGCCCGGCCGTCGCCCAGCTGATCGACCCGCATCGACAGCGCATGGGCATGGGGGATCTGCTCGATGAACCGCCGCGCCACATCCGCCTTTGCCCCTGCCGCCATATCTTCGGTGGCATCCCGCGCCCCTTCGGGCGCCGCGTCCGAGCCGGTGTCGCTCACCTCTGTCTCCCTCTGGTCATCGCCCCGGTTATTGGGTCTGCCCTCCCTGCCCTGCAAGTGTAAAAATCCGCGGGCTGTCGCTAATTGGCGACACCCGTCCGGCACGGGGACCGCAGGGTGGACAGCCCGCCCCGGATTGCCCGCGTTTTCCGGGACTTCGCCGTCCTTCTGCCGCTATTTCGGGCAGAGATGAGACCCATCCGCAGCCCGGCAGGATGTCACTCGTTCCGGTTTTCGGAACCTTCGGAAGCGACCTGCCGCTACGGAACCACCATTTTTGGCGGTGCGTCAAAAAACAAGCCTTATGAAGCATATAACCGAATTGATCCGCCCCCCGGATTTGCCTTAGCTAGTAGCACGGAAGTGGCTGGTAGTTTTAGGCGATGGCGGACGAACGTCTGAATTTCAAGGAGATGTGCGCCCGGTTCGATGTGACTCCGCGCACGTTGCGGTACTACGAATACATCGAACTGCTGAGCCCCACCAAGGACGGACGCGCCCGCTTCTATGGTCCGCGGGAAGTGGCCCGCATGACTCTGATCCTCCGGGCACGCCGCTTCGGCTTCAGCCTCGAGGAAATCCGGCAATGGCTGCTGATCTATGACGAGAAAGGCAGCGCGGCGCAGATGGCCGCTCTGGTCCAGATGGCCGACCGCCAGCTCGGGGTCCTCAGGGAACAGCGCGACCAGCTCGACAGCTCGATCGAAGAGCTGCGGACCCTGCGCGACGCCGCATCCGCCGGCAAGATCTGACCCGTCTTACCATCTCGACATTTCGCGACGCAGCGTTACGTTTACGTAAACGTCAGCGGGCCTTGTCTTGCCGTCCGAAAGGGCGCAGGTCTGAGGTCTGAGTGACGTATCCGGACGACCAATGACCGACGAGTTAATGACTATTCGCCAGATGTGCGATGCTTTCGAAGTGACCGCGCGTACCTTGCGGTTCTACGAGTCCAAGGAGTTGATCTCCCCCCTGCGCGACGGCCAGCGGCGGCTTTACGGCCGGCGCGACCGGGCCAGGCTCAAGCTGATCCTGCGCGGCAAGCGCTTCGGCTTCAGCCTCGAGGAGATCCGGCAGATGCTGGACCTTTACGATCTTGACGACGGACAGGAGACACAATTCCGCCGCACCTGCGAGCTGGCCCGGGAACGGCTGGCGGTCATGGAACGGCAGCGTCTGGAACTGGACGACGCCATTGCAGAACTGAGAGGCCAGATCTCCTGGGGAGAGAGGAAGCTGGCCGATTTCGACAAGAGGAAACCCGCCGCCGAGTAACCGATGCGGTTGGGATGACGTTCAAGGGAGGAACGCATGCCGATCTACACCCCACCGACCGAGGACATGCAGTATCTGCTGCATGACGTGCTGAAGATCAGCGCGTCCGACATCCCCGGTTATGCCGAGCTTGACCCTGATTTCACCGGGGCGATCCTGGGCGAGGCCGGCAAGCTCGCCGCCGAAGTGCTGGCGCCGCTGAACGCGACCGGCGACGCCGAGGGCTGCCACTGGGACAATGGCGTCGTGCGCACGCCCAAGGGCTTCAAGGACGCCTACGACCAGATCTGCGCGGGCGGCTGGATCGGGCTCGACATGCCCGGAGAGGTCGGCGGCCAGAACATGCCCTACCTGATCAATTCGGCGGTCGGCGAGTTGTTCGTTTCGGCCAACATGGCCTTCAACATGTATCAGGGGCTGAGCCACGGCGCGATGTCGGCGATCCTCGCCCATGGCTCGGACCAGCAGAAGGCAACCTATGTGCCCAAGATGGTCGCGGGCACCTGGTCGGGCACGATGAACCTGACCGAGCCGCAATGCGGCACCGATCTGGGCCTGATCCGGACCAGGGCCGAGCCGCAGGTCGATGGCAGCTATGCGATCACCGGCACCAAGATCTGGATCTCGGCGGGCGAACACGACCTGACCGAGAACATCGTCCATCTGGTGCTGGCGCGCATCCCCGGCGGACCCGAGGGCATCAAGGGCATCTCGCTCTTCATCGTGCCGAAATTCCTGCCCGACGAGGACGGCAATCCGGGCCGGCGCAACGCCCTGATGTGCGGCGGGCTGGAACACAAGATGGGCATCCATGCCAACGCCACCTGCGTGATGAACTACGACGGCGCGACCGGCTTCCTCGTCGGCGAGGAACACAAGGGCATGCGCGCCATGTTCACCATGATGAACGAGGCCCGGCTGGGCGTGGGCCTGCAGGGCTATGCGCAAGGGGCGGTCGCGTATCAAAACGCGCTGGCCTTCGCGCAGGAGCGGCTGCAGGGCCGGGCGCTGGGCGATCCATCGAACCCCGAAGGCCCGGCCGACCCGATCCTCGTGCACCCCGACGTGCGGCGCAACCTGATGGATCAGAAAAGCTTCGTCGAGGGCGCCCGGGCGCTGACCTTCTGGGGCGCGCAGATGATCGACCGCGCCCACCGGATGCAGGACCCTGACGCCGAGGCGATGATCTCGCTTCTGACCCCTGTCATCAAGGGCTTCCTGACCGACAAGGGGTTCGAGACGACGGTTCTGGCGCAGCAGACCTATGGCGGCACCGGTTTCACCCGCGCGGCGGGCGCCGAACAGTTCGTGCGCGATGCCAGGATCACCATGATCTACGAAGGCACCAACGGGGTGCAGTCTCTGGATCTGGTCGGCCGCAAGATCGGGCAGAATGGCGGCAAGGCGCTGATGGCCTTCTTCGACATGGTCAAGAGCTTCGCCAAGGCGCACGAGGCCGACGAGGCGCTGAAAGAGGGCTTCCTCGATCCGCTGAAGGCGGCCTCGAAGGACCTGCAGGCGGCGGCGATGTATTTCATGGCCGAAGGCATGAAATCCCCGGCCAACGCGCTCGCGGGAAGCTACGACTTCATGCATCTCTTCGGCCATGTCTGCCTTGGGCTCATGTGGTCGAAGATGGCCGTGGCCTCGCAGGCGGCACTGGCCGCGGGCGACGATCCCCGCGCCTTCCACGAGGCGAAGCTGGCGACCGGGCGTTATTACATGGCGCGGCAACTGCCCGCCACGGCGCTGCACCTTGCGCGCATCCGCAGCGGGGCAGAGCCGGTCATGGCGCTCGACGCGGCGAACTTCTAGGGGGTGCGGCCCTTCGGGGCCGTCCCCTCCCGCATCATCGGACACGGATCATCGGATCACGGACATGCAGACGCGTCTTTGCCCGCGCCTTCCCGTCCTGCCCTGCCCGGACGACGACTGCCGGGTGGCAGGCGATGCGTCATGGGTATTTTCACCAAGAAGAAAATGCAGGGTCAGCCCTCCATCCCCGCGGCGCCCCCGGGCGGCCCCGGAGGGTAGGCGCGGGATGGAGGGCCTTCTCCTTGGGCGGTCATCGGCTCCCCAGCCTGTACCGCGCGCCCAGATTGCCCGAAGCCTCCCTAACGCCCGGTTATCCATAACGGCGTTTCGGGCTTCTTCTTGGAAAAAATACCCATTGCCCGACAGGACGAACAGGCGCGGCGCCCGGTCGGCCCGCCCCCTCAAGACAAGAAGGACGCGCGGAAAATGATGATCAAGCTCTATTGCTTCGGGGAAAGCGGCAATGCCTACAAGGCGGCGCTGACCTTGACCCTCGCCGGGCTCGACTGGACGCCCGTCTATGTCGACTTCTTCAATGGCGGCGCGCGAAGCCCAGAGTTTCTGGCCCTGAACCCGATGGGCGAGGTGCCGGTGATGGTGGCGGACGATCTGGTTCTCAGCCAGTCGGGCGTGATGCAGACCTGGGTCACAGAAACCACCGGCCGGTTCGGCGGGCGCGACACGGCCGAGGCGCGCGAGGTGCTGCGCTGGATGTTCTGGGACAATCACAAGATGTCGGGCCAGGCCGGAAGCCTGCGCTTCATGATGAACTTCCTGCCCGAGGAGAAACGCCCGCAAGAGGCGATCCGCTGGCTGTCCGGCCGGGTGAAGGCCTCGTTGCAGACGCTCGAGCGGGTCTTGCGGGACCGCGACTGGCTGGTGGGCGACGGCCCCACCACGGCCGATTTCGCCTGCTGCGGCTATCTGTTCTATCCCGAGCCCTTCGGCTTCGACCGCCGGGCCCTGCCGGCCATCGACGCCTGGCTCGGCCGGATCGAGGCGCTGCCCGGCTGGAAACACCCCTATGACATGATGCCCGGCTCGCCCGCCGACCGGGCCTGAAAGTTTGACGAGGAGGACATATGACAGACGCTTTCATCTACGACGCCGTCCGCACCCCGCGCGGCAAGGGCCGCAAGGACGGCAGCCTGCACGAAGTGACCTCGCTGCGGCTGTCGGCGGTGGTTCTGGACGCGCTGAAGGACCGGAACGGGCTCGAGGGCCATGCGGTCGAGGACGTGATCTGGGGCAACGCGACCCAGGTCGGCGAACAGGGCGGCTGCCTTGCGCGCAGCGCGGTGCTGGCCTCCGGGCTCGATGAATCGATCCCGGGGCTGTCGATCAACCGCTTCTGCGCCAGCGGGCTCGAGGCGGTGAACCTTGCCGCCAACCAGGTGCAGGGTGGTGCGGGCCACGCCTATATCGCGGGCGGGGTCGAGATGATGGGCCGGGTCGCCATGGGCAGCGACGGGGCCGCCATCGCCGTCGACCCGAGCCTGGCGATGAAGACCTATTTCGTCCCCCAAGGCATCTCGGCCGACATCATCGCGACCGAATATGGGTTCTCGCGCGACGATGTCGACGGGCTGGCTGTCGAAAGCCAGAAGCGGGCGGCGCGGTCCTGGGAGGAGGACCGCTTTGCCCGCTCGATCGTGCCGGTGAAGGACGTGAACGGGCTGACCATCCTCGGGCGCGACGAATACATGCGCCCGGGCACCGACATGCAGACGTTGGGCGCACTGAAACCCTCGTTCAAGGACATGGGCGAGATGATGCCCGGCTTCGATCAGCTGGCGCTGATGAAATACCCGCATCTTGAACGGATCGAACATGTGCATCATGCGGGCAACTCGTCAGGCATCGTCGATGGCGCGGCGGGCATCCTGATCGGCAGCGCCGAGTTCGGTCAGGCGCACGGGCTGAAACCCCGGGCGCGGATCCGGGCCACCTGCAAGATCGGCACCGATCCGACCATCATGCTGACCGGCCCCGTGCCCGCGACGCAGAAGATCCTCAAGGATGCGGGCATGCAGATTTCCGACATCGACCTGTTCGAAGTGAACGAAGCCTTCGCGGCCGTCGTCTTGCGCTTTATGCAGGCCTTCGATGTGGACCCGAGCGTGGTGAACCCCTGCGGCGGGGCCATCGCGCTGGGTCACCCGCTGGGCGCGACCGGGTCGATCATCCTCGGCACGCTGCTCGACGAGCTCGAGCGGACCGGCAAGGGCACCGGGCTGGCGACGCTTTGCGTGGCCTCCGGCATGGGCGCCGCAACCATCATCGAACGGGTCTGAGGGAGGCGAGAATGGCTGAATTTCACTTTGCGACCGACGCGGACGGCATCGCCACGATCACCTGGGACGTGCCCGGCAAAAGCATGAACGTGCTTAGCTTTACCGGCATCGAAGAGCTGAACGCCCATATCGACAGCGCGTTGGCCGACGAGGCCGTGAAGGGCGTGGTCATCACCTCGGGCAAGAAGGACTTCGCGGGCGGGATGGACCTGAATGTCATCGCCCGGATGAAAGAGGAGGCAGGCGACGACCCGGCGCGCGGGCTTTTCGAGGGCACCATGCGGCTGCACGGCCTGCTTCGAAAGATCGAGCGGGCGGGCATGGATGATCGCAACAAGGGCGGCAAGCCGATTGCCGCCGCCCTGCCCGGCACCGCGCTGGGGATCGGGCTGGAACTGCCGCTGGCCTGTCACCGGATCTTTGCCGCCGACAATCCCAAGGCCAAGATCGGCCTGCCCGAAATCATGGTCGGCATCTTCCCGGGCGGCGGCGGCACCACGCGGCTGGTGCGCAAGCTGGGCGCGATGGGCGCCTCGTCCTTCCTGCTGGAGGGCAAGCTGTCGGACCCGAAGAAGGCAAAGGCCGCGGGCCTGATCGACGAGGTGGCCGAAGACCCGGTGGCCGCGGCCCGCGCCTGGGTCTTGTCCGAACCGAACATCGTCAAGCCCTGGGACGAGAAGGGCTACAAGATGCCGGGCGGCGCGCCCTATCACCCGGCGGGCTTCATGACCTTCGTCGGCGCCTCTGCCATGGTGCATGGCAAGACCAAGGGGGTCTATCCGGCCGCCAAGGCCCTGTTGTCGGCGGTCTATGAAGGCGCGCTTGTGCCCTTCGACACCGCGCTGAAGATCGAGGCGCGCTGGTTCACCCATGTGCTGATGAACCCGTCCTCATCGGCGATGATCCGGTCGCTCTTCATCAACAAGGAGGCGCTGGAAAAGGGCGCGGTGCGCCCTGAGGGCGTGCCCGATCAGTCGGTGAAGAAGCTCGGCATCCTCGGCGCGGGGATGATGGGTGCGGGCATCGCGCTGGTCTCGGCCCAGGCCGGGATCGAGGTGGTGCTGGTCGATCAGAGCCAGGAGGCCGCCGACAAGGGCCGCGCCTATACCGAATCCTACATGGACAAGGGCATCAAGCGCGGCAAGGCAACCCCCGAGAAGAAGGCCGAGATCCTCGGTCGCATCACCGCAACCACCGATTATGACGCGCTGAAAGGCGCCGATCTGATCGTCGAGGCGGTGTTCGAGGACCCGGGCATCAAGGCCGAGGTCACGAAGAAGGTGCAGGCCGTGGTGGGCGAGAATTGCATCATTGCAACCAACACCTCGACCCTGCCGATCACCGATCTGGCCAAGGCGGCGGACCGGCCCGAGGACTTCATCGGCATCCACTTCTTCAGCCCGGTCGAAAAGATGCTGTTGGTCGAGATCATCAAGGGCAAGGCCACGGGCGACCGGGCCGTGGCCAAGGCGCTCGATTTCGTGCGCCAGATCCGCAAGACCCCCATCGTGGTCAACGATGCGCGCTTCTTCTACGCCAACCGCTGCATCATCCCCTATCTCAACGAAGGGATCCGCATGGTGGCCGAAGGCGTCTCGCCCGCGCTGATCGAGAACGCGGCCAAGCTCGTGGGCATGCCGCTGGGGCCGCTGCAACTGGTCGACGAGACCTCGATCGATCTGGGCGTGAAGATCGCGAAGGCCACGAAGGCCGCGATGGGCGAGGCCTATCCCGACGGGGCGGTGGACGAGGTGATCTTCTGGCTGGCCGACGAGGGACGCCTGGGCCGGAAGGCCAAGGCGGGCTTTTATGCCTATGACGAGGCGGGCAAGCGGACCGGGCTTTGGGACGGGCTATCGTCGAAATTCCCGCCCGCGGAGGATCAGCCGGATGTGCACGAGGTGCAGCACCGTCTTCTCTTCGCGCAAGTGCTGGAGGCGGTGCGAGCGCTTCAGGAGGGCGTACTGATGGACATTCGCGAAGGCGATGTCGGGGCGATCCTTGGCTGGGGCTTTGCGCCCTGGTCGGGCGGGCCGTTGTCCTGGCTCGATATGATCGGGGCCGCAAAAGCGGTCACGCTCTGCGAGGACCTGGCCCAGCGCCATGGCGACCGCTTTGCCCCGCCCGCCCTGCTGCGCGAGATGGCAGAGGCGGGCGAAAGCTTCTATGCGCGCTTCGCGCCCGACGCTCAGGCGGCGTGAATCAGAAGCGCGTCGAGCAGAGGAACGGTCTGCACCATCGGCAGCCGGGGCGGAGTGGCCGCCCCGGCATGCGCGCTTTCCAGCGCCGCGACGATGCGGCGGGCATCGTCCAGCGTGGGGATGACGCCGCAGGTCAGCGACTCGAGGTGAAGTTCGTGCAGGCGGTCGATGGACACCGTCTCGCCCACCTTGCGCGACGGGCAATGCACCAGGGCCGCGCCATTGGCATAGACGATCTCGGGCGACTCGAACGCGATCGAGACGACCGGCACCGACGATCCCAGAAGCGGCGCCGTCCGCCGGATGCCCAGCACGCCGTCGAGGATGCTGGCCGGAAGAAGAACGAACGGATCGCCGTAAATCTCTTCGGCGAGATCGGACTCAATCAACAGGGTCTGTTCGGGCAAGAGCATCAGCGGCTGCGTGTTGTCGAGCACGCCCTGCGGCACTTCGAGCGGCCAGAGCGGCAGAGGGCAGGCCGTGGGACCGCGCCACAGGAAGCCGCGCTCGACCGACCGGATCGGCTGCGAGCCGCGGTCGAAGGTCAGCACCATGTCTCCGGGCACAAGCGCCTCGACCGGGCGCCAGCCGTCGCGGGTCGCAAGCCGCGTGCCCGCGCTGAACCCGCAGGCAAGCCCGGCCAGGGGCTGCGAGGACGGGTCCGCAAGCCCGCCCTCTTCGGGGACCGGCTGGCTGCCATGAAAGTTGATTCTGAATCCCATTGCGGTTACTCCCCCTTTCTGGGCGGCCGTGTTGCCAAGGGTTTGGGCAGCGTCGTCACGCCGCCGATGCGGCGCCAATCCGCGAGCGCCATTTGAGTTATTCTAAAGTGCAATGCCGTCCCCAATTGGGCTCGATCCCGACGGCAATGCGGCACATCCCATCGGTCCGGCGGCCAATTTCCTGCTCCGCCCAAGACTTGTGACCGGACACGAACGAAGGCCGAACGGGAAGATCCCGGTCCGCGCGCAGAAAAACGCGCATCGACTCGCCCGTCGAGACGCTGCCCCCTTCCCTCCGACGGCGGCTCTGGCCAAGATCGGGCCGGGAAATCGTATCGAGCGAGGGAGGTGGGCCATGGGATGGCTGTCCGATGAAACCGGTCTGGAGAAATGCGCGGCGAACTACGTTCCGCTGACGCCGCTGTCCTTTCTGAAACGCGCGGTGCGGGTCTTTCCCGACCGGGTGGCGCTGGTCTATGGCCAGCGTCGCTATACCTACCGGCAGTACCATGACCGGGTGACCCGGCTGGCCTCGGCGCTGGCGGCCATGGGGGTCAAACCCGGCGACGTGGTGGCGACGCTGCTGCCCAACGTGCCCGCGCAGGCAGAGGCGACCTGGGCCGTGCCCGCCTGCGGGGCGGTGCTGAACACCATCAACATCCGACTCGACGCCAATACGGTCAGCTACATTCTCGATCATGGCGGCGCCAAGGTGCTGCTGGTCGATCCGCAATTCCTGCCGCTCGCGGCCGACGCGCTGGAGGATATGGAGGGCGAGCGTCCCCTGATCATCGAGGTCGGCGACGACCCCGAGGGGGTGCACGACTTCGGCGACTTCCCGGAATACGAGGACATCCTGGCCGAGGCCGATCCCGATTTCGAGTGGATCCTGCCCGAGGACGAATGGGAAAGCCTCGCGCTGAACTATACCTCGGGCACCACCGGGCGCCCCAAGGGCGTGGTCTATCACCATCGCGGCGCCTATCTGAACGCGATGGGCCAGATCGTGAGCTGGCGTCTGGTGATGCACCCGGTCTATCTGACCATCGTGCCGCTGTTTCACTGCAACGGCTGGTGCCACACCTGGATGGTTCCGGCGCTGGGCGGCACTGTCGTCTGCTGCCGCGACATCACGCCCAAAGCCATCTACGACGCCATCGCCGACGAGGGCGTGACCCATTTCGGCGGCGCCCCCATCGTGATGAACATGATCGTCAACGCGAAGGACGAGGACCGGCGCGACTTCAAGCACACCGTCGAGGTCTTTACCGCCGGCGCCCCGCCCGCCGCCGCGACGCTGGCCGCGATCGAGCCGCTGGGCTTCAACATCACCCATGTCTACGGGCTGACCGAAACCTACGGTCCCGCCACCGAATGCACCTGGAATGCCGAAGCCTGGGACGACCTGCCGACCGAGGAACGTGCCCGGATGAAGGCGCGTCAGGGCGTGGCCATGCCGTTCATGGAAGAGGTGACCGTGCTCGACCCCAAAAGCCTCGACCAGGTGCCTATGGACGGCCAGCATCAGGGCGAGATCATGTTCCGCGGCAACGGGGTGATGAAGGGCTATCTCAAGAATCCCCGTGCCACCCGCGAAAGCTTTCAGGGCGGCTGGTTCCATTCGGGCGATCTGGCTCATCAATACGACGACGGCTATTTCGAGATCGCCGACCGCGCCAAGGACATCATCATCTCGGGCGGCGAGAATGTCAGTTCGGTCGAGGTCGAGGGTGTCCTGATGCACCATCCCGACGTGCTGTTGTGCGCGGTGGTGGCCAAGCCCGATGAAAAATGGGGCGAGGTGCCCTGTGCCTTCGTCGAATTGAAGGACGGCCATTCGGTCGATGGCGACGCGCTGATCGCCTTCGCCCGCGAACGGCTCGCGGGCTTCAAGACGCCCAAGCGGGTGGTGTTTCAGGACCTGCCCAAGACCTCGACCGGCAAGATCCAGAAATTCGAGTTGAGGAAGATCGCCAAGGCGCTGTGACGCCGCATTCGGTCCGCGGCGGCCACAGGCCGCAAGCGGGCGTTGTCTCATTGTGGGCGGCGGCCGGGTCGGCTATCGTCCGCCCGCAAACCCAGAGAACGTGCAGGCAAGACCGGCCGCCCATGACGGCGCTCAAGAAATTCCAACGCCTCGAAAGCCCTGGCCTCTGGCGCGAAAGCCCCACTGCCCAGCGGCGCGACGTGATCCTGTCCTTCGGCGACGCCTCGCTGGTGGTGTCGGACAGCGCCGAACGGGTGCTGACGCACTGGTCGCTGGCCGCGCTCGAGCGACTGAACCCCGGCCAGTTGCCGGCGCTTTATTCGCCGGGCGCCGATAGCGGCGAAACGCTCGAGATCGACGACGACCTGATGGTCGAGGCGCTTGAAACGGTGCGCCGGGCCATCGGCCGGGCGCGGCCGCGTCCGGGGCGGCTGCGGATCTGGATCGTCGCGGGGACGCTGGCGGGCCTTGCGGCGCTGGCGGTGTTCTGGCTGCCCGGGGCGCTGGTGCGCCAGACCGTGGCGGTCGCGCCGCCCGAGGTGCGCGCCGAGATCGGTCAGGCGTTGCTGGCCCGGATGGCCGACGCGGCCGGAACCCCCTGCGACCGGCCCGGCGGGCAGCGCGCGCTGGACCGGCTGGCCGCGCGGCTGCTGCCCGGCACGGCGCGGACGGTGCGGGTCCTGCCCGGCGGCCTGCCGCGTGCGCTGCATCTGCCCGGCGGGGTGATCCTCCTGAACCGGGCACTGGTCGAGGATTACGAGGACGTCGCCGCCGTGGCGGGCTTCATCCTGGCCGAGGATGCGCGCGCCGCCCGCTCGGACCCGCTGGCCGATCTGCTGCGCGCCGCCGGGCCCCTGGCCACCTTCCGCCTTCTGACCACCGGCACTCTGCCAGACAGGGCGCTGTCGGCCTATGCCCATGACGTGCTGGTGGCGCCCGAAGCCCCGCTGCCCGAGGCCGACCTGCTGGCGCGCTTCGCGGCCGCCGGTCTGCCCTCGACGCCTTACGCGCTGGCCCGGGACGTGACCGGCGACAGCGTGCGCGGGCTGATCCAGAATGACCCGTTGCAGGGACGCGAGACCGATGCGCCAATCTCCGATGGCGACTGGCTGAGGCTGCAGGCAATCTGCGGCGGCTGACAGGGGGCGCCCCCGAAAGGCGCTCTCAGCGCTTGGAGGACACGGGCGTATAGCCCGCCCGCCTCAAGACGCTTTGCGCGCGGCCATGGCTTTCGCGGTCGGCGAAGGGACCTGCGAAGATCACCGTCACCAGGTCTCCGTCCGCCATCACCCGGCCCTGTCGTACCGGCAGACCCAGACGGCGCAGATCGGCCACCGCATCGCCCGCCGCATCGGCCTCGGTGAAGGCGCCGACCTGAATATACCGGCTGCCCGCCGAGGGCGGCACCGCGACGGGCGCAACCGCTTGGGGCGGCCGAAGCGCCGGATCGACCAGGCGTTGCGGTACGCGCTCGGTCCAGACCGTCCGCATCTGGGCATCGCCCCAGTCGGTCCTGCGGCCCCGCAGCGGATTGAGCCGGTCGTCTTCCCAGACCGCGCGATAGCCCGGCAGCACCTGAAGCGGCACCGCGCCAACGGGGGCGGACTCGGCCCGGACCGGCGCGGCACCGGGACACCCGAGTCCCAGCGCCAGAACCGCGGCCACGGCCAGACGATATCGCTGATACGGCATGGCACCCTCACCTTTTCGCAAAAAGCGTGACACCGCACCCGGAGGGTGTAAAGACGAAAACCGCTACCGCGTGCCGAACATCCGGTCGCCCGCGTCACCCAGCCCGGGCACGATATAGCCCTGCTCGTTCAGCCGCTCGTCGATCGAGGCGGTGACGATCGGCACATCGGGATGGGCCTCCTTCATCCGGGCAACGCCCTCGGGCGCGGCCAGAAGGCACATGAAGCGGATGTCGTTGGCGCCCGCCTTTTTCAAAAGCTCGACCGCGGCGGCCGAGGAATTGCCGGTGGCCAGCATCGGGTCGACCACGATCACCAGCCGGTCCTTCAGATCCTGCGGCACCTTGAAATAATACTGCACCGGCTCCAGCGTGGTCTCGTCGCGATAAAGCCCGACAAAGCCGACCCGGGCCGAGGGCACCAGCTCCAGCACGCCGTCCAGCAAGCCGTTGCCCGCGCGCAGGATCGAGACCAGCACCAGCTTCTTGCCCTCCAGCACCGGCGCGTCCATCGTGCAGAGCGGGGTTTCGATCCGGCGGGTGGTCATTTCCAGCTCGCGGGTGATCTCGTAGGCCAAAAGCTGGCTGATCTCGCGCAGCAGCTGCCGGAACCCGGCGGTCGAGGTGTCCTTGTCCCGCATCAGCGTCAGCTTGTGCTGCACCAGCGGGTGGGTGACGACGGTCAGATGGTCATACATCGGCGGCCTCCAGGCGGGTCTTGAGCTTTGCGCGGGTTTCCGCATCGCAGAAGGCGGCGTCAAGGGCCACCCGGTTCATCGCGGCAAAATCGCTGTCCTCCCAGCCGAAGGTTTCGGCCAGCCGGGCATATTCGCGCCGCATCGTGGTATGAAAGAAGGGCGGGTCGTCGGTCGAAACCGTCAGCTTGACGCCAGCGCGCCTCAGCCGGTCGATCGGATGAGCCGCCAGCGACGGGTAAAGACCCAGCGCGACGTTGGAGCCGGGGCAGACCTCCAGCACGGTCCCCGTCTCGGCCAGATGCTCGACGAGCCCCGGGTCCTCGATGGCGCGCACGCCATGGCCGATGCGGTCGACCCGAAGATCCGACAGCGCCTCGCGCACCGAGGCCGGGCCGCTCCATTCGCCGGCATGGACCGTCAGCCCGAGACCGGCCTCGCGCGCCATGTCGAAGGCATAGGCAAAATCGCGCAGCCGCCCGCGGCGCTCGTCCCCCGCCATGCCGAAGCCCACGACGAAATCGCCCGCTGTCTCGGCCGCACAGCGCGCGGCCTCGCGCGCCCGGTCGGGGCCCAGATGGCGGATGCAGGTGACGGTGGCGCGCAGCAGGATGCCATCGCCTTCGGCGCGCTCCGCCGCCTCGCGGATCGCCTCGAGATGCTCGACCCAGGCCGCCAGATCGCAGCCGCCGCAAAAGTCGGGAGACAGGAAGGTTTCTAGGTAGATCACGCCTTCGGACGCCGTCTCTTCCAGCACGGCCGCGGTCAGGCGGGCATAATCCTCGGGCGTTGTCAGCGCCGAAGATGCCGCCTCGTAGATATCGAGAAACTGCAAGAACTCCGCGGAATAATAGGCCCCATCGGCATCGAAAATGCGGGAAATGTCCAAGTTTCGTGCCCGGGCCATATCGCGGATCAAGGCCGGAGGCGCGGCGCCCTCCAGATGGTGATGCAATTCGATCTTGGGCAGGTCGGTCACAGAAAACTCCGTCCGGGGCCTTGGGAGGGAACGCCGAGATGCGCCGCCACGCTGGCGCCGATATCGGCAAAGGCGCGAAGACCGGCCGCCCGCGCGCCGACCCCGGCACCGATGACCGGCACCCGTTCGCGGGTATGGTCGGTGCCGGTCCAGGTCGGATCGTTGCCATGATCGGCGGTGATCAGCACCAGATCGCCGGGCCGCATCCGCGCCAGAACGGGCGGCAGCGCCGCGTCGAACCATTCGAGCGCCCGGGCATAGCCCGCAACGTCGCGGCGGTGGCCATAGAGGCTGTCGAACTCGACGAAATTGGCGAAGGTCAGGCTGCCGTCGGGGGCCTCGTCCATCAGGTCGGTCCAATGCGCCATCAGCTCGGCATCGGGGCCGGTGCGGACCTCGTCGATGCCGCGCATCGAGAAGATGTCGCCGATCTTGCCGATGGCCTGCACCCGCCGCCCGGCCCCCTGAACCCAGTCGCACAGCGTCGGCGCGGGCGGCGTCATGGCATAGTCGTGCCGGCGCGGCGTCCGGACGAAGCCAGTTTCGGCCGCGCCGGTGAAAGGCCGCGCGATAACCCGGCCGATGCGCATCGCATGAAGCCGCGGCGCGATGCCAGCGCAGAGTGCATAAAGCCGGTCGAGCCCAAAGGCCTCTTCATGCGCCGCGATCTGAAAGACGCTGTCGGCCGAGGTGTAAAGGATCGGCCAGCCGGTCCGCAGATGCTCGGCCCCAAGCCGGGCGACGATTTCGGTGCCGGAGGCATGGCAATTGCCCAGCGTGCCGTCGGTGCCTGCAAGATGGCGGATCTCGGCAAGAAGATCCTCGGGGAAGGCGGGAAGCTCGCGCGGGAAATAGGTCCAGTCCCAGGGCACCGGGACGCCCGCCAGTTCCCAATGCCCAGAGGGCGTGTCCTTGCCGCGCGACACCTCGGTCGCGGCGCCCCACAGCCCCTGCGGCGCGGCCCCAAGCCCGGGCGCGGTCTGGCCCGAGGCCAGACGAATGGCGGCCCCCAGACCCAGATTGTCGATATTGTGCAATTTCAATGGCCCGCACCGCCCCGAATCCGCCCGACCTTCGGCACAGGCCTGTGCGATATGGACAAGTGTGTTCGCGCCGGTATCGGGCCGGTCCTCGTTGAAGAACCCGTCGGCATCGGGCGCACCGCCGCAGCCGACGGAATCCATCACCACGAGGAAGGCCCGGCTCATCGCAGAACCCTCCGCTGCACCAGCGGCGGGATCTCGGGCGCGGTGTCGCCCAGGCGGAAGGCCCCCCGCACCCGCGCCGCCACCGCGTCGGCATCGGTGTCGCTGGCCGCGTGGACAATGGCCAGCGGCTCGCCCGGCGCGATCCGGTCGCCCAGCGCCGCCATCTCGGCCAGCCCGACCGCCGGGTTGATGCGGTCGCCCTCGCGCCGCCGCCCGCCGCCAAGGGCCACCACCGCAAGGCCCAGCGCCTCGCCGTCGATGGCCTGAACGATACCGCCCTCGGGCGCCGTCACCTCGCACAGCACCGGCGCGGCGGGCAGCCGGTCGGGCCAGCGCTCGACGAAATCGGCCGGGCCGCCAAGCTCGGCCACCATCTCGCCGAACTTGAGCGCGGCCTCGCCCGACTCGAGCGCCCGGGCGATCCTGAGCGCGCCGTCGGCCGCATCATCGGCCAGACCGCCCAGCGCCAGCACCTCGCCGCCCAGCGCGCAGGTCAGATCCCAGAGCGCAGGCGTGACCCCGGTGCCGGTCAGCGTCTCCATCACTTCGATCACCTCGAGCGCATTGCCCGCCGCGCCGACCAGCGGCTGGGACATGTCGGTGATCAGCGCGCTCGTCATGCAGCCCGCCCCCTGCGCGGTCGCGACCAGCGCCCGGGCCAGATCCTCGGCCTCTTCCATGTCCTTCATGAAAGCGCCCGAGCCGACCTTGACGTCCAGCACCAGCGCCTCAAGCCCGGCCGCCAGCTTCTTGGACAGGATCGAGGCGGTGATCAGGTCGATGCTCTCGACCGTGCCCGAGACATCGCGGATCGCGTAAAGCCGCCGGTCGGCGGGGGCGATGTCGCCCGAGGCGCCGACAATGGCACAGCCCACCTGAGCGGTGATCTCCTTGAGGGTCGAGACCGGCACCTCGCTGCGATAGCCAGGGATCGATTCGAGCTTGTCGAGCGTCCCGCCGGTATGGCCAAGCCCGCGCCCCGAGATCATCGGCACGAAGGCGCCGCAGGCGGCAAGCGCGGGCGCCAGCGCCAGCGACACGCAATCGCCGATGCCGCCCGTGGAATGCTTGTCGAGCACCGGCCCCGGCAGGTCCCAGTCGAGCACCTTGCCGCTGTCGCGCATCGCGCGGGTCAGCCCGACCCTCTCGGGGTTGGTCAGCCCGTTCAAAAGCACGGCCATGGCGAAGGCCCCGGCCTGGGCATCCGTGACCGCGCCGGTGGCGAGGCCCTCGGCGAACCAGTGCAGATCCGCGTCGGTCAGGGCCTCGTCATCGCGGACCCGCGCGATAATGCTGCGGGCATCCATGTCAGTTGTCCATATGGGCGGGCGTGAAGGCCCCGGGCAGCAGATCGGCCAGGGTTGCGACCCGGGTGGCGCCGCCGGTCGTGGCCAGCGTCACCGGGACCCCGGGCGCAGCGAACTCGGCCAGCTTCTGGCGGCAGCCGCCGCAGGGCGGCACCGGATCGGGACTGTCGGCGATCACCGCCACCTCGCGGATCTCGCGGCAGCCCGCAGCCACCATCGCGGCAATCGCGCCGGCCTCGGCGCAGGTGCCTTCGGGATAGGCCGCGTTCTCGACATTGCAGCCGGAATAGATCTGCCCGTCCGCCCCCAGGATCGCCGCCCCGACCTTGAAGTTCGAATAGGGGGCATAGGCGTTTTCGCGCACCGCGCGGGCAGCGGTCAGTAGCGGCATGGGGTCCTCCCGTTTCCCGGACAATCTGCGGCGCCGGTGCGGCCGATGCAAGCCCACCCGAAATCGCGACGAATTGGCGCGGCGGGCGGGCGATTGCGCTAACATTCATTCGAGATGGAGTTTCTATCTTGCGCAACTTCAACTCCCTGCGTAACAGAATTGCGCCAGTTACGCGGAGGGAAGGAAAGTCATGTCATATGCCGAGGTCTACGAACGCTGGAAGGCGGACCCCAACGGCTTCTGGATGGAAGCCGCGGAGGCGATCGACTGGGTGGAAAAACCCTCCAAGGCGCTGTTCGACGAGAATGCGCCCCATTACGAATGGTTCAGCGACGGCATGGTCAACACCTGCTGGAACGCGGTCGACCGTCATGTGGAACAGGGCCGCGGCGAACAGGTCGCGATCATCTATGACAGCCCGATCACCCATACCAAGCGCGAGATCACCTATGTGGAACTGCGCAACCGCGTGGCGACGCTGGCGGGGGCCCTGCGCGACAAGGGCGTGACCAAGGGCGACCGGGTCATCATCTACATGCCGATGATCGTCGAGGCGCTGGAAGCGATGCTGGCCTGCGCGCGTCTGGGCGCGATCCATTCGGTGGTGTTCGGCGGCTTCGCCGCGCACGAACTGGCCGTCCGGATCGACGACGCCAAGCCGAAATGCATCATGGCCGCCTCCTGCGGGATCGAGCCGGGCCGTCTGGTCCACTACAAGCCCCTGCTGGACGGCGCCATCGAGCAGGCCAAGCACAAGCCCGAATTCTGCGTGATCTACCAGCGCGAACAGGAAGTGGCCCAACTGACCGAGGGCCGCGACGTCAACTGGCACGGCTTCCAGTATGGCGTGCAACCGGCAGAATGCGTCCCGGTCGAAGGCAACCACCCAGCCTATATCCTTTATACCTCGGGCACCACCGGCCAGCCCAAGGGCGTGGTCCGTCCGACCGGCGGCCATCTGGTGGCGCTGAACTGGACGATGAAGAACATCTACAACCTCGAGCCGGGCGATGTGTTCTGGGCGGCCTCGGACGTGGGCTGGGTCGTGGGGCACAGCTATATCTGCTATGCGCCGCTGATCCACGGTAACACCACCATCGTTTTCGAGGGCAAGCCCGTGGGCACCCCCGATGCGGGCGTCTTCTGGCGGGTGATCTCGGAACACAAGGTGAAAAGCTTCTTCACCGCGCCGACCGCCTTCCGCGCCATCAAGCGCGAGGACCCGAACGGCGAATATGTCAACAAGTACGACCTGACCGGACTGAAGGCTCTGTATCTCGCGGGCGAACGCGCCGATCCCGACACCATCAAATGGGCCCAGCGCATGCTGGGTGTGCCGGTGATCGACCACTGGTGGCAGACCGAAACCGGCTGGGCCATCGCGGGCAACCCGCTGGGGATCGAGAAACTGCCGGTCAAGATCGGCTCGCCCTCGGTGCCGATGCCGGGCTATGACGTACATATCCTCGACGAGGGCGGGCACGAGGTCGGGGCGAACACGCTGGGCGCCATTGCGATCAAGCTGCCGCTGCCTCCGGGCACGCTGCCGACCTTGTGGAACGCGCCCGAGCGGTTCGAGAAATCCTATCTCAGCCACTTCCCCGGCTACTATGAGACCGGCGATGCGGGCTACAAGGACGAGGACGGCTATCTTTACATCATGGCGCGGACCGATGACGTCATCAACGTCGCGGGCCACCGGCTGTCGACCGGCGCCATGGAAGAGGTGCTGGCCAGCCATCCCGACGTTGCCGAATGCGCGGTGATCGGCGTCGCGGACGAGCTGAAGGGGCAATTGCCGATGGGCTTCCTGTGCCTCAACGCGGGCTGCACCCGCGACCATGGCGAAATCGTCCGCGACTGCGTCAAGCTGGTGCGCGACCAGATCGGCCCGGTCGCGGCCTTCAAGCTTGCCTGCGTCGTCGACCGCCTGCCCAAGACCCGCTCGGGCAAGATCCTGCGCGGGACCATGGCCAAGATCGCCGACGGGCTGGACTTCAAGATGCCCGCGACCATCGACGACCCGGCGATCCTTGACGAGATCGCCGATGCGGTGAAGCGGCTGGGCTACCCGCAGGCGGCCTGAGAGGCGGTCCGCGGGGCCCGGCGTCGGGCCCCCGCCTAAAAAAAGCACCTGGATTAGAGCCGACGCAGAGACAATCTTGCGTCGGCTCGCGTTTTTTTTACCTTTTGGGTGCTTTTTTCCCCGATCCTGGCCGGACCTGACGAATAGACAGGTTGGTGCTTGGCCGCAGGCGCGATAGTAAGATGGCAATGCAACCCATGCGAGTGTAGTGATGTTGCCGATCCCGGAACGCACCGCCAGTGGGACTGTCGGCGGGGACGAAGACTTCGGCCCGGCCGGTCGGGGCATGCTCGCAGAGCCGAGTTTCGCCGGGCGCGGGGCACAGAAACGCGCGGCCATGCTGGGCCACGACATGCGGGCCGCGATCTCGGATATTCTCGGCGGACTGTCTCTGGCCGATCTCGGTCCGCTCGACGCCGATTCCCGGTTACAGCTCAAGCGGGTCCAAAGCGCGGCCGAACAGCTTGCCCGGCTGACCGACGAGACCGTCGCGCTGATGTCTGGCGACGAGGTCGACCGGGCCGAAGTGCCGGTCCATACCCAGTTGCGCCCGTTCCTCGACCGGATCGCCAGCCGCTGGCGCGCCCATGCCGACGAGCACGGGCTGAGCTTCGCGCTCGATGCCGATGGCGACCTGCCCGGCATCGTCGGAACCGACCCCGCCGCGCTGGAACGGATCCTGGCGAACGTGATCGGCAATGCGATGAAGTATTCCCCGACCGGAACGGTGCGGCTGCGGGTCCATATGGGTCCGCAGGAATCGCTGTGCCTGCGGGTGCGCGACACCGGCCCCGGCTTTTCCGAGGCGGCGCTGGCGCGGCTTTTCGAATTCGCCGGACGGCCGGTCGAAAGCAGCCGCCCCGGCACCGGGCTGGGGCTTCATATCGTGCGCGATCTGGCACGGCGGGTGCGCGGTCAGCTTCAGGTCGTGAATCTGGCCGAGGGCGGGGCCGAGGTTTCGGTCATCCTGCCGCGCAGCGCCTGGGCGCCAGGAGTGCATGCGCCGGGCGATCTGCATGACCTGCCCGATCTGTCCCGCTGCGACGTGCTGCTGGCCGAGGACAACCCCACGAACCAGCTTCTCATGCGGCAGATGCTGGAAACCCTTGGCGCGCGCTGCACGCTGGTCAAGGACGGACAGGCCGCGGCCGAGCTTCTGGCCGCGCGCCGCTTCGATATTGCGCTGATCGACATCGAAATGCCGCGCCTGTCGGGCATCGACGTGATCCGGCGCCTGCGCACGTCCGAAGGCGACGGCCCCGGTACCGCGGTGCTGGCGGTGACGGCCTTCGTGCTGTCGGCCAATCGCGACCAGATCTATGCCGCCGGCGCCGACGGGATCCTCGCCAAGCCGATCCTCAGCCTCGATTCCTTCGGCGAGGCCATCCTGCGGGTGTTGCGCAAGCGGCCCTGCGGCTGCATGCTGGTTCCGTCCCATGACGCCGCGCCCTTCGACGCACTGCATCTCGACCGGTTGCTGGCGCTGGCGGGGCCTGAGGACGGGCGCGAGCTTCTGACACGGATGCGCGACGATCTCGAAACCGTGCGCGCCGGCCTCACCGAAGCCCTCGCCCAGGGCGACCGCGCGAAGCTGCGCTCGCAGACCCATGTGCTGATCTCGCTGGCGGGCGCGGTCGGCAATGGCGCCCTGCAGGCGCTGGCCGAAAACCTCAATTCCGCTGCGCGCCTGCCGGACGAGGCCGAAATCGCGCGGCTCTGCCCAAGCACCATCGCCAGCATCGGGGATCTGTGCACCGCCCTTCGGGCCGAATTCGACAGCCGTTACAGCAAGGCAGGCGCATGAGTGTTCCCCCGCTTCTGATGATCGAGGACACGCCGTCCCTGCAGATGATCTACGAGACGGTGCTGCGCAATGCCGGCTACAAGGTGGTGTCCGCCTCGACCGCGGAAGAAGGGCTGGCGGCCTTCCGCGAACTCAAGCCGCCGGTCGTGCTGCTGGATCTGATGCTGCCCGATCGTCCGGGGCAGGAGTTGTTGCAGGAGTTTCTGGCCCTGGCACCCGAAACCCGGGTGATCGTGGTCACCGCCAACGGCTCGATCAACCGCGCGGTCGAGGCGATGCGGGCCGGGGCCTATGAATTCCTGCTCAAGCCCTTCAACGAACAGCGTTTCCTGCACGCGGTCGAAACCGCGCTGGCCGAGCGCGGCGCGGCCAACGAACCACCGGCCCCCGCCCCGCCGGTCCGGACAACCCCGGAACCGCCGACGGGTTTTGTCGGCAGTTCGCCGCAGATGGTGGCGGTCTACGACCGGATCGCCTCGGTCGGTCGGTCCAAGGCCACGGTCTTCATCACCGGCGAAAGCGGCACCGGCAAGGAGATCTGCGCGCAGGCCGTGCATGCCGCCTCGGCCCGGGCCGACGGGCCGTTCGTGCCGCTGAACTGCGCCGCGATCCCGCGCGATCTTCTGGAATCCGAGGTCTTCGGCCATCTCAAGGGCGCCTTCACCGGGGCGCTGGCCGACAAGCCGGGCGCCGCGGCGGTGGCTGACGGGGGAACGCTCTTCCTCGACGAGATCTGCGAGATGGACATGGGGTTGCAAACCAAGCTCCTGCGCTTCCTGCAGACCTCGACCGTACAGCCCATCGGCGCCTCGCATCCGCGCAAGGTCAATGTCCGGATCGTCTGCGCGACGAACCGCGATCCTCTCGAAGAGGTCCGGCTTGGCCGGTTCCGCGAGGATCTCTACTACCGCCTGCACGTGGTGCCGATCCACCTGCCGCCGCTGCGCGATCGCGGCGAGGATGTCGTCGAGATCGCCCAGGCCGCGCTCGAAAAGCTATCCGCCGAGGAAGAGCGCAGCTTCGACCGGCTCGCCCCCGAGGTGGCGGACCTGTTCCGCCGCCTGCCCTGGCCCGGCAACGTACGTCAGTTGCTGAACGTGCTGCGCCATGCGGTGGTGCTGAACCAGGGCCCCGAGGTCACGCTCGACATGCTGC
Organism: Rhodovulum kholense; assembly: GCF_003053725.1. GTDB lineage: Bacteria > Pseudomonadota > Alphaproteobacteria > Rhodobacterales > Rhodobacteraceae > Rhodovulum > Rhodovulum kholense. The sequence goes on from NZ_QAYC01000007.1 coordinate 64,689, forward strand.
CGATCGCGCTGCAGCAGGAGCGCGGGCGTCTGGCCGGGCCGGGGTTCAGCCCGCCGCCGGCGACCGGCAGTCCGACGCCGCCGGTCCAGATCGAGGACCTGATCGGCCGGACGCTGGCCGAGATCGAGCAGGTGGTGATCGAGGGCACCATCGCCCGCGAAGGCGGGTCGTTGCCGCGCGCGGCCAAGGTGCTCGACGTGTCGCCCTCGACGCTTTACCGCAAGCGCGAGGCTTGGGCGCGCAAGGACCAGGCGGGCTGACCGGCCCGCAGCGCGACCCCGATTTTTCGCAGAAAAATCGCGCCTGCCCTGGCCGCAGCGCCCTAAAGGAACTGTTCGCGGATCAGCCGCTCTTCAAGCCCGTGGCCCGGATCGAACAGAATCCGGTGCGAAATGGCCGATTCCGACCGGATCTCTACCATGCTCACGACCCCCGCCCCCCGGCTGTCGCCCTCGGCCATGACCGGGCGTTTGGCGGGTTGCAGGACCTCGATCCGGACCGTCGCCCGCTTCGGCAGCAGCGCGCCGCGCCAGCGCCGCGGCCGGTAAGGCGCGACCGCGGTCAGGGCCAGCACATCCGATCCGATGGGCAGGATCGGACCGTGGGCCGAATAGTTGTAGGCCGTCGAGCCGGCCGGGGTCGCCACCAGCGCGCCGTCGCAGACCAGCTCCTCGAGCCGCACCTTGCCATCGACCGAAATCCGGAGCTTGGCCGCCTGCGGCCCGGCGCGCAGAAGGCTGACCTCGTTGATCGCCAGCGCCTCCACCACTGCGCCATCCGGCCGGGTCGCCTTCAGCCTCAGCGGGTTGAGGATTTCCTCGGCCGCCGCCTCCAGCCGCTCGATCAGCCAGTCCTCGTGGAATTCGTTCATCAGAAAGCCAATGGTGCCGCAATTCATGCCATAGACAGGCAGATCATGCGCTTGCGTCGCATGCAGCGTCTGCAGCATGAAGCCGTCGCCGCCCAGAGCCACGATCACCTCGGCCGCCTCCAGCGCGGTCTGGCCGTACCGGGCCGTCAGCCGTTCCAGCGCGCCTTCGGCGCTCGCCGTTTCGCTTGCCAGAAAGGCGATCCTCGTCCTGCCGGCCATGTTCCTGTCCTTCGCGCGTTTCCGGCCAAGTCTTCGCGCGCGCCGATCGGAAACACAAGGCCCGGCTCCGCCCCGCGCTGACCCCGCGACCCGCTGAAAACGGGCTTTTGCGATGCCCGGCCTTCCGATAAAACCGCCGTCATCCGGCCCAGGCTGTTTCGAGGAGACCCAAGATGAATGCCCATCACCAAGACAGTGGCTTTTTCCAGGACGACCTGGCCACTCGCGACCCCGAAATCGCCAAGGCCATCGGCCTGGAACTCGGCCGCCAGCGCGACGAGATCGAACTGATCGCGTCGGAAAACATCGTCAGCCGCGCCGTGATGGAGGCGCAGGGCTCGGTGATGACCAACAAATATGCCGAAGGCTACCCGGGCAAGCGCTATTACGGCGGCTGCCAGTTCGTGGACATCGCCGAGAACCTCGCGATCGAACGCGCCTGCAAGCTGTTCGACGTGGCCTTCGCCAATGTCCAGCCGAACTCGGGCAGCCAGGCCAACCAGGGCGTCTTCACCGCGCTGTTGAAACCCGGCGACACTATCCTCGGCATGAGCCTCGATGCGGGCGGCCACCTGACTCATGGCGCCGCCCCGAACCAGTCGGGCAAGTGGTTCAACGCCGTCCAGTACGGCGTGCGCGAAAGCGATCTCGAGATCGACTACGACCAGATCGCGGCGCTTGCCAATGAGCACAAGCCCAAGCTGATCATCGCCGGCGGCTCGGCCATTCCGCGCATCATCGACTTCAAGCGCTTCCGCGAGATCGCCGACAGCGTGGGCGCCTGGCTGATGGTCGACATGGCCCATTTCGCGGGGCTGGTCGCGGCCGGCCTTTACCCCTCGCCCTTCCCGCATGCCCATGTCGCCACCACCACGACCCACAAGACCCTGCGCGGGCCGCGCGGCGGCATGATCCTGACGAATGACGAGGCGCTGGCCAAGAAGTTCAACTCGGCCATCTTCCCGGGCATCCAGGGCGGGCCGCTGATGCATGTGATCGCGGGCAAGGCCGTGGCCTTCGGCGAGGCGCTGCGCCCGGACTTCAAGACCTATCAGGAACAGGTCATCAAGAACGCCAAGGCGCTGGGCGCGGCGCTGGTCGAGGGCGGGTTGAACCTCGTCACCAACGGCACCGACAGCCACGTCCTGCTGGTCGACCTGCGGCCCAAGGGCGTGAAGGGCAACGCCACCGAGAAGGCTCTGGGCCGCGCCCATATCACCTGCAACAAGAACGGCATCCCCTTCGACACCGAGAAGCCCACGATCACCAGCGGCATCCGTCTGGGCTCGCCCGCCGGAACGACCCGCGGCTTCGGCGAAGAGGAATTCGCCCAGATCGGCCGCTGGATCACCGAGGTCGTGGACGGGCTCGCCGCCAATGGCGAAGAGGGTAACGCCGAGGTCGAGGCCCGGGTCAAGGCCGAGGTCGCGGCGCTCTGCGCCCGCTTCCCGATCTATCCCGCGCTCTGAGCCTGCCGTCCAGGCGCCTGCCGAAGGCGTTCTGGACGGGCCTTCCCCGTCCGATGACCGGCGGGCAAGTGCCGGACCGGACCTCTGCGACCCTGGCCGTTCTTGCCGGCCGGTCGTCCGATCGGGGTCGAGCTGAACCTTTATTTTGAAACGCCTGCGGCCCTTTCAGGGGCCGCGCCCGTGTCGCCTATTGGCCCAACAAGGCCCGAGGACGCGTGTCACGCGGCGCAACGGCAGTCTCACGACCGACGCTCTGGCCTGTCAGACGATCCGATCCATCGGCGGGTCGTTGAGGGCAAAATCGGCGCTTAGGAAGACGCTGAAGCTTCGGCACGTCCCTCGGCCAACGACACCGGCCGGACCCGCGCCGGAAGGAGGGTCCGACGTCACGGGGCGGACCGGCACGGCCCCCCGAAGGTCAGCGCCCCAGCCCCAGACGGTCCAGAAGCTCGCGCAGGTTCACGCGGTCCGCGTCGCTGTACTCGGCCGAGCGCGACTTGAAAAGCGTCGCCTGGCTGCGGTGGATCAACCCGTCGGACAATATCTTCAGGTGATTGGCCCGCAGCGTCTCGCCGGTCGAGGTGATATCGGCGATGGCTTCGGCGGTCAGGTTCTTGACCGTGCCCTCGGTCGCCCCCTGACTGTCGACCAGCTGATAGTCGGCCACGCCCGCATCGCGCAGGAAGACCCGGACCAGCCGGTGATACTTGGTCGCGATCCGCAGCCGGTGGCCATGGGCGGCCCGGAAGGCCGCCGCCGCCGCGTCGAGATCGTCCAGCGTGTCGACATCGGCCCAGCAGCGCGGCACCGCGATGATCAGATCGGCATAGCCGAAGCCCATCGGTTCGAGCGCCAGCACCCGATGTTCCCAGTCGGCGATCCGTTCCTGTACCAGATCGGACCCGGTCACGCCCAGATGGATTCGCCCCGAAGCCAGCTCGCGCGGGATCTCGCCCGCCGACAGCAGCATCAGTTCGATCCCCTCGACGCCCTCGACCGCGCCCGAATACTCGCGCTCGGACCCGGTGCGGGCGATAGAGATGCCCCGCTCGGCGAACCAGTCGAAGGTCTTTTCCATCAGCCGGCCCTTGGAGGGCACCCCGAGTTTCAGCGTCATGCCAGCGCCTCCGTCAGCGACAGCACCAGTTCGGGCCGGACCACGCCGCCGACCGCGGGCACCTCGCGGCCGCGCCCCAAGATGCGGGTCAGCGCGTCATAGCGCCCGCCCGTGGCGACCGGCGGCAGCCCGGGCTGGCCCTCGGCGTAGAAGCCGAAGACGAAGCCGTCGTAATATTCCATCGTGGTGCGACCGTAGCTGGCCTCGAAATCCAGAAGATCGACGTCGATCCCTTGCCCCGCCAGCGCGTCGAGCCGCGCCTGCATCCGGTCGACCGCCGGGCCGATGGTCTTGAGATCGACCGCGATGTCGCGCAGATGCGCCAGCGCATGCACCGAGGTCTCGCGGATCGACAGCAGATCCTCCAGCAATTCGGTCTCGCCGGTCGAGACCGGCGGCTCGGCCGCGTCCTGAACCAGAGCGTAAAGCCGGTAGGCCACATCGGCGCGCGAGCGCAGTCCGATTTCCGGAGCGGCGGCGTTCAGCACCGCCTCGACGCCATGGGTCTCGATCTCGGCCAGCAGGCGCTTGCGGCTTTCGGGCACCGGGGTGCGCCCGGCAAACCGTTCCAGCAGCGCGCGGAACCGGCGCGGCCGCCAGACATGGCGCCGCAGCGCCGCCTTGCGCTTGTCCGTGGTCGAAAGCCCGTCGACAGCCGCAAGGATCAGCCCGATATCGCCGGTCGCGGCCCTGAGGTCGAGCGGCGACAGCGCCTCGGAAAACAGCGCGAAGACCTCGGCATCGGCCTCGGCCGGGCTTTCGCCGCCGAAAAGCTCGTAGCCCACCTGGATATATTCGTTGGGCCGAGCCGGGTCGCGTTCCTGCCGGCGGAAGACCTCGCCGCAATAGGTATAGCGGGCCGGGTCGGCGGCGCTGTCCATATGCATCTGCACCACCGGCACGGTGAAATCGGGGCGCAGCATCTGTTCGCCCCGCAGCGCGTCCGAGGTCACATAGGCCCGCGCCCGGATATCCTCGCCATACAGATCGAGAAGCGTCTCGGCCGGTTGCAGGATCGCGGTCTGAACCGGCTCGGCCCCCGCGCCCCGGAAGAACACATGCAGCCGTTCGGCCTGCGCGAGAATGCGGCCCTTGTCCTGCACCGCTCAGCCCTCGCCCTGCGCGAGCAGCCGCCGGACCTCGGCCACCAGATCGCTTCGCGCCGCCTCGAACTGGGCAGGCTGGGATTTCCATTCCTCGAGGCTGGCGCTTTCGGCGATCCTCGCGCCCAGCACCAGATCCTTGATCTGGACGACGCCGCGCGCCGCCTCGTCGCTGCCCTGGATGATGGCGACGGGCGACTGGCGTTTGTCGGCGTATTTCAGCTGGTTGCCGAAGTTCTTCGGGTTGCCCAGATAGACCTCGGCGCGGATGCCGGCATTGCGCAGCTCGCCCACCATGGTCTGATACTCGGCCATCCGGTCGCGATCCATCACGGTCACGATCACCGGACCTTTCGGGTCGGCCCCGGCGCGGCCCTTGGCGCGCAGCGCGGCCAGCAGCCGGTCGACGCCGATCGAGACGCCGGTCGCGGGCACGTCCTGCCCGGTGAAACGCTTGACCAGATCGTCATAACGCCCGCCACCCGCGACGGACCCGAATTGCCGCGGCCGCCCCTTTTCGTCGAGGATCTCGAAGGTCAGTTCGGCCTCGAAGACCGGGCCGGTATAATAGCCAAGCCCCCGCACGACGGACGGATCGAGGATGATCCGGTCAGAATAGTACCCTGAATAGAACAGCATCTCAGCGATCTGAGCCAACTCGTTCACACCCTCTCTGCCTTCGACAGAGTGTTCCACGAGAGATAGCAAGCGCTGCAAAGTGTCGTAGTTCGGGTTCTCTCTTCCTCGCTTGGGAATGAACACGTTTGACGACAGTTCGAAAGGAGTCGGGCGCTGCGCCACCTGTCGCTCCATCGTGTCGAGATTCTTCTCTTCTACGTTCAAGAAATGAAGAAAATGCTGAATTTGTTCGGGATTAAGTCCCGCGCCTTCAGTGAAGTCGCCGCTTTGGTCCTCCCGACCTTTGCCCAAAAGAGCTTGAACACCTACAGGTCCGAGTCGGTCAAATTTGTCGAGTGCTCGCAGAACGATGCCGCGTTCCCGTTCAAATTTCGAAGGATCCTCGGGATCGAGGATACCCGCCACTTCCATAAGCCCATTCAGGACTTTGCGGCTATTGATTCGGATAATGTAGTCACTACGCTCGATACCGACAGCCTCCAAGGCGTCTGCCAGCATCATGCAGACCTCGGCATCGGCGGCAACGGTCGCCGCGCCCACCGTGTCGGCATCACATTGATAGAACTGACGGAACCGCCCCGGCCCCGGTTTTTCGTTGCGCCAGACCGGCCCCATCGCATAGCGCCGGTAGGGGCTGGGCAGATCGTTGCGGAACTGCGCCGCGACCCGGGCCAGCGGCGCGGTCAGGTCATAGCGGAGCGCGACCCAGTCGCTGTCCTCCTCCTGCCAGGCGAAGACGCCTTCGTTGGGACGGTCGACATCGGGCAGGAACTTGCCCAGCGCCTCGACCGTCTCGACCGCGGAGGTCTCAAGGGGATCGTAACCATAACGGTGGTAGACCTCGGCGATACGGTCGAGCATCGCCTTACGTTCCGTGACATCGACACCGAAATAGTCGCGGAAACCCTTGGGCGTCTCGGCCCTGGGGCGGCGGGGTTTCTTGTCCTTGGCCATCGGTCTCTCGCCACTGCCTACGCGTCGCGCGGGGTCTAGCGGAAGGGGGGCCGGGGGGCAAGGTCGCGCAAGGTCCGGAGGACGCATGGATCGAGAACTGACGGCACTGGAAACGCGGTTGACCCGGCTGGGCACCGAGGTCGACGGGCTGACGCGGGCCATCGACCGGCAGGCGAGGGAGATCGCCGGGTTTCAACGGCTGGTCGCCGGGACGCTTGCACGCAGCGCGGCACGCGACCGGGCGGATGCGGGGTCAGAGCGGCAACCGGCACAAGTGGCGCGCTGACCCTGCGGGCCCGCGCGGACGGCCGGTGAAGCGCCTTGGGTATTTGAGCCAAGAAGAAAGTCGCGAAGCGGGCGTCTTGCGGCGGGACGGGCGGGCCGCAGGCACCCCGGGCAACGCATGCCCCCCCTTTTGCGGACGGCACGGTTCCGGACCATCGGAGCGCACCGCGATCGGGGGCGGTCGCGCCGCCCCGAAGCCCGGCCGGCGGGCAGGTCGGGTTCAGACCTCTTCGACCGTGGCGACGCCGGGCAGGCTGCGCAGCGCGCCCTTGATCTGGGGATTGACCGGGTAGCGGTCGTTCAGCGCCATCCGGACCTCGCCGGGCAGGTCGGGGGCGATCAGGCAGAATTCAATGGGGCCGCGAGCGCGCGGCCCGCTTTCGCTGCGCGCCCGGTCGAGCAGGGCCGCGACCGCCTCGACAGCGGCTTCGGTCTCGACCACCACCTTTAGCCCGGTCGCCCCGGCATCGGCCACGACGGTATCGACCGGCTTCACCGACCGGCCCAGAAGCTTCAGTTGCTCGTTCTCCAGATTGGCCTCGACCTGGATCACCACATTCATGCCGGGTTCGAGACTGTCGCGCGCGACCTCGAGCACATCCGAGAACAGCGTCACCTCGAAAAGCCCCGTCGGGTCCGACATCTGCACGAAGGCAAAGCGGTTGCCCTTGGCCGATTTCCTCTCTTGCCGCCCGGCCACGGCGCCCGCCATCTGGACGAGGGCCGGCCCCGACTTGGTCTTTTCCTCGACCTCGGCCCGGGTCATCACCTTCTTCCGACGCAGCGCGGGCATGTAATCGTCGAGCGGGTGGCCCGAGAGGTAGAAGCCGATGGCCTTCTGTTCCTCGGCCAGCCGTTCGTTCGGCAGCCAGTCGGTCACGGAGGCCAAGCGCGGCTCGGGCAGATCCTCGCCCGCCTCGCCGAAAAGCGACACCTGTGCCGAGGCGCGCTGTTCGTGAATGGCCGCCGAATAGGCCACCAGCGCATCGAGGCTTTCGAAGACCCGCCGGCGGTTGCCGTCCAGCGCGTCGAACGCCCCGGCGCGGGCCAGCATTTCCAGCGGCCGCTTGCCCACATGCTTCATGTCGACCCGGCGGGCAAAATCGAAGAGCGAGCCGAAGGGTCGGCCGTCACGGGCCTCGACGATCAACTTCATCGCCTCGATACCCACGTTCTTGAGCGCCCCCAGCGCGTAGACCAGCCGTCCCTCCTGCACGTCGAAGGTAGGAAGCGAGCGGTTCACGCAGGGCGCGACGATCTCCAGTCCAAGGCCCCGGCGAACTTCTTCGGCATAGACAGCAAGCTTGTCGGTCAGATGGATATCGCAGTTCATGACGCCCGCCATGAACTCGACCGGGTGGTTGGCCTTCAGCCAGGCGGTCTGGTAGCTGACGACCGCATAGGCTGCGGCGTGCGACTTGTTGAAGCCGTAATTCGCGAACTTTTCCAGGAGGTCGAAGACCTCGGTCGCCTTCTTGGCATCGACCCCGTTCTTCTTGGCGCCCTCGACGAATTTCGGGCGCTCGGCATCCATCGCCTCCTTGATCTTCTTGCCCATGGCCCGGCGCAGCAGGTCGGCGCCGCCGAGGCTGTAGCCCGCCATCACCTGAGCGATCTGCATCACCTGTTCCTGATAGACGATGATGCCCTGGGTCTCGGCCAGGATGTGGTCGATGGTGGGATGGATCGATTCGAGCGGCCTGAGCCCCTGTTTCACCTCGCAATAGGTGGGAATGTTCTCCATCGGGCCGGGCCGGTAGAGCGCCACCAGCGCCACGATATCCTCGATGCAGGTGGGCTTCATGCGCCGCAGCGCGTCCATCATGCCCGAGCTTTCCACCTGGAACACCGCGACCGTATGGGCGGTCGCGTAAAGCTCGTAGGTCTTCGGATCGTCGAGCGGGATATGCCCGATATCGTTTTCGGCCCCGGCCGCCGGCTGGTAAAGCTCGGTCCCGTCGGCTGCCCGGTGCAGCGGCCGGCCGCTGCCGAGGATCAGGTCGATGGCGTTCCGGATCACCGTCAGCGTCTTCAGCCCGAGAAAGTCGAACTTCACCAGACCGGCCTGTTCGACCCATTTCATGTTGAACTGGGTCGCGGGCATGTCGGACCGCGGGTCCTGGTAAAGCGGCACCAGATCGTCGAGCGGCCGGTCGCCGATCACCACCCCCGCGGCGTGGGTCGAGGCGTTCCGTAGAAGCCCTTCGACCTGCTGGCCATAGGTCAGCAGCCGCTCCACGACCTCTTCGTTCTTCGCCGCCTCGCGCAGCCGCGGCTCGTCGGTCAGGGCCTGGGAAATCGAGACCGGCTTCACGCCCTCGACCGGGATCAGCTTTGACAGCTTGTCGACCTGGCCATAGGGCATCTGCAGCACCCGGCCCACGTCGCGCACCGCGGCCTTCGACAGGAGCGCGCCGAAGGTGATGATCTGCGCCACCTTCTCGCGGCCGTATTTTTCCTGCACGTAATGGATCACCTCTTCCCGGCGATCCATGCAGAAGTCGATGTCGAAGTCGGGCATCGAGACCCGTTCGGGGTTCAGGAAGCGCTCGAACAGCAGCGAATAGCGCAAGGGGTCGAGGTCGGTGATGGTCAGTGCATAAGCCACCAGCGAGCCCGCGCCCGACCCCCGACCGGGGCCCACCGGGATGCCGTGGTCCTTGCCCCATTTGATGAAGTCGGCCACAATCAGGAAATAGCCCGGGAAACCCATCCCCTCGATGATCCCGAGCTCGAATTTCAGCCGCTTCTCGTACTCCTCGACCGGCGCGGCATGGGGGATCACCGCCAGCCGGGCCTCGAGCCCTTCCCAGGCCTGACGGCGCAGCTCCTCGACCTCGTCATCGGCAAAGCGCGGCAGGATGGGCTTGCGCTTTTCCGATTTCACCGCGCAGCGGCGGGCGATCTCGACGGTGTTTTCCAGCGCCTCGGGCAGGTCGGCGAACAGCGCCGCCATCTCTTCGGGCGTCTTGAAATAATGCTGGGGCGTCAGGCGGCGGCGCGGCTCGGCCTGATCGACATAGGCGCCGTCGGCGATGCACAAAAGCGCATCATGGGCCTCGTACATGTCGGATTTGGGGAAGTAGACGTCATTGGTCGCGACCAGCGGCAAATCCATGGCATAGGCCATCTCGACATGAGCGCGCTCGGTCTCGCGCTCGGCCTCGGTCGGCTGGCCGCCCTCGCCCGGATGGCGCTGCAACTCGACATAAAGCCGGGTCGGAAAGGCCGCGGCCAGCCGGGTCACAAGCGCCTCGGCCTTGGCCCGCTGGCCCTCGCGAATGAGCCGCCCCACGGGACCGTCCGGCCCGCCCGTCAGGCAGATCAGCCCGGCCGAATGCCCGATCAGCTGATCGGGCGTGACCTGGGGCAGCTCGCCCGACTTGCCCAGATAGAGGCAGGAATTCAGCTTCATCAGATTGCCGTAGCCGGCCTCGTCCTGCGCCAGCAGGACCACAGGCGCGGGCGGACGCGGACGCTCGCCCGGGGCCGCCGGATCGTAGGCCAGATCGACCTGACAGCCCAGGATCGGCTGGATCCCCGCCCCGGTGGCATAGCTGGAAAACTCCAGCGCGCAGAACATGTTGTTCGTGTCGGTCACGGCGACCGCGGGCATCCCGGCGGCCTTGCACAGATCGGGCAGTTTCTTGACCCGGACCGCCCCCTCGAGCAGCGAGTATTCGGTATGCAGGCGAAGATGGATGAATCGGGGCGCGGCCATGGCCCCACCCTATCCAGAGCCGGCGCCGGGCGAAAGGCTCAGACCGGTTCCAGAAACTCGATCCGGTTGCCGAACGGGTCGTCGATGTAGAACCGTCGCATTCCCGGCAGCGCCCCGTCCCAGCGCGGCGCAAGGCCCGCCCGTTCCAGCCGGTCGGCAAGCGCGCCCAGCCCGCGCACCTCCAGCGCCGGATGCGCCTTGCGCGCGGCCGCGAAGGGCGTCTCGACCCCCAGATGCAGCCGCAACTCGCCGCGCCGGAACCAGACCCCGCCGCGCGCCTCCAGCGCCTCGGGCTTTTGCTCTTCCTCCAGCCCCAGAAGTCCGCCGTAAAAGGCCCGCGCCTCGTCCTCGCGGCCCTCCGGCATCGCCAGCTGAACGTGATGCAGCGCGTGCGGATACATGTTGCTCCCGGTCCTTCTGCCCCGACAGGGGGCAGCATAGGGGCGCGGCCCCGCCCCTGCCAAGCCGCATTCCCCGAAGGTGGCGCCAGGTCTGCCTGTTTTTTGGGCGCCACCTGCCACTTCGCCACATCTTCGCCCGGTTTTCTCTTGCCAAGCCCGGCATCGCCCGATCTGCTGGCCCGGAGGACCCGACAGGGGCCGCTCCTTCTACGCCGCATCGAGGGAGCCCGGCCCGGGGACGACGGCGACAACCCGGTAAGGCGGCGGATTCACGGCATGGACATCACCTTTCTTCTGAACGGAGAAAGAGTGGCTTTGACGGAGGTTGCGCCCACCGCGACGCTGCTCGACTGGCTGCGCGAGACGCGCGGCCTGACCGGCACCAAGGAGGCCTGCCGCGAGGGCGATTGCGGCGCCTGCACGGTGATGGTGACGGATGCCGAGGGCAGCAGCGCGCTCAATGCCTGCATCCTCTTCCTGCCGCAGATCGACGGCAAGGCGATCCGCACCGTCGAGGGCCTGGCGGCACCCGATGGCCGGCTGCACCCGGTGCAAGAGGCGCTGATCGACCATCACGGCAGCCAGTGCGGCTTCTGCACGCCCGGTTTCGCGGTCTCGATGGCGACCGCCCACAAGATGGGGGAAACCGATCTCGACAGCGCGCTTGCGGGCAATCTCTGCCGCTGCACCGGCTATGCCCCGATCCTGCGCGCCGCCGAGGCCGCCCGCAACGCCCCGGTTCCCGACTGGATCGAGGAAGACGCCAGCTTCTTCTTGGCCGAAATACCCTCGGGGGGGGCCGATCCACAGGATCGGCGGGGGGCGGACAGCCCCCCCGCCTTCCGCCCGGCCACGGCCGACGCGCTGGCCGCCTGGTATGACGCTCATCCCGATGCCACGCTGATCGCGGGCGCCACCGATGTCGGGCTCTGGGTCACCAAGGGCCTTCGCGACCTGGGCGACGTGGCCTTCCTGTCGGGTTGCGAGGACCTGAAACGGATCGAGACGACCGAGACCGAGATCCGCATCGGCGCGGGCGTGACCATCGCGCGGCTTCTCGACCTGATGCGCGATCCCCATCCGCATCTCGCCCGGATGCTGACCCGCTTCGGCTCGGCCCAGGTCCGGGCAGCCGCGACGCTCGGCGGCAATATCGCCAACGGCTCGCCCATCGGCGACAGCCCGCCCGCGCTGATCGCGCTGGGTGCCACCCTGCACCTGCGCAAGGGCGACCGCCGCCGCGCAATGCCGCTCGAGGACTTTTTCCTCGATTATCGCAAGCAGGACCGGGCGCGCGGCGAATTCGTCGAGGCGGTGACGGTCCCGCGCCAGCCCGATACCCTGCGCTGCTACAAGCTCTCGAAGCGCCGCGATCAGGATATCTCGGCCGTGCTGGGCTGTTTCAACCTGACCCTCCGCGATGGCCGCATCGAAAGCGCGCGCATCGCCTTCGGCGGCATGGCCGGCATCCCGAAACGCGCCCGCGCGGTCGAGGCCGCACTGACCGGACAGCCCTTCGCGCAAGCCACGCTCGAGGCCGCCCTGCCCGCCTTCGCGGCCGATTTCCAGCCGATGTCCGACATGCGTGCCTCAGCCAGGTACCGGCTGCGCGCAGCAGAAAACATGCTGCTGCGTCTCTGGCACGAAGGCCGGAACGAGCCCGCCGATATCGACGAGGTCGCCCCGTGAGCGTGAAAAGCCCCCTGCCCCATGACGCAGCGCGCCTGCATGCGACCGGCGAGGCGCGCTATCTCGACGACATCCCGGCCCCGGCAGGCACGCTGCACCTCGCCTTCGGGCTGTCGCAGATCGCCCATGGCAGGGTTCTGGCGATGGACCTCGCGCCGGTGCGCGCCGCCCCCGGGGTGGTGGCGGTGCTTGGCCCGGACGATCTCGACCCGATGCCCGACTGTTCGCCCTCGGCCCATGACGAGCCGTTGCTGGCCCCCGGAGAGATCCGCTATTGCGGCCAGCCGCTGTTTCTGGTGATCGCCGACAGCCATCTTGCCGCCCGCAAGGCCGCGCGACTTGCCGGCGTGACATGCGAGGACCGGCCCGCGATCCTGACGATCGACCAGGCGCTGGCCGCGAACAGCCGCTTCGAGGACGGGCCGCGGATCTGGGAACGGGGCGACGCGGCCGCGGCCATCGCGGGCGCTGCCCACCGCGTCGAGGGCGTGATCGAAATCGGCGGGCAGGAGCATTTCTACCTGGAAGGCCAGGCCGCACTGGCCCTGCCGCAGGAGGGCGGCGACATGGTCGTGCATGCCTCGACCCAGCATCCCTCCGAAATCCAGCACAAGGTCGCGGACGCGCTCGGCCTGCCGATGCATGCGGTCCGGGTCGAGGTGCGGCGCATGGGCGGGGCCTTCGGCGGCAAGGAAAGCCAGGGCAATGCGCTTGCCATTGCCTGCGCGCTGGCCGCGCGCGCGACCGGGCGGCCCTGCCGGATGCGCTATGACCGCGACGACGACATGGTCATCACCGGCAAGCGCCACGATTTCCGCATTCGCTATCGGGCGGGCAGCGATGACCGGGGCCGGATCGCGGGGGTCGAGTTCTGGCAATATACCCGCTGCGGCTGGGCCCAGGACCTGAGCCTGCCGGTGGCCGACCGGGCGATGCTGCATGCCGACAACGCCTATTTCCTGCCGGCCGTTCGGATCGAAAGCCACCGGCTGAAGACCCATACCCAGTCCGCGACCGCCTTTCGCGGCTTTGGCGGACCGCAGGGGATGGTGGGCATCGAGCGGGTGATGGACCATATCGCCCATGCGCTGGGCCGCGATCCGCTGGAGGTGCGGCGGATCAACTATTATGACAGCGCTCCGGCCGGTGCTGGGGGGCTGTCTGCCCCCCGCCGATCCTCCGGATCGGCCCCCCCCGAGGGTATTTCGGCCAAGAAGAAGACGACCACGCCCTATGGGATGGAGGTCGAGGATTTCATCCTGCACGAGATGACGGCCGCACTGGCGGAGCGCGCCGACTATACCGCGCGGCGGGCGGCGGTCGCCGAGTGGAATGCCCGGCATGCCGTGCTGAAGAAGGGGATCGCGCTGACGCCGGTGAAGTTCGGGATTTCCTTCACACTGAGCCATCTGAACCAGGCCGGGGCGCTGGTGCATGTCTATCAGGACGGGTCGGTCCATTTGAACCATGGCGGCACCGAGATGGGACAGGGGCTGTTCCAGAAGGTGGCGCAGGTCGCGGCCAGTGCCTTCGGGCTGCCGGTCGGGGCGGTGAAGATCACCGCGACCGATACCGGCAAGGTGCCCAATACCTCGGCCACCGCGGCCTCGTCGGGGTCCGACATGAACGGGATGGCGGTCAAGGCCGCCTGCGACGAGATCCGTGGCCGGATCGCCGCCCATCTGGCCGAGCTGCATCAGACCGAACCGGACGAGGTGCATTTTGCCGACGGCCGGGTGTTTGCGGGTGGCAACGAGATGAGCTTCGCCGCGGCCGCGAAAAGCGCCTATGAGGGCCGGGTGAGCCTCAGTGCCACCGGGTTCCACCGCACGCCCGGGCTGAGCTGGGACCGGATCGCGGGCACCGGCCGGCCGTTCTTCTATTTCGCCTATGGGGCGGCGGCGAGCGAGGTGGTGATCGACACGCTGACCGGCGAGAACCGGATCCTGAGGACCGATATCCTTCACGATGCGGGCGCGAGCCTGAACCCCGCGCTCGATATCGGTCAGATCGAGGGCGGTTTCGTGCAGGGCGCGGGCTGGCTGACCATGGAGGAACTGGTCTGGGACGCCAAGGGGCGGCTTTCGACCCATGCGCCCTCGACCTACAAGATCCCGGCCATCGGCGACCGGCCCGCGATATTCAACGTGGCGCTCTGGGACGCGCCGAACCCGGCCGAGACGATCTACCGCTCGAAGGCGGTAGGCGAGCCGCCCTTCATGCTGGGCATTTCGGTCCTGATGGCGCTGTCGGACGCGGTTGCGGCCTGCGGATCGGGCTATCCGGCGCTCGACGCCCCGGCGACGCCCGAACGTATCCTCGCCGCCATCGACAGGGTCCGGGCATGAGCCTCGAGCGGGACGCGCTGGCACGGGCGGTGGCGGCCGAGGGCCGCGTCGTCCGGGTCGTTGTGGCCGAGATCCGCGGGTCGGCCCCGCGCGAGGCGGGAACGGCGATGCTGGTCTGGGCGGAGGGCCAAAGCGGCACCATCGGCGGCGGCGCGCTGGAATTCGAGGCCGCGGCCGAGGCCCGCCGCCTGCTGCGGGACCGGGGCAGCGCGCGGGTCGCGCGGGTAGCCTTGGGCCCCGGGCTCGGACAATGCTGCGGGGGGGCGGTGACGCTGGTCAGCGAGGTTTTCGACGCCGAAGCCGTCGCGGCCCTGACCGGCGAGGTCCATGCCCGCCGGGTCGAGGGCGACAGACCGATGCCGCTGGCGCTGCGCCGGGCACTGGCGGGGGTCCGGGGCGGGCTGGGTGCGCCGCCGGTCCTGCTGAAGGAGGGCTGGTTTCTGGAACCCCTGGCGCTGCCCGCCCGGGCGCTCTGGATCTGGGGGGCGGGCCATGTCGGCCGCGCGCTGGTGGGGGTGCTGGCGCCGCTGCCGGGGCTGGCCATCACCTGGGTCGATACCGCGGCCGCACGGTTTCCCGATGTGCTTCCCGACGGCGTCGTGCCGAGGATCGCATCCGACCCGGCCGCACTGGTGCCCGAGGCCCCGGCCGGGGCGCATCACCTGATCCTGACCTATTCGCACGCGCTCGATCTGGCGCTCTGTCACGCGCTTCTGGTCCGGGGCTTCGGGTCGGCCGGGCTGATCGGGTCGGACAGCAAATGGGCGCGGTTCCGGACCAGGCTGGGCCAGCTTGGTCACAGCCCTGCCGAAATCGCACGCATCTGCTGCCCGATTGGGCAGAAGACCCTGGGGAAACACCCTCAAGCCATTGCGATTGGCGTCGCCGCCGCGCTACTAAGCGAGGGCGTAGACCGGATCGCAGCGAGGGACATCGCGGGGTGACAGCGCTTCTGACAGTCGAGGGCCTGACCAAGGCCTATCCGGGCGTGGTCGCCAACGACCATGTGAGCTTCGAGATCGCCGAGGGCGAGGTGCATGCGCTGCTGGGCGAGAACGGCGCCGGGAAATCCACCCTCGTCAAGATGATCTACGGGCTGGTGCAGCCCGACAGCGGGCGGATGACCCTGCGCGCCGCGCCGTATGCGCCACCCGAGCCCAGCGCCGCGCGGCGCGCCGGGGTGGCGATGGTGTTTCAGCATTTCTCGCTGTTCGACGCGCTGAGCGTGGCCGAGAACATCGCGCTGGGCATGGAGACGCCGCCGCCGATGCGCCGCCTTGCGGGCCAGATCCGCGAGGTCAGCGAGACTTACGGGCTGCCGCTGAACCCCGACCGGCTGGTCGGCGATCTTTCGGCGGGCGAGCGCCAGCGGGTCGAGATCATCCGCTGTCTGCTGCAGGACCCGCGCGTGCTGATCATGGACGAACCGACCAGCGTTCTGACGCCCCAGGAAGTCGATATCCTGTTCGCGACACTTCGCAAGCTGGCGGCCGAGGGCACCGCCATCCTTTATATTTCGCACAAGCTCGAAGAGATCCGGACGCTCTGCGACCGGGCGACGGTGCTGCGGCTGGGGCGGGTCGTCGAAAGCTGCAACCCGCGCGAAAAGACCGCCGCCGAACTGGCCGAGATGATGGTGGGCGCCAAGCTTGCCACCCCGTCGCGGGCGGGCAGCGCGCCGGGCGCGCCGGTTCTGGAGGTCTCGGGGCTCAGCCTGCCTTCGCCCAACCCGTTCGGCACCAGCCTGCGCGACATTTCCTTCACCGTCCGCGCGGGCGAAATCCTCGGTATCGGCGGGGTCGCGGGCAACGGGCAGGACGAATTGCTGGACGCGATTTCGGGCGAAGCGCCGGTCGCGCCCGACACGGTGCGGCTGCACGGCCAGGCCATCGGTGCGCTGGGGCCGAGCCTGAGGCGCCGGATCGCCGTGCTGGCCGCGCCGGAAGAACGGCTTGGCCATGCCGCGGCGCCCGACATGAGCCTGACCGAGAACGCGATGCTGACCGCCGCGATCCGCCAGGGTCTGGCGACGCGCGGCTTTCTGAAATGGCCCGCCGCCCGCGCCTTTGCCGAGAAGGTGATCGACACCTTCGACGTGCGCACCCCCGGCCCCGGCAATGCCGCGCGGTCGCTGTCGGGCGGCAACCTGCAGAAATTCGTCATCGGGCGCGAGGTGTTGCAACGCCCCGAGGTGCTGGTGGTGAACCAGCCGACCTGGGGGGTCGATGCCTCGGCTGCCGCAGCGATCCGGCAGTCGCTGCTGGATCTGGCCGAGGCCGGCACCGCCGTCGTCGTCATCAGTCAGGATCTGGACGAGCTGATGGAAATCTCCGACCGCTTCGCCGCGCTGAACGAGGGCCGGTTGTCGGCCCCGCGCCCGGCCAAGGGGCTGAGCCTCGAAGAGATCGGTCTGATGATGGGCGGCGCCCACGGGATGGAGGTGGCTCATGTGGCCGAGTGAGGAGACGGCCCTGTGATCCGTCTGGAAAAACGTCCCTCGCCGTCGCGCGTCTGGACCGCGGCGACCCCCGTGCTTGCGGTCGCGCTGACCATGGTGGCGGGCGGCGTGCTGTTCGCGATGCTGGGCAAGGACCCGGTCGCGGCGATCCGCATCATCTTCTGGGACCCGCTGTTCAACGAACAGTTCGCGAGCTATTCGCGCCCGCAGCTTCTGGTGAAGGCCGGGCCGCTGATCCTGATCGCCATCGGGCTGAGCCTCGGGTTTCGCGCGGGCATCTGGAATATCGGCGCCGAGGGGCAGTACATCATCGGCGCGCTGTCGGGCGCGGGTGTGGCGCTGGCCCTTTATCCGCTGGAGGCCTGGTTCGTCTTTCCCCTGATGGTGATCGCGGGCGGGCTTGGCGGCTGGGCCTGGGCGATGATCCCGGCGATCCTGAAGACCCGGTTCCGCACGAACGAGATCCTGGTGTCGCTTCTGCTCGTCTATGTGGCCGAGCAGATCCTGGCCGCGATGGCGCTGGGACTCATGCGCAACCCCGAGGGCGGCGGCTTTCCGGGCAGCCGGAACCTGCAGCAATACCCCGCCGCCGCCAATACCGAGCTGATCGCCAATAGCGGCATGCATTGGGGCGTGGTCGCGGCCTTCGTCGCGGTGATCGCAGCCTATGTCCTTCTGAACCGGCACATGCTGGGCTTTCAGATCCGGCTGACCGGGCAATCGCCCCGGGCCGCGCGCTTTGCGGGCGTCAATCCGAACGGGCTGGTGCTGTTCTGCCTGGGCGCGTCGGGTGCGCTGGCGGGGTTGGCCGGGCTTTTCGAGGTTTCGGGGCCCGCCGGTCAGGTCTCGATCGACTTCAACCAGGGCTACGGCTTTACCGCGATCATCGTGGCCTTCCTCGGGCGGCTGAACCCGGTGGGCATCCTGCTGGCAGGGCTGCTGATGGCGCTGACCTATATCGGGGGCGAGCTTGCGCAATTCATGCTGAACCTGCCCGCCGCCGCGATCCAGGCGTTTCAGGGGATGCTTTTGTTCTTCCTTCTGGGGCTCGACGTGCTGACCAATTACCGGCTCCGCTGGGGCAAGAGGGAGATCGCCTGATGGACCTGTCCGCCATCGACCCCGTCATCCTGATCGCCTCGCTGATGGTGGCCTCGACCCCGATCCTGCTGGCCGCGACCGGCGAGCTGATCGTCGAGAAATCGGGCGTGCTGAACCTGGGCGTCGAAGGGATGATGATCACCGGCGCGATCTGCGGCTTTGCCGCTTCGGTGCAGACCGGCAGCCCCGCGCTGGGCTTTCTGGCCGCCATTATCGGCGGCGCGGCGCTGTCGATGATCTTCGGGCTGCTGACCCAGGTGCTGATGTCGAACCAGGTCGCGACGGGGCTGGCGCTGACGCTGTTCGGGCTGGGGCTGTCAGCGCTGATCGGTCAGGGCTATGCGGGGATGAAACCGCCGCCGACCCGGCCGCTCGACCTTGGGGTCCTGTCGGATCTGCCGGTGATCGGAAAGATCGTCTTTTCCCATGACGCGATGGTCTATGTCAGCCTCGCCCTCGTGGCGCTGGTCTGGGCCTTCCTGCGCTATACCCGCGCGGGCCTGATCCTGCGCGCGGTCGGCGAAAGCCACGAGGCCGCGCATGCGCTGGGCTACAAGGTCGTGCGCATCCGCCTGATGGCGATCGGCTTCGGCGGCGCGATGGCGGGCCTGGGCGGGGCCTATCTGAGCCTCATCCGCGTGCCGCAATGGACCGAGGGCATGACCGCGGGTGCCGGCTGGATCGCGCTGGCGCTGGTGGTCTTCGCCTCCTGGCGTCCCTGGCGGCTGCTGCTTGGGGCCTACCTGTTCGGCGGCATCACCGTGCTGCAGCTGAACCTGCAGGCCGCCGGTGTCGCGGTTCCGGCAGAGTTCTTGTCGGCCACGCCCTATCTGGTAACCATTCTGGTACTCGTGCTGATGTCGGCCGACCGCAGCCGGGCCGCCCTGCATGCCCCGGCCGATCTGGGCAAGACTTTCCACGCCTCCAGCTAGAGGCGCGCGCAACCGACGGGGCCGCCACGCGCCCCGGACACGTATCGGAGACAGAGACCCCATGAAACGCAGAACATTCCTTGCCACCAGTGCGCTGGCCCTGGGCCTTGCCGGAACCGCTTTCGCCCAGGACAAGGTCAAGGTCGGCTTCATCTATGTCGGCCCCGTCAACGATGGCGGCTGGAGCCAGCACCACCACGAATCCGCGATGGTGATGAAAGAGCATTTCGGCGATGCCATCGAGCTGGTGGAACAGGAAAGTGTGCCCGAGGGCGCCGATACCGAACGCGCGCTGACCCAGATGGCGCTGTCGGGCTGCGACATCGTCTTTGCGACCTCCTTCGGCTTCATGGACCCGACGATCAACGTGGCCAAGAAGTTTCCGAAGGTGAAATTCGAGCACGCCACCGGCTACAAGCGCGCCGAGAACGTGTCGACCTATTCGGCCCGCTTCTATGAAGGCCGCGCGGTGCAGGGCCTGCTGGCGGGCCGGATGACCCAGTCGAACGTGATCGGATATATCGGGTCCTTCCCGATCCCCGAGGTGATCCGGGGCATCGACTCGGCCTTCATCCACGCCCGCAAGGTCAACCCCGACGTGCAGTTCAAGGTGGTCTGGGCCAATACCTGGTTCGACCCGGCCAAGGAGGCCGACGCGGCCACCGCGCTGATCAACCAGGGCGCCGACGTGATCCTGCAGCACACCGACTCGACCGCGCCCCATGCCGCCGCCGAGAAGGCGGGCAATGTCTACACCTTCGGTCAGGCCGCCGACATGGCCGAATATGCGCCGAAGCCCCGGATCTCGTCGATCATCGACAACTGGGCGCCCTATTACATCGAGCGCGTGCAGGCGGTGATGGACGGCACCTGGGAAAGCAAGGACACCTGGGGCGGCATCGCCTCGGGGATGGTCAAGATCGGCGAGATTTCGGACGCGGTCCCGGCCGAGATCCGCGACGAGGCGATCGCGCTGGAAGAGTCGATTTCCAGCGGCGCCTACCACCCCTTCACCGGGCCGCTGAACAAGCAGGACGGCAGCGTCTGGCTGGCCGAGGGCGAAGTGGCCGATGACGGCACGCTGGCCGGTCTCAACTTCTACGTCGAAGGGCTGAGCGGCGAAGTCCCGAAATAACCCGGTCGACCCGCAGCAGGACGACGCAAGGGCCCGCGCGCGGGCCCTTCGCATGTCGAGGCACCCGCGCACCTGCGCCCAAGCCGGGCCTCTGGTCGTGCCGTCCGGGCCCAATCCGGCCCTACGGCCGCTTCGTGCGAAAGGCGTCGCATATTGTTTCAAAACCGCAGCCGAATCTGCTAGTTTCCGCAACGTAACTTATTTGTGGGGCCAGTCGCCCGGGGCTTTCGCTCCGGCGCGACGGGTGGGATCGTCCCCCGACTGCCCTCACCGCGAAAAAGGGTATTCCCTGCGGGCACAGCTCCGCAGAGATGTCCGCTCTGTCCACGGACCGGAACCGCGGGCAACCGACCGAACTCTGAGGCGGCACTGCCTCCTGCGGCGCCGGTCCTCTGGCGGCCCGGAAGGGTGGTACCTGCCGGGCAGTCCGAGAGACATGCGCCCGCGCGCGATTGCTGCATGATCGCGTGCACCCGCCGCCTCCGGAGCGGCGCGCGGCGGGGGTTTCCCTCTGCCGCGCGCTTGTGCTTATCTCGCGCCATGGATACGGATTTCATCGTCATCGGCGGCGGCATCGCCGGGGTATCGGTCGGGGCGCGGCTCGCGCCTCTGGGCCGGGTCGCGCTGTTCGAAACCGAAAAGGCGCTTGGCTATCACACCTCGGGCCGCTCGGCGGCCCTGTTCGACGAATGCCTGGGCGCACCCCCGATCGTCGCGCTGAACCGAGCCGGGCACAGCTATCACCAGACCGCCGATGGCGGCGTGCTGTCGCCCCGGGGCCTGATGGTCGTCGGCCGGGCGGGTGACGGTGCCGCCTTCGAGGCCGACCGCCGCCACATGGACCTGCGCGCGCTGACGCCCGAAGAAGCACAGGAAATCGTCCCGATCCTCGATCCTGCCCGCGTCGCCTTCGCCGGGATCACCGAGCGTGCCTGGGACATCGACACCGACCGGCTGCTGCAAGGCTTCGCCCGCCAGATCCGCAGCCATGGCGGCCGGATCGAGACCGGGCGCAAGGTCACCGCCATCGCGCGGGTCGAGACCGGCTGGCAGATCACCGCAGGCGGCGAGACTGTCGAAGGCCGCATCCTGATCAATGCCGCCGGCGCCTGGGTCGACGAGGTGGCCCGGATGGCCGGGCTGGCGCCCCTGGGCTTTACCCCGATGCGCCGGTCCATGGCCCAGTTGCCCGCCCCCGCCGGTCAGGACCCGCGCCGCTGGCCGATGATCCTCGGCGCGGGCGAACGCTGGTACTGCAAGCCCGAAGCGGGCAAGCTTCTGGTCTCGCCCGCCGAGGAAGATCCGATGCCGCCCCATGATGCCTTCGCCGACGACATGGTGCTGGCCGAGGGGCTGGCGCGCTACGAAGAGATGGTGACCGCGCCGGTGACCCGGGTCGAAACCAGCTGGGCGGGCCTGCGCACCTTCGCGCCCGACCGCCTGC
The DNA here is from genome assembly GCF_003053725.1 of Rhodovulum kholense. Taxonomy (GTDB): domain Bacteria; phylum Pseudomonadota; class Alphaproteobacteria; order Rhodobacterales; family Rhodobacteraceae; genus Rhodovulum; species Rhodovulum kholense. Next base: position 86,575 of record NZ_QAYC01000007.1, read on the forward strand.
TGGTGATCGGCTTCGATCCGCGCGATCCGGCCTTCTTCTGGCATGCGGGTCAGGGCGGGGTCGGGATGCAGACCTCGCCCGCCGCCAGCGAACTGGCCGCCGACATCCTGGGCGGCCGCGCCTCGGAACTCCGGCGCATGCTCGAGGCGACCTTCAGCCCGGCCCGGTTCTGCTGATGCCCCGGCGGCTGGACCTGCCCGACAGCGCCTCGGTCGCGACGCCGGGCATGGGCGGGCGGCTCAGCGCGCCCTCGGCCTTGCGCAACGCGGACGCAATCTGCGCGGTTCTGGAAACCCTGGCCCCGCCTCGCGGGCGCGTGCTGGAACTGGCCTCGGGCACCGGCGAACATGCCGTGCGTTTTGCCGCCCGCCTGCCCGGCCTCATCTGGCAGCCGACCGAGATCGACCCGGCGCGCCGCGCCTCGATCGACGCCTGGGCGGCCGAGGCGGCCCTGCCGAACCTGCGCCCGGCGATCGCGCTTGATGCCTGCCGGCCGGGCTGGGCCGCAGCCCATGCCGGGCAGGACCTGATCTTCGTCAGCAACATCCTGCATCTTGTCAGCGCGCCCGAGGCCGAAACCCTGATCGCCGAGGCAGCCCGGGCGCTGGCACCCAAGGGCGTGCTGGCGATCTACGGGCCCTTCCTGCGCGCGACCGGCTTCGCCAGCCCCGGGGATGCCGCCTTCCATGCCAGCCTGACCGCGCAGGACGCCCAGATCGGCTACAAGCAGGTAGCTGTGGTGACCGGCTGGGGCGCCGCCGCCGGACTGCAACCTGAGGCACAAATTTCCATGCCCGCCAACAATCTGACGATAATTTTCCGCCAGCCCCTGTGATCGCGCAACGAAACCTATAATTAGGGCAAGGTAAAAAGCATCTCCGACTCAGCTTCGGATCAAAGGAGACCGATATGGACTGGACCGCCAAACGCGATGGAACCAAGGACCAGCTGCGCCGCCTGAACAAGGCCCTTCCCGAGCAGACCAAGGCCTTCGGGGCGCTCGGCAAGGCCGTCAAGGAAGGCGGTGAGCTTGACTTCAAGACCAAGGAATTCATCGCGCTCGGCATCGCGGTCACCCAGCGTTGTCAGGCCTGCATCGTGCTGCACATGGAAGCCCTGGTGCGCGTCGGTGCCACCCGCGAAGAGGTCGGCGACGTGCTGGCGATGGCGATCCAGATGGGCGGCGGCCCGGCCATGATGTACGCGGCCGAAGCGATGGAATGCTATGACCAGCTGACCGAGGAAAAGGCAGCCGCCGCCGAATAGGCCGAGGGGCATCGGGCGCCTCCGGGCGCCCTGCCCCGGTTGCAGTTGCCGCAGGCCGCGGATGCGACTACCTCTGGGATACCGCGATCCAAGGAGTCCTCCGATGCGCCGCCCCATCCGTTCCGCCCTTGCCCTTTCGGGCTTCGCCCTTGCCCTTGCCGCCGGGTCCGCTGGCGCGGACACCCAGCGCGCGCCCATACTCTACGAGAAATGGGACGCCGACCGCAGCGGCACCATCAACCGCCATGAGCTGCAAAGCCAGGCCCGCCGCATCTTCGCGGCCTTCGATACCAATGGCGACGGCCATCTCGACGCGACCGAAGCCGCGGCCTTCGACCGTGCCCGCGGCCCGCTGGCCTATTTCCGCGGCGAAGAGGCCTATGAGCGCAAGGTCGTCGTCAAGGGCCAGAAGCTGATGCGCAACGATATCAACGGCAACGGAGTCATCGACCTGTCGGAATTCCGCATGGCGGCCAATGAATGGCTTGCAATGCACGACCGCGACGGCGACGGGCGGCTCACGCTTTGGGACGTGTCCGCCCGCTGACCGGTGGGGAAGGCGGGCGGCTCAGCCGTCCGCCCGGATCCGCGCATTGGTCGGGTCGTGGGGGCTGTCCTCGACGACCTCGACCGCCCAGAGTGCATCGAACATCCTGACGCTCAGCCGGGTGCCCGGCACCGCCAGGTCGGGCCGCACATAGCCCATGCCGATGGACTTGCCGAAGGCGACCGACCAGCCGCCCGAGGTCAGCCGCCCGACCCGGGTCTCGCCGTCATAAAGCGCCTCGCGGCCCCAGGGATCGGCATCCTCCGGCCCGTCGATCAGCAGCGTGACGCATTTCGAGCGGAGGCCCGTCGCCTCCATCGCGGCCTTGCCGTGGAAATCCTTCGACAGATCGACGAAACGGTCGAGCCCGGCCTCGAGCGGTGTGGCATCGCGCCCGAGCTCGGTGCCGAAGGCGCGATAGCTCTTCTCTTGCCGAAGCCAGTTCTGCGCCCGCGCGCCCACGGGTTTCAGCCCCTGCGCGGCGCCCGCCTCCATCAGCCGGTCGAACAGGTGGTTCTGCATCTCGATCGGATGATGCAGCTCCCAGCCCAGCTCGCCCGTATAGGCCACGCGCAGCGCGTTGACCGGGACCATGCCCAGTTCGATCTGCCGCGCCGACAGCCAGGGGAAGCGCTTGTTCGACAGCGCCGTCGCCGGGTCGGCGTCGCGGATCAGCCCGGCCAGGATCGCCCGCGCATTGGGGCCCGCCAGCGCGAAGACCCCATAGCGCGTGGTCACGTCCTCGACGATCACCGGGCCGAACTCGGCCGCCTTGTCCTCGGCCGCCTTCAGCAGGAAATCCTCGTCATAGGCGTGCCAGGCCCCGGCCGAGACCAGGTAATAGACGTCCTCGGCCTGACGGACGATGGTGTATTCGGTCCGGACGGTGCCCGCGCTGCTCAGCGCATAGGTCAGGTTGACCCGGCCGATCTTGGGCAGCTTGTTGCAGGTGAACCAGTCCAGGAACGCCGTCGCGCCGGGCCCGCGCACGATATGCTTGGCAAAGGCCGTGGCGTCGATCAGCCCGGCCGTCTCGCGGATCGCCTTCGCCTCGGCCTCGGCATATTGCCACCAGCCGCCCCGGCGGAAGCTGCGCGCGGCATGATCGTCAAAGCCTTCGGGGGCGAAGTAGTTGGGCCGTTCCCAGCCCTGCACCTGCCCGAACTGCGCGCCCAGCGCCTTCATCCGGTCGTAACAGGGCGCGGTCCTCAGCGGCCGCGCTGCCGGGCGTTCCTCGTCGGGATGGTGCAGGATATAGACATGCTCATACGCCTCCTCGTTCTTGGCCACGGCATAGTCCGTGGTCATCCAGGACCCGTAGCGCTTGGGATCGAGCGAGCCCATGTCGATCTCGGCCTCGCCCTCGGTCATCAGCTGGGCGAGGTAATGGCCCGACCCGCCCGCGGCGGTGATCCCGAAGGAAAAGCCCTCGGCCAGCCACATGTTGCGAAGGCCCGGCGCCGGCCCCAGCAGCGGGTTGCCGTCGGGGGTATAGCAGATCGGGCCGTTGAAATCGTCCTTCAGCCCCACCGTTTCCGAGCTTGGCAGCCGGTGGATCATCGACATGTATTCCTCCTCGATCCGTTCCAGATCGAGCGGGAACAGATCGGCGCGGAAGCTGTCGGGGCAGCCATAGGCGAACCGCGCAGGCGCGTTGCGCTCATAGGGGCCGAGGATCCAGCCGCCGCGTTCCTCGCGCACGTACCATTTGGCATCGGCATCGCGCAGGACCGGATGCTCGGGGTTGCCGGCCTTGCGCCACGCGACCAGCGCCGGATCGGGCTCGGTCACGATATACTGGTGCTCGACCGGAATCGCCGGGATCTTGAGGCCCAGAAGCCGCGCCGTCCGCTGCGCATGGTTGCCGGTGGCGGTGACCACATGTTCGGCGGTGATGACCGTCTGTTCCTCGGTCGGCACGAGGTTGCCGCCCTTTTCGGCCATCTTCGTGACCGTCACCCGCCATTCGGACCCGGTCCAGTCGTAGGCGTCGACCTGCCATTTCCGCTCGATCACCGCGCCGAGCTGCCGCGCGCCCTTCGCCATGGCCTGGGTCACGTCGGCCGGATTGATGTAGCCGTCGGTCGGATGGTAGATCGCGCCGATCAGATCGTCGCAGCGCATCAGCGGCCAGCGCTCTTTCAGCTGCGCCGGGCTCAGCCATTCATAGGGCACGCCACAGGTCTCGGCCGTTGTGGCGTAGAGCCTGTATTCGTCCATCCGCGCGCGCGTCTGCGCCATGCGCAGGTTGCCCACCACGCTGAAGCCGGGGTTAAGCCCGGTCTCGGCCTCGAGCGTCTTGTAGAACTTGATCGAGTAGTCGTGGATATGCGTCGTCGCGAAGGACATGTTGAAATAGGGCAAAAGCCCGGCCGCATGCCAGGTCGAGCCCGAGGTCAGCTCGTCCCGTTCCAGAAGCATGGTATCCCAGCCCGCCCTGGCCAGATGATATGCAATCGAGGTGCCGACGGCGCCGCCGCCGACGACCAGGGCTTTGACATGAGTCTTCATCGGCCGAGTCTCCTGCTTGCCGCTCGTTTCTCTCAGTTAGGCAGGATTCTGGTGGCGCGGCGGGGGCCATCCGACCCGAAATGGACAGAAACCGACGCCGGGCTGCGCGAGTTCACTCTTGCGCGGGGCCAAAGTCGAAAAGGGTCACCACCATCTCGCGCGGCGTCCCATCGTCGAAGCGGTAGGGCACGAGGATGTCGCGAGACAGCACCGGCTCGGGCAGCGTCTCTTCGGGATAGCCCTGCTCCTGCAGCAGGCCCAGAATGCCCGGCACGCCCTTGCGGTCGACGACCACCAGCACCCGACCCCGCGGCTCGGCCAGACGCCGCGTCGGGAAGGGTGGGAAGGCCTCCCAGTCCGGCAGGTGCAGCAGGAGGTTTCCGGTATAGTAGTGCGGCCCCAGCAGGACCGGCCGGTCCGGCATCGTCTCGGCGATGGTCCCGGCAAGCAGATCGACCCGAAGCGAGTCGCTTCCGGCGCCGCGCAGGCGGGTATCGGCAATGGCCGCGAGGATCAGCAGCGCAAGGCCCGCCATGGCGCGCAGGAAATTGCGCCAGACACGGGCCGGGGCATTGCCGAAAACCGTCATCGCCAGCGGCGGCAGACCAAGGATGAACAGCGGCATCAGCCAGCGCGACCGCACGAAGCCGGTATCGGTCGCCACCACGCCGATCGCGGTCAGCGCAAGACCGATCAGCGCCGCCCGCGCCAGAAGCTGCGCCTCGGGCGGGGTTTTCAGGCTGCGCCGCGCCGCGGTCCCGCCCAGCCCCAGCGCGATACCGACGGCCAGCAGGGCCGGGATCGACTCGATCAGCACCGACCGCCCCAGATAGCCTAGACCTGCGGGCCACATCGCCTGTTCGGGCCCGCCGGCGCCCGCGCGGAACTCCCACAGGTCGGAGAAGGCTGCCAGCGGATCGGCCAGCATCGCGGCATAGGGCAGACTGGCCACGGCCAGCGCCACCGCCGCCGTCAGCCAGAGCCGCCGGTCCCTCAGCGCCGGACGGACCGCCGCCATGCTGAACCCCGCCAGGATCAACGCGGGCGGCACGATCCAGAAATTGGGCTTGGCAAGCCCGCCCAGCCCGACGGCGAGGCCGAACAGCAGAAAGCCACGCGTGCCCGGGCGGCGTAGCAGCCACAGAAAGGTCGCGACCGTCAGAACCGTGGTGAAAGCCAGCGCGATGCTGTGCGATCCGGTCCGCTGCGACCACCAGGCAAGGTTCGGGATCAGACCGAGCGCAAGCGCGCCCGCCATCGCGGCGCGCGTGCCCCCGACCGGACGCAGCGCGAGGAAAGCCGTCGCATAAGTGCCGAACAGCAGAAGGTTCTTTGCCAGCACCAGACCCAGCGTGTTCACGCCGAACAGGTCGAAGAAGACGGTCTGGTACCAGTTATAAAGCGGCGGTTGCGAGCCGTAGGCAAAGTGCCAGTCCCGCGACAGCACGACCATCTCGGCCTCGTCACCCTCGAAACTGCCCCCCAGCCCCAGGCGCAGCCCAACCTGCGCGGCGAAATAGGCGGCAAGCGCCAGCAGGAACAGCGTGGCGGTCCGGGTGTCAGTCGCGGGGGCGGCGGTCATGGCAGGTCGGGCGTTCTGGCAAGGACATAGCGGAAGGGCATTTCGGCTTCGGAATGGCGATACGGCAACGTGAAGTCGCCCTCGGCCAGCACCTCCGGTTCGGTACCCGGCGGCCATCCGGCCTGGGCCAGCCCGGCCGCAAGGTCGCGCGGCACGGTCTCGCGCATCAGAAACAGCACCGGTCCGCCCGCAAAGCGGTGCGCCGCGACGGGCAGGTAAGGCGCGATGCGCCGGTCCGGCTCGGCGGCGGCAAGGTTTCCGGCGGTGTAGAATTCGGCGATGACCGGCACGCCCTCGGCGCCCTCGATCGCGGCCAGATGCGCAGGCAGGCCAGTGAAATCGACGTCGCGCCGCGCGCCCTCCTTGAAGCGGTCATAGGTCAGGCCCGCGCAGACCAGAACGGCAAAGACCGCCGCGGCAGCGAATATGCCCCGCCGCGCGGCCGGGCCGATCCGGGGCGCAAGCGCCAGAAAGAGGCCCGGCGCGGCGAGGAAGGCCAGAGGCAGCAGCCAGCGCGCCGTGACCGTGCCCGCCTGCGCAAGCCAGACGCCCAAGGCCATCAACACGGCCACGACGGCGCCCGCCCGCAGCAACAGCGCAGGCAGCGGCCCGACCGGGTCCGGCTCGGCCCGCCGACGCCCGAAGGCCCAGGCCAGCGCCGCCACCAGAAGCGGCAGGGCCAGAAGCGACAGCATGCCGCCCGGAAGCATCACCAGCCCGTCGGGCAGCGCCGCGCGGGCGCCATCGGTTTCAAGCCGCAGCTTGCCGACCGAGGAAAACGCAAGGTCGCGATTCTGCACCATCCAGCCATAGGGCCCGGCCAGAATGGCCGCGGCGATGGCGGGCACGATCAGGGCCCGGCGGGTCAGGATCCGGGCGCGAAACGGGGCCAGCGTGAGGCCCGCCACCAGAAGGCCGACCGGGACCAGGAAGAAGTTGTATTTCGACAGCCCCCCAAGCCCCACGGCAAGGCCCAGCGCGATCCAGGCGGGCCAGCCGCCGCTCCGCATCGCCCAGAGAAAGGCCGCCAGCGTCGCCGCCGAGGTCGCGATCAGCATGTTGGAATGGGTGGTCGCCCGCTGCGCCTCCCAGGCGATGTCGGGCACGAGAAACAGCGACAGCGCGCCCAACGCGGCGACGCCGGCCGGCCGCCACAGCCGGACCCCGAGGAAGACCAGAAGAAAGGTCAGCCAGAGAAGCCCGTTCTTGAGCAGGGACAGCGCTGGCAGAGACCGGCCCAGAAGGTCGAAAAGGCCAAGCTGCAACCAGTTGTACAAGGGCAGCTGCGGCCCGTAGCCCAGGCGCAGACCGGGCGTCATGACCAGCATTTCCGCCTCGTCGGTCTCGTAGGCGCCGCCCAGCACCAGACGCAGCCCGACTTGCAGCGCGAAATAGGCGGTAATCGCGAAAAGGAAAATCGCGGTCGCGGTCCTGCCAGCGGTCCCGGACATCGCGTGCGCCTAGAGCATGCTCGGCACGACCAGATCCGGCGGCCGGTGCCCATCGGCGAAGGTCTTGATATTGATGATGACCTTTTCGCCCATCTCACTGCGCCCCTCGATCGTGGCGGACCCCATATGCGGCAGAAGAACCACATTGGGCAGCTCGCGCAGGCGCGGATTGATCTCGTGCCCATGTTCGAAAACATCAAGCCCGGCGCCCGCGATCTCGCCCGCGCGCAGCATCCGCGTCAACGCGTTCTCGTCGATGACCTCGCCCCGCGAGGTGTTCACGATCACCGCGTCCTTCTTCATCAGCTTGAGCCGTCGCGCATTCATAAGATGGAAGGTCGAGGGCGTATGCGGACAATTCACGCTGATCACGTCCATCCGGCTGACCATCTGGTCGAGGCTGTCCCAGTAGGTCGCCTCGAATTCCTGCTCGATCTCGGGGCGCAGGCGCTTGCGGTTGTGATAGTGGATCTGCATGCCGAAGGCGCGGGCGCGTCGCGCGACCGCCTGCCCGATCCGCCCCATCCCGAGAATCCCCAGCCGTCGGCCGCCGATCCGCCCGCCCATGAAGGCCGTGGGCGCCCAGCCGTGCCAGTCGCCCGCCTGCATCACATGCAGCCCCTCGGGGATTCGGCGCGTGACCGCCAGCATCAGCGCCAGCGTCATGTCCGCGGTATCCTCGGTCACCACGCCGGGCGTGTTCGACACCAGAATGCCGCGCTGGCGGGCGGTCTGTACATCCAGATGGTCCACCCCGGCGCCGTAATTCGCGATCAGTTTCAGCCGGTCCCCGGCCTGGGCCAGCATCGACTGGTCGATCACGTCGGTCACGCAGGGCACCAGCACATCGGCGCGGCGCATCGCATCGACCAGCTGTTCGCGGGTGAGCTTGACATCGGCCTCGTTCAGCTCGACGTCGAAAAGCTCCTTCATCCGGGTCTCGACCGCCTCGGGCAACCGTCGCGTCACAACCACACTGAGACGTTGTGCGGGCATCCCAGAGCCTCCCTGCTTTTCATCCCTTGGCGTCAGTGGCAAACTGTCCGAGATCGGGGCGCGGCACAAGACCCCGAAACCAGCTGGCAGGACGTTATGCGGGCACGACTGCGCGGACGCGCATTTCTGGCGATTTCCCTTTTGTTTCTGATCGGCGCGCTGTCCTGGACGGGTCCCGTCCTGGCCGAAGAGCGCGGGCGGGTGACCAATCTGCCGCTGCCGCGCTATGTCTCGCTGAAGGCGGCCGAGGGCAATGTGCGGCGCGGCCCGAGCCTCAGCCACCGGATCGACTGGGTCTATACAAGGCGCGGCGTGCCCTTGCAGATCACGGCGGAATTCGGCCATTGGCGGCAGGTGCGCGACCGCGACGGCGCGGGCGGCTGGGTGCATTATTCCCTGCTGTCGGGCGTCCGCACGGTGATCGTCGATCAGGACATGCTGCCGCTTCTGCGCGCGCCCCGCCCCGAGGCCGAAGTGCTGGCGAAGGCCGAAGCCGGGGTGATCGCCCGGCTGGGAGAATGCAGTATCGACTGGTGCCGGATCAGCGCCGACGGCGCGTCGGGCTGGGTGCCCAAGACCGCGATCTGGGGCGTGGACGCCGACGAGATCCGCGAGTGACCTTGCCCCGCCGGGCGCTCTGCTGATAAGCGGGGGCCGCACCCTGTCGAGCCCGCCGCCATGCCCAAGACCTCCCGCCTGAACCTCTCTGCCGGGGTCGCCTCTGTCGCGACCGCAATCACGCTTGTCGCGCTGAAGCTCTGGGCGCTGGGCCAGACCGGGGCGCTGTCAATCGCAGCCTCGCTGGCCGACAGCGCGCTCGATCTGATGGTCTCGCTGGGCGCGCTGGCCGCGATTTTCTATGCCGCCCGACCGCCGGACGACGATCATGCCTTCGGCCACAGCGCAGCCGAGGATCTGGCTGCGCTGGGACAGGCGGTGTTCATCCTGGCCTCGGCCAGTATCATCGCTTTCGCGGCCATGACCCGGCTTCTCGATGCCGATCCCGAACCGCTGTCGCAGGAAGGCCCGGGGATCGTGGTGATGGCGCTGTCGATCGCGCTGACGGCCATGCTGGTGCTGTACCAGCGCTGGGTCGCGCGGCGGACCGGCAACCGCGTCGTGGCCGCCGACTCGCTGCATTATCTGGGCGATCTGCTGCCCAATATCGGGGCGATCTTCGCGCTTTGGGCCTCGGCCAATCTGGGGCTGGTGCGCATCGACGCGGTGGTCGCGCTGGCCGCGGCGGGGATGCTGGCGGTCGGCGCGCTGGGGATCGGCAAGGGGGCGTGGGACGCGCTGATGGACCGCGCCGCGCCGCCCGAAACCATCGCGCGGATCGAGGCGCTGGCCAAGGCCTGCGCGGGCGTGCGGGGCTTTCACGACCTCAAGACCCGCCGGTCGGGCCCGCGCCTTTTCGTGAACCTGCATATCGAGCTTGATGGCGCGCAAAGCCTGAACGATGCCCATGCCATCGGCGCCCGGCTGAAACACGCGATCCTTGCAGAGTTTCCGGTCGCGGATGTGATCATCCACTTCGACCCGGTGCGCTGAGCCTTAAGGTGTACCCTCAGGGACGGGGTGCGCCGCAGACCGGGCAGTCGGCGCGGCGGTGGAGCGCGATGGTCCGGGTCTCGCCGTAAAGCGCGTCGTAGATCAGCATTCGCCCGCCAAGCCCCTCGCCCGCGCCGGTCACGAACTTGATCGCCTCGACAGCCATCATCGCACCCACGACCCCCGGAAGCGCCCCCACGACGCCCGCCTCGGCGCAGGTGGGGGCAAGACCGGGCGCAGGCGCCTCGGGGAAGATGCATTGATAGCAGGGCGTCCCGTGCGCCGGGTCGTACAGGCTGATCTGGCCTTCCCACTGGGCGATGGCGCCGGCGATCAGCGGCTTGCCCAGACGCGCGGCCATCCGGTTGACCAGATAGCGCGTTTCGAAATTGTCGGTGCCGTCGAGGATCAGATCGTAATCGGGAAAGAGCGCCGCAGCTGTCTCTTCATCCAGACGCCGCTTGTAGGGACGCACGGTGACAAAGGGATTCTGAGCCAGAATGGCCTTTTGCGCGGAAAAGACCTTGGGCATGCCCAGCCGCGTATCGGTATGGATCACCTGACGCTGAAGGTTCGAAAGATCCACCTCGTCGGGATCGACGATGCCGATGGTCCCGACCCCGGCCGCCCCCAGATACAGCAGCGCGGGCGAGCCGAGCCCACCGGCGCCGATCACCAGAACCCGCGCCTCTTTCAGCTTGCGCTGGCCCGGCCCGCCGATTTCGCGCAGCATGATGTGGCGGGCATAGCGGTCCAGTTCGACCGGCCGCAGCGGGCCTTGGGGGGCCATCGGCACGACCTCGCGGGCCACACGCCGCTTGAGTGCACCCAGCACGCCGCGATAGGCTACGACCAAAAGCGCCAGGACCCCAAGCGCCGCCCATCCCTCGGGCGTGCCGCCGATGGCCTGGCGCAGCGGATGGCTCGCGGGCATGGCGAGTTGCAGGATCAGGACGCCCGCGTAAAGGCCGCCGATCATGCCCCAGCGACCCTGGCGCGAGATGCGGAGGATCATCCCCAGCGACCAGAGCACCAGCGCAATTCCCAGCACCAGTCCCATCAGCCGCGCCCCGTCGACCCGAACCCGCCCTCGCCGCGAACGGTCTCGTCCAGCGCCTCGACCACCTCGAAGGCCGCCTGCACCACCGGCGCCACGATCATCTGGGCGATCCGGTCGCCATGGCGGATGGTGTAGGGTTCGCCCCCGAAATTGACCAGCAGCACGCCAAGCGGCCCGCGATAGTCGCTGTCGATGGTGCCGGGCGTATTCGGAAGCGTGATCCCGTGCTTCAGCGCCAGCCCCGAGCGCGGGCGGATCTGCACCTCGAACCCGGCGGGAAAGGCCATCCGGAAGCCTGTGGGCACGATCCGGCGCTCCATCGGTGCCAGCGTCAGCCCGGCCTCGCGATCTTCGGGCGGCAGGTTCGCGCGAATGTCGGCGCCGGCCGAGCCCGGGGTCTGATAGGCAGGCAGCGGCAGGCTGCGGTCGGCCCAGTCTTCCCAGACGATCTCAAGACGCGGGCTCATGCCAGCGCCTCGGCGATCCGGCGGGCGAGCCGCTGGGCGACCTCGTCCTTCGACAGACGCGGCCAAGCCTCGGCGCCCGAGCCGGTAATCAGGGTCACCTCGTTCTCGGCGCCCCCCATGATGCCGGTCGCGGGCGAGACGTCATTGGCGACGATCCAGTCGCAGCCCTTGCGCGCGCGCTTGGCCTCGGCATGGGCCACGACATCATGGGTTTCAGCGGCAAAGCCCACCACGAGACGCGGCCGGTCTTCGGCCCGCCGGGCGATGCGGGCCAGAATGTCCGGGTTTTCGGCGAAATCCAGAACCGGCGCCCGGCCCGATCCGTCCTTCTTCATCTTCTGATCGGCGGCATTGGCGACATGCCAGTCGGCGACAGCGGCGGCGCAGACGGCGGCATCGGCCGGAAGTGCGGCTTCGACCGCCGCCAGCATCTCGCGCGCGGTCTCGACCCGAACGATTTCGACACCCTGGGGCGGCGGCACCGCGGCCGGGCCGGTCACGAAAACCACCTCGGCGCCCAGCGTCGCCAGCGCCCGGGCCAGCGCCGTGCCCTGCGCCCCCGAGGACCGGTTGGCGATATAGCGGACCGGATCAATCGGTTCATGCGTCGGTCCCGAAGTCACGACGATGCGGCGCCCGGCAAGCGGCCCCGCGCCCAGCGCGGCCTCGATCGCGGAAAGGATCTCGGGCACCTCGGCCATCCGCCCCGGCCCGTATTCACCGCAGGCCATGTCGCCCTCATTGGGCCCGACGACGCGGATACCGTCCGATTGCAGCACCCCCAGATTGCGCCGGGTCGCGGGATGGGTCCACATCCGCACATTCATCGCGGGCGCCAGCAGAACGGGCGTGTCGGTCGCCAGCAGCAGGGTCGAGGCCAGATCGTCGGCGAGCCCGCCCGCCATCTTCGCCATCAGGTTCGCGGTCGCGGGCGCCACCACCACCAGATCGGCCGAGCGCGACAGCTGGATATGCCCCATCTCGGCCTCGCGGGTCAGATCGAAGAGGTCGCGATGCACCGCCTCGCCCGCCAGCGCGGAAACCGACAACGGCGTCACGAAGCGTTCGGCCGCCTGCGTCATCACCGGGGTGACCGCCGCGCCCCGTTCGCGCAGGCGGCGGATCAGATCGAGCGTCTTGTAGGCGGCGATGCCCCCCGCGACGATCAGTAGAATGCGTTTGCCGGAAACCATGCCGCCCGCCCGTCAACCTCTTGCCAGAACCCCTTGGAAAGACAGTCTTAGGCCCCGGACGGGGCCGAGACAAGCGCCGCTGCCAGCCCTAGCCGCCGGTCAGCGCGGTGCAGGGGTCACCACGCTCGGCCGCCCCCGTGACCAGCCAGTAGTCATAGGGCGGAGTGCCCGTCGCGGCCCCCTCGAGCTGGCCGACAGAGATCAGCCGGGCGCCCTCGGCAACCCGGGCAAAGGCCGCGGGCAGGCCCCAGTCGGTCCGGGCATGGCCGTTGCCCGCGATCACCGCGACCGGCCCGCCGGTGTCGTCCAGCGCCTGCCGCGCGGCCCGGGCCAGCGCGGCATCGCGCAGCCGCTGTGCCTCGACCATGCCGGGCAGAAGATGGTCGGGAAGCGCGTTGCAATGGGCCTCGCGCTGATCGTTGATCCGTTCTTCGCGTTCGGCCTCGGGCAGCGGGTCGGTCAGACCATAGGTCGCGGCATCGGCCCCGAAGACGGCGGCCGCCCCTTCGGTCACGGCCCGGCGGACCTCGTCGCGCGGCAATGCCGCGCCATAGACCCTTGCCTCGGGCGCGGCCGAGAAAATCGGGAAATACATCGCGAAATCGGGCCAGCCCGATGCTTCCCAGCCCAGCGCCTGGCCCAGTGCCACGCCGTCGAGACGAAGCCCCGGCGTCACCTTCGCAGCCTGGTCCGGCGTCAGCATCTCGAAGACCAGAGCCTTCGGCGCCAGCGCCCTGACGGCCGCAGCCTGATTGGCATGCTGGTCGGGGTTGTCATGGGTCTCGCCCAGCACCACCACATCGGCGGCAGGCAGCGAGGAGAAAGCCGCCGAGCCGATTTCCTCGGCGCCGGCGGCATGGGCGGTCAGGGCCGCGGCCAGCGCGGCGATTCTTGCAACATGTCTCACGCCAGGAAGTGAAGCACCTCGGGCGACTGGGCTTCAAGGCTCTTGCGCATCTTGCCGAAGGCCGCGGCCTCTAGCTGACGCACCCGCTCTTTGGACAGGCCAAGCTCGTTGCCGAGGCTTTCCAGCGTGCGGGGGTCGTCGCGCAGCTTGCGTTCCTTGACGATGAAGCGTTCGCGGTCGTTCAGCTGGCCCATGGCATGCACCAGCCAGCCGCGCAGTTGCGCCCGGTCGCGCCCCTCCTCGACCAGTTCGGCTGCCTGCGCGCTGTTATCCTCGATGGTCTCGATCCATTCGCGCCCCTCCTCGTCGGTGGATTGCGAGGCGTTCAGCGAGAAATCGGACCCCGACAGCCGGCCCTCCATCATCTCGACATCCTGCAAGGGCACGCCGACCTCGGAGGCGATCATCTGGCGCAGCTGGTGGCGATCGAGCGACTCTCCCCGCCCCGCCGCCTCGCGTTCCAGTCGGGCCTGAACCCGGCGCATGTTGAAGAACAGCGATTTCTGACTTGAGGTCGACCCGGTCCGGACCATCGACCAGTTCCGCATCACGTAGTCCTGGATCGAGGCCTTGATCCACCAGACCGCATAGGTCGAAAAGCGCACGCCCCGGTCAGGGTCGAACTTGTCGGCCGCCTTCATCAGGCCAAGGCTCGCCTCCTGGATCAGGTCGTTCATCGGCGCGCCGTAACGCTTGAATTTTGCCGCCATCGAGATCGCCAGCCGCATATAGGCCGTGATCAGGCGGTGAAGGGCTGCCTCGTCACGTTCGTCGCGCCAGGCATAGGCAAGCTTCAGTTCGGTCTCGGCGTCCAGAAGCTCCGCCTTCATCGCCTGACGCGACAGCGTGTTCGCATCGAATCCATCAAATGCCATGCCAAATTCCCGTCAGACAGAGTTTTATCGTTACCTAAACTATACTGCGCCGATCCGGTTCCGGATCACACAAGAGCTTGAACGAATCGAAATATTCGCGCGATGCATGTGTGCATATACGCACATATTCAGCGGTTCCGTCCTGACACCGCGCGCCGGTATCGGAACGATCACGAAAATGCGCTTTCTCCGGACGCGCCCGGAGGCTAGCCTCAGTCCATGACATATACGCTTTTCATCGGCGACCGGACCTATTCCAGCTGGTCTCTGCGCGGCTGGCTGATGCTGGAGAAATTCGGCCTGCCCTACCGGATTGCCGAGGTCGGGCTTTACACCGGCACCATGCGCCGCGACCTGGCTCCGGCCGCGCCCGCGCATCTGGTGCCCGCGCTTCTGACCCCCGAGGGCGAGCCGATTGGCGACACGATGGCCATCGCCGAGACCCTGGCCGAACGCCATCCCGGGGCCGGGCTCTGGCCCGAGGACGTGGCCGCGCGGATGCGCGCGCGCTGGCTGGCGGCCGAGATGCATTCGGGCTTTCCCGCGCTGCGGTCGCGCTGTCCGATGGTGCTGTCCCATTCCTACGACGGCTTCCTGGCCCCGCCCGAGGTGCTGGCCGAACTCGACCGCCTGCAGGCGATCTGGGCCGAGGCCCATGCCCGGTTCGGCGCCGGCGGCCCCTGGCTTTTCGGGCGCTATTCGCTGGCCGATGCCTTCTACGCCCCGGTCGCGGCAAGGATCGCGGCCTATGGGCTGCCGGTGGGCGATGCCGCCGCCAATTACGTGGCGCAGCATCTGGCGGACCCGGCCTTCCGCCGCTGGCGCGCCGAGGGGATGACCGTCGGCTACGACCCCGAGCCCTATGCGATGGATCTGCCGCGCCTGCCCTGGCCCGGCCCCGAACCGGTCGCCGCCCGCGCCATTGCCTCAGGCCCCTCGGTCAACGCGGCCTGCCCGTTCTCGGGCCAGCCGCCGACTCATTTCCTCAAGACGCAAGGTGTGGTGATCGGCTTTTGCAACGCGCGCTGCCGCGACAAGGCCGCGAACGACCCCGAAGCCTTCCCCGAAGTCAGCGCTATTTACCATTCGGTAACCAAGCAGGCGTAGCCGTTTTCCGGTTCAGACCGGAGAACGCGAGATGGTGGCCCGGGCCTATACGGTGGCTTTCGACGGCATCGAGGCACAGATCGTCGAGGTGCAATGCGCGGTCGCCCCCGGGCTTCCCGCCTTTTCAGTGGTGGGCCTCCCCGACAAGGCGGTCAGCGAGGCCCGCGACCGGCTGCGCGCGGCGCTGGCGGCAATGGGCGTGGCGCTGCCCTCGAAGCGGATCACGGTCAATCTCTCGCCCGCCGATCTGCCGAAAGTGGGGTCGCATTTCGACCTGCCCATCGCAGTGGCGCTGCTGGCCGCGCTCGAGGTCATCCCCCGCGACATGGCCGAAGGGGTGGTGGCCCTGGGCGAGCTGTCGCTCGACGGGCGGCTGGTGCCGGTGATCGGGGCGCTGCCCGCGGCGATGGCCGCCGCCGAAGCCGACCGGGCGCTTTTATGTCCGCGCGCCTGCGGCGCCGAGGCGGCCTGGGTCGGCGCGACCCAGGTGCTGGCCGCGCCCGATCTCGCCTCGGTGGTGCGCCATTTCACCGGCCAGGCCCCTCTGGCCCCGGCCGAACCGGGCGAGGTCCAGCCGGACGCGCCGACGCTCGATCTGGCCGAGGTCAAGGGCCAGGAACGCGCCAAGCGCGCGCTCGAGATCGCCGCGGCGGGCCGACATCACCTGCTTCTGGTCGGCGAACCCGGCTCGGGCAAGTCGATGCTGGCCGCGCGGATCCCGGGCCTTCTGCCACCGCTGTCGCCGACAGAGGCGCTTGAAACCTCGATGATCCATTCGCTGGCGGGACTGCTGGACGAGGGCGGCATCTCGCGCCAGCGCCCGTTTCGCGACCCGCATCACACCGCGTCGGTGGCCGCCATTGTGGGCGGCGGGCGCGGTGCCGGACCGGGTGAAATCAGTCTGGCCCATAACGGCGTGCTGTTCATGGACGAGTTTCCCGAATTTCCGCGTCAGGTGCTGGACACGCTGCGCCAGCCGATCGAGACCGGTGAGGTCGTGATCGCCCGCGCCAATGCCCATACGCGCTATCCCTGCCGCTTCCTGCTGGTCGCGGCGGCAAACCCCTGCAAATGCGGCTATCTCGCCGACCCGTCCCGAGCCTGCGCCCGCGTGCCCCAGTGCGGCGAGGACTACCTTGGCCGGATCTCGGGTCCGCTGATGGACCGGTTCGACCTGCGCGTCGAGGTGCCGCCGGTCGCGTTCCGCGACCTCGACCTGCCCGCTTCGGGCGAAAGCTCTGCCACCGTGGCGGCCCGGGTCGCCACCGCCCGCGCCCGGCAAACCGCGCGTTTCGAGGCGCATCCCCGGGTGCGAGTGAACGCCGAGGCAGAGGGAGCGCTGCTCGACGAGATCGCAACGCCCGATGCCGACGGGCGCGCGCTGCTTTTGCGGGCGGCAGAGCGGTTCCGGCTGACCGCGCGCGGCTATCACCGCGTGTTGCGCGTCGCCCGGACCATCGCCGATCTCGACGGCGCCCAGCAGGTTGCGCGGCCCCATGTCGCCGAGGCCGTCGGCTTTCGTCTGGCCGTCGGCGACAGCTAGAGGGCCGCCGATGCTTGCGCCAAGGGTCACGATCCCTTGATCGTGGCATTTGCAGGAACCCTGCGGCACCCGGGTTGTTGACTCGGTCGAACCTGCAAACATCGAAGGAAGGATGTCACGATGACCGACAGACATGGCCTCATGACCGACAACCCCACCCCGCTGTCGAGCCGGTTCGGCTGGCCGCTGCTGAGCAATCGCAAACCCGATGTCGAGCTGGACAAGGTCCGCGATTACCCGCTGTCAGACGCGCTGAACCTGCCATTGCTGAGCCAGAAACAGGGCTCGTCGACCGAGCTGATGACCGACAGCCCCACCCCGTTTTCCAGCCGGTTCGGCTGGCCGCTGCTCAGCGGGCGCCGCTCCGACCTCGCGCTGATGACCGACAATCCGACGCCGTTCTCGGCCGCCCTGGGGCTGCCGCTTCTCAGCAAAAGCGAAACCAATGTCGGGACGGACCCGAAAGGCGGCAGCACCTCGCACCGGCCCTGGACCGCACGCCAGGGTTCCGGCTCGGACGGTCCGGTCGCGAAATTCTTCCGGCAGATCGTCACCGGCGAAGTCCAGAAGTGAAAGGCAGGCGATGCGGGGTTCAGCCCCGCTTCGCCTCGATCGCCTCCCAGATCCGGGCGGCGATATTGACCTTGTCGAAGCGCTCCAGCTCCTGGATGCCGGTGGGCGAGGTCACGTTGATCTCGGTCAGATGATCGCCGATCACGTCAATACCCACGAAAACCTGACCGGCCTCCTTCAGCGTCGGGCCGATGGCGGCACAGATCTCCAGATCGCGGGGCGTCAGATCCGCCCGTTCGGCACGGCCCCCCACATGCATGTTCGACCGGGTCTCGCCCTCGGCCGGGACCCGGTTGATGGCTCCGACCGGCGCGCCGTCGACCAGAATGACGCGCTTGTCGCCCTTGCGAACCGCAGGCAGGAATTTCTGCGCGATCAGCGGCTCGCGGCTTAATCCCGAGAAAAGCTCATGCAACGAGGCCAGGTTGCGATCGTCGGGGTCGAGCCGGAAGATCCCGGCCCCGCCATTGCCATAGAGCGGCTTGAGGATGATGTCTCCGTGCAGGTCCTTGAAGGCGCGCAGGGTTGCCAGATCGCGGGCGATCACGGTCGGAGGAATAAGCTCGGGGAAACGAAGAACCAGAAGCTTTTCCGGAAAATTGCGCACCCAGAACGGATCGTTCACGACGAGGGTGCCAGGCGCCAGATGTTCCAGAAGATGCGTTGTGGTGATGTAGCCCATATCGAAGGGCGGGTCCTGCCGCAGCCAGACGACATCATAGGCGCCAAGATCGACCTCCTGCTCCGGCCCCAGTGTGAAATGATCACCCCGCACCCGGCGGACCTCCAGCGGCCAGCCCCGCGCCATGACGCGCCCGTCATTCCAGAAAAGCCGGTCTGGGGTATAGTAGAACAGGCTGTGCCCGCGCGCCTGCGCCTCTTCAGCAATCCTGAACGTGCTGTCCGCGTCGATATTGACGGCCCCGATCGGGTCCATCTGAATGGCAACCTTCAACGGCATCTGGTGCTCCCTCGCCCGGCCTTCCCCACCGCCGCCCGTCGCCCGGGCGCCACGGCGCCCGCTCTGGATGGCCGAGCCACCAAGGATTTGCAACCGCGCTCAGGCGCAGAACGCGTTCTCGAGAATATCGACCTCGCCGATCCCGTTCACCAAAGCGACATCAAAGCGAATATCGGTGAGTTGCCCCTTCGGCTCGTCGGCCAGAAATTCCTGCGCGGCCGTCATCACCCGAACCATCTGCCGCCGCGTGATCCGCTCGGCCGCGCGAGCGAAGCTTCGGCTGGCCTTGACCTCGACGAAGACGAGACCATCGCCGTCGCGCGCGATCAGATCGATCTCGCCGCCGCCGCCGCGCCAGCGGCGCGCCGCAATGGCCATGCCGCGCCGTTCATAGCCGCGGGCAACGCAATCTTCGGCCGAGACCCCAGAATGATAAGACACAGTTCCGCTCACAATCCGCCCTCCAGAGCTACGCCTTGCCCTCCCGGTCGAGGGCTGCGCGATAGACCTGCCGCCGGGGCAGGTCCAGCGACGCGGCAACCTCGGCCACCGCATCCTTGACCGAGAGCCGCGCCAGAGCCTCGTCAAGCGCGGCCTCAAGATCTGCGGCCTCGGCCTGGCGTGGCAAAGCCCGCCCGACCACAAGCACGATCTCGCCCTTGACCTCGCGCCCGGCAAAGGCCTGGGCAAGGTCCGCGAGCGTGCCGCGCGAGATTTCCTCGAACCGCTTGGTCAGTTCCCGACAGACCGCAGCCTCGCGATCCGGGCCGAGGGATACCACCATTTCCTCTAACAGTCGGCTAATGCGCCTGGGCGATTCGTAGAACACCAGCGTCGCTGGCACCGAAGCGAGATCGTCCAGCATCCGGCCGCGCGCTCCGGCCTGGGCGGGAGGAAAGCCGGCAAAAAGCACCCTGTCGCTCGGCAGCCCCGCCACCACCAGCGCCGCCAGCATCGCCGAGGGCCCGGGCGCGGCATGCACCGCAACCCCGGCCGCGATGGCGGCGCGCGCAAGCGGAAAGCCGGGGTCCGACACCATCGGCGTCCCCGCCTCGCTGACGCAGGCGACCGACTTGCCAGAGGCCGCCATTCCGACCAGGCCATCCCGAACCGACGGCGCCGAATGGTCGTGATAGGCGATCAGCGGCCGGTCGCCCAGCGCAATCCCGTGGATCTGCATCAGGTGCCGCGCCGTGCGCGTGTCTTCGGCAGCAAGGACGTCGGCCGAAGCCAGAATATCCAGCGCTTTCAGCGTGATATCGCGCGCGGCACCGATCGGCGTAGCGACGAAATAAAGCCCCGGGGGCAACGGATTGCGCAGGATTTCCAAGGATTCTTTTACCTGTCTGACGTTTACTTGCCCCGCCGATCCGCATAGGGTCGCCGTCGAGACCGCCCCAGTGAAGGAGAGGGTCATGATCGCCGTTTTTCGCGCCTGCCGCAAGCGGTTGGCTCCCGTCCTGGAACCGGTCCTGGCGCCGATCCTGGGCTTGGCCGCCCTTGCTCTGGTCGCGGCCTGCCAGCCGTCAGGACTGGGAGGCGGCCCCTCGATCAATGCCTCGAAACCGGTTCCTGTGGCGCTTCTGGTGCCCCACGGGTCGGGCACTCCGGGCGATGAGGTGGTCGCGCGCAGCCTTGAGAATGCGGCGCGGCTTGCGATTTCCGACCTCAAGGGCGTACAGATCGACCTTCGCGTCTACAATACCGCGGGCAATCCCGACATCGCCGCGAAGGTCGCGGCCGAGGCCGCCTCGGACGGGGCCAAGATCATCCTCGGTCCGCTTTATGCCCAGTCGGCCAATGCCGCGGGCCTGGCCGTCGCCCGGCGCGGGATCAACGTGCTGAGCTTTTCCAACAATACCCAGATCGCCGGCGGCAACGTCTTCGTGCTGGGACCCACCTTCGAGAACACCGCCGACCGGCTGGCCCGCTATGCCATGGCCCAGGGCCGAAGCCAGGTCATGATCGTGCACGACCCTGACGTGGCGGGCGAGGCCGGTCGGGCGGCCATCGCCTCGGCCGTCGCGCGAAGCGGCGGCACGGTCGCGGCAACCGGCAGCTACGAGCTGTCGCAGAACGGCGTCGTGCAGGCCGTGCCCGGTCTGGCCCGCAAGGCCCGCGATTCGGGAGCCTCGGCGATCTTCTTCACTGCCAGCACCGCGGGCGCGCTGCCCCTTCTGGCGCAGCTCCTGCCGGAGAACCGCGTCGATCCCGCCGAGGTCAAGTTCATCGGGCTGACGCGCTGGGATATTCCGCCCTCGACGCTCGCGCTGCCGGGCCTTCAGGGCGGCTGGTTCGCCCTGCCCGATCCGGGCGTTTCGGACCGGTTCGAACGGCGCTACATGGCCGCCTATGGCGAGCCTGCCCATCCCGCCGCCGGCCTTGCCTATGACGGCATCGCCGCGATCGGCGCCCTTGCCAGCCAGGGCCGCAGCGATGCGCTGACGGTCTCAGGGCTGACACAGCCTTCGGGCTTTGTCGGTGTGAACGGCGTGTTCCGCCTGCGCTCCGACGGCACGAACGAGCGGGCCTTGGCCGTGGCCGAGATCCGCGACAACCAGGTGACTGTGATTGACCCCGCTCCAAGAAGTTTCGGCGGCGCAGGCTTCTAGCCCGTCCAGATCCCGCCGCGCAGACCCGGCGCCGGACAGCCTGATCTGTCCGGCGTCCGACATTTTCGACATGGCCTCCTTCGAGGCCGAACTGACCCGCCTGACCGCCGAGGGGGTCGACCCCAAGGCGCTGCGCGGTGCCGTGGTGCAGTATCTGGCCGAGGCCCGGCAGAAAGGCCGCGAGGTCATCGCCGCGGGCTTCGCCGAACGGCCCTTCGACGCGGGCCCGACCGTGCGCGCCTATACCTGGCT
The DNA here is from genome assembly GCF_003053725.1 of Rhodovulum kholense. Taxonomy (GTDB): domain Bacteria; phylum Pseudomonadota; class Alphaproteobacteria; order Rhodobacterales; family Rhodobacteraceae; genus Rhodovulum; species Rhodovulum kholense. The sequence continues at coordinate 108,029 of NZ_QAYC01000007.1, forward strand.
GACCGACTGTCTGCTGCGCGCGACGATGAAAGTCTCTTGCGAGATCCTGCACCCGCGCCCCAACCCGACCGAGGGCGAGCGCCTCGCCGTCTTCTCGGTCGGCGGCTACGGCCGGGGCGAGATGGCGCCCCATTCCGATGTCGACCTGCTGTTCCTGACCCCCTACAAGCTGACCGCCTGGGCCGAGAGCGTGATCGAATCCATGCTCTACATGCTGTGGGACCTGCGACTGAAGGTCGGCCATGCCTCGCGCACGGTGAAGGATTGCGTCCGGCTGGGCCGCGAGGATTACACGATCCGCACGGCCTTGCTGGAAAACCGCTTTCTCGGCGGCCACGAGCCGCTGGACAAGGCCCTGAACACCGCGCTCTGGGACGATCTCTTCAAGGGCACCGCCGCCGAATTCATCGAGGCCAAGCTGGCCGAGCGGTCCGAACGGCTGCGCAAGCAGGGCGGTCAGCGCTACGTGCTGGAACCCAACGTGAAAGAAGGCAAGGGCGGGCTGCGCGATCTGCAATCGCTCTACTGGATCGCGAAATACGTCTATCGCGTCGACCGCGCCTCGCAACTGGTCAAGCTTGGCTTCTTCACCAGCGACGAGTTCAACGGCTTCGTCGAGGCCGAGCGGTTTCTCTGGGCCGTCCGCTGCCATCTGCACCTGATCGCCGACCGGGCGATCGACCAGCTGACCTTCGACATGCAGGTCGAGGTGGCGGCGCGGATGGGCTATGCCGACCATGGCGGGCGCCGCGCGGTCGAGCATTTCATGCAGGACTATTTCCGCCACGCCACCACGGTTGGCGACCTGACCCGGATCTTCCTGACCAAGCTCGAGGCGGCCCATGTCAAGAAAGAGCCCGCGCTGATCGGGCTGTTCCGGCGGCGTCGCAAGGTGCCGAAGGGCTACGAGATCGTGCAGAACCGCATGAACGTCTCGGACCCCAAGGCGTTTCTGGCCGACAAGCTGAACCTTCTGAAGATCTTCGAAGAGGCGCTGCGGACCGGCACGCTGCTGCACCCCGACGCGATGCGGCTGATCCAGGCCAATCTGCGGCTGATCGACGACGAGGTGCGCAGCGACCCCGAGGCTCAGCGGATCTTCCTCGATCTGCTGCTGAAACACGGCAACCCCGAACGCTCGCTGCGGCGGATGAACGAGTTGGGCGTGCTGTCGGCGCTGATCCCGGAATTCGAGCCCATCGTGGCGATGATGCAGTTCAACGTCTATCACAGCTACACGGTGGACGAGCATACCATCCAGTGCATCTCGACGCTGGCCCAGATCGAGCGCGGCGAACTGGTCGAGGAACTGCCCATCGCCAGCCGCATCCTGAAGGACGGCGTGAACCGGCGCATCCTGTATGTCGCGCTGCTGCTGCACGATATCGGCAAGGGCCGGCCCGAGGATCATTCGGTGCTGGGGGCGCAGATCGCGCGCAAGGTGGCGCCGCGCCTGGGGCTGAAGGCCGAAGAGTGCGAGACCGTCGAATGGCTGGTGCGCTATCACCTGCTGATGTCGGACATGGCGCAGAAGCGCGACCTGTCCGATCCTCGGACGGTGCGCGACTTCGCCAAGGCGGTGAAGACCCGCAAGCGGCTCGATCTGCTGACGGTTCTGACGGTCTGCGACATCATCGGGGTGGGTCCGGGGACCTGGAATAACTGGAAGGCCCAGCTGATCCGCAGCCTTTACCGCGAAACCGTGACCGCGCTTGAAGGCGGGCTCGAGGATATCAACCGCGAACGCCGCGAGGCTGAATCGAAACGCGCGCTGCGCGAGGCGCTGGCGGGCTGGGATGCCAAGGAGCTTCGGCTTGAAACCGGGCGCCATTACGGGCCCTACTGGCAGGGCCTGCCGAGCGGTACCCATGTGGTGATGGCCAACCTCCTGCGCGGCATCAGCAATGACGAGATCCGGATCGACCTGGCCGAGGATGCCGACCGCGACGCCACCCGCGTCTGCTTTGCGCTGTCGGACCATCCGGGGATCTTTTCGCGGCTGGCGGGGGCGCTGGCGCTGGTCGGCGCCAATGTCGTCGACGCGCGCACATATACCACCAAGGACGGCTACGCCACAGCCGCCTTCTGGGTCCAGGACGCGGACGGGTCGCCCTACGACTCCTCGCGGCTGTCCCGGCTCAGCCAGATGATCGAAAAGACCCTGATGGGCGAGGTGCGCCCGCGCGAAAAGCTTGCCGACCGCGACAAGGTCAAGAAGCGCGAGCGCGGGTTCAAGTTCCCGACCTCGATCACCTTCGACAATGACGGGTCCGAGATCTACACCATCATCGAGGTCGATACCCGCGACCGGCCGGGGCTGCTGTACGACCTGACCCGGATCTTCGCGACCTCCAACATCTACATCGCCTCGGCGATGATCGCGACCTATGGCGCGCAGGTGGTCGACAGCTTCTATGTGAAGGACAGTTTCGGGCTGAAGCTCTATTCGAAATCCCGGCAGGAGTCGCTGGAACGCAAGCTGCGCGAGGCCATCGAGAAGGGCACCGAGAGGGCCTATAACTGATGCAGCCGATCCGGCTGGTGTCGGGCTTTCTGACCGTCGGCGTCTGGACCCTGGCCAGCCGCATCCTCGGTTTTGCCCGCGATATCCTGATCGCGGCCTATCTGGGCACCGGACCGGTGGCCGAGGCCTTTCTGGTGGCCTTCTCGCTGCCCAACATGTTCCGCCGCTTCTTCGCCGAGGGCGCGTTCAACATGGCCTTCGTGCCGCTCTTCTCGAAGAAGCTGGAACGGGACGAGGGCGCGCTCGACTTCGCGCGCGACGCCTTCACCGGGCTGGCGACGGTGCTGATCGGCTTTACGCTGCTGGCGCAACTGGCGATGCCCGTGCTGGTGCTGGCCATGGCGGGGGGCTTCGCGGCCGATGAGCGGTTCGACATCGCGGTGGTCTATGGCCGCATCGCCTTTCCCTATATCCTCTTCATTTCGCTGGCGGCTCTTCTGTCGGGCGTGCTGAACGCGACCGGCCGCTTTGTCGCTGCGGCCGCGGCCCCCGTCCTGCTGAACGTCCTGCTGGTCGGCGCCATGCTGCTGGCGGCCACGATGGGCTGGCCGGTGGGCGACGCGCTGGTCTGGACGGTGCCGCTGGCCGGGATCGCGCAGATGGCGCTGGTCTGGACCGCCGCCGCGAAGGCCGGGTTCCGGCTGACCCTCCGCCGCCCCCGCCTGACGCCCGAGTTGAGGCGGCTGGCCATCATCGCGGCCCCGGCGGCGCTGGCGGGGGGCGTGGTGCAGGTCAACCTGCTGATCGGGCGGCAGGTCGCCAGCTTCTTCGAGGGCGCGGTGGCGTGGCTATCCTATGCCGACCGGCTGTACCAGTTGCCGCTGGGCGTGGTCGGCATTGCCATCGGTGTCGTGCTCTTGCCCGATCTCTCGCGCCGTCTGGGCGCGGGCGACACGGCGGGCGGGCGCGACGCCTTCAACCGCGCGGGCGAATTCGCGCTGGCCTTGACCGTGCCCGCCGCCGTCGCGCTGGCCACGATCCCCGGCCCCATCGTGGGCGTGCTGTTCAGGCGCGGCGCCTTCGATCAGGCGGATGTCGCGGCCACCGCGCTGGCGGTCGCGGTCTATGGCGCGGGGCTGCCGGCCTTCGTGATCCAGAAGGTGCTGCAGCCGCTCTTCTTCGCGCGCGAGGATACGCGGCGGCCGTTCTATTACGCACTTGGCGCGCTGGCGGTGAATGCGGGCGTCGCGATTGGGCTGGCCCCGGTCTTCGGCTATATCGCGGCGGCCTGGGGCACCACGCTGGCCGGCTGGGCGATGGTCGCGCTGCTTTGGTACGGATCACGCCGCTATGGTGCGGCGGCCGAAATCGACGCGCGGCTCAGGCGCCGGGCCGGGCGGATCGTGCTGGCCTCGGGGCTGATGGGGGCGCTGCTTTGGGGCGCGGCCCGCGCCGCCCAGCCCTGGCTGGCCGAGGGCGGGCTGCGCTATCCGGCGCTGGCCGGTCTGGTGGCGCTGGGGATCGTTTCGTATTTCGGGCTGGGCCACGCTTTGGGCGCGTTCCGCCTGTCCGAATTCCGCCGGGCGATGCGCCGTCAGCGGTGACGGATCTTCGCCCGCACCCGGGACCAGCCGCCGGGGCTGACCAGGAAAGACAGCACGAACCCGGTGCAGAACCCGGCCAGATCGGCAACCCAGTCCATCGACCCGCCGAAAAGCAGGCTGAACAGAAGCTGGATGCCCAGCAGCACCCCGATCAGCGTGAAGGCCCGGTATTGCGTGGCCCCTGTCCCCGCCAGCCGCACCCACATCAGGAAGGTGAAGGCGCCGATCAGCCCGTAGACCGCAGGATAGCCGCCGATCAGCGGCACCGGGCTGTCGATCAGAAGCCCATAGACCGCCGCCCCGACGATGGCCGCGCCGAAAAAGACGAAAAGCACGGCCCAGGCGCGAAACACCTCGCCCACCATCTTGCCCAGCGCGAGGATGAAGACCACCACGAAGACCGCATGGGTCACGCTGCCATGGATAAACGGATAGGTGACGAAGCGCATCATCTGGTCGGCCGGAAACTGGCCGGTCTTCAGCATCCAGTCGAAGACCTGCCCCGAGAAGCCGTAATCGCGGATCGCCTCCATCCGCCAGCCGACCGCGCCAGGCCCGCCCGCCAGCCCGCTTTCGCCGAGGCTCAGCACCGCCTCCATCGCGATCACCGGCAGGGTCAAAAGCCAGACCACGGCGGGCAACGGGTTGATCGGCGGAGCGTTGGGATCGGACTGCATGCGACACGGGCCTCGGTTGACGCTGTTCCCCTGCATCGGTAAGCGAGCGGGGCGTGAAATTCCAGACGGAGATGAACCGATGGCCGAGGTGGTCCACACACCGCGAGTCTTTTCCGGCATCCAGCCCTCGGGCGGGCTGACGCTGGGCAACTACCTGGGCGCGCTCAAGCGCTTTGGCGAGACTCAGGACCGGGGCGACATGCCCACGATCTATTGCATCGTCGACATGCATGCGATCACCGTCTGGCAAGATCCCGAAAAGCTGAACCGCGCCACGCGCGAGCTGACCGCGGGCTTCATCGCCAGCGGCATCGACCCGACCAAGTCGATCCTGTTCAACCAGTCGGCGGTGCCGGGCCACGCCCAGCTGGGCTGGATCTTCAACTGCGTCGCCCGGCTGGGCTGGATGCAGCGCATGACCCAGTTCAAGGACAAGGCGGGCAAGAATTCCGAAAACGTGTCGCTGGGGCTTTTTGCCTATCCGGCGCTGATGGCGGCCGACATCCTCGTCTATCATGCCACCCATGTGCCGGTCGGCGAGGACCAGAAGCAGCATGTGGAACTGACCCGCGACATCGCGATCAAGTTCAACAATGACTATGGCGTCGAATTCTTCCCGGTGCCGGAACCGGTGATCGAGGGGGCCGCGACCCGAGTCATGTCCCTGCGCGACGGCACCAAGAAGATGTCGAAATCGGACCCGTCCGACATGAGCCGGATCAACCTGACCGACGACGCCGATGCCATCGCCAAGAAGATCAAGAAGGCCAAGACGGACCCCGAGCCCCTGCCCGAGACCCTTGAGGGGCTGGAGGGTCGGCCCGAGGCCCGCAACCTCGTCAACATCTATGCCGCCCTTTCCGGCAAGACCGCGGCCGAGGTGGTGGCCGAGTATGCCGGGCAGCAATTCGGCACCTTCAAGCCCGCGCTGGCCGATCTGGCGGTCGACCGGCTGTCGCCGATCTCGACCGAGATGAGCCGCCTGATGCAGGACCCGGCCGAGATCGACCGCATCCTCGCCCATGGCGCCGAGCAGGCCAATGCAATCGCCGAACCCATCGTGCGGCGCGCCTATCAGATCGTCGGCATGGTCGGCGCCTGAGGCATTGCAAAATCGCACATACCACGTGGGGTTCCATGCGGTATGTGCGCACCATGCGGGATGCTACCTTTCGACCCGAAAGGAGACACCCCATGCCCCCCATTTCGCCTGAAACCCGCATCGGCCATGTCCATCTGAAGGTGGCCGATCTGGACCGTGCCATGGCCTTCTATTCCGGCGTGCTGGGTTTCGAGCTGCAACAGCGCTACGGCTCCGGCGCCGCGTTTCTCTCGGCCGGCGGCTATCACCACCATATCGGCCTGAACACCTGGGACAGCCTTGGCGCGACGCCGCCGCCCCCGGGCCATACCGGACTTTATCACACCGCGATCCTCTATCCCGACCGCAAGAGCCTCGGCACCGCGCTGGCGCGCGTGCTGGCAGCAGGTATCCCGATTGACGGCGCGGCCGATCACGGTGTCAGCGAGGCCATCTACCTGACCGATCCGGACGGCAACGGAGTCGAGCTTTACCGCGACAAGCCCGAGGCCGACTGGCCGCGGGACGCTGCGGGCAACCTGCGGATGGTCAATGACCGGCTGGACCTGCAGGCGCTGCTGGACGAGGCCGACTCGGTCCCCGGCGGCGAATTCACAAAACGGACTCCGGCCTGACACAAAACGGAATCGCTCGCCGCACAGGGTTGGGTGGTCGGGTTCCGCTACGGTACCGTTTATCCGGGGGCCGCCTCGTCATCCCCAAGTCCGGCGCATCCGCCCGTTGCGCCAGTGCCCGCGGACTGCGAGACCCGATCCGCCCCCGGCCGCCCCGCCGGGGGCGCGTCTTTTCTGCCGGGGCGTCCGCTTGGATGGTGGCAATGTTCTGCGGTCTGGACGCTCCCGCGGCCCGGGTCTAGGGTGCGCGACGAATTTCCGAAGAGGTACGCCATGGCCACAGGCACGAATATTCGCACATATTACAACGGAACCTGGCACCGGGGCGACATTCCGGTGATGTGCGCCGCCGATCACGGGTCCTGGCTGGGCACCACGGTCTTCGACGGCGCGCGCTATTTCGAGGGCATCGCCCCCGATCTTCAGGCCCATTGCGACCGGATCAACCGCTCGGCCGAGGCGCTGATGATCACCCCCACTATCGCCGGCGACGAGATGGCCGAGATCGTTTGGGAAGGGCTGAAGACCTACCCGGCCGATGCCGCCGTCTATATCCGGCCGATGTACTGGGCGCTTGAGGGCGACTCGCTGGGCGTCGCGCCGAAGCCCGGCGCCACCGGCTTTGCGATCTGCCTTGAGGAAATCCCGATGGCCGCGCCGGGCAGCGCCACGACGATGACGACGACGCGCTTCCGCCGCCCGACGCTGGACTGCGCCGTGGTCAATGCCAAGGCGGGCTGCCTTTACCCCAACAACGCGCGGATGCTGGCCGAGGCACGCGCCAAGGGCTTCGGCAATGCGCTGGTCGCGGATGCGCTGGGCAATGTCGCCGAGACCGCGACCGCGAACGTCTTCATCGTCAGGGACGGCGAGTTCTTCACCCCCATCGCCAACGGCACCTTCCTCGCCGGGCTGACCCGCAAACGGCATATCTCGAACCTGACGGCGGCGGGCTACAAGGTCCATGAAGCCGTGCTGAGCTTTGACGATGTGCGCCAGGCCGACGAGGTGTTCCTGTCGGGCAATATGATGAAGGTGACACCGGTCAAGGCCTTCGACGATGTCCAATACCAGCCCGGGCCGCTGACCGCGAAGGTGCGCGAGCTGTATTGGGACTGGGCCCATTCGGCCGCCTGATCCCGGCCCCGTTGACGGGGAATAATGGGTATTCAGGCCAAGAAGAAATCAGCAGGTCAGGCCCGTCTCCCGCGGACGGGCCTGCGGCAGGAGGGGGGAGTTGCCAGCGCGCGGCCGGTCGGTCATGCTGAGGCGCGGTTCCCGGAGGAGGCCCCGATGCGCAAGTTTCTGGTGGTGCTGGACGACAGCCGCGAATGTCTGAACGCGATGCGCTTTGCCGCGCTCCGGGCCGCGAAGACGGGCGGCGGGGTTCAGATCCTGTCGGTGATCGCGCCCGAGGAGTTCAACCACTGGATCGGCGTCGGCGATCTGATGCGCGAAGAAGCCCGCGAACGGATCGAGGCGCATTTCGAGGTCTTCGCCAAATGGATGCGCGACCGGCAGGGGATCGACCCCGAACTGGTGATCCGCGAGGGCGAGGCGGTGCCCGAGATCCTGGCGCAGATCCGGGAGGATTCCGAGATCGGCGTGCTGGTTCTGGGCGCGGGCACTGACAGCAAGGGGCCGGGGCCGCTTGTCACCCAGCTGACCCGCGGGGCGGGAAGCCTGCCGATCCCGGTGACGATCGTGCCCGGCGGGCTGTCGAAGGAACGGCTGGAAGCGGTGTGCTAGGCACCCGCTCCGAGGCGCTCCAGAGACCGCGCAAAGCGGCCCGCAGTTGCACAAAAGTTGACAAATCGGCCTGTCGGGCGCATATCCGAGCGCAAAGCTAAGGAATAGGCACATGTTTATCCAGACCGAATCCACTCCGAACCCCGCCACGCTGAAGTTCCTGCCCGGGCAGGCGGTGCTGGAGGCGGGAACGGCGGACTTTCCCTCGGCCGAGACCTCCGGAGCCTCGCCGCTTGCGACAAGGATCTTCAGTGTCGAGGGCGTGCGCGGGGTCTTCTTCGGCACCGATTTCGTGACCGTGACCAAGGCCGAAACGGTCGACTGGGATCATATCAAGCCCGCGATCCTCGGCGCGATCATGGAGCATTTCCAGTCCGGCCAGCCGGTCATGACCGGCGAGAACGCCGAGGCGGGGCACGCCGACCATGACGGGCCGGATGGCGATATCGTGCGGCAGATCAAGCAGTTGCTCGATACGCGCGTGCGTCCGGCCGTGGCTCAGGACGGCGGCGACATCACCTTCCACGGCTTCGACCGGGGCGTTGTCTATCTGCACATGCAGGGTGCCTGCGCGGGCTGCCCGTCCTCGACGCTGACCCTCAAGATGGGCATCGAGAACCTGCTGCGGCACTACATCCCCGAGGTTACCGAGGTCCGTCCGGTCGCCGACGCGATGTGATGGGCCGCGCCCTCGCTCCGATCCTCGCCTTCGACACGTCCGGCCCCTATTGTACCGCGGCCCTGCTGCGGGACGGGGTGGTCTGCTTGTCGCGGCACCGGGACATGGCGCGCGGCCAGGCCGAGGCGCTGATGCCGCTTCTGTGCGAGATGCTGGCCGAGGCCGGGCTGGGCTGGTCCGATCTGGGCGGACTCGGCGTCGGTATCGGCCCGGGCAATTTCACCGGCATCCGCGTATCGGTCGCCGCAGCGCGGGGGCTGGCGCTGGCATCACGCGTGCCGGCCGTGGGCGTCTCGATGTTCGAAGTGCTGCGGCGCACCCAGCCCGACCCGGCCCCCGATCTGCTGAGCCTCGAGGCGCCGCGCGGGTTGGCCTATGTCCAGCCGCGATCGCGCGGCGTGCCGGGCCCCGCCCGGATGATCGCGCCCGACACCCCCGGCGAGGCGGCGCTGCTGGACGCCGCGGGCGCCCGTCATGTCACGGGCTTTGCCGCCCGCCAGATCGGCACCGCACTCGGCATCGGCTGGACCGAGGCCGCGCCCACCGAGATCGCGCCCCGGATCGCCCGTGCGGCCGCCGAAATCCTCGCGACCGGTGCGATGCCGATGCGTCCGGCACCGCTTTACGTCCGTCCCGCCGATGCCGCGCCGCCCGCCGATCCGCCGCCGGTGATCCTGCCGTGATGCCCGATGCAAGCCGGGCCCTGAATTCCGGCGCCCTTGCCGATCTGCATGCGCGGTGCTTCACGACGCCCCGCCCCTGGAGTGCCGCGGAATTCGACGACCTGCTGGCAACACCTGGGACCTTTCTTTGCGGCGATGCGCAGGGCTTCTCGATGGGTCGCGTGGCCGCTGGCGAGGCCGAGCTTCTGACCATTGCGGTCGCCCCCGAATGCCGCCGGACCGGCCTCGGCCGCGCCAGACTGGACGGGTTCGAGGCCGAGGCGCGGGCCCGCGGCGCGCAGGAAGCCTTTCTTGAGGTGGCGGTCGACAATGCGGCGGCCTGCGCGCTTTACACGGGCGCGGGGTTTGTGCTGGCCGGGCGGCGGCCGCGCTATTACGGCACGCCCGACGGCCGCCGCATCGACGCTTTGGTGATGCGCAAGGCGCTGCCCGCGAATTCCTAAAATCCGGTTGACGCTCGCCCCGGCGGGCGGCCTTAATCGGGGCGGGCAAACGGCCTCCCCGGGCGCGCAGGATCGCCCCCGAGGCCGGCCAACCAACCGGGAGAAATCTGGATGACGAACACGCAGAAGGTTCTGGGCGCCGCGGCCGCTCTGGCGCTGACCGGAGGCACCGCGCTGGCCGACCCGGCCCTGATCTACGATCTGGGCGGCAAGTACGACAAATCCTTCAACGAGGCGGCCTTCAATGGCGCCGAACGCTGGAAGGCGGAAACCGGCGGCACCTATCGCGAGATCGAGCTGCAATCCGAAGCCCAGCGCGAACAGGCGCTGCGCCGCTTTGCCGAGGCCGGGCTGAACCCGATCGCGATGACCGGCTTTGCCTTCAAGTCGGTTCTGGAAGAGGTCGCGGCCGATTATCCCGACACGAAATTCGAGATCATCGACGATCTGGTCGATGCGCCAAACGTGCGCTCGATTGTCTTTGCCGAACATGAGGGCAGCTATCTGGTCGGAATGATGGCCGCCATGGCGTCAAAATCGAACACCGTGGGGTTTGTCGGCGGCATGGACATCCCGCTGATCCGGAAATTCGCCTGCGGTTATGCCCAGGGCGCGAAGGCGGTCGACCCCGAGACGACGGTTCTGCAGAACATGACCGGCACCACGGCCGAAGCCTGGGCCGATCCGGTCAAGGGCAGCGAACTGGCTCGCGCCCAGATCGGCCAGGGAGCCGACGTGATCTTTGCCGCAGCGGGCACCACCGGGCTTGGCGTGCTGCAGGCCGCGGCCGATGAGGGGATCCTGTCGATCGGGGTCGACAGCAACCAGAACCACCTGCATCCTGGGCAGGTTCTGACCTCGATGGTCAAGGGCGTCGATGTCGCCGTCTACAGCGCCTTCAAGGCGGGCGATGCGCTGGAAACCGGCATGTTCCGCCTTGGGCTGGCCGAGGATGGCGTCGGCTATGCCATGGACGACAACAACAAGGATCTGGTGACGCCAGAGATGATCGACGCGGTCGAGGCCGCCAAGGCCAAGATCATTTCGGGCGAGATCGCGGTGCATGACTACATGTCCGACAATACCTGCCCGGTGAAGTAACCGGCATGGCAGGGGCAGCGGATGCCGGGGCCGTCGCGACATCGGCCCCGGCCATCGAATTACGGAGCATTTCCAAGGCGTTCGGGCCGGTCCGGGCGAACCGCGACATCTCGCTTGTGGTGCGGCGGGGCACGATCCACGGCATCGTCGGCGAGAACGGCGCGGGCAAGTCGACGCTGATGTCGATCCTTTACGGCTTCTACAAGGCCGATGCCGGCGAGATCCTGATCGGCGGGCGTCCGGTCCAGATCGGCGACAGCCATGACGCGATCCGCGCGGGCATCGGCATGGTGTTCCAGCATTTCAAGCTGGTCGAGCCCTTCACGGTGCTGGAGAACGTGATCCTCGGCACCGAGGACGGGGCGCTTCTAAAGCCCTCGCTGGCCAAGGCGCGCGGCACACTCCGCCAGTTGGCCGCCGATTACGAGCTTGAGGTTGATCCCGACGCGCGGATCGAGGATCTGGGCGTCGGCATGCGCCAGCGGGTCGAGATCCTGAAGGCGCTGTATCGGCAGGCGGATATCCTGATCCTCGACGAACCGACCGGGGTGCTGACACCCGCCGAGGCCGATCACCTCTTCCGGATATTGGAAAACCTCAAGTCGCAGGGCAAGACGATCATCCTCATCACCCACAAGCTGCGCGAGATCATGGCCGCGACCGATACGGTTTCCGTCATGCGGCGTGGAGAGATGACTGCCACCTTGCGGACCGCCGACACCAGCCCCGCCGAGCTGGCCGAGCTGATGGTCGGGCGAAAGGTCTTGTTGCGAATAGACAAGTCTCCGGCTCGGCCGGGCCGCACGGTGCTGGAGATCGAAAAGCTCTGCGTCACCGATGCGCAGGGCATCGCCCGGCTGTCCGACGTGTCGCTCAGCGTCCGGGCGGGCGAAATCCTCGGCCTTGCCGGGGTGGCCGGAAACGGCCAGTCGCATCTTCTGGAGGTGCTGGGCGGCATGCGGCCCGCGACTGGGCATGTCCGGATCGACGGCAAAGAGCTTGATCTGTCGGGGCCGGGCTGCGACGGGCGCTCGCGCCGCGCGGCGGGCATCGCCCATGTGCCCGAGGACCGCCAGCGCGAGGGGCTGATCATGCCGTTCCATGCCTGGGAGGATTCAGTCTTCGGCTATCACACCGACCCCGCTCTGCAGAGCGCGCCGGGTCTGATGGACAATGCCCGCATCCGCAGCCATGCCGAGGACCAGATGGCGCGGTTCGACGTGCGGCCGCCCAATCCCGATCTGGCAGCGCAAAGCTTTTCCGGCGGGAACCAGCAAAAGCTGGTTCTGGCGCGCGAAATCGAACGCAATCCCGACCTGTTGCTGGTCGGTCAGCCGACCCGCGGCGTCGATATCGGCGCCATCGAGTTCATCCACCGCCGCATCCTCGAGTTGCGCGATGCGGGCAAGGCGGTTCTGCTGGTCAGCGTCGAGCTGGACGAGATCCTGGGCCTTTCGGACCGGATCGCGGTCATGTGCGGCGGGCGGATCATGGGCGAGCGGCTGACCTCGGAAACCGACGAGACCGAACTGGGCCTGATGATGGCCGGAATGAAGGGAAAGGCCGCCTGAGATGAGCGCGATGCCGAAATGGGCCGATCTGGTCCTCATTCCGCTGATCAGCCTGTCTCTGGCCGCGCTGCTGTCGGCGCTGGTGATCCTCGGCATCGGCGAGGACCCGGTCGCGGCCGTCAGGATGATGGTCACCGGCGCGCTCGGCTCGACCTATGCCTGGGGCTACACGCTTTACTACGCGACCAATTTCATCTTCACCGGGCTTGCGGTCTCGGTCGCCTTCCATGCGCGGCTGTTCAATATCGGCGGCGAAGGGCAGGCAACGCTGGGCGGGCTGGGCGTGGCGCTCGTTTGCCTTGCGCTGCCCTGGCCGCATTGGGCGCTGGCCTTGCCGGCGGCGGCCCTTGGCGCGGCGCTGTTCGGCGCGGCCTGGGCGGCCATTCCGGCCTGGCTGCAGGCCCGGCGCGGCAGTCATATCGTCATCACCACGATCATGTTCAACTTCATCGCGGCCTCGCTTCTGAACTATTTGCTGGTCAACGTGCTGCGCCCGGTGGGCTCGATGGACCCGTCGACCGCGCGGTTCGCAGACGGCACCCACCTTCCTACGCTGCATGACCTTCTGGCGCCCTTTGGCATCGCCTTCTCGAAGGCCGCGCCCGCCAATATCAGCTTTCTGCTGGCGCTGGCGGCCTCGGTCGCGGTCTGGCTGCTGATCTGGCGCTCGCGGCTCGGATATGAGATCCGGGCGCTCGGCCATTCCGAACCGGCCGCGATCTACGCCGGCATCCGGCCGGTGCGCACGGTGATGTGGGCGATGCTGATCTCGGGCGCGCTGGCCGGGCTGATGGCCGTCAATACCGTGATGGGCGAGGCCGAGCGGCTGGTGCTGAACTCGGTCGAGGGGGCGGGCTTCATCGGTATCGCGGTCGCGCTGATGGGCCGGAACCACCCCGTCGGCGTGTTTCTCGCGGCGATCCTGTTCGGCTTTCTCTATCAGGGCGGGGCGGAGCTGGCGCTTTGGACCGACATCCCGCGCGAGCTGATCGTGGTGATTCAGGCACTGGTGATCCTGTTTACCGGCGCGCTCGACAACATGGTGCGGATGCCGCTGGAACGACTGTTCCTCGCGCTCCAGAAAGGGCCCGCGTGATGGATTTTCCGACGCTGCTGCAGGTGCTCGATTCCACCGTCCGGCTGGCCACGCCGCTGCTGTTGGCCTGCCTTGCCGGGCTGTTCTCGGAACGCTCGGGCATCTACGACATCGGGCTCGAGGGCAAGATGCTGGCCGCGGCCTTCTGTTCGGCCGCGACGGCGGCGGTGACGGGCTCGGTCTGGCTGGGGCTGCTGGCCGGGATCGGCGGGTCGATGGCCCTGGCCGGGCTGCATGGGCTGTCGGCCATCACCTTCCGGGGCAACCAGCTGATTTCGGGCGTCGCGATCAACTTCCTTGCGGCCGGGCTGACCGTGGTGCTGGCCCAGGACTGGTTCCATCAGGGCGGGCGCACGCCCTCGCTTCTGGGCGGAGCGCGGTTCGAGGCCATTACCCTGCCCTTCGCCGAGACGCTGCGCCCGGTGCCTGTGCTGGGCCCCGTCTATGCCGAGCTGATCTCGGGTCACACGCTGCTGGTCTATGTCGCCGCCCTGCTGGTTCCGGCCAGCTGGTGGGTGCTGTACCGGACGCGCTTCGGACTGCGGCTGCGCGCGGTCGGCGAAAACCCCGAGGCGGTCGATACCGCGGGCGTCTCGGTCCAGGCCACGCGCTATGCGGCGGTGGCGATCTGCGGGCTTCTGTGCGGGCTGGCGGGGGCCTATCTGGCGACCGCGCTGCAGGCGGGCTTTTCAAGGGACATGACCGCCGGGCGGGGTTATATCGCGCTGGCAGCTTTGATCTTTGCGAAATGGCGGCCGTGGCAGGCGCTGGGCGCGACGCTTCTTTTCGGGCTGCTGCAGGCCATTGCGCTGCGCTATCAGAACATCGAGCTTGGCGGGGTCGGCCTGCCGGTGCAGGTGATGGATGCGCTGCCCTATATCCTGACCGTGGTGATCCTCGCGGGCTTCGTCGGACGCGCAATCCCTCCCCGCGCAGGCGGCGAGCCCTATGTGAAAGAGCGGTAAAATCTGACCCCGCCGGGCCGCGCATCCTTGCCAGGACCGGGAGAGGCGCTTTAGGGACCGGTCATGCAGATCTACCTACCCATCGCCGAGGTTTCCGTGAACGCCTTCGTCCTGCTGGGCCTGGGCGGGATCGTCGGCATCCTGTCGGGGATGTTCGGCGTCGGCGGAGGGTTCCTGCTGACGCCCCTGCTGTTCTTCATCGGCATCCCCCCGGCGGTCGCGGTGGCGACCCAGGCGGCGCAGATCGTCGCCTCGTCGATCTCGGGCGTGCTGGCGCATTTCCGGCGCAAGACGGTCGATCTGCGCATGGGAACGGTGCTGCTGGCGGGCGGCATGTGCGGCGCGGTGCTGGGGGTCTGGATCTTCAACCTGATGCGCGGCATCGGCCAGGTCGATCTGCTGGTCAAGCTCTGCTACGTGGTCTTCCTGGGCGTGATCGGCGCCCTGATGTTCATCGAGAGCCTGGCCGCCATCAACCGCACGCGCAAGGGCGTCGTGCGCAAGCGCAAGCAGCGGATCTGGTTCGACGCCCTGCCCTTCAAGATGAAGTTCCGCACCTCGGGGCTGTACCTCTCGGCGATCCCGCCGCTGATCGTCGGCGCCTTCGTGGGCGTGCTTTCGGCGATCATGGGCGTCGGCGGCGGCTTCATCATGGTGCCCGCGATGATCTACCTCCTTGGCATGCCGACCAAGGTGGTGATCGGCACCTCGCTGTTCCAGATCATCTTCGTCAGCGGCTTTACGACGATCCTGCATGCCACGACCAACCACACCGTCGATCTGGGGCTGGCGCTTCTGTTGCTGATCGGGGGCGTGGTCGGCGCGCAGATCGGCACCGGCATCGGGCTGAAGATGAAGGCCGAACAGTTGCGCATCTGGCTCGCGATCCTGGTGCTGGCGGTCTGCGGCAAGCTCGCGCTCGATCTGCTGATCGAACCGGCCGAGCTTTATTCGATTGCCGAGAGGGTGCGCTGATGGTCTGGCGTCTGATCGTCGTGCTGCTGCTGGCCACCCTGCCCGCCCGGGCCGAGCAGGTGGTGGCAGGACTCAGCCAGACCCGGGTGTCGATCACCACCAATTTCGCGGGCTCCGAGATCCTGATCTTCGGTGCCGTCAAGCGCGACGCCCCCGCCCCCGAAGGTCCCCCACTCGAGGTGGTGGTAACGGTGGCCGGGCCCTCGACGCCCGCCACCGTCCGCAAGAAGGACCGCCGCGTCGGGATCTGGGTCAACACCGAATCCGTCCGGATCGCGGCGGCGCCCAGCTTCTATGCGGTGGCCACGACCGCGCCATTGGATCAGGCGCTGTCCCAGACCGAGGACCTGCGCCACAAGGTGTCGATCCCGCGCGCAATCCGGGCGGTGGGGGCTACCGAAGAAACTGCCGAGGCGCAAAGCTTCATC
This sequence comes from Rhodovulum kholense, assembly GCF_003053725.1. Taxonomy (GTDB): domain Bacteria; phylum Pseudomonadota; class Alphaproteobacteria; order Rhodobacterales; family Rhodobacteraceae; genus Rhodovulum; species Rhodovulum kholense. Next base: position 124,180 of record NZ_QAYC01000007.1, read on the forward strand.
GACGCGCTGATCCGCATCCGCTCCGAGACGGGGCTTTATCAGGAACTGCCCGGCGCGGTCGAGCTGGACGAACAGACCCTGTTCCGCACCTCGATCGCGCTGCCCTCGAACCTGACCGAGGGCGACTATGCCACCCGGATCTTCCTGACCCGGGGCGGCGAGGTGGTGGACGCCTTCGAGACCACCATCGGCGTGCACAAGGTCGGGCTGGAACGCTGGACTTACCTGCTGGCCCACCAGCATCCGCTGGCCTATGCGATCCTGTCGCTCGGCATCGCCATCGCCGCGGGCTGGGGGGCCTCGGCCGCGTTCCGGATGATGAAAAGCTGATCAGCCGCGCCCGATATAGGGCATCGTCGTCGCCATCACCGTCATGAACTGCACATTGGCCTCGGGCGGCAGGTCGGCCATGTGCAAGACCGCACGCGCGGCATGGGCGACATCCATGGTGGGCTGCACCGGCCGGCCCTCGGCCCGCGCGCGTTCCGTCAGATCCTCGACCAGCGCGGTGCGGGCATTGCCGATGTCGATCTGCCCGCAGGCGATCCCGAAAGGCCGCCCGTCGAGGCTGAGCGTCTTGGTCAGCCCGGTCACCGCATGCTTGGTCGTCGTGTAGCAGACCGAGCCCTCGCGCGGGACATGGGCCGAGAGCGAGCCGTTATTGACGATCCGCCCGCCCTGCGGGTCCTGCCGTCGCATCCGCGCGAAGGCCGCGCGCGCGGCCAGGAACATGCCGCCGACATTGACCGCCAGCACCTGCGCCCAGGCAGCCGGATCGATTTCGTCGATCGAACCCGAGGGGCCGAAGGTGCCGGCATTGTTGAACAGCACGTCCAGCCGCCCGGCCCAGGCCATGAAGGCGTCGAAGGCGGCCTCGACGTCCCCGGCATCGGTCACGTCGGCAGGTAGCGACAGCGCACCCTCGTGCCCCGCCGCGATCTCGTCCAGCAGATCGGCACGGCGGGCCAGAAGCCCGACCCGCCAGCCATTGGCCAGAAACAGCTCGGCCGTGGCGCGGCCGATGCCGCTGCTGGCGCCGGTGATCAGGATCGTCCTTGCGGTCATGGGCGCGCCTCCTCGGCGGTCAGGGTCAGGGGCGCGGGCGCGGCCACCAGATCGTCGGCCGTCAGCGCGCGGGTCGGCCGCGCCAGCCGGTAGCGCGTGACCCAAAGCAGGCGCTCTTCGGCGCGGGTGATCGCGACATAGGCCAGCCGTTTCCAAAGCGGCTGGCCCGCCTCGACGCGGCCCGCCCGGGCGGCCGCGTAAAGATCGGGGGCAAAGACCTGCACCGCAGGCCATTGCGACCCCTGCGCCTTGTGGATCGTCACCGCAGCCCCGTGCAGGAAGGCCGCACCCATGGTCGCGGCATAGGGGATGAAGGGTTCCTCTTCGTCGGGCAGTTCGATCTTGACGATCGAAGCCACCGACAAGCGCGGGTCCTCGGCGCCGATCACATGCATGATCGAGAAGCCCGGCTTGCGACCCGCCCCCACATAGATCACCTGCGCGCCCTTGATCAGCCCGCGCGCCTCGAGGTCGATCCGTTTCTTGCGGTGTTTCAGCGGCAGCTCGATCCCGTCGCAGATCAGCGGCTCGCCCGGCAACAGCGCGTCCTCGGGCGCGCCATGGGCCTGGCGGAAGGCGTTGATCAGCCGGATGCGGGTGGCGTTTCGCCAGACCAGCACCGGCGAGCGCGCCATCAGGTCGGAATCGACCCGGGGCGCCAGCTCGACCCGGGGGTCGCGGGCGGCGGCGTCTTCGACCATCCGTTCGAACCGCTCGAAATCGACCTCGGGGTCGGCCAGCGCATGGGCAAGATCGAGGATCGGGTTGTCGTCCTCCTGGCGGTGGATGCGGTGCAGTTCCAGCGTCTGCGGCCCGGCCAGCCGGTCGAAGACCATCTTGCCCGACTGGTTGACCGGCGCGAGCTGCGCGGGATCGCCAAAGAGAACCAGCGCGGGGAAAAGTTCGCGCAGATCATCGAACTGGCGTTCGTCGAGCATCGAGGCCTCGTCGACGAACCCGATATCCAGCGGGTCTTCGCGCCGCTTCCAACCCTTGATGAAATCGCTGCCCTTAAGCCCCGCCGCCGCCAGCGCCCCGGGGATCGAGGGCACCGAGGCATAGAAGGCCTGCGCCCGGTCGAGCGCCGCATCCGTCAGTGCCTCGATCTCGGGGCGGTCGCCCTCGCCGGTCAGCCATTCGGCGATCTTCTCGTATTCGGGATCGTAGACGGGTGTGTAGATGATGCGGTGGATCGTGGTCGCGGGCACGCCGCGCTGGCGCAGCACGCTGGCGGCCTTGTTGGTCGGCGCCAGAACCGCCAGCGTCCGGCGGTCCTTGCGGCGCTTGCCCTCATAATCGCCCGAGACGATCTCGACCCCCGCCTCGACCGCGGCGCGCACCAGTTCCGCCAAGAGCAGCGTCTTGCCCGATCCGGCCTTGCCGGTGACCGCCAGAACGCCGGTCTTGCCCTCGGTGCGGGCGCTGAGAGTCGCGTCATCCAGATCGACGCCAAAGCCGCGTAGCATTCCCGCCACGCGATCATGGGCTTCGGCCTGGTCCTCGGAAAAGCGCAGCGCGGGCACGGTCATGGGCGCAGCCTACAGGCCGCGCCCATCCGGTGCCAGCGCGTTCAGGCGACGGCGAGTTCCCGTTGCGCCGGGGTCGGCGCCGAGAACGAGGCGCGGAACCAGTCCAGCGAGGTCTCGCGCCCGATGCCGAGGCGCGCCAGGGTGCGGGGCCAGGCGGCGTCCTGCATTTCCCACAGGCCCACGCCGATGCGGTCGCGGCCCTCGCCCGAGGTGCCGATGACATCCGGCTCGACCCCCATCAGGCGGTAGATCCGTTCCATCCGCGGGTCGAAGACAGCGACGAAATGGTCGACCGCGAACTGGGCCATCACCTCGCCCGCGCCCAGCACCAGCCCGGCCGAAACCTCGCGTCCCGCATCGGGCGCCAGACAGAACCGGGTGCATTCCCAGATCAGCGGGCTTTCGATGCGCGCGCCGCCGGTCACATGCAGGAAGTGTTCGTTCACCATCGTCCGCCCGGTCGTGGGAAGAAACCGCATCGAGCCGCCATGGCGTCCGTCGGGTTGTTCCCAGATCACGTAAAGCGGGTTCAGGGCGTCATATTGGTCGCGCTCTTCGCCCTTGTCGTTGACGCTGACAGCCCAGCCGAGACGGTCATGGAACTGAAGCGCGCGGTCCCTGAACATGGTGTCGCGCAGAAGCGGGAACTTGTGAAGGTCGACACCGTAGATGTAACGCAGCATGATTGGTAGCCCTCTGCCGATCACTTGATGGGCTCAGGCTACGGAGAGCTTGGTTACCAGCGCGCTAACCAAGCGCCCCCTAACGTCACGTCAGGGGAATATTTCTTTTCTTAACAGATAGTTAAGCCTAGACGACAATCAGACCGGCACTCAGGGCACGGGCCACCGCATGGGTCGTGTTCAGGGCTCCGAGCTTGTGGCGGGCGGTCTCGACATAGACCCGCAGCGTGTGTTCGGAGATCGACAGCTCCTGCGCGGCCTGAGCCCGGCTCATGCCCTTGGCCAGAAGCGTCATCGCGCTGAGTTCGCGCGGCGACAGCGCAGCCCGCGGCCCCTGATCGGCCGATTGCTCGAATTCCAGCGCCTTCTTGTTGAAGTCATGGGCGATCAGGATCAGGTCGCGAAGATTGAGCTGTTTGAACATGTCCCAGGATACATCGGAACAACTGTCGTTCACGGTAAAGAGCGCGAACTGCCCCTTGGGTCCATGCAACGGGATCGACACACCCTGATTGCCAAGTCCGTGGGCGATGGCGTCTTCGAAGAAAGCGCGCGAGGCCTTGCTGGACCAGTCGAGCTCTTTCCAGTCGACCGGATGGAAGCGGCTGTAGCAGCCAAAGATCACCGGATCGATCATCAGGTAGTCGCGGTCGAGATAGCGGTCGACCCATTCGGTCGAGTAGGTGCCGGCGCCGTAGCGTTCGCCGACGCTGTTCACCCAGTGATAGACGACGTGGAAGACGCCGTAGCGGTCGCGCAGGTCTTCGGTGGCACGATACAGGTCCTCAAGCGTCGTTGCCCGTTGCAACCGGTCGAGGAACGATTCTAAGCCGCCTTGCATCACATGAATCTGCATCGCCCCACGTCGTCACCGACGACGCTCTTTCCCCAACCTGAGCCCGCGCACGGCCTGCCTCGAGGGACGAGATCTCGACAGCTGCCAGAGCCTGGCAGGTGAGGAGCTCCTCGGACAGAGCGGTCAACCCATTCTTTCTCGCATAGTTCTTGAGGTCGCCGAGAATGTCGATCAGCCACTCGTGCTTCATGGTCGTTGTCCTGTCTTAGTGGTTAATGAAACGTTAAAATTAGTCTAGCACAGGACAAAATTCGTCGAAATTCGCGAATTCTCCCTCCCCAGAAATGGGGAGGGGCCGCAAATGCAAGCTCTTGATTTCCGGTCGGAGGAGAAGCGATTCGCATCTGGAGGACAGATTCGCGAAGGGCACACGCTATGCGTGCGCCCTGAAATAAACCACAACTTTAGGGCCGAATCAAGCGACGGGACCAGCGTCCAGAACGTCGGCGAAAGTCCGCAGACCGGTGCGCGGCGCCTGCACCAGAACCGCCATGTTGCCCGGCTTGTGCTCGTTGCGAAGCATCTTCAGATGCGCCTGCGGGATCTCGTCCCAGGGGAAGACCTCGGACATGCAGGGATCGATCCGGCGCTGGACCATCAGCCGGTTCGCGGCGGCGGCCTGCTTGAGATGGGCGAAGTGGCTGCCCTGGATGCGCTTCTGGTGCATCCAGACATAGCGGGCATCCATCGTCAGGTTGAACCCGCTGGTGCCCGCGCAGATCACCACCATGCCGCCGCGCTTGACCACGAAGGTCGAGACCGGGAAGGTCGCCTCGCCGGGATGCTCGAACACCATGTCGACATTGACGCCCTTGCCGGTGATGTCCCAGATCGCCTTGCCGAACTTGCGGACCTCGCCGAACCACTCCTTGTATTCGGGCGTATTGACCTTGGGCAGCTGGCCCCAGCACTTGAAATCCTTGCGGTTGATCACGCCCTTGGCGCCCAGATCCATGACGAAGTCGCGCTTGGACTCCTCCGAGATCACGCCGATCGCATTCGCGCCCGCGGTGTTGATCAGCTGGATCGCGAAGGACCCGAGCCCCCCCGAGGCGCCCCAGACCAGCACGTTCTGGCCGGGTTTCAGTTCATGCGGATGGTGACCGAACAGCATCCGGTAGGCGGTGGCCAGGGTCAGCGTGTAGCAGGCCGACTCCTCCCAGGTCAGGTGCCGCGGCCGTTCCAGCAATTGCTGCGCCTGCACACGGGTGAACTGGGCAAAGGACCCGTCCGGGGTCTCGTAGCCCCAGATCCGCTGGCTGGGCGAGAACATCGGATCGCCGCCATTGCATTCCTCGTCGTCGCCGTCGTCCTGATTGCAGTGGATCACGACCTCGTCGCCCACTTTCCAGGTCTTCACCGCCGAGCCGACCGCCCAGACGATGCCCGACGCGTCCGAGCCGGCGATGTGATAGGGCGCCTTGTGCCCGTCGAAGGGCGAGACCGGAATGCCGAGCCCCGCCCAGATGCCGTTGTAGTTGACGCCCGCCGCCATCACCAGGACCAGCACCTCGTGGCTGTCGATGGCGGGCGTATCGACCACCTCGACCTGGAACGACTTGTCGGGCTCGCCATGGCGATCGCGCCGGATCGCCCACGCATACATCTTCGGCGGAACGTAGCCCAGCGGGGGCATCTCGCCGATTTCGTAAAGCTCCTTCTCGGGCGCCTCATAGGGCGCGATCCCGGGATTCTGATCAAGGGCCATGGGTGCCTCCTCAAGCAATGCTGCGCCGCAGAGTCGCGCTATTCCGAGGAGATACGGTCAGCCGCGAAACATTGCAACCCGATGCGCGCCCATCTTGAAACTTTATGTCCGAGACGAATCGCTGCCTAGTGATAGGTGAAGGTGCCGATCTCGCAGACATTCACGCGCGGTTCGACCAGTTCGTCGCCATCCTCGAAGACGGCGCGGAAGTCGAACAGGCAATAGCCCGACCCGTCATGGAAATTGACCATCACCGACTGGCCCGAATAGAGGATGTCGGGGCCCAGGATGTCTTCTTCCCAGGTGCTGGCGCCCGTGTTCGACCCATAGAATTCGACCAGCGCAAAGCCGGTGTTGTTGACGATCCTGACATTGCGGTCGAGCGCGAAGGCGGGACTCGCGACAGATGCGGCGACGGCCACGGCGAGGAAGGTGGAAACAAGGGTACGAACTGAAATTGGCGCCTCCACAAGGATACATGATCGCGCCGCATACCGTCACAGCGTGTGCCACACCGTCGCCGCGATTCTGGACCATTGAAGGGAGAAAACGGGGCAAAAGCCGCGATTGACGTAGATGCCGCGCTGCGGCGAATTGACAGAGACAGATTCTTTCGCCTATTTGCATTTGCGTCGCAACATTATTGCGGCCAAGGCAGTTCAGTCACCAGCCAAGGGAGGTCCGTATGCCCAACGACACTCAAACCCCGGTCCGCGATCGGCCCTGGCTGTTCCGCACCTATGCCGGCCATTCGACCGCCGAGGCCTCGAATGCGCTTTACCGCGCCAACCTCGCCAAGGGGCAGACCGGGCTTTCGGTCGCCTTCGACCTGCCGACCCAGACCGGCTATGACAGCGATCACGAACTGGCGCGCGGCGAGGTCGGCAAGGTCGGCGTGCCGATCGACCATCTGGGCGACATGCGAACCCTGTTCGACCAGATCCCTCTGGAACAGATGAACACCTCGATGACCATCAACGCGCCCGCACCCTGGCTGCTGGCGCTTTATATCGCCGTGGCCGAGGAACAGGGCGCCGATGTCTCGAAGCTGCAGGGCACGGTGCAGAACGACCTGATCAAGGAATATCTGAGCCGCGGCACCTATATCTGCCCGCCGAAGCCCAGCCTTCGCATGATCACCGATGTCGCGGCCTATACCCGCGAGCATCTGCCGAAATGGAACCCGATGAACGTCTGTTCCTATCACCTGCAGGAAGCGGGGGCGACGCCGGAACAGGAGCTGTCCTATGCGCTGGCGACCGCGACCGCGGTGCTGGACGATCTGCGCGGGAAGGTGGCGCCCGAGGACTTCCCGGGCATGGTCGGGCGGATCTCCTTCTTCGTGAATGCGGGCATCCGCTTCGTCACCGAGATGTGCAAGATGCGCGCCTTCGTCGAGCTCTGGGACGAGATCTGCCAGGAACGCTACGGCGTCGACGACCCCAAGCACCGGCGGTTCCGCTACGGGGTGCAGGTCAACAGCCTCGGCCTGACCGAGCAGCAGCCCGAGAACAACGTCTACCGCATCCTGATCGAGATGCTGGCGGTGACGCTGTCGAAATCCGCCCGCGCCCGCGCCGTGCAGCTTCCGGCCTGGAACGAGGCGCTGGGCCTGCCGCGCCCCTTCGACCAGCAATGGTCGATCCGGATGCAACAGATTCTGGCCTACGAGACCGACCTTCTGGAATATGAGGACCTGTTCGAGGGCAACCCGGCGGTCACCGCGAAAGTGGAGGAGCTGAAGCGGAACGCCCGGGCCGAACTGGCACAGATCGACGCGATGGGCGGCGCGGTGGCCGCGATCGAGCACATGAAATCGCGGCTCGTCGAAAGCAATTCCGACCGCATCGGCCGGGTCGAGACCGGCGCCACGGTGGTGGTCGGCGTGAACCGCTGGGTCGATGGGGAGCCCTCGCCGCTGACCTCGGGCGAGGACGCGATCATGGTGGTCGATCCCAGCGTCGAGGCCGACCAGATCGCCCGACTGGCCGCCTGGCGCGACAGCCGCGACGGCGCCGCGGTCGAAGCCGCTCTGGCCGCGCTGCGCGAGGCGGCGGCGACGGGGGCGAACATCATGCCGCCCTCGATCGCGGCGGCCAAGGCCGGGGCCACGACCGGCGAATGGGGCGATGTGATGCGCGCGGTCTTCGGCCAGTACCGGGGGCCGACGGGCGTGTCGAAAAGCCCCTCGAACCGGACCGAGGGGCTGGACGAGATTCGGGCCGAGGTCGATGCGCTGGCCGGACGGCTCGGGCGACGACCGAAGTTTCTGGTCGGCAAGCCCGGTCTCGACGGCCATTCGAACGGCGCCGAACAGATCGCCGCCCGTGCCCGCGATTGCGGCATGGATATCTCCTATGAGGGGATTCGGCTTACCCCATCGGAAATCGTGGCTGCGGCCAAGGCCGAGGGGGTCGACATCGTCGGTCTGTCGATCCTGTCGGGCAGCCACATGCCCCTGATGGAAAGCCTGATGCGGCTGATGAAGGAGCACGAGCTGACCCATATCCCGGTTGTGGTGGGCGGCATCATCCCCGACGAAGACGCCCGGCGGCTGAAGGCGATGGGCGTGGCCAAGGTCTATACGCCGAAGGATTTCGAGCTGAACCGGATCATGTTCGACGTGGTCGGGCTGATCTCGCCCGAACGGGTGGCGGCGGAATAGCCAGCGGCTATAACGGGGGTCTCAGCGGTTGAGGAGACCCCCATGAGCCTTCATATCGGCGCGCAACCCGGCGAGATCGCCGAGACCGTCCTGCTGCCCGGCGACCCGCTGCGCGCGGAATGGGCGGCGCGGACCTTCCTGACCGACCCGGTCTGCATCAACCGGGTGCGCGGGATGCTGGGCTTTACCGGGTTCTGGCGCGGCCACCGGGTCACGATCCATGGCAGCGGCATGGGCATGCCCTCGCTGTCGATCTATGCCAACGAGCTGATCCGCGAGCATGGCGCAAGGACGCTGATCCGGATCGGATCGGCCGGCGCGATGCAGGAGCATGTCGCGCTGCGCGACATCGTGCTGGCGATGACGAGTTCCACGCTGTCGACGCCCTCGCGCGGCACCTTCCGCGAGCTGAATTTCGCACCTTGCGCCGATTTCGGGCTGCTGGCGGCGGCGCATCGGGCGGCGCAAGCCAAGGGCGCCCGGACCCATGTCGGCGGCATCTATTCGGCCGATGTCTTCTATGACGAACGTCCCGACCTGAACGCCGAGTTGACCCGGCACGGCGTTCTCGCAGTCGAGATGGAAGCGGCCGAGCTTTACATTCTGGCTGCCCGGCACGGGGCGCGGGCGCTGGCGGTGTTGACGGTGTCGGACCATCTGCTGACCGGGGCGGCGCTTTCGCCCGAGGAACGCCAGACAGGGTTCGCCGAGATGGTCGAGATCGCGCTGGAGGCCGCGTTTTCCTGACCCCCGGGACGGGGCAACCGACGGGCGTTGCGGCTTGGGTATTTAGGCCAAGAAGAAGATTAGAGCCCGTGCGAGCGGTCGTAGGGCGCGGGCGTGGGCGGGGTCCAGCCGTCGAGCGCGCCGGGGGCCGGAGCGAAGATCTCGACGCCCAGCGGATGGCAGCGCGCTTGGTCCGTCGAATTGCCGCTGCAATCGCCCCAGGGGCAGGCGCTGAGCGCGCAAAGCAGGTCGATCTCGGCGAAGAGATCAAGGTGGTCGCCCGGCCGGACAGGGCTTGCCTTGGTGAAATAGCGGTGGGTGTCGCGGGTGAAGCCCGTGCACATGAAGACGTTCAGCACGTCATGGATATGGGGCTCGGCCGCCGCCGGGCTGAGGCCTGTTTCAGCGGCGAGCGCCCGGATCAGGTTCGAATGGCAGCAGCGGTGGAAGGGCGCGCCGCCGAGGCGGCCATTGGTATAGGGATCGCAGCGTGTGCCGATCACGTCATGGACGCCCGCACCGTCGGCATCGAAGCCGTACCAGCCCAGACTGTCGGCGATGACGGTGGCCATCGGGCGTAGATGCGGGAAGCTCGACCAGAGCCGGTCGCCGGTGCCGACATGCGTGCCATGCAGCGCGCGGGTCTTGCCGGAATAGAACCGCTCGGACAGGTCATGGGCGTTCCAGAGGTTCAGATCGCCGACCTGCGGCCCCTCGATGCAGGAAATCCGCAGCACATGGCCCGCCGGAACGCGGAAGGCGCGGGCGTCGCGGGCAGGGATCTCGAGTTGTGCGACCCCGGTCATGCCAGCACGGAGCCGGTCATAAAGTGGCATCGGCGGCGCGGGCAGGCTTTCAGGCGGATAGCAGACGACCGGGGCCGCAGCCCGGCGCTCGGCGGCATAGCGTGGGGGCTCTTTCGGCATCCGGGGCTCTGCTGTCTGGGTCATTCGACCGGGCGACCGAGAAACGCGATGGCGAGCCCCAGCACGGCAAGGGCCGCAAAGCCCGCGGCGCGGCCGCCCTGCCCCGCCCGGCGCGCAGCCAGCGTCGCGATTACGGCTTCCAGCGCGTAATAAAGCGCGAAAGCCCGCGAGGCATAGGAGATGATCGCAAAGACATCCGCCGTCCAGGTCAGCCCGATGCCCGCCGCAACCAGAACCGCATAGGCCGCGCGGTTGCCGACAAGCCCTTTCGAGCGTTCCGCGACCAGCCCGCCCGCGCCGGTCGTGTCGGCGACCGAGGCGCTGAACTGGGCGGCCAGCGCCGCCACCGTCAGCACCAGCGGCAGAAGCGGCGAGACCGTCGCGGTCAGGCCGATGATGGCGGTATCGTCGAGCGCGCCCGTGCCCGGTGCAAAGCACAGCACCAGGAGCGTGACATAGACGAGATAGATCGCGGTCGAGACATATTGCGCGCCCCGCATGGATCGGATCCTGAGATCGGCGTCATATTCGGCGCCAAGATAGCGCGAGGTCTCGAAGCCCTGCACTGTCACGATCAGGCCGAAGAACAGCGTCAGCGCGGCCCAGGGGCTCACGCTGGCGGGCGTCAGCACCGGGCCGGTCGTGGCGGCCGTCTCGCCGAAGAAAAGCCCGAGCCCGACCAGAAGCCCGCAGATTGCCGCAAGGTTCAGGCTGACCGCGTATTTCTCGAGCCCTTCCAGCGCCTCGAACCCTCGGGTCACGCCCACCCCGAGGATCAGCAGGAAGACCGCGGTGGTCACGATCCGGGCGTTGAGGGGCGCGTCGAAGGGCGTCAAGCGGACCGCGAAGGCGCCCAGAAGGTTCAGGTAATAGGCAACCGAGATGACGTAGGAAAACGCCAGCGTCCAGCCCGCCGCGGTTTCCGCGAGGGCGCCGAGGCGGCCGGGCGGGTTGCCATGGGCCCCGGCCGCGATGCTGTAGCGGATCGCGCCGCCGAAGCCCAGGGCGATCAGCGCCAGGGCCGCCATCGCCGCGGGCGACCAGATCCCGAGGCTCTGGTTCAGGATCGGTCCCAGCACCAGGAAGCCCGAGCCGATGATCGAGGCAAGCGGCGTCACCATCGCCCGCCAGAACCGCCAGCGCCGCATCGGCGGCGACAGGACCAGAAGCAGGCCTGCCGCCGCCGTGCCGAGGATCAGGATATCGCGCAGCACCGGGCGCGCGTCAGACCGTCCGCTCGACCATCATCTTCTTGATCGAGGCGATGGCCTTGGCCGGGTTCAGCCCCTTGGGGCAGGTCTTGGTGCAGTTCATGATGGTGTGGCAGCGATAAAGCTTGAACGGATCTTCCAGCGAATCCAGACGCTCGCCCGTGGCCTCGTCGCGGCTGTCGATGATCCAGCGATAGGCGTGCAGCAAGGCTGCCGGCCCCAGATACTTGTCGCCATTCCACCAGTAGGACGGGCAGGAGGTCGAGCAGCTGGCGCACATGATGCATTCGTAAAGCCCGTCGAGCTTCTTGCGGTCCTCGATGGACTGGCGCCATTCCTTGGCGGGCGTGTTCGACTTGGTTTCGAGCCAGGGCATGACGCTGGCATGCTGGGCGTAGAAATGGGTGAGGTCGGGCACGAGGTCCTTGACCACCGGCATGTGCGGCAGCGGGTAGATCTTCACGTCGCCCGTGATTTCGTCCATGCCGCGGGTACAGGCCAGCGTGTTCACCCCGTCGATGTTCATCGCGCAGGACCCGCAGATGCCTTCGCGGCAGGACCGGCGGAAGGTCAGGGTCGGGTCGATCTCGTTCTTGATCTTGATCAGCGCGTCCAGAACCATAGGTCCGCAGGTGTCGAGATCGACGAAATAGGTATCTACCCGCGGGTTCTCGCCGGTATCCGGGTCCCAGCGATAGATGCGGAAGGTGCGGATATTGGTGGCACCCTGCGGCTTCGGCCAGGTCTTGCCGGTCTTCACGACCGAATTCTTGGGAAGCGTGAGTTCAACCATGGGTTCAACCTTTCTTGGCTAGACGCACAGGCGTTCGGTCTGGGGACCGCCGCGCCGGACAACGGGCGCAGGGCGGCCAACAAGGGGCGTGGGGACCCGAGCCTTGGCCCCCGAATGCCGGATCGCGTCGGGCCACACCGTCGGCGTAAGGCTCGGCCCGACCATCCCCCGGCTCAGTAGACGCGCGCCTTGGGCGCGATCTTCTTCAGGTCGATGCCGCCATCCTCGGTCCGGGTCAGCGGGTCGAGATGCACCGGCCGGTAGGTCAGATCGACCGACGCGCCGTCAACGCGCGACAGCGAGTGCTTGCGCCAGTTGGCATCGTCGCGATCGGGATAGTCCTCGTGGGCATGGGCGCCACGGCTTTCCTTGCGCGCCTCGGCCGCGACCACGGTGGCCAGCGCATTCGGCATCAGGTTGGTCAGCTCCAGCGTTTCCATCAGGTCCGAGTTCCAGATCATCGAGCGGTCCGATACCTTGATGTCATCGAGCTTGCCCGCGACCGCGGTCATCTTCTCGACACCGTCGGCCAGCGACTTGTCGGTCCGGAAGACGGCCGCGTCGGCCTGCATCGTCTTCTGCATCTCCAGCCGCAGCTCGGCCGTCGTGACCGTGCCCTTCGCGTGGCGCAGCCCGTCCATCCGGCCCAGCGCCTTGTCGATCGAGGCCTTAGACGGCAGCGGCACCGCGGTCGAGGGATCGACGATCTGCCCCGCGCGGATCGCGGCCGCCCGGCCGAAGACCACGAGGTCGATCAGCGAGTTCGACCCGAGCCGGTTCGCGCCATGGACTGAGGCGCAGCCCGCCTCGCCCACCGCCATCAGGCCCGGCGCCACGCGGTCGGGATCGCCCTCGACCGGGTTCAGCACCTCGCCCCAGTAGTTCGTGGGAATGCCGCCCATGTTGTAATGCACCGTCGGCAGAACCGGGATCGGCTCCTTGGTGACATCGACACCGGCGAAGATCTTGGCGCTTTCGGAGATGCCCGGCAGGCGCTCGGCAAGCGTCTCGGGCGGCAGGTGGCTGAGGTTCAGGTGGATATGATCCTTGTTCGCGCCCACACCCCGGCCCTCGCGGATCTCGATGGTCATGCAGCGCGACACGACATCGCGCGAGGCCAGATCCTTGTAGGTCGGCGCGTAGCGTTCCATGAACCGCTCGCCTTCCGAGTTGGTCAGATAACCGCCCTCGCCGCGCGCCCCCTCGGTGATGAGGCAGCCCGAACCGTAGATGCCGGTCGGGTGGAACTGCACGAACTCCATGTCCTGCAGCGGCAGACCGGCCCGCGCGACCATGCCGCCGCCATCGCCGGTGCAGGTATGCGCCGAGGTGGCCGAGAAATAGGCGCGCCCGTAGCCGCCGGTCGCCAGAACCACCATCTTGGCGGCAAAGACATGCAGCGTGCCGTCATCGAGCTTCCAGGCCAGCACGCCCTGGCACTGCCCGTCCTCGGACATCAGAAGGTCGATGGCGAAGTATTCGATGAAGAACTCGGCCTTTTCCTTGAGGCTCTGGCCGTACAGCGTGTGAAGGATCGCATGGCCGGTGCGGTCGGCCGCGGCACAGGTGCGCTGCACCGGCGGGCCTTCGCCGAATTCGGTCGTATGGCCGCCGAACGGGCGCTGGTAGATCTTGCCCGCCTCGGTGCGCGAGAAGGGCACGCCGTAATGTTCCAGCTCGTAGACCGCCTTGGGCGCCTCGCGGACGAGATATTCCATCGCGTCGGTATCGCCCAGCCAGTCCGACCCCTTGACGGTGTCGTACATGTGCCATTGCCAGTTGTCGGGCCCCATGTTGCCCAGGCTTGCGGCGATGCCGCCCTGGGCTGCCACCGTATGCGACCGGGTCGGGAAGACCTTGGTCACGCAGGCGGTGCGGAGGCCCTGTTCGGCCATGCCCAGCGTGGCGCGCAGACCGGCGCCGCCGGCCCCAACAACCACCACGTCGTAGTCATGCGTCTCGTATTCGTAAGCGGCCATGAACCCTGCTCTCCGTTAGCTTCAGATCGCGATCCGGACGATCGCGTAAAGGCCCGCCGCCATCACCAGGTAGCTCAGGCAGATCACGGTCCACAGCATGACCTTGCGGGTCATGCCGCCCCAGTAGTCCTCGATCATCATCTGCGCGCCGCGGCGGAAATGCAGCATGCCGGCCGCGATGGTCAGACCCACGATCACCGCGGGGAACGGCTGCGACAGGGTGGCGACGACCTCTTCATAGGGCGCGCCCAGAGAGGTCCCGACGATGAAGACGAAGAAAGGGATCAGAAGGGTCAGACCGACGCCGCTGACATTCATGTACCAGTGGTGTTCGGTGCCTGCCTTCGACGCGCCGAGCCCTTCGGCACGCTTTCGGTCGGTGAGATAGCGCATTTCGCGGGCCTCCTTCAGAAGATCCACAGGGTCAGGACGGTCAGGACGGTCAGCACGCCGGACCCGAAGATCACGATCCAGCCGAGCTTTTCGGCGGTTTCGAGTTCAAGCCCGTAGCCGTTGTCCCAGATGACGTGACGGATCCCGGCCAGCGTGTGATACCAGAGCGCCCAGAGCGAGCCGAACATCACCAGATTGCCCAGCCACGAGGTCAGCACCCAGTCCGCGCGGGCGAAGGCTTCGGGCCCGGTGCCGGCAGCGATCAGCCACCACACGATCAGCACCGCGCCGAGAATGAGCGCGTTGCCGGTCACGCGGGTGAAGATCGACGTCACCGACGTGATCTGCGGACGGTAGATCTGAAGATGGGGGGAAAGCGGGCGGTTTCCCCGTTCGATGTCAGCCATGGGGTCCCTCTCGTGCTGGGGGTCTGCTGTGGGGCGATGTGATACCGTTTTTTGAGGCGGAGTCACGGTGTGAACGCCGAATTGCGCATGTTTTTCCGCTGCGACCGCGAAAAAATGATGTTTGTGATCACGGCTTGAGGGGTCGTGATCACGCTTTCAGATCGGTTCCTTGTGATCCGACAGGCAACGCCACCGAAGGCGGTACCCGACGCTTGGCACCTGCCGCACCAGCAGCAACCGGCAGATGTCGCCCCCGCTTTCGTAGCCGAGGAACTTGCCGACCCCCAGCCGGTAGGCCTTTCCGTCGAAGACCAGGACGACATGCCCTGCCCCGTCGCTCTGGACCGCCGCTCTGGACCGTCAGCGGGATGATCCGGCCGTCGCTGGCCTCGACCTCCCAGGCCTGAAGCGCGGGCAGGTCGAAGACGCCGAAACTCACATGGGCGATCACGGCGGTCGCGTCGTCCAGCGGCCGGGCCGCCACGGCCGCCACCCGCGTCGCCTCGGTCACGATGGCCGCCCGCGCCGCGAGGTCGGTCGTGTCGCCGACGATCCGGGTCAGCTGGGCCACGGCCTCTGCGGCGGTCCGGGGCACCGGGTCGTGCAGGACGTCGAAGCCCCCAAGCCCCAGAAGACCCATGGTCGCGGCACCGCCAACGAAGGTTCCGATCAATGCAAGCCTGTTCAACATCCGCGCAAAGCAAAACGAGGGCCAGAAGACCCTCGCAGCCTAGCACGAACCGGCGGTCTTCCCTAGACCGGCATCAGCGCCCAGTAATCGAGATCCAGCAGCACCTCGGGGCGGTACTTGCCATCCTCGCCGCGCAGCGCGCCGGGCTCGCCGCCCGCCTTGACCGCCACCAGCCGCAGCCGGATCGCGCCGACGCCCGGTGCCGACGTCTCGGCCTTGTCCAGCACCTCGGACCAGGCACGGACGGTATCGCCCGCGAAACAGGGGTTGGCATGGGCCCCGCCGTTCAGCCCGACGATCATCTGCGCATTGGCCAGCCCGTTGAAGGACAGCGCACGCGCCAGGCTGATGACATGACCACCATAGATCAGCCGCCTGCCATCCTCGCGGAACGTGGCGTCGAAATGCACCTTGGCGGTGTTCTGCCAAAGCCGCGTGGCCTGCATGTGTTCGGCCTCCTCGACGGTCACCCCGTCGACATGGTCGATGACCTCGCCGATCTCGTAATCGGCCAGCCGGTGCGGCTCGCCCGCCAGGGTGAAATCATAGCCGGTGAAATCGAGCCCCTCGGGCAGCACCAGATCGCTTGCCGCGACAACCTCGGCCAGGTCGGGCACGACGGTTTCGGGCGCCGGGGCGTCCGTGTCGCGCTTGCGCACCATCACCCAGCGCACATAGTCGAGCACCAGTTCGTCGCGCTGGTTCAGCCCCCGGGTCCTAACCCAGACCACGCCCGACTTGCCGTTCGAGTTCTGTTTGAGCCCGATCACCTCGGATTGCGACCGAAGCGTATCGCCCGCCCGCACCGGCCGGTGCCAGCGCCCCTCGGCATAGCCCAGATTGGCCACCGCGTTCAGCGAGATATCGGGCACCGTCTTGCCAAAGACCGTATGAAACGCGATCAGATCGTCCAGCGGGGCCACGCCCAGACCGCAAGCGGCCGCGAAGGCATCCGAGGAATAAAGCGCATGCCGCGCCGGATACAGCGCGTGATACAGCGCGCGCTCGCCCCCCGACAGGGTGCGCGGCACGGCATGGGCGATCACTTGCCCCACCGCGTAATCCTCGAAGAAACGACCCGGATTGGTCTTGGCCATGGCTCAGAGCTCTCCCAGTTTCAGGTCGGGGGCGTAATCGCCCTCGACATCCTTCACCACCGCCTGGGCACAGCGCATCTTGCCGGTCGCGGGGTCGTGGGCATAGGCGGGCGAGCCGTAAAGCGCCCAGCCCTGCGCCAGAGCCGCCGTCACCTTGTGGCAAAAGGCCGAGGTATCCTCCTCGGTCAGCAGGCGGTAGGCTTGCATCACGACGCCATCGGCAGCGGCATCACGCCTGCCCAGATGTGCAGAAGGATGATGACGACATAAAGCGCGACCGCGATCCCCGCGAGCCGCAGGTCGCCTTTTAGCGTGCCGCCGGTATAGCGGGTGACACCCTTCTCGGTCTTGTTGATCAGCACGATCTCGGCCACCGCCCAGGCACCCAGACCGCCGAACAGGATGATCGAGGCAAGGTCCCAGTTGACCAGCAGATGCGCCACCGCCCAGGTGATGAAGCCATAGAGCATCGGATGGCGGAACCATTGCCGCGCGTGGCTTTTCGAACTGCCAACCCCGAAGAGCGCGACCGCACCCAGCATCAGCGTGTTGTTGACGTGGATCAGCCAGGACGGCCCGGCAAAGCGCTGCGGCAGCCCGGCGGACTGGTAGCCGATCACCATCAGCACGACCGAAACGACCAGCGGCACCGCGAAGAGCGCCTTCGACGCCACGCCCAGCTTGTCGTCCAGCATCGCGCGGACGCCCGGGAAGAGCCGCTTGAAGAGATGCGCAAAGCTCCAGAGAGCCACGCCGAGGATAAGAAGAAACATCAGACCGCCTCCAGTTCTGCAATCGCGGCCGCCTTGGCCAGCGTCTCTCTGGCCGTAACGATATGCAGATTCTCGACAATGCGGCCATCTACCACGGCGACACCCTGTCCGGCGCGCTCGGCCTCTTCGAAAGCGGCGATCTGGCGGCGGGCCAGGTCGATCTCGGACTCGGTGGGGGCGAAGGCGGCATTGGCGATGGCGACCTGTGCCGGGTGGATCAGGGTCTTGCCGTCAAAGCCCAGATCGCGGCCCTGATCGCATTCGGCCTGCAGCCCGGCCTCGTCCTTGAAGGCGTTGTAGACCCCGTCGACCGCGACAATGCCATGGGCGCGCGCGGCCAGCAGGCAGTGGGTCAGGCTGCCCATCAGCGCCAGCCGGTCGGGCCGGAACCGGCAGCCCAGCTCCTTGGCCAGATCGTTGGTGCCCATGACAAAGCCCTCGAGCCGCGGATGCGCGGCCAGCGCGGCGGCATTCAGGATGCCCTTGGGCGTCTCCATCATCGCCCAGAGCGGCACATCGGGGATCGCGGCCGCCAGATCGTCCAGCTGGGCCGTGGTCTCGACCTTGGGCAGCAGCACCGCATCGGCCCCGGCCCCCGCAATGGCAGCCACATCGTCCCGGCCCCAGGGCGTGTCAAAGCCGTTCACCCGCACGATCTTGAACCGGCCGCCATAGCCGCCCGCCGTCAGCGTCTCAGCCAGCAGGGTCCGCGCCGCGGGTTTTTCCTCGACTGCGACCGCGTCCTCGAGATCGAAGATGATCGCGTCGACCGGCAGGCCCCGCGCCTTGTCAAGCGCGCGGTCCTTGGAACCGGGAATATACAGCACCGAACGGAAGGGGCGGGCGCGCGGGTCCATTGATTCTCCTCCGGAGTCATTTTGTTGCGCAAACCAACACGCGAGAGTCAGAATGCGCAACCCCTTTTGCGCCGCACCGCAGAAAATGCAACGCGCGCCCCGCTAGGGCGGTCTTGGCGAAGCTCACGCAATCCTGTGCGCAAGCGAGTGTTTCCGTCCGTCCCAGGCCCAGCTTCCGCGAAAGGAGCCCGCCATGCGCGCCCCCCTGCCCCTTTGCCGTCCCCTGTCCGACCGCCCCGCACTTGCACTGGCGGCGGCACTGGTCGTCTGGCCCGTGCTTGCACTGCCCGTCCCGGCCGGGGCGCAAACCCAGGTTCAGTCCCAGGCCCAGCGCCAATGCGGCCCGCGCGAGGGCATCCTGTCCCAGCTGCGCGACCGCTATGGCGAGTCGCGTCAGGCGATAGGCCTGGCCGCCAACAATGCGGTGGTCGAGGTCTTCGCCAATACCCAGACCGGGACCTGGACCGTCACCGGCACCTTTGCCAACGGCCTGACCTGCCTGATCGCCAGCGGCGGGTCCTTCGAGGCGCTGGACGAGCCCTCGGGCCAGGGGCTTTAGACGCGGCGCCTCAGGTCAGTCCGTCCCACAGTAGCTTCGCCCCGGTCAGCGTCAGCGCGACATAGGTGATGCCGAAGAACCAGCGCTCCGGCACCAGCCGGTGCGCCCGCACCCCCAGCCAGACGCCCAGGATCGCGACCGGCGCCAGCAGCAGCACTGCGAGCCACGTATCGGCGGTGAAGATACCGAGAAAGGCGTAGGGGCCGAACTTCAGCAGGTTGATCGCCCAGAAGACCAGCACCGTGGTCGCCTGGAACGTGGTCTTGTCCAGCCGTTGCGACAGCAGGTAGACGGCGACCGGCGGCCCTCCGGCATGGCTGACGAAGCTGGTGAACCCGGCCACGGCACCTGAAATCACCCCGGCAGGCCGCCCGAAGGGCTTTTCCCGCGCCGGGATCAGCTTCATCTTGACCGCCAGCTGGAACCCCACGAAGCCCAGCGCCACCAGCCCGATCAGCACCCGGAAGACATCCGGGTCGGTCAGGTGGAAGACCGCCGCCGCCAGCGCGATGCCCGGCACCGCGCCCAGGATCAGCACCCGCGCCGCCCCCCCGTCCCAGCGCCGCCAGTAGGGCCTGAGCGCGGTCACATCCATCAGCATCAAAAGCGGCAGCGTCACCCCCAGCGCCACCGCCGGGCCCAGAATCACGACCATCACCGCCGAACCGGCGAAAGCCACCCCGCCGCCGAAGCCGCCTTTCGAGAGGCCCGCGAACAGGATCGCCGGGATCGTGACGGCAAAGAAGAACGGATCGAAGTCGATCACGGCAGGGACCTCCGGGCTTCGGAACAGGCAGGAACGGGTCTTGCCCGCCCTTCTTGCCCGCCGGTCTAGCCCATCGGCGCGCCCTGCGGAACCGTCTGGACAGGTCTGCTGCATTGCGGCAGCCTTGCGCCGAAGGCGCCAAAGGACTAGGCATCGCGCCGGAACCAACCAATCGGGGAACATTCAGACATGGCCAGACCCAAGATCGCTCTCATCGGCGCGGGGCAGATCGGCGGCACGCTCGCCCATCTCGCCGCGATCAAGGAACTGGGCGACGTCGTTCTTTTCGACATCGCCGATGGGGTGCCCCAGGGCAAGGCGCTCGACATCGCCGAATCCGGTCCCTCCGAAGGCTTCGATGCGGCGCTGAAGGGCACGACCGATTACGCCGACATCGCGGGCGCCGATGTCTGCATCGTGACCGCCGGCGTGCCGCGCAAGCCGGGCATGAGCCGCGACGACCTTCTGGGCATCAACCTCAAGGTCATGAAATCGGTCGGCGAAGGCATCCGCGACAACGCCCCGAACGCCTTCGTGATCTGCATCACCAACCCGCTCGACGCGATGGTCTGGGCGCTGCAGCAATATTCGGGCCTTCCGGCCGAGAAGGTCGTCGGCATGGCCGGCGTTCTCGACAGCGCCCGTTTCCGCCACTTCCTCAGCCTCGAGTTCAATGTCTCGATGAAGGACGTGACCGCCTTCGTGCTGGGCGGCCATGGCGACACCATGGTGCCGCTGACCCGCTACTCGACCGTCGGCGGCGTCCCGCTGCCCGATCTGGTGCAGATGGGCTGGACCACCCAGGACAAGCTCGACGCGATCGTGCAGCGCACCCGTGACGGCGGCGCCGAGATCGTCGGCCTGCTGAAGACCGGGTCGGCCTATTACGCCCCCGCCACCTCGGCGATCGAGATGGCCGAAGCCTATCTGAAGGACCAGAAGCGCCTGCTGCCCTGCGCGGCCTGGGTCGACGGCGCCCTCGGGCTCAAGGGCCTTTACGTGGGCGTGCCGACCGTGATCGGTGCCGGCGGCATCGAACGCGTGGTCGACATCAAGCTCGACAAGCCCGAGCAGGAGATGTTCGACAAGTCGGTCGACGCCGTGCGCGGCCTGGTCGAGGCCTGCAAGGCCATCGATGACAGCCTCGCCTGAGCCTCTCGCCGCCGACTGGCGCACCGAAATCGACTACGCCGCAGATGACTGCGGCGTAGTTCTTTCTGCGTCGGGTGATGTCTATATCCGGCTCGCCGAACAGGCGGCGGCCTCGGTCCGGGCCACCAATCCCGGCCTGAGGGTCGATCTTTTCTGCGACGGCGAGCCCACGCCCGGCGTCTTCGACGAGGTGCATGTGCTCTCGCGGTCGTTCTTCCGGCCGAAATTCGAGGCAGCACTCAGATCGCGGTTCCAGCGGACGCTGCTGATCGACGTCGACCTCGTGCTGACCGCCGATGTCAGCGACATGTTCTGGGTGCTGAACAAGTACGATCTGGCCGCCTGCCAGGTGCAGAACCGCAACCAGCGCTTTGCCAACCGGTTCTGGCGGCGCAGCTTTCCCAATGCCTTCCCGCAGATGAACGGCGGCGTCATCGCCTTCCGCCGCAACGAGAAGACGACGCGCTTCTTCGAGGACTGGCAATATCTCGTGGCCGAGGTCCGCAAGGGCGGCGCCGATCAGCCGGTGCTGCGCGAACTGTTGTGGGAAAGCGATCTGACGGTGCATGTGCTGCCCGAGGAATACAACCTCCGCAAGCACGAGCGGCTTTACACCAGCAACTGGACCGTCCCCGCGCCGCGTATCCTGCACAGCCAGCGCTTCGTACGCAACGCCAAGGCGGGCAAGGATATTTCTCCGCGCGGCGTCTACGGCTGGCCGTTCATGGCGCTGCTGCGCAACCAGATCCGCGGCGACAAGCAGCTGACCTCGGACGGCGAGCGCGCCGACACCCGCCTTGGCGCGGGCCTCCGCCGGCGTCTCTTCGGCGGGGCATCCCGCACGTCCTCCTGACCGGATCCGGCTCGCCGATCCGCGCACAGACCCTGTGAGCGGCTGCCGGATTACGGCGGCCGCCCCAGCCCCCATATCCCCGCCACAAATCCGCCGGAACACCTTCCTGCCGGCCTTTACGGACCCACGAGCCAAGGCCAAGGGACAGCTCGGCGCAGGCCGCCCGCCCATGAGCCCCGGGATCCGTGACCCGTTTGGCCGCTGTCCCCGAAGACCTGTAGCCGCCCGCACCGGTTCCTGGCGCGCCCGGCCCCCTGCCACCGGTCCCGCGCCCCGTCGGCCGGTCCCTGACCATCCGTACAGAAAGGAGCCCCCAGATGCCGATCCTGATCCACGACAACATGAGCCGCGGCCGCACCCGGACCGGCTGGCTCGACGCCTTTCACAGCTTTTCCTTCGGCGGGTTCCGCGACCCGGCCCGGATGGGCTTCGGTCGGCTCCGCGTGTTGAACGAGGACCGGATCATCCCCGGCGCGGGTTTCCCCACCCATGACCACGCCGATATCGACATCTTGACGTTGGTGCTGTCGGGCCGGGTCCGCCATGCCGACAGCCTTGGCAACAGCTTCGAGATCGGACCGGGCGAGCTTCAGCTGATGCGCGCGGGCCGGGGCGTCACGCATTCTGAATCGAACCCCTCGCCCGACGATCCGGTCCATCTGCTGCAGATCTGGCTGATCCCCGACCGGACCGGCGGCACGCCCTCGTACCGGCGCATCTCCCTGCCCGAGACCGGGGCCGAGCCGGTGCTGGTGGCTGCGGGCCGCGATGGCGGGGCGCCGCTTGAGCTTGGGTCCGACAGCCGGGTGCTGTACGCCCGGCCGACGGCAGGGACCGGGACCCTGATCGCGGTCGAGCCGGGCCGCAAGGTCTTCGTGCAGCTGGTCGAGGGGCTCGCCGCCATCGACGGAGAAAGACTCGTGGCCGGCGACGGGCTGCAGCTTGAGGACACGCCGCCGCCGCTGACATGGCGGACCGACGGCGCGCTCCTGATCTTCGACATGGCCCCTTGAAAGGGGCAGGTCCGGGCCGCGCCTCTCTGGACGGCCCGAGATCCCACGGAATTTCGGAAACCTCGTCTTAAGTGTCGCAAGCTAAGACGGTCGCCGACAGCACCGCGGCAGAAACGCCGCGAGCGCCTCGCACCGCGAAGGACCGGAAATGACCTCGAACGCCGAAGCCGCGCAAGACGCCCCAGATTTCGCCACCGCCCTGTCCCAGGCTCTTGGCGCACAGATCCTCAACGATGCCTATGTGCTGAGCTTCGACATGGAGACGCGGTGCCTAGTCGCGGCCAGCGACGCCACGGTGTTCCTGCTGGACCTGTCCGAGGACGCGCTGGAGGTGAACGATTTCGCCAGCCTCGTCGCCGTCCCCGGTCAGACCTCGGACGATCTCTGGGACCGCGCCGTCGCCGGGACCGATCCGGTCTGGTCCGGCCGCTTCATCGGCAGCCGTTCGGGAAGCGCACATGCGATGCAGATGCGCAGCGTCGTCGTGGTCTGCGCCGATGGCAGCCTCCGGCTCTCGGTCATCGGCCATCCCACGCCCGAGGCGGCGGCGGACCCGGCCGGGCGCTGGTCGCCGCTCGAGGCCGCGGTCGGCCTCATTGCCTTCGATGCCGGCGGCACCGTGATCGAGGTCAACGACCGCGCCGCGGCGATTCTGGGCCAGACCGGCGCGGCGCTGGCCGGGCGGCCGCATCGCGACCTCTGGCCCGACGCCGCAACGGGCGCCCCCGGCTATGACGGCTTCTGGGCCCAGCTGCGCCAGGGCCAGATCGTCGAGGGGCGGTATCCGCATCGCACCGGAGCCGGCGGCACCGTCTGGCTGCGCTCGGCCTATGTGCCGGTCCGCGCTGCCGACGGGTCGATCGACAGGGTGCTGCAATGCCTGCTGGACGTCGATGCCGATGCCCGGACCGCCCGAGCCGAACGCGAAATCGCGATGCTGTGCCAAACCGGTCTCGCCACCGCGCGCTACGATGCCGAGGGACATCTGAAACAGGCCTCGGCCCCGATGTGCGCGCTGCTGGGCCAGGAGGCCGAAGATCTTGTCGGCAAGCCTATGCGCCGTCTGGTCTCGAATGGCTTCTCACGCGGCAAGCCCTTTGCCGAAGCCTGGGCCGCGCTCGGCCGGGGCGAGCGCGTGGCGCTCGACATCCCGCGCCCCGTCCGCGGCCAGGACACGGTCTGGACGCGGTCGCAGCTGCTGCCCCTGACCGATTCCGAGGGTGGATTCGCCGGAGCCTTCGAGATCGCAGTCGACATCACCCATGAAAAGCAGGATCTCGACCGGCTCGGCGCCCGTCAGGCTGCCCTCGACAGCCGCGTCGCCATCGCCGAATTTCGGCCCGACGGCAGGCTGATCGACGCCAGCAGCGGGTTCTGCAAGCTGCTGGGGATTGCGGCCTCCGATCTCGAATCGCGCAGCCACAAAAGCTTTGTGCCGTCCGACTGTGCCGACTCGCGCCGCCATGACGAATTCTGGGACCGTATCGTTCGCGGCGAGCCGGTTTCCGGCACCTTCCGGCGGCACGGTTCCGATGGACGCACGGTCTGGCTGTCATCCTGCTACTTGCCGCTGACCGACGCCGACGACGGCGAGGTGCAATCGGTGCTCTTCATCGGCCATGACGTGACCGACGCCCGCCAGGCCGAAGCAGAGGCCGAGGGAAAGCTGCACGCGCTCGACCGCGCGATGATGGTCGTCGAATACGACCTGACCGGCCGCATCCTTGCCGCCAACGGCACCTTGCTCGACACGTTGGGCCACCGGATCGAGGATATCCGCGGCCGTGGCCTTGGCCTTTTCCTCGACCAGGACCGCGTGAAGGACGGCGCGGACAGCCGGTTCTGGGAGGATCTGCGCGAACGCGACGGGTTCACGGGCGAGGTTCTCTGGGTCGATGCCGACGGGCGCGAGGTCTGGCTGCAGACCGTTTTCCATACCGTGGCCGACCCCGACGGGCGCCCCGGGAGAGTGATCCAGATCGCCGTCGACATCACCGCGGCGAAACGCCGGATGCTTGATCTCGAGGGCAGATGGCAGGCCGCCCTGAACCATCAGGCGGTGGTCGAATTCGATCCCGAGGGCAAGATCCTTCAGGCCAACGAAGGGTTCCTGCGGCTCGTCGGTCATTCGCTGCGCGAGGTGGCGGGCCAGTCGCACAGCTCGTTCTGCACAGGCGACTATATCCGTTCGCCCGCCTATACAGATTTCTGGATGGCGCTGCGCAAGGGCGAGCCTCAATCGGGCCGCTATCACCATATCGCGCGCTTCGACCGCGACCTCTTCCTGCTGGCCAATTACACACCGCTGAAGAACTGCCGGGGCGAGGTCGAGCGGATAGTCATGTGCGGCTACGACATCTCGGCCCAGGTCGCGCTGGAAACCGCGACCGCCGCCCAGGCCCGCGCCTTCGCCGACGAGATCGAAAGCCTGCGCAAGGTCAACGACACCCTGCGCGGCGATGCCGACCTGCTGACTCGCACCAACGAAAGGCTGCAGGACAGTGCCCAGAACGGCGACCGTCTGCTGGACAGCGCCCTGACCGAGATGCGCACCGCCCGCGAGGCCGCCGACAAGGTCACCGGCATCGTCGATCTGGTGGGCGACATCGCGGTCCAGACGAACCTGCTGGCCTTCAACGCAGCCATCGAGGCGGCGCGGGCCGGCGAACATGGGGCGGGGTTCTCGATCGTGGCCGACGAGGTGCGCAAGCTCGCCGAACGCAATGGCGAAGCTGCGCGCGAGATTTCCCGGCATATCGAACGCGCCAATGAAAGTATCCTGCGCTCGGCCGCCGGTACCGAACAGACGCTGGAACGGATCCGCGCCATCGGCAGCATGGCCGAAGAGGCCATCGGCGGGCTGACGCAGATGGTGGCTCATGCGGGGGCGGGAGAATCCGCCGCCGCCTCCCTGTCGCGCCTGGCCGGAGACCTCGGCCGGGCCACCGCAGAATGACCGAGCCCGCGCCCGTCACTGACAGCGCTCCCGACCGCGAGGCGACCTATGCACTGATGGAGGTGGGCGGCGGGGTGATCGGCATCGACATCGCGCATCTGTCCGAGGTCTATCCGATCGACGCGCTCTCGCCGCTTCTGGTGGCGCATCCGGCGCTGATGGGCGCGATCCGCCTGCGCGGCCACATCATTCCGCTGGTCGATCCGCGGGCGGTCTCGGGGATCGGCCCGGTCGGCGGCCAGCCCGGTATTGCCGCGATCCTCACCCAGGCCGACCGCGTCGTCGCGCTGGCGGTGAACGCGATTACGGGCCTCGCACGGCTCCGCGGCGGCGACGTGCAGCGGCTTGCCTCGGGCGATGCCAACGCGCCCTTCTTCGTGGGCGGCTTCTTTCACGGCGGCAAGCTGGTGAATGTGGTCGACCCGGCGGCGATCTTTTCTCTGACTGGCCTGCCCACCGCGACCCGGTTCCGCCGCGACGAACGCGACCGCGACGCGACCGGCGAAGGGCGTGCCTATCTGACCTTCCGGGCGGGGGGCGCCACCTTCGCCGCCCCGGCGGTCGAGGTGCATCGCACGCTTCCGCGCCAGGAGGTCGAACGCAACGCGCTGACCGGCGGCGACTGCCTCGGATCGGTCACCGTGAATGGCCTGCGCATCCCGGTGCTCGACGCCCCCGGCATTCTCGGGCTCGGCGCCGCGCGCGAACGGCCCAATCCGGAAATCGTCGTTTTCGGCTTCTCGGGCGACCGCCTGATCGGTCTCGCGGTCGATGTCATCAGCAATATCGCGAGCTTCCGGCAGAAAGACCTGCAGGCCGCGCCTGCGCTTCTGGGCAGCGGCGCGGGCAGCGTCGCCGCCGTCGCCGTCGCCTCCGACGGGGCCCAGACCTACGTGGTCAGGGTCGAGCGTCTGCGCGAGATGAAAGGGCTGCAGGCCATTGCCGAGATGTCGGCGCCGGTGGCGCCGCAGGCCGTCCGGACAGCCTCGTCCGCCGCCGGCCCGGCCGCCGGCGCGGAGCCCTCGGACCAGTCCGCCCCGCCCGAGGGCGAGGCAAAGACCGCGACCGTGGACGCAACCGGGATCGCGGCCGAAATCCTTCCGGAAACCGACGCGCCCCCCTCCCCCGACGCGCTGGTCCGGGACCGGCGCCGCTATCTGATCTTCCAGGCCGGAACCGCCCATGCCGCCCCGATCGAGTCGGTCGCGCGCATCATCGAGCCGCCCGCCGCGATCACGCCGATCGCCCATCCGTTCCCCGGGGTCCTCGGGTTCTTTTCGGTCGACGGGGCGACGACGACCCTGGTTTGCCTGTCGCGCTTTCTGGGCGCGGGCGCGCCGCGCAAGGGACAGCACCAAAGGGTGTTGCTGGTCGGATCGGGCGACCGCCGGATCGGCTTTCTGGTCCCCTCTGTCGAGGGGATCGAGGCCGCGACCTGGCGCGCGCTCAACACCGCCGCGGCGCCGTTCCGCGAACAGATGGTCAGCCTCGGCCGGGGCACCGATCTGCGGGTCCTGCCCTGCCTCGACATCTGCCGGCTGGCCGCCGACATCGCCGAGAGGTTCCACGACCACAACGTCTATGCCTGACCCGCACGCTCCCGGTGGGGTCGATCAGACCGGCCCGCGCGTCTCGATCCGGCTGCCGGCGGGGTCCTTGCGCACATAGAACCCGTTCGGGATCGCCTCCTGCACCAGCGGCACATGCGATATCAGCCCGACCGCGCGAGTGCGCCCGACCAGCGCGCCCAGCGCCTGCAGCACCCGGTCGAGCGTTCCGGCACCGTTCTCGGTATCGAGGCTGCCGAAGCCCTCGTCGATGAAGATCGTGTCGAGCCGAACCTTTCCGTTGGCGCTTTCCACCACGTCGGCCAACCCCAGCGCCAGAGCCAACGCCGCGATGAAGGTTTCGCCCCCCGACAACGTGGCGGTCGGCCGTGCCTTGCCGGTGAACAGGTCGAAGACCTGCAGCCCCAGCCCGCGCCGCCCGCGCCCGCCGCCCTCGGTCTCGCGTTCCAGCCGGTAGCGCCCGGCGCTCATCGGCACCAACCGCCGGTTGGCCGCCGTCAGGACCCGGTCGAACATCGCGCCGATGGCGTAGGTCTCGAGGTCGAGCCCCTGCGGATTGCGCCCGTCAAACAGCGCGGCCAGCGACCGAAGCGGCCCCGAGGCGGTCTCTTCGGCCTCGAGCCGCCGCAGCGTGTCGGCCAGATCGTCCCGCAGCGCGGCAAGATGATCGCGGGCATGCCCTGCCCCGGACCGTTGCTCGGTCGCCGCCGACAGCCGCGCCTCGGCGGCCTCCAGTGCCGCGCGCAACGCCTCCAGATCCGGCCGGTCCCGGCCCGCGATCGCCTCGGCCGTGGCGCGGGCCCGTTCTTCTGCGACCGCGAGTGCACGGCCATGGGCCTCGACCGCCGCGCGGTCCTCTTCGAGCCGGGCAATGGCGGGTTTCAGGTCCGCCAGATCCGCCGCCGACAACCCGCTTTCGGCCAGCCGCCCGGCAAAGGCCTGCCGCGCGGCCTCGTGCCGGGCGCGCGCCTCGGCCATCGCGCGCACCGCCGCCTCATGCGCGGCCCGCGCCGCCAACACCGCCTCGCGGCTGTCGGCTGCCGCCTGAACCGCCGAGGCGCGGGCCGCCTCGCGCGCCGCCAATGCCGCCTTCCGCGACCCAAGCGCCGCGGTCAGCGCCGGCTCGCTGCGCAGCGCCTGGGGAACCGGCGCCAGCATCGCCTCGATCCGCGCGGACTCGCGCAGAGCCACCGCCTCGCGCTCGGCGATGGCGTCGCGGCACCGGTCGCGCGCGGTTTCGGCCGCCGCCACCGCCGCATCGAGCCGCGCCAGAAGGCCCTCGGCCACGGCGATTTCGGTCTCGGCCCCAAGCGCGGCAAGCCCTTCATGCGTCGCCCTGATCCGGTCTTTCAGGGTGGCCGCATCGGTCCGGGGCCGGTCGAGCCCCGCCAGCCGGTCCTGCCGGTCGGCCAGCACGCCGCGTTCCGAGGCCAGCGCGCGCTCGGCCTCGCGCAGCACCCGGTCGGCCTCGTCCCAGGCGGCGCGCATGGCCTTCAGCACCGCCTCGGGTCCGGACGGATCGCCTGCCCCGGCAGCGGCGGGCGCCGGATGGTCGGTCGCGCCGCAAACCGGACAAGGTGCGCCGGGCCGCAGACCGGCCGCAAGCTGCATTGCCTGCGCCTGCGCCAGCCGGTTCTCGGCCCCGGTCAGGTCGTCGCGCGCGGCCCGGGCCCGGCGCGCCGCCGCCTCCTGCGCCGCCGCCAGCCGGGCCACGGTCTCGGTCGACTCGGCCACGTTACGCAGCGCCGTCTCGACCGCGCGGGCGGCCTTCATCTCGGCCTCGAGCGCCTGCAGTCGGGCCGACAGCAGCTCGCGATTGGCCGATGTCTGCCGCGCCGCCTGCACCGCCTCGGCCGCCTTGCCGCGTTGCGCCATGCGCTGGGTCAGGGCGCCTTGCGCCGCGACAAGCTCGCCCTGCGCCGCCTCGGCCAGTGCACGCGCCTCCTGCGCTCGTCGCTGCAGGCCGGCCGCCGCGGACAGCGTCTCGGCATGGCGGGCCAGCGTTTCCACCTCGCGGCGGAGCGTCTCGGTCTCGGGCGCCCGGGCGGCTTCGGCCTCGGCCCGGACGGCGGCGCGCTTCGCGGCGGCTTCGGCGGCCTCAAGCCGGGCCTCGGCGGCGTCCCCCCGCGCGGTCGCCGACTGCGTGTCGCGCGCGGCCTCGGCCACCCGCGCCTCGATATCGACCAGAAGCCGCGCGCGGTCAGCGCGGCGGACCTGCTCGGCCAGGGCGGCCATCGCGGGCGCCGCCTCGCGGGCGTCGGCAAGGGCACGTTCGGCCGCTGCAGCAGCCTGAAAATGCGCCTCGGCCTGCTCGGCCGCGGCAAGCCCCGCGCGCGCCGCCGCCGCCTCGCCCAAAGCGGCCGCCTCGGCCGTCCGGGTTGCCGCAAGCCGCGCCTCGGCCTCGGCCAGACCCGCCTCCAGCGCCTCCATCCCGTCGAAGCCCTCGGCCGCGAGCCGCCCGTCGCAAACCGCGCGCGCCTCGCGCAGGGTGCGTTCCAGCATCTCGGCCTCGGCCTTCATCGCCTGCGCCAGCCGCCGGTACAGCGACACGTCGAACAGCTCGCGCAGGATCTCCAGCCGGTCGCGGGTGCGCGCGGCAAGGAAGGTCTCGAACCGGCCCTGGGGCAGCAGCACGATCTGGCGGAACTGCGCGGGCCCATAGCCCAGAAGCCCGGTCACCGCCGCCGCGACCGCGCCCACCTTCTTTTCGGCCAGCACCTTGCCGCGACCCGCAGGCCCGATCCGGTCGAGCGCGAGGCCGGTTGCGTCGAAAAGATAAGCCTCGTGCGGGTCGCGGGTGTCGCCGCTGCCGCGGGCCTTGGGGCGCGCCTGGTCGGGGCGGCGCAAGAGCACATAGCGTTTCTCGCCCAGATCGAAGACGAATTCGACCTCGGTCGGCATGTCGGGATCGGCATGATCGGCCCTCAGCGACGGCGCGTCCTGT
Source organism: Rhodovulum kholense (assembly GCF_003053725.1). GTDB lineage: Bacteria > Pseudomonadota > Alphaproteobacteria > Rhodobacterales > Rhodobacteraceae > Rhodovulum > Rhodovulum kholense. Next base: position 154,350 of record NZ_QAYC01000007.1, read on the forward strand.
TCGGCCCGCGCCGCCTCGCCGAACAGCGCGAAGGTCATCGCGCTGAAGATCGTCGACTTGCCCGATCCGGTCTGGCCGTAGATCCCGAACAGCCCCGCCTCCACGGCGGCACGGAAATCGACCACCTCGCGGCCGGGAAACGGGCCGAAGGCCTGCAGGATCAGGCGAACCGGTCTCATGCCTCCTCCTCGCGGCCACGAAGCCCGTCAAGCGTCGCGAGGATAGCCGCCAGTTCGGCTGCGTCCGGCCCCTCGCCGCGCAGCTGGGTCAGAAAATCGCCGATCACCGCCAGCGGATCGTCAAGCCCGCGCGGCGCCCCGCCCAGCGCCTTGACCTCGGGCGCCTGCATCTCGCGGGCGTAGGCCAGATCGCAGGCATTCGGAAAGACCGCGCGCAGCCGCCGCATTGCGTCGATCACCGGGGCCTCGTCGGTCAGGACCACGCGCAGGAAATCGGTCGACAGGGGCAGTTTCAGAAGATCGGCATGGCGCCCCTCGATCACCCGCACGCCGCGGATCGGCCGGAACGGGATCGGCGCGATGCGGACCTCTCCGACGCCGTCGATCTCGACCAGGCTCATGGATTTCTCTTCGCCCGCCTCGTCGAACCCGAAGGCCAGCGGCGCCCCGGCATAGCGGACCTCGGGGCGGCCCGCCGATTGCGGGCGGTGCAGATGGCCCAGCGCGACGTATTGGGCACCGTCGAAAAGCTCGGCCCCGACCGTCTCGACCCCGCCGATCCGTGCCAGCGGCCGTTCGGCCTCACTGACAGAGGCCCCCGCGACCGTGCCATGGGCTGCGATGACCCAGCGCGCGCCCTCGGGCAGCGCGGCCCGGGCGGCGGCGATCTGGGCGCGCATCACATCCTCGGGCGAGGCGAGGCTTTCGTCGCCGAAGGCCTCGCGCGCGGCATATTCCCAGGCGAAAGGCAGCGCCGAGATCGCGACCGGGCCATGCGCATCCTCAAGGATCAGCGGCGGTTCCTCGGCCGCGACCGTGCCTCGGATCAGCGCCCGCGCGGTGTCGGTCATTACCGACATGGCCTCGATCCGGTCGCCGGAATCGTGATTTCCCGCGATCATCACCACCGCCGCGCCGGTTTCGGCCCGGACCCGGGCGAGGAAGGCGTTGAATTGGCGCACGGCGCTGGCGGGCGGGGCCGCGCGGTCGAAGACGTCGCCCGCGATCACCAGCGCGTCGACCGCGTGCTCGGCCACCGCTGCCGCGATCTGGTCCAGCACGGCAGCATGGTCGGGCTCCAGCGAGATGCCGTTGAACTGTCGGCCAAGATGAAGGTCGGCGGTATGGAGAAGTCGCATGCCGGAAATCCGTTCCGCCAATCGGGACCGAAGTCTAGAAGCAGGGGCGAAGCCCGGTCAAGCGGGTGCGCCTCAGCGCATGAAGCGCGCGGCCTCGATCCAGTCGACCATGGCCATGTCGATCTGGCGCAGGATCTCGGCGGCGCGGTCGGGTTCGTTGCGGTTTTCCAGTGCATCCAGCGCCATATGCAGCGCCCGGTGCATCTGTTGCACCCCGTCGATCGCCTCGCGGCTGGCCACAGGTTTCATGCCCGCTCCTGTCTTGTCTCCGGTCCCGAAGGGCAGAGATGGACCGGAACCCCGGCCCGAGGCAAGACCCAAGCCAAGGGCTCAGCGCCAGATCGGGTTCGACCAGGCCCGCCGCCCCGCCGCGTCGATCACCGTCACCCGCAGCCAGGGCGAAGCCGCGCAGCGCCCCAGCGGCACCCGCGCGCGGGTCATCGCGGCGCCATGGCAGGCCACCGCCGCCGAGCCCCGGCCCTGCACGATCACCGTCGAGACCGCCGAACACGCGACCTCGACCGCGTCCCCGTCCAGCGCGACCCCGCGCAGCTCGGGTCCCTGGGTCGCATAGAACCGCCCGGCCTTCAGCGCGGCCAGCAACGCCTCGGGCGCGTTCTCTTCGGCCTTGACCATGACCCAGCCGCCGAAATGGTCGGGCTCGGTGAAATGCGCGTCGTCGGTCGCGATCAGGCTCAGCCGCCGGCCCTCGGTCAGCAGCAGATCGGCGATGCCGAACCCGTCGGCCCGGTCGCTGCCGACAGCGCAGCCGTGATTGTAGACCTCGACCGCATGGGCGGCCTCGATCCCGCGCGCATCGGCCAGCGTCAGCCCCGACCATTGCGGGTGGGCGATGGCCACGAACGCCCCGGCCGCAGCCGCCCGGGCAGCGATGGCGGCGCCGGTTTCCTGCCCCTCGGCGGGGGCGAAATCGGGCGCATGGCCGGGCGCGAAATCGGCGGGCAGGCCCACGGCCAGGATATGCCACAGCTCGCCATTGGCCATCGCGCCCGAATGCAGCTCGGCCCCCAGAAGCGTGGTGAAGCCCGCGCCCCGGAACGGACGGGTATCGGCCACCGGATAGCCGTAAAGCCCAATGAAATGGTCGGTCAGCGCGATGAAATCGTAGCCCTGCGCGGCATAGCGGCGACAGACCTCGGCCGACGGCAGCACCCCGTCCGACAGGGTGGAATGGGTGTGCAGGTTGCCGCGAAAGAACCGCCCGGGCGCGGTGAAGGCATCGGTCATGTCGCGTGCTCCGCCGCGCGCCGCTCGCGCGCCTTCAGCGCGCCCCAGGCCAGCGCGAAAACGATTGTGGCCAGGATGAACAGGATCCCCAGCGCATTGATCGCGGGCGAGAGCCCGAAGCGCATGCGCGACCCGATCTCGGTCACCAGCGTATGCGCGCCGCCGATGGCGAACATCGTGGTGTTGTAGTTCTCGAAGCTCTGCAGAAAGGCGATGACGGCGGCGGTCAGGATCGTCGGGCGCAGGAACGGCAGGGTGATCCGGCGAAACGCCTGGAAGGGCGTCGCCCCGAGATCGAGCGCGGCCTCTTCCAGCGCGGTGTCCTGGCGCTGCAGCCGGGCCATGAACATCAGCATGGTATAGGAGGCGATGAAGGTGGTCTGGGCGAGGATCGCGGTGAACAGCCCGGCCGAAACCTCGAGCCCGCGCCAGAAGATCACGGTCGAGATCCCGAGGATAATGCCGGGCGTCAGGAGCGGCGAGACCATGGCGGTGTAAAGCACCCCCGCCGCCCGGGTGCCGAGCCGCCCCAGCAAAAGCGCCCCGGCCAACCCCATCGGCAGCGCCAGCGCGATCACCGCGCCCTCGATCAGCACCGAATTGGCCAGGCCCGACCACATCCGGTCGTCCTGCCAGAGCTCGACGAACCAGTGCAGGGTAAATCCCTTCCAGACCGTGACCGAGGGCGGCGAATAGGCGTTGAAGCCCGCCGCCACCATGATCCCGAGCGGCAGGAACATGTAGAGGAAGAAGACCCCCATATAGACCCGCAGAAGAAGGCCGCTGCCGGTCCGCGTCATTTCGCGATGTCCCTCAGCCGGACCTTCAGCAATCGCATCATCAGGAAGACGAAGCCGGTGCAGACCGCCAGCAGGCTGACCGCATAGGCCGCGCCAACGTTCCAGTCCGACGCCTGGAAGAAGCGGTTATAGACAAGCTGGGCGAACCAGGGCGCCGCGGTGCCGCGGGTCATGATATAGGGCACCGAATAGGACCCGGCCGACAGCATGAAGGTCATGATGCAGCCGACCGCGATGCCGGGCCGGGCATGGGGCAGCACGATCCGCCGATGGATCTGCCAGGTCTTCGCGCCCAGGTCGCGCGCCGCCTCGATCTGGTTCGTATCGAGCGTTTCCAGCACGTTATAAAGCGGGAAGACCATGAACAGGATATAGGCATAGACCATCGCCACGAAGACGCCCGACCCGCTTTCCAGAAACGGCACCGGGCCGATCCCCACCAGCCCCAGCGCCGCGTTGAGCGGCCCGCCATAGTTCAGGATCATCTGCCAGGCAAAGACCCTGAGCAGCTCGTTGATGGCATAGGGGATGACGAGCGCCAGCATGATCAGCGCGGCCCGGCGCGGCGGTTCCAGCTTGGCGATGGCGAAGGCGATCGGATAGCAGACCGCGAAGGCGATGGCCGTGACCGCCAGCGAGGCAAGGATCGTCTTGGCGAAGATCCGCAGATGCGCCTGGCCCATCTGCGCATAGTTCGACAGGGTCCAGGTCTTGACCGGCGTGCGTTCGGCGGTTTCGAGATCGGCGATTTCGGCGGCAAGCGCCGCGCGCTCGGCGTCGATCTGCGCAAGCTTCGCCTCGGTCGCGGAAGGCGTGCGGAGCGTCCGCGCCGCCGCGCGATCAAGCATCAGCATGTCCAGCCGGTTGTAAAGCCGGTCGATCTGCACCGACAGCTCGTCCGCGCCCGCCGGGCGGTCCATCTTCCACAGCGACTGCTCGATCATGATGACCTGCGGCGCGGCGATCAGGCCCAGCACCCAGGTCCCGGTCAAAAGCACGATCAGCGCCGCCATCGGCGCGCCAAAGCTGCGCCTAAGCCGCGTCATCGGCGGTCTCGCCTGCGGGCAGGATCACGCCCGCGCTGTCGGCAAAGCCCAGCCGCAGCGGCCCGGCGGGCAGGCCGCCCGCCCCCGAATTGACCCGCTGCACGGTCAGCCGCCCGGCTGCGGTCTCGACGATCAGCGTCGAGAAGGCGCCCTCCATGTCGCGCCGCAGCAGATGGCCATCGATCCCGTTGGCGGCGACCTCGCCCGGGCCCAGCAGATGCAGCCGCTCGGGGCGCAGGAACAGCACCGCCTCGGTGCCCGGGGCCAGCCCGCCCGGGTTCGGCGCCAGAAAGCTGCCGCCCGGGGTCGCGATCCGGGCGCGGTCCCCGGCGACGCTTTCGATCCGGCCGGGCAGGTGGTTCATCTCGCCGACGAAGGTGGCGACGAAGGCGGTGGCAGGGCGGTCATAGACGTCGTCGGCGCTGCCCACCTGCACGATCCGGCCCCGGTTCATCACCGCGACCCGGTCGGACATGGTCAGCGCCTCGCCCTGATCGTGGGTTATGTAGACGAAGGTGATGCCGGTCGCCTCCTGCAGCTGTTTCAGCTCGGCCCGCATGTGCTGGCGCAGCTTCAGATCGAGCGCCGACAGCGGCTCGTCCAGCAACAGCACCGCCGGTTCAACGGCCAGTGCACGGGCGATGGCGACCCGCTGGCGCTGTCCGCCGGAAATTTCTGCCGGCAGCTTGTCGCCCTGCCCGTCCAGCGCCACTATCTCCAGCAACTCGAAGGCACGGGCGCGGCGCCGGGCCGTCTTCCAGCCACGCATCTCAAGCCCGAAGGCCACGTTTTCCCAGACCGTCATCAGCGGGAAAAGCGCGAGGTTCTGAAAGATCAGCGCGGTCGGCCGGTCGGACGGCCCGATCCCCGCCATCGGCCGCCCGCCGATCCGGACCTCGCCCTCGGAGGGGTCGAGAAAGCCCGACAGAAGCCGCAGGATCGTGGTCTTGCCGCAGCCCGACGGCCCGAGGATCGAGAAGAACTCGCCCGCCTCGATGGTCAGGTCGGTGGGATGGACGGCCTGAAAGGTGCCAAAACGCACCGCAGCGCCCGAAAGCGCGATATCCATGCCGCTGGGGGTCGGGATCATGCCGGGTCGGTCCGTATGGAACGGGCGCGGGAGGATCGCCCCCCGCGCCTGGCCTGAGGATCAGGCGTTGGTCAGCTTTTCGACATATTCCTCGCGCACCGCCGAGAACCACGGCGTGAACATCGGCCACCACCAGAGATTGTCGATGGCATCGCCCGGATAGGCATAGGCGAAGGCTTCCTTGTTGGCGTCGCTCAGATGCTCGGCGGCGCCCATGGCGGCCGAATTGTAGCCGGTGGCGTTCGCAAACATGCCGCCCACTTCGGGCGTCAGCAGGAAGTTGAGGAATTCATAGGCCTGCTCGACGTTTTCGGCGCCCGACGGGATCGCGGCGGTGTCCATCCAGGCCAGCGCGCCTTCCTTCGGCGCGCCATAGCGCCATTTCGGATCGGTATCGGTATGCAGCTTGATGCCGGTCGTGTCCCAGGTCTGGCCGATGGTGCAGCCGCCATCGGTGAAGGCCGAGGTCGCCTCGGTCGCGTTGTTCCAGAAGGCGCCGATATTGCCCTTGTGCGCCTTCACGAAGTCGATGCAGGCGTCGAAGATGCGGCGGTTGTCGGCCTCGGTCCTGTAGACATCCATGCCGCGGTTCGAGGGCAGCTCGCCGATGGCATCGAGATAGATCGCAAGGCTCGTCAGCACCGATTTCTGCCGCATCGCCACCTTGCCCGCCAGCCCGTCGGCCCAGAGATGGCCATAGGACAGCTCGCCCGGCGCGATGTCGATCGCGCTCGAATCCCAGGTGATGCCCTCGGTGCCCCAGTCGAAGGGCACCAGATAGCGCTTGCCGCGATGGGCCGCGCCCAGTTCCAGCGAGGACCGCCACAGCGCGGGCTGGATGCGTTCGACCTTCAGGCGGCTTTCGTCGATCTCGGCCAGCAGGCCGCCCTCGTCATAGTTCGGGCGGGTGTCGATCGACGGAAACAGGATGTCGAAGCCCTTGCCGCCGGCGGCGCGCAGCTTCGAGGCGGCTTCCTCGTTCGACCCGTAGGTCGAGACGTTGACCTTGATGCCGGTGGCGTCGGTGAAGGCGGCCGGGATCTCGCCGTTCTGGAAGTAGTCGCCCCAGGCAAAGACATTGACCTCGCCCGACGAGGCCAGGGCGCGGCGCGCGACCAGGGGCGCGGCCAGCGCGGCAGCGCCGGTCGCCAGAACGACGCGGCGCGAGAGGGAAGGAACCGTCGATTTCATGTCGTATCTCCTGACAGGTCGCGGAAGGCGGCCGCGCAAACCGCAGCCGGTCGCGACGCCGTTAACCGCTGCATGTGACAGGCATATGTCGTCCGGCCCGGGGCGGCTGCGGCACCGGAACGCGGAAATTGCGCTCCGGTGCCGCCTTCTTCGCCCCTGGCGTGCGGCGCGGCGGAGGGGGGGACCGCCGCGCCGCGCTCAGTTCAGGGGCGCGCCGGACGGCCGCGCGCCAAGCGCGTCGAGCACCGTTTCCTGGGTCAGATCGAGCAGCGCGTCGAGCGCGCTGCGGAACCCGCGCATCGCCTCGTCGGTCGCGGCCCGGTCGAAGGGCTCGGCCGCGCCCCGCGCCACAACCTCGGCCCGCGCCGCCGCCACCGCGGCAAGCGCCGGGTCGATCCGGTCGCGCCGCGCCTCCAGCGCGCGGCGCAGGTCGCGGCGGATCTCGGCCGGGAAGACCACGCTTTGCGCGGCCCCGGCCTCGCCCAGCAATGCCGTCTTGACCCGCTGCAGTTTCAGCGCCCCGCCCAGCGCCACGGCATTGCCCAGAAGCGACAGCGCCAGCACCGCGACCAGCGCGACCCGTCCGGCGGACATGCTCCGAACTCTTGGCATCAGAACCCTCCGATCCCGGCCGAAAGATCCCCGAGCAGCGCCCAGAGGATCACCTCCTCGCCGCTGGCCCCGGGTAGCAGCGCATATCCCAGAGCCGCCGCCGCCAGCAGCAGCCCGCCGAAGCCCGCCGCCCAGGGCAGCGGCTCGGACAGCACCTCGCCCGCGCTCGCCCCCCGTGCCGGGGGCGCGGCCAGCCGGCTCAGCACCGCGCGCGACAACTCGGCGGTGTCCTCATCCTCCGGCCGGGCCAGCAGCCGGGCCAGATCGCTGTCGAACCGGTCGGGGTCCGGGCGGGCCGGTTCGGCCTCGGGGCGTTCGGGATCGCGGGTCATCTGTGGTCCTCCCTGTCGACTGTCGCCCGCAACGCGGCGCGGGCCCGTACCAGAAGCTGTTCGGCCGCCCCGGCGCTGATGCCGAGCGTCCGCGCGATTTCGGCGGTGCCGAGCCCGCCCGCGGCACGCAGCAGGATCGCCTGGCGCTGGCGCGCAGGCAGCCCCCGGATCGCGGTCCGAACCCGGGCCAGACGCTGGCGCGCCGCGACCGTGGCCTCGGCGCCTGGCGCCTCGTCCTCGGGTTCGGCGATGGCATCGATCCCGACGAACCGCCGGAACCGGCCGCGCCGGTTGCGGTCGATGCAGATCCGGACCGCGATCCGGTACAGCCAGGCCGCGACGCTGCCCCGGCCCGGATCGTACAGCCCAGCGCGGTGCCAGGCCCGCAGGAACACCTCCTGGGTCACGTCTTCCGCCTCCGATCCGACCGTCAGCGCCTGCGCGGCATAGCGCCGGAGCCCCGGTCCGAAAAGCGTCACCAGCCGGGCCAGCGCGCCGCGCTCGCCCCGGGTCAGCGCCGCCATCAGCGCCTCTGCCTCGTCCTGCCGCGGGTCCATGCCCGGCTGCCCCCGGCCCCCGATGCGGCGGATCGCGCCGCACCGGAGCGCCGCCCCTAGCGCGACACGGTCACGGTGCGAGACCGGTCGCGGGTCTGACCGTTCGGCCCGGTCCGGTCGACCGTGGTCGTCGAGCTTCCAGGCTCGGAGGTCCGGAACCGGGTCTTCGAGGCGGTCTGTCCGTTCGCCCCGGTCGCGGTTGTGGTGGTTTCGCAACTGGCCGCGCCATTGCCGCGCAGACAGGTGCGGTCCTTGCTGAGGGTACCGCCATTGGCGCCCGTCACGGTGACGCTCTGGCCAAGCGCGGGCAGCGCCACGCCAAGCGGCAGGGTCAGGGCAAGAACAAGGGTCAGGGATCTCATGGGATGTCTCCTTTCCGGTCAGTCGGGGATCAGCCGCGGCCGCGCGACAGCGCCCGGGTCAGGCGCGCCAGCTCGTCGCTGGACAGCACGCCGTCGCCATTGCGGTCGAGCTTGCCGAAGGCGCGCCCGGCGGCCACGAACTCGGCCTCGGTGACGACGCCATCGCCATTGGCGTCGCGGCTCATCGCCCGGCCGCCATCGCCACGGCCCTTGCCCGTGGCAGACAGCTCGGCCGCGTCGAGCCGGCCATCGCCATTGCCGTCGAGCCGGGCAAAGGCCTCTTTCTGCAGCGCTTCGAACTCGGCACGCGACAGGGCGCCATCGCCGTTCCGGTCGTACGCGGCCAGCAGATCGGATTGCGCCAGGGCCGGGGCGGCAAGGCCTGCGGCACAGACCGCCGCCAGGGTCAGGGATCGCATCGGGGTCTCCTTCGATTGCGTCGTTCCCTTCCAATACGCAGGCCGCGCGCCCTTCCTACGCGGCGGTCCCGATTTTTTCCCAAGGCCGGGTCCCGGACCCGCACTCGGCGGGCTCTCGCCCGGCACGCCCGGTCCCGGCCACGCGCCCTAGGCGCGGCCCTGCGGCCCGGCTATCCAGAGGCGAACAGGAACGCACCGCGCGGGAGGCCCGGACCATGACCATCGCAAGACGCCCGTTTTTGCAGGGCCTCGCCGCCATGGCCCTGTCGGCCTGCAATGTCGGGCCCATTGCCGGGACGTCGCCGCGCGCCGTCGCCAACCCCGCCTTCGACGCCTGGCGCCGCAGCTTTCGGCCGCGCGCGGCGGCGGCGGGGATTTCGGCCGCCACGCTCGACCGGGCGCTGGGTCGCGCGGGCTATCTGCCCGAGGTGATCGAGAAAGACCGCAACCAGACCGAATTCACCCGCAGCCTCGAGGATTACCTGGCCATCGCCGCCTCGGACGAGCGGGTCGCGACCGGCCGGGCGATGCTGGCCCGCCATGCCCGGCCCCTTGCCGCGATCGAGGCGCGCTACGGCGTCGAGGCGCCGGTGGTGACCGCCATCTGGGGGCTCGAAAGCCGCTATGGCGCGCGGCGCGGCGACATTCCGGTCGTCTCGGCGCTGGCGACGCTGGCCTTCGACGGGCGTCGCGGCCGGTTCTTCGAGGGGCAGCTGATCGCCGCGCTGAAGATCCTCGACCGGGGCGACGTCACCTCCGGGCGGATGACCGGAAGCTGGGCGGGCGCGATGGGCCACACGCAATTCATTCCGACCTCGTATCTGGCCTATGCGGTCGATTTCGACGGCGACGGGCGGCGCGACATCTGGTCGGAGGACCCGACCGACGCGCTGGCCTCGACGGCGGCCTATCTGCAGCGGTCGGGCTGGCGCCACGGCCAGCCCTGGGGGACCGAGGTCCGCCTGCCCGAAACGCTCGACCTGGCCCGAACCGGGCGTGGGCGCAAGCAGGAGGCCGGCGCCTGGTCGGCGCAGGGCGTGACGCGGGCCGATGGCCGACCGCTGCCCCGCGCGGGCGCCACCGCGATCCTGGCCCCGGCCGGGCGGCAAGGCCCGGCCTTCGCGCTGTTTCCGAATTTCGAGGTGATCCTGCGCTACAACAACGCGGTCAATTACGGCATCGGCATCGGCCATCTGTCGGACCGCCTGGCGGGCGGCCCGCCGCTGTCGCGGGCCTTCCCGCCCGATGCGACCGGCATGACGCTGGAAGACCGCAAGGATCTGCAGCGGCGGCTGACCGCCGCCGGGTTCGACACCGAAGGCTCCGACGGGGTGATCGGCCCGAAGACCGAGGACGCGATCCGGGCCTATCAGGCACGCAACGGGCTGCCGGTCACCGGCACCCCCTCGCCCGCGCTTCTGGCGCGGCTGCGCTAGAGACAGAAACGCCCGGCCAGAGGGCCGGGCGCCTCACTGTCGCGCCGGAACACCGGGCACTCGTCACGTCACTCCTTGCGGCGCTCGGTGATCTCGAGATCGGCGTTCAGGTCCATGTCGTACTGGCCATCGGCACAGAAAACGTCGTCAAGCTCGAAGCCTCCGTTGTCCTCGGCCTCGATATCGGCGGGGTCCATCTCGCATTGCATGTCGGCCAGCATCGCCGCGATCCGATCGGCGGTTTCGGCCGGGACGGCCTCGTCGGCCAGCGCCGGGGTCAGCGCGGCCGGGGCCAGCAGGGCGGCAAGAACAAGCGGTCTGATCATCGGGGTCTCCTCAGGGTCAACGGATGGCAAGGACGACGCGCTGGCTGTCGCCGCTGCTGCCGGGGATCTTCAGCTCGTAGCTGCCCGGCTTGATCGCGACGAAGGACAGCCGGACGGTTCCGGCGGCGTCGAATTCAAGGCTGTCGATGGCCATCGGACGCACCTCGATATCCTCGATGACGATCTCGTTCATCCAGATCGCGCGAAAGAAATCGGGCCCCTGCAAGGCCAGTTCGGCCGATCCGTCGGCGGTCACGTGCAACTCGTAATAGGCACCCGATTGCAACTCGACCGGGCCGTCGCCCGCGTAAAGCGGCTGGCCCGAGGCCAGCGTCAGCTCGATCGGCGCGCCGCGGTTGCATTTGGCCAGAAGCCCGGCAAAGCCGAACTGGTCGCAGAGCGGCGCGGCAAAGCCGGGGGCCGCGGCCGGCGCCGCAGCCAGAACGGCCAGCGCGAAGGCGATGGGTCTCAAGTCTGTTCCTCCCTGTCTTGGTCTTCTTTCCTGTCAGTCCGGTGCGACCGCCACCCCCCAGGGTTGCTGGCCGACCTGAACCGACCGGATCACTTCCAGCGCGGCCACGTCAATGATCGAGACGTCGTTGGAATTGCCGTTGGTGGTGATCAGATGGCTCTGGTCGGGGGTGAAGGCCATCTGCCAGACGCGCTGGCCGACCAGCAGATAATCGAGCACCTCGTCTGTCGCCCCGTCGATCACCGCGACCCGGTTGGCGGGGCCCAGCGCCACGAAGACCCGCGCGGCGTCCGAGGTGATGGCGATGCCCACCGGCTGCAGCCATTCGGGCAGGACGCCCGGCACCTCGAAGTCGATCTTGCGGACGATGGCGGGCGGCTCGGCGGTCATGTCGATCACGCTGACCGTGCCGCCGATCTCGGCGCTGACGTAAAGCTTGGTGCCGTCCTCGGTGAAGGCGGCAAAGCGCGGGCGCTGGTCGACCAGCACGTTATGGACGATCTCGTAGGTTTCGGCGTCGATGAAATGCGCCATGTTGGTGGTTTCCGAGGTGTTGATCACCACGCGGGCGTCGGGGCTGATCGCCATGCCCTCGGGCTCGACCCCCACGGGCACCTCGGCCAGCACGGCATGGGTCTCGGTATCGACCACGGTCACCAGGTTGTCGTCCTCGTTGGCGATGTAAAGCGGGTTGCCCGAGGGGTGCAGCACGAACAGTTCGGGGTCGGGTCCCGATGGCAGGGTGTGCATCTCCTCGAAGGTTCGGGGATCGAAGACCCGCACCAGATCGTCATCCGAGGCGCAGACGTAAAGTTCGCTGCCATCGGGGGCGATGGTGATGCCGCGCGGACGGTTGCCCGCGGGAAATTCGGCGATCACCTCCCAGGTCGCGCTGTCGAGCACGCTGACGGTGTTGCCCTTCTCGTTGGTCACGAAGACGTTGCCCGCGGCGGCAGGCAGGGTGGCGGCCGCGACGGAACCGGCGGCCAGAAGAGCGGCGCGAAACATCGGTATCCTCATTCCTTGAAGGCGGTGCAGGCGGATTCGGGCCGGTCGAGCCCCAGCGTGTCGAGCGACGAGACCTGATGCAGGAAGCCTTCCTGCGGCGAGACGCTGACGGTCATCCGCCCGGTCGCCAGCAGGATCGGCTGGCGCAACTGGCCGTTCCAGGGCCGAAAACTCACCGGCTGGCCCTTGAAGGCCGCGAGCGCAAAGGCGTCGCCCAGCGCATAGGCCCGGATCTTGGCCGGATCGGCCGAGCCGGTGCGGGTCACGGCCTCGCCGATCACCCGAAGCGCCAGCCAGGCCTGGTAGTCTTCCTCGCGCATCGGTCGGCCCGCGAGCTTTTCGAACCGGGTCTGCAACTGGGTCGCGCCCCAGGATTCATGCGTCGGCGCCCAGGTCAGGGGCCGCAGCCCCGCCGAGCCCGCGACCGGCGCGGGCGACCAGAGGTTAAAGGGCAGGTAGTCCGCGAAGTAATCGGTCGCGTCAGCGGCCAGCACCACGTCATGGGCGGGCAGGTCCTGGGTGAAGACCGGCAATTGCCGCTGCACCAGCACATGGCCCGAATCGGACACCCGCGAGCCGCCGGTATCCTCGAAGACCTTTTCCGCGACGATCTCGGCCCCGAACTTGGCGGCAGAGGCGCGATAGGCCTCGGCCAGCGCCCGGTCGGCCGGGTTCGATCCCTCGATCAGCGCCCAGTCGGTCCATTTCTTCCAGACAAGGAACTGGGTCAGCGCATCGGCCCGCATCGCGTCGCTGGGCGCCACGTGCAGAAGGTTCGCGCGGCATGCTTCGCTGCGCAGTGCCCGGTCGCCGTCCGTCGCATTGAAAAGCAGCGCATCAGGCGGCGCCGCATCTGCCAGCGCCAGCAATTCGGGTGTGCGCGCCATCACCACGAACAGCCGGACGCCGCGATCCAGAAGCCCGCGAAACGCCTCGTCCGCGTCCTCGGGCGGCACGCTCAGCGCCACCGTGTCGTAGCTTTGTCCCAGAAATCCGCCGGTTGTGGTGTTGTCCATGGTCGCAAGCTGCGCGCCCGCGAGCCCCAGATCGGGCACCGGCAGGTCGATCCGGGACAGCGGGAGGAGAGAGGGGTACTCGATCCTCAGCACGGCGGTACGCACCTCCTGCGCGGCGGCAGGGAGTGTCGCCGCTGCGGTCAGCAGGGCGAAGACCACCCCCCGCCACCGCAGGCACAGGTTAAAGAGGCAAGACCAACCTCCTGGCACGACCGCCATCCGTTCCCCCCTCATCTCCTCCTCTGTCTGGCTAGCACGGCCCGGCGCCGCCGTTCCTCCCCTTTCTGGCCGGGAAGATTCGGCAATCCCGGGGTCCGGTTTTCCCGCTTCGACCTTTGGGCAATCGACCGGAGCCGCGCGAGTCGCTATGCTTGGCGGATCAGGGAGGAGTGCGGATGGTGGATCGGCTGCACCTGCGCTGGCAGGTCGTGCTCTGTGTGGGTCTGATGCAGCTGGCAGCACTTGGGCTGGCGGCAAGCGTGCTGCTTTACAATGCGCGCCGGGCCGTCGACCTGGAAATGTCGGCTGCGGAATCCGGGGCGCGGGCGCAGGTGATCGCGGCCGTTGGCGCGGCCCTGCGCAGCCTGCCGCCGGATCAGGTTCTGGCTGGGCTGTCCGAGACGCTGGTCGAGCCGCGCCATGTGCGGATCGCCCTCTTCGACGCCCGCACCGGCGCGCTTCCGGTCACCCGGGCCGAGGCCCGCGACCAGCGCGGCGCCGAAGCGGGCGCGCGCGCGGCGCCGCACTGGTTCAGCGACCTGGTGATGCCGGCAGAGCAGGAAACCCGACTGCCGGTCCTGGTCAACGGCACCGATTATGGCTTCGTCTCGATCACCGCCGCGCCCAAGGACGAAATCGATGAGGTCTGGGAAGACGCGGCGGCCTTGCTCTGGGCGCTGGGGATCGGCTTCGGGGTGACGGTCGTCGCGCTGGTGGTGCTGATCCGCCGGGCGCTCGGCCCCCTCGACACGCTGAACCGGGGCCTCGGCGCGCTGAGGGGCGGCGCGCTGACGACCCGGATTTCGGGCGTGCCCAGTCCCGATTTCCAGCCGCTGGTGGGCGGCTTCAACGACCTTGCCTGCAGCCTGGAGACCAGCGAGGCCGACCGGGCCGCGCTGGCCCGCAAGATCGTCGCGCTGAGTGACGCCGAACGCCGTTCGATCGCGATGGAGCTGCATGACGAATTCGGCCCCTGCCTTTTCGGTCTCAAGGTCAAGGCGGGCGCCATTGCCCGCGCAGCGCTGAAAAGCGGCGACGATACGCTGCTGCGCGACGCCCAGACCGTGACCGCCATCGTGGACCAGATCCAGACCGCGAATACCCGGCTGCTGACCACGCTCCGGCCGATGACGGTGGGCCAGTTGCCGCTGGTCGAGGCACTGGGCGACATGATCGACGGGTTCCAGAGCACCCATACCGGAATCAAGTGGGACATCGCCCTGCCCGACCGCCTGCCCGAGACCGAGGAAATCGTCGATCTGACCGCCTATCGCTTCGTGCAGGAGGGCGTCACCAACGCACTGCGCCATGGCCGCCCGCGCCGCGTCCGGGTCGAGGTGCAGCCGCATGAACTTCCCGGCCGGGTCGAGGTGCTGTATCTGACCGTCGAGGACGATGGCCTCGGCCTGTCCGAGCGCGCGGTCGAGGGCCGCGGCCTGACCGCGATGCGCGACCGGGTGCGGGCGCTGGGCGGAACGCTCGATCTGGGACGCCGCCAGGCCGGAGGGACCCGGCTTTCGGCGATCCTGCCGCTGACCCGGCACCTGGCCGCCCGCGTCGAACCCGAGCCCGCCCGATGACGCGCTCCGCACTGATCGTCGACGATCACCCCGTGACCCATATCGGCTGCGGCCAGTTGCTGCGCGATTTGGGCTATGACGAGATCCTCGAGGCCCTGAACGAGCGCATCGCTTACCGTCTGGCCGAAACCTGCCGCCCCGGTCTGATCGTGCTCGACCTCGGCATGCCCGGCCCCGGCGGGCTGAACATGATCGGCCCCCTGCTGGCCCGCGCACCGGACGCCGCCATCCTCGTCTTCACGATGAACGAGCAGGCGGTTTTCGCGGCCAAGGCTTTGGAGGCCGGTGCGCGGGGCTATCTGTCTAAGAACTCGGCACCCGAGGATTTTCTCGAGGCGGTGCGGACGCTTGAACGGGGCGACATCTTCCTGCCGCACAGGCTGGCCGTTTCGGTCGCCTCGATGAAGATCGGCGGCAAGTCCGATCCGCTGAGCGCCCTGACCGAGCGCGAGCATCAGGTGCTGCGGCTGCTGGGCCGGGGCGAGGATCTGCAGTCGATCGCCAATGCGCTGTGCATCAGCTACAAGACCGCGGCGAACACCAGCTCGCAGCTCAAGCGCAAGCTCGGCCTGCGCAACACCACCGAACTGATCCGGCTGGCCATCGAAACGGGGCTGAGCTGACCCCCGCCGTCATGCCAGCGTCACAGCACGGCGGCAGGACGGTCGCATCGCAAGGCGCGAAGGACCGGTGGCCATGAGCGATACGACAGCGCCGGGCCGGGGCAACGCCGCCGAGGTCTTCGCGGTCTTCCTGCGGCTCGGGCTGACCTCGTTCGGCGGCCCCATCGCGCATCTGGGCTATTTCCGCGATGAATTCGTGACGCGGCGCGGCTGGCTGGGCGATGCGGCCTATGCCGATCTTGTGGCGCTCTGCCAGTTCCTGCCCGGCCCCGCCTCCAGCCAGGTCGGCTTCGCGCTCGGGCTCATGCGGGCGGGCTGGGCCGGGGCGCTGGCGGCCTTCGCGGGGTTCACCCTGCCCTCGGCCCTGATCCTCTTCGGCTTCGCGATGACCGCGACGCATGTCACCGGCCCGCTTGGTCAGGGCGCGCTTGACGGGCTGAAGACGGTGGCGGTCGCCATCGTCGCGCAGGCGGTCTGGGGCATGAGCCGGACCCTGTGCCCCGACCGGCCGCGCGCGGCCATCGCGTTGGGCGCGGTGGCGGTCCTCGCGGCCCTGCCCGGCGCGGGCGGCATGGTGGCGGCCATCGCCCTTGGCGCGCTGGCGGGGCTTTGGCTTGGCCGGGGCGCCCCCGGCGCGGCCGCCCCGGTCTCCGGCCGGGTCACCCCACGCCAGGGGGCCGCCGCGCTTGGGCTATTTGCAGGCCTTCTTTGCGGCCTGCCGCTGCTGGCGGGCCTCGGCCAGCCTCTGGCAGTCGCCGACAGCTTCTTCCGGGCCGGGGCGCTGGTGTTCGGCGGCGGCCATGTGGTGCTGCCGCTTCTCGAGGCGGGCACCGTCGCCCCGGGTTGGGTCGGCCATGACGCCTTTCTGGCAGGTTATGGCGCGGCGCAGGCGGTGCCGGGGCCGCTTTTCACCTTCGCGGCCTATCTCGGCGCGGTGCTCGGCCCCGAGCCGAACGGCCCTGTCGGCGCCCTGCTGGCGCTGGCGGCGCTGTTCCTGCCGGGCTTCCTGATCCTGATCGGCGTCCTGCCCTTCTGGGACGCCCTCCGCCGCCGGGTCCGGGCGCAATCTGCGATGCAAGGGGCGAACGCGGCCGTCGTCGGCGTGCTGGGGGCCGCGCTTTACGATCCGCTCTTCACCGGCGGGATCACCGATCTGCGCCATTTCGCGCTCGGGCTGGCCGGTTTTCTGGCCCTGACGCTCTGGCGCGCGCCGTCCTGGGCGGTCGTCCTGCTGGGGGCGGCAGGCGGGGCCGCGCTGGCGCTGGCGGGCTGAGCCGAGGCCCGGTTTTCGCTGGCATCCCGTCGCCCAAGAGCCTAGTGCTGTGGCAAAATTGCATAGGAGTCCTGCCCGATGCCCGGCTTGCGTCCCGATGTCGATCCCGACGGCCTGAGCGAGTTTTCCGTCGTTTTCACCGACCGCTCGCTGAACCACATGTCGGCCAAGTTCCAGACCGCCATGCGCGACATCTCGGCGATGCTGCGCGAGGTCTATGGCGCGGCCGAAGTGGCCCTGGTGCCCGGCGGCGGCACTTTCGCGATGGAATCCGTCGCGCGCCAGTTCGCCACCGGACGCCGCGCGCTGATCGTCCGGAACGGCTGGTTCTCCTACCGCTGGACCCAGATCTTCGAGGCGGGCGGATTTGCCGGGGAAACCGAGGTGCTGATGGCTCGTCCCGCGGGCAATGCCGCCAAGGCGCCCTTCGCGCCCGCGCCCATCGAGGACGTGACCGCCAAGATCCGCGAAACCCGCCCCGATGTGGTCTTCGCCCCCCATGTCGAGACTTCGGCCGGGATCATCCTGCCCGACGACTACATCGCCGCCATGGCCGCGGCCGCCCATGAGGTCGGCGCGCTGATGGTTCTGGACTGCATCGCCTCGGGCTGCATCTGGGTCGACATGCAGGCAACCGGCGTCGACGTGCTGATCTCGGCGCCGCAGAAGGGCTGGTCGGCCTCGCCCTCGGCCGGGATGGTGATGCTGTCGGCCCGCGCCGCCGAGCGGCTGGCCGACACGGCCTCGAACTCCTTCGCCATGGACCTGAAGAAATGGCGGACGATCATGAAAGCCTATGAAGACGGCGGGCATGCCTATCACACCACCATGCCGACCGACGCGCTTCTGGGGCTGCGCGACGCCATGGCCGAGACCCGCGAGATGGGCTTTGCGGCCGCCAAGGCGGCGCAGGCCGAGCTGGGCCGCAAGGTGCGCGAGATGCTGGCCGCGCGCGGCTTCGCCTCGGTCGCGGCGCCGGGCTTTGCCGCGCCGGGCGTCGTGGTCTGCTATACCGACGATCCCCAGATCCAGTCGGGCGCCCGGTTCCGCGCCGAGGGCATGCAGATCGCCTCGGGCACGCCGCTGCAGGTTGGCGAGGGGTCCGACTTCCGCACCTTCCGGATCGGGCTCTTCGGGCTCGACAAGCTCGCGGATACCGACGCTACGCTCGCCCGGCTGCAGGCGGTCGTCGACCGCGTGACCGCGCAGGGCGCGGCGTAACAGCCGCTCAGATGCCACTAGGTCCGCCCGGCGACACTGCGTTCGCCGGGCCGGCGCGGCCCTGCCGAGTCGCGCGCCTGCAGGCGGCATTGGCGCACCCGGACCGGTCGGAACGCGATGTTCCCGCTTCGTCCCGAGGCGTGCACCCCCGCCCCCTCAAGTGACCCAACGTCACGAAAAGCCCGGAAAGTTTTCATTAAGATTCGACTGATAGCCCTGAGCTCACGACAAGAAAGTCCCGTGTTTGTATGAGTTTACGGAGGCGTCATGGCGCATCCCGGCGTCGGTCAGGGCGACCAGCCCGAGACGGGCGAAGTGCCGTTCGCACTACAGGAGATCTTCTACTCCCGTACTGACTCGCGGGGGGTCATTCGCGCTGGTAACGCGGTGTTCAAGAGGATCTCCGGCCATGACTGGCCGGGACTGATCGGGGCACCGCATCGGATCATCCGCCACCCGGACATGCCGCGCGCGGTCTTCTGGCTCTTTTGGCAGACGATCCAGTCGGGGCGCCCGATCGGCGCCTATGTCAAGAACCTCGCCAAGGACGGACGCTACTACTGGGTCTTCGCCGTGGTCATGCCGATGGACGACGGGTATCTTTCGGTCCGGATCAAGCCGTCCGGACCGCTGTTTCCGGCCGTCCAGGCCGAGTACCGCGCGCTGCGCGCCCGCGAACTGGCCGACAAGCTCAGCCCCGAAGACAGCGCCGCGCTGCTGCTCGAGCGGCTGACTGCGCTGGGTTTCCCGAGCTACGAGGACTTCATGGCCCAGGCGCTGGGGCAGGAGCTTGCCCAGCGCGCCTCTGTCGGCAGCGATGGCGGCACCCGCCTGGCAGCGCTTGACAAGGTGATTGCCAGCCTGACCGCCGCGACCCGGGAACAGGGCGCGCTGATCCAGACCTTCGAGGCGTTGCAGTCGATCCCCACCAACATGCGCATCTTCGCCGCCCGGCTGGAACCGGTCGGGGGGCCGATCACCGCGATTTCGGACAATTACAAGGTCGCGTCGGCCGAGATCATCGCGCAGCTGCACAGCTTTGCCGGTCAGGACGGCAATCTGTGCGACCGTCTGGCCCGGGTCGTGGGCGATGCCGTCTTCATGCTGGCCGCCGCCGAGGTCCAATCCGACCTGCTGCGCCAGTTCCGCAACGAGAAGGAGCCGCTCGGCCCGGCCGACCGGGACGAGGAACTGGCACTGCTGGGCGCGATGCAGGCGCGCTGCACCGCCAAGGCGCGGGCCGATCTGCACGAGGCGCTGGCCGCCGCGGCGACCATGTCCCAGACCAGCCGCGACCTGCGCCGCGTGGTGCTGGGGCTCGACTCGATCCGGGTCATGGGCCGGGTCGAATGCGGGCGCCTCGCGGCTGGCGGCGAAGGGCTTGCGGCCACCATCGACCAGCTCGAGACCTTCCATGCCGACATCCGCGCACGGCTGGAGGCACTGATCGAACTCAGCGAACAGATCCGCGCCGGAGCGACCCGCTACGCCGCCTGAGCCCCGGGCCTAGGCCCCCGCGATCTCGGCCTTCCGTTCCAGCCGCCGGGCATGCAGCACCGGCTCGGTATAGCCCGAGGGCTGGATACGGCCCTTGAAGACCAGATCGCAGGCGGCACGGAAGGCCACGCCGTCGAAGTCCGGCGCCATCGGTCGGTAGGCCGGGTCGCCCTCGTTCTGGCGATCGACCACCTCGGCCATGCGGCGCATCACCTCGGCCACCTCATCCCCGGTCACCACGCCATGATGCAGCCAGTTGGCGATATGCTGGGCCGAGATCCGGCAGGTGGCGCGGTCTTCCATCAGACCGATATCGTTGATGTCGGGCACCTTGGAACAGCCCACGCCCTGGTCGATCCAGCGTACCACATAGCCGAGGATCCCCTGGGCGTTGTTCTCGACCTCGCGGACGATCTGGGGCCGCGACCATTTGCGGAAGGTGGCCAGCGGAATGTCGAGGATGCCGTCGACATGGGCCCGCCGCCCGCCCGCCTTCAGGCTCGCCTGCACCGCGAAGACATCGACCTGGTGATAATGCAGCGCATGCAGCGTCGCGGCCGTGGGCGATGGCACCCAGGCGCAGGTGGCGCCGGCCTTGGGGTGTTCGATCTTCGTCGACAGCATCGCCGCCATCTTGTCGGGCATCGCCCACATGCCCTTGCCGATCTGGGCCTTGCCCGACAGTCCGCATTCGAGCCCGATATCGACGTTGAGGTTCTCGTAAGCGGTGATCCAGGACTTGCGCTTGATGAAGTCCTTGCGGCTGAAGGGCCCGGCCTCCATCGAGGTATGGATCTCGTCTCCGGTGCGGTCGAGGAAGCCCGTATTGATGAAGGCCACCCGGTGCTTCGCCGCGCGGATGCACGCCTTGAGATTGACCGAGGTGCGGCGCTCCTCGTCCATGATGCCGAGCTTGACGGTATAGCGCGGCAGGCCCAGCATCGCCTCGACCCGGGTGAAGGTCTCGTCGGCGAAGGCGACCTCGTCGGGCCCGTGCATCTTGGGCTTGACGACGTAGATCGAGCCCGCGACCGAGTTCCGCGCGCCGTCGGTCTTCTTCAGGTCATGCATCGCGATCAGGGTGGTGATGGCCGCGTCCATCAGCCCCTCGAACACCTCCTGGCCCGCACCGTCGTGGATCGCGGGGTTGGTCATCAGATGGCCGACATTGCGCACCAGCATCAACGCCCGGCCCTTGACCGCAAGCGGGCTGCCATCGGGCGCGATGAAGTCAAGATCGGGCGACAGCGCCCGGGTCAGCCGCTCGCCGCCCTTCACGAAATCGGTCGACAGATCGCCCCGCATCAGCCCCAGCCAGTTGCGATAGGCAACGGTCTTGTCGACGGCATCGACGCAGGCGACCGAATCCTCGCAATCCATGATCGCCGAAACGGCGCTTTCCAGCCGCATGTCCGCAAGCCCCGCCTGATCGCGGGCGCCGACCGGATGGGTGCGGTCGAAGACCAGCTCGACATGCAGGTTGTTGTTCTTCAGCAAGACCGCGTCGGGTGCACGCGGATGGCCGCGATAGCCCACGAATTTGGCCGGGTCTTCCAGCGGATGGTCGTCGACCAGCAGCGCGCCGCCCCGGACATGGTAGCGCCGGGCATCGGCATGGCTGGTGCCCGAGACCGGAAAGGCCTCGTCCAGAAAGACCCGCGCCCGGGCCACGACGCGCGCGCCGCGGCCGCGGTCGTAGCCGCCCGATGGGTCTGGGCCGCCCATCGCGTCGGTGCCGTAAAGCGCGTCGTAGAGGCTGCCCCAACGCGCATTGGCCGCGTTCAGCGCGTAACGCGCGTTGGTGATCGGCACCACCAGCTGCGGTCCCGGCACCGAGGCGATCTCGGGGTCGAGCCCCTCGGTCTCGATCTCGAAATCCCCGCCCTCGGGCAGCAGATAGCCGATCTCTTCCAGAAAGGCCTTGTAGGCCTCGTGATCGTGCGGCGCACCGCGCCGGGCCTGATGCCAGGCGTCGATCTGCACCTGCAGCTTGACGCGCGTCTCCAGCAGCGCCCGGTTCCTCGGCGTCAGGTCGTGCACAAGCCCGGCCAGCCCCTCCCAGAACCGGTCGGGCGCGACCCCGGTGCCCGGCAGGGCCGCCTCTTCGATGAAGGCGGCCAGTTCGGCCGCGACCTCAAGTCCGGCCTTCGATACATAGCCTTCGCGCGCGTGTTTCCCGGTCACGGCGGTCTCCTGTCCTGATGGTTCCCGTTGCGGTCAGACCAAGTCCGGCCGACTTTGGCAAGTCCCGATGGACCGACCCTATCCGGCAGGCCGATTCTGCGGTATGATCCTTTGCAGGGGCCTGCCGCGATCGGTTCCTGTTCAGCTGCCGGGCGTCGTCTCTGCCGGTCGCGGCCTGCCCCATCGGTTCCGGATCGACCGACCCCGACGGCGTCCGCCTGTCTCTCCCTTCAGCCCCCTGCCCTTTTGTGCCAGGCCTTCCGCCGCGTCGCCGGTGCCGGGCACCTGTCCCGGACGGCCGATCTGCGCTAAGCCGATGGGCGGATCGCTTCGACCGGAGACGCCCCGATGCCCTATCGCCCCTGCCCCGAGCCCGCCGCCGCCGCCACCACGCGCGAGGGGCCGCTGACCGGGCTTCGCGTCGTCGAGATGACGGGGCTTGGCCCCGCCCCCTATGCCGCGATGATCCTGGCCGATCTGGGCGCGCAGGTGATCCGCATCGACCGGCCCGGCGGCTATCCCGCGCCCGATCCGGCGCTTGACCCGGCCGCGGCCGGGCGCGCTGCGGTGACCTATCGCTCGCGTCCCCATGTCCGGGTCGACCTCAAGACCGACGCCGGCCGGGCGCTGGTTCTGCGTCTGGTGACCGAGGCCGACGCACTGATCGAGGGGTTCCGCCCCGGCACGATGGAGCGGCTGGGCCTCGGCCCAGAGCCCTGCCTCGCGGCCAATCCGGCCCTGGCCTATGTGCGCATGACCGGCTGGGGGCAGAACGGGCCGATGGCCGGAATGGCCGGGCATGACATGAACTTCACCGGGCTTTCGGGCGCGCTGTCGCTTTTCGGGCAGGACGGGCGGGTGCCCAAGGGCA
This sequence comes from Rhodovulum kholense, assembly GCF_003053725.1. Lineage (GTDB taxonomy): Bacteria > Pseudomonadota > Alphaproteobacteria > Rhodobacterales > Rhodobacteraceae > Rhodovulum > Rhodovulum kholense. Next base: position 177,051 of record NZ_QAYC01000007.1, read on the forward strand.
TGCCGCCCCTGATGGGCGACATGGGCGGCGGCGCGCTTTTCGCCGTCGTGGGCTGTCTTGCGGCGGTGATGAACGCCTGGCGCTGCGGCGAAGGCCAGGTGGTCGATGCCAGCATCCTCGACGGGTCGGCCAGCCTTTATGCGATGGTGTCGGGGATGGCGGCCCTTGGCCTGCACGACGCGCCCCCGGGCGGCAACATGCTGGACGGCGGGCGGCATTGCTATCGCACCTATGTCTGTGCCGATGGCGGAGCCGTCGTCGTGGCGGCGGTCGAGCCCGCCTTCCGCAAGGTCCTGCTGGACCGGCTGGGGCTGGCGGACGACCCGCAATTCCTGTCCGGCCGGGCCGAGGACGAAGCCGATTGCACGGCACGCCTGGAGGCGATCTTCGCCAGCCGGCCGCGCGATCACTGGGCCGCGCTTTTCGACGGAAGCGACGGTTGCGTGACGCCGGTTCTCGACCTTGCCGAGGCGCCGGGATCGGCCCAGGCGCGGGCGCGTGGCCTGTTCGAGACCGTCGACGGCGTGGTGCAACCGGCCCCCGCGCCCCGCTTCGGCCGCACCCCGGGCCGGATCGCGCTCGGCCCCGAAAGCGCCAGCCGCCCGGCCCCCCGCGCACTTTGCGACTGGGGCCTGACGGAGGCCGAGATCGATGCCCTGATCGGCGCGGGCGTCCTGTCCGACGCGGACTGAGATCGCCGCCCAGTGCCGATGATCGGGCGCCGCGCCGCGCGTCAGGCCGCCGCCCGGCGCGCGGCATAGAGCCGCCGCACGCCCATGGCGATGGCGCCCTCGATGGGCAGCCAGGCCAGGCAATAGGCCCAGACCAGAAGTGCCGCAGTCCAGCCGATGGGGGTGACGAGCACCCCATAGACCGCGATCAGCGTGCCGATCACCTGGGTCGCCTCGGTGGTCGCAAAAAGCTTCCAGTCGGGCCAGGGCCGGGTCCAGAACCAGTTCTGGTTGCGGGTGACGTACAGCGTCATGTGGCCGGACACGAGGAGCTTGAGGAAGATCAGCGTCTGGATCGTCTCGCGCGGCAGGTGCATCACGCTGTCGACATACCAGAACAGCAGGAAGGTCTCGACCACGCCCATCACTCCCAGCGTCGAGGCGACGGTGATGACGCGGCGCATGTCCCAGCGGACAGGTTTGGGCGACACGGCCACGTTGTCGAAGGCGATCATCATGATCGGGAAGTCGTTCAGCACGGCCAGCAGCACGATCATGATCGCGGTGACCGGGTAGACGTCATAGGCCAGGATCGCCAGCGCCATGAACAGCAGCACCCGGATCGTCTCGGCGATGCGGAAGGTCGCGTAGCTGGTCATCCGCTCGAAGATGCGGCGGGCCTCGGCGATGGCCTCGGTGATGATCGACAGGCCCTTTTCAGTCAGCACCAGATCGGCGGCGGCGCGCGCGGCGTCGGTCGCCCCGCTGACCGCGATCCCGGCATCGGCACGCTTCAGCGCGGGGGCGTCATTCACCCCGTCGCCGGTCATCGCGACGATGCTGCCGCCCTGCTGCAGCACCTCGACGATACGGAACTTGTGTTCGGGCAGAACGCGCGCAAAGCCGTCGGCCGCGCGCACCCGCGCCTCGACCTCGGCCGGGTCGCCCTCCAGAAGCTGGCCCGCCGGGTACATCGCCTGCCCAAGACCCAGTTGCCCCGCGATCTGGCGTGCGATGGCCTCGTGATCGCCGGTGATCATCTTGACGGTGACCCCCATCTCGCCGGCCTTCGCGATGGTCTCGGCGGCATCGGGCCGGGGCGGATCGAAGATCGGGATCAGCCCGAGGAACTGCCAGGCGCCCTCGCCTTCGGCCCGGGCCGCACCGATGGCGCGGAACCCCTGGGCCGCCAGGGCATCGACCTCGGCCTCGAGCGCGGTCCGCGCAGCACCTTCCAGCCCCGCAAGATCGAGGATCACCTGCGGCGCGCCCTTGGCAAAGCGCCAGGTTTCGTCGCCGCGCCGGGCCTCGGCCAGCGTCCGTTTCGAGACCGGATCGAAGGGCGTGAAGGTCGAAAGCTTGTAATCGCGCCGCGCCTCGATCCCGTCGGCGGCGGCCAGCACCGCCTGGTCGATGGCGTCAGGCGCATTGGCATTGCAGGCAAGCGCCGCGGCCAGCAGCAGATCGTCTGCCGTCGCGCCCGCCGCGGGGCGCGGGGTTTCGACGGTCAGCTGGTTCAGGGTCAGCGTGCCGGTCTTGTCGGAACAGAGCACATCGACGCCCGCCATCTCTTCGATCGAGACCAGCCGCGAGACGATGGCCTTCATCCGCGCGAGCCGCTCGGCGCCCACCGCCATCGTCACCGACAGCACCGTGGGCAAAGCCACCGGAATGGCGGCAACCGTCAGGATCAGCGCGAATTGCACGGTCTGCCACAGCGGATTCTCGCGCCAGATCGAAACGATCAGGATGATGGTGACCAGCACCAGCGCGGCGACGATCAGGAAGTTCCCGATCCGCATCACCGCCTGCTGGAAATGCGAGGGCCGCTCGGGACCCTGCACCAGCGCCGCGGTGCGGCCGAAATAGGTCCTCATGCCGGTCGCGGTAACCTCGCCCACCATCTCGCCCAGCCGCACGACCGAGCCCGAATAGGCGGTGTCGCCGACCACCTTGTCGACCGGCAGCGATTCGCCCGTCAGCGCCGCCTCGTCGGCCGAGAGATACTGCCCCTCGGTCAGGCGCAGGTCGGCCGGGATGATGTTGCCGATCTCGAGCCGCACCAGATCGCCCGGCACCAGGTCCTTGGCGGCGATCTCCTGCCAGCGGCCGTCGCGCAGCACCCGGGCGGCGGGGGCAAGCTTCTGCTTGAGCAGGGCGATGGCGGAATCGGCCTTGTTCTCCTCGAAAAAGCCGACGCCCGCATTGACCAGCAGCATGGCCAGGATCACGCCGAAATCGGCCCAGTCCGACAGGACCAGCGACAGGATCGCCGCGATCTCGATCAGCCAGGGGATCGGCCCCCAGAAATAGCCGAAGATCCGTTTGAGAAGGCTCCGATGCTCCTCGGCCAGCGTGTTCGGGCCGAATTGCTCCAGCCGGGCCGCGGCCTCGGCCGTGCTCAGCCCCTTTTGCGGGTCGGTGGGGGGCAGCGTCTTGCCCTCTGGCTGGTCCTGTGCGTCCATCACTTGCCTCCCTGTTCCGCGATCCACTCCGCGATGCCCGGCCAGACATCCGTCAAGGTGTGCCGCCCCATGAAGAGCCCGATATGCCCGCCCTTGGCGAGCAACTTGCGGATCTGCGCCTTCGGCGTGCCCAGGAGATCCTCGGCGGCGAAGACCTGTTCCCGGGTGGTGATATCGTCGCCTTCACCCGCGAGAAGGTATGCCGGGCAGGTTACATCCTTCAGCGACAGCCGCCGCCCCAGGCCCATGAATTCGCCCTTTGCAAAGAGGTTCTGCTTGAACAGCAGGTCGATGGCCTGAAGGTAATAGCGGCCCGGCAGATCCAGCGGGTTCTCGTACCAGCGCTCGAAAGTCTCGGTCCGCTCGATATAGTTGCGATCCTCGATATGGGCGTAAAGGTCGAGGAACTTGCCCAGATACTGTTTTTCCGCATGCATGTTCTTCCAACCGGTCAGCATCAGGCTGCCCGACATCCGGCCGTCATGGGCGGCCACCATGTCCCGATAGGCCGATAGCGGCGTCTCATGTGCCATCCGGCGGATCGGCCCGTCGCCCGCATCGGTGTCGATGGGCGAGCCCGCCAGCACCAGCGCCGCCACCTTGGAAGGAAAGCGGGCGGCGGCCATCGCCGACATCCAGCCGCCCTGACACAGGCCCACCAGGATCGCGCGCCCACCGACCTCGTCGATCGCGACGTTGATCTCGGCCAGATACTTGTCGATGTCGAAATCGCGCATCTCGGGCGTGGCCGGTTTCCAGTCGGTGACCAGCACCCGGCCAAGCCCGGAGGCCAGAAGCGTCGCGGCCAGGCTTTGCCCCGGCGCGAAATCGGCGATGGTGGCGGAATGACCCGCATAGGGCGCATCGACGATCACCGGAAGCCCGGTGCCACTGCCCCCGAAATCGCGCAGCCGCATGGTGTCGAGATCGAGCAGAACCTTGTTCGGACTGGCCCAGTCAGGCTCGGGCGGGTCCGAGATTTCGGCCGCTTCCTCCACGAAGCGCAGCCCGTCGGCCATCGCCTGATAGCCGGCCTCCTGCCAGCCGAGGACGGCCGCCATCGGCCAGAACCACGGCACGGATTGTTCGATATCCTGCGGTCTGTCGGTCATGACGCGGCTCCTTCTGCGGACTGGACGGCGCCAGTCCCGCAGCCGCGTCGACCCCTGCGAAGGGGCGGGGCATCGGGGGCTTCGGGACGGCTCCGGAACGGATCTTGTCCCCGATATAGGGGGCCCGAATGTCCCCAGCGTTATGCCCGGCTTGCAAATATGTAAAGTGACAATGCTGCGATGCAGCGTGACGGGCGCCCAGCAGTCCGGAACGGCCGACAGGCCGGCGGGTGCCCGCCGCCGGCCGAAGGCTCACTTGGTCAGGATCAGCTTGCCCGAGCGGGTGATCCGCAGCGTGTAGGCCACGCCGTCGAGCACGATCACCGCAGTATTGCCGCCGCCGGTCAGAATCCGTGCATCGTGTTGATTGCTTTCGCCGCTGCTGTGGCGGATCGCCTGGACAAGGGTCATCGGGGCGCCCTCCCCGCCGGGCTGGCGGCTCTGGTCACCATGGTCGTGCGGGCGTTGGGTCGCTCCATTCTGTCCCTCCATTCCATTGCGAATTCTGCCGCGCAGCTCCGGCCCTTCATCCCGTCCCGCGCCCCCGTCTTCGGACCGGATCCCGGACATAGTGAGCGTCGCGCGCCCGGGCGCGGACCGGTCAGAAAAAACCCGGCGTGGATGGGGGAAATCGGCTGGAAGAGTCATCGCGCGTTTCTGTCTTGATCGGGCAGGGGACCGGGCGACGAGCTGGGGCCTGACAAGTGACTGTGATGCGGCGCGCAAGCATGCGTCGCGTACCTGAGCATTTCTATCAACTTTCAATGGCGAGGAAAAGGGGCCTTTGCACCGCTCATGCGGAGCGTTGCCGAAACCGCGGGCGCTGCGCCGTAAACGCCCGAAAAAGAAACGGCCGCGGAGCGACCGCGGCCGGAACCGGACCTTGACGGAACCGGACGGGGTCAGACCGGGCCCTGCCGACGCGCCTTCAGAGCGCCATGGACCAGCATCGCCAGATAGATCAGGTCGAGCGTGACCAGCAAAAGCCAGATGCGGGTGAACATCAGCCCGACCGCCGCCACCGTCGCGAACATCATCAGCCCGACCAGCGCGCGCGGAATGCGCATCGCCTTGGGCGAGAAGGTCTTGATCCGCGAAATCATCAGAAGACCCACCAGCCCGATCCAGAAGGCCACCAGATGCGGCGTGGCGCGCAGATCGACGATGCCCGACAGCGCCAGAAACAGCGGCAGCAGCCCCAGCATCGCCCCGGCCGGGGCCGGCACCCCGAGAAAGTGATGGCTGGTCTGCGCCTCGTTCTCATCGCGCATGACGTTGAAGCGGGCCAGCCGAAGGCAACAGGCGGCGGCAAAGACCAGCACGAAGATCCAGCCGAAATTGTTCGAGGGCTCGAGGAAATAGCGATAGACCAGAAGGCCCGGCGCAACCCCGAAGCAGAGGAAATCCGACAGCGAATCGAGCTCGGCCCCGAAATTCGAGGTGGCGTTCAGGCGCCGCGCCAGAAGCCCGTCGAGCCCGTCCATCAGCGCTGCCAGCAGGATCAGCAGCGCCGCCCCGTCATAGCGCCCGTCCATCGCAAAGCGGATCGAAGTCAACCCCAGGCACATGCCCGACAGCGTCACCAGATTGGGCAGAAGCTGCAGGAACGGCACCTGGTCGCGGTGCTGCGGGTCGCGGCGGATGAACTTCTTCATCATCAGCCCTCCATGCGCTCAGGCGCCAAGATCTGCGATGACGGTTTCGCCCGCCACCATGGTCTGGCCAATGGCAACCCGCGGCTCCACGCCCTCGGGGAGGTAGATATCGAGCCGCGAGCCGAAACGGATCAGGCCGAAACGCTCGCCGGTCGCAAGACTCTGGCCCTCGGCGGTCCAGCACAAGATGCGCCGCGCGACCAGCCCTGCGATCTGCACCACGCCATAGCGGCGCCCGTCGGCCAGCTCGACCGCCAGCCCGTTGCGCTCGTTATCCTCGGACGCCTTGTCGAGCGAGGCGTTCAGGAACTTGCCGGGCCGGTAGGCGACCTTTGTCACCCGTCCCGCCGCGGGCAGCCGGTTCACATGGCAGTTGAAGACCGACATGAAGACCGAAATCCGGGTCATCGGCGCCGCCCCCAGGCCCAGCTCGGCCGGAGGCACAGCGGGTTCCAGCAGCGACACGATCCCGTCGGCAGGCGAGACCATCAGCCCCGGCCGGACAGGCGTTACCCGTTCAGGGTCGCGGAAGAAGTAATAGACCCAGACTGTCAGCCCGAGGCCGATCCAGCCCAGAGGCGTCCAGATCAGGAACAGAAGAACCGTCAGCCCCGCCGCGATGGCGACGAAACGGCGCCCTTCGGGATGCATCGGCTTGACGAAAGTGGACAGGATCGAAACGGTCATGAGCCCCGCCGGATTGATTGGTTTTCCCGTGAATAGTCCTTTGCGCAGGCGATGCAAACCGCAGATCGGCGCGGCGTCGGGCAGGCCGTGCCGAAGCATCCGGAAATTGACAGGAGGCGCCGCGTCGCGTTTTCGGCCCAAAGACCTGAGTGCCGCGCAGACCGAAGCGCCCGCGGGATTTGGCCCGGAACCGCCTCGGACCTCCCGGCGACCGGCCCCGCGCCGGCCCCGGACGGATCGGGCCTGGCGTCGGTGTCACTTGACGCGGAGGCTGAACGTATTCGCCGGGGACAATCCCGACGATGCAGTTCTCTGCCTGGCCGGCCCCGGCCGGACAGTGCTGCACCTCGGCTTCGGTGCAGAACAGCAGAAGCTCTTGGCCCAGCGTGCTGGCCCTTTTCGGCCCCCCTGGCCCGGACCCGCCGGAGCCGGAGGACATCGCCTTTCTGAGCCGATGCAGGCGGTCGAGCCGATCTGGCGTCACCTCGATCATGACATCGCCGTCATGATCGGACCGGGACAGGATGAAATCATCGACGTCCGCAGTTCTGGCGAAGAACGCGTCGGAGGGTTTGACACGCTCCCGACGCGGCGGGGGCATCGATGCGCAGCAGATAGGGGCGATTGCATCTCCGGAATCCCCCAGGTCAAGGCCGAGCGCCACGCTCGAATGCCCGGCTTTCAGCGCCTGCGCCGGGGCGCGGCCCTTCCGGACCGGATTGACCGCGTCCAGAATGCTTGTCCCCGCTGCATTGCAGCCTTTTCGCGAAACGGGATCTGCCAGGTCCTCAGCGGTGGCCGGACCATTTTCCGAAGCGCGACATATGGATAGAACGAGGAGGTGCACCATGGGCTATCGAGAAATGTCGGGATGGTGAAACCTGGATGCTGGTAAAAGACACGTCCGTGCGTCCGGTGATCCATCTCGCTTCCAAGCGGGCTTGATACGCGGGACGAGTGCTCGAACATGCCGTTATGCGCTAGGGATTTATCTTTGCCCGCATCATCCGGAACAGAAAAGGCGTATCTTTGATAGTATTTCGCGCCCTCCACGACATCGAGCGAACGATTGCCGCGATTCATCATGAAATTCTCCTGCTCAAAGCGCCCCGCTTCCGAAGCGCGAATTCTGGCGACACCCTCTCGGAGATCGAGGACCGGCCGCCGTGTCCGATCGTTTTCGCCCTTCAGATGCCTGGCCAGAATCGCACCGACCGTGGGAATACGTCCTCTGGAAATGTCATTCCGCGTTTTTTGACTCGGACCCTCGCAGGCGACTATCCGGTCATGACCATCAAGCCGGGATTCGGCAGATGTGCAGGCAAGATCCCTCGCCGCGCCGCCATCCGGCCGGACATTCTCTCGACCGACACATTCGCCATCAGTCCGAAGGCGCGGGGGAAACCCGTGCAATCCGATCCAGAATCGGCGATGCCGGTCTTCACCAACAGGCACTGCCTCGCGTCGGAATAGGGATTGCCCTGACATTCCTGGATTTTCCGGCTTCTCTGCTTTGGCGCGCTTTTTCGCCCCTCCTGGGAGCCGACCCGGCCCTCTCCCGCTCCTCTCACGGTCAAGCCCGCCGCGGTTGCGACGCTCGCGGCACCTGTCAGGGCACTCCCGGAATATTCCAAAAACACGAATCTTCCCCGGAAAATGCGAAATTCGCACCTTCCCGCATTTTTCCCTTTTGCCTTTGAGGCGTGCCCGCCCATTGGCCCGCAATCGATCGCGAAATCTTTGACCCGACCAACATCGCATTGACAGGTGTTTCTTCGCGTCCCTAAATTCGATTTCACAAATGCAATCCGAAACAAGGAGCAGCCCATGCGCGAAGAGGACGGTCCGCCGCCAGAGGTGGAAAGAGATACCGCCCTCTCTGCCAGGGCAGGCCCATCGACCGGCGGTGCGACAGCCAGAGCTGTCGGCGCCGCCTCGGGGCTGTCGGCGGTCGAGGATCTGGCCGAAAAGCTGCGCGCTCTGATCGCCGCCGAGGGCCTGCGCGTCGGCGACAGCCTGCCGACCGAGCGCGAACTTTGCGACCGGTTCCAGGCCAGCCGCAACACCGTGCGCGAGGCGATGCGCATTCTCAAGGCCTATGGCATCGTCACCGTCCGCCCCAAGGTCGGGGCCACCATCGTCGACGACCGGATGGAACGCGCGCTGGAGCTGTTTTCCTTCAACACGCTCGAGGTCTCGCGCAAGACCTTTTCGGACATCCAGGGCTTTCGCGGCCTGCTCGAGATCGCCAGCGTCGATCTGATATTCGACCGGGTCGCCCGGGCCGACATCGCCGAGCTGCGTGACATCAACGAGGGGCTGCGCCGGGCGGGCAGCTGCGACGAGGCGGCCGAGATCGACTTTCGCCTGCATACGCGGCTGATCGCGGTGATGGGCAACAAGGCGATCCTCGACGTCTACAAGATCATGAAGCCGGTGATCCTGCGGATCATGGCCATCGGAAAGACCCAGCAGATCTATGCCACCGACACGTTTGGCGAACATGCCGGCATCCTCGACGCGCTGGAGGCCCGCGACCGGCTGGCTTACCAGTACCGCATGCGCGCACATCTGCAGGCGGGTGTGGGGAATTTCGACCGCTGATCGGGTCCTGCCAGGCCCCGACGGGGACGGCACGGAAGGCGACAGGCAGCCCAAAGGGGGCACCGGGCGAAAGGATCGACCGGGTCCAACAAGGCCCGGGCCAGAACCGCCCTTGACCTGCGCCGCGAGGAGGCGGCCCGGCAACAGGGGGCAAAAAGGGGTGCGAAAGAGCATCGAGGGAGGAAGACATGACGGCTGTTCGCCTGATCGCCCCCGCGCTGGCAGAGGTCGTGCTGTCACCGGGTCTGGCTCTGGCCGGTCCGCAAAGCGTGCCCGGACCGGGCGCCGACCCGGCCTGCTTCGCGCCCTGGAGCGCCGAGACCGGCTATCTGCAATGGGCCCCGCGCGAGGGACCCTACCGGATCGCCATCGTCAACGGCTTTGTCGGCAACGGCTGGCGCATCCAGATGATCAAGACCGCCAAGGCCTTCGCCCAAGACCCCTCGATCCGCGACCGGATCGCCGAATTCAAGGTGGTCTCGACCGACACCGACGCCGCCGTGCAGCTGGGCGCGATCGAGGATTTCATCAATCAGGGCTATGACGCCATCGTCACCATCGCGGTGGCGCCGGACGGCTTCGACCGGGTGATCCGGCTGGCCGACCGCAACGACGTGGTGCTGGTGCCCTTCGACAACGTGCTGGACACCGACAAGGTGATGCAGGTCAACGAGGACCAGCTGGCGATGGGCCGGACCTGGGCCGGCTTCGTGCTGGATCAGCTGAAGGCCGAGGGCAAGACCTCGGGCCGCATCCTCGAGGTGCGCGGGCTGCCCGGAAACTCGGTCGACCGCGACCGCTCGCTGGGCATCAACCAGGTGCTCGACGAGTCGGGCGGCGACTGGCAGCGGGTCTCGGTGGTGGGCAACTGGGACGACGGCACCGCGCAGAAGGTGGTGGCCGACGCCATCGCAGTGCATGGCCATTTCGACGCCATCCTCGCCCAGGGCGGAACCACCGGTGTTGTTCAGGCGATGCTCGATTCCGGCCATCCGATGGTGCCGGTCGCGGGCGAATCCGAAAACGGGTTTCGCAAGCTCGTCGCCCAGCATGCCGACGAGGGTCTGAAGGGCATCTCGATCGGCCAGTCTCCGGGTCTGGTGGCCATCGCGATGATGGCCGCGATCTCGGCGCTCGAGGGCAATCCGATGCCGCAGCTGATTTCGGTCCCGCTTCCGGTTGCCACCTACGACCAGTTGCAGGACGGCGTGAACTACTGGAGCGACCTGCCCGACAGCTTCTCCACCGTGAACGCGTTTCCGCCCTGCGGCGTGAACATCACCGGACCTGCGATCATGGCACAGTCCGAGGCCGACACGAACTGACCGCCCGCCCCTGCCGCCCGCATGAAAGCGCGGCGGAGGGCCCCTGCCCTTGCCCCGGTCCCTGCCCCGGCCCGCCGCCTCGGAGTGCCCGCCCAATGCCCATCCCAGAGCCCGCGATCCGACTGTCCGGCGTCTCGAAGGCCTTTGCCGGGTCGCAGGCGCTCGATGCGGTCGATTTCGACTGCGAGGCGGGCTCGATCCATGCAATCCTCGGCGAGAACGGGGCGGGCAAGTCGACACTGATCAAGATCCTCGCGGGGGTGCTGCGGCCCGATACGGGCGAAGTCCGCCTGGGCGGCCGCCCGGTGCGCTTTGGCTCGTCCGCCGAGGCGGCCGCGGCAGGCATCGTCTGCGTATTTCAGGAACTGTCGCTGATCCCCGACCTGACGGTGGCCGAGAACATCTCGGTGGCCGATCCGCCGCGCCGCTTCGGGCTGATCGACGGCGGCGCCCAGCGGCACAGGGCCAAGGCGGTGCTGGCGCGGATCGGCTGCGACGGGCTCGACCCCGAAATGCCTGTTCGCGACCTGTCGCTGTCGCGCCGCCAGATGGTCGAGGTCGCCAAGGCCCTGGCCCGCGACCCGAAGGGGCTGATCCTCGACGAGGCGACCTCAGCGCTCGGCGCGCAGGATGTCGAGACGGTCTACCGGCTGCTGGCCGATCTGCGCGCGCGGGGGGGCAGCTGTCTTTTCATTTCGCACCGGATGCACGAGGTCGACCGGCTGTGCGACCGGCTGTCGGTCTTTCGCAACGGTCGCCATGTCGAAACCTTCGCCCGTGGCACGCGCAGCGCGCCCGAGATCGTGCGGATGATGATCGGGCGCGACATCGCCGCGCATTTTCCGCCAAAGCCCGCCCCGGCCCCGCGCGCGCCGCATCTGAAGATCGACGACCTGCGCTGGCCGCCGCGGCTGACCGGGGTCGATCTGGCCCTTGGCCGGGGCGAGATCCTCGGTCTGGGCGGGCTTGACGGGCAGGGCCAGAAGGAATTGCCGCTGGCGCTTTTCGGGGTGTTGCGCGGGGGTTCGGGGCGGGTCACGCTGGGCGGGCGCACGGGGCTTCCGGGCTCGCCGGCCGCGGCGCGGCGCCCGCCCGCCCGGATCGCGCTGGTGCCCGAGGACCGCAAGACCGAGGGGCCGATGCTGCCGATGTCGATTGCCGACAACCTGCTGGCGGCCTCCTACGACCGGGTCTCGCGCGAGGGCATAGTTTCGCCCGCGCGCGAGGCGGCGGCGGTGCGCGAGGCCATCGCCCACCTGCGGATCAAGGCCGCCCGCCCCAGCGACGCGGTCGCCACCTTGTCGGGCGGCAACCAGCAGAAGGTGGTGATCGCCCGCTGGCTGATGACCGATCCCGATGTGATCCTGCTGAACGATCCGACCCGGGGCATCGACATGGGCACCAAGCAGGAAATCTACGCGCTGATGCGCGTGCTCGCCGACCGCGGCAAGGCGATCCTTTTCTATTCGACCGACTATGCCGAACTGATCGGCTGCGCCGACCGGGTGGCGGTGATGTCTGACGGCCGGATCGCGGCCGAGCTGTCGGGCACTGCTCTGACCGAAGAGGCCCTGCTGGGAGCCGCGCTGAACATCGGCCCGTCCCGGGCCCCCGCCGAGGCGCTGGCATGAGCCCGGATCTTCGCAGGCTTGGGGCCAGGGCAAGCCGCAAGGCCGCACCGCTGGGCGCGCTGGCGCTCTTCCTTCTGCTGTACTTGGTCTACAACATGCTGCATCCGCGCGGGTTTTCGGGGGCCGTGCTGATCCAGAACGCCAATGAAAGCGTGGCGCTGGTGTTTCTGGCCATCGCCCAGACCCTGCCCGTACCGCTGGGCGGGCTCGACCTGTCGGTCGGCGCGGAGATGACGCTGGCCAATTGCCTCGCCTCCGAGCTGGTGACCGGGCCGCCCTTGCAGGTCGCGCTGGGCATGGCCGCGACGCTTCTGGCGGGAACCGCCTTCGGCGCACTGAACGGGCTTGTTGTGGTCTATGGGCGGCTGCAGCCGATCATCGCCACGCTGGCGACCGGCGCCATTGCCATCGGGCTGGCGCTGATCCTGAGGCCCCGGCCCGGCGGCCGGGTCGATGCCGATCTGAGCTGGGCGCTGACCAACGATCTGGCCGAGCTTGTCGCGACCTGGAACCTTGCCGACCCCGAGGCGGCCTGGCTGCGGCCGGTGGCCTGGATTCCGGTGCCGATCCTGATCGTGCTGGTCGTGGCGCTCGGGGTCTGGCTGCCGTTCCGGCGCAGCCTGACCGGGCGCACCGTGTATGCCATCGGCTCGGCCGAACCCGCGGCCGTCCTGTCGGGGCTGCCCGTCGCCCGGGCCCGGATCGCGGCCTTCACGCTGGCGGGCTTCTTCGCCGCTTGCGGCGGGCTTTGTCTTGCGATCCAGACCTCCTCGGGCAATGCCGATATCGCCCAGGCGGGAACCTACACGCTCAATTCCATCGCCGCGGTGGTGCTTGGCGGCACCTCGCTGATGGGGGGCGTCGGCGGCGCGCTCGGGTCCATCGTGGGGGCGCTTTTGGTGCGCACCCTGTCTTTCTATTTCCGCATCCTCTCGGTCGACCCGCTGTTGCAGCCGCTGATCGAGGGCGCGGTGCTGCTGGCCGCAGTCAGCCTCGGCGCGCTGCGCACGCTGAGGGTGCGCAACCGTCTCGAGCTTTTCCGGTAGCCGGACCATGGCGATGACGTTTTCGCAGATTCCCCCCGAGACCCGGCCGGTCCTGATCGTCTCGGGCTTCGTTCTGGCGATCCTGGTGCTGGGCACGGCCTATACGCTGGCCACGGCGGGCACCGCGCCTTTGCTGATGCCGGGATACCTGTTGCAGCAATTGCAGACCGGTGCCTTTCTGGGGATCGTCGCGGCGGGGATGATGATGGTGATCGTGCTGGGGCATATCGACCTCTCGGTGCCCTGGACGATGACCGCCGCGGCGATGGTCGCGAGCGCGGTCGGCGGCCTCTGGGCGATCCCGGCCGGGCTGGCGGTCGGGCTGGCCGCGGGGCTTTTCAACGGGCTCGGTGTCGCGGTGCTGCGGATCCCCTTGATGATCTTCACGCTTGGCGTCGATTCCGTGCTGCGCGGGCTGATGGTGGCCCAGACGGCGGGCTTTGCGCCCCAGGACCGCGCCACCGGCACGATGCGCCTGCTGGCCGCCGGTAAGGTCGCGGGCGTTCCGGCCGCGATCTTCGTCTGGCTGGCGGTGTCGGTCGCGATCGCCGTCCTGTTGCGCCGCACCGCCTTCGGCCGCGAGATCTATGCCACCGGCACCAGCGAGGCCGCGGCCTATCTGGCGGGCATCCGCACCCGCCGGGTGATCGTCGGCGCCTTCGCCGCGTCGGGGCTTTGCGCGGCGCTCGCGGGCGTGTTGCTGGCGGGCTTTTCGGCGAAGGCCTATCAGGGCATGGGCACGCCCTTCCTGCTGCCGGCCATCGCGGCGGTGGTGATCGGCGGCACCCGTATCCTGGGCGGTCAGGGCCGCTATGCCGGGACCTTCGCCGGAGTGGTGCTGATCGTGCTTCTCAATTCCGTGCTGTCGATCATGCAGATGCCCGAGGCCGGGCGGCAGGTGATCTATGGCAGAGTCATCCTGTGCATGTTGCTGGTCCATGGCCGCAGTGCGCGTTCCCCCTCGTGAGGCCCCATGACCGAGACTGCCCCGCTTTATGACATCCGCGACGCCCGCTTCGCGCGGCTGATCCACACCCAAGCCCGGCTCGACCGGCTCTGGACCGGCGGGCGCTGGTGCGAGGGTCCGGCCTGGTTTCCGGCCGGAAAATACGCGATCTGGTCCGACATCCCTAATGACAGGGTGATGCGCTGGGACGCGACCGACGGGTCGGTTTCGGTCTTCGAAAGCCCGGCGCTGAACCAGAACGGCCATGCGGTCGACCGCGAAGGCCGCCTGATCCGGTGCGAACATCGCGGCCGCGCCGTGACTAGGATCGAGCCCGACGGGACGCGGACCGTACTGGCCGACCGGTATCGCGGCCAGCGTCTGAACTCGCCCAATGATGTGACCGTGCGCGCGGACGGGTCGGTCTGGTTCTCGGACCCGACCTACGGCATCGACAGCGATTACGAGGGCGCCGCGGCCGAAAGCGAGATCGGCGCCCAGAACGTCTACCGGATCGGACCCGACGGTGCGCTTAAGGCCGTGGTCGAGGATCTGCGGCAACCGAACGGGCTGGCCTTTTCGCCCGATGGCAGCGTGCTTTACGTGTCGGATACCGGCATCACCCACGACCCCGCCTGCCCGCCCGAGATCCGCGCCTATCCGGTCTCGGCCGATGGCACCGGGGTCGGCGAGGGCGTGCCCTTCTGCCGCTGCGAAACCGGCGTCTTCGACGGCTTCCGGCTGGACCGGGCCGGCAACCTCTGGAGCTCGGCCGGCGACGGCGTGCATTGCTTCGCCCCCGACGGCACGATGCTGGGCCGGATCGCGGTGCCCGAGACGGTGGCCAATCTCTGCTTCATCGGCCCCGCCCGGAACCGGCTGCTGATCTGCGCCACCAGCTCGATCTATGCGATCTACGTCAACGCGACCGGGCTTTGAGCCGGTCCGGCCTCAGCCCTTCTCCCAGATCCGGCTGACCGCGCGGTCGAGCCAGGCCAGACCCGCCAGTGCCAGACCGAGCCCGACGAAGGACGCGACCCGCACCAACCCGGACAGCCCCGACATGTCGATCAGGAACACCTTGGCCACGGTCAGCCCGACCCCGGCCATGGCCAGCCGCCGCAGCACATGCGAGCGCGTCAGGACGGCCGCGACCAGACCCAGACCCGAGGCCAGCAGCAGCGCCAGCGTATAGCTGTAAAGCTCGCCATCGCTGGGCCCCGGCAGCGACAGCTCGGGCCCGCGCCAGAGCCGCCGGATTTCAAGCCAGCCCCAGATGCCCAACGCCCCCGCGGACAGCCCGGCCAGCCCCGGCCGCAACAGCCGCGCCCCCGGCCGCCCCGGCTCGCCCAGCCAGCGCGCCCCTCCCGCCAGCACGAAGGCCAGTGGCCAGAGCGCCAGCGCGAGACTGTCGAACACCGGCGGCCCGGCCACGCGGCGACTGGCAAGGCCGGGGTCGAGAAGCTGCGCCAGATCGCTCAGCAGCAGCACGCCCGCCGTCAGCGCCGATAGGCTCAGGAGCGCCGCGAAGACGATCCGCAGCGGGCGCAGCAGGCCCGGATCGTGCGGCAGCCGCCAGAGTTGCGCCAAGGCGGCCAGCGTCCAGACCGTGGCGGTCAGGCCCATGCCCCAATGGGTCTCGAACCCCTCGGGTCCGGCCCAGCGCCGCAGCGCCACGGTGGCGGCGATGGCCGCCGTCGTCACCAGCGCGGAGTCGGCCAGCGCCCGCACCGCGCCCCGGTCGGGCCGCGCCAGCACCCGCATCGCGGCAAAGGCCGCAAGCGGCCCCAGATGGGCCAGCGCCGCGTCGAGCGGCCCCGCGATGTCGATGGCCCAGTCGACGCCCGGGTCGATCACCAGCCGGTAGCCGATCACCGCCGCGCCGAGCTGCGCAAGCCAGCCCAGAGGCCGCATCGGATGCCGCCGGTCGATGGCGACCGCTGCAACCATCATTGCCGACAGCGCCAGGGTCAGCGCCGTCTTGGTCAGCACGAGGAACAGCGCGAGCCCGATCAGGATCAGCGCCGAGGCCGCGAAAAGCCCTGTCTCGAAGGCCCGGCCCTCACCGCCCAGCGCCGAGCGCCGCTCGGCCAGCAGCACCATCAGCGCCGCCCCGGCCATCACCGCCAGCGCCCAGGGATAGGCGCCCGTCACCGCGGCCGGGGCCCAGAAGACCTCGAGGATCAGCAGCGCAGCCGGAAGCAGCACCGCCGCCCCCAGCGCCCAGAACCCGCGATGGTCCGGGCCGCCGGCCTTGGCCTGGCGGAGCCGCTGGAAGGCGATGACCGACAGGGCCGCGCCACCTGCCGCCAGCCACCAGACGGTCGTGGGCGCCGGGCTTTCGGGCAAACGGTCGATCCCGGCGCGGAAGGCGCCGTAAAGCGGGCCGTCGCCTGCCGCATGCAGCCCAAGCGCCAGAAGCGCCGCGCCCCCGGGAAGAATCGCCAGATCCTCGAAGGCGGGCGCCCGGGCCAGCCCCAGCACCGCCCCCGCGAAGAGCACCAGAAGCAGCGCAAAGCCGATGGCGACCTCGGTCGGGCGCAGGGCGTCCAGCACCAGCAAAAGCCCCGCCCCGGAGGCCAGCGCCAGCCCGGCCGCCGCCAGCCAGGTCGGAAAGGCGGGCCGCGCGCCGCCAAGGCCCTCGGTCACGGTCGGGCCATCGGCGGCGGGCCGCAGGCTGCGGGCCGGGATCAGCGCCGTGCCGGCCGCCAGTGCCAGCGCGGCCAGCGCCAGCCCGCGCGCGTCGGGCGCATGGAGCCATAACAGCCCCAGCGCCCCCGCGGGCAGCGCCAGCGCCAGAACCGACACCCAGGCCCAGCGCCGGAAGGTGTCGATGCCAAGCCCGGCAAGCCCCACCATCGCGAAATAGGGGTAAAGCAGAACCGCCTTGTCCGAGGACCCGCCGACGAAGAAGGGCGCCGCCGTGGCCCCCAGAAGCCCGATGGCCGACAGCACCGGCCCGTAAAGCCAGCCCAGCAGCATCGCCACCACCGAGACCGCCGCCATGCCCGCGAGCGCCGGAACCGATCCGATCAGCCCGTAAAGCGCATGCGCCGAGAGAATCGCGATGAACAGAACGACCGTGCCCGCGCCCGAGAAGGTCGAGGGCAGGTGGCGCAGGTTCGGCGCCGCGGTGTCGCCGTGGCGCCGCCGGATCGCCTCGCCGGCCGCAATCAGCGCGGCCCCCAACACCAGCGCCCCCAGCACCCGGAGCGGCGGGGTCAGCAGACCCTGCTCGACCCCGTATTGCACCATGAAGAGCCCGCCAAGGATCAGCGACAGCGCGGCCAGCGCCAGCGTCCAGTTTTCCCGCAGCCAGGTGCCAACACGGTCGGCGACCGCAGGCGTCGCGGGCAGGGTCCGGGCGGCGGCCGCCTCGGTCTCGGGCGCGGCCGGGAGCGGCATCGCTGGCGGCGCGGCGGGCTCGGGCGGCACTGCGGCCGGTTCGGGCAGGTCGCGCGCCGCGACCGGCGGCGGGACCGCCGGGGTTTCCGTCGCAGGCGCCTGTTGCGCCCCGTCGCGGCGCAGCACCGCGATGTCTTCGGCCAGGGCCGCGACCCGGGCTTCGAGCGCGCCGGTGGTCTGCCGCAGCCCCAGATAGGCCAGCAACAGCGCCGGCAGGCCGATCAGGACCAGAAGGCCGTAGACCACCCCGAACAAAACCCACAAGACTTCCATGGCACCCTTCCCGCTTGCCCGGCGCGCAGTCTCGCCCCGAGCCCCGCCCGGCGCAAGGTCCCGCGCAAGAACCCGTGCGGCCGGATTCCGCCGCTTGGCTGCGGCCGCCCGACAGGCTAGGGTGTCGCCCCCTGACCCAGACTTCGGACCGCCATGACCGCCGATCTTGCCCCCCGCATCGCCCGCACCATCGCCACCGAAATCGGCGCCCAGCCGCATCAGGTCACCGCCGCGGTCGAACTGCTTGACGGCGGCGCGACGGTGCCCTTCGTCGCCCGCTATCGGAAAGAGGCGACCGGCGGGCTCGACGACACCCAGCTGCGCGATCTGGCCGAACGGCTGGCCTATCTGCGCGAACTCGAGGCGCGGCGGGCGACGATCCTCGAGTCGGTCCGCGAGCAGGGCAAGCTGACCGAAACGCTCGAGGCCGAGATCCGGAAGGCCGAGACCAAGGCGGTGCTGGAAGACCTGTACCTGCCCTACAAGCCCAAGCGCCGGACCCGCGCGATGATCGCCCGCGAGAACGGGCTCGGCCCGCTGGCCGAGGCGATCCTTGGCGACCGCGGCGCCGCCCCCGAGACGCTGGCCGAGGGCTATCTTTCCGAGGCCGTGCCCGACGTGAAGGCGGCGCTGGCGGGCGCGCGCGACATCCTTGCCGAGGGGCTTGCGGAAAATGCCGACCTGATCGGGCGGCTGCGCAGCTTCCTGCAGGACAGCGCGCTGGTCACGGCCAAGGTGGTCGAGGGGCAGGAACAGGCCGGCGCCAAGTTTTCGGACTATTTCGACCATCGCGAGCCCTGGGCCACGATGCCGAGCCATCGGGCGCTGGCGATCATGCGCGGGTCGAAAGAGGGCGTGCTGACGGTCGATATCGGCCCCGAACCCGAAGAGGGGCTGCCCCGGGTGCAGGCCATGGTGGCGGGCGCGCTCGACGTGCGGGGCGACGGTCCCGGCGACCGCTGGCTGCGCGACGCGGCCGGCTGGACCTGGCGGACCAAGCTGAGCCTGTCGATGATGCTGGACCTGATGGGCGATCTCAGGACCCGCGCACAGGACGAGGCGATCCGGGTCTTTGCCCGAAATCTCAAGGACCTGCTGCTGGCAGCACCTGCGGGCGCAAAGGTCACGATGGGGATCGACCCCGGCATCCGCACGGGCTGCAAGGTGGCGGTCGTCGATGCGACCGGCAAGCTGCTGGACACCGCCACGATCTATCCCTTCCAGCCGAAGAACGACCTTCGGGGCGCACAGGCGACGCTGGCCACGCTGATCCGCACGCATGGGGTCGATCTGATCGCCATCGGCAACGGCACCGCGAGCCGCGAAAGCGAACGGATGGTGGCCGAGCTGCTGGGCGACCTGCCCGCGCCGAAACCGAAGAAGGTGATCGTCAGCGAGGCGGGCGCCTCGGTCTATTCGGCCTCGGAACTGGCGGCGAAGGAATTTCCCGGGCTCGACGTGTCGCTGCGGGGGGCCGTCTCGATCGCGCGGCGGCTGCAGGACCCGCTGGCGGAACTGGTCAAGATCGAGCCCAAGGCCATCGGCGTCGGCCAGTACCAGCACGATGTCGATCAGCACCGGCTGGCCCGGGCGCTGGACGGTGTGGTCGAGGATGCGGTGAACGCGGTCGGCGTCGATCTGAACATGGCCTCGCCCTCGCTGCTCGCGCGGGTTTCGGGGCTGGGCGGGTCGCTGGCCGAGGCCATCGTCGCCCATCGCGACGCGAACGGCGCCTTTTCGAAACGCAAGGACCTGCTGAAGGTCGCGCGTCTCGGGCCCCGCGCCTTCGAGCAATGCGCGGGCTTCCTCAGGATCACCGGCGGCGACGAACCTCTCGACGCCTCGGCCGTCCACCCCGAGGCCTATGACGTCGCGCGCCGGATCGTGGCCGCCTGCGGGCGCGACCTGCGCGCGGTGATGGGCGACGAGGCCCGGCTGGGCGCGCTCGACCCGATGGAATTCGTCGATGACCGGTTCGGCCTGCCGACCGTCAGGGACATCCTGTCGGAACTGGCCAAACCCGGGCGCGACCCGCGGCCCGAATTCGTGACGGCAAGCTTCGCCGACGGCGTCGAGGACATCACCGACCTGCGCCCGGGGATGCTGCTGGAAGGCACGGTGACCAACGTCGCGGCCTTCGGTGCCTTCGTCGATATCGGCGTGCATCAGGACGGTCTGGTCCATGTCTCGCAACTGGCCGACCGGTTCGTGAAGGACCCCCACGAAGTCGTGAAGGCGGGCGACGTGGTGAAGGTCCGCGTGGTCGAGGTCGATGTGCCGCGCAAGCGGATCGGGCTGTCGATGCGCAAGGAGGGCGGGACCGAGGCGGCCCCCCGCGACGTCGCGCGCGGTGCGGCGGGCAAGGGGCCGGAACGCGGGCCGGGTCCGAAAGGATCGGGCAAGGGACCGGGGAAAGGCCCCCGAAACGGCCCGTCGCGGCACAGTTCGGGGCCTGGCGGCAAAGCCTCGGACGCCGCGCCCGGGGCCCTTGGCGCGGCGTTGCTGGACGCGATGAAGCGCCGCTAGGCCAGCGCCGCACCGGTCCGGGCGCGCCGCGTGCGGACGGCGGTCTTCTTCCGTCCGTCGCCAGATCGTCCCCCCGTCGCCGCACAGCGCATGGCCGGGCGACACGCGCCTGCGCGAAAGCTCCGGCAGGCGGGCGGGCGGGAGGAGGCAGGCGGGCGGGAGGGCGCCCAGACCCCCGCCGCGACGCCGGTTCGATTGACGCGGCAGGGACGATCTGCCATGCCGCCAGCGCTTGGGCTGCGAGGGCAAGATGCAAGACAAACCGCTCGAATCCATCGAACTGGACCTGCTGGCGATCATCCGCCAGATCCATGCCGAAGAAGGCCCCTTCGGGCGCGACCTGCTGCTGGTGCGGGCGCGCGGGCGGGGACTTGAGGTCTCGCGCCCGCTGGGACGGCTGAAGGCGCTGGGGCTGGTCGAAGAGATCCAGCGCAAGCCTTTCATTCTGCGCCGGGTGTTCGGCGCGAAGCCCGTCGCCCTGCTGCGCCCGACGGCCGCCGGTCTGGCCTTGGGCGAAACCGCTGCCGAGGAGAGCCCGGCCGAGGTGGCCGCCGAAACTCCGGCCAAACCGCCGGTGAAGGCTTCCGCCAGGACCGCCGCCGCCAAAGTCGCCAGCAAGCCCGAGGCCAGGGATCCCGCGCCGGAAGCCCCGGCCAAGGTCGAACCCGCACAGCAACCGGCGCCTGTCCAGCAACCGGCCGATCCGTCGCCGGCAACAGAGCCCGCGCCCCAGACCCCGCCCGCCGACCTGCCGAAACCCGAAGCCGAAGCTCCCTCGCCGACACCGGCGGCCGACGATCTGCCCTTGCCGATGCCGCGCCGCGCCGCGCCGCGCAACGTGCGCGGCTATACCGAAGAGCTGGGTGGCAGCCCCGCTGCGGTGAAGACGGTGCCGCTGCGCCACAATGCCGACCCGGCCCTGATGGAGAACCTTCGCGAGGCGCTGGCGGTGATCGGGATCGAGATGACCTTTGCCGGAGAGGCCCTGATCGCCGACCGGATGGAGCATGGCGCCTCGATCGGCGAGGCGCTGTCGCAGGTCGTGCTTTTCGCCTTTGCCCATGCGGTGGCCGAGGATGCCCGCGCGGGCGGCCAGCTTCAGGCGATGGGGCTGACCGACTATGCGGTCGACGTGATCGCCGAATTCGAGCGGCTGCGCGATGCGGGCGAGATTTCCGGGGACCGTCTGGAAGAGGACATGCGTCGCCTCTGGACGCTGGTCGGCGACAGCCCCGAGCGGCTGAGCCTGGCCCAGGAACTGCTGGCCGACCCTGTGGGCGGGCTGACGCCGCCCGCGCTTCTGCCCGAGGACCTTCGCCCGGCAGAAGACGCCTGAACGGCACCTGTGGCCCGTCACGCAGCCCGGCGTGGCGGGCGCATGCGCGGCCCGGTATCAGGCCGCGCTGGTCTCCATCAGCGCATCATGGACCATGCGTTCGGTGAACGGCCGCAGCAACAGGCGCCACCCCTCGCCCATGACCCGTTCGACATCCTCGCCAAGGGTCAGAACCAGACGGGCGCCGTGCTTGGCAAGATGGGCCGCAAGGCCGCTGGACAGCGCATCGTCGACCCGCATCTCGAGAAACGCCGCATCGACCGCCCCGACGTCTTCGAGCGCAGGCGTCACCTGGTCGATCGACGAGAAATGCATCACGCGGCACGGCCCAAGGGATTCGATCGCCTGAATGAGGTCGGCCGAAATCAGGGCGTCCCTTTCAAGCACCACATAAGTCGGGCAGTACGTCGTGAAAGGCGCAGCCGCGTGCGGCATCGAGAAGCTCCGTTCCTGTCAGAGGGTACGTGAACTTCGATCATAGACGGAAAGTCGCAGCAAGTGCATTAACAATGCAATTACCGATACTGTTCCCGCGGAAAGACGCCGGCTTCCCTTGGGGAAACTCTTAAGACCGCCTTAAAAACAGGCAATCTCTCGGGTCACTTCGGCGGAATATTGTCCTTTTTCACGGGCTTTCACCGGCCTGCCCCGCGCCAGGGGGGCAGGCGCCACGGAAAAAGGGGCGCCCCGCCCTCCAGAGGACAGGGCGCCCGGATCTTGTGGCGGCCGCGTCAGTTGAACTTCGAGAGGAACTCGTCCACCTCGCGCTCGGCCTCTTCACGGGCCTTGCCATAGCGTTCCTGGACGAGGCCGACCAGTTGTTCCCGGTCGCCTTCGGTGCGATCCAGTTCGTCATCGGTCAGCGCCCCCCAGGCTTCGCGCGCCCGGCCCTTGATCTGCTTCCATTTCCCTTGGATGATATCCGTATTCATCGAATTCCTCCTTTTCGGTTCCAGTCTGCCCAATCAACGTCCCAAGGCCGGAAAGGGTTCCGCAAGGCAACGCTGATACGTTCCGAGCGACCTCCTTTCCGGACCGCGCGGAACCGACGGAACCGCGCGCACCCGCGCGCGTTGACCGGCCATGACCGACCCCACATTCCGCATCGATCCGGCGTCCCGCACAGCCCTCATCATTCTGGCGGCAGTCGCGGGCTTTGCCGCGCTGAAACTGGCCGAAGACATCTTCGCCCCGCTCTGTCTGGCGCTGGTTGCGGGGATCATCCTGTCGCCACTGGCGGATTCGCTCGAACGGCGGCTGAAACTGCCGCGTACCCCGGTCGCGGCGGCGCTGCCTATGCTGGGTATCCTCGCGGTCGGGGCGCTGGCCTTCGCGCTGGAACCGCTGGTCGGTCGGCTGGTCGACCAATGGCCGACGATCCGCTGGGAACTGCGGGGCGTGGTCAACGATTTCCGCGGATTCGTGCAGAATCTGGGCCAGGTCGGCGACGAGGTCCAGCGCGCGCTGGGCGGCAGCGGTGCGGACGAGACCGCTGCCCCCTCGATCCCGACCCTGACCGACGCGCTTTTCGTGGCGCCCCGGATCGGTGCCCAGATCCTGATCTTCATCGCGGCGCTCTTCTTCTTTCTGCTGACCCGCTCCGAGGTCTATGCCTGGATCGCCAGCTTTGCCGGTCGGCGGCTGGGGCGCGAGGCCATCCTGACCCGGATCCGCACCGCCGAGCGTCTGGTGGCGGTCTATTTCCTGACCATCACGCTGATCAATGTCGGGCTCGGCGTCTCTCTGGCGGTGGCGCTGGGGGTGCTTGGCATGCCCGGAGCCATCGCCTGGGGCGCGGGCGCCGCGCTTTTGAACTTCGTGCTTTACGTGGGTCCCGCAACGATGGTGGCGGCGCTGCTTCTGGGCGGCCTGATCGTCTTCGATGGCTGGGCCTCGGTCTTGCCCGCCGCGATCTATCTGGTGCTGAACGGGATCGAGTCGCAGGTCGCCACGCCGACCTTCGTCGGCCGCCGGATCGCGGTGAACCCGCTGGCGATCTTCGTCTCTCTGGTCTTCTGGCTGTGGTTCTGGGGACCTCTCGGCGGGGTGATCGCGATCCCGGTTCTGGTGATCGTTCTGGCGATGCTCGACATCTTCGACGAGCCCGAACCGGACATGATGCCGGAACCCGAGCCCTCTGAAACCCTCTGACCCTGCCTCGGCCTTGGGTGACCGAGGCGGCTCGATCTGCAATCTCGCCCCTTGCAGACGGCAAACCTTGCAGACGGCAAACGGGGCGGGTCCGCCCCGCCCCGCCCCGCCCCCTGCAAAACCGGGACGACCGCCGCCGGCGCAGCGAATGCCGCGTCAGACTATTTCGGGCGGCACTCCTGGCACCGGCAGGCCCAGCTTGCGCGCGGGGTCGGAATCGTAATGCACCAGAAACCCCTCGCGCCGCTCGGGCCGGCGGCGACTGTTCAGATCGGCCAGCACCCGCCAGTGCTCGAACGCGGTCGCGGGGTCCAGGGCCTCCGGATCGACCTGAACGTCGGCATCGCGCGACAGCCAGTACCCCATGACCCGCTGCCGGATCTGTTCGACATGGCGGGCGGCGGTCAGCTCGATCCCCGCCTCGGTGTCCCAGCGCATCGACCGGCCGTTCAGGTTTGCCGAAGACAGGATCGCCGCGCGGTCGTCAAAGATCGACACCTTGGAATGGACATAGATGATCGGCGCGTCCTGCAGCGCCTCGCGGCCGTCGGCGTCGACAATCCGGCGCGGCTGCACCGGCGACAGCACCAGAACCCGGTCCGGACCGAAAGCATCGTACAGGAGGCCCAGGCAGCGGCTTTGCAGATGCTCGCCATAGCGCACGTCGAGCCCGCTGCTGTTCTCGAAGGCCACGTCCTCGGGGGCCGCGGGCAACACCAGGATAGCGCGCAGATCGGGGCGCGCCTCTGCCCGGCGGGCGAGCGCCTGAGCCAGCGGCAGATGCCGGAAGAACTGGGTTTCGAGATAGACCAGATGTTCGGCCGCGGCGATGCGCGACAGATGTGCCCGCTCGATCTCGGTCACCACCGGCATCGGCGAAAACCGGAACGGCGCGCGCCGCGCGGGCCGCGACAGCGTGCGCAGGAACCCCGGCGCGGCCGGACCCGGCGGGCGCTGGCCGGCCACGATCGATAGAAAGCCCTCGAGATGGTCCTCGGCCGCGCTGACGACCGGCCCTCGCACCAGCGCATGGACGTCATGCCAGGTCCGCTCGGGCGCGCGACGGTGGCGGGGCGTGTCGTAGCGCCGCTCGTTCAGATCGAGACCGCCGACATACAGCAGACGTCCGTCGAACACCGCCATCTTCTGGTGATGGGTGGCCGGCGTCAGATCCGGCACGCCGGGCACCGCCACGATCCGGCCGTCGTGCCGGGTGCGGGTGATCCGGGCAAGCCCAGGGGCTTCTTCCAGAAACCGCGCGCGCGCGTCCCCGGAAAGGGCGTTCAGTTCGGCCAGCACCACGCGCAGCTTGCCATGCGCGCCGGGCCAAAGCACCAGCCGCGCGCCAAGCCCGGCCCGCGCGCTGTGCAGGGCGCTGACCACCTCGAGGCTTCCCGCTCGGGCGATCTCGCAAGCGGCAATCAGCTTGCGCCGGGCGTTCCAGCTGAGCCGATGCAGGTCGGCCGCGCCGATCGGGTCGAAATCGGCCAGTATCAGCCGGACCCTGACCCCGCGTTCGAGCGTATGGACCAGAAGGTCGAACCAGTCCTCTCCCACCGCCCGGGCTTCGGGCGAGCGAAGCCGGGTCGACACATCGAAGATGCGGAAACTGGCCGAGATGGTGTGGCGCGCCTCCAGAAAGGCGCGCTCGAGTGCCGGATAGGCCTCGGCCGCGGTCAGAAGAAGCTCAAGCTCCTCGACCGGACCGGTCGCTGCGGCACGAGCCGCACTGCTTTCGGTGAATCCATGCATGGCGTTGGCTGCAGGCTTGTCCGGCCGGACCTCAGCGGATGACGGCGGAGCGCGGCCCCGCGATCAGCCAGATGATGAAGCCGATCAGCGGCAAGAGCAGGATCAACAGGATCCAGAGGACCTTGTTGCCGGTCGCGACACCGGAATTCAGGACCGAGACGATGGCCCATATATCGAGAATGAGGACGAGAAGACCGCCGATCCCTGTGACTTCCATGACGGATGTTCCTTTTCTGATGGCCTGGTTCCGAGTGTCGTAAGCGATGTCCCGGAACAACGCCGGGCTCTGCCCTGCGGTTCCCTGACCGGCCCCTGCCTGCGGCAGGCCGGTCCCGCCAGGCGGCGCGTCGCCCGATGCCGAACCGGGAGGGGCCGCGGACGCGCCCCGAATGGCAAATAGACCATAGTTCGGAACAGGCGCGTCGGAACGCACAGAAACCGGGCAGGTTCCCGAGATTTTCTGGCCTTTTTCTGGGCGCTTTCTGAAACCCGCAGGCCCCGACCACGTTGTCTGGCCATGGAAGCGGCGCCGGACCGGCACCGCCACACGAAGAAGGAGGTTCACAGATGAAACGTATTCTTGCGACCACCGCCCTTGCCACTCTCGTCGCCATGCCCGCCCTTGCCCAGAGCCAGGGCGGTCCGATTTCCGCTCCGGATGTCGATGTGGCCGGCCAGTCGATGAGCGCCGACACCCTGATCGGCAAACGCATCTATGTCGACACCGGCACGGATGAGGGCATGTCGATGACCGACCTGACCGACGCTCCCGACACTTGGAAGGACGTGGGCGAGATCGGCGACGTCTATATCGACGGCAATGGCTCGGTCGAAGCCGTGATCGCCGATATCGGCGGGTTTCTGGGCGTGGGCGAGCGCGAGGTTGCGCTCGACATGCAGAGCCTGAAATTCGCGCCGGACGCGGATGACGAGGGCGAATATTTCGTCGTGTTCCAGGGCGATGCGTCGACCCTTGAAGGCAAGGACGCCTATGACCGCGCCTCGATGGACAACGAGGGCGACTTCCTCGGCATGGAGACCAAGCAGGCCTCGAACGAAGACGGCATGAAAACCGAGCAGGCCAAGGCCGATGACAGCGACATGGGTTCCGCGACAGACGCCGGTACGCCGCTTTCGGACAGCGAGCGGGCCGAGCTGACCGCCGAGGATCTGCAGGGTCAGCCGGTGATCGGCGCAGATGGCAAGAAGATCGGCGAGATCGGCGAGCTGGTGCTGACCGATAGCGGCAAGATCGACCGGGTGATCGTCGACGTGGGCGGTTTCCTCGGCATCGGCGAGAAGCAGGTCGAACTGGCCTATGGCGAGCTTGACATCTCGCATGGCGAGGACGGCGATCTGAAGGTCACGACCGTCCAGACCGAGGATACGCTGAAATCGCTGCCCGAGTGGACCGGCTGATCGCTCAGCACACCAGCAGGACAGGGGGCCGCCATCGCGCGGCCCCTTTTGCCGTCCGGCCTCCTGCGGCAGCGGGACCCGGGCGGCGTTAGCAAACCCTTCATCGGAGATAGCCATGCTTGGCCCGACTCGCCCGACCGGGCCGCTTTCGAGGAAGACATATCGATGAATGTTCAGGGAAACAGTGCCTTCGCCCAGAGCATCGCGAATTACACGCGCGTCAGCGGCACCGCCGGGGTCCGGTCGTCCGATTTCGCCAAGGCGGCGGAAGAAGCCTCCGGCTCCGCCGCCGCAAGCTCGGCAGCCTCCCCCCGCGGCCCCGATGCCATCGCCGACATTTTCGCCCGCTACGACATGGCCAACATCTCGCCGCGAGAGATCGACGCCATGGCCAGGGACCTACGCGATGCAGGCTTCGAGGATCACGATTTCCTGCTTCAACTCGAAATCCATGGCGAGACGTTCCAGTCGCATCTGGTCGACTGCCTGCGCGAGGCCGGAATGGATGTCAGGGCCCCGGATTTCACACAACCGATGGACGTGTTCTCGACGACGCGTGCGCAGATCAGCTATTCGCGCCTCGCCGGCCAACCGACCGCCTGGCTCGAAAGCTTCCTTGCCAAGCTCGAGACCTATCAGTCTCCCGTGCATGCGGATGCGGCCCGTGGCGCGGTCGCACAGAGCATGGTGCTCGGTCGGGCGACCTGACCCCGCCCCCTCGGCGCAGCACCTCACCGCCACGGGCGCTCCGGCTGGCAGCCGAAACCGCTGGACGGCGGCCCTGGTTCCGGCCAGACCGACTGGATGACCCAAAGCACCGACCGCATCCTGCCCGGCATCCTTCTGATGGTCGGCTTTACCGTCACCGCCCCGGTGATGGACAGCTTCGCCAAGCTCGCCTCGGCGGAGATCCCCGTGGGCCAGATCGCCGCCGCACGCTTCGGCGTGCAGGCCGCGATCCTGATGCCGCTGGCTGTCGCTCTGGGGCAACTCGCCTGGCCCTCGGCGCGCGAGGCGGCGCTGCATCTGGTGAGGGCCGGGCTGATCCTCTGTGCGACAACCGCGTTCTTCGCCGCGTTGCAGGCGATGCCGCTGGCGGATGCCATCGCGATCTTCTTTGTCGAGCCGTTCATCCTGACCCTGCTGGGCGCGCTCTTCCTGGGCGAGGCCGTGGGCTGGCGCCGGATCGTCGCCTCGGCGGTCGGGTTTTCAGGCGCGATGCTGGTGATCCGGCCGAGCTTTGCGGCCTTCGGCGCGGTGGCGCTGCTGCCGCTGGCCACCGCCTTCTGCTTTGCCGCCTACATGGTGCTGACGCGACAGATTGCGCGGCGGATGCCCACCGTGGCGCTGCAGGCCTGGACAGCGGTCGCGGCCAGCTTCATCGTCCTGCCGGTGCTGGTTCTTTGCGACGGCTCGGGGATCGGACCGCTCGACCCGGTCTGGCCGCGAGGCCCATTCTGGGTCTGGTTGGCCGGGGTCGGGATTGCGGCCACCGTCTCGCATCTTCTGATCAGCGGAGCCCTGCGGCTCGCGCCGACCGCCGCCATCGCCCCGCTGCAATATCTTGAAATCGTCGCGGCGGCGGCGCTGGGCTATCTGATCTTCGACGACCTGCCCGACCTCGAGGCGCTGGCCGGGATCGCGCTCATCATCGGCTCGGGGTTTTACGTCTTCCTGCGCGAACGTCGGCTCAGCCTGACGCGGCCGCCGCCTCCGGCCCCATGAGCGCCGCAACCGCCGCGTCCAGCGCCGCAACCGGCAGGATCACCGCCATACCCGGCCGCTCCATCCGCAGTCGCACCGGACCCGAGACCCGGTTCGAGGTTCCGATCCGCCCGCCCGGGGCGAAATCGAGCCCGTCGATGGGCCAGTGCAGCCCCCTGCTGGTGCCGCGCACAGGCGCCATCGGAAAGAGCGAAAAGCGCGACCCCGGCGGCAGGTCCAGCGCCAGTTCCGGCGGGCAGTGAAAGCAAAGATCGTCGTCGCCGATCAGCAGACAGCGCCGGTCGGGATGGCGCACAAGTGCGTTCAGGGCCGCCAGGCCATGGTCGAACCGGTCGCCGAGGAAGCCGATCCCCAGGATCAGCCGGGCCGCGACATGGCGCAGGCATTTCTCGAAATCGGTGCTGTCCTGTTCGGCCACCGGGTGCTGGCGCTCGGCCGGGATCGCCGCCCGCGCCGCTTCGGAGATAGAGTCGAAATCGCCGATCACCGCCTCGGGCATGCGTCCCGCCGCCAGCGCCGTATCCGCCCCGCCATCGGCCGCCACCAGGGCCGGCGCGATGACCAGCGCCCGACTCAAGAGCGCCGGATCGACCGAGGCGCCGCCAAGAAGCGTGATCTTGTCGGAATGATGGACGAATTGTGTCGGCATTCTGGCAACCTTTGGGAGAGATCGTGGCGGACAGTCCCGAAATGACGAAAAAACCTTGAAAATTCCGCTTTCTGTTCATTCTCTGGAACCGCACTATGGTAAACATAGGCGTGTAGTGTTCGGGGAGAAAGCGAGTTTCGGATGGTTGGTCCGACCAAGACCCTGACGGTTTCCTATGGGACCTTCTCCTGCAAGCTGGAGGGGTTCGAAGATTCCTTTGGCATGATGAAGGCCGTCACCGAGTATTTCCGGGACCTTGCGGCCGAAGACCGGTATTTCGGCGCCGAACCTCCGCCCCCCGATGCCGAAACCCTTCAACGCATCGCCGAACGCGAGGTGCGCCGCCGGGTCGAGGCCCGCGTCGAACTGGACGGGGTCGTGCTGCGCTCTGGCGAAAGCCCGGTCGCGGGGGCCGCGCAGGTATCGCATGCGGCGCCGGCACCGTCCAAGGTGCTGCCGCCGCGCGCCGACGAACCCGAATCCGTCGCCGCAAAACTGGCGCGCATTCGCGCGGCGGTGGAAACCGCCCATGCGACGGATGCCGAACTGGCCGGACCCGATTTCGAGGACGAAACCGACGACCTCGCGGCACCCGCGCAGGGCCCGCAGCGCCCTTTCGTCCGACCGCCGGAGCACCCGGCGGATCCGGGCAGGGCGGCCTCCCCTCTTCGACAGAAGGCTGGCCCTGAAAGCGACACAGGCGTCGCGGCCCGGCACAGCCACCGGCCAGATGCGCCCGCCCGGGCCTCGGCCGCCGAGGACCGCCCGCACACGGCAGCGGCCTCCGGTCCCGAGTTGCGGCGTTGCCCGGAGGATCGCGGCCCGGCGGCCAATGCCGCATCGCGCACGGTTCCAGAGACCGCAGAAGCCTCCGCGGCACCGGCCCGGCCGCAGCAGGCGCGCGCCCGGGTGCTGAAGCTGCGCCGGGACGATCTGACCGACGCATGGCCCGACACGCCCGAACGGCCGCTCGCCCCTCCGGCCGACCCCGACGCCCGGCTGCCGGAGTCCGACGAGGCCGACCTTCAGGCCGAACTGGCCGCCCTTCAGGCCGATGGCGCGCCGGTTCGGCTGGCCGATCCGAGCCCAGGCCCGCATCCCGCATCCGGCGATGCGGTCCCGGCCCGTCAGGGCCCGGCCGAGCGCACCCGGTCGGCCGATCTTGCCGATCACGAACTGGCGCTTCAACGGCTGCTGGACGAGACCAATACCAAGCTGGCCGGCCCCGAACAGAAACGCCGCCAGGCCTCGATCGCGCATCTGAAAGCGGCGGTCGCCGCCACGGTGGCCGAGCGGCGGATCGGCAATCGCCTGCGCCGCGACGATGACGGCCCGACCCGTCCCTATCGCCAGGCGCTGGCAGAGGTGGTGCGCGGCGACCGCGAGACTTCGGCGGACGGGGATCGCGGCCGACTGGCGCCGCTGATCCTGGTGACCGAGCAGCGGATCGACGAACCGAAGGAAATTGCCCGTTCCGAAACGGCCGCCCCCGCCGAAAGCAGCGCGACCTTGCGGCTCGACACACCGGTCCTGCCCGCGACCGAGACCCGGCTGCGCGCCTTCGCCGCCGATCTCGGCGCGCATGACCCGACCGATCTTGCGGGGTTGCTGGAGGCCGGGGCCGCCTATCTGATGCGGCAGGAGGGTGTGGCCTATTTCACCCGGCCGCAGGTGATCGAACTGGCCCGCAGCATCGCGGGCGACGGCTTTCAGCGCGAGGACATGCTGCGGGCCTTCGGCATTCACCTGCGCGACGGGCGGTTCCGGCGGCTGAGACGCGGCCAGTTCGTGATGGACGACGTGGCGGGCGGCCGGGAAGACAGGTCCGCCAACCGCATCGCCTGAGGGACGAGACCGCCGTTCAACCGTCGCGCCGCCCGGTTTTCCCGGCGGCTTCGTCCTTTCGCGGCGCGTCCGGGTCAGGCTGCCCGATGCCACGGAACACAAAGCGGAAGGGCAGCGCCCAGACGATGCCGAGCGCCACATAGACCAGAAGCTCGACCAGGAAGGACGGGCGGCCGAGCGCGTTCATCACGCTCACGGCCACCACGATATAGGCGGGCAATCCGATCAGCAGGATCACCAGCGACCAGCGGCGGCGGGCTTTCCAGGACAGCGCCATCAGTCGGAGAACGGATCGGTGACGAGGATGGTGTCGTCGCGCTCGGGCGAGGTCGACAAAAGCGCCACCGGACAGTCGATCAGTTCCTCGACCCGGCGCACATACTTGATGGCGTTCGCGGGCAGATCGGCCCAGCTGCGCGCGCCTTCGGTCGATTCCTGCCAGCCCGGCAATTCTTCGTAGATCGGCGTGCAGCGGGCCTGCTGATCGGCGGCGGTGGGCAAATGGTCGAGCCGGGTCCCGTCCAGGTCGTAACCCACGCAGACCTTCAGCGTCTCGAACCCGTCGAGCACGTCGAGCTTGGTCAGTGCGATGCCGGTCATGCCCGAGGTGGCGCAGGTCTGGCGCACCAGCACCGCGTCGAACCAGCCGCAGCGGCGCTTGCGTCCGGTCACGGTGCCGAACTCATGGCCGCGCGTGCCGAGACGCTCGCCGTCGTCGTCCTTCAGCTCGGTCGGGAACGGCCCCTCGCCCACGCGGGTGGTATAGGCCTTGACGATGCCCAGCACGAAGTTGACCGCGCCCGGGCCGATGCCGGTGCCGGTCGCGGCCTGACCGGCGATGGTGTTCGACGAGGTGACAAAGGGATAGGTGCCGAAGTCGATGTCCAGAAGCGCGCCCTGCGCGCCTTCGAACAGGATCCGCTTGCCGGCGCGGCGCTTCTCGTTCAGCACCTTCCAGACCGGGGCCGCGTATTTCAGGATCTCGGGCGCGATCTCGCGCAGGCTTGCCAGAAGCGCGTCGCGGTCGATCTCGGGCAGGCCCAGCCCCGCGCGCAGCGCGTTGTGGTGCACCAGGGCCCGGTCGACGCGCAGTTCCAGCGTCGCGGCGTCGGCCAGATCGGCGACCCGGATCACCCGGCGGCCGACCTTGTCCTCGTAGCAGGGGCCGATGCCCCGCCCGGTGGTGCCGATCTTGGCCAGGGTGTTCTGGCTTTCGCGGGCGCGGTCAAGTTCGCCATGGAAGGGCAGTATCAGCGGCGTGTTCTCGGCGATCATCAGCGTCTCGGGCGTGATATCGACGCCCTTCTCGCGGATCGTCTCGATCTCTTTCACCAGATGCCAGGGGTCGAGCACGACCCCGTTGCCGATCACGCTGAGCTTGCCGCCCCGGACCACGCCCGAGGGCAGCGCGTTCAGCTTGTAGACGGTTCCGTCGATCACCAGGGTATGGCCCGCGTTGTGCCCGCCCTGGAACCGCGCCACCACATCGGCGCGTTCGGACAGCCAGTCCACGATCTTGCCTTTTCCCTCGTCGCCCCACTGGGCGCCAACGACGACGACATTGGCCACGGCCAATTCCTTTCAAGCTGCTGCAATGCAAACCCGCGCAGGTATAAACGCCTGCGGCGACGAGGCAAGGCAAAAACTCGGCGACACCGCCGCCCGGATCGCTAGATTCGCCGCAGGACGCACGAAACACGAACGAACGGAGAGCCCGAAATGGCCGCATTGTTGCTTCGCTGGCTGGTCGCCTTCCTGCTGCTGGCCCTGACCTACAACCCCACCCCCTGGAATTACGTCCGCTGGGCGATCTCAGGCTGGGACAGCCAGACGCCGATGGTCGTGCTGGCGGGGCTTTTGCTGTTCACCGGCTACGCGATCTACCTGCGCGCCACGCTGCGCTCGATCGGGCCGTTCGGCATGGCGCTGGTGGCGGCACTCGTCGGAGCACTGCTCTGGGTGCTGGTCGACTGGAACGTGATCCGGCTGGACGATCCGGGGCTCAACACCTGGATCGGGCTGCTAGCGCTGTCGCTGGTTCTGGGGGTCGGACTGGGCTGGAGCATCATCCGGCGGAAGCTTTCGGGACAGGCCGATATCGACGACGTGGACGACTAGATCCGCGCGGGACATCGCGTCGCAGAGCCTTGACGGGCCCCGGATCGGCCCGGCCCTGCGACGATGAGGCCGCCCGAAAGTCGACGCATCCGCCCTAGGCCGCGTTAAACTCTTGTCGAGTCGGCACATCAAAATAATCACGGAGGAACATGAATGTCCGGATTCCTGCTTCGCTGGCTGGTCGCCTTCCTGCTGCTCGCCGCCACCTACAATCCGACCGACTATAACTACGTCACCTGGGCCCAGGACAATTACGCCACCGACAAACCGCTGGTCATCGGTATCGGCGTGATGCTGGCCCTGGCCCTGCTGATCTACCTCGTCGCCGCCGTCCGCACGCTCGGCGTTCTGGGGATCATCCTGCTGGTGATCATCCTCGGCCTTCTGGGCTACATCCTTGTCGGCAATGGCACACTCAGCATGGAAATGAGCAGCTTCAACGTCTGGGGCGGCGCGGTTCTGCTGTCGCTGATCCTCGGCGGCGCGATGAGCTGGCGCTCGCCCAGCAAGATCAAGGCGGCGAACGCCAAGAAAGCCCGGTCGACCAGCAAAACCGCCGGCAAGACCGCCAGCGCCTGAGGGGTTGCGGGAGCGGCCCGTTCGGCATAGGTACGCGCCAAGTCAAAGCCGGGGCCGCTCCATATGGAAAACGTCATCCTCATCGTTCATCTGATCCTCGCCGTCTGCCTGATCGGCATTGTGCTGCTGCAGCGCAACGAAGGCGGCGGGCTCGGCATGGGTGGGGGTGGCACGATCACCGGCCGCGCCCCGACCACGCCGCTGGGCAAGCTGACCTGGTTCTTCGCGGTCTGCTTCATCTCCAGCTCGATCGCGCTGACCATCATCGCCGCTGAAAACGCCGCAGGCACCTCGGTCGTCGACCGGCTGGGCATCCCCGCCCCGGCCGCCCAGGACGAGACCGCGCCCGGCGATGCGCCCGCCACCGAGCCCGGGCTTCTGCCCCCCGCCCCGGTCGCGCCCAGCGACACGCCGGTTGCGCCGCCCCGCGCGGACTAGGCCGCGCCCCGCCCCACCGCGCGGCCCGACCGGCCGGGACCGCGCGGCTGACACAAAATCACCACAACACATTGATTCGGGCCACAGACCCGCCCCAGCATCTTGCGGTCCGGTTGCGGCTCCGTCGCGAATCCGCTATAGTCCAAGTCCCGTGATGCTGGGGCGTGCGCGCCCCGAATCCAGCAGACCTTCGAGCATTAGTCACGGGAGACTCCAGCTACATGGCACGCTTCATTTTCATCACGGGCGGGGTTGTGTCGTCGTTGGGCAAGGGCCTGGCTTCGGCCGCGCTGGGGGCCCTGCTGCAGGCGCGCGGCTTTACCGTCCGGCTGCGCAAGCTGGACCCTTACCTGAACGTCGACCCCGGCACGATGAGCCCGTTCGAACATGGCGAGGTCTTCGTCACCGATGACGGGGCTGAAACCGACCTCGATCTGGGGCATTACGAACGCTTCACCGGGGTCGCGGCACGGTCTACGGATTCGATCTCGTCGGGGCGGATCTATTCCAACGTGCTGGAGAAAGAACGCCGCGGCGACTATCTGGGCAAGACGATCCAGGTCATTCCGCACGTCACCAACGAAATCAAGGACTTCATCGCCACCGGCGAGGACGAGGTCGATTTCATGCTGTGCGAGATCGGCGGCACGGTCGGCGATATCGAGGGCCTGCCCTTCTTCGAGGCGATCCGCCAGTTCAGCCAGGACAAGCCGCGCGGCCAGTGCATCTTCATGCATCTGACGCTGCTGCCCTACATCAAGGCCAGCGGCGAGCTGAAGACCAAGCCGACCCAGCACTCGGTCAAGGAGCTGCGCTCGATCGGCATTGCGCCCGACGTGCTGGTCTGCCGGTCCGAGGGACCGATCCCGGCCAAGGAACGCGAAAAGCTGGCGCTGTTCTGCAACGTGCGCCCCGACAGCGTGATCGCGGCGCAGGACCTCAAGTCGATCTACGAGGCGCCGCTGGCCTATCACCGCGAGGGGCTGGACCAGGCGGTGCTGGATGCGTTCCAGATCAACCCGGCGCCGAAGCCCGATCTTTCGAAATGGGAAGACGTGTCCGACCGGATCTTCAACGCCGAGGGCGAGGTGCGCGTCGCCATCGTGGGCAAGTATACCCAGCTGGAAGACGCCTACAAATCCATTGCCGAGGCGCTGACTCATGGCGGCATGGCGAACCGCGTCCGGGTCAAGGCCGAATGGATCGATGCCGAGATCTTCGAACGCGAGGACCCGGGTCCCTGGCTGGAAGGCTTCCACGCGATCCTCGTGCCCGGCGGCTTCGGCGAGCGCGGCACCGAGGGCAAGATGAAGGCAGCGGAATTCGCCCGCACCCGTGGCGTGCCCTATCTGGGGATCTGCCTCGGGATGCAGATGGCGGTGATCGAGGCGGCGCGGAACGTCGCCGAGCTGTCCGATGCCGGGTCGGAGGAATTCGACCACGAGGCCGGCAAGAAGCGCTTTACCCCCGTCGTCTACCACCTCAAGGAATGGGTGCAGGGCAATGCGATGGTGAAACGCAAGCTCGGCGACGACAAGGGCGGCACCATGCGGCTGGGCGCCTACACCGCGCATCTGCTGAAGGATTCGAAGGTGGCCGACATCTACGGATCGACCGTGATCGAGGAACGCCACCGCCACCGCTACGAGGTCGACATCAAGTACCGCAAGCAGCTCGAAGCCTGCGGAATGGTGTTTTCCGGCATGTCGCCCGACGGCCGCCTGCCCGAGATCGTCGAGTGGAAGGACCATCCCTGGTTCATCGGCGTGCAGTTCCATCCCGAGCTGAAATCGAAGCCCTTCGCGCCGCATCCGCTGTTCGCCGATTTCGTGCGCGCCGCGGTCGAGGCCTCGCGGCTGGTCTGAGGACCGCGCGCGGGGCCGTCACGCCATGCTGTCCTATCAGCACATCTACCATGCGGGAAATCTGGCCG
This sequence comes from Rhodovulum kholense, assembly GCF_003053725.1. GTDB lineage: Bacteria > Pseudomonadota > Alphaproteobacteria > Rhodobacterales > Rhodobacteraceae > Rhodovulum > Rhodovulum kholense. The sequence goes on from NZ_QAYC01000007.1 coordinate 213,342, forward strand.
ACGTACACAAGCACGCGTTGCTGTGTGCGATGCTCGACTACCTCACCCGCAAGGACAAGCCGCTGACCTATATCGAGACCCATGCCGGGCGGGGCCTCTACGATCTGGCCGCGGCGGAGGCGGTCCGGACCGGCGAGGCGGCCGCGGGCATCGGCGTGATGGAGCGGCGCTTGCCCGAGGCCCATCCCTATCGGCGGCGGCTGACCGAGGTGCGTGCGCGCTTCGGCGCCAGCGCCTATCCGGGCTCGCCCCTGCTGGCGGCGCTGTCGCTGAGGCCGGGCGATGCGCTCCATCTGGCCGAACTGCACCCGCAGGAGCGCGCCGCACTGGAAGCCGCGATGGCCCCGTTCGGCGCGCATGTGCTGGCCCGGGACGGATTCGAGACGGCGCAGGCGCTGACCCCGCCAACGCCCCGGCGGGGCCTGATGCTGATCGACCCCAGCTATGAGGTGAAGACCGATTACGCTGCGATCCCCCGGCATATGGCGGCGCTCCATCGCAAATGGAACGTGGGCACGCTGGTGCTGTGGTATCCGATCCTGCCCGCGGGCGCCCATGCGCCGATGACGTCGGCCTTGCGCGTAGCCTTTCCCGAGGCGCTTCGCCACGAGGTGCGGTTTCCGCCCGCGCGTGACGGTCACGGGCTGATCGGTTCGGGACTCTTTGTGGTCAACCCGCCCTGGGGGCTCGAGGCCGAGGCGGCGGCCCTCGGCCGGCTGTTTTCGGCGCTCTCGGGCACGGCCAGCTGAGCCGCGCAGCCCGCCGGGGTGCAAAACGCCTTTCCCGGCGCGCGACACAGGCCTATATCCCCCCCCATGTTCGCAGACTTCCTCAACCGCCTGATCGGCCCCGACCCCGACCGGCTCGACGATCCCGACGCCCGGCTGGCTCTGGCAGCCCTGCTGGTGCGAATCGCGCGAACCGATGGCGACTATGCCCGCGAGGAGGCCGAGCGGATCTCGCGCATTCTCGCGGCGCGCTATGCGCTGAGCCCCGACCAGGCGCTGGAGCTGCGCAGCCGCGCCGAAACGCTGGAGGCGCAGGCCCCCGATACCGTCCGCTTTACCCGCGCGATCAAGGACGCGGTGCCCTACGAGCACCGCGAGGGCGTGGTCGAGGCGCTGTGGGAGGTGGTTCTGGCCGATGGCGTGCGCGACGACGAGGAGGACGGCCTGCTGCGTCTGGTGGCAAACCTTCTCGGCGTCAACGACCGCGACAGCGCGCTGGCCCGCCAGCGGGCCGAGGCGAAACACGCCGGCTGAGACCCGACCCCGGGCAGGCCGCGTCCGGCGCGCCGCAACCGCAACCCCTATGCGCGAACGGCTGGGACACATTGCCCAAATCCTGTGCGTTCGCCTGTCGGGGCGCCGTTTCCCCGTTGCAATCAGGTCCGAATTGCGCCCTAATCCGAGCCCGGACAATAACTTGGCAGCGGCTTTCGCGTGACTGAACCTACCCCGCCCGTTCTCGACATTCGCGATCTGCACAAGAGCTATGGGGATCTTGAGGTCCTGAAAGGCGTGTCGATCACCGCGCCGAAAGGGCATGTGGTCTCGCTGATCGGGTCCTCGGGCTCGGGCAAATCGACGCTTCTGCGCTGTGCCAACCTTCTGGAAGACAGCCAGCAGGGCGAGATCCTCTTCGAGGGCGAGCCGGTCAAGTGGCGCGGCACCGGCCCCGCGCGCCATCCCGCCGATCGCCATCAGGTGATCCGTATCCGCACCAACCTGTCGATGGTGTTCCAGCAGTTCAATCTCTGGTCCCACATGACAATCCTGCAGAACGTGATGGAGGCCCCCGTCACCGTGCTGGGCGAGGACCGGCACGAGGTCGAGGTCCGCGCGCGGTCTCTGCTCGACAAGGTCGGCATCGGCGACAAATGCGACGCCTTTCCCGCCCAGCTTTCGGGCGGCCAGCAGCAGCGGGCGGCCATCGCCCGGGCGCTGGCGATGCAGCCCCGCGCGCTGCTGTTCGACGAACCGACCTCGGCGCTCGATCCCGAGTTGCAGCAGGAAGTCGTTCGGGTCATCAAGGTGCTGGCGGAAGAGGGGCGCACGATGGTCCTCGTCACCCATGACATGCGACTGGCCGCAGATGTCTCGGATCACGTCGTCTTCCTCCATCAGGGCCTGATCGAGGAACAGGGCCCGCCCGAGACCGTGTTCGGCGCGCCATCCTCGGCGCGTCTTCAGCAATTCCTGAGTGCAACGGCCGCTTGAACGGCCACATGTAAGACAACATGGGAGACTTCCGATGAAAAAGCTGATCCTTGGCACCGCCGCCCTGGCCCTTTCGGCCGGCATGGCGCTGGCGCAGGACGTGGTGCGTCTGGGCACCGAGGGCGCCTACCCTCCCTACAACTTCATCAACGATGCGGGCGAGGTCGACGGGCTTGAACGCGAGCTGGGCGACGAACTTTGCAAGCGCGCCGAACTGACCTGCACCTGGGTCACCAATGACTGGGATTCGATCATTCCGAACCTCGTCTCGGGCAACTACGACACCATCATCGCCGGCATGAGCATCACGCCCGAGCGCGAGGAAGTCGTCGCCTTCACCCAGCCCTACACGCCCCCCTCGCTGTCCTCCTATGCTGCGCTGAGCGACGAGGTCGATCTTGAAGGCGGCGTGATCTCGGCCCAGACCGGCACGATCCAGGCCAATCATGTGGTCGATACCGGCGCGACCCTGCTGGAATACCCCACGTCCGATGAATGCGTCGCGGCCGTCCGCAATGGCGAGGCCGATGCGGTGCTGGCCGACAAGGACGTCCTGGTGCCGATCGTGAACGAGGGCGACATGGTCTTCGTCGGCGAGGACACCCCGCTTGGCAACGGCATCGGCATGGCGTTCCGCAAGTCCGATCCCGAGCTGAAGGACAAGTTCGACGCCGCGATCCAGTCCATGAAGGATGACGGCACCATGAACGCGCTCATCATCAAGTGGTTGGGCGAAGACTCGCCCCGCTGGTAAGACAGATGCGGGCGGGGCGGCCGGTTCGCCCCGCCCCGCCAGTCCCAAATGTTCGCGTCCTGCGCAGATCCCTCCACCCTCGAAGGTCTGAACTGGCTTGCCTGCTATCTCACCAGCGGCAAGCACATGGCGTTCTACCAGTCCTTCCTGGTCGTGCTCGCCCTGCTGGCGATCACCGCCCCGGCAGCCCTGCTGTTCGGCTTCGGCGGCGCCATGGCCGCGCGCTCGCGGATCTGGCCGCTCCGGATCTTCGGGCGGGCCTACACCGCGATGGTCCGGGGCATTCCCGATATCGTCTTCTTCCTCTTCGTCCCGGTCGCGATGGATCAGGGGTTCGAGTGGCTGCGCCACAAGGTCAAATGCCCCGACTGGACCGAGCCGGTCCGGCAGGGCAGCGATTTCGTGGTCTGCCCGGCGGCCAAGCTGCCGCTGTCGACGAGCCCGCAATGGGTTCATGAAACCTACGGTTTCGCGCTGGCGGTGCTGGCCTTCGCCGTGGTCTTCGGCGCCTTCGCCGCCAATGTGCTTTACGGCGCGATGCGCGCGGTTCCCCGCGCCCAGATCGAGACCGCCGAGGCCTATGGCATGACCCCGCGCCAGTCCTTCTGGCGGGTCCTAGTGCCGCAGATGTGGATCTATGCGCTGCCGGGCCTGTCGAACCTCTGGATGATCCTGATCAAGGCCACGCCGCTGCTGTTCCTGCTGGGCGTGCAGGACATCGTCTACTGGGCCCGCGAGCTGGGCGGCTCGAAGACCTCGATCTTCGCCTATCCGCATCCCGACTGGCGGCTCTACTACTTCCTCGGCCTGCTGATTTTCTACCTGATGCTGACCCGGGTCTCCGAGGCGGTGCTGACCCGGCTGACGGCGCGGCTTTCGCACGGGCAGGCGACGCTGGCGGGCGAAGCCCAGCGAAAGGCCGCGCAATGAGCTGCGTGCAGACATTCCAGGATTACGCCTTCCGCTCGCTCGGCTATGGCGAGCGGCTGCTGCCGCGCTCGGACTTCACCCTGTGCGAGCAATTCACCCTGATCGGCTCGGGGCTGGTCTGGAACATCTATTTCGGGGCGCTTGCGCTGTTCTTCGGCTTCTTCCTCGCGACCGCGGTCGCGGTGGCGCGCAACAGCAGCGCCTGGGTCGTCCGCAAGCCCGCCGAATGGTTCATCTTCGTCTTCCGCGGCTCGCCGCTCTTCATCCAGTTCTTCCTAGCCTATCAGGCCTTCGTGCTGCTGCCCAGAAACGGGATCGAGCTGAACCTGATCTTCACCCACATCACCGCCGAGACGGGCTGGCTGACCCGCGCCTGGGCGGGGGCGCTGGTCGTGCTGTTCCTGAACACCGCCGCCTATTCCGGCGAGATCTTCTACGGCGCGCTCCGCTCGGTACCCAAGGGCGACATCGAGGCCGCCGATGCCTATGGCATGGCGGGCTGGAAAAGGTTCCGGCGGATCGTCTGGCCGACCATGTTGCGGCTGGCCTGGCCCGCCTATACCAACGAGGCGATCTTTCTCTTCCATGCCACGACGCTGGTTTACTTTTCCGGCTTTCCGGCCTGGCAGCAGAAGGGCGACGCGCTTTACTATGCCAACTACTTCGCCGACAAGACCTTCAACCCCTTCATCCCCTATCCGATCGTGGCCTTCTATTTCATCCTCGTGACCCTTGCGATCATCGGCCTCTTCGGGCTGATCAACCGCCGTTTGAACCGCCACATGCCGTCCGAGTCCCGGCCGCGCCTGAGGATCCGCCCGCAGGTCATAAGATGAGCGCCTGGCTTCGCGACAATCCCGAGATCCGGACCATCCGGATGGCCGCCTGCGACCTGAACGGTCAGGCGCGCGGCAAGCGCGTGCCCTCGCGCTTTGCCGGCAAGATCGAGGAGGAAGGCACCCGCTTTCCGCTGTCGGTGCTGAATCTCGACATCTGGGGCGAGGATATCGAGGGCAGCCCGCTCGTCTTCGAGACCGGCGATGCCGATGGCGTGCTGCGCCCCACGGGGCGGGGCTTCGTGCCGATGCCCTGGCTCGACGCGCCGACCGCGCTTCTGCCCTTGTGGATGTTCGATGAACAGGGCCGGCCCTTCGAGGGCTGCCCGCGCCACGCGCTGGCGGTGGTGCTTGACGAATACGAGCGCCGGGGCTGGGCACCGCAGGTGGCGACCGAGCTTGAATTCTACCTGATCGACGACAGCGACGAGGTGCTGCACCCGCCGCGCTCGCCACGCTCGGGCAAGCGCCGCGAGGCGGGCGAGATCCTGTCGCTGCGCACGCTCGACGCCTTCGACGCCTTCTTCACCGATCTCTACGACGCCTGCGAGGCGATGGACATTCCCGCCGATGCGGCGATCTCGGAGGCCGGGACCGGGCAGTTCGAGATCAACATGATGCACGGCCCCGCGATGAAGGCCGCCGACGACGCCTGGCTGTTCAAGCTCCTGGTGCGCGGCATGGCCCGGCGCCACGGCTTTGCCGCCAGCTTCATGGCCAAGCCCTATGCCGACGATGTCGGCAACGGGCTGCATACCCATTTCTCCGTGCTCGACGCGCGCGGCAACAACATCTTCGACGACGCCAGTCCCGAGGGCTCGGGCTTCCTGCGTCAGGCCGTGGCGGGCTGTCTTGCGGCAATGCCCGACATGACGCTGATCCTCGCGCCCCATGCCAACAGCTACGACCGGCTGGTGCCCGGCAACCACGCCCCCACCGGCATCTGCTGGGCGCTTGAGAACCGCACCGCCGCGATCCGCATTCCCGGCGGCAGCCCCCGCGCCCGCCGGATCGAGCACCGCGTCGCGGGCGGCGACATCAACCCCTATCTGATGATCGCGGCGATCCTCGGCGCGGCCCTGCAGGGTGTCGAGGAACAGCTCGAGCCGCCGCCGCCCATCACCGGCAATGCGTATGAACTCGACCTGCCGCAGATCCCGACCTGCTGGCAGGGCGCGATCGACGCCTTCGAACACAGCCCGCGCATGGCCCGGATCTTCCGCCGCGGGCTGATCCGCAACCTGACCATGACCAAGCGGCAGGAAGCGCGCCGCATCGCCGGGCTCGACGAGGACGCGCAGATGGCGCTTTATCTCGACACTGTCTGAGCCCGGTCCGGGCGCGGCGCGGGGGCTTGCCCGCCGCACGCGGCAAGACTAGGTTGAGCGCACATAATCAAGAGACTCCCATGCAGATCGGTATCCTGCAGACAGGCCACGCGCCCGACGCGCTTCGCGCGGCGCATGGCGACTATCCCGACATGTTCGTTCGGCTGCTCGAAGGCCACGGCTTCACCTTCCACACCTGGCCCGTGCTCGACATGCAGTTCCCGCCCTCGATCCACGCCGCCGAAGGCTGGCTGATCACCGGGTCGCGCTTTGGCGCCTATGAAGATCACGCCTTCATCCACCCGCTGGAAGAGTTCATCCGGCAGGCCTATTCGGGTGGCGTGCCGCTGGTCGGCATCTGCTTCGGCCACCAGATCATCGCCCAGGCGCTGGGCGGCCGGGTCGAGAAATTCGCGGGCGGCTGGTCGGTCGGCCCGCGCGATTACCGGATCGAGGGGCAGGACTACCGACTGAACGCCTGGCATCAGGACCAGGTGATCGAGCCGCCGCATGGCGCCGAAACGGTGGGCAGCGCGCCCGGCTGCGCCCATGCCGCGCTGATCTATGGCGAGCATGCCTATACGGTGCAGCCGCACCCGGAATTCGCCCCGGCCTTCGAGAAGGGCCTGATCGAGGAGCGCGGCCCCGGCGTGGTGCCCGACGAGACCCTGGCCGAGGCCCGCGCCCGGCTTGACCTGCCCACCGACTCGGCCGCGATGGCCGCGCGGATCGCCCGTTTCTTCACCGAAAGGCGCTGAGCCATGAAAGACTGGCGCGACCAGCTTCCCGAGGCCGCCCGCGCGTATCTCGAGGGGCGCCGCCTCGACGAGGTCGAGTGCATCGTGGCCGATCTGGCGGGCGTCGCCCGCGGCAAGGCCATGCCCGCGGGCAAGTTCGTGACGCAGACCCGGTTCTATCTGCCCAACTCGATCTTCCAGCAGACCATCACCGGCGACTGGGCCGATATCGAGGGCCGGGCGTTCACCGAGCCCGACATGATCCTGACGCCGGATTTCAGCACCGCCTCGGCCGCGCCTTGGGCCGCCGACTGTTCGCTGCAGGTCATTCACGACGTCTTCGACCAGCAGGGCGAGATGGTGCCGACCGCGCCCCGCAACGTGCTGAAACGGATCGTCAAGCTGTACAACGACCGCGGCTGGATGCCGATCGTTGCGCCCGAGATGGAGTTCTTCCTCGTCGCCCGCAACACCAACCCGTCGGAACCGGTGCAGCCGCCGATGGGCCGCTCGGGCCGACGCGCGGCGGGGCGTCAGGCCTATTCGCTGAGCGCGGTCGACGAATACGGCCCCGTCATCGACGACATCTACGATTTCGCCGAGGCGCAGGGGCTGGAAATCGACGGCATCCTGCAGGAAGGCGGTGCGGGCCAGGTGGAACTGAACCTGCGCCATGGCGATCCGGTGAAGCTGGCCGACGAGATCTTCTATTTCAAGCGGCTGATCCGCGAGGCGGCGATGCGGCACGACTGCTACGCCACCTTCATGGCCAAGCCCATCGAGGACGAGCCCGGCTCGGCCATGCATATCCACCACTCGGTGGTCGATGCGCGGACCGGGCTGAACATCTTCTCGAACGAGGATGGCAGCGAAAGCCCCGCCTTCCTGCATTTCATCGCAGGCATGCAGACCCACATGCCCTCGGTGATCGCGCTGCTCGCGCCCTATGTGAACAGCTACCGCCGCTACGTCCCCGACTTCGCGGCGCCGATCAACCTGCTTTGGGGGCGCGACAACCGCACCACCGGCCTGCGCGTGCCGGTCGCCGAACCCGAGGCGCGGCGGGTCGAAAACCGGCTGGCGGGGATGGATTGCAACCCCTATCTGGGCATCGCGGCCTCGCTCGCCTGCGGCTATCTGGGCCTGACCGAAGAACTTCTGCCCCGGCCCGAATTCACCGGCGACGCCTATTCGGGCGACGAGGACATCCCCCGCAACGTGGCCGAGGCGCTCGATCTCTTCGAGGCGGCCTCACCCATGCGCGAGGTCCTGGGCGAAGAATTCTGCACCGTCTATTCGGCGGTCAAGGAACTGGAATACAAGCAGTTCCTGCAGGTCATCAGCCCCTGGGAACGCGAACATCTGCTGCTGAACGTATGAACCTGCTCTTCGCGAACGACCGACGCGGGGCCTATCCCGCCAGCTGGTATGCCGAAACCACCCCGCCGCTGGCGCCCTTCGCGCCGCTCGATGGCGACCGGCGCGCCGATGTCTGCATCGTCGGCGGCGGCTATACCGGGTTGTCGGCGGCGCTGCATCTGGCCCGGGCCGGGCTCGACACCGTGCTGGTCGAGGCGCACCGGGTGGGCTTTGGCGCCTCGGGGCGGAACGGCGGACAGGTCGGCTCGGGCCAGCGGCTGCATCAGGACGCGCTCGAGGCGATGCTGGGCGACGGGCACGCGGCAAAGCTGTGGCATCTGGCCGAAGCGGCGCGCGGGCTGGTCTCGGACCTGATCCGCGATCACGCCATCGCCTGCGACTACCGCCCCGGCATCGTCTATGCCGACTGGTCCGACCGGGGCACGCGCGAGGCTCATGCCTATGCCGAAAAGCTGCGCCGCGATTACGATTACGACCTGGTCGAGCCGCTGACCCGCGACGAGCTGCACGCCATCGTCGGCGCCCCCGGCTATCGGGGCGGGGTGATCGACTGGGGCGCGGGCCATCTCAACCCGCTGGCCTATGCGCTGGGGCTGGCCCGCGCCGCAGCCGAAGCAGGCGCCGCGATCCACGAGACGACGCTGGTCGAGCGGGTCGATGCGGGCGCGGTCGTGGTGACGGATCGCGGCCGGATCATCGCCGACCGGGTGATCCTCGCGGCCAACGGCTATCTCGGCGGGCTCGACCGCCGGGTCGCGGCTCGGGTCATGCCGATCAACAACTACATGGTCGCGACCGAACCGCTTGGCGCGCGCGCGGCCTCGGTGCTGTCCCGCGACGTGGCGGTCGCCGACAGCAGGTTCGTGGTGAACTACTTCCGGCTGTCGCCCGACGGGCGGCTTCTGTTCGGCGGCGGCGAAAGCTATGGCTACCGCTTCCCCGAGGACATCCGGGCGCTGGTGCGCAAACCGATGCTGCAAGTCTTCCCGCAACTCAAGGATGTCGCGCTGACCCATGCCTGGGGCGGCACACTGGCGATCACGCGCTCGCGGCTGCCCTATCTCGGCACGCCCGCGCCGGGCATCTATTCGGCCTCGGGCTTTTCCGGCCACGGGGTGGCGATGGCCACGCTCGCAGGCCGGGTGCTGGCCGAGGCGGTGCAGGGCGAGACCGAGGCCTTCGAGACCTTCGCCCGCCTCCCCTGCCCGCCCTTCCCCGGCGGCGCGGCGCTGCGCGCGCCGCTTCTGGCGCTGGCGATGGCCTGGTATGCTTTGCGGGACACAGTCGGGCTCTGATTTCCGATCGTCGCCATCCTGTCACATCTCTGAGTCACTTCCGGTCGGATAGGGTCGTCCATCGAGACGACGTCGGATAAGGTGACCGCATGACCCGCTCCCGCACTGTCTACGATGCCGAACCGATCCCGGAAAGCGCCCGCGCCGAGATCGACCGCCTGCTGCGCACCGGGGACCTGTTCCGTTATACCGCTGCCGCCGACGCGCCGGTCACGCTGCTTGAACGCGATTTCGCGGCGCTTCTGGGCGTTCCCTACGCGCTGGCGGTCTCGTCCTGTTCGGCGGCGCTGTTCCTGTCGCTGAAGGCGCTGGACCTGCCGCGCGGAGCGCGGGTGCTGATCCCGGCCTTCACCTTCGCGGCCGTCCCCTCGGCGGTGATCCATGCCGATTGCGTGCCGGTTCTGGCCGAGGTCGGCGCCGATTTCCGGCTCGATCTCGAGGATTTCGAGGCCCGGCTGGACGACGACATCTCTGCCGTCCTGATCAGCCACATGCGCGGCCACACCTCGGACATGGATGCCATCGCCGCCGCCTGCGACGCCCGTGGCATCCCGCTGATCGAGGATGCGGCGCATTCGCTGGGCACGCTCTGGCACGGCCGCAAGATCGGGACGCTGGGCCGGATCGGCTGTTTCTCGTTCCAGTCCTACAAGCTGGTGAATGGCGGCGAGGGCGGGATGCTGGTCACCGAGGACCCCGACCTGCTGGCCCGCGCCGTCATCATGTCGGGCGCCTACGAACATAACTGGAAAAAGCATGACGGGCTGGCCGCAGCCTTTGCCCGCTGGCAGAACCGCCTGCCGCTTTACAACATGCGGATGCAGAACCTCTCGGCTGCGGTGATCCGCCCGCAACTGCCCGAGGTCGCCCGCCGGGTGCGCGAGGGCCGCGCCAATCACGACCACGTCGCCGTGCTGTTGAACCGGTCGCCCTGGCTGTCGGTCCCGCCGCCCCTGCCCCCCGAAACGCGCGCCCCGGATTCGATCCAGTTCAACCTCGTCGGCTTCGAGACCGACGACGAGGCGCGCGCCTTTCAGGATGCCGCTGCCGCGCTTGGGGTGCAGGTGCAGGTCTTCGGGCTCAGCACCGACAATGCGCGGGCGTTCTGGAACTGGGGGTTTCTCGACGATCTACCGGGAGGGCTGCGGCGCGATCTGCCCAAGACCCGGGCGATGCTGATGCGGGCCTGCGACGCACGGCTGCCCGCCCATCTGCCACGGGCCGAACTGGACCGGATCGCGGGGGCGCTGGTCGCCGCCGCCGAGACGGTGAAAACCGCCGAGGCGCGGGCCTATGGCACCTGAGCGCGCTTGACTCGGCCCGGCCCGGCGGCGAAAAGGCACGAGCGGTAAAAAAAGCGCCCGGAATTTCCGGGCGCCAGTCGCGGAACGAGGGACAGTGAAGCAGGACGAAGGCGTTCCGGGCCTCCGCCCTTCCCGTAAGACATGGGACCGCAGCGCGGTCTTTTCCAGCCCGCTCATGGAACTGTGATCCGAAGACTACGGGCCCCGCCTTTGTCAGGCCCGGGAGGCCATCTTAGGGGCGCACCGCCGCCGCATAAAGCGCCACCGCTGCCGCGTTCGAGACATTGAGCGACCCGAACCCGCCCGCCGCGGGGATACGCACCAGCCGGTCGCAGGTGGCTCGGGTCAGTTCGCGCAGGCCCGGCCCTTCGGCCCCCAAAACCAGCCCGACCGGGGCCGCGCCGATCCCGGCAAGCCCCTCGGCCAGCGTGGAGGGCGCCTCGCCGTCCAGCCCGATCAGGCTGTAGCCCAGGTCTTTGAGCTCTTCCATCGCCCGCGCGAGGTTCGGGACCCGCAGATAGGGTTGGCGTTCCAGCGCGCCCGAGGCGGTCTTGGCCAGCGCCCCGGTCTCGGGCGCCGAATGGCGGTGCGGCGCGATCACGGCCCGGGCCCCGAACACCTCGGCCGAGCGCAGGATCGCCCCCACATTATGCGGGTCGGTCACCCGGTCGAGCAGCACCGTCAGCGCGGGCCCCGTCCCCGGGTCGCAGACATCGCCAAGCTTGCCCCAGTCCAGCGGCCGCACCTCGAGCGCCGCCCCCTGATGCACCGACTCGGAGTCGAGCGGCGCGGCAAAGCGGCGCGGATCGCACAGTTCGGGCTCGATCCCGGCGGCCGCGATGGCCGGGGCCAGCCGGTCGGCGGCATTCTTCGTCACCACCAGCCGCAGCTTGTCGCGGCACGGGTTTTCCAGCGCATCGCGGACCGCATGCATCCCGAAAAGCCAGACGGTCTCGGCCGCGGCGGCCCGCCGTCCGCGTTCCTTCTCGATCACCCAGGTGGGTTTCTTGGCCACGTCATCGCCCCCGTTCCGACAGGCGGCGACCATGGCGCCTCGGCGCGGCCGCCGCAAGGGATTTTCCTGTTGACGCGCCCCCGGAGCTTGCGTATCCAGCGCCTCACTCAGGGCGACGTGCTGCAAGGTGCGGCAGCGGACTGTAACTCCGCCGGGGAGACCCACGCCTGGTTCGATTCCAGGGTCGCCCACCATCCCCCCGCTTTTCAAAGGGTTACGCTCTCTCGTGTACGAGAGACTTACCGGCGTGACCCTTACAGTTCTGCCCAAGGGCGTCTTCAAGCGCGGCGCTGTCTACGTTTTGCGATTCACCGTTCCTGTCGAGTTGAGACCGGCGGTCGGCAAGCGGGAAATCATTCGATCCCTCGGCTCCTCCGACCTTGGGGAAGCCCTGAGCCGACGCAGGGAAACCCTTGAGGAAATCAAGGCGTCGCTCTTCGCGAAATACGACGGCCCCCAAGCGGTCAGCACACCGGAGACATCGCAAGACACCACCGTTCGAGCGACCTCCCACCGCTGGCTGGCCCAGAGTGACGGCATCAAGCCTTCGACCAAGGAGCGTTATCGGCGTATCCTCCAACGCTTCGAGACATTCACGGGCAATGCCGAGGTCTCGAAGATCACCCGCCGCGTGGCCCTTGCCCACATGGACGACCTCCGCTCGACACCCTCGGAGCGCACCGGTCAGCCGGGGACACGCCCTCGGCGATGGCGGGGCACGCACGGCAATAAACCCACACCTATGAACGAGCACGACTTCCACCTTCGCTTGCGTCGGCCGTGGTCAGAGTGTGTTCACTCGGAGCAATCCTATTGATTTCCGTTGGTTAGCCGCGAGTGTGCGGGGGCCATGTGCGGGAGTTCTTAGTTTTCCCATACCTTCGAGAGAATACCACCGCCGATCACCTGAGCGCATCCGTCCAGTGCGCTAGTCCTTATGAGATTACGCGACCGACAGCCCCTCAGTCGGCGCTCTAACGGGCCACCAAAAAAAGACTGGCCCCTACACTACTTGAACACCAGCAGCACCTCAGACGGGCGCTGTTGCGCAAATCAGCTGACGACCGCAGTTCCCCTTTCCCCGGACACACTTATCCCATGGCCACGGTGAGCGGGATGCCGAGCGCCGTGAAGCGGTTGAGGACCGCCGCCCGGATCTGGACTTC
>NZ_QAYC01000008.1 GCF_003053725.1 Rhodovulum kholense
TCGTCTTGCAGGTCGGCTTCGGAGGTCTGCTCATGCTGCCCGGCTAGCATGCTGGATTCACGAGATGAATCCCCTGGATTTGCGCAACAACGCCCATCGCAAGGGACTCTTTCTTCTGCACAGGCAGACAACGCGCGGTTTGCAACGCCACACCGCAAGCCGGGCAGGAGCCCCTCGGGACCTCCTGCCAGAAACAGCCGCAGTCTAGCGCATGAGCACGACCGGAACCTTGCAGGAACGGATCATCCCGGTGGTGGTCGAGCCGATGACCAGGGTTCGTATGCGCGAATGCCCGTAGGCGCCCATCACCAGAAGATCGATCCCGTCCGTTTCGACCAGATCGGCCAGTGCCTTGTCCGGGGCGCCTTTCAGAAGTTTCACCTCGGCTTCATGCCCGCCCGCGTTCAGCGTGGCGCGCGCCTTTTCCAGCGCGCGGCGCAGGTCGGCCGTGTCCTGGCCGGCGGTGGCCACGATCACCTTGAGCCCGGCAAACATCGGGTCGCGGGCGACATGGTCGACCGCCTTCATCGAGGAAACACCCCCGTCATAGGCGATCAGCACCCGGTCTATCGGCGCGAAGCTGCGGTTCGAGACGAAGACCGGCTTGTGACTGGCGCGCACGATCCGCTCGAAGTTGGAGCCGAGATGGGGGCTTTCCAGCCCGGCGGCCTCGCCCCGCTTGCCGATCACGATCATGTCGGCCGCGGCTTCCTTCTGTTCGACCGTGTTCACGATGTCGTCGTGGCGCAGCCGGGTGATGACATCGGTGACGCCTTCGGCCTCGATCAAGGCCTTGGCATCCTCCAGGATCGCGCGGCCCTGGGCCTGCGAAAGCTTGGCGTGCTGTTCATCCAGATCGCTAAGCTGTTCCATCAACTGCGACCGCGCACCCAGCCGAATCGAGCCCGACAGATCGCGCCGCCCCTGGGCCCGGCGCGGATCCAGCACGTGGTAAAGCTTGACCTGCGCGCCCGAGCGCTTTGCGATCCAGGCCGCGTGGCGGCACACGCTTTCGGAATAGGCCGATCCGTCGACCAGCGCCATCAGCATCCCTGTCATCGTCCCATACCCCCGTCAGTGACCCAAGAGATCGTCCATCGCGCCGGGCTTGTCATGCACGGCCAGCTTGTCGACGATGGTTTCGGATGCCGCATTCATGCCCCTGATCTCGACCTCGGCGCCCTCGCGGCGGAACTTGAGCACGACCATGTCCAGCGCCGCAACGGACGAGACGTCCCAGATATGGGCGCGGCTGACATCGATGGTGACGCGCTCCAGCGCCTCCTTGAAGTCAAAGGCGCGCATGAAGTCCTCGGTCGAGGCGAAGAAAAGCTGGCCCTCGACCACATAGGTGCGCGCGCGCCCGTCGGGCGAAATCTCGGACGTGACCCGGAAAAGCTGGGCGATCTTGGCCGAAAAGAAGATGCCCGACAGCAGCACGCCGACCAGAACGCCAATGGCGAGGTTGTGGGTGTAGACCACGAAGAACACCGTCGCCAGCATCACGATGGAGGACGATCGCGGATGGTCGCGCAAGGTCCGGATCGAGGACCATGAGAACGTGCCGATGGACACCATGATCATGATCGCGACCAGCGCCGGCATCGGGATCTGTCCGACCAGATCGCCCAGCACGACGATCAGGAACAGAAGCATCGCCCCCGCGGTGAAGGTCGACAGCCGCCCGCGTCCGCCCGATTTCACGTTGATCATCGACTGGCCGATCATGGCGCAGCCCGCCATGCCGCCGATGAACCCGGTGCAGGTATTGGCGATCCCCTGACCGATGCATTCCTGGTTCCGGTCGCTGGGGGTGTCGGTCAGGTCATCGACGATGGTCTGCGTCATCAGGCTTTCCAGCAGACCCACCGCGGCCACCCCGATCGAATAGGGCAGGATGATCTGCAGAGTCTCAAGCGTCAGCGGGATGTCGGGGATCAGGAAGACCGGCAGCGTGTCGGGCAACTCCCCCATGTCCGACACGGTACGGACATCGATCCCGAAGGCCATCGTCACCGCCGTCAGAACGATGATCGTGATCAAGGGCGAGGGCACCGAAGTCGTCAGCAGCGGAAAGAGGTAGATGATCGCAAGCCCCGCCGCGACCATGACATAGGTCACCCAGGTCACGCCGATCAGTTCGGGCACCTGCGCGAGGAAGATCAGGATCGCCAGTGCGTTGACGAAGCCGGTGATGACCGAGCGCGAGACGAACCGCATCAACTGGCCAAGCTTGGCCAGCCCCGCTCCGATCTGGATCAGCCCCGCCAGCACGGTGGCCGCCAGCAGGTATTGCAACCCGTGCTCCTTGACGAGCGTCACCATCAGAACGGCCGTTGCCGCCGTCGCGGCCGAGATCATTCCGGGCCGCCCGCCGGTGATGGCCACGATCACCGCAATCGAGAAAGAGGCGTAAAGCCCGACCTTTGGATCGACGCCAGCGATGATCGAGAACGCGATGGCCTCGGGGATCAGGGCGAGCGCCACTACCAGTCCGGCCAGGATGTCACCGCGGACGTTTCCGATCCACTGGTCGCGATAGGCGTAGAGTGCGTTCATGGTCATTCCGGTGGCGGGCCGCCGACGCTCCGGCAGGGGGGCGCGGCAGTCTGGGGTGTCAGTGGTCCGGAGAACTGGCGCTGAAAGCCACCACCCGGCAATAGGCCGGGCCCGGGGCGGATCACCATTCGCATACAAAAATCCGGCGCCAAGGCCAACAGCCAAAGCAGCGCGGACCTGCCGTGTCGTATCTGCGGCCTGCCGTTCGTGTCGCGCGTGGAAAGGACGGGTATGAACCCGTACCGCCGCTCATGGGGGCAGCATGAGATTGCGCAAAGGCGCGCGGGGCGAAGGCGGATGCTTGCTGCAGGGGCGGCGGGCCAAGGCCTGCGCGCGCGATGCCCCGTTTCGGGACGGCGACAGAGCCATGAACCAGGCGGGGGCCGGATAGGTGCGGCCCCCGCCGGTCGAACCGGTGCGGGACGGCTATCCGCCTCAGGCAGCGCTATTGGCCGCGTCGCGGGCCTTCCGGGACGAGAGGCGCTTCCCGAAGGAGACGACCAGAAGGATCACCCCGACGCCCAGCACCACGTAGACGGGGCCGTAATCGGGCGTGGCCATCGCCGCAAGAGCGGCCTCGCGGCTACCGGAATAGGGACGGACATGCAGGAAGGGCTGCTCCAGCGAGTAGCCATCATCGATCAGCGTGTCGCGCACCATGTCGACCAGCTCGGGATGACGGTCTTCGTAACCATGGATCCGCTGATGCCAGTGCCCGCCGCGCGATTGCGAGGCCTCATCGGAATGGCTGCGGTCCCAGGCCTTCATGTCCTCTTCGGAGTCGAAATAAAGAACACCCGAGGCCCGCTTGGCCTCCTGGGCGTCGTCGCCGGTAAAGATGGGCATTACCACGATATGGGTGTCGGGCGCGCGGCGGCGCGACTTGGCCAGCGTGAAGTAGTAGTCGTCGATATTCGCCTCGAACTCGGCCTGATGGAACGGTTCATCGCCGCGGTTCGCGACATAGCTTTCGAGCGTCTGCATCGCGGGGGCCGGTTCGCCGCTGATGGCGGCCACGTCGGCGGCCTCCTGACGGGCTTGCTGGAAGGCGGGATAGGTTCCACAGAGAACGAGAATCCCAAGGACCGTGTAGACGTACCAGGGAAGTTTCCGCAGAATTTTCTGAAGCATTCTAAGGCCTTTCGCGCATTTTGCCCGGCGCGCCTTAGCAAGGGCGGTCGATGTCGACAACGTGCGAAAACTTGACGCAGGCCAAAAGCCGCGCCCGCAAACGCGGCAGATTGGCGATTCTACGCCGACCCCTCAAGCACAGGGCTTCCACGGTCTGGCCCCATGACTCCGCTTGGGCGCGGGCGCGCCGAGTGGTTCTCCTGTTCCGCGCCTCGGCCGAGACCGTCATGACCATCGCGGCCGCCCCCAGCCTCGGCCGAGCGCGTCAATCAGTTCGACGCCGTCGCTAGGGGCGGGCAGCGGAAGTTCGCTGCGCCTTTCACAGGCGTCAGCAATGCGAAGGAAAGCGACCTTTCAGTTCGCCGCATTGGTAGCGAGACAGCGCAGGAGTGGACGGGCATACGCGCGGTAGGCCTGGCACGACGACTACAATCATCACTGCCCCCACGCGAACGTCAAAGGCTTCAGCCCGTAGAGGCATCACCAACTGTCAATAGAGGACCAAAGCCTGAACAGAGCGAGCTAATAGACGCGGAACCCTCGAGACGCACGTCAAAGAAACCCCGTTTCCTGAATCTATCGCGTTATTGCGGTCACGAGGACCATCAACTACCATATGTAGAATTTCGTCTGCTCCCGAGGTAACTATGCCTAAGAAAATTCTGACGGTAGGTTTTCAACTGGCTACTGAAAACGCCGAAACAGCAGAGTTTCGTGATAAAACGTCACTCCTAGACTGGGACGTCATCTTGTTTAGGCCGGACGCGAGCAGTTACCTCTACAATGAGTACAAACCGTCTGAGTACTTGGGGAAAACTGCGCTCAATGATCGCAATTCCTTTGGCTTAAAAGAAGCTTGCGCTCATTGGAGACGAGAACTACAAGAAGCGGTTTCGAACGGAAAGACGGTTATTGTTCATCTCTCTAAACCTACTGAAGTTTATGTAGCTACCGGCACCAAAGAGCACTCGGGGACCGGCCGAAATCGACAAACAACTCGCCATGTAGAAATTTTTTCGAACTTCAGAGCCCTGCCGATCATCGAGGATTGGACGGCGACGCATGGAAGCGCCATGACGCTGCGACCAGAATACCGCGAGCAGCTCTCATCCTATTGGTCGAAGTTCGCTGACAAGTCTGTGTATGAAGTCGTTTTTGCAGAGGGCACCAAGGGTGCTTGCATAACGACCAAACATGGCAACCGGGCGGTTGGCCTAGCCTTCTCAAGCAAGTCTTCTGAGGGAAGTCTTCTCTTTTTGCCAGACCTAGATTTTGGTCCCGATGAGTTCTTCGAAGAGCGAGACGACGAGATGTGTTTCACCGATGCTGCTCGGCAGTTTGCTGGATCGTATCTCAGCGAAGTGCTCAGTATCGACCAAGCATACAGACAAAGCTCTGCCAAGACGTCTGAACCTCAATGGGCGAAGGAAGAAACCTTTAGTCTTACAACAGAAAAGGGCCTTCGGGAAAAGTTGCTTCGCGCTGAGGAAGCGGTGGAAAAAGCTCAGCGGAAAAAGGAGGTTATCCAAAGTCAACTTGTCGAAGCAGGACAGTTGAGAGACCTTCTTTTTGAGACTGGTAGGCCGCTAGAGGCAGCTATTTTAAAAGCTCTAGAATTGATGGGTTTCGACGCTGAGCAGTACGAGGATGGAACCTCAGAGTTCGACGCCGTGTTTTCTTCTCCGGAAGGAAGACTTCTCGGTGAAGCCGAAGGCCGTGATAGCAAGCCAATCGCGATTGGAAAACTTCGACAGCTTACAATGAATATCCATGAAGATTTGGAGAGGGAGGAGGTGCAGGCTCCTGCTAAAGGGATTCTTTTCGGAAATGGCTTTAGATTGATAGCTCCTCACGAGCGCGAGCCTTCTTTCACGGACAAATGTGTAAGTTCTGCCGTATCCATGTCCATTGGACTAGTTGCAACATGCGATCTATTTGAGGTGGCGAGGTACCTATCTGAAAACAGTGACAAGAGATATGCAGAACTTTGCCGAACAACACTTGTAAAGAAAACCGGAATCATAAGGTTTCCAAATAGACCGATCAAAGCGGAGAGCGCTATATTAGGGAATCCACAGCGAATGTCCGCAAAGCGGGCTGCGACCGCAGAACCCGAGTGAGGTGTTAATGTCTTCTTTGGGCCGGGAGCTCCCTCAGGCCTGGCGCGCTAGGCAAGGGTCCTGCCGCGCGGCTGCATCTCTGCTTCGGGCTCGAAGGGGTCATACTGCGGCGCAGCGTGTCTTGCGCCTGGAGGGCCGTGGCTGCCGTCGCTCCCGGCAGATCCCAACCGGACCGCGGCCATCGGTGTGGTGCGGTCGCCGCGACACCAGGTGACGGCGAACCTGGCCCAAAATCGCAACGGGCATGTCAAGGCGAAGGCGCCGAGCCAGCCCGGCGGAACAGTTCGAAGTGTAATTGTGTCACGCCACGCTCCATTGGTAAGGACAGCAGAAAATCGCTCTTATTTTCCCATATTTTAGCCCTATATTTGCCCGCGTTAAGGACGCACCCTGCATTTCAATATGCTGTTTCTAATTTATTCCTATTTTTTACGATTCCCTTCACCCGCTCCACCTCACTCTTTCAGTACCTTCTGCCTCCGCGCATGAGACGGGTCTGCCTTGACGGTCCGGCGCCGTCCCCAAGACCTGACCGCAGCGCCCCCCGGCCTGCGGCGGCACCGGGAAAGACCCTGGCGCTGGACCGGAAATCGCCAGCTTGGGGCTGATCGGCCTGCCGGTCCCGCGATACGGCAGGCGGGCGGGGCGCATCTCTCGCCTGACCGGATTTTTTCGAATCTTTCCAAAATGCGAACCTTGCGGTAACGTTGGGTCAAGGGGAGGCCCGACGTTTTAATTTCCAGGCGCATCGTTTGCCCGGCAAGGCGTCCCATCTTCGTCGATACCAGGGGGGATCAGATGAAGACTAATTCGAGAACGTTTTTGTCCGGATTTGCCATTGCACTGGCGCTCACGGCCGGAGTTTCACCGGCCCTTGCCCAGACCGATCCCGGCAGCGATGCCGCGACCTGCGCCCGGCGCGACGCGTTACAGCACGCGCTGGCCACGCAGCCGGATCTGACCTGGGAGGCGCTTCGCACCGCCTGTGCGGCGACGGTTGCCGCGGCAAAGTCCGCCGATCCCATCGGCCATGGCTGGTTCGTCAATGCCGGCAACGGGTTCATCGGCGTGCCTCTGGTCGTGCAGAAGATCCTGCCCGATCTGGCGCCGGAAATCTGGGGCACGCCCGAGGATTTCTTCGGGGGGTTCGGGCTCTTTCCCGACCCCGACCTGACCGACCGCATCCTGCCGCGGGGCCTGGGCATCACCGGGGCCAACGGGCGGCCGGTCGCGGCCGATGGCAGCCCCTCGAGCGAGGTCGATTACAGCCAGCCGCAGCCGCTGTTCGTCACGCTCGCCTGCGGCGCCTGCCATACCGGCCAGATCGATCTGGGCGACCGGCATCAGGTGATGGATGGCGCGCCCAACACCCAGTTCGACGTGCGCAAGTGGCGCGGCGCCTTCTCGGCGCTTCGCGAGGGCTATCTGTCGGACGCCCAGATCGGCACCGCCGAGGCTCCGGGCGAGACCACGAAAAAGCTGCTTGACATCGTCGCGGTCAAGCCCGCGGGCTATTTCGCGCGCGGCTTGCCGCAGATCCGCGCCGACCAGATCGAGGCCGTTGACCAGACCCAGCGGGCGATCTTTGCGCAGAATGCCGTGCCGATCCTGTCGGGGCTGGCGCAAAGCACCGGCGTGCGCGCGGCCTCGGTCGCGCTCCAGACCCGGCCGGGGTCGAGCTATGGCCATGGCGACCGGTCCCCGGGTCTCGGCGGTCACAGCGCCGGGCAGTCGGATGGCAGCGGCGATCTCTTGTCGGACCTGTTGGCCGGACAGGCCGCAGCGCAGGGCAAGCTGACCGAGCTTCTGACCGGCCCGCTGCCCGAGGCCCTGCCCCGCTTTGCCACGGTGACCGACATCCCCGCGGTCTGGAACCAGGGCGACCGGTCGGTCGGGCAATGGGACGGCAGCGTGCTGGAACGGTTCTGGCGCAACATCGCGGCCGAGCTGCCGATCATCGGCGTGCCCGCCAAGGTCGATCTGATGAATGCCGGGATCAGCGCCGAATTCCTGCTGCGGCTGCCGCCCGCCCCCTATCCCTTCGAGGTCGATCTGGCCAAGGCCGCGGCGGGCGAGGCGCTGTTCGCCGAGAATTGCGGCACCTGCCACCGGCCGCGCAACGAGGCGCGCTATCCGGTGATCGGCACCGACATGAACCGCGCGCAGGTGCTGAACCCGGCGGGCAGCGCGATGTTCCTCGCAGCCTTCCAGGCGGCCTGCCATGATCCGGAGTTCGGCTATACCGACACCTATGGCCGCCGGATCGAGCCTTGCACGATGCCCGCCTACCGCATCCTGCGCGACACCACCGAGGCCGCGAACCAGGGCTATCTGGCCCCGCCGCTCGACGGGATCTGGGCGCGCGCGCCCTATCTGCACAACGGCTCGGTCCCGACGCTGGCGCAATTGCTGAAACCGGCCAGCCGGGCGCCGGTCTTCCTGCGCGGCGTGATCGACTATGACCCGGACGAGGTCGGCTGGATGTGGCAACCGGCCGATCTGGACAGCTACCGGGCCAGGTATCCGACCGTCTCGCTGCACGACACCGCGCGCGATGGCTGGTCCAATCGCGGCCATGACCGCGACCTGATGATCGAGGGCCGGATGCACCGGCTCGACTGGAGCGACCCGGCCCTGTCCGACCAGGCCGGGGCCCTGATCGAATACCTCAAGACCCGGTAGAAGGCGGCCCCCGCCTTCCGCCGCCTTCTGCCCGGGCGCGCATCCCCGCCGCCGGTTGAGGAGACCCAGCAGATGACCGATACGAGTATCCAGACGGTAACCGCCATCCAGATCGGGATGATGCGGGCGACCCAGCCGCAGCTGCGCGGCCAGCATTTCAAGATGCATGGCTGCGTCGAGGCGATCTTCGAGGTGGACGAGGTGGCGCCGCCGCTGAATGTCGGCCTCTTCGCCGCGCCGGGGCGCTACAAGGCGCTGGTGCGCTTTTCGAACGGCCGGGAGAAGGACGACCGCACGCCCGACATCCACGGCATGGCGATCAAGGTGCTGGGCGTGGCGGGCGACAAGGCGCATCCCGACGCGCCCGAGGGCGAACAGGATTTCATCCTGGCCGACAACCCGGTCTTCTTCATCCGCACGGCCGAGGATTACGCGATCTTCATGCAGTCGCTGGCCAAGAATGCGCCGCGCGGTCAGCCCCCGGTCGAATTCATCGAACATCTGTCGAAGACCCATCCCGAAGACATCGCCGTCCTGCAGGGGTTCAACAAGCAGGTGCAGACAAGCCCGCTGAGCGCGGACTACTGGAGCCAGGTGCCCTATGGCTTCGGTCCCGACCCGGCCCATGCCTGCCGTTACCGCGCCACCCCGCGCGCCGGTGTCGCGACCGGGCCGGCGGGCGCGGGCCACGACTACCTGCGCGACGCGATGGTGGCGGGTCTGGCCGAGGGCGCGGCACCTGTCGTCTTCGATTTCGGCGTTCAGCTGCGCAGCGATGCGGATGCGGCGGTGATAGACAATCCGACCGTCGAATGGGCGCCCGACTATGTCCCCGTGGCGACGGTCACGATCCCGCCGCAGGTCTTCGACACCCATGAGCGTCACGCCTTCGGCGAGGCGCTGCGCTATTCGCCCTGGCATGCGCTGTCCGACCATCGCCCGGTCGGACAGGTCAACGAGATCCGCAAGGTGGTCTATCCGGCAAGCCAGACCGAACGGGCCCAGATCGCGCCGCTGGGCCAGGACAACCTGCGCCTGACCGAGGAAGAGCTGCGCGAGGGCATCGACGACGAGTTCAAGGCGCTGATCGACAAGCTCGCGCGGACCTTCGGGTTCCTGTCCAATACCAAGCGCGGCCGGGGCACCCATACCTGGGGCGTCGCGGGCCGTGGCACCGCGCGGTTCATCACCGATCCCGACTTCCCGGCCAATGACTTCTTCACCTTCGGCAAGGTGCTGCCGGTGATCCTGCGCCATTCCTCGCCCGGCGCGCGCGAGGACGACCGGGCGCGCGACGGGATGGCGGCCTCGGTCAAGTTCTTCTCGGGCGAGACCGGCCATGACGGGCCCGGCGTGCTCGATATCCTGATGAATGCCGGGCGCCAGCTTTTCGTCCGCTCGATCCAGGATTTCAGCACTTTCGTCCATGCCAGCCCCGACGAGCGCAAGGAACTGGTCCGCCAGGGATTGATGATGGAGCCCGAGCTGATCGAGGCCTACCGCATTCGCGGGTCCTTCCTCGACAGCCGCTATCACAGCTGGCAGTGCTTCGAATTCTTCGACAGCGCGGGCACCCGGTCCTATATCCGCTTCCGCCTGATCCCCGGCGACCGCGGCCCCGAACGCGGCCTGCCCGAACCGGGCTTCCGCGCCGAGGGGGCGCCCTCGATGGACCCGGTCCCGGACGATCCGCGCGCGCCCGATTTCCTGCGTCAGGAATGGATCTATCAGGTGAAGCATTCCGAGGTGCGCTACATCCTGCAGGGCCAGATCCATCCCCAACCCGAGAACGTGCACCCCGATCACGAGGTGCTGAACCCGGCAAGGGCCTGGAACGAGATCCACTATCCCTGGCGCGATCTCTGCGAGATCCGGATCGACGAGCCGATCCTCGACAACGAGGCGGTCAGCGCGCTCGACATGACGCCGAACCGCAGCCCGGCCTGCATCCGCATCCCGCTGGCGACCTCGCCCACGCAATATGCCTCGCTCGGTCATGCCCGGGCGCTGGTCTATCCCGGCGCGCGCGCCGTCCGGGCCGCCGCCGAGAAGCCGCAGAACAACTGACCCCACCGCCGCCTCCGTCCGGGGCCGGCCCGTGCCGAAAGTGACCGCATGCCCACGAAGCTGAGAAATCACCCGCCGCGCGACGAGTCGGCCGACGGGCTGGAGAACCGGTTCGAGGCCCATGTCCTCAGCAACTACCCCGCGCTCTGGCGCTTCGTGATGTCGATCGAGCCGCTCCGGCGGTTTGCCAACCGGACGATCATCGACCTTGCCGTGCGGCGCGCGCGGTTCCGGCCGTCGCCCTACGGATCGATGGCGGTGCATGGGGACACGGCCAACGGCATGGCCGATTACACCTCGTGGGAGCTGATGATGGACCGCACCTGGTTCAAGCGGCACCTGCCGCCCGGCACGCTGGGCCAGGAGGGCGACAAGCGCGGGCCGCTGCCGCCGCTGGAAGCGCTTGAGGCGCTCTTTCGCACCCCGCCGGGCGAAGAGACGCTGTCCGAGAACAGCAGCCTGCTGTTTCCGTCCTTCGCGCAGTGGTTCACCGACGGCTTCCTGATGACCGACCCGTCGGATGTGCGAAAGACCCACACCTCGCATCATATCGACTTCAATCCGCTTTACGGACTCAGCCGCGCCGAAAGCGACGCGATCCGCGCGAAGTCGGAGGAGAAGGGCCATAAGGGCCGGCTGAAGACCGAAACCGACCCCGACACGGGCGAGGTCTGGGCGCCGCGCTATTTCGGCCCCGACGGCGAGGTGAAGCCCGAATTCAAGGCGCTGCGCCCGCCGTTGCGGCTGACCGAGTACCTGAACCTGGTGGGGTCGGAGCGCGCGGCCGAGATCAAGCCCACGATCTTCGCCTTCGCGGGCGAGCGCGCCAATACCTCGCCCTATACCGCGATGCTGAACATCCTCTTCCTGCGCGAGCATAACCGTCTGGCCGGGCTGATCGAGGAGGCGAACCCCGACTGGGACGACGAGCGCGTGTTCCAGACCGCGCGGAACGTGAACATCTGCCTGCTGATCAAGATCGTGGTCGAGGAGTACATCAACCACATCTCGCCCTATCACTTCCAGCTGACGGCCGATCCCTCGGCCTGCTGGAACAAGCCCTGGAACAAGCCGAACTGGATCCCCATCGAGTTCAACCTGCTCTACCGCTGGCACAGCCTGACGCCCGACTATTTCGACCTTGCCGATACGCCAGTGCCAAGCGACCGGCTGCTTTTCGACAACAGCCATCTGACGAAACTGGGTCTCGGCCAGGCGATGCAGCGCGCCAGTACCCAGCGGGCCTGGAACATGGGGCTTCTGAACACGGCCGGGTTCCTGATCCCGGTCGAACTGGCCTCGGTCGCGCAGGGTCGCGCGCACCGGCTGGCCTCTTATAACGACTACCGCGCGGCGGTGGGCTATGGGCGGGTTCGCCGGTTCGAGCAGATCACCGGCCATCCCGAACGGATCCGCCTCTTGAAAGAGCTCTACGACGGCGATGTCGACAAGGTCGAATTCTTCGTCGGGCTCTTCGCCGAGGACGTGGCGCCGCGCGCGGCGGTGCCGCCGCTGATCGGACGGATGGTGGCGCTTGACGCCTTCTCGCAGGCGCTGACCAACCCGCTTCTGTCCGAACATGCCTTCAACCCGCGCACCTTCTCGAAGGTCGGCTGGCGCGAGATCCGGAAGACCACGCGCCTTCAGCAGATCCTCGACCGCAACCTCGGCGGCGATACCGGCCGCTATGCCATCACCATGACCCTTCCGACCCTGACCTGATCCCTGCCGCCGCCCGGAGCCCCGCGCCATGCCCGACACCGCCAGCCCGCCCCCAGACACGCCAACCGGGGACGCACCGGTCTTCCTGATCGGCCTGACCATGGCGGGCGCGGTGTCGGCCGGGGCCTATTCGGCGGGCGTGCTCGACTATCTGTTCCGGGCGATCGACGCACATAACGCGCGGGTCCGGGCCGGTCCCAGCGCCGAGGACCCCGCGCCTCCGCGCCACAGGGTGGTGGTGAAGGTCATGACCGGTGCCTCGGCCGGCGGCATGTGCGCGGGCCTGACCCTGGCAGGCCTGCTGAAGGGCCACGCAGGCGCGGGCGAGGGCGCGCGGCTGTCCGAGGGGCGCCCGGTCGACTATCCCGCCGCCGACGGGACCACGGCGCAGTGCCGCGCGGCGCTCGAGCCGCTGTTCGACGCCTGGGTCGATCAGATCCGGTTCTGGGACCCCGCGACCGAAACGGGGTTTCTGGCGACGAAGGATCTGGACGATCCCGCGCCGCTTCTGGGCGCGCCCGAACGGCCCAAGGGCGCGCCGGTACCGATTCTTTCCGTGCTCGATTCCTCGCATCTCGACGATGCGACGCGGGCCGCGCTGACCGGCGTTCCGCCGCTGGGCGGCAAGCCGCGCTATGACTTCCTGGCCAAGGACCTCGACGTCTTCGTGACGACGACCGGGCTGAACGGCGTGCTCTACCAGATCCGCTTTCCCGGCAGCGAATACCGGATGCAACAGCACGGGCTGTCGCGGCATTTCCGGGTGCATGGCCTTGGCGTGACCGAGCATCCGTCGGCCTGGCTCGACCGCTGGGGCGACCGGGGGATCGCGCTCGACCCCGATCAGACGGATGCCGCCGGGACCGTGCCCTTCGTGTCGGACCCGGGCTCGCGCTGGTATGACATGACCGTCGCGGCGCTGGCCTCGGGGGCCTTTCCAGTGGGGCTCGCGCCCCGGACCATCGCGGCGACGCCGCTGCAGCTTGGCGCCTGGGACCCCGAAAACCCCTTCACCGAGGGCGGCGCGCTGACCATCGAGGCCGCGCCCGATCACATGGTCCTGCCGCGCCCCTATTTCGGCACCGGCACGGCGCTGACCGGGGCCGCGACCTATCTTGCGGTGGACGGGGGGGTGATCAACAACGAACCCTTCGACATCGCCCGGTTCACGCTGCGCCGGTCCGCGGCGGGGGCCGCGCTTCTGAGCAACGCCCGCGAGGGCAACCGGGCGGACCGCGCCGTCATCATGATCGATCCGTTCCCGCGCTCGCCCGATTACGCCGCGCTGACGATGGACGAGACCCTGCGACTGGGCGGACTGCTGCCCAGCGTGATGCGGCTGTTCCCGACGCTGGTCAGTCAAGCACGGTTCAAGATCGACGAGCTGCTGCATGCCACCAACAGCGATGTGCATTCGCGCTTCATGATCGCGCCGGTGCGTTCAGAGACCGGGACCAGCCCCGCGGCCCGGGGGGCCGATGCCATCGCCTGCGGTGCGCTGGACGGGTTCAGCGGCTTCTTTGCGCGCGGCTTCCGGCTGCACGACTTCGTTCTGGGACAGCGCAACTGCCAGAAATTCCTCGAAAGCCACTTCCTGCTGGATGCCGACAACCCGATCCTGGCGCTCGACGCCGATCACCCGCACCTGCAGGCGGCCCGCGCGGCGCGGGCCAAGGGCGAGGCGATCCCCGAGGGGCTGCGCATCGTCGATCCCTGCGTGAGCCCCGGTGCCGGACTGGATGCCGAGATCCCGATGCCCGCCTGGCCGCAGATCGGCCTTGGCGCGCTGCAACAGATGCGGCGCCAGTTTCTCGTGCGCCTGACCCGGATCGGCGGGCATCTTTTCGACAGCCGCGCGATGGGCGGCATCGCGCAATGGGGGCTGAAGCGCCTGTGGCAGGGGCTTTGGCCGGTCTATCCGAAGGGGCTCAAGGGCGATGTCGGGGACGCGGCCGCCCGCGCGGTGCTGAAGGCCTTCCTGCTGCGGCGCCAGCTTGAGACCTCGGAAGATTTTTCGACCGGGGTGCGCCTGGCCATGACCGCGCTGATCGACGCCCATGACGAGGCGCAGAGCGCCCGCGAGCTGCGCGAGCGGCTGACGAGGGCCCGCGAGACGGGGCTTTATCCCGCAACGCTCGAAATCCCGCAGCAGGCCGAGATCGAACGCGGGCTGCTCTGGATGCAAAGCGCCGGTCTGGCGCGCCGACCGCTGAGCAACATCTTCGGCCCGCCGCGCTATGCGTTTTCCTCTGGGGACAACGGCTGAGGTCGCGGCCGCGGGCAGATCGGCGCGGCGTGAACCGCGGGCGATTTCCCCAAGCGCACCGGTTCGAGCTTGCGGTGCCCTTTGCCGCCCCTTGTGCCCCCGCCTGCATGGCCGCCGGGCCGGAGCCCGTCGCCCCGGGCGAGATCCATATCGGCGGCTGGCGGGTCGAGGGCCTGGAACCGCGCGCGCGGGGCTGCGCCATGGTCTTCCAGACCTACGCGCATTATCGTCGGCGGCGGCCGCAGTCGTCCCGGACGGCTCGACCCGCTTCGCAGGATCTGCGCAGGGCGCGATCTGGTATTTTCCATCCATGGCCGCCTTGCGATCAACCTGATGGACGATCCCTGGCGGATTGCGCAGCACATGCAGGTGCTCGAAGCCTCGCTCGAGGTGGCGGCCGAGATCGGGGCGGTGAATTACGTGCTGCATGGCGGGCTGACACCGCAACAGCAGGCACCCGGCGTCGAGGACGCCTTTGCCCGCGGGCAATCCGCCCCTGCCGAAGCCGCCGAGACGGCCCGCGCTGGGCGTGAACACCTGCGTCGAGGCGCTGTTCGCCGGCTATGTCGTCCGGATGCTGACAGCCTCGCCGCTGCGGCTGGCCCGGGACCTGGCCGGGATCGACCACCGCAATCTCTGGGCGACGATCATTTTAAGCCATGCCTGGCTGAAGCTGGGCTACGAAGGACAGCAGGCCGACTATCTCGACGAGATCGCCGGGCTGGCGCCGCGCGCGCGGCATCTGCACCTGCATGACAGTTTCGGTCTTCAGGACGACCTCGAAATGCACAGCGACGGCGAGCGCGTGACCTTCGGCCATGGCGACCGGCATCTGCCGATGGACTGGGGCTCGATTCCCCGGGACACCATCTTCGCGCGCTGCGACTTCCCCGAAAAGGTGATCCTGAGCCTCGAGATGAAGCCCCGGTTCCGGCACTCGGTCGCCGCGTCGGTTGCCCGGACGCGCGAAATTGCGGGCCGGACGCAGAGTATTTCACCGGCCCGGCACGCCTCGGCATAACCTTGACGGACCCATCGTCTCCGTTGATGCGGAACGCGGCAGGAGGGCCGGGCGGATTCATCAGCGAAGAAAAGAACGCGGGGCCGGCCGCGCGCTGTCGCCCGAGCGGGCGACCCTGATGCTGAGAGCGTCCGAGACGTATTTCCGGCATGACGAGTCGCGCTCTGCCATCGGCGAGACTCTGGGGATCAGCAGCTTCAAGCTGGCGCGCCGGCTGCAGGAAGCGCGCGAGACCGGCCTGGTCAACATCATCCGTCCCGCCCCGACGGGATCGCTGTGGCTTCGGGCGCTGCATCTTCGTACCCGCACAGCCCGACGACCGGGTGCTGCAGGTGCTGGCCGAGGCCGCAGCCTCCTGTCTGATCGAGCACACGGTCCAGAGCGCCATTCTTGGCGTCGCCTCAGGGCGCTCCACCAGCCGGGTGTCAAGGCTGATCCTGTCGCGGCCGCGCTGCACCCTGGTCCGGATCGCGGACGTGGCCCGTTCGACCAGCCTCCCGGACAACCCGACCGAAACCGTGCGGCGCATGGCGCAAATCGCCTCGGGGCCCTCCTGGCGGCTCTTCGCGCCGATCGTGCTGAGTTCGCGCGAGGCCGCCGAGACTCTGCGCAGGGAGCCGGGCATTGCCACCGCGCATGCGTTCTTCCCGCGACTGACCCGGGTGCTGATGACCACGGCACCCTGGGAACCCGGCGAATCGATGATCCACGATTCTATTCCGGCCGAGGATCAGGCGATGGTCGCGGCCTTTCATACGGCCGCGGATGTGCCGGCCAATGTGATCGACGACGGAGTCGGCAGGTTGCGCCCGACTTTACCGCCCGGGCCCTGTCGATCGCACTCGCGCAGCTGCGCGCGATGCCCGGCCTGAACATGGTGGCCGGCGGGCAGCGGCAGCAACCGGCGGTCCTGGCCTGCCTCAAGGCGCGTTTCGTCAATACTCGCATCACCGACAGCCGCACAGCGGATCTGTTTCTGAAAGCGGGCTGAGACCGGCGCAGGGCGTCTTTGGGGCCTCTGGGGCGGCTGCCGGACGTACCCCGCGGGACCGCACCGGACCGGGGCCGGGACCGACCCTGGCGCGCCCGGGGACAGTTGCGCCCGGAGGACGGGAAAACCGGGCCACCGGCTGTTGGCGGACCGGAGGCCGCCGCACGGACGCGGTCAGGGCTTGCCGCGCATCGGGCGGGTCGCGACGAAGTGATCGAAGCCCGCTTGCCGCGACTCGCCGCTCCTGCCTAGGTGGATACGAGATGAAACCGCTGCTCACAGTCCTGAGGGTGCTCTGTCTGGCGCTCCTGCTGCCCGCCGCCATGGTGGCGCAGACGGGCCATGCGACGGCAGGGAACAGCGGCTGCGCGGCCGCGGCCTCGATGGCGGCGCAGGACATGTCTCCTGGCATGCATGTCGCCGACGCGGCCTTCGGGGACCAGGGACCGGGCCATGGCCCTTCGGTTCCCTGCCTCTTTTGCGGACTTCACGCCTGTGCCTGGATCGAGGCGCCCGAAACCTTCGTGGCCCGCCCGCTGGCGATGGCCCCGGCGAGCTATGCATCGGCGCTGACCGCCAGACCGCCGACCGCCCGTGCCGAAAGCCTGCACCGACCGCCCCGACATCTGTCCTGAACCTCTTGCATCCGCCGCAAGCCCGGCCCGGTGCGACCGGAGGGCTGCGGACCCCGCTCATCCGCGCCTCGCGGGAGGCGCTGTCGTTCAGGAAACATCATGAAATCCCTTCTCGTCGCAACCGCTCTTGCGCTTGCCTCCACCACGGCCGTCGCGGACGGCAACGCCTCTGGTCACAGCCATGGCCAGTCCTCCATCGGCCAGCCCGGCAGTGCCGCCGAGGCCGATCGCAGCGTCACGATCCGCATGGTCGAGACCGCCGACGGCATGGGCTTCGAGCCCGCCGCGCTTGACGTCAAACAGGGCGAAACGATCCGCTTCGAGGTCGAGAACACCGGCCACATGGATCACGAGATCGTCCTCGGCACCGTCGAGGGCAACCGCGCGCATATGCAGAAGATGGCCGAGATGGGCCCGATGCGGCACCACGACCCGAACGCCCTGCAGCTTGCGCCGGGCGAAGCGGGCGAGCTGGTCTGGACCTTCTCCGAACCGGGCAGCGTCCAGTTCGCCTGCCTCATCATGGGCCATATGGAGGCCGGGATGCACGGCACCATCACCGTCAACTGAAGATCGTCCCCCCGCGCACGGGGCGACCGGCCCCGTGCCCCGGATCAGGAGCACTGACATGACCAATGCAAAACCCACCCGCCGCACCGTCCTGTTCGGGGGCGCGGCCCTCGGGATCGCCGCCGCCCTGCCGCTGGCCGCGCGCGCGGCCAGCCCGGCCAGCCCGAGGATGCATGTGCTGAAAGACCCCAATTGCGGATGCTGCACCGCCTGGATCGACATCCTCAGGGCCGAGGGGTTCGAGGTGACCGTCGAGGCGTCCAGAGGCACCGCGCTCGCCCGCTTCAAGACCCGCAACGGTATCCCGCGCAGCATGATCTCGTGCCATACCGGCACTATCGAGGGCTACATGATCGAGGGCCACGTGCCCGTGGCCGACATCCGCCGTCTGCTGGACGAGCGGCCCGAGGCCGTGGGTCTGGCCGTGCCCGGCATGCCGATGGGATCGCCCGGCATGGGGCCGGAAAGCCGCCGCGACGCCTATGACGTCCATCTGATCCGGCGCGACGGATCGACCGAGATCTTCGCCCGCTACGACGCGGCGTGACCCGGCCGCGATCCTGAAACGACAGCTTCGGGCGGCCCACCGCCGCCCGGGGCAGCTTGCCGTGCCGCCCCGCGCGGGGCCGCGGAGCCCGGCGCGGCCGATGCGCCCCGCGGTCCGAGCGGACGGCCCGCGGGCGCCACCCTGCCGCCCGGACCCGGGCGGCGCGCCCCGGAGGCCACAGGCCCCAAGGCACCAAAGGTCGACGCCCCCGTCCCTGTCCCCGACCCCGATCGCAAGCCCCAACGGAAGCTCGCCCCGGACGGTTGGCGTGGCGTCAGGTCTCTGCCTTGAAGGGAATCGGTCCCCGTGAGAGACTTCTGGAATAGTTCCGAGAATTTTCAGCACTCAATCGACGGGGGAATAATTCATGTCCGGAGACCGTTTCATCGTCTCGCGCCGACCGACCGCCGCCCTTCTTGCCGCCTTTGCCTGCAGCCTCTGCGCCGGTCCGGGCCGGGCTCAGGACATTGCCGAACCGCCGCCCCGCGCGGCCATGCTGCGCCCGGAAGCGGACGGGGCCGAACCCGGCGCAGCGCTGGAAAGCGCGGGTCCCTCCGATGCCGAAGATCGCTGCGCCGGCGCCGATGTCTGTTACGATCTGGCCCTGCGCTATGTCGACGGGCAGCTGCGCAACCCGGCCTTTCCCGAAACCGACCCACGCGGCTATGACAGCGTGCGGCTGCGCGCCTATGCCGGGCTGGTGCTGGACGAGACCGGCGCCCCGGTCGCGCAGCGGAATGCCTATGTCGCGCCGGTGGTCGAGATCGCGCCGGGCGACACCTTCCGGCTGACCTTCGAGAACGCGCTGCCGCGCCCGCAGGACATGGTGCTGCCGGGCGAGGACGCGAATGGCAATCCGCTGCGCTGTACCGGAGAACCCGAGGATCACAACGAGCCCAGCTGCGCCAATTTCAACCTGACCAACATGCATACCCACGGGCTTTGGGTCAGCCCGCAGGGCAACAGCGACAACGTGTTGTTGACGGTCAATCCCGGCATCCGGTTCACCTATGAATACAACATCCCCGACGACCATCCGGCGGGCACCTTCTGGTATCACGCCCACCGGCACGGCTCGACCGCGCCGCAGGTGTCGAGCGGCATGGCGGGCATCCTGCTGATCCGCGGCGACCGCCAGCCCCGGCTGGGGGCCACCGGCTGGGCCGCGCCGGGAGATCTTGACGTGATCCTGCCCCGTCCCGAAGGCCCGGCCGGTGCCTATGACGGAACAGCCGGGGTCCGCTTTCCCGAACGCACCTTCCTCTTTCAGCAGATCGCCTATGCCTGCCGCTGGACCCGGGCCGAGGTCGACGCGCTGGCCGCCGGGGGCACGCCCGCGGCCGATCTGCCGGTGGTGGGCGCGATCAAGGCCGACGCGAACGGCTGGTTCTGCGACGAAGGCGACATCGGCATGGTCGAACCCGGCCCCGGCAACGCCTTCGACCAGGTCGGGTTCGGCAGCTGGCCGCGCTCGGGTCGCCACACCGCGATCAACGGCGAGATCCAGAAACAGCAGCCGGGCGCCGTGGCCGGGCGGGTCGAACGCTGGCGGCTGATCCATGGCGGCGTGCGCGAGACCATCGGGCTCGAGATCCGCAAGGTCGAGGGCACCACCGCCGAGGACCTGCGGGCGCGGCTGGCCGAGGGTACCGGGGGCAAGAGCCGCGACGCCATGGCCGAGACCGTCGAGCAGGTCTGTTCCGGCGCGCCGCTGGATCTGGTGCGGGTCGCGACCGACGGTCTGACCCGGCCGGATATCCGGACCGGCCCCGAACTGCTGCTGCAACCCGCCTATCGCGAGGACGTTCTGGTCAGTTTCCCCTCGGCGGGCACCTATTGCATCGTCGACGCGGCCACCGCGCCGGGGTCCGACATCAACCTCAACGACAACGACACCGCGCTTCTGGGCTTTCTCGAAGTGGCGCCCGCCGACGCGCCTCTGGCGGGCGATGGCGGGGCGGATCAGGTGATGGCGATGCTGGAACGCTCGATCGAGGCCCGGATCGAGGACCCGGCGGCGCGCGAGGCGATCCTAGCGGACCTGGCCGAGGGCCGGCTTGACGCCTTCGTCAAGCATCGCGACATCGCCGATCACGAGGTGTCGGGGCAGCAGACCGTGGGCTTCACGATCCAGGGGCCGCCCTTCGCCTTCATGATCGGCCGGATCGCGCCCACCCATGTCGATAACGGCGCGCCCTTCGCGCTGGTCGGGGCCGCGTCCTACGAGGCCACACGGTTCGACCGCATCCTGCCGCTGGGCGGCGTCGAGGAATGGACGCTGACCTCGTTCGGGGGCGGCGGGCATCCGTTCCACATCCATGTCAATCCGTTCCAGATCGCCGAGGTGCTGAAATACCAGCCCGATGCGGGCTGCGCGACGGGGGCGGCAGGCGCGCGGCATTGCGACATCGACCCGAACGACCCGGCCACCTATGTCGATGTCAGCGGGCCGGACAGCGACGAGCCGCAATATGCGGGGCTCAAGGGCGCGTGGAAGGACACGCTGTTCATCCTGCCCGGCCATCTGGTCAGGCTGCGCACCCGCTACGAGCGCTATATCGGCGATTTCGTCCTGCACTGTCACATCCTCGACCACGAGGACGAGGGGATGATGCAGAACGTCCGGATCGCCATTCCCGACGGCAAGGGCGGCTTCGACCGCCCGATGACGGAACACGCCATGCACTAGGTACGACAGCGCGTGGCGCCGGGCGAACACCCCGGCGACGCGGCCCCTGGCGCGCCCCGAGAGGCCGACGCGTGCTCGCCGCTTCATGGCGGTTACCTCCTGCGGCCCAGCGCCCGCACTTCGATCCGCCCGGCCGTCTCGGGCGCCCCTCACCCCGGTCGCCCGGACCGCCAGGGGTCCCGTGGTGCGACCTGCGGCAGGGCCTTCGGCCGACTGAGACCGGGTTTCGGGCGCGCGGCTCGCGCCACGGGTCGTTGAGCCCGGGACCCGGCGGTTCCGGTTCCCGAGGCCGGGCAGAGGTGCAGATCCGCGCCCCGGGGGCCTTGCTTTCGCTCGGGACTGTGCGAAGGAGAGATGCTTCTTCCGCTCGACGGAAACCAGGACCATGGCAGAGATCCGGCTCCACCGAGGACGACTGATCGATCACATTCAGCTTGTGGTCCGGGATCTCGGTGCGAGCGAACGCTTCTACAGGGCCGTCATGGCCGTGCTGGAGATCCCGGTGCTCGGCACCGACCGGGGGTGCTTCCTGGCGGATGAGCTTGTCGTGTCGTCGGCGGACAGCCCGACGGCCGCGGGCGCCTTGACCGGGCGCCATCACCTGGCCTTTCAGGCAAGGGATCGCGCGACGGTCGATGCCTTCCACCGCGCCGCGCTGGACCATGGGGGCACCGACAACGGTACGCCGGGCATACGGGCCTATCATCCGCAATATTATGCCGCTTTCGTGCTGGACCCCGATGGCAACAACATCGAGGCCGTCTATCAGGGCGAGGCGAAACGCAGCGCGCCGTCGGTCACGATCGAGGTCTAGGCCCGCGCCGAACCCGCGCCGTGCGACCGTCCCTGTCTTCTGCGATGGGCCGGATCGGATCCTGAGTGGGCCGATCGCGCCATCCTGCCCGTGCGCGTCGCGCCGTCGTCCCGGGCGATCCGGTCCGCGGGGGCCTCGGCCCATGGCACACCCGGGCGCGGAGCTCCGGTCAGATGGCGGGCAGCAACCCCGTCTCCAGCGCGAACCAGACCAGCTGGGCATCGGTTTCGAGACCGAGGATGCTCTTGATCTGGTAGTGGTTGTTGCGCACCGTCTTGGGGCTGATCGACAGTTCCCCGGCGATGCGCTCGGCAGACCAGCCCCGCGCCAGCAGGCACAGGATCTCGGTCTGGCGCGGGCTGAGATCGGTGAGGCCGGTGCCGATGCCCGAGATGCGGTCGCGGGCGATGGCCTCGATCACGTCGGGCGAAATCACCGTCTGCCCGCGCAAGGCGCCGAAGATCGCCTCGACCAACAGCCTGGGATCGCTGCTTTTGGTGATGTAACCCATGGCCCCCGCCTGGACGGCCTTGAGCGCGAAGGCCGCGCTGAGATGCATGGTGAAGACCACGATCCGCGCACTGTCATCGTACTGGCGGATATGCCGGATCGCCTCGATCCCGCTGGCGCCGGGCAGGGTCACGTCCATCACCACGACATCGGGCCGCAAGGCGCGGAACTGCGCATAGGCCGCGCGCGCGTCCTCGGCCTCGCCGGCGATCTTGAGGCCCGGTTGCAGGTCGATCAGGCGGCGGTAGCCCTCGCGCACGACCGGGTGATCGTCGACGATGATGACGCTGTAGTCCTTCATGCCGCAGAGCGCCCCCGCGCCATCGGCAAGCGCACGCGGATGCGCACCCCCCGGGCGCCCTCTTCCAGCCGTAGCCTGCCGCCCATCGCCTCGGTGCGTTCCGCCATGCCGATCAGGCCATGGCCGGGCGCGCCCCCGTCGATATGGCCGCCGCCGTCGTCCTCGACGGTCAGGACGATGGCGTCGCCCTCGGCATGCAGGGCGACATCGACCCGGGAGGGCGTGCCGTGGCGCATGGCATTGGTGACGCATTCCTGCACGATCCGGTAGAGATCGAGCGCGACCGCGCCACTCAGGCCGTCCTCGTCCAGCGTGCTGTCCAGCCGCAGCCGGGCGCCGCTTTGCGCCTGCCAGCCCGAGAGCATGCCGCGCAGGCTGGCGGCCAGCCCGACCTCGTCGAGATCGGGCGGACGCAGCCGGGCGAAGGCGCCGCGCAGGCAGGTCATCATGGCCCGGATATTGGCGCCGATGGCCTCGGCATCGCGGGCCAGCGCCGGGTGTCCGGGCGGCGCAGCCAGGCCGATCGAGGCGGCCAGCGCCGCCGTCGCCGTCAGCATCTGGCCGAACTCGTCATGCAGGTCGCGCGCCAGCTGCCGCCGCTCGACATCCTCGACCTCGATCAGGCGGCGGGTGAGGACGCGCCGCGCCTCGGTGCTGGCCGTGAGCTGCTGCGCAAGCCGGTTGACCGCATCGGCGATCTTGCGGAATTCCGGCGCGCCCGAGCGCGTCACGCGGGTGTCGAGATCGCCCGCGCTGAGCCGGTCGAGCCCCCGGACGATGGGTCCCACCGGTTCCAGCCGGGAATAGATCGCGAGCGTGCCGAGGAACAGCACCCCCGCGGCCATGCCCAGCGTCTGCCAGAGCGCGAGCCGCACCCGCTGCCAGGCCAGCGTCGCGGCGGCGACCGGATCGAAGGTCACCTCGACCGAGAAGATCCCGCCCCCCGGGGCGCGGCCTTCTCCGGTCGCGGGCGCCACCGGGCCGAAGACCCGCGTGACCGCCTTGCGGAAGCCGTCCGGCGCGATCGGCCCGAACATCTGCCAGCTGGCGCAGATCCGCCGTTCCGAAATCAGGCGCTGCTCGAACCGGATGCAGGTGCCCGGGGCCATCAGGCCCAGCAGCTTGATCGACGTCATCTCGGTATAAAGCGGATCGCCCGCGCGCGGCTCCATGTGATAGGCACGTTCGAGGGCATAGCCCGCGCGGGTCAGCGTGTTGCGGGTGGACCGGTCGGCGGTCTCGTAGGCGGCGGTCGCCGCGAAGCCGACCGTGAGGGCGCCGGCCAGCAGCGTCACCAGCCAGAGCGTCAGAACGAGCCGCAGCCTCAAGCTCATAGGATATCCTCCCCGATCTCCTGTCCCGAGGATCGGGGAAACCTGCCTGTTTGTCGCGGGCAATTTGCCCGACCTTTCCGGGTTTGCCGGGAAAGGCTTTGTCATCGGCCGGCTTCATGCCTTGCTGAAACGGGAGTTTCGGGAGGCGCGCATGGAAGATCTTGCACGGGCGGAGACGCTGGCCGACGCGGCGCGACGGCTGACGCAGCGCATGGAGGCCGGGCTGATCGGACAGGCGGCTCTTGTCGAACGGCTGGTGATCTGCCTGCTGACCGGCGGGCATATCCTGATCGAGGGACCGCCCGGGCTGGCCAAGACGCGGTGCGTGCGGCGACTTTCCGACGCGGTCGAGGGCAGCTTTGCCCGCATCCAGTGCACGCCCGACCTGATGCCCTCGGACGTGACCGGCACCCAGGCCTGGCGGCCGGAAAGCGGGCAGATGGTGTTCCTGCCGGGGCCGGTCTTTCATTCGCTCGTGCTGGTGGACGAGATCAACCGCGCCCCGCCCAAGGTGCAATCCGCCCTGCTGGAGGCCATGGCCGAGGGCCAGGTGACCAGCGGCGGCATCGCGCGCGCCCTGCCCGATCCCTTCATGGTCGTGGCGACGCAGAACCCGCTGGAACAGGAAGGCACCTTCCCGTTGCCCGAGGCGCAGCTGGACCGGTTCCTGTTTCATGTCCTGCTGGAGCTGCCGGATGCCGAGACGGAACTGGCGATCCTCGATCTCGTCGAGGGCGAATTGCGCGCTCCTTCCGGTCCTGCCGCGGCCTGTCTTGATCTCGCGACGCTGGCCGCGATGAAGGCCGAGGTGGTGCAGGTGCACCTGTCGCCCGCGCTCCGGCGCCATATCGTGGCGCTGGTGATGGCGACGCGGGCGGCGGTCGAGGGGCTGGCGGTGACCGGGCGCATCCAGCATGCGGTCAGTCCGCGCGGCACCCTGTCTCTGGCGGCGGCGGCGCGGGCGCGGGCCTGGCTGAACGGGCGCGATTACGCGGTCCCCGAGGACGTGGCGGCGCTGGCACCCGATGTGCTGTGCCACCGCATGGCCCCGACCTGGCGGGCCCGGGCCGCGGGCGAGACCTCGCGCGGTCTGATGGCCGAGATCCTCGCGGCGGTGGAGCCCTTGTGATGGGCGGCGAGGCGATATCGGGGGCCGCGCTGTCGCGGGACCGGCTTGTGGCGCTGGCCTCACGGGTCGGGCCGAACGCCGCTTCGGGGCTCGCGCGCGGACGGGTCGCGGCGCTGTCCGGGCCGCGGCGCGGCGAGGGCGGCGATCTTTACGACCTGCGGCCCTTCCTCGAGGGCGACGATCCGCGGCTGGTCGATCCGGCCGCCACCGCGCGCAGCGGGCGGCCGCAGTTGCGGCGGCGCCACGAGGAGGTCGAGCGCAGCCTGCTGTTGGTCGTCGATCTGCGCGGCCCGATGTTCTGGGGCACGCGGGGGCGGTTCCGGTCGGTCGCTGCGGCCGAGGCGGCGGCGGTCGAGGGCTGGGCCTGCGTGCTGGCGGGCGGACGGGTCGGGCTGGCGATCCTGCGCGATAGTGGCATCGACTGGTGGCCCTCCCGCCCCCGGCAGGCGGCGATGCTGGAGATCGCGGCCGGTCTCGCGCGCAGCCATGCCGAGGCGATAGCGCAGGCCGCGGGCGAGGCGGCCCCGCTTTGCGACGGGCTCGCGGCGGTTGCCGCGCGCGTGCCCTCGGGCACGGCGGTTGTCCTCGCGACCGGGATGGACAACCCCGGCGCAGCGTTCGCGAACATCGCCACCGACCTGATGTGTCGCAATCCTTTCGAGGTTCTGCTGGTTCAGGATGCCGTCGAAACCGCCCCGCCGCGGGTACGTCTGACCGCCCGGATCGGTCATGCCCTGATCCGCGGGCGCTTTGGCCCCTCGGGCACGGCGGCGTTTCTGACGGACCGCGGGATTGCGGTCCGGGTCGTCCGGGCCGATGCGGCGGAGGTCCTGCCGGCATGACCCCCGACGAGCTTGTCTCCCGTCTGGCGCCGGTCCGCGTTCCGGCCGATTTCGCCCGGTTCGGGGGGCAGGACGCCTGCGTCGCGCTGGCGCTGGGGCTGCTGGCCGGGGCGATCCTGTCGGCCCTTTGGCGGGCGGTGACGGCGCCGCGCGCCCGGCCCCTGGACGAGGCCCGCGCCGCCATCGCCGCGCTGGCCGGCCTGCCGCCGCAGGAGCGGCTGGCGGGTCTTGCCCTGCTGCTGCGCGACCTGGGCGGGACGGCACCGCCGTCGATGCGGCAGGCGCTCTACGACCCCGGGACGGCGCCCGATCCCGCGTCGCTTGAAGCCGCGGTGATCGCGGCCGCGCGGAGGGCTGAGCGATGAGCCTCGCCGCCCCCTGGCTGCTGGTCCTTCTGCCGCTGCCGCTGCTTCTGTTGCGCCTTCTGCCGCCACAAAGGCCGGGTGCGGGCGCGCTGGCCCTGCCTCCGGCGCTCGCCACGGCGTTCCACCCGGCGGGAACGGCCCCGGTCCGCCGCCATGCGCGGCTGATCGCGCTGGGCGTGGCCTGGATCGCCCTGGTGGCCGCGCTGGCCGGGCCGAGGCAGGAGCGTGTTCTGGATATCCTCCCGGCCTCGGGGCGCGACATCGTTCTGGCGCTGGATCTGTCCGGGTCGATGGAGCGCGAGGATTTCCGGTTGAACGGGCAGACGGTGTCGCGGCTGGCCGCGGTGCAGGCCGTCGCGGCGGCGTTCGTCCGGGGGCGCGTCGGCGACCGGGTGGGGCTCGTCGTCTTTGGCGAGCGCGCCTATGTGGCGGCGGCACCCACCCATGACCTGGCCGCGGTGGCCGATGTGATCGAGGGCCTGCAGATCGGCGTTTCGGGCAAGGCCACGGCGATTGCCGACGGACTGGGCCTTGCGATCCGCCGCCTGCGGGATCGCGACGGCGGAAGCCGCGTGATCCTGCTGTTGTCCGACGGGCGCGACACGACCGGGCCGGTCGATCCGGTGGCGGCGGCCCGGGCCGCGCGCGACCTTGGCATGCGGGTCTACACCATCGCCCTGGGACCGGCGGACCTGACCGATGACCCGGTGTCCCGCGACGCGGTCGATGCGGATACCCTGCGCCGCATCGCCGAGGCCGCCGGGGGCAAGACGTTCCGGGTCCGGACCACCGACGACCTTGAGGCCGTCGCCGAGGCCGTCGACCGGCTGGAGCCGAGCCTTGCCGCCCTGCCCCCGCTGCGGACCTGGCGGGGGCTCTGGCCCTGGCCCGCGGCCTTCGCGGCGCTCTGCCTCGGGGGCGCGATGGTTCTGCAGGCGCGGGACACGGCATGACCGGCCCGGAGGTCCTTCTGCTGCGGCCCTTGTGGCTGGCAGGCCTGCCGCTGGCGCTGGTCGTCGGCGCGCTGGTCGCTCGCCGGGCCGACGGGCTGGGCGCCTGGCGCGCCGTGATCGACGCCGATCTGCTGGACGCGATGCGCGGGCGCGGCTGGGTGTCGGCCCCCCGCAATGGCGCCGCCCCCTGGCTGATGAGCCTTGCGATGGCGCTGCTTCTTGCCGGGCTGGCGGGACCGGCCAGCCGCGCGCCGAACGCGCCCGTTCCGCGCAACACCGACAGGCTGATGATCCTGCTCGACCTCTCGCCCTCGATGACCGAGGGCGGCAGCTTGGACGATGCGCAGGCGGCCCTTGCCCGCCTGATCGACATCGAGGCCGACCGCCCCACCGGGCTGATCGTCTATGCGGGCGAAAGCTTTCTGGCCAGCGTGCCCACCGACGACCCCGGCCTTGTGCAAGGCCTGATCGCCGTGGCCGATGGCGAGACCATGCCGGTCGGCGGCACCCGGCCCGACCGCGCCCTGACCCTCGCACGGCGTGCCCTGGCCGATGCCGGGGCCCGGGCACCCGATGTGGTCCTCGTGTCGGATGGCGGCGGGATGGGGCCCGAGGCGGCGGAGATCGCCCGCCGGATGGCTGCCGAGGGAAGCCGGGTCTCGGCGATCTTCGTGCCAGAGGATGCCCCGCCCTACGGGATGCCCTCCGCCTCGCGCACGGCGCTGGCCGCCGTGGCGGAGGCCGGCGGCGGGCGGCTCGCGGACGCCACCGCACCGGCCGGGATCGACCGCCTTCTGCCCCGGCGGCGCGACCGCCAGACCGACGCCCCCGACCTGCGGGCCCTGCAATACCGCGATCACGGCCCGTGGCTGGCCGCTCTGGCGCTGCTGCCGCTTGCGGCCCTGTTCCGGCGGCCATCGACATGAAACCGCGCCATCCCACAGCCACGGCGCTGGCCTGCGCGCTGGCCTGCGCTTTGCTTGCCGGTCCGCAGGCCTGGGGCAAGTTCTTGTGGCGCGCGGGCTTTCCGTCGCTCGCGCTGCCGCTGATCGGCGATCCGGCGGCGCGGGCGGCGGCCCTTTACGACGCCGGTCGCCATGCCGAGGCCGATGCGGCCGTCGCGGCCCTCGGGCGCGGCGCCACCTATAACCGGGGGCTGACGCTGGCCGCGACCGGAGACTATGCCCTTTCCGTCGCCTATTTCGACGCCGTCCTCTTCGCCAACCGCAACGACGACGCGGCGCGCCGGAACCGCGACATCGTCCAGGCGCTGGTGCCGCCGGTCGTCGGCGAGGCCATGGGCCACGGGCGCATCGAGACGATCCTGGCCGAGGCGGGGCTGCGCACCGTCGCCTTCGACCCGGACGCGCCGGACCGGCCGGTCCTGGAGCGCGAGACCGATCCGCAGCGTGACTCGAACCGGCGCCCGGTCACCGGCGAGCGCAGCGCCGCAGCCGACAGTGCCTGGCTCGACACACTCGAGGATGCCCCCGGCGCGTATCTCAGGGCCCGGCTGGCCGCCGAGATGGCGCGCCGCCAGGCCGCGGGCGAGGCGCAGGAAATCGAGGCCGACAGATGGTGAGGCTTCTCGTTCTCCTGCTTCTGATCGCGCTTCCCGCACATGCGCAGAACCGGGCGCAGAACCGGGCGCAGGATCGCGACGCCCCCCGGCTCGAGCTGATCCTCGATCCGCGCGCGGTCGCGCCCTTCGAGGGCGAGATGGTGCTTGCGACCCTGCGCGGCATCTACCGGCAGGTCATCACGCGCGAGGAGGTCAAGCTGCGGCCGATGACCGATTTCGACTGGGTGAGGCTGGGGCAGGACCGCTGGAAGGAAGAGCGTATCGACGGGCGTCCGGCGCGGGTGTTCGAGCGGCGGATCGCCTTTTATCCGCGCCGGGCGGGCGCGCTGCGCATCCTTCCCGTTGCCCATGCGCTGGAGGTTCTGGGGCCGGATGGCGGGCGCAAGACGGTCACGGTCCGCTCGGCCCCCGTCGCGCTGAACGTGCGCACGAAACCCGCGACGGGCACCGAGCGCTGGCTTCCGCTGCGCGCGCTGGAGATTTCCGACAGCTGGGATGTCGATCCGGCGCGGCTGGCCGACGGACAAGGCGCCACACGCCGGGTCGTGCTGCGCGCCTTCGGCGCCACGCCCGAGAGGATGCCGCCGCAGCCGGACCTGCGACAGCCCTGGCTGATCGTCTTCGCCCCGCCCGAAGAGCGCGATTTCCAGGTCACGCCGGAGGGGCCGGTCGCGACGGTGGTCTGGACGTGGCACCTGCGTCCGGTCACGGGCGAGCCGGGCGTCATTCCGGCCATCACCCTGCCCTGGTTCGATACCGGCGACAGGACAGCGCGGTCGGCCACGATCCCCGCCGCCCCCATCGGCTATGCCAGCTTTTCCGCCAGCGCGGGTCCCCGGGCGCGGCCCGTCGGCCCTCCGGGCTGGGCGTTCTGGGGACTGGCCGGGCTGTCGGCCCTGGCCACGGCGGCGCTCGCGTCGCGAGGCCGCAGCCCTGCCGGACACCTTGCCGTGCGAATGGGCCGTCGCTGGCGCCGGCGCGCCCTGGAGATCCGGCTGCGCAGGCAAGTCCGGGCCGGAGACGCCGTCGGGGCGCGCCGGAACGCCGCCCGACTGCTGGAAGACTTCTCGACCCTGGACGAAGCCGAGCGCCTCACCCGCCTGCG
This sequence comes from Rhodovulum kholense, assembly GCF_003053725.1. GTDB lineage: Bacteria > Pseudomonadota > Alphaproteobacteria > Rhodobacterales > Rhodobacteraceae > Rhodovulum > Rhodovulum kholense. The sequence goes on from NZ_QAYC01000008.1 coordinate 29,936, forward strand.
CCCGGCCGACGAGGTACTGTTCGCCGACGGGGCGGCCGCGCGCGCCACCGGGCAGACGCCGCTTGGCGCCCTGCCTGCAAGCGTCCTGTCCGGCCTGACGAGCAACGGCGATGCTGCGGCGGAGCCGCCGGTCCGACACGTTCCGGCGTGGCGATCCGGAACGCCGTCCTCGCGGCAATGATCGGGGGCCGTCGGACCTTTCCATCGCGGTCCTGCGCGCTTGACGGCCCGCGCCGTGTCCTTGCCGAACGGCGGATCTGTCGCCCAGGCCGGGTGAAGCGAGGGCGCGACCCGTCGGCCTTGTCGGGCCTCCATGCCCCTCCGACAGGGAAGGACCGCGCGTCGCCCTCAATGCGGCGCGCCTCCGCCGCCAAAGGGCACGTTGCCGCGCCTGTCGGGGCATGCGACCCCCGGACGCCCGGCAAGCGAAAGCGCAAGGGCCGGTCGGGCCACCGATATCCGGCGGCGGCGCGCAAGGTCAAGCCCCGCGAGCCCGCCCAGCGGCAAAGCTGCCGATGCCGGCGGAGGGGCCGGCGCGGGGTCGAACCCGAGCGCCTGGTTCGACAGGAAGACCGGGTCGGAAAAGCTGTAGCCGACGCCCTCGCTCGCGCCGATCCCCGCCAGGACGGTGTGGTTGAAGTCGTAGCTGGCCATCCCGTCACTCACCGGCGTGCCGAAACGATACGTGAAGATGGCATCGACCACGTCTCCGGCAAGGACCGGCACGGAAGCGATCAGGTAACGATCGATCGTATCGCTCAGCGGCGCGTTCGTCCCGTCCTGGTCGATCTGATCGATGTCGCTGGCCAGGTCGGCCTCACCCCTCGCAAGAGCGCTCAGGTTGATCAGATGGACCGAGTATTCGAGATTGTGGGAGGGGCCCGTCGTCGCATAGGTGCCGCTGGCCCCATATTGGCGAAAAGCGCGCCGTCGTTCTGAACGGTCACCCGCTCCGAGGTGCGGACCGCGGCCATCGAACTCGACGCGTGGGCGTCGCTGGTGGAACAGGCGAAGGTCTCGACCCGGAAGGTGCCGGTTGTCAGGTCCCAGCAGAGGCTTGCGGACGCGCTTTGGGCGCGCGGCAGACCGGTGATCGGGTCCAGATCGCAAAACGGCCCTTCGCCGGACATGTCGATGAAAGCCTCGGACCCGGAGGCGCCGGAAAGCAGGGACGGGTCCTGAAGCCTATCGCTGTCTCCCAACCGCTTCCGATCGAAGTCGGCGAAATGGCCGCTGACGCTGACATGGGCGACGGTGGTGCAGGAAACGGTGGCGGCCGGGACCGCGAAAGCAGGCAGCGTGGCTGGGGCAATCGTGGCGAAAACGCTGGCTTTCACTGCGATTTTCCTCGTTCCAGCAGGAAGGAATCCCGGCGCCGCGCCGCCCGCGTGGCACCGGAGAGGCATCCTGGCCCCGAAGACACCGGAGCGCCCTTGGGCCAGGCCGCCCCCCCCTCCGCTTCAGGATCAGCGCCCGTAGGTGGCGGTCAGGCTTGCGCTGTCCAGCGCGCCGGTATGGGCGAAGAAGCCCACGACCGCGCCCGAGGCGGTTTCGTCGATGGGCAGCGCGTCCTGCGGCATCGCATAGATCGTGAAGACGTAGCGATGCGGGGCGTCGCCTTCGGGCGGGCACGGGCCGCTATAGGCGTTCTGCGAATAGTCGTTGCGGGCCTGAACCGCGCCGACGGGCAGGTCGGCCGCCTTGCCCGCGCCGCGCGGCAGCGCCACGATGTCCGCGGGCAGGTTGAACAGCGACCAGTGCCAGAACCCCGATCCCGTCGGCGCATCCGGGTCGTAGACGGTCAGGATGAAGCTTCCGGTGCCCTCGGGCGCACCGGACCAGTTTAGCGCGGGCGACAGGTTCGGCCCGGAACAGCCGAAGCCGTCGAAGACGAACTCGGGCCCGATGGCCTCGCCCGGGGTCAGGTCGGGCGAACCAAGCGTCATCTCGGCGGCAAGCGGCGGCGCGGCAAGCAGCAGGGCCGCCAGCGGAAGCGGAAAACAGGTGGTCATCGTCTCTCTCTGTCTTTGGACTTGAAACGGGCCCCGGGGCGGGCCGGACGCGCCCCGAAGCGGCTTTGACGGAAGCGAGCCGGGACCGTCCGGGCTTCCCGGGCAAGGCGGTCGGCCGCGGGGCGGGGACGACGGCCTTGCGGCTTGCCCCGGGCTTGCACCCGACCGGACACCGACCGGATCCCGCCGCATATCCGGCGGTTGCCTTGCACGTTATGGTCCGCGCGCGGCCCGCGCAATTCCCCCGTTGGGGAATGGACGGTGCAGGACAGGACCGGCGATGATACCCGGATCAGGCTCCTGGGCCAGCGCGGCCGGGAAGGCTTTCGAGGGCGTGGAAAAGTCGCGGCCAATGGCTGAAGAAGATGAACTGCCCCGCATCGTCATGCAGTTCGAAGTCGATCCAGGGGTAGTCCTCGCGAAACTCCTGCACGGTTTCCGGCGGCGCAATGGGGTCGGTGGTGCCGTTGACAAAGCGCACCGGCAAGCGGCGGTTGCGGGCGGCCTCGACCGCCTCGGTCCAGTCGCCCCGGGCGAATTCGCGCATCTCCTGGGCATAGGCCCGGTGGGCCAGATGGCGCGGCGACAGGGCGACCCGGGTGCCGGCCAGAATGACCTCGCGCGTGGCCGCGTCGGCCATCACCCGCAGGTCGGGCGGCGAGTCGCCATAGACCTGCCGCACGAAGTCCTCGCGCCCGATCCGGGCGGCGTAGTGAAACCCGGCCCGGGCGACCAGCGGGATCAGCGCGGGCGTGTAATGCGCCGTGCCGACCACGAAGCGATGCCACTTGTCCATGCGGCGGTACTGAACCTCGCGGGTCATCGGCAGCACCCCCGCGAAGGCGATCAGCGCACGGACCCGGTAGGGGCAGCGGTTGGCGAAGGCAAAGCCCAGAAAGCTGTCGTTTTCCAGCGTCACCACCGAGGCGGCCCGCACGCCTTCGCGGTCGAGGATCTGGCGGATGTCGTCGAAGATCCGGGGCAGGACGCCGTCGCCCGGAGCGGTGCCAGTGGTGTTGCCATAGCCCGGTCGGATCGGGACGATCACCCGGTAGCCGCGCCGCGCCGCCTCGCGTTCGGCCTGCTCGGGCCAGAGGCAGAAGCCGTAGGTGCCGTGAAGGAAGAGAACCGGCTGACCCTCGGCATCGCCGAAGACGCGATAGGTCACGGTGCGGCGGCCGTCGCACAGCACCCGTTCGTCCGGAAAATAGGGCAAGGCGCAGGCGCGAAAGTCGGGGCGGCCGGGCCGGGCCGGCGCCGCCGGGTCGCGATACATGGAGGCGCTGATCAGGGTCAGTTCCAGCTGCGACCGGGCGCCGGTCTTGGCGAAGATCCGTTCGGACTGTTTCTTGACCGTTTCGGGCGAGACCCCGCGCCGGGCGGCGATCTCCTTGCGGCTGAGGCATTGCAGCGACAGGCCGAGGACCTCGGTTTCAGCCTCGCTGAGATCGAAGGCAGCGGCGATGTCACGCGCCACCCGGGTATTCACGGCACGGTCGAAGAGAATGACGAAATCGCAGGGCTGGGTACCTTCGAGCGTGACCGGGATGCGGCGCACCAGCGACCCCGGAAGCCGCCCCTGCAGCAGCCGCTGCGCCTGCGCCCGGCGCCCGGGTCCGGCGGTCGCACAGGCCGGACCCGAGGCACCGTCCCGGCCGGGACAGGCCGCATCGGCCCCCAGAAGGGCGTCGGCCTCGCCATTGGCGCGCAGCACCACGCCTTCGGCCGAGACCAGCAGGGCGGGCAGATGCGCATAAAGCGCGAAGAGCCGGTCGATGTCGGGAAAGGCCGTGCCGGTATCGAGGATCTGCAGGGCCTGGTCCACATGGCGCCGCGCCGCCTCGGGATCGAGAAGCGGCGCGGCCAGCGTCCCCGGCCGCGCCATGGCGCGGTCCCAGGCATCGACCAGCCGTTCATAGGCTTCGGGCCACAGCGCGGTTCCGTAGATTTCGCAGACCAGCGCGCCGAGCGGATCGGCGGCGGCCTCGGGACGCGGCGCCTCGGGCATCGCGCGAACAGTCTTCGAATCGGCCATCGCCCCCCCCCCGGAAACCGGCGTCCCGACCGGGCAGGGACCAGCGGCCCGCGCACCGCCCGTCCGAACGCCAACGACGGGCGCGACGATAGCCGCGGGGCCCCGGGCATCAAGCCGGAAAACCTTAGGACTGTCGTCGCCTTTGCCCGCACCGGCGGCACGGGCCGGGCTGCCGGGGACATGCCGCCGAATTGGACGGATTGAGGGATTATCGGGCACCGGCCGATCGCGGCGCCCGCGTCCTCCCGGCGTCTGCCGGGCCGCTAGAGGCCGAGACTGCGGATCAGCGCACCCGACACCCGGTCCACCAGGGCTTCGGTCATGTTGTAGCCCGAGGGCAGGTTGACGCCGTTGCGGGCCATCAACTCACCGCGGGGATGCTCTGGCAGGAACCGCGCGCAGTCGGTGCGGCCGCGATAGGCCTTCAGCGTCGTCAGCCTGGAAAAGAACGGCCGGCTGTCGATCGCCTGCTCGGACAGCGCCGCCTGCAGCGCGAACTTGTCGGGACCCTCCGGGTCCTGCGGCACGACCGTCACCATCCAGTAGGAATTGCACACCGATTGCGGCTGGGCGTTCAGCGCGATCCCGTCGAAACCGGCCAGCCGTTCGGCATACCACTGGAAGATCTGACGTTTCTGCGCGATCAGGTCGTCCAGCCGCTCCATCTGGGCGATGCCAAGCGCGGCCTGCACCCCGCTCATCTTGTACTTGAACGCGACCTCGTCGTTCTGGAAGAACCGGTCCCCCGGCGGGCGGCCATGGTCGCGCAGTTTCTGGATGCGGGCGAACAGCGCGGCATCGTCGGTCACGATCATGCCGCCCTCGCCGGTGGTGATCGTCTTCGAGCCGTGGAACGAAAACACCGCCATGTCGCCGAAGGCACCCGCCGCCCGGCCCTGAAAGGTCGAGCCCAGCGCCTCGGCCGCGTCCTCGATCAGCACCAGCCCATGGCGGTCGGCGATGTCGCGCAGGCGCGTCCAGTCGCACATCGACCCGTACAGATCGACCCCGATGATCGCCCGGGTGCGCGGCGTGATCGCAGCCTCGACGGCGGCGGGGTCGAGGCACCAGGTATCGGGCAGGATGTCGACGAAAACGGGCGTCGCGCCGACATAGCTGACCGGCGCCATCGAGGCGATCCAGGTCACGTCGGGACCGATCACCTCGTCGCCCGGCCCGATCCCGGCCGCGACCAGCGCCAGATGCAGCCCCGAGGTCGCGTGCGGCAGGCTGGCGGCATGGGCGACGCCGACATGGCCGGCCATCATCGCCTCGAACCGCGCATTGTAGGCGTAGTGCCCGGGGCCCCAGGCATTCATCGCCGCCTCTCGCGCCAGATCGCCTTCGCGCTCGGTGATCGAGGGGGCAGCGACAGGGATGCGGGGCAGGTCTTCGGTCGTCATGGGACTGTCCTCGTGGCGGCACAACGTATGAGAGCCGCGCGCCCCACCTATCCGAAAGCGCGACCTGTCACAACGGGAGGATGGCGCCGGGATCGACGAGAGGGACCCTGGCGCCCGGACGGCGCGCGGGCGCGGCAGAGGCCGATCCGGGACCGGCCGGGACCGGATCGGACAGGGGGTCAGAACCGATAGAGATCGCGCCCGAACGAGGGGTCGCCGCGCAGCGCACGGAACATCGTCTGGACCCGGCTCCGGCGTCCGCTGCAGACCCTGAGTGCCGTGACCTCCGCGTCAACGGCCTCGCCGCGGAACCGCGCGACCCAGTCCTCGGTCTCGGCATTGCGCTGGACCGCGTAGCGCGCGTCGGGCGTGGCGTCGCATCTGACCCCAAGGGCCGACGCGGCCCAGTCGAGATAGGGGGTCGGGTCCCCAAGCAGCGGCTCATAGACGAACGCCTTGGGCGCCAGCCCGGTGATCGTCTCGTAGGCATTCCAAAAGGCATCGCTGCGTTCGAGGAAATGGATGGCCCGCGCGATCTCGGCCCGGTCGAAAACGGTGTGGCGGTCGTTGCCGCGCAATTCGCTCGACCAGCGGCCGGTCTGCCGCGCCTTGACCAGCGAGATCGCCTGGCGCAGCCGGTCCTGCCGGGTGAGACGCGCCAGATGAATCTCGTGCGCCCGGGCGCAGAGCGTCAGGAAATCGGCCCCATAGGTTTCGCCGAACCACAGAAGATGCCGCGGAAAGATCTTGAGCGCGAAGCGCCCGTTCGCGCCGCTGGCCGCGGCAACAACCGCCGCGACATATCCTTCCGCGTCGGTGCGGCGGGGATCGACGCCCAGAAGCTTCGGCTCGATCCATTCCGAGGACCGCCCCATCACGCCGGTCGCGTCGGTCAGCTGCCCGAGCCAGCTCGACCCGCTGCGGCCCTCGGCCAGAAGGACGATGCCGGTCTGGCGGCCGGAAACGGCAGAGGTGTCGGAGGGTGTGGACATCGCGGGGTCACTTTTCGACAGGCCGCCTGGCGCGGCACGGGGGCTTCGGAATTGCGCCCCACGCCTTGATAGGATACGGCGAGGGCCGAGGCAATGAACGGGCGACGGGGGCGCGGCAGCGGCATGCAGGCAGTCATTCTGGCCGGCGGCTTCGGGACACGGATCTCGGAGGAAAGCCATCTGCGGCCGAAACCCATGATCGAGATCGGCGGCCGCCCGATCCTGTGGCACATCCTCAAGATCTACGCCGCCCATGGCATCACCGATTTCGTGATCTGCTGCGGCTATCGCGGCTACATGATCAAGGAATATTTCGCCAATCTGGTGCTGCATTCCTCGGACATCACCGTCGATACCCGCACCGGCGAGATCACCTATCACAACTCGGTCGCCGAGCCCTGGCGGGTGACCCTTGTCGATACCGGCGCCGACTCGATGACCGGCGGGCGGCTCAGGCGCGTCCGGCCCTATCTGGGCGAGCGGTTCTGCATGACCTATGGCGACGGGCTGGCCGATATCGACATCCGCGCCGAGATCGAGTTTCACATCCGCCACGGGCGCGAGGCGACGGTCGCCGCGGTGATCCCTCCGGGCCGCTATGGCGCGCTCGAGATGACCGACGAGGCCGAGGTCCGGCGCTTTACCGAAAAGCCGCCGGGCGACGAGGGCCGGATCAACGGGGGCTTTTTCGTGCTCGATCACAGCGTGCTCGACCGGATCGAGGGCGATCCGACGCCGTTCGAGGCCGCGCCGCTGGAAGGTCTTGCCCGCGATGGCCAGCTGATGGCCTGGCGCCATCCCGGCTTCTGGCATGCGATGGACACGCTGCGCGACCGCAACCACCTGGAAAACCTCTGGGCCTCGGGCACGGCGCCCTGGAAGATCTGGGCGTGAGCTTCTGGGCCGGAAAACGGGTGCTGCTGACCGGGCATACCGGGTTCAAGGGCGCCTGGGCGGGCCGCTGGCTGGCGCGGCGCGGGGCCGAGGTCACCGGGATCGCGCTGCCGCCCGAGCCGGGGCCTGCGCTTTACGACATCCTCGGGCAGGACCACCTTGCGGCCTCGCATATGGCCGACCTGCGCGATGCCGGGCGGACCGCGGAACTGGTGCGCGCGGCGCGGCCCGAGATCGTTCTGCATCTGGCCGCGCAGCCGCTGGTGCGGCTGTCCTATGCCGACCCGGTGCTGACCTTCGGCAGCAACGTGATGGGCACGGTTCACCTGCTGGACGCGCTGCGCCGCGAGGCCCGGCCGGAGGCCGTGCTGGTGGTGACCTCGGACAAGGTCTACGAGAACGACAATTCCGGCCGCGCCTTTGCCGAGACCGACCGGCTGGGCGGCCATGACCCCTATTCCGCCTCGAAGGCCGCGACCGAGATCGCGGTCGCCTCGTTCCGCCGCGCCTTCTTCGCCGAGGCCGGCATTCCGCTGGCGACCGCGCGGGGCGGCAACGTGATCGGCGGCGGCGATTTCTCGGCCGACCGGCTGGTGCCCGACATCGTGCGCGCGCTGATGGCCGATACCCCGCCCGAGATCCGCAATCCCGGCGCCACCCGGCCCTGGCAGCATGTGCTGGACTGTCTCGACGGATATCTCACCTTCGTGCAGGCGCTGGCCGAGGGCCGCGCCCTGCCCGAGGCGCTGAATTTCGGCCCCGCCCCCGACACGCCCGCCGTGACCGTCGCGGACCTTGCCGAGGGGCTTTATGCGGCACTCGGGCGCAAGCCCACGCTTGCCACCCCGGCCGAAAGCGGCCCGCACGAGATGGCCCATCTTGCCATCGACGCGGGGCTTGCCGCCCGGACGCTGGGCTGGCGGCCCCGGTTGTCGGGCGCCGAGACGCTCGATCTTACCGCCCGCTGGTATGCGGGCTTTCTGGCGGGCGAAGACGCGGCCCGCCTGACCGATCAGCAGATCGACCAGTATCAGGACAGGACGCCGTGACCCGCCATTGCCGCTTTTGCCAGGCCCCGCTGGAGCAGACCCTCGTCGATCTGGGCGAGACGCCGCTGGCCAACAGCTTTCTGCCCGACAGCCCCGAGGCCATCGCCGCGGAACGCCGCTTTCCGCTGCATGTGATGGTCTGCACGACCTGCTGGCTGGCGCAGACGACCGAGACGGTACCGGCCGATGCGATCTTCGCCCATGACTATGCTTATCTCTCGTCCTATTCGGCTGGCTGGGTCGCCCATGCCCGCCGCTATGCCGAGGCCATGGCCGACCGCTTCGGCCTGGGGGCCGGGTCGCGGGTGGTCGAGATCGCCTCGAATGACGGCTACCTGCTGCAGCACTTCGTGGCTATGGGCGTGCCGGTTCTGGGGGTCGAGCCTGCGGGCCATGCCGCCGAGGTGGCCGAGAGCATCGGCGTGCCGACCCGGGTGATGTTTTTCGACGAAACGTCGGCGGCGGCGCTGCGCGACGAGGGCTTCGCCGCCGATCTGATGGCCGCCAACAACGTGCTGGCCCATGTGCCCGACATCCGCAGCTTTGCCGCCGGGTTCCGGGTGCTGCTGAAGCCCGAGGGCGTCGCGACCTTCGAGTTTCCGCATCTGGCCCGGCTGATCGAGCAGGTCCAGTTCGACACGATCTATCACGAGCATTATTCCTATCTGTCGCTGACCTTCGTCGAGCGGCTGATGCGCGAGGTCGGGCTTTCGGTCTTCGATATCGAGCGGCTGCCGACCCATGGCGGCTCGCTTCGGGTCTTCGTGGGCCATCCGGGCGCCCATGCCGAGACCGAGGCGGTGGCGGCCCTGAGGGCCGAAGAGGCGGCGCTGCAGCTTGACCGGCCCGAGGGCTATGCGGGCCTTGCCGCCAGGGTCGCGCGGGTCGTGGCCGATTTCCGCGCCTTCGTCGCCCGCGCCCGGGCCGAGGGCAAGACGGTCGCGGGCTATGGCGCGGCGGCCAAGGGCAACACCTTCCTGAACGTCGCGGGGATCGGGCCGGACGACATCGCCTTCGTCGTCGACCGCAACCCGCAAAAGCAGGACCGCCTGCTGCCGGGCAGCCACATCCCGGTCTTGGCGCCCGAGGAAATCGCGCGGCAGAGGCCCGATTACCTCGTCATCCTGCCCTGGAACATCGCCGAGGAAGTGATGGACCAGCAGGCCGCGATCCGCGACTGGGGCGGGCGCTTCGTGACCGCCGTGCCGGAACTGATCGTCCGGTGAGGCTGACCGAGGGCGATCTTCCCGGCCTGTATCTGGTCGAAAGCCCGGTTCATGCCGATGCGCGCGGCAGCTTCGCGCGCGCCTGGTGCCGCGACACGTTCCGCGCGGCGGGGCTCGACTTCGATCCGGTGCAGGCGAACCTGTCGACTAACACCGCGCGGCACACCCTGCGCGGGCTGCATTATCAGGACCCGCCTTATGCCGAGGCCAAGCTGGTGCGCTGCGTGGCCGGGCGGATCTGGGATGTCGCGGTCGATTTGCGCCCCGGCCCCGGCTACGGCCGCTGGCAGGCGGTCGAGCTGTCGGCCGAGCGCGCCAACGCGCTGTTCCTGCCCGAAGGTCTGGCGCACGGCTTTCTGACGCTGACACCGGGCGCGGTCGTTCTGTACCACATGGGCGCGGCCCATGTTCCGGGGCAGGCCCGGGGCATCCGCTGGGACGACCCGGATCTGGCCATCGCCTGGCCAGCGCCCCCCGAGGTGATGTCCGAGGCCGACCGGACCTGGCCCGGACTGGCAGAGCGGACCTGACGCGAGGCCGCTCGCCTGTCCTTGTCGCCCGTGCTATGGCGTCCCGAACCGCACAGAAACACCCGTTCGGGGGGCACATGATCCTCGTCATCTCGCTTGACCGCTCGCACGAGCGGAGGCAGGCCGTCACCGCCGCCATGGATGCCCTCGGGCTGGCTTTCCGCTTCGTCGACGCGGTCGATGCGCGCCGCGATGCCCTGACGCCGGTCGCCCCGGCCGCCCGGATCCGCGCCGCGATGGAGCGCGACATGAGCGACGGGGAAAAGGCCTGCGCGCTCAGCCACCGCAAGGCCTATGAAACCTTTCTGGCCAGCGATGACAGCCATGCGGTGATCCTGGAGGACGATGCGATCCCCTCGCCCGCCTTCGCCGCGTTCCTGGGCGCGGGCGGGCACCTCAAGCATCCGATGATCCTGTATTATCATTCGGGTGCCCGCGTCCTGCGGAAGCCGGGCGTGCCCGCGCTTGGCGACCATCGGCTGTTCCGGCTGGCGCTGCCCGCGAACGGGGCGGTGGCCTACAGTCTGGACCGCGCCGCGGCAAAGGCGCTTCTGGCGGCGCAGACGCCGGTGGTGCGCAAGGCCGACTGGCCGATGGACATCGCGGCGCTGGGCGCCCTGGTCGTCGTGCCGCAACTGGTTGGCCATCCCGACCGGATCGCGGACCCGGGCCAGTCGCTGCTGGCGGCGGGGCGGACGAACAGGCGGGGCCTGCGGCTGGGGCGGTATCTGCGGGCGGAGTATTACCGGCGCAAGTTTCTGAAGCTGACCACGCGGCGGGTCAGCTAGGCGCCCGGTTTCAGGGCTTGGGGTGGTCGTCCCAGTCCTCGTTCAGGATCCGCCGGGCGTCGCCCTCGGGGTCCTCGAACTGGTGTGAGCGCAGCGCCCAAAAAAAGGCGCCAAGCCCCAGACCTCCGAGGAAGAGCGAAATCGGGATGAGATAGGCGATGATCTGCATGGGGCCTACCTTACCCTCAGCGCGTTCAGCGAGACGGTGATCGACGAGGCCGACATCGCCAGCGCGGCCGCCAGCGGCGTGGCCAGCCCGACCAGCGCGATCGGCACCGCGATCAGGTTGTAAAGCGCCGAGATCGCGAAGTTCTCGCGGATGCGCCGGGTGGCCTTGCGCGCCGTCGTCACGGCCCCCGACAACGCCGACAGGTCCTTGCCCAGCAGCACGATGTCCGAGGCCACCCGCGCCGCATCCAGCGCGCTGGCGGGCGAGATCGAGACATGCGCCGCGGCCAGCGCGGCGGTGTCGTTCAGCCCGTCGCCCACCATCAGCACGCGCCGTCCCTCGCGGCTGAGCGCCTGCACGGTGGCGGCCTTGTCCTCGGGCAGCGCCTCGGCCTGCCAGTCGGCGATCCCGAGCCGCGCGGCCAGATCCGCCACCGGACCGGGCGCGTCGCCCGACACCAGCCGCACCGACAGCCCCAGCGCCAAAAGCCCCGCCACCGCCTCTTCGGCCCCCGGGCGCAGCCGGTCGGCGAAGGTGAAGGCCACCGGCGCCCGCGCCCCCACCTGCAGCCAGGAGGCGGTCTCGGCCCCGGACCGCGCGCCGACCCAGGCGGCCCGGCCAAAGCGTACGCGCTCGCCGCCGAAGGCACCCTCGATCCCGTAGCCCGGCACCTCGCGGATGTCGGCGACCCGGGCCGGGTGAAGCCCGGCCTTGCGCCCCGCCTCGGCCAGCGCGCGGGCCAGCGGATGGGCCGAGCCCTCCGCCAGCGCCAGCGCGATTTCCAGATCGCGGCGGGGATGATCGCCCAGATTGGTCGGCTCGGGCGCGCCGAGCGTCAGCGTGCCGGTCTTGTCGAAGACGACCGCATCGACCTCGGCCAGACGTTCGAGCGCGGTGCCGTCCTTGATCAGCAGCCCGCGCCGGAACAGCCGCCCCGACGCGGCGGTGGTGACGGCGGGCACGGCCAGCCCCAGCGCACATGGGCAGGTGATGATCAGCACGGCGACCGCGATGTTCAGCGCCAGCCGGATGTCGCCGCCGGAAATCCAGAGCCAGGCCAGAAACGCCGCCAGAGCCAGAAGATGCACGCCGGGGGCATAGATCCGCGCGGCCCGGTCGGCGAGCGAGGTGTAGCGGTTCTTCGAGCTTTCGGCGATGGCGACCAGATCGGCCATGCGGTGCAGCGAGCTGTCCTGCCCGGCCGCGGTCACGGTCATGGCCAGCGGCCCGGTCAGGTTCACCTCGCCCGCGCTCAGCGCCATGCCCGGTCCGGCAAAGGCGGGCAGGCTCTCGCCGGTCAGCAGCGAGCGGTCGATTTCCGACTGGCCCTCGGCCACGATCCCGTCGACCGGCACCCGGGCGCCGGGGCGCACCAGCACCACGTCGCCGACCGCGATCCCGGCAATCGGCACCGTCTCTTCGCCCGTTGCCGTTCGGCGCTGCGCGCGCGGCACCTCGAGCGCGGCCAGTTCCTCGGCGGCCGAACGCGCGACGGCGCGGGTGCGGTGGTCGAGATAGCGGCCCGCCAGCAGGAAGAAGGTCAGCGACAGCGCCGCGTCGAAATAGGCATGCGGCCCGTGCTGGGCGGTTTCATACAGTGACATGCCCGCGGCCAGCGCGATGGCCAGCGAAATCGGCACATCCATGTTGAGCCGCCCGTGCCGCAAGACCGCAAAGGCGTTCCGGAAGAAAGGCTGGGCGGCGAAGACGATGGTCGGCAGCGCGATCATCGCCGAGACCCAGTGGAAAAGGTCGCGCGTGGCATCCGCCGCGCCCGACCAGACCGCCACCGACAGCAGCATCACGTTCATCATCGCAAAGCCCGAGACGGCGATCCGCATCAGGATATCGCGCCCGGCCTTGTCGGTCGCGGTGGCCGCGATCACACCGGGGTCGAGTTCATGCGCCTCGTAGCCGATGGCCTCCAGCACCCCGACCAGCCGGTCGGCGGTGACGGCGGGCGCGGCCTCGATGGCGACGCGTTTCAGCGTCAGGTTCACCCGGGCGTTCCGGACGCCCTCGGTGCCGTTCAGCGCCCGTTCGACCGCCGAAATACAGGCCGCGCAATGGATCGTCGGCAGGGACAGGAACAGCCGCGCGTCCTTGGGGGCCTCGGCATCGGCCAGCGCCTCGGCCGAGGGCGCGACCGCGCAGGCCGGGCAGGCCGCCGGACGCATCTGCATCTCGGCGCCCATGGGTCAGCCGTCCACGTGAAGTTGCAGCCGTTGCCGGAACGGCGTGCCGTCCTCGGAGGCGGCCGTCACGCGGATCGTCCAGAAGCCCGGCCCCAGATCGAGCGGCGACGAGAAGGTGCCGTTGTAATACAGCATCGCCGGCCTCTTGTCGTCGCGCACGCTGGTCGCGCGGCCGACCAGAACGTCGAGGTCGCGCACCTCGACCGGCTTGCCGTCCGCCCCCTCGAAGCGCAGCGCCAGCACCCGTTCGGCCTCGTCATAATCGATGCTGGTGGTCCAGCCCAGCGCCTGCTGTTCGTGCAGATGGGTGTTGAACTCCTGGCTCGCGACATAGGAATTGGCGACTTCCAGGCCGGGGAAGGTATGCACCGCCTGATAGGCCAGCGTCAGGTTGACGCCGACCACCACGGCGAAGGCCGAAACCGTGAAGATCAGGACCTTCCGGCCCGTCAGTTCGCTGCCCATCACTTCATCCCTTTCCCGTTGAAGACCGTGTCGTCATAGGTCCGCTCGGCGGCCGCGGGATCCTCGAGCCAGATCCGCACATCCGAGGTCGTCGCATTGGCCGGGGGGCTGCCCGCGGGCGCCACGATGTAGACCCGCTTGAGCAGGGTCGCATCGGGCGGCACCGTGAAGGTCCCGTCTTCCGAGCCTTCGACCGAAATGGCATAGGCCTCGTCCGGGGTCACGGTCAGGCGGAACGCCCGTTCGTCACCATGCATGTTGCGCACCCGCACGTCATAGGTGTTGCGGATCGAGCCGTCCGACATGGTGACGAAGATCGGGTTGCGGACCGGCGCGACCGTCATGTCGATGTCAGACCGCACGAAGAGCGCCACCAGAAGGCCGATGCCGACGGCCGACCAGAGCGCCGTGTAAAGGATGGTGCGGACCCGGAACACATGCTTCCAGATCGATTTCGGCCGGTTGCCGGCGCGTTCGCGCGCCTCGTCCGACAGCGCCATGTAGTCGACCAGACCGCGTGGCTTGCCGACCTTGTCCATCACCTCGTCGCAAGCGTCGATGCACAGCCCGCAGGTGATGCAGGCCAGTTGCTGGCCGTCGCGGATGTCGATGCCCATCGGGCAGACATTGACGCAGGCATTGCAGTCGATGCAGTCGCCCAGCCGCTCGGCGCCCTCGGCCTTGCGGTGCTTGCCGCGCGGTTCGCCCCGCCATTCGCGATAGCCGATGGTGATGGTGTCCTCGTCCATCATCGCGGCCTGGATGCGCGGCCAGGGGCACATGTAGACGCAGACCTGTTCGCGCATGAAGCCGCCCAGGATGAAGGTCGTCAGCGTCAGCACCAGGATCGTGGAATAGGCCACCGCATGGGCCTGGAAGGTGATCAGGTTCCACAGAAGCGTCGGCGCATCGGCGAAATAGAAGACCCAGGCGCCGCCCGTGGCCACCGCGATGGCAAGCCAGAGCCCCCATTTGGTCAGCCTGAGCCGCCATTTGGTGGCGTCCCAGCGCGCGTTCCACAGACGCACGCGCTTGTTGCGGTCGCCCTCGACCCAGCGCTCGACCAGAATGAAGAGATCGGTCCAGACCGTTTGCGGGCAGAAATAGCCGCACCAGACCCGGCCCAGCGCCGAGGTGAAGAGGAAAAGCCCCAGCCCGGCCATGATCAGCAGCCCGGCGACGAAGTAGAATTCGTGCGGCCAGATCTCGATCCAGAAGAAGAAGAAGCGCCGGTTGGCGAGGTCGATCAGGACCGCCTGATCGGGCAGGTTCGGTCCGCGATCCCAGCGGACCCAGGGCAGCAGGTAATAGATGCCGAGGCAGATCGCCAGGAGCCACCATTTCAGGCTGCGGAACTTGCCCGAGACGCGCCGGGGAAAGATCGGTTCGCGGGCGGAATACAGGCGGTCGGGATTCTGGTCAGTCGAGCTCACACGCTCACTCCGTTCGGGCTGCGGGCCGGGTCCGGCGTGCCTTTGCGGTCGCGTCGCGACGTGGGCCCTCGTTCTTCGATAGCTAGAACCTGCATCCTCACAAGGAAACCGACGAGGCGTTCACTTCTGAGGCGGATTGCGGAGTCTTTGACGACGAATCGCACAGGTCGCAGGGTGAGAACTGGAAAAACTCTAATTCTGCGCGCGAACGCACAGTGCTCTCTTAGATAGCGCGCTGGACGATGGGGGAGGTTTTGGGCGAGGATAGACACCGGCCCCCGTGGAAACGCGCGAACAGGATGGGGGCCGGTGCCATCGACCGGGGGCCATTGGCCCCCGGAAGTCGTTTGATCATTCGCCGCCACCCAACTGGTGGACATAGACCGCGACCGACTTGCGCTCCGCCTCGCTCAGACGGTCCTGCCAGGTCGGCATGACCCCGAAGCGCGCCTTCGTCACAGTCTCGGTCAGCGTCGCGACGTCCCCACCGTAAAGCCAGATCGCGTCCGTCAGATTGGGCGCGCCCACGGTGCGGTCGCCGCGGCCATCCTCGCCATGGCATGCAGCACAGTTATCAAGGAACACCGTTTCGCCCTGACTTGCCAATGCGGCATCGTGTTCCTGCCCGGAGATTTTCCGGACGTACTGGACCACCTGGTCGATCTCCTCGCCGGACAGAAGCCCGTCGGTGCCGAAGGAGGGCATCTGCGACCAGCGCGCGTCGGGGTTGTCCTCGTTCCGCACGCCGTTGGTCACGGTGTAGTAGATGTCCTCGAGCTTGCCGCCCCAGAGCCAGTCGTCGTCCAGCAGGCTGGGATAGCCCTGCCCCTGCACGCCGGCCGCGCCCGACCCGTGGCACTGGGCGCAATAGGTGCGGAACACCGCGCCGCCGCCCTGAACCGCGTAGTTGTAAAGCGCGGGGTCCGCCTCGATCGCCGCCGGGTCCTCCATCGGCGCCGCCGCGACCCGGGCAATAAGTTCGGCATTGCGGTCCTCGTAGTCCTTGATCTCGGCCTCGACCGCATGCCGGGTCGAATAGCCCAGAAGCCCCGGGGTCGCCCCGGTCACCAGCGGCCAGGCCGGATAGAGCATCGAGTAGATGAAGGCGAAGGCGATGCAGGCGTAGAAGGTCCAGAGCCACCAGCGCGGCAAGGGATTGTTCAGCTCTTCGATGCCGTCCCAGCTGTGACCGGTGGTGCCGACTTCGCCGGGCTTGGTGTTGTGATCGCTCGAACTCATGTCCGCGCCTCCTTTCGGCACGTCGCACCATCCTCGGTGCCTGCAGGTTTGTCTTCATGCCGGAACGGGATGTTGGCCGTGTCGCGGTGGTCCTTGGCGCTGCCCGGGCGCAGGGCCCAGACGATCACGCCGACGAAGAACACCGTGAGTGCCAGCAACATCCAGCTGTCGGCGAACTCGCGCATGACGGAATAGGTATCCATGCCCCCGTCCTCAGCGGCTCGCATCCGGCTCGAAGGTCGAGAAGTCGACCAGCGTGCCCAGCATCTGCAGATAGGCGATCAGCGCATCCATTTCCGAGATGCCCTCATTGCCGTCGAAGTTGCGCACCTGCGCCCCCGGATAGCGTTCCAGAAGACCGTCCACGCCATCGGCATAGGGGTCGATCTGGGCGTTGAAATCCGCGACCGCGTTCTCGATCATCTCGTCGGTATAGGGCACGCCCACCGCGACATGGGTGCGCATCTTGTCGGCCATGTAGGTCGGGTCGACCATGCGCCGTTCGAGGAAGGCGTATTTGGGCATCACCGATTCCGGCACCACCGATTGCGGGTTGCGCAGGTGGTGGACATGCCAGGCGTCGGAATAGCGCCCGCCGACCCGCGCCAGGTCGGGCCCGGTCCGCTTGGACCCCCACTGGAACGGGTGGTCGTACATCGATTCGGCCGCCAGGCTGTAATGGCCGTAGCGTTCCACCTCATCGCGCATCGGGCGGATCATCTGGCTGTGGCAGACATAGCAGCCTTCGCGGATGTAGATGTCGCGCCCCGCCAGTTCCATCGGCGAGTAGGGGCGCATGCCCTCGACCTTCTCGATGGTGTTCTGAAGGTAGAACAGCGGGGCGATCTCGACCAGACCGCCGATGGTCACGACGAGGAAGCTGAACACCAGCAGAAGCGATGCGTTCTTCTCAAGGATCTTGTGTTTTTCGAGAATGGACATGGCTTCCGTCCTTATTCAGCAGGGGCCGCAACCGGCGTCGCCTGCTTGGCGGGCGCGGAGGTCGCGGTCTTCCAGATGTTGTAGCACATGATCAGGGCCCCGGTGACGTACATGCCCCCGCCAAGCGCGCGGACGATATACATCGGATGCTTGGCCGCGACGGTGTCCGCGAAGGAGTTCACCAGGAACCCTTGCGCGTCGACTTCGCGCCACATCAGGCCTTCCATGATCCCGGTGACCCACATCGAGGCGGCGTAAAGCACGATCCCGATGGTGGCGAGCCAGAAGTGCCAGGAGACGAGCGTGGTCGAATAGAGCCGCTCGCGGTTCCACAGCCGCGGCGCGAGGAAGTAGAGCGCGCCGAAGGTGATCATTCCGTTCCAGCCCAGAGCGCCGGAATGGACGTGGCCGATGGTCCAGTCGGTGTAGTGCGACAGCGAGTTGACCGCGCGGATCGACATCATCGGGCCTTCGAAGGTCGACATGCCGTAGAAGCCGACGGCCACGACCATCATGCGGATGACCGGGTCGGTGCGGATCTTGTCCCAGGCGCCCGACAGCGTCATCAGGCCGTTGATCATGCCGCCCCAGGAGGGCATCCACAGCATGACCGAGAAGACCATGCCCAGCGTGCCGGCCCAGTCGGGCAGCGCGGTATAGTGCAGGTGGTGCGGACCCGCCCAGATGTAGAGGAAGATCAGCGCCCAGAAGTGGATGATGCTGAGCTTGTAGCTGTAGACCGGGCGTTCGGCCTGTTTCGGCACGAAGTAGTACATCATGCCCAGGAAGCCCGCGGTCAGGAAGAAGCCCACCGCGTTATGGCCGTACCACCACTGGGTCATGGCGTCCTGCACGCCCGAGAAGACCTGCACGGATTTCGAGCCCCAGATCGAGACCGGCAGGCTGAGGTTGTTGATCAGGTGCAGCATCGCCACGGTGACGATGAAGCTGAGGTAGAACCAGTTGGCGACGTAGATATGGGGCTCTTTGCGCTTGAAGATCGTGCCCATGAAGATCGCCAGGTAGGTCACCCAGATAACCGTCAGCCAGATGTCGGTGTACCATTCGGGCTCGGCATATTCCTTGGACTGGGTGGACCCCAGCAGGTAGCCGGTCGCCGCCAGCACGATGAACAGCTGATAGCCCCAGAACACGAACCAGGCGAGGTTGCCGCCCCAGAGCCGCGCCGCGCTCGTGCGCTGGACCACGTAGAACGAGGTGGCGATCAGGGCGTTGCCGCCGAAGGCGAAGATCACGGCCGAGGTGTGCAGCGGACGCAACCGGCCGAAGTTCATGTACCCGCTGGCCCATTCGAAGTTCAGGCCGGGAAAGGCCAGCTGGCTGGCGATGAACGTGCCGGCGGCAAAGCCGACCACGCCCCAGAAGCAGGTCGCGATGACACCCGCCCGGATGACATCGTCCATGTAGCCGGTCCTGTCGACCGCCGGTTTCGGCGCGCCGAGCCCCCGCACCGTCCAGGCGGCGAGGCCGCCCGTGACGAGCAGGATGATCACCGCGTGCACCATGTATGCCATGTCGCGTGCCATGAACGCGGCGACCGCGGCGAACACCGCAATCACGCCCAGGACGGCGATCTTAACGTAGTCCCACATTGATAGTCCCTTCGTCTTTCACCGACCGAACCGCCTTCGGCCGACTCCCTCACGATGCCGTGACGTATTCTATGGTATGCACAGATATGCATTGATCCAAGTCAATCTCTCTTTAGCTTGTCCAATTCAAGCTTGATCTTGGTCAAAGCCTTGGAACATCGTGGTCATTTATGGTCTGCGCAACGTCACCAACGACGCGAAGGAGTATTGCGGTGGGCTACAAGACCATCCTGACCATCATCACCGACACGGATATCTCCGACTCGGCGCTCGAACCGGCGATCACCCTCGCCGCCCGCGAAGAGGGGCATCTGGACATCCTCTGCCTCGGCGTGGACCGCACCCAGACCGGGTATTACTACGCGGGCACCAACGCCTTCATCCAGCAGGAGACCCTGCACAAGGCCCAGGAAGATGCCGCCGCCATCGAGAGCGCCGTGAAGGCCCGCATGGGCCGCGAAACCGTCGCCTGGAGCAGCGAGGCCGCGGTGGCGCAGATCGCCGGGCTCAGCCATCTGGTGGCGCAGCGCGCGCGGTTCTCGGATCTGGTGATCATGCCCCGCCCCTATGGCGAGGGCCGCGGCATCGAGGACGAGGCGGCGACCGAGGCGGTTCTGTTCGACGGGCATGCGCCGCTTCTGGTGGTGCCGGCCGGGGCCGACACCGCCCATATCGGGCGCAAGATCGTGATCGCCTGGAACCAGAGCGACGAGGCGATGGCCGCGCTGAAAGAGGCGATGCCGCTGATGCAGGCCGCCGAGGTGGTCAATATCGCGGTGGTCGATCCGCCGAAGCACGGCCCCGACCGGTCGGACCCCGGCGGTGCGCTGTCGCAGATGCTGTCGCGCCATGGCGTCAAGACCGAAATCTCGGTACTGGCCAAGACCACGCCGCGGGTCTCGGACGTGCTGCAGCGCCATGCGATGGATATCGGCGCCGACATGATGATCATGGGGGCCTACGGCCATTCGCGCTTCCGCGAGGCGATCCTTGGCGGCGCGACCCGCAGCATGCTTGAAAAGACCACGATCCCGGTCCTGATGGCGCATTGACGCGCCGCGGACGGCCCGGCCTGGGGGACGCCCTCAGGCCGGCATGCCGCCGTCGCTGTCATCGCCGGTCTCGCCCAGCAACCGATCGAAATCCGGAACCGTCACATGGCGCTTGCCTTCCAGCACGATCACGCCGTCGCGCTTCAGCGCCGAGATCTGGCGGCTGACGGTTTCCAGCGTCAGGCCCAGATAGTCGGCCATCGCCTCGCGGGTCAGCGGCAGGTCGAACACGATCCGCCCTCGGGTCGGCCCGAGCTTCAGCGTGGCGTCGCGCCGGGCGATGATGGCCAGCAGGCTCGCGATCTTCTCGCGCGCGGTCTTGCGGCCCAGAAGCAGCATCCATTCCCGCGCCGCGTCCAGTTCGTCCAGCGTCATTTCCAGAAGCCGCTGGCCGATATGCGGCGTGCGGATCATCAGCTCTTCGAACGGCTTGCGCCGGAAGCAGCACATCGTGAGCTGAGTCGTCGCGGTCACGTCATAGGCCGCGCTTTCGCGCCCCGGGCGCCCCACGAAATCGGACGGCAGCAGCAACCCCACCATCTGGGTGCGGCCGTCCTCCATCGTCTGGCTGAGCGTGGCGATGCCTTCCATGACCGAGCCGACGAAATCCATCCGGTCGCCGGACCAGATCACGGTCTGACCGGCGTCGAAGGTACGGTAGTACTTGATGGCCTCGAGCGCCTCGAGTTCGTCCGTCTCGCAGCGGGCACAGACCGCGCGGTGACGAATCGGACAATCAAAGCACTCGATATGAGCAACGGGCGTGTCGGTAACGGCCATTCCGTTTCCAATTTTGACTTCGATCAAGGAGAGGTTCCTTGGGTGGACCTAACGCTAGTCGAATGAGCACAGAATCGCAACTCACCCGTCTCGGTCTATTCGACGCCAAGGTGCCCCGGTACACCAGTTACCCGACGGCACCCCATTTCAATGCGTCGGTGGACGATGGAGACTTCGCCGGCTGGATCGGCCAGATCGAGCCCGGTTCGCAGATTTCCCTGTATATCCACGTGCCGTTCTGCCGCCGGCTGTGCTGGTTCTGCGCTTGCCGCACCCAGGGCACCCGGTCCGACGCGCCGGTCGAAGCGTATCTCGAGACGCTGAAGACCGAGATCGCGATGCTGGGCAAGCGGCTGCCCGAGGGCGTGACGCTGTCGCGCCTGCATTGGGGCGGGGGAACGCCGACGCTGATGTCGGCCGACATGATGAAACAGCTGACCGAGGCGATCTTCGCCGTCGCGCCGATGCACGAAAAGGGCGAGTTCTCGGTCGAGATCGACCCGAACGAGATCGACGAGGCCCGGCTGGACGTGCTGGCCCGAGCGGGCATGAACCGCGCCTCGATCGGCATCCAGGACTTCGACCCGCAGATCCAGTCGGTGATCGGGCGGATCCAGAGCTATGACATCACCCGCGACGCGGTCGATCTGATCCGGTCCAAGGGTATCACCTCGCTGAACGCCGACATCCTGTACGGCCTGCCGCACCAGTCGAACGAACGGATCGCCGAATCGGTGCAGAAGCTGATGTCGCTGTCGCCCGACCGGGTCGCGCTTTACGGCTATGCCCACGTGCCGTGGATGGCCCGGCGCCAGTCGATGATCCCGGCCGAGGCGCTGCCGACCCCGGAAACCCGGCTGAAGCTTTACGAGACCGCCAAGGAACTGTTCCTGTGGGACGGCTACCGCGAAATCGGCATCGACCACTTCGCGCGGCCCGATGACGGGCTGGCCCGGGCGCTGGACGCGGGCAAGCTGCGCCGGAACTTCCAGGGCTATACCGACGACACCGCAGCCGCGCTGATCGGTCTGGGCGCCTCGTCGATCTCGCGCTTCCCGCAGGGCTATGCCCAGAACCTCTCGGGCACCTCGGATTATACCGCGCGGGTCCGCGACGGGCGCTTCGCGACCGGCCGGGGCCATGTCTTCAGCGACGAGGACAAGATGCGCTCGCGGATGATCGAGGCCTTGATGTGCGATTTCCACATCTCGACCGCCGAGATCACCGAAACCTTCGGCATCTCGAAGGCCGACCTGAACGCGATGTTCCAGGAAGTCGCCGACCGCTTCGCCGGGTTCATCGATCTGAACAATGACGGGCTGACGGTGCCGGAACACGGCAAGCCGCTGACCCGGATGATCGCCCGCGGCTTCGACGCCTACGACCTGTCGAAAGCCGGCCACAGCTCGGCGATCTGACGCTTTCAGGCGGCGCCCGGGGTTTCCCCGGACGCCGCAAAAGCCGCCCGCATCAGGGTGCGGGTATAGTCCGTCTTCGGCGCCTCGAAGACCGCCTCGACCTCTCCCGCCTCGACAATCTGGCCCATCCGCATGACCACGACCTTGTGGGACATCGCCCGCACCACGCGCAAATCGTGGCTGATGAACAGATAGGCCAGGTCGTATTTGCGCTGCAGGCTGCGCAGCAGGTCGACGATCTGCACCTGCACCGTCATGTCCAAGGCCGAGGTGGGTTCGTCCAGCACCACCATGCGCGGCCGCAGGATCATCGCCCGCGCGATCGCGATCCGCTGGCGCTGCCCGCCCGAAAACTCGTGCGGATAGCGGTGCATCATCGCCGGATCGAGCCCGACCTCGGTCAGGATCTGCGCGACATCCTCGCGCGCCGTCCGCCCCGGCCGGACCCCGTGCACCCCGAGCCCCTCGGCCACGATCTGTTCGACCGTCATCCGCGGGCTGAGGCTGCCGAACGGGTCCTGAAAGACGATCTGCATGTCGCGCCTCAGCGGCCGGATCTGCCGCGATTTCAGCCCGTCGATGCCCTGCCCCTGAAAGACGATCCGCCCCTCCGAGGAAATCAGCCGCATGACCGCCAGGGCCAGCGTCGTCTTGCCGGACCCCGACTCGCCCACGACCCCCAGCGTCTCGCCCGCCCGGACCGAGATGTCGGCGCCGTCGACGGCCTTCACATGGCCCACGGTCTT
The DNA here is from genome assembly GCF_003053725.1 of Rhodovulum kholense. Classification (GTDB taxonomy): domain Bacteria; phylum Pseudomonadota; class Alphaproteobacteria; order Rhodobacterales; family Rhodobacteraceae; genus Rhodovulum; species Rhodovulum kholense. Next base: position 52,917 of record NZ_QAYC01000008.1, read on the forward strand.
GCGCATGAAGCCGCGCTGGATCGGGAACCAGACCTTCAGCGCGTCGGTGCGCACGATCTCGGCCGCGTCGGGCTTGACCGGATCGGGCCCGCCCACGGCGGCGGCGGCCAGAAGCTTCTGGGTATAGGGGTGCTGCGGCGCACGGAAGATTTCGGCCGTGGGGCCGGTCTCTACGATCTCGCCATCCTTCATCACGCAGACCCGGTCGGCGATCCGGCGCACCACGTTCAAATCGTGGGTGATGAAGAGAAGGCTCATGGTCTCTTCGCGCTTGAGTTCGGCCAGCAGGTCGAGGATCTGCGCCTCGATGGTCACGTCGAGCGCCGTGGTGGGTTCATCCGCGATCAGCAGGTCGGGCCCGTTGGCCAGCGCCATGGCGATCATCACCCGCTGCCGCTGGCCGCCCGACAGCTGGTGTGGATAGGCGCCCAGGCGGCTTTCGGGATCGCGGATGCCGACCCGGGTCAGAAGTTCCAGGATGCGCGTCCGCGCCGCCGCCCCGGTCAGCCCCTGATGCAGCGCCAGGCTTTCCGCGATCTGCTTTTCCAGCGTGTGCAGCGGATTGAGCGAGGTCATCGGCTCCTGGAAGATGAAGCTGATATCGTTGCCCCGGACCTGCCTCAGCCGCTTTTCCGGAGCACCCGCCAGATCCTCGCCCTCATAGACGATCGCGCCCGACACCGTCGCCGACCCGGGCAAGAGCCCGACCGTCGACAGCGCCGTCACCGACTTGCCCGACCCGGATTCGCCCACCAGCGCCACCGTCTCGCCGCGCCCGATCTCGAAGCTGACGCCCCGGACGGCTGGGGCCTGCCGGCCATCCTGCTGGAAGGACACATGCAGGTTCTCGACCTTCAGGACCGGGCCCATTGGAACGTCTTTCTCGGGTCGAAGGCATCGCGGACGCCCTCGAAGATGAACACCAGCAGCGACAGCATGATCGCGAAGGTGAAGAAGGCGGTGAAGCCCAGCCAGGGCGCCTGCAGGTTCTGTTTGGCCTGCAGCGTCAGTTCGCCCAGCGACGGCGCCGAGGACGGCAGCCCGAAGCCCAGGAAGTCGAGCGAGGCCAGCGTGCCGATGGTGCCGGTGATGATGAAGGGCAGCATGGTCAGCGTGGCGACCATGGCGTTGGGCAGCATGTGGCGGAACATGATCGTCCAGTTCGATACGCCCAGCGCCTTGGCGGCGCGGACATATTCGAAGTTGCGCGCGCGCAGGAACTCGGCCCGGACGACACCCACCAGAGCGGGCCAGCCGAAGAGCGCGGTCAGGAACACCAGCAGCCAGAAGCTGCGCCCCAGCACCGCAAAGAGGATGATGATGATGTAAAGCTGGGGCGTCGAGGTCCAGATCTCGATCACCCGCTGGAAGATCAGGTCGGTCAGCCCGCCGAAGAAGCCCTGAACCGCGCCCGCCACGATGCCGATGACCGAGGCGATGCCGGTCACCATCAGCGTGAAGAGGATCGACAGCCGGAACCCGTAGATCACCCGCGCCAGCACGTCCCGCGCGGTATCGTCGGTGCCCAGCCAGTGTTGGGCGTCCGGCGCCGAGGGCGCGGTGCCCTGGATGTCGTTGACGGTGTTGTAGCTGTAGCGGATCGGCGGCCAGATCATCTGACCCTTCGCGATGGGCTCGCCCGCGACCATGCCGTCGGCGGCATCGGCGATCAGGCCCTCGGGGTCGTCCCAGCAGGCGTCGAGCCCGCCGGTCAGGATCAGGCATTGCACCTCGATGTCGCGATAGACCGCCTCGGTCCGCAGATCGCCGCCGAAGGCGGTTTCGGGGTAGAACCGGTAGATCGGAAAGAAGCTCTCGCCGCGATAGCTGACATAGATCGGCTTGTCGTTGGCCAGCAGTTCGGCAAAGAGCGACAGGCCGAACAGCACGCCGAAGATGACCAGCGACCAGAGCGCCCGGCGGTTACGCTTGAAGTTGCGCCAGCGCCGCTGATTGAGGGGAGACAGCCAGGCCATGTCAGGTCTCCCGGCTTTCGAAGTCGATCCGGGGATCGACCAGCACATAGGTCAGGTCCGACAGGATGCCGACCAGAAGCCCGATCAGCCCGAAGACATAGAGCGTCGCGAAGATCACCGGATAGTCGCGCGCGACCGCCGCCTCGAAACCGAGCCGCCCAAGCCCGTCGAGCGAGAAGATCGTCTCGATGATGATCGAGGCGCCGAAGAAGACGCCGATGAACATGCCCGGAAAACCCGCGATCACGATCAGCATGGCGTTGCGGAAGACGTGCCCGTACAGCACCCGCGACTCGGACAGGCCCTTGGCCTTGGCGGTCACCACGTATTGCTTCTTGATCTCGTCAAGGAAGGAATTCTTGGTCAAGAGCGTCAGCGTCGCAAAGCTGGAAATCGTCGTGGCGATCACCGGCAGGGCGATGTGCCAGAAATAATCGAGGATCTTTGCAGGCCAGCTGAGATCGGCCCAGTTATCCGAGACAAGCCCCCTCAGCGGGAACCATTGCAGGTAGGACCCGCCCGCGAAGACCACCAGAAGCAGCACCGCGAACAGGAACCCGGGGATCGCGTAGCCCACGATGATGACGGCCGAGGTCCAGGTGTCGAAGCCCGACCCGTCGCGGACCGCCTTGCGGATGCCCAGCGGGATCGAGACCATGTAGGCGATCAGGGTGGACCAGAGCCCGAGGCTGATCGAGACCGGCATCTTTTCCAGCACCAGATCGACGACCGACACCGACCGGAAGTAGCTTTCGCCGAAATCGAACCGGGCATAGTTCCACATCATCGTCAGGAACCGTTCCAAGGGCGGCTTGTCGAAGCCGAACTCCTTTTCAAGTTCCTCGATAAATTCGGGCGGCAGGCCGCGGGCGCCGACATATTTGTCGCTGCCGCCACCCGCCGCGGTGCTCATCTGCTGGTTCTGGGCGTCGGCTCCGCCCCCGGCAAAGCCCTGAAAGACGTCGCCGCCGCCCTCGATCTGGGCGATGATCTGTTCGATCGGTCCCCCCGGCACGAATTGCGTCAGGGTGAAGTTGATGATCATGATGCCGATCAGCGTGGGCACGATCAGCAGCAGCCGGCGGAGGATATAGGCGCCCATCTGGTCCGGTCTGTCCCTGTCAGCGCAGCGCGCCCGCCGCGCGCAGCTCGGCCGCGCGGTCGGCGTCGTACCACCAGAAATCGAGATAGCCCAGATCGTAGGGCGGCAGCGCGTCGGGATGGCGGTACATGTCGAAATAGGCCACCCAGTGGACGTCCTTGTACCAGGTCGGCACCACGAAATACGCGTGCCGGAAGATCCGGTCGAGCGCCCGGGTCGCGGCGCGGAACTCGTCCTCGGATTTGGCCGAGACGAGGTGCCGCATCAGGATATCGGCGCCTTCATTGGCAAAGCCCGCCGGATTGAAGAGGCTGTATTCGGCATCGGCCGACCCGAACCGCTGCTGCATGCCCAGCCCCGGGACCAGGTTGGTCTGGTAGCTTGCAAGGATCATGTCGTAGTCGCGTGCTCGGCGGCGGTTGGTGAACTGCGAGGGGTCCACCCGCGAAAAGCTGGCATCGACGCCCAGCGCGCGCAGGTTGTCGACGAAGGGCAGCGCGATCCGTTCGGTCACCGGGCTGTCGTCGAGGATCTCGAGCCTCAGCATCTGGCCATCGGCGTTGCGGCGCATCCCGTCATCGCCCGCGACCCAGCCCGCCTCGTCCAGAAGTTGCGAGGCCTGGCGCAGGTTCCGCCGGTCGAGCTGACGGTCGCCCGAGGTATGGGCCTTCATCGGCGGCTCGGTCAGGATCGCGGGGTCGATATGATCCGCGACCTCCTGCAACAGTTCAAGCTCGCGGCCCTCGGGAGGCGCATCGGGTGCGCCGAGATCGCTGTTTTCCCAGAACGAGCTGCGCTGCTTGAAGAGGCCGAATTGCAGCGTCTCGTTGGTCCATTCGAAATTGTACATGAGCCCGATGGCGCGGCGCACCCGCAGGTCCTGGAATTGCGGCCGGGCGAGGTTGAAGATCCAGCCGCTGTCGGGCGGCAGGTTGCCGTCATGGGGTTCGTCCTTCTTCACCCAGCCCTCGGCCACCGCAGGGAAATCGTAGCCCGTCGCCCAGGTCTTCGAGCTGTCCTCTTCGCGGAAGGTGTAGGCACCCGACTTGAAGCCCTCGAGCGCGGCGATGGAATCGGCGAAATACTCGACCCGTATCCGGTCGAAATTGTAGCGCCCGATATTGATCGGCAGGTCCTTGCCCCAGTAGTCGGGGTCACGCTTGTAGACGATCCGGCGGTTGATGTCGTAGCTGTCCAGCACGTAAGGCCCGGTCCCCATGATCGGGGTCAGGCTGCTTTCATCAAGACGCGCGCCGGTTTTCTCGAACCAGGCCTTCGACATCACCGGGTTCGACCCCATCTGGCTGATCAGCCCGTCGCGCGGCACGTCCGGCTTGAAGGTGAACTTGATCCGGTAGGTATCCAGCACCTCGGGGGAATAGACGAGCTTCTTGATCGCCTCGCGGTACGAGGGCAGCGCCTGTTCCATCAGCAGATCGAAGGTGAATTTCACGTCCTCGGCGGTTACCGGGGTGCCGTCGGTGAAATGCGCCTCGGGCCGCAGGTTGAAGATCACCCAGTCCTCGCTTTCGGGATATTCGAGGCTTTCGGCAATCAGACCGTACGAGGTTCCGGGCTCGTCGGCGACATCTGTCATCAGGCGTTCGATATTGATCGTCGCCAGCGCCCCGGCGCGGCCCTTGCGGGTGAAGGGGTTGAAGCTGTCGAAGGTGCCCGGCGCCCAGATCGAAATCTCGCCGCCCTTGGGCGCGTCCGGATTGACGTAATCGAGCCGCTGGAAATCGGCCGGATACTTGGGCTGGCCCAGTTCCGAAAAGGCATGGGTCTTGATCACGGTTTCGGTGCCGTCAGCCGCCGGGGTCGAAGGCGGCGCATCCTGCGCCAGAGCCGGAACCGCGCCCAGCATCAGCGCCAGCATCAGCGCAAGCGTCCTGACCGCAAGGCGAGGCGAAGGTCTGGCCGGAACCGGCAGAACGGCACGGTGCGGATGGCGGCGGGGGGTGGGCATCGGCAAACTCCCTGTCTTCTGCGGTCGGACGGACGCGAGACCTGCCCTAGCTAATGGCCCGGGCGGCACCGGTTCAAGTTGAGATTCCGTGAGACTTCCGCAATCGACGGGGTAATCCCGGGCTCAGAGCCCCCGGCGCGCCTTCAGGGCCGCGCTGATCGTGCCGTCGTCGAGATAATCGAGCTCGCCCCCGATCGGCACCCCTTGGGCCAGCGAACTCAGCCGCACGCCGGTCTCGGCCAGTTCTTCGGCGATGTAATGGGCAGTGGTCTGGCCGTCGACGGTCGCGTTCAGCGCCAGGATCACCTCGGAGATCCCCTCGCGCCCGATCCGTTCGACCAGATCGGGAATGCGCAGATCCTCGGGCCCGACCGAATCGAGCGCCGACAGCGTGCCGCCCAGCACGTGATAACGCCCGCCGAAGGCACCGCCGCGTTCCATCGCCCAAAGATCGGCCACATCCTCGACCACGCAGATCTCGCCGTTCGAGCGGGCCGGATCGGCGCAGATCTCGCAGGTATCGGCGGTGGTGATGTTGCCGCAGACGGCGCAATCATGCACCGCCTCGCCGACCTTGCGCATGGTCTCGGCCAGCGGCAACAACAGGACCGCGCGTTTGCGGACCAGATGCAGCACGGCACGGCGGGCCGACCGGGGCCCAAGCCCCGGCAGCCGTGCCATCAGGTCGATCAGCGCGTCTATCTCGTGCGGGCGACTCATTTCCACGCCATCGGAAACAGATCGGAGTAACAGCGCCAAAACAAATCTGGGTCCTTCTGGTGCTGAGCAGCTTGCAGAATGTCTCCCCGAACACGCCTAGCGTCCCGGAAATGAACTGTAAGAAAGCAGTACGAAGTGATAAAAAACAAGATGAGCCCCAGCCCAGCTATACTATTCACTATCTGCGCTGCAGGTCCGCTCGAGCTATAACCAATCCACCCAAAGAGAAGCGAGATCCCCAAGTACGCGCAAATCTGTTCCAGATATGCTTTGCGCGCCTCGGAGATCACCACTTCAGCGGTCTCTCCACTCAAAGGAAGCTTGGAGGCATCCTCTGGGCCGAAGAAAAACATTTGATCAGACCGGCAGGCCGAGCCCCGGAGGCAGACCCATTTCCTCGGTCAGCTTGCGGGTCTCTTCCTTGGTCTTTTCCATCGCCTTCTGCTGGGCGTCCTTGATGGCCGCCAGAATCAGGTCCTCGACCACTTCCTTCTCGTCGGGATTGAAGATCGACGGATCGATCGACAGCGCGGTCAGCGTGCCCTTGGCGGTCGCCGTGGCCTTGACCAGCCCCGCGCCGCTTTCGCCCTCGACCAGCGTGGTGGCCAGCGTCTCCTGCAGAGCCGCCATCTTGCCCTGCATCTCGGTCGCGGCTTTCATCATCTTGGCCATGTCGCCAAGGCCGCCCATTCCCTTGAACATGCGTGTCTCCTTCGCCTGTTATGCGTTCAGTCGTCGTCCTCGAACGGGTCCCATTCCTCCTCGACCTCGGGCAGAGCCTCGGCGGCCGCCTCGGCCGCCAGGACCTCGGGCGGCTTTATGTCGATGATTTCGGCCTTGGGGAAGGCGGCAAAAACGGCGCGGACCAGTGGATGTTCGGCGGCCTCGGCCTTGCGCGCGGCCTCGGCGGCGTTGCGGGTCTCGTCGATGGTGGGGCCACCGCCCTTGCCCACGACCGAAACCGCCCAGCGCGCGCCGGTCCAGCTTTGCAGCCGCTGTCCCAGCCGCTGGGCCAGATCGGCGGGCGCGCCGGGCGCGGGTTCGAATTCGATCCGGCCGGGGGAATAGCTGACAAGCCGGACGCCGGCCTCGACCTCGACCAGCAGCACCATGTCGCGATTGGCGCGGATCAGGTCGACCACCGCCTCGAAACTTGGGTAATGCGCCAGCGTCTGCTCGGGGGCGCGGGCCAGCGCGGTGACGGCGCCGCCGCCCGAGGGCGCGGCATGAATCGGGACGCCCCGGGCTTGCGCCTGCATCCCGCCGCCGCCCGAGGGCGCGGGGCCGGAAGGCGCGGGACCCGAGGGCGGGTTGTCCTGCAGTTTGCGCACCAGATCCTCGGGCGCGGGCAGGGTCGAGACATGGGTCAGCCGGATCACCGCCATCTCGGCCGCCATCATCGCATTGGGCGCCATCGAGACCTCTTCCAGCGCCTTCAGCAGCATCTGCCACATCCGCGCCAGCACCCGCATCGACAGCCGCTCGGCCATGGTGCGGCCGCGGGCGCGTTCGTCGGGGCCGACGGTCGGGTCGTCGGCGGCCTCGGGCGCGATCTTGATGACGCTGAGCCAGTGAGTGATCTCGGCCAGATCGCGCAGCACCGCCAGCGGATCGGCGCCGTCGGCATATTGCGCGGCCAGCTCGCCCAGCGCGCCTGCGGCGTCGCCCGCCATGATCATGTCGAAAAGATCGAGCACGCGGCCCCGGTCGGCGAGGCCCAGCATGGCGCGGACCTGATCGACCGTGGTTTCGCCCGCGCCATGCGCAATCGCCTGATCGAGAAGGCTCATCGCGTCGCGCACGGACCCTTCGGCGGCCCGGGTGATCAGCCCCAGCGCCTCGTCCGAAATGGGCGCGTTCTCGAGCCCCGCGATCTTTTTCAGATGGGCGATCATCACCTCGGGCTCGATCCGGCGCAGATCGAAGCGCTGGCAGCGCGACAGCACCGTCACCGGCACCTTGCGGATCTCGGTGGTGGCGAAGATGAACTTCACATGGGCGGGCGGTTCCTCCAGCGTCTTCAGCAGCGCGTTGAACGCGCTGGTCGACAGCATGTGAACCTCGTCGATGATGTAGATCTTGTAGCGCGCCGAGGCCGCCCGGTAGGCCACGCTGTCGATGATCTCGCGGATGTCGTTCACGCCGGTGCGCGAGGCGGCGTCCATCTCCATCACATCGACATGGCGGCCCTCGGCGATGGCGCGGCAATGCTCGCATTGCCCGCAGGGCTCGGTCGTCGGGCCGCCCTGCCCGTCCGGGCCGATGCAGTTCATGCCCTTGGCGATGATCCGGGCGGTCGTCGTCTTGCCGGTGCCGCGGATGCCGGTCATGATGAAGGCCTGCGCGATCCGGTCGGCGGCAAAGGCGTTCTTGAGGGTGCGCACCATCGCATCCTGCCCGATCAGATCGGCGAATGTGGCGGGACGGTACTTGCGCGCCAGCACCTGATAGGCGGTGCCCTGGGGGTCTGCCATGGGTCCTCTCGAAATCGCGGGTCCGGGCGACAGGGTAGGCCCTGACCCGGGCGGCGTCCAGCGGATCGCGGACAGTCCCCGGCAGAGACCGCCGGACAGAAGCGCCCGCTGTCGGACTGCAAAACGCCTGTACGCCTGTCGGGGAGAAGGTGAGAGGCTGGACAGCGACCCGAACGGGGCTCGTTACGGCTGCTTCCTTCCGGACCTGACCGGGTTGGCGAGGCGCTCGCCCGCGCCAACCTCTCGAGGCGTTACATAGACGTCACGCGGCGGATTCGCAAGGGTCGGGGTCCGGTCCGGCCCCGGCGCCGCAGCCGCGGCTCAGCTGCGTTTGCGGTCAGCCGGGTAGACCCCGAGAATGTCGAGATGCGAGGTGAAGTAGTCGAGTTCCTCCAGCGCGCGGGCGACATGGGGGTCGTCGGGATGGCCCTCGATATCGGCGTAGAACTGGGTCGCGGTGAAGGACCCGTCGACCATGTAGCTTTCCAGCTTGGTCATGTTGACGCCATTGGTCGCGAAGCCGCCCATCGCCTTGTAAAGCGCCGCCGGAATGTTGCGGACCCGGAAGACGAAGGTGGTCATCATGCCCAGATCGCCCCGCCGCGTGCGGTCGGGTTCGCGCGACATCAGCAGAAAGCGGGTGGTGTTCTTGTCGTGATCCTCGATATGGCGGGCCAGCACCTCGAGCCCGTAGATCTCGGCCGCCAGATCGCCCGCGAGCGCGGCCAATTCCGGGTCGCCGATCTCGGCCACCTGCCGGGCCGAGCCCGCGGTATCGGCCCCGGTCACCCGGTGGATGTCATGCTTATGCAGGAAGTCCCGGCATTGCCCCAGCAGGACGGTATGGCTCATCGCGCGGCGGATGCCCGAAAGCGGCGCGCCCGGAACTGCCAGCAGGTTGATATGCACCCTGACGAAGGCCTCGCCCACGATATGCAGCCCGGAATCCGGCAAAAGCTGGTGGATGTCGGCCACCCGCCCGTAGGTCGAATTCTCGACCGGCAGCATCGCCAGGTCCGCCTCGCCGCTGCGCACGGCCTCGATCACGTCCTCGAAGGTCCGGCAGGGCAGCGCCTCCATCTCGGGACGGGCGTCGTGGCAGGCCTGGTGCGAATAGGCGCCGGGTTCTCCCTGAAAGGCGATACGGCTGGTCATGTGGGGACTGTTTCCTGTGGCTGGCCGGGACCCGGCCGGGTCGATGGTTAAACTGAATACTTCTTGCCAAGCCGAAGGGGAAGCACATAGGAAGTTCGCGGGAAAACATGGGATCGAATTGATGCTGAAGAAGGTGAGCTTCACCAAGCTTCTGGGCGCGGGCTCGGGGGCGCTTTTGCTGTTTGTGCTGGTCGATCGGGCGGGAGGGTTCTACTTCACGCCGCCCGAGCTTGAAAAACCCGCCTATGTGGTCATCGAGGAAGAGCCCGAGACCCCGGCAGAACCGGAACAGGAGCTGACCTTCGAAGAGCGCATGGCCCAGGCCGATGCGGCCGCGGGCGAGCGGGTCTTCAACCAGTGCAAGTCCTGCCACCGGGCCGAGGAAGGCGTGAACGCGGTCGGGCCGTCGCTTTACGGCGTGGTCGGGCGGCCGGTGCATGCAGTGGCCGACTTTTCCTATTCCGACGCGATGGCGGGGCTCGAGGGGGAGTGGACGGCCGAGCGGATCTACGAGTTCATCGCGGCCCCGCGCGACGTGGTGCCGGGCACGGCGATGACCTTTGCCGGGCTCAAGGACCCGCAGGACCGCGCCAACGTCATCGCCTATCTCGACTCGCTCGACGACTGAGCGCCGCCCGGCCACGCGCCGCGCAAGCGAGCCCTTGAAAGGCGAACGGGCGGCCCGCCGAAACGAGCCGTCCGTTTCTGTCCGTCCGGACCGGATCGCCCGGCCGCGGATCAGCGGCGGGGATCGTCGTCGTCCTCGTCTTCCTCGTCACCGTTATCGGGCAGGTTGAAGAAGCTGTCGGCATCCGGCACCAATCGGTCCTCTTCCTCGTCGTCGTCCGGGCGCGTCAGGGTGAAGGTTTCGAGCCCCGAAATGGCGGAGGGCAGGCGCGGCTCGGTGCCCATTTCCAGCGACTGTTCGGTCGAGACCAGCTTGCGGCGTTCGTCATCGGTCATCAGCCCGCCTTCCGCGGCGCGCTTGCGGGCGGCCTTCTGCACGGCGGAATCAAGCTCGGACTGCTTGCAGAGCCCCAGCGCCACCGGGTCGATCGGCTGGATGTTCGAGATGTTCCAGTGGGTGCGTTCGCGGATCGACTGGATCGTCGGTTTGGTGGTGCCGACCAGCTTGGCGATCTGGCCGTCGCTGAGTTCGGGGTGGAACTTGACCAGCCACAGGATCGAGGCGGGCCGGTCCTGCCGCTTGGACAGCGGCGTATAGCGCGGGCCGCGGCGCTTTTCCTCGCCCAGCGCGGCCGGGTTGAACTTGAGCCGCAGCTTGTAAAGCGGGTCCTTCTCGGCCTTGTCGATTTCCGACTGGTCGAGCTGGTTGTTCGCGACCGGATCGAAGCCGCGCACCCCGCCCGCCACGTCGCCATCGGCAATGCCCTGCACTTCCAGCTCGTGCAGGCCGCAGAAATCGGCGATCTGCCGGAAGCTCAGCGTCGTGTTGTCGACCAGCCAGACGGCGGTGGCCTTGGCCATGATGGGTTTGTTCATCGGCCTTCTCCTCTCGTGCGACCATAGCGCTCCCCGGGCCGGGAAACGGCTGCGCCGGATTGGCGCGGTTCCTCGTTTTCGGGGAAGTTCCAGTCTATATAGTCGGCGAAACGCCCGGAGAAAAGAGAAAATGCGCTGGCTGGCCGTGCTGCTGCTGTCTGCGACCCTGGCCCGCGCCGATGGCGAGCCCGCCGGGAAATTCGACTATTACCTGCTGGCGCTCAGCTGGGCGCCAAGCTGGTGCGCGCTGGAGGGCGAGGCCCGGCAAAGCCCGCATTGCGCGCCGGGCGGGGGCGCGGGATGGGTTCTGCACGGGCTCTGGCCGCAATACGAACAGGGCTGGCCCGGCTATTGCCGCGGCGCGAAACCCGACCCCTCGCGCGCCCAGACCGCGCGGATGGCCGATCTGATGGGCAGTTCGGGCGCGGCCTGGTACCAGTGGAAGAAACACGGGCGTTGTTCCGGCCTGTCGGCGGGCGACTATTTTGCCGCGGCGCGCCGGGCCTATGGCGCGGTCATCCGGCCGCCCGCCTTCCGCAAGCTGACGGCTCCGGTCCGGCTGCCCGCGGGCGTGGTCGAAGAGGCCTTCCTGCAGGCCAATCCCGGCCTTCTGCCCGACATGCTGACCGTGACCTGCAAGGCCGGCCGCATCCAGGAGGTGCGGATCTGCCTGACCAGGGATCTGAGGCCCCGTCCCTGCGCCGCCGACACGGTCGAGGATTGCACGCTTCGCGACGCGGCGATGCCCCCGATCCGCTGACCGTCAGCCGGACCGAAGGGGCCTCATGGTGTCGGACGGAGGCGCTCAGGCGGCCTTGCGGCGCCGGGACAGGCCCAGCAGCGCCAGCAGCCCCGAGCCCAGCATCAGAACCGGGGCCGGAAGCGGCACCGGCGCCGGATCGGGCGTGGCGACCGCAGTCACAAGGCTCTGGCTCGGCCGCCACCACGAGGTCGATTTCAGGAAGTCCAGCTGATAGCCGCCGGTCTCGTCGGTCAGCGCAAGGAAATCGGCGGCCTTGCGCTCGACCCGGTTGTCGGTCCAGCCGCTCAGGCGGAAAGCGCCGCGCCCGAGGTTGAGGCTGTCGCTGTCATAGACGACCTCCCAGATCGCGACCTGGAACGCGGCCGAGCTGACCGCATCGACCACATCTGCGTAATGCTGGGTGAAGAGGCGGTCGAGATTGGTCAGGACGGTGCTGCCGAAGAGCGATGCGCCGGTCGTGTAGCCGGTCGCGGTCTGGCTCAGCGCATGGGTCAGGTCCACGCACCAGGCCAGAAGCGGGTCGCTTTGCCCCGCGACATCGAAGGCGAACTGTCCGGCGCTGGCCGAGTCCGACCGGCCGTAGAAGGAATAATAGACCGTCGTCGCGCCGGGGGTCTGCCCGGTATAGTCCAGCGTCAGCGTGCTGGCCTGCGCCGTGCCCAGTCCGGCGGCCAGCGCCAGCCCTGCGAGAGAGAAAATGCCTTTCATCGAAATCACCCCTTCAAAACCCCGGCGGCCCCTGCCACCGGGATCGGGATTGTGACGATTTCGCGGCTTTTGCAAGGCCTTACGCGCCCCGGAAACGGTGAGTTTCCAGGGCGTTGCGCAGTCTCAGGCGATCTTCAGGACAATCTTCCCGACATGGGCGCTTTGTTCCATCCTTGCATGGGCCAGCGCCGCCTGGGTCAGGTCAAATTCGCTGTCCATCACCGGCGCGATGCGGCCCGAGGCCAGCAGCGGCCAGACCCTCTCGCGCAGTTCGTCCGCGATCCGCGCCTTGGCCAGATCCGATTGCGGGCGCAGAGTCGATCCGGTGATGGTCAGCCGCCGCATCATCACCTGCGCGAAGTTCAGCGCCACCTTGGGCCCCTGCAGGAAGGCGATCTGCACCAGCCTCCCGTCATCGGCCAGCGCCCGCACGTTGCGCGGAAGATAGTCGCCGCCCACCATGTCGAGGATCAGGTCGGCCCCGCCCTCGGCCCGCAAAATCTCGACGAAATCCTCGCTGGAATAGTCGATCGCCCGCTCGGCCCCCAGATCGCGGCAGGCCGCGCATTTGGTCGGGTTGCCGGCGGTGGCGAAGACCCGCGCCCCGAAGACCGAGGCCAGCTGGATCGCGGTCGTGCCGATCCCGGAGGACCCGCCATGCACCAGGAACCGTTCGCCCGCCGTGAGGCCACCGCGCATGAAGACGTTGGACCAGACCGTGAAGAAGGTCTCGGGCAGGCAGGCGGCCTCTTTCAGCCCCAGCCCGTCCGGCACCGGCAGCGCATGTGCCGCCGAGGTCGCGACATAGTCTGCATAGCCGCCGCCCGGCAGCAGCGCGCAGACCCGGTCGCCGACCCGAAGCCCCGACACGCCCTCGCCCAGCGCCGCAACTTCGCCCGCGCCTTCCAGCCCCGGCAGGTCCGAGGCCTGCGGCGGCGGCGCGTAGGATCCCGCGCGCTGCAGCGCGTCGGGCCGGTTCACCCCGGCATAGGCCAGCCGGATCAGAACCTCGCCCGCCCGCGGCACCGGCACCGGGCGTTCGGTCGGACGCAGGACTTCGGGGCCGCCGGGTTCGGAAATCTCGACCGCCCGCATCGTTGCCGGGAGCGTCATGTGCGCTCCGGCAGGCCGGGACGGACCGATCCGGGCAGCCGCCGGTCGGGCTGCCGGTGCGGCGGACGGATCTGCCGGGCAAGCCAGTTCGGCCCCAGCATCAGCGGCTTGAGAACCCAGGCCTTGTTGACCTGCGCCTTGACCTTTTCGAGCTGCATCACATCACCGATCCGGCGGTCGAGGAAGGCGGCGGTCTCGGCATGGTCGGGGCTTTCGTCGCCCAGCCAGTAAAGCACGGTCGAGCCGTAGACCGCCGCCAGCGAGGCGCGCTTGGTGTACCAGTTCACGTCGTCCGAGCTGTCGCCGAGCGCGGTCCAGATCCGGTCGGCGGTGCCCCAGACGAGCCGCGAGCCTTCGGCGGCGTAAGGCGGCAGCGCGAACAGAGTGGCGCCCCGCCGCACGGCCTCCTTGTCCTCGGCCGCGTCCAGTCGGTAGCGCACGGCCAGCGCCACCCTGTCGCGAAAGCGCATCGCCGAGAGGTCGGTTTCGGTCAGGCGGCGCACCATCTCGTCGTCGCCGCGCAAATGATAGGCCACCGCCAGATCGACCGCACCGCGCGGGCAGGCGGCGCGGGCCATGGCGGCATCGACGCCGGAATCGGCGATGGCGGCGCGGAAGGCGGCCTCGCTCCATCCGTCGAACGGGACGTGGATCAGGGCCGCGTCCAGAAGCTCTTGCTTGATGGCATCCAGGCCTTGGGGCGTGTCGGTCATGCGGGGGCCTCCTTTCGACGGCCCCCTCTATAGACAAGTTCGCGCGGCTTTGCTATACGGCCACCTCCTGCGAAATTCGAAACTCCAGCAAGAAAGGTGGTGACAACCACATGCAGGTCAGCGTTCGCGACAACAATGTCGACCAGGCGCTTCGGGCTCTGAAGAAGAAACTTCAGCGCGAAGGCGTGTTCCGCGAAATGAAGCTCAAGCAACATTTCGAGAAACCGTCCGAGAAGAAAGCGCGCGAGAAGGCGGAAGCCGTCCGCCGTGCGCGCAAACTGGCGCGGAAGAAAGCCCAGCGCGAAGGTCTTCTGTAAGACCGTCGGCATGCGAACCGGAGCAGCAATGCTCCAGCGAGACGACCCCCGAGGCCCTGCCCGGGGGTTTGTCGATTCCGGGACCCTGAAAATCCTTGCCTTGCGGCCGGGGCTCAGCCCTGACGGAAGCGGCCCGCCTCGATCTCGCGGGCCAGCCGGGCGACCGATGTTTCAAGCTGCTCGGCCAGCCGGTGATGGGCAAGCCGCAGCGTCTGCAGCAGCACCCGCGCGCCGATGGTCTTCGAGGCGAGCTCGATCGAGATGGCCAGCCGGGTCAGGCGCGGCGCCAGAAGCTGCAGCTCGATGGCGCTGGCGGCCTGCAGCCCGCCCGAGCGCGACTGCAGGCGGATCTGTTGCGGCGGTTCGAAGGCGACCAGTTCGGTCTCGACCGCGCGCCGGGCGCCCTGCAGCGTGAATTCGGCAGCCCAGGCCATGCCCGGCCCGGGTTCGCTGCGGTCGTCGAGCCGGCGCAGGTCGGCCCCGCGGCGACCGGCCGCGGCCTCGACGCGCGGAAAGTCCGACAGCACGGCAAAGACCTCCTCGATCGGCGCGGCGATGTCTTCGCGGGCGGTAAGCTGCATGTCTGGCTCCGGGCTGGCTCTGTCCGTTCTGGCCTCAATCCAGCCGGTCCGCAAGCCATCTGCGGATCAGGTAGCCGGCAATCGCCCCCGGGCGCGGCGGCCGGATGTCGGCGGATTCGCCCGCGATGACCGCCAGCATCTCTTCGCGCGGCACCCAGCGCGCCTCGGCGATCTCGGCCGGATCGACGGTGATCTCGCGGGACAGGGCCTCGCCCCGGCAGCCCAGCATCAGCGAGGCCGGAAACGGCCAGGGCTGGCTGGCCAGATAGCCGACCCGGCCCACGCGGATGCCGGTTTCCTCGGCGACCTCGCGCCGCACCGCGGCCTCGACCGACTCGCCCGGCTCGATGAAGCCCGCCAGGAGCGAGAACATCCCCTCGGGCCAGCCCGGCGAGCGCCCCAGCAGGACCGAGTTGCCCTGCAGGATCAGCATGATGACGCAAGGATCGGTGCGCGGGAAATGCGGCGTGCTGCAGGCCTCGCAGACCCGGCGCCAGCCCGCATCGACCATCCGGCTGGGCTGGCCGCAGCGCGAACAGAACCGGTGGGTGCGGTGCCATTCGCAGATCCCCTTAGCGGTCGCCGCCAGTTCGGCCTGAAGCGGGTCTAGCCCCGGCATCACCCGGCGCAGTTCGCGAAAGAGGTGATCTTCCGGCAGATCGGGATGGCGCTGTTCGGACGGATCGAGAAACAGGCCCAGCGTGTCGGGGATCTCGTCCGGGCGCCAGTCCGAGATATCGACGGCGAAATGCGGCGCGCCATCGGCCAGCCCGAGGAAGATCGCCCGCGCGCGCCGCTCGGCCGGAACCGGGTTCGCGCAGGGCACCCAGCCAAGCCCGTCTTCGCAGCACAGCGGCTTGCCGCGCCAGAGCGGCAGGACCCGTCCCTTACCCCAGGCATCGTCCAGCCAGACGGCATCGCCGCGCCGCAACGCGGCCCGGTCCAGACCGCCGCCTCCGAAAGTCACCTGCTCGGCCAGTTGCATGGCGGCTCCTTTTCCTGCAATGGCGCAAGGCGGGCGTCAGTTTGGGGCGAATGCAAACAATCCCACATTCGCCTGACGCGAATTGGCTCTCGCCATCCGCTTGCGAACCCTTTACTCTCGCAGGCCGGTGATGGTCGCATTCCGCCCCCAAGTCAAAGCCATTTCCCCGGCAGGCTGCGGACGCGGCCCGAGTAGTTTGGTATCGGCCAGCCGCGCCCCTTGTCGGGCGGCATTCAGGCGGGGGCATCCTTGAACGCGCTGCACCCATTTTCCGCTTCGCCCGCCGCCGACCGCGTGCATCTTCGGCTGATGGAAACCTCGGACCTGCATGTGCATGTCTTTCCCTATGACTATTATTCCGACCGCCCCATCGACTCGGCCGGGCTGGCGCGCACCGCCGCGCTGATCGCGACGCTCAGGGCCGAGGCGGCCAATACGCTATTGTTCGACAATGGCGATTTCCTGCAGGGCAACCCGATGGGCGACTATATCGCCCATGAACGCGGCCTGCGCCCGGGCGAAATGCATCCGATGATCGCCGCGATGAATGCGGTCGGCTATGACGCGGCGACGCTGGGCAATCACGATTTCAACTACGGGCTCGACTTTTTGCTGACTGCGCTCGATGGCGCGCGGTTCCCGGTCGTGTCGGCCAATCTGCTGCCCGGCCCGCTGGCCCCGCCCGGGCTGGCCGCGCTGCCGCGCTATACGCTGCTGGACCGGACGGTGCGCGACGGCGCGGGACAGCCCCATCCGCTGAGGATCGGAGTGATCGGCTTCCTGCCGCCGCCCATTGCGATCTGGGACCGCCGGCATCTGCACGGCCGGGCCGAGGGTGGCGACATCGTCGCGGCCGCCCGGGCGCTGGTGCCGCGGATGCGCGCCGACGGCGCCGATCTGGTCGTGGCGCTGGCCCATTCCGGCATCGGCGAGCCCGACCATGTCGACCGGCAGGAGAATGCCTGCCTGCCGCTGGCCGGGATCGAGGGAATCGACGCGATCCTGTCGGGACATCAGCACATGACCCTGCCCGGTCCCGATTTCGCGGGCATCCCCGGGGTCGATGCCGAGGCGGGCACGATCTGCGGCAAGCCCGCCGTCATGCCCGGCTTCTGGGGATCGCATCTTGGCGTGGTCGACCTGCTGCTCGAGCGTGGCACGGCCGGGTGGCGGGTGGCCGAACACCGCAGCGCGGTGCACCCGATCGCGCACCGAAAGCCCGGCCGCGGGGTGGTGCCGCTGGTGTCCAGCAATCCCGAGGTGATAACGGCCGCGGCGCCCGCCCATGCCGAGACGCTGGCCTATACCCGCCGCGCCGTCGGCCGCACCGAAGTGCCGCTGCACAGCTATTTCTCGCTGGTGACCAACGACGCCTCGGTCAAGATCGTCGCCGACGCCCAGCGCTGGTACCTGGCCGAGATGCTGAAGGGCACCCGCCACGAGGGCCTGCCGCTGCTGTCGGCGGCGGCACCGTTCAAGGCGGGCGGCCATGGCGGACCGGACTACTACACCGACGTGCCCGCGGGCGACATCGCGATCCGAAACGTCGCCGATCTTTACCTTTACCCCAACACGGTGCGCGCGGTGCGGGTGACCGGCGCCCAGCTGCGCGGCTGGCTCGAACGCTCGGCCGCGCTCTTCAACCGGATCGAGCCGGGCCAACCCGACCAGATCCTGCTGAATCCCGAGGCCCCGTGCTATAATTTCGACGTGATCTGCGGGGTCGAATATCGGATCGACCTCAGCCGGCCGCCGCGCTTCGGGCCGGGGGGCCGGCTGCTGGACCCGACCGCGGGACGCATCTCGGGGCTGAGCTGGCAGGGACAGCCAGTGACCGACGACATGGAATTCGTGGTCGCGACCAACAGTTTCCGGGCCAGCGGCGGCGGCGGCTTTCCCGGCACCGGGGTCGACACCGTGGCGTTCGAGGCGCCCGATGCCAACCGCGACGTGCTGCTGCGCTATATCGCCGAACACGGCACCGTCGCGCCGCGGGCCGATGCCACCTGGCGCTTCGAGGATCTGCCCGGCACCACGGTCCTGTTCGACACCAGCCCGGCCGCGCTCGATCATCTCGACGAGCTGCGCGACCTCGCTCTCGAGCCCGCAGAAAACGGCCCCGACGGCTTCCTGCGTCTTCGCATCGCGCTTTAGCGCCGCCCCCGCTGCGCCGGGCAGCGGCATGGGACCGGTCCGGAAACGGCCCCGAACGGCCCCGACCTGGCCCGGAACGGGTCCGCCCACCCGTCCGGATCGAAAATTTCACATTGGAATGACTAAACGATGTAAACTTTCCCGGAGCCCGCCCCGATGCGGGCCCTTGGGGGAGGGACTTCACCGTGACCGGAATCCGCCTGTTTCTCGGGGCGATCTGTCTTGGCTGCGCGGCCCATGCGCAGCAGACGCCGCCGCCATCGGTTGTCGCCGTGCCCGCCACGACGATGGAGCTGACCCGGACCGCCACCTTCAACGGCCGCCTCGACGCCGACCGCACCGTCGCGCTGGTGGCGCGCGTGGGCGGGATGCTTGAGGAAATCGGCTTCGAACCCGGGGAGTTGGTCGCCGAGGGCCAGGTGCTGTTCCGGATCGAGAAGGACCTGTTTCAGACCGCCGTCAAGGAGGCCGAAGGCGCGCTGCGCACGGCCGAGGCCGCCCGCGACCGCGCCCGGCTGGAACGGGACCGGCAGGCGGAACTGGTCGCGCGGAATGCCGCCGCGCAGGCCATCCTCGACACGGCCGAGGCCGATCTTGCCAGCCGGGAGGGCGACGTGATTCGCCTGTCGGCGGCGCTCGACCGCGCCCGGCTGAACCTGTCCTATACCGAGATCGCGGCCCCCTTCGCCGGCCGCATCGGGCCGCCCGAGGTCGATGCCGGGGCGATGATCGCGGCCGGAGCGGGGCCACTGGCGGTGCTGATCCGGCTGGACCCGATGCATGCGGAATTTCAGGTGCCGACCGCCGTGCTGCGCAGCTATCTGGAACGGGTCGCGGCCGGAGCGGCCAGCGACATCGACGCGGTGACGCTGACGCTGGCCAATGGCACGGTCTACGACCGGCCCGGCGATGTCGATTTCGTCGACAGCGCGGTCACCGGAGGCACCGACAGCGTCACCCTGCGCGCCCGCTTCGACAATCCCGAGGGGCTGCTGCTGGATGGCGAGCTGGTCCGGGTACAGCTGACCGCGCAGCAACCGGCGCCGGAACTGGCAGTGCCGCAGCAGGCGGTGCAGCGCGACGTGCAGGGCGCCTTCGTGCTGGTGGTCGGCGACGGCGACAGGGCCGAGCTGCGCCGGGTCACGGTCGGGCGCACCGCCCGGGGATTTGCGGTGATCGCGGACGGTCTTGCCGAGGGCGAGAGGGTGATCACCGAAGGTCTGAACAAGGTCCGGCCCGGCCAGCCCGTGGACGCGGCCGCCCCGGTGGACGGCTAGACCATGCTGGCCCGGACCTTCATCCGCCGCCCCCGCCTGGCCGGGGTCATCTCGATCGTGCTGTTCATCGCCGGGCTGATCGCCCTGACCAAGATGCCGGTCGAACAGTTTCCCGATATCGTGCCGCCGCAGGTCTCGGTCACCGCAAGCTACCCGGGCGCCGGAGCCCAAGTGGTCGAAGAGACCGTGGCCCAGGTCATCGAGGACCAGGTGACCGGGGTCGACGACATGATCTACATGTCCTCGACCTCGGGGGCGGACGGCACCTACATCCTGACGATCAGTTTCGAGGTCGGCACCGATCCCGACATCGCCACGGTGAACGTGCAGAACCGCGTGGCCCTGGCCGAGCCGCTGCTGCCGCCCGAGGTCAGACAGACCGGGGTGAAGGTCGCCAAGAAATCCTCGTCGCTGCTGATGGGCGTCGCGCTTTACGCGACCGACGGCCGCGTCACCGGGGGCGATCTGACCAACTATGCCCGGATCAACCTGCTGGATGCGCTGAAACGGGTCGAGGGCGTCGGCGATGCCTCGATGTTCGGCGCGAACCAGTTCGCGATGCTCGTCGATCTGGACGTGGACCGGCTGGCCGCGCTGAACCTGACGCCCTCGGATGTCGCCGCCGCGCTGAAAAGCCAGAACCTTCAGGCGGCCATTGGCCGGGTCGGCGGGCAGCCGGTCACCGACGATCCGGGGATGCAGCTGAACATCTCGACCAGAGGGCGGCTGGAAAGCCCCGAAGAATTCGCCCAAATCATCGTCCGCTCGGCCGCCGACGGCAGCGTGGTGCGGGTGGGCGATGTGGCCGATGTGCAACTGGGCGACCGCAGTTCCGACGTGACGACCAGCTTCGACGGCGCGCCCGCGACGCTGATCGGGCTGTATCTCGCGCCCGGCGGCAATGCCATCGCGGCGGCCGACGGGGTCAAGGCGGTGATGGCCCGCGCGGCCGAACGCTTTCCCGAGGGCATGGCCTACACGGCCGTCTCGGACAGCTCGGTCTTCGTGAAGGAAAGCATCGCGGCGGTCGAGCATACGCTGATCGAGGCTTTCGTGCTGGTCGTGCTGGTGGTCTTCGTCTTCCTCGGGTCGCTCAGGGCCACCATCGTGCCGCTGATCGCGGTGCCGGTGGCGCTGGTCGGAACCTTCGCGGTGATGCTAGCGATGGGCTTCACGCTGAACACCGTGTCGCTGCTGGCGCTGGTGCTGGCCATCGGCATCGTCGTCGACGACGCCATTGTCGTGGTCGAGGCGGTCGAGGCCAAGATGGAAGAGGACCACTCGCTTGACCCTGCGCAAGCCGCCGAGGCGGCGATGGGCGAGATCACCGGCGCCATCGTCGCAATCACGCTGGTTCTGCTATCGGTCTTCGTGCCGGTCGCCTTCATTCCCGGCATTTCGGGTCAGCTCTTCCAGCAATTCGCGGTGGCGGTCTCGGTCTCGATGGTGATCTCGGCGATCAACGCGCTGACCCTGTCGCCCGCGCTCTGCGCCATCGTGCTGAGGCCCCATCACGGCCCCCGCAAGGGGATCATGGGCCGGATCTCGACCGGCATCGACGCCGCGCGCGACCGCTATGCGGCGGCGGCGGGCGCGCTGGTGAGGCGGTCGGTTCTGGGGCTCGTGCTGCTCGCGGGCGCCATGGTTCTGACGGGCGGGCTTTTCCGCGCGGTGCCCTCGGGGTTTCTGCCGGCCGAGGATCAGGGATCCTTCATCGTCGAGACCCGCCTGCCCGAGGCCGCATCGGTCAACCGCACCGCCGCCGCGCAGCGCGAGGTCGAACGGATCCTGCAGGGCCTGCCCGGCGTGGCCAGCGTCACCTCGGTCACCGGCTTCTCGATCCTCGACGGGATCACCCGGTCGAACGCGGCCTTCGCGCTGGTCTCGATGGCCCCGTTCGAGGAACGAACCACCGAAGAAACCTCGGTCTTTGCCGCGATCCGACAGGCCATGGTGCAGGGCGCGGCGATCCGCGAGGCGCAGGTCATCGCCTTCAACCTGCCGCCCATCGCCGGGCTCGGCAGCGGGTCGGGGTTCGAGCTGCAACTGCTCGACACCCAGGGCCGGCCCGCGGCCGACCTGGCCGCGACCGCCCGGGGGCTTGCCTTCGCCGCGAACGGAGACCCGCGACTGTCCGGCGTCTACACGACCTTCTCGGCCGACAGCCCGCAGCTTTTCCTCGATATCGACCGCGAGCGGCTTTATGCGCTGGGCATCCCGGTCTCGGACGTCTTCGCCGCGCTGCAACCCACGCTGGGGTCGGCCTATGTCAACGACTTCAATCTCTTCGGCCGGTCCTGGCAGGTGCGGATGACGGCCCTGCCCGGCGACCGCGACGAGGTGGGCGACATCGCGCGGATCCATGTGCGCACCGCGAACGGCGAAATGGTTCCGGTCGGCGCCTTCGCCAGCGCGGACTACACCACCGGGCCGCTGTCGCTGCAACGCTACAACAACCAGCGCGCCGCCAGGATCACCGGCGATCCGGCGCCCGGCACCGCCTCGGGCGCGGCGCTGGCCGCGATGGAAGAGGTCGCCGCGGCCAGCCTGCCGCCGGGCTATGAAGTCGAATGGACGGGCACCGCGCTGCAGGAAAAGCAGGCCGCCGGGCAGACCGCGGCGATCCTCGCGCTGGCGGTGCTGTTTGCCTATCTCTTCCTCGTGGCGCTTTACGAAAGCTGGACGATCCCGGTGCCGGTGCTGCTGTCGGTCAGCTTCGGGGTCGCGGGGGCGATGCTGGCGCTGCTGGCGACCGGGCTGCCCTTCAACCTCTATGCCCAGATCGGGCTGGTGGTGCTGCTGGCGCTGGCCGCGAAGAACGCGATCCTGATCGTCGAATTCGCCAAGGCGCGGCGCGAGGCCGGGGCAGGCATCGCCGAGGCCGCCATCGAGGGCGCCCATGCCCGGTTTCGCGCGGTGATGATGACCAGCTTCGCCTTCATCGCCGGGTTGATCCCGCTGGTCACCGCCGAGGGCGCCTCGATGCTGTCGCGCCGGGCGGTCGGCACCGGGGTCGCGGGCGGGATGCTGGCCGCGGCGGTCGTGGGCATCTTCGTGATCCCCGCGCTGTACGTGGTCTTCCAGACCCTGCGCGAAAGGATCAGGGGCGGCGCGGGCGACCGGACGGATCAGGCAAGGGAGGCGGTGGCAACTCCCGGGGAATGATGCAAGGCGCGGGCCTGCCGGATCGAGGATCCGACACGTGACGGGCTGTTCGACTTCTTTGGCGAAAGGGGTGTGGTACCGCCTCCCCGGCTCGAACGGGGGACCCCCAGATCCACAATCTGGTGCTCTAACCAACTGAGCTAAGGCGGCACTGTCCGCGCGATTTAGCGCCCCCCCGACGCGATTGCAAGACCCGTTCTCGACCGCAGGCACGTCATCACAGGACAGCCGCCCCCCTGAAGGACAGGCCCGCGTTGCCCTCGCCGCCCTTGCCAGACCCGGGCCAACGCGCTAACCCGGCGGCTTCATCACCCCGGGGAACCTGCGCCATGGGCATCGACAAGCAAAGCGACTTCGCCGCCAACCTGCAGATCGGACCGACCAGTCTTGGCATGGTGCGGATCTATGTCGAAGGCGAGGGGCTGGAGATCCCGATGGATTTCGACCCCGAGGAAGCCGAGGAAATCGCGGACGAACTGCGCGCCGCCGCCGCTCAGGCGCGGGCCATGACCGAGAAGAAGGTCAAGGCCCCCAAGCCGAAGGGCTGAGGCCGGGATCGCGGAGCGCCTGCAGCCGCAGCGCGGCATGGCGGGCGAATCTGTGGATCAGCGCCTTGCGCCGCGCCGGCGCCAGACGGGATTCGGGAGCCTCGCGCACCAGGTCGGCGCCATAGGCATCGGCAAGGATCAGCCCGGTGTCCGGCGGCAGCAGCTCGGACGGGAAATCGGCGTCCACCGCCCAGAAGAACCGGTCGCACCAGTCGAGATACCCGGTCCATTTCCGGTCCGAGGTGAAATCGGCGCGGCTCGACTTGCACTCGATCACCCAGATCTCGTCCTTCGGGCCCAGCGCCATGACATCGACCCGCAGCCCCGCCGCGGGCGCCAGTTCCTCGACCGTGGCAAAGCCCAGATCGCGCAGGTGGCGGCAGACGCCGCGGGCCAGAAGCTGGCCGGGGGCAAGCGGGATCGGGCCGGGATCGGACATGGCGCGACCATGATCCACGCGCCGCCGCTCGACAAGCCTTGTCGGCACGGCACCGGCATCCTATCTATCGCCGAGGCGGGGTCTGCCCTTCCCGTGCAGAGGTCAAATTCCGGTGGCCTTAAGCAAATCCGAGGGAGCTGGCTCTGTCCGGATCCTGGTCCGGTTACCCGGCGCCCACCTGTAGTAACAGGTCCTCGGGAATTGCAATGCCTCCACGTTTGCGGTGGTCCCGCCCCTTCCGCGCCCTGACGAAACCTGACGAATTCGTCCGCCACCTGGGCGTCAGGCGCCCGTTCGTCTGCGGCCCGTTCGACCGCCGCATGGCCCTGCGGCCCGCGTGGCCGCCTGCGCCGTGGCCAGTCCCATCCCGTTGCCGACGCATGAAAAAGGCGGCCGAAGGGCCGCCGTTCCAGTCGTGCATCTGAAACGAGGGGAAGGCCGGGTCAGCGCCGCATCCTGCGCTCGTCCTTCACCGGCACCGGGATCGGCACCAGAACCTCGGCCAGGCCGCGCACCGGTTCCCGGCGGCGGCGTCCGTTATCGGCGTCGTCGTCCCGGGCCATCGCCATGACCGCGATGCCGAACTGCACCCCGGCAAAGACGATCCCGTTGAACAGGAACAGAAGCGCCCCGGCAAGCCAGCCGCCCGAGACGTTGGTCACGAGGTGCCAGAGATTGGCGACGTCGAAATACATCAGAAGGCCGACGAAAAGACCCGACAGTACGAACCCGATGGCGGTCTGGCGGATGTAGAGGGTCACGAGCTTGGGCATCGGTGTCTCCGTTCCTTGCTCCAATTAGGTAGCCATTCCGAGAAGGATTCCAAGAGGAAACTTGGGGCACCTGTCGATCGGCCCGGCCCGGCGCAGCGTCCGGCAGCCGGCTTCCGTAACGTCATCATGGGGCTGGAACGGTTAAGAGAGGGTTACCAAAGCCGACTCGGGCCCAGCGGCCATGCCGGGGCCCCTGACGAAGCCCCGAACAATCGGCAGATTCGCGAAGGTTCCAGAGGAAATCGGAAACGGCGCGGCCGCTCAGGATGCCGCGATCAGAACGCCAGACTCAGAAGGCTTCGGGGCGCGCCTCGCGGGCCATGTGATCGAGCACGGCATTGACGAATTTGGGCTCGCGGCCTTCGGGGAAGAACGCCTTGGCCACGTCAACATATTCGGTGATCACGACCTTCGGCGGCGCCTTGGCCTCGACCAGTTCGGCCCCGGCGGCGCGAAACAGCGCCCTCAGCGTCGGGTCGATCCGGGCAATGGGCCATTTCGCCACCAGCGCCCGGTCGGTCATCTGGTCGATCTTCGCCTGCCAGCTGACGGCGCCTTCCAGGGTCGCGCGGAACAGGTCGACATCGCCCTCGGCCAGCTCTTCGCCGTCCTCGTAGCCGACCCCGAAGCGCCAGGTCTCGAATTCGCGCCGGACGGTGTCGACGCCCTGCCCCGACTGTTCCATCTGGAACAGCGCCTGGACCGCATAAAGCCGGGCGGCGGACCGCATCTGGTTGCGGTTGGGTTTGCGAGGCTCGGTCATGTGCGGTCGGTCCCCTCGGCGACCTGGAACCCGCCCGAGGGACGGAAGCCCACGCCCTTGGTCTCGCCGCTCCAGCGCCGCGCCAGCGCGATCAGATGCAGCGCCGCCGCCGCCGCGCCGCCGCCCTTGTCCATGTCGGCCGGATCGGCCCGGCGCAGCGCCTGGTCGCGGTTTTCGACCGTCAGGACGCCGTTGCCGATCAGCGCGCCCTGCAGCCCCAGCAGCGTCAGCCCGCGCGAGCTGTCGTTGCAGACAGTCTCGTAATGGGTGGTTTCGCCCCGGATCACGCAGCCCAGCGCGACATAGCCGTCGAAGTTCGACAGCCGGTGGGCCAGCGCGATGGCGGTCGGGATCTCGAGTGCGCCGGGCACCTCGATCAGCTCATGCGCGACACCGGCGGCGTCAAGCGTGGCGACCGCCCCGGCGATCAGCTTGTCGGCGATGTCGCGATAGAAGGGCGCGACGACGATCAGCAGTTTCGCGGGCCTATCGAAGGCCGGAAGCGCCAGCGTGTGATGGGGGTCCTGTTCGGCCATGGCTCAAGCCTTCCTTTCGATGGTCCGGGTGCCCTCGATCGAGAGCCCGTAGGCGTCGAGCCCCACCACCCGGGGCAGCGGCGAATTGGTCAGCAGCACCAGCCGGTGCAGACCCAGCGCGGCCAGGATCTGCGCGCCCAGCCCGTACTGGCGCAGCGTCTGCGGCGAGGCCGCGCCGTCCAGCACCAGCTTCATCGTGGTGTCGCGCAGCAGCACGACGACGCCGCGGCCCTCCTCGGCGATGATCTCCATCGCGGCGGACAGTTCGCCTGCCGGATGCGGGCCGAGGCCCAGCACGTCCTGCAGCGGGTCGAGCGCGTGCATCCGCACCAGCACCGGCGCGTCGGTGGTGGTGATGTCGCCCTTGGTCAGCACCACATGTTCGGCACCCTGGGTTTCATCGGTGAAGATGCGCATAACCCAGTCGCCGCCATGGGCCGAGGTGACATGGCGCACGGCGCGTTCGTTCACCAGATTGTCGTGGCGGCGGCGATAGGCGATCAGGTCCGAGATGGTGCCGATCTTCAGCCCGTGCCGCTGGGCGAAGGCCACCAGATCGGGCAGCCGCGCCATGGTGCCGTCCTCGTTCATGATCTCGCAGATCACGCCCGCCGGGATCAGCCCGGCCAGCCGCGAGACGTCGATCGACGCCTCGGTATGGCCCGCGCGGACCAGCACGCCGCCGTCGCGGGCGCGCAGCGGGAAGATATGGCCGGGCGTCGCGATGTCGCTCGCGCCCTTGCTGGCGTCGATGGCGACGGCCACGGTGCGGGCGCGGTCATGGGCGGAAATGCCGGTGGTCACGCCCTCGCGCGCCTCGATCGAGGTGGTGAAGGCGGTCTCGTGCCGCGACGAGTTCTGCGAGGCCATCAGCGGCAGGCCCAGCGCATCGACCCGCTCGCCGGTCAGGGTCAGGCAGATCAGGCCCCGGCCATGGGTCGCCATGAAGTTGATCGCCTCGGGGGTGGCCATCTGCGCCGGGATCACCAGATCGCCCTCGTTCTCCCGGTCCTCGTGATCGACCAGAATGAACATGCGCCCGTTGCGGGCATCCTCGATGATCTCCTCGATCGAGGAGATCGCGTCCTGATAGCTGGGATCGCCGATGTCTTCCATGTCGTCCACCTGTTCCGAAGCCCGCCTATTAGCGCGGTCGGGACAGATTGGAAAGAACCCGCATGCCCGGCGGCCCGGAAATCGGGGCCGCCGGGCGGGGCAGAGAACGCGACGGCCTTGCGACGAAACGGTCGAGCCCCGGGCGATGGCGGCAGGGCCCGGGGCCGCTGCTTCGACCCCGGAACCGGTGTTTACGGGCTTGGGCGTTCGTCGCCGGGCCGAGGATGCCGCGACCCGGCCGGACCGCCCCACACTGACGCGGCCTCCACCGCCGGGGCGGAGACCGGTCTGTCGTCGGGGGATCAGGCGCGGGGGGGGCCCGGCGCGCGGCGGCGGAAGGCGGCCAGCCCCGCGATCGAGGTCAGACCGAAGACCACCCCGGCCGGAAGCGGCACCGGAGCGATCTCGACCGGGACCGGCTCGCCATGGAGGAAGTCGTCCATCACCGGCTCGTCCTCGGGATCGAGCAGCGCGGTACCGACCGACACCCTGGCGACCTGCGGATCGTCGAACACCACGCCCAGGAAGGACAGCTTCGCGGCACCGCTGGGCGGCATGTAGTCCTCGACCAGCAGATCGCCATGGATGTCGTGGAAGGACAGCACGACCTGGCCTTCGTCTTCCAGACCGGTGAAGACCGCGCGTGTTGGCCCGCGTGGTCTGGTCGACAGGATCGAAGAACAGGATGTCGAAGGTCACCCCGTCATCGGGCCGGAAGATCCGCTCGGGGCTGAAGAAGGTATACTCGTCCGGCTGATCGGCACCCCCGAGGCCGAGGAGGACGACACCTCGACCCCCTCGGTGCTGCCGGTCGCGACAAACTCGATCCCGCGGGCGTGGCCCGGCGTCGAGCCGTTCAAGAAATCGCCCGGGAAGTCGTTCGGGTCGGCAAAGGCATCGGGCAGGTCGTCCCAGTTGATTTCCCGCCGCCCGTCCGGGTCCTCGCTGGTGGGCGTAAAGCCGGTCAGCCCGGAAAACTCGGCGCGGACGGCATCGGCGGTATCCTGGATGTCCGCCGCGGTCAGGCCCGCGTCGGAAAAGACCGTGGCCGCAGATCCGGGCAGGGCGGACAGCGACAGAGCAAGAATGAAAGGAGACAGGGAGCGCATTCCACCGCCTTGATGAAATGGACCGAATGGGACGCCCAGGGCGCCACGCCGGATGGCGCGACATCCGCAAGCCGCACATCGGGGAGGGAACGCGCGGGCGGTGTCTCCAGCGTTGGACTCCGCATCCTGAGCGAGATTTCGGGGCGTCGCGCCGCCCGTCGCCTGTCTTTTCGGCGGGAACCCGCGGCCGGGGACGGTCCGGCCGGTCCTAGCGGGCGCAAGACCCCGTTGGCGCGCCGGGCGGTCTTCAACGCGCGCCGGCGTCATCCGGGATGGCCCGGCGTCCCCATCCCCGCCAAGGGGCGCGGACGATGGCATCCGCCCGGGCCTCGGGAAACGCCCCGGGAGCCCTATGGCGTTCGGGCCGTGCTCAGGCCGCGTCGTACTCCTGCAGCCGCGCGACATAGCGCGCCAGCGTGTCGATCTCTAGGTTCACCTTGTCCCCGACCCCGGCCAGCCCCCAGGTGGTGGCCTCCTTGGTATGGGGGATGAAGTTGATCCCGAACGTCGCGCCCTCCACCTCGTTCACTGTCAGCGAGGTGCCGTTCAGCGCCACCGACCCTTTCGGCGCGATGAACTTCGCCAGCGCCTCGGGCGCGCGGAAGGTCATGCGGGTGCTGTCGCCCTCCTCGGCCATCGCCACGATCTCGGCCACCCCGTCGACATGGCCCGAGACGATATGCCCGCCAAGCTCGTCGCCCACCTTCAGCGCACGTTCGAGGTTGATCCGGCCGCCCTCGGCCCAGTCGCCGATATTGGTCTTCGACACCGTCTCGGCCGAGATCGACACGGCGAACCAGGCGCCCTCGTCGTCGGTGCCGCGGTCGGTCACGGTCAGGCAGACGCCGTTGCAGGCGATAGAGGCGCCGATATCGATGCTGTCGGGCGCGTAGCGGCAGCCGATCCGGGCGGTGAGGTCGCCCTTCATCGAAAGCGCGCGAATGGTGCCGATATCGGTGATGATGCCGGTGAACATGCTGGGGCTCCTTGCGGCGCGGGTCACGACCTGACCTATCGCCTGCGGCGGCGGGGGGCAAGCGGCACGCATGGTTCGGCTTTCCAGAAGCGGACACATCGGGCACAGATGGAAGACAAGGGGGAAAAGGCGATGGAACGGGCACGCGGCGCCGGGCGCCGGTTTCTGATGCTGCAAGGGCCGCACGGCCCCTTCTTCGACCGGCTGGCGCGGGGGCTGCGCGGCACCGGCGCCGAGGTCTGGCGCGCGGGCTTCAACCGGGGCGATGCGGCCTTCTGGAGCGACCCGAAAAGCTACGTCGCCGTGACCGACCCGCCCGAGATCTGGCCCGCGACCGTGGACCGGCTGCTCGACCGGCTGGCGATCACCGACCTTGTCGTCTATGGCGACACCCGCCCCTGCCACGCCGCCGCCATCGCCGCGGCCCGGGCGCGCGGCCTCGCGGTGCATGTCTTCGAAGAGGGCTATCTGAGGCCCGACTGGATCACCTGCGAACGCGATGGCGCCAACGGCAACTCGCCGCTGATGCGGCTGTCGCTCGGGGACATGGCGGCGGGGATGCCGGAGGGCGCGCCGCTGCCGGGACCGCTGAGCGACCGCTGGGGCAACCTGCGCGCCCATATCGGCTATGGCGCGCTTTACCACGGGCTGGTGCTGCTGCCCTCGCGCCGCTACTGCAGCTTCCGGCCGCATCGCGGCCTGCCGGTGGGCCGGGAATTCGCGCTGCACCTTAGGCGCCTGGCCGCGCTGCCCCTGCTGGCGCCGCGCCGGATGCTGACCACGCGCAAGATCCGCCGTGGCGGGTTTCGTTACTACGTGGTGCTGCTGCAGCTGGCCCATGACGCCAATTTCCTGCGTCACGGCCCCTTCGCCACCATGACCGGTTTCCTCGAACAGGTGATCGCCGCCTTCGCGGAGAGCGCGCCACGCGGCCATCATCTGGTGTTCAAGGCGCATCCGCTCGAGGACGCGCGCACCCCGCTTGGCCCCGCGATCGCGCGGATCGCCGGGGCGGCGGGGCTGGCGGATCGCGTGCATCTGGTGGATGGCGGCCGGCTTGCGCGGCTGCTGGCCGGGGCGGCCGGTGCGGTCACGGTGAACTCGACCGCCGGGCCCTATGCGATCTGGCGCGGGCTGCCGCTGTGCGCCCTGGGGGCGGCGGTCTACGGCAAGCCCGGGCTCGTTTCGGACCGGCCGCTGGCCGCCTTCTTCGCCGCGCCCGATCCGCCCGACCGCGCCGCCTTCGAGCTTTTCCGCCGCTATCTGCTGGCAACCAGCCAGATCCTGGGCGACTACTACACGCGCGAGGGCCGTGAGCACGCGATCGGCCCCACGGTCGAGCGCCTGCTGTCGGCCCCGGTTCCGGCTTTGGCCCAGAGTTCGACACCGGCTTGGACACCGGCTTCGACACCGCAGGCCGGGCAAGCCGCCGCGGCCGACCCGTCGGCGGCCGCGCCACCCGGGGAGGCCGAGCGGCAACACCTGCGGGCGATTGCGGGACAGGGCCGCTCGCCCGTCTGGTCTTTCGGGCGAGAGTTCTTTAGCGTCGCCGCAAAGGCGGGAGTGAAACGCCGCGGCAGGTAACAAGGGACACCTACGTGAAGAGACTGCCAGCCCGAGGGGTACGACTCCTCGTTCTTGTCGGACTGCTCGCCGCGACGGCCGCCTGCGGCCTGCCCCGGCCGGGCCCCAACAAGCCCGAGATCTTCGACGGGTCCACGTTGCGCGACGGCGACGCCTTCATCGTCGAGGTGAACGACCGGGTGAACCGGGCCACTGCGGTGGTGCCCGCCAGCGGCTTTCCGGCCTCCTTCCTGAACGCGGCACCGATCGGATCGGACACGATCCGGGCTGGCGACACGCTGGGCCTGACCGTGTTCGAGAACGTCGACGACGGCCTGCTGGCGCCGCGCGAAAGCAATGCCGCCACGCTGAACGAGGTGCAGGTCGACAGCTCGGGCTATATCTTCATTCCCTATGCCGGACGCATCCAGGCCGCGGGCAGCACGCCCGAGGGCCTGCGCGAGAAGATCACCGAAAAGCTCGACGCCCAGACCCCCGACCCGCAGGTGATGGTGACGCGGCTCGCTGGCGACGGCGCGACCGTTTCGGTCGCGGGCGGCGTCGGCAAGCAGGGCGTGTTCCCCATCGAACGACCGAACCGCACCCTGTCGGGAATGCTGGCCTCGGCGGGCGGCATCGTGATCCCGCCCGAGATCGCCCAGATCACCGTGATCCGCGGCAAGACCCGCGGCCAGATCTGGTTCGAGGATCTCTATGCCGATCCGTCGCTGGACATCGCGCTGCGCAACGGCGACCGGATTCTGGTCGAGGAAGACACCCGCGATTTCACGGCGCTTGGCGCGACCGGCAACCAGCGCAACGTGCGCTTCATCACCCAGAGCATGTCGGCGGTCGAGGCGCTGGCGCAGGTCGGCGGCCTCAGCTCGGCGCTGGCCGACCCGACCGGCATCTTCGTGCTGCGCAACGAGCCCCAGGACATCGCCCGTCAGGTGCTGGCCCGCAACGATCTGGTCGGCGAACAGCGCGTGGCCTATGTGCTGAACCTGACCGAGCCCGCCGGGCTGTTCCTGGCCCGCGACTTCGCCATCCGCGACGGCGACACGGTCTATGTGACGGAAGCGCCCTATGTCCGCTGGATCAAGCTGCTGAGCGTGATCACCGGCACCGCCGGTGCCGCCCGCAACGTCTCGGCCACGGTCGAAAACTGATCGGGTCATGACCGGCCCCGCGCCGACCGACACTGCCGCCCCGGCCCCCGGCCGCGGGCGGCTTTTCGCCTCTTCGACCGGGTTTCTGACCCAGGCCCGGGTCCGGCGCATCCTCGAGCTGGCGGGCCACCCGGTCGCGCTTGGCCTGCCGGGGCCGAGCGATCTGGTGGCGGTCTGGGGGATGGGGCGGACCGCCGCGCGCGGCCGGCGTCTGGCCCGGAGGCGCGGTGCCGGGCTGCTGTGGGTCGAGGACGCGCCGCTCCGCTCGGTGCTACCGGGGCGGGCGCGCGGAGCGGGGCCGCCGCTCGGGCTGATGCTGGACCGGGGCGGTCCTCATTTCGACCCGTCCCGGCCGTCGGATCTCGAGACCCTGCTGGCGAGCCACCCGCTGGACGATCCCGACCTGATCGGGCGGGCCCGGGCCGCGATGGCGCGGCTCCGCGCCGGGCATCTGACCAAGTATACCGGTTTCGACCCCGGGGCGCAGGTGCCGGACCCGGGCTATGTGCTGGTCATCGACCAGGGGGCGGAGGACGCGGCGGTGCGCGCCTCCGGCGCCGATGCCACCACCTTCGCCGCGATGCTGGCCGCGGCCGAGCTGGAAAACCCCGGCGCGCCGGTGCTGATCAAGGCCCATCCCGAGGCCGCGCAGGGGTTGCGCGCCGGGCATCTCGGCCCCGAGCAGGCGCAAGGCCGGGTGCGGGTGCTGACCGAGCCGGTTTCGCCCTGGGCACTGCTGGAGGGCGCGGTCGCGGTCTATACCGTCTCGTCGCAGATGGGGTTCGAGGCGATCCTGGCCGGGCACCGGCCGCGGGTCTTCGGCCAGCCCTTCTATGCCGGCTGGGGCCTGACCGAGGATGACCGGCCGCTGGCCCGGCGTGCCCGGCCGCTGAGCCCGGCGCAACTTTTCGCGGCGGCGATGATCCTCGCGCCCCGCTGGTACGACCCGTTCCACGACCGGCTGTGTCCGCTGGAGGACGCGCTGGCGATCTTCGAGGCCGAGACCCGGGCCTGGCGCGAGGACCGCGCGGGCTGGGTCGCCTCGGGCATGCGGCTGTGGAAACGCCCGACGCTGCAGCGGTTCTTCGGCACCGTCCGGCCAATGCGCTTTGCCGCCGATCCGGCCGAGGCCGGGCGCCTTGCGCGCGCCAGCGGGCGTCGGGCCATGGCCTGGGCGGGCGGGAGTGCGCCGCTGCCCCCCGGAACGGTGCGGGTCGAGGACGGGGTCCTGCGGTCCTGCGGGCTGGGCGCGGCGCTGGTGCCGCCACTGTCGCTGGTGCTTGACGATCTTGGCATCCATTACGACCCGGGCCAGGAAAGCAGGATCGAGCGGCTGATCGCCGGGCGGCCCGGTCTGGACCCGGTGGAGGCGGCGCGTACCGCGCGGCTGGTGGCATTCCTCATCGCGTCCGGGCTGTCGAAATACAATTCCGGCGGGTGCGCGCTGCCCGCCCTTCCCCACGGGCACCGTATCCTGGTGCCGGGACAGGTCGAGGACGATGCCGCGATCCGCTTCGGCTGCCCGGCCGAGTGCGATAACATCGCCCTGCTGGCCCGCTGCCGCGCCGAAAATCCCGGGGCCGTGCTGATCTATGCGCCGCATCCCGATGTCGCGGCCGGGCTGCGCCCCGGCGCGCTCGCCCCGGCCGCGGCGCGGGCGCATGCCGATCTGGTGCTGCCCGGGGCCGTCGATCCGGCGGCGGCGCTGGCCGCGGTCGATGAGGTCTGGACGCTGTGCTCGGGGCTGGGCTTCGAGGCGCTGCTGCGCGGGGTGCCGGTCACCTGCCTGGGGCTGCCCTTCTATGCCGGCTGGGGCCTCACGCGCGATCTGGCCGCGCCGCCCGCGCGCCGCCGGGCGCGGCCCGACCTGCTGGCGCTGGCCCATGCCGCGCTGATCGCCTATCCGCGCTATCTCGACCCGGTCACGGGCCGCCCCTGCCCCGCCGAGATCGCGGCCGAGCGGCTGGCCGCCGGACAGGCGCCGCGGCGCGGTGCGCGGTTGCGGGCATTGGCGCGGGTGCAGGGCGCGCTGGCCGGGCAGGCCTGGCTCTGGCGCCGGTAGCGGCCTTCGGCCGCGCGCTCCGCGGGGGGGTATTTTCGCCAAGAAGAAGAGGCGTTCAGAGCCGGGTCCAGACATGGAGGAGATCGGGGCCGAGCGGGCGCGTCTCGGACAGCGCAAAGCGCGGCGCGTCGGCAAGATGCGCCAGCGCCATCGGTCCGACCGCCGGGCGCCCCTCGGCGCCAAGCGCGAGCCCGGCGGTAAAGCCGATCAGCTCGTCGACCAGGTCGGCACCGAGCAGCGCGGCGGCCAGCGCGCCGCCGCCCTCGCAGAAGACCCGGGTCAGGCCCGCTGTCCCGAGCGCCGCAAGCAGCGCCCGCGGGTCGAGCCGCCCATCGG
Organism: Rhodovulum kholense; assembly: GCF_003053725.1. Classification (GTDB taxonomy): domain Bacteria; phylum Pseudomonadota; class Alphaproteobacteria; order Rhodobacterales; family Rhodobacteraceae; genus Rhodovulum; species Rhodovulum kholense. Next base: position 86,982 of record NZ_QAYC01000008.1, read on the forward strand.
GGCCGGTCGCGATTCCGATGCAGCGGGCGCCGCGCGCTTCCCAGGCGGCGCGGCGCGCCGGGTCGGCATCGGGGCCGTGGCACAGCCAGAGCGGGACCGTGCGGGCGCTGGCTGCCAGCTGTCCGGTTTCGGGCAGATCGAGCCCGGCCGCGCAGACCACCCGGACCGGCTGATAGGCGATCCCCAGCCCGCGCACGGTCAGCGCCGGGTCGTCGGCCCGGGCGGTGCCGCCGCCCACCATCACCGCGTCATGGCCCGCGCGCAGCGCATGGACATGGCGGCGTGCCTCGGGGCCGGTGATCCAGCGGCTTTCGCCCGAGCCGGTGGCGATCCGTCCGTCAAAGGAGGTGGCAAGCTTCAGCGTGAGCATCGGCCGCCCCTCGCGGCGGCTCAGCAGGAAACCGCGATGGGCCCGCGCCGCGGCCTCGGCCAGCACGCCCGTCTCGACCGCGATCCCGGCCGCGCGCAGCATCGCATGGCCGCGCCCCGCGACCCGAGGGTCGGGGTCCTCGAGAGCGGTCACGACCCGCCCCAGCCCGGCCCGGATCAGGGCCTCGGCACAGGGCGGGGTCCTGCCGTAATGCGAACAGGGTTCGAGCGAGACATAGGCGGTCGCCCCCCTGGCCAGCGCCCCGGCCTGGGCCAGCGCCTGCGGTTCGGCATGGGGCCGGCCGCCCGGCGCCGTCCAGCCGCGCCCGACGATCCGGCCCTCGCGCACGATCACGCAGCCCACCGCCGGGTTCGGCCAGGTCCGCCCCTTGCCGCGCGCGCCAAGGCCCAGTGCCAGCGCCATGAACCGCGCGTCCTGTCCGACGGTCACTCTTCGGCCGGGGCGGAGGGCCTCAGCTCGCTCACGAACTTGTCGAAATCGCCCGCTTCCTGGAAGTTCTTGTAGACGCTCGCGAAACGCACATAGGCCACGGTGTCGATCCGGGCCAGCGCCTCCATCACGATCTCGCCGATCACCTTCGACTGGATGTCGGTCTCGCCCATGCTTTCCAGCCGCCGCACGATCCCCGAGATCATCTGGTCGATGCGTTCCGGATCGACCGAACGTTTCTGCAGCGCGATGCGGATCGAGCGTTCCAGCTTGTCGCGGTCGAAATCCTCGCGCCGGCCGCTGGACTTGATCACCACCAGATCGCGGAGCTGCACTCGTTCATAGGTCGTAAAGCGCCCGCCGCAGGCCGGACAGAAGCGCCGCCGACGGATCGCGACATGATCCTCGGCGGGCCGGGAATCCTTCACCTGTGTGTCGATGTTTCCGCAGAACGGGCAGCGCATGGGCTCTCTCTCGGGCACGGCGTGAACTTATCCACAGGCACTATAGGGGAGCCTCTAGGATTTGGGTAGGGGCCAAATCGCGCGCTATATGTTGGGGAAGGCATGAGGGCCTGACAGGGCCACACGCGCGCCGGGGCATTCGGGCGCGGGGCCGGTCAGAACCGGATTGTAGCGCGACACTGAAATCCGGAGTGTGTGACAGTCAATGTCGGAGCGGACGTGTTTAATCGATGCGCTCACGACCGGCCTTTGAACGCCGCTTGAACGACCGTCCAAAAGCGTTTCGAGCGCGGATCACCCCCACGTCCGCCGGTAAGCATACCCGGCGAGCGCCGCACAGAACGGGGCGAGCGCCCGCGCCCAGCTCGAACCAGTCATCCCAGCGACGAACCCGATCATCGTCGTGCCGAAGTCGACATTCACATCGCGGCCGGATGACCCGTTCCGCACATTCAGCACCTGGACCAGGACAAAGATTGCCCAGCCGATCAGGCCAGCGCGGACATCGGCCGCACAGGCGGCCCAGATCAGAGCTCCAACTGCGCCGTGCGCCACGTCGACCAAGGCGCGCCGATAGAGTGGAGACTTAATGGTTTCGGCTTTGTCCGACCCGCGGCCGATCTCGGCAGCGATCTCGCGGACGTCATCCCAGAGGCTGCTCATGACAGCACCATGGTCTGGACGCCGCCAGAAGCGGCCGGGAAGGATGCAGAGAGCCCGGAAGGCACGTTGATCGCGGTCAGGGTCGCGCCGGTCGTTGTGAGGCTGTCCACGCTGAGGAGCGTGTAGGTCCCGGCAACCATGATCGACCGGCAATCGACCTCAAGCGTCGAACCCGAGGCAAGAGTGACGGACGAGACCACGTCGGGCCCGGCGGTGCCATTCGCGCCTGACCGAAACTCTCTTAGAGTGGCCACGCGACCGTCGCCGCCGGCCGTAAACCGCAGCGTCCCGCCATCTTCGACGACAAGCCCTGCGGCTGCGCCACCAAGCCCGTCGAACCCGACGCGCGGACCGCCGCCGACGATTTCGAAGACATGACCCGCCTTGATCGTCATGACCGCCGCACCGTGGCCGCAGAGGAATTCGCAAGTCTCCTTCGGCTCGTTCCTGCCTTTCCGGTCATTCGCGCTGTTCACGACGATGTCCGCCGGGCCCGCGAAAGCATCGGTATTCGCGAACCGGCCACCCAGCACACGGACGGACAGCGGGGCGCTGCCGTTGTACCCTGCCAGCCAGACCTGACCCGTTTCGTCGACGGTGATCGCACCGCTTCCGGTGCAGGTCGGCGCGGCCGCGACGTCGAGGCGGCCGTTCACCGCATGCAGATGCCCACCCGCGCCCAGATCGAGCCCGGCCACGGTTAAGGTGTGGTCCTGGAAGAACACCTCGTGTCCGTTGATCGCCACGGTATCGCCAGCGAAGCTGCCGGGGATCAGATCGCGGCCCCAGTTGTTGGGATTGTCCCACCGACAACCGTCCTCGGCCAGATCGGGCACGAAGGAACAGGCGGCCGCCGCTGTCCGCCACCGTCTGGCAATGCCGAACGGCGCCTGCATGAATGCCATGAAACTATCGACCGTCGACTTGATCTCATCCGGGGGCAGATCGCGGAGCCACCAGTATATGTCCAGGATGTCAGTCGTGGTGTCGGGAGCGTTCCCCCGCTGCGCGTCGTACCAGCGGAAAATCGTGGCATCGTTGACATTGCTCAGGTCGAGGGCTCCCGGGTTGTAGACTTGGTCACCCCAATAGGAGAGCAGATCCCGCTCGCGGCCTTTGAAGCCCGCGAGATAAGCCCCCGGCGCAAATTGCTCGTCCGTATAGCCGAACCCGTCGCGGCGAGCGTGGACCTCTCCATCCCAATCGCTGACAAGCCGAGCTGCCCCATTCGGATCGTTAGGGTTGAGATCGTGCAGCACCAGGACCCGGTCAAATGACACCAGAGGCGAGGATACGCGCACCCCCTGGCTCATCGAGTTGCCAGCGTTCGGACCGTCCATATAGCCAGCATGGGTAGCGACTACGTCTTGGCACAGAGACCTGTGCCCATCCGTAGTCTGCGCCTCGAACATGGCATCGTTGTAGTTATTGAAGTCGCCTTTACCGACGTTCCACATCTGGTTTCCAAACGCGAATGCGCAGTTGCGCATCACCGCGCCGCCTCGCAACTGGATCAGCGACCCGCCCGACCCGAAGACGAAGTTGTCGCGCATCAGGATATGGCGGTTGAAACTGTCGAAATAGATCGGGTGTGTCAGCAGGTTTGGGCCGGGCGGGGCGTAGCCGTTCAAACCCAGCCGGGGATCGCTGTTGTTGGGAAGATAGCCATAGGCGTCGTCTTTGCTCGGTATTCCGTCGGGACCGTAGGTGTTCAGCCACCCAGGCCCCATGCCACCCCAGGCAATGATGTTTTCCTGGATGATCGTGCCGCTCGATCCCCCGCCCGGCTTGATGCAGCTCGGGCGATGATCGCCCCGCCAAAAATCCGGATTGGCCGAGTCCAACCCGCCGTTTGTATCGAATGCCTGGACGAGCTTGCTTTTGCGAATAGTGACGCGCGCACCGCGGCCCTTCGTGTCCATCTTTCGGAAGTAGATCGCCCCCCGCACATTGCAGCGTTCGATGATGACGTTGGAAAGTCCGTCGCCGGAAATTCCTGTCGAGATCGGAAATTCGAGATCCCGGAAGGCGACCCCGTGTTTCTTGGCACCGCCCTCCATGTTGAAATTCATGTTGTGCATGATCGGGTCTGCGCCCGTGCCCCAGGCGCCAATCAGGTTCGGATGCAGGATGCTCTGCCCACAGGGGTAGACCGCCAACACCTCGCTTAGACCATCATTGTAGTTATACCCCCTCTCGTAGAAGAGGTGGACAGATCCGAAGCCGTGTGAGCTCAGCAAGGTGCTGACGATCCCTCGGACCCATTCCGGATGGATCGGCTTCGAAGGAGACCCGTAATATGTGACGTGATCGGGAGGAACCGTGTCGCCGTAGATCACTCCACCGTCGCGGACCTGCATGGCGATGAAGTCGTCGACCTTTCCGCTATGAATGTCCTCCACCACGGCCGAAGCCTCGGCGACGATGTCAGCCATTGTGTAGGCAGCCTCGGAGAGAGACACATAGAGGTCGATATGTTCTTCGGCCGGCTCGAAGACGGTATCGCCGTTCGCGTCGACCGCCAGTTTCATGCCGCGTCCAACAGACCACCCGGAAAGTGCCTTGCCCGCCTTCGGCACGACAGTGATCTCGCAGAGCACCGGGTCGCCATCGGTGACACCGACCAGCACCTGGAACGCAAAAGCGTGCCCCGGTGCCCGCTGGACACGGTAATTGCACATTGTTGTCAACGCGTCCCAGCCGTCGTCGTCGAACTCCGGTCCAGCATAAAGCACGAACTCGCCACCATCCGGAGCGTCTTCGTCATCGTCTGTCGACCGCACGGCATCGCGTCGGATCTCCGGGCGGTCGACCGTGCTGACGTAGACCTCGTCTCCGCCAGGCGCGAGCGAGACATGCGCCGTATCCGGGTCCGGCCGGGTCACTACCGAAAGAATGCCGGTGGCATTGTCGCCGAACATCGCAATCGGAATACGCCCGATGACCCCGTAGTCGATGTCGACAGCCAGAGTGGCACCGACCTCGGTCGGCGGGACGGCTTCAGTGACGCCCCAGGCGCCGCGCGCCATTTCCACGAGGACATTGCCCGTATCGGGGTGCCGGATACGGGCGTTGACGGTGGCGCCGGCGACCGGTCCCCTGATTTCGAACCGGCTCATGCCGCAAGCCCCCATTTGGTTGCGACGAAGTCGTGAGCGGCGACCTGCTCAGCGGGATCCGCGCTGATGATGCTTTCGCAGAACTGGCCGCCCAGATACTGCGATCCATACCGGAACAGCGACCAGGTCACCGCGTTGACCGCGGCTTCGTAGCTGATGGTGGTGACCTCGACATTGTCGACAAAAACCTTCGCCGTTCCGGGGTCCGGCGCGGCGCCGGTCAGATCGGCCGCGATCTGAACGACGTGCAATCCGGCATAGGGCGGGTTTGCAAACGCCCCAGCCACCCCGCCGATGTTGAATGTTCCATTGAACTGCGAAGCGTGGTTCGCGGTGATGTACAGCCCCACGTCGCCGCCGGTCCCATAGACGAGCCCGCTGTTGATATGACCCACCGCGCCGATCCCGACGACCAGCGTCCAAAGCCAGTTTCCGGCCGCCGGTAGCAGGGCACCCGATGTCTCCAAGGAGTTTGACTGGGCCCTGTCCATGACGATGGTATTCAGCCCGTTCACATTGCTGGCACCCACCCCCGTGGTCCCGCTGCCGGTGAGGGCGAGACCTCCGGAGATCTTGTTGGCAATCGCGCTTACCGCACCGCCGACGTGGGAAATCGTCGGCACGTCCGAGGCGTCGTGCCACTGCAGCGCCGCCGCAGAGTCGAACCCGGCCGTGCGGCTGACGCCATCGGCGATCCGGCGCATGGCGAACAGGTCGTGCAGCCCGGCCGGTGGCGCGATGGACGGCAGTTCGCCGGGGGTCACCCGACGCAGATACATGTCTGTCCCGGGGATCTGCACGAGCGCCCCATCGTTCGGGACGTCGGGGATTGCGCCTGCGGGCGCCGCAAGAACATAGACTTCGCCAACCATTCTCAGGCTCCTGTGAATCTAATGTGGCCGCCGCCGATGGCGCCTATGATCCAGTCGGCGGGATCAAAGATCGGTCCGGCGATAATGACCGACCCGCCAGTGGCGGTCGGCGGCGGAAGGCTGGTCACTCCGGACAGGACATTCGAGGGATCGTCGCTGATCGAGATCTGGGCCACCGCGACCTCGATAATCTCGGGGCCCTCGCTGAACGCGCTGACGGCGACGGCCACGACACCAGGCGCGGTGATCGGGGTGGATCCAACCCGAAATGCAGGCTCGCCTTCGCCTGTCAGACCCTGAGAGATTTGCCGTGCATTCGGCGACAGCAGATCGCCCGCGACGACATGCAGGGCACCGTCCCCCACATTCGTCACGTCGGCGGATATCCGAAGCTCGCTGTACCCGGTGCGGACGATAGCCAAGTCGGAAATGACCGGCTGCACCGATCCGGATGCAATTTGCCGTGTCGGCCCCCGCACAATCACAGGGCCGGACGCCCCCGCCTGGGTTCCGGTTTCGGTGCGGCCGGTGGCCAGCCCTGCCTCCGCCTCGCCTACCAAATGGGTCAGTCCGGAAGCATCGGCGATCACCTCGCCGCCTGTCTCCCATCCGTCCTCGACGACCAGATCGCCGAGGTCGGGGTTATAGACCCAGTAGAATGCGACCGATGTAAGCAGTTCGCCCACGGTCGCCGTGCCGGTCAGAGCCGGCGTTGCGATGCAGACCGGAAGGGTCTGCAGCACACCCAGGTCCAGGTCATATGTGCCCTGATAGGGGCCGTCCGGGATTTCGTAAAAGACCCGCGATTCCGCGCCCTCGGTAAACGTAATCGCGGCGGTGCCGTTGTCGTTGTCTAGGATCGAAAAAACCAGCGGCACAACGGTCCCGGACGGGGCACTGTCGCGCGTGACCGGGCTACCTGATCCAAGCGGGATCTCAACCTGTTGGGCGAAGATGGTTCCGCCTACAGACGTCGCTGTGATGGTATAGGCAGCGCTCGGCCCCTCTTGCAGCAGGGTCGCGCCGGAGTACCAGCGCCATGTGCGCGTCGACTCGCCGCCGCTGACCGTGCCCGGCGTCGCCGCGATGGTGTTCCCTTCGACCGGCGCAACGCTGGAAAGCGTCGGCGCGGTGTCGATCGAAAGGGTCGCCGCGGCAGAGACAGTGACGGGGCTCGACGACGCGCTGAACGCCCCGGTGGGGTGGCTCGCGTCGCTGGCGGTCAGCACGATATCGGTACCCGCGACGGCCGTGATCGGCAGCGACGCGGGGGAGCCGTCCACTGTGGCGCTCCATGTCAGGGCGGCCGCTGGAACGCCAGCGCCCCCTGAGAGCGTCGGTTGGACGTTCGCGCCGCTCCCCGGAGCGCCGACCGTCTGGCCCTCGACGATCGCCCCAAGGGAGACGGTATAGGTCGGCGCGGCGTAGGGAGAGATGATTGCGACTTGGAACCCCGTGTCGGCCGTGTCGATCACGTTCGTTGCGCGGAACACCAGTGTCGCCGAAGTCGCATCGCTGACCTCGCCAGGATCGAGCGTCACGTTGGGCGATGACCATGAAGCCCACGCGGGAAGCGTCCCGACCGGCGCGAGGCTGGCCGTTGGGTTCCCGAGATCGAAATCCGAACTAACGTCGATCACGACAGGATCGCCGCCGATATAGAGCGTGAGGTCAGGGAGACCATTTCCGGCGATGGGGGCCGACCACGCCGGTTCCAGGGCCACCACCGCCGACACGCCGGACAGGAATGTGCGGCTGAGCGTCAATCCGGACAAGCTGACGGTCTCCCGGATCTGCCAATCCTCGCCGGCCGACACCTCGACATCGCCGTCATAGCTGGCCCAGTTGCCCGCGCCGAGCCGCATTTCCCGCGCGGTCGCGAGCGTGCCGCCGATGGTCGACGCGTAGCTTCCCCAGGTCACGGCCAGCCCGAGCGTGTCGCCGTCGGCCAGCGCGCCCAGCACAGGTCCGGTACCGACGATCAGGCGCCGACCACCGCCGGGCCCCGCCCACCGCCCGCCGCCGATGCGCGGCATCTCAGTGCTCCACGCCGGCGGGTGCTCCGGCCGTCCCGGCCAGGTGCAAGGTCTCGCCCGCGTAAAGCGTCATCGGCATTCCCGAACTCGGCAGGAGCGGGTTGGCCTGGTCGACGCCGACGGCCGGCGCGTCGGTCGAGGTCGTGACCGTCCAGACCAGGCGGAAATACGGCGACGGGTTGGACAGCAGGACGTCGGTGTCTTCCGCGACACTGAACTGGGCTGCGGGCGACCACGCGGCCGCGAGGGTGAGGGGCGTCAGCATGGGGCCTCCGAATGCGCGCTTGACCGGTCATAAACGTCGCTTCAAAGTGCCGTTACGTCGTGGGCCAGACCGCCCGCAGGCCCCTGCGGGTGTCTACCCAAGTCCCCCGATCGCAGCCCGGAATGTCGCGAGCGCCGTGGCGATCTCGCCCTCGGTCGCGGCAGTTTCGACGGTGTAGACGGCCGTCAGCCGGATCGGCTCGATCTGTGCGGCCGCGGCGAGCCAAATCGCCTGCATGTTCACCCAGAGCTGGGCCAACTCGTAAGGCGTGGACGCCGTAATACCGACCTCGGCCGCGAGAAGCGGGAAAAGCGTGAGCGTGGCCGGTTCCGGATCGAGCGCGAGATAGGCCACGGCTTCATCGCGCTTCGCCTGGTACAGCATGTCCTGCCCATCCGCGGCCGTGATGTAGCGGCGCCGCAAAGCCGAGGTCACATCGGTAATCTCGGCGATGGCACGGCGCCGGGCCGACGCCAGTGCCGCGCCCGCCGGTTCCGGTTCCGGCGAAGGGTTTGGCGGGAAATCCTCTGCTGGCCGCGCAATCCAGGCGTTCCCGAGCTTTCGAAAGAGATGTGCCATGCGCGGTGACACCTCCGGCGGCAGCGGCACCGCGCCCTCCGGTACCGCGGCGGCCTGAGACGTGGAGCCCGCCGACAGGACGTATCCCGACTCGTCGACCAATGCCCAAGGATAGGTCATGTCACCGCCACCGCCTGTGCCGAGAGGATGATGTTGCGCACATAGATGCGCGCGCGGGCTGCGTCCTCCTGCTTGGCCCAGCGGATCTGCAGACGGAACCCCTTGCAGAACACCGGCACGAAGCCCGCGACCCCGATCGAGCGGTAGTTCAGGTTGACGCCCACGTCGTCTTCCAGGTTCCAGGACTTGACCGTTTCCCAGCGGGACCCGTCTGCCCAGCTGGTCAGCTGGTACCGCACATAGATGTAGTTCTGCATGTAGTCGGTGGCGTTTGGCACACCGCCGTAGGCCGCATCGAGCACCACACTGAATGCGAAGAGCTGCCCGGGCACGGCCGCAATCGCCGCCTCGGGAATGAACATCTCGGTCAGGAGGAAATCGCCGTCGTAAGACGTCGACTGGACCGCCATCGCCACGACCTCGAAACTGTCGGTGATCGCGCCGTCCTTCAGCGCGTCCCTCTCGATCAGGCTCTGGATCTCGAGCGTGCCATCCTGGCCCAGGCGATACCCCGACACGCCAGGCACGTAGTTTCCGGACTGGACCGTCATGGTATCGAGCACGAAGACCGATACCGGTGGACCTTCGGTGCCGCTCGCGACGCTGACCAGCTGGGCGACGTTCGCGCCATTGAGCGTGAACACGAACCCCGCCGCGATTCCATCGGCCGTCGCGGCGGCATAAGACGTGGCCGAGGCCAGCGCCTCGAGATCCGCGAACTGCGCCGAGATCTCGCTGGTCACCGCGGCCCGCGCCCCGTCCGCATCGACCTTGGTCAGCGCCAGGGTATCCACGCTGACCTGCACTTCCTTGACTGCGGTCACGTCGATCAGCACGAGGGTTGGCCCAGTCGACCAGGTGGTCGACAGCGCCTTGCGGCCCGTTCGAAGCCCGGCCCCTCCACCGCAGCTTTCGACCCGCGATCGCAGGGTCGGACCGCATCGGGCCGTCGAATGTACTGCGGTCGGTCAGCCGCAACAGCTTGGAAATCCCGATGCTCTGGGCATAGGCGCCCGCGTCCAGCACCGCGGCAGGGGCGGTCCACCGACCGATTCCGTAGACGAAGTTCCCGACGGACAACAGGCTGGGCGTCGTTTCCAGCCGTGCCTGCAGCGCGGTGGTCGCGGCCGCGAAGTTGGCATCGGTCACGTAGACCGTGTCGATATCGGCGCCGAGATTGGACATGTCGGCCAGGGTCAGGGCGTCCGCGTATTCGCCCAGCGTCCCGCTCCAGCCGTCCCTGAGCGCGGCGATGTCCGCAAGCGCGTCGGTCCCCGCCGCAATGACCAGCTGCGCCTCGTCGTCCAGATCCTCGACCGACAGGCGAACGTCCGGGGTCGTGATGCTGAGCCAGCTCGAGGCCTGGGTCGGCCGGTCAACGACGATTTCGGCCTGCACCTCGTATGCGGTCGCGCCGACGATCCCTTCCGACACGACGATGCGGCCCGCAGGCGCATCATAGCTTTCGCCCTGGGCCGGGATTGCGCCGCCGGGCGCCAGGCGCACCCGCCACCGGATGCCGTCGCCATCGGCCAGATCCGCGGGGTCCCAGGTGATTGCGATCGCCGCCCACCGGTCCCTCCCCAGCGCATCCTTCAGGGCAATGCCCGCAACCTGCAGCCCCGGGACCGTCTGGGGCGCGGGCGGCGTCGCGGATGGCGACACCGGGGTCGACGGCAGGATGGCTTCCGGCGGAACGATCCAGTCGTCCGGGTCCCGTTCAAGCAGCGACACGGCCGCGCGGCATCCGCGCAGGTCCTCGGTCAGCCCGGCGATTTCGAACACCTTGGCGGTGTAGCCGTATTCGGCCGAGGTCCAGGCGATGCAATCCATCGGGTCCAGCAGCGCGGCCGCCCCCTGCAGCGTGCCGCCGTGGCGGATGAACCGGCGATTGTCCTCGACCAGGGCGTACATCAGGCGCTGCACCTGGTCGACATAGGGCACGGCCGGGTATTGCAGATCGGCCAGCTGGCGCTGCCCGCCATCCTCGGCCTCGTATTCCGGAACGATCCGCGCGGGCGCGTCCTCGGGGCTGTAGAGGCTGGCGGGCTCCGGATACTTGGCCCGCGCGCCATTGAACGTCTCGGTCACGCACGGGAACGGCGTCTCGGTCCGCTCCCGGCTGATAAGCCAGTCGTCATCAGTGACGAACAACACCGGCAGCGCGGGTCCGCCCACCCGCACCAGCAGCTGGCCGGCCGTTTCGGTCACATCGGCGGCCGCGCCCTTGAACAGCTCCTCCATCACGTCTTTGGGCTTGCCGTCGACTGTCGCGCTGTACCCGCCGCGGTACATCGCGACGCCCGTTCCGTCATCGGCATCGGCGGCGTTCATCGCCGCAAACCAGTGGGTGAGCGGCAAAGCCCAGACGGGATAATCGCCGCCCCAGATATCGCCTGTGCAAAGCGCGATCCCGCGCGCGATGTTGTAGGCCTGCGTGATCAGGCATCGCTGGGTGCCCACGTCGATCGCTGATCCCAGCGATGGGCGCCAGCGCCGCCGACCGATGGGTCCTTCCGCGGGTCGTAAAGCGGGATCCCGGACAGCTCGAACAGCATTCGCGGTTCCGGGCTCGGAAACAGTTCGCGGTCGTATTGCAGGGTGACGATCGCATAGCAGATACCTTCGCCGACCATGTCGGCCGACCAGGGATAGTCCGGATGGCCGCCGCACTTTTCCAACATGTGCGCATCCGCCGTGGCCTGGGTACCGTCGTAATACTTGCCCCATGCTTTCCCCTGGTACCTGCCCTGGACCGGATAGCCCACCAGCGGGTGCGGATGGTCGAAATCCAGGTCGACCCATTCGCCATCCAGTGCGAACCGGCGCAGATGGCACCCGGGCACCGCCGACAGCGCGATCACGAAGGTCGCGTACTGGTTCGATCCGCCCCAGGTCATGGGCGGTGCAATCCGCGTGCCGTCCGGAACATAGGTGCCAAGCGGGATGTTCAGCGGGTTGTCCGCGCCGGCTTGCGTGACCTTCGCGGATATGCCCGGGTCCTTCGGCTTCGTCATCGTCGCGCGCATCAATGCGCTGACGGCGACGGTGACAAGCAGCCGACCGAGGGTATTTGTCAGCAGAAAGGATCCGACGGCCGATGCCGTGAAGGCAGACCAGGCTCCGGCGATGGCAAGTCCCGCCTGAGGCATCAGCCTATCCTCCAGGCGCGCAGCCCGGTCGTCAGCGGCATGGTCCCCCACCCGATCGCCATCGGCACATAGACATAGGGGCCCTGGCAGACGGACAGCGTCGGGCCCTCGTCGCCAGCGACCAGCACCAGGTCGCCCGGGCGCGCCATGCTGTGCGGGCAAGATGGCAGATGCGCATCGAGCCAGCCCGCGGCATCCGCGAACCCGGCCCGCCGTGCCACGCGCAGCCCCCCGGAATGGGTGCGATACCCGAACCGATCCGGCGCAAGCGCCGTGCCCGTGATAGCCTCGACCGCCCCGTGCGCGAAGGCCGCACAATCGTGGATGCAGAATTCAAAGGGCGTTGAAGCGCGCGACTCGAGATAGCCGATCAGGCGCCGTTGCCAGTCCGGATGGCGGAAAATATCGATGCCCAGCCTCCCGTCCGCACCCGGATCCCGCCAGGTGCCCCCCGGAACCGGACTTCTGCGTTTTGTTCTCCCGGACGAAGTTCGTTTCCGCCGACACCACGGCATACCGGCAGAACCCGTCGCCGTTGGCGGCCTTGATGACCTCGTAGCTCCAGCGCGCGGGCAAAGTGCGGGTCAGCCTTTGCGAAAAAGGCACCAGCTTGGCGGGCAGCTCGCCCTCCTCCCCCCGCCGCCGCGCGTCCCTCAAGCTTGTCGAGATAGCCGGTGAAGACGACATGCGGTTCCGCGATCAGCGCGCCGGTCGCCGGGTCGCAAAGGGCACGGTGGATTTCGACCGGGGCGTGCCGGGCATCGTAGACCGAGATTGCCTGACGCAGCGCGGGCGAGGCCTTGATCAGGCTCAGCGTCAGCTGCGGCAGTCAGACCATCGTGCCGGCGCCATAATAGGTGCGCGTCCGCCCGCCGATCGAGAGGGTTTCGGTCTGGGGCAGCGTGGAGATCCCCACCTCGGTCGCCGCCCCCGTGGCGCGGTGGCGCGCCTGGATCCACACGAGGATCTCCGCATGACGGGAACCGGCCTGGCGAGATCGGCCGTCGTGGCCGAGTCGAAGGATCTCATCTCAATACTTCAGGACCTTCCGGTCACTCAGGTATTCAGCGTCTCCTGACACGGACCGGTCCGTCCGGGCCTCAGTCCTTCAGAAGCGCGAGGGCCTCGGCCAGATCGATGGCGCCGTCGTAAAGCGCGCGCCCCGAAATCGCGCCCGCTATCGCGCCGGTGGCCCGAAGCGCCGTCAGATCGGCCAGCGACGACACGCCGCCCGAAGCGATCACCGGGATCGAGACGGCGCGGGCCAGCGCCTCGGTCGCGGCCACGTTCGGGCCCGCCATCGCGCCGTCGCGGTCGATATCGGTATAGATGATCGCCGAAACCCCTGCATCCTCGAAGGATTTCGCCAGATCGGTCGCCATCACGTCGGTTTCCTCGGCCCAGCCCTTGGTCGCGACCCGCCCCTTGCGGGCGTCGATGCCGACAGCGATCCGGCCCGGGAAGGCGCGGGCCGCCTCGCGCACCAGATCGGGGTTCTCGACCGCCACGGTTCCGAGGATCACCCGGGCCAGCCCCTTGCCCAGCCACATCTCGATGGTCGCCATGTCGCGGATGCCGCCGCCCAGCTGGGCCGGCACCTCGGTCGCGGCCAGGATCGCCTCGACGGCCGCGGCATTGACCGGCGCGCCCGCGAAGGCGCCGTTCAGATCGACCAGGTGCAGCCAGTCGCACCCCGCCTTCTGGAAGGCGAGCGCCTGCGCCGCCGGGTCCTCGCCGAAGACGGTCGCCTTGTCCATGTCACCCCTCAGCAACCGCACGCATTGGCCGTCCTTAAGGTCGATGGCGGGATAGAGGATCATGGGCGCTGTCCTTCCGGGTCCGAGTCGGGGTTCTGTCGCAGGAACGGCCCCGGAATGCAACGGGACCGAGCGCGCGCCAAAAGGGCGGGCTCGCCTCACGTCACCCTTGCCCGACGGAGGCCGCCGCGCCAGACTTTGCCCGCATGCTTTGGGAGGAGCACGATGCGCATCACCGTTCTGATCGCGGCCCTGACGCTGGCCGCCACCGCCGCCCATGCCGACCCGGTCGAGGGGGTCTGGCAGACCCCGCTCGACGATAACGGCCATTTCGGGCATATCCGGATCGCGCCCTGCGGCGCCGCGCTTTGCGGCACGCTGATCCGGGCCTATGATCGCCAGGGCCGCCAGATCGAAACCGATACGATCGGGCGGCAGATCGTCTGGGACATGAAACCCCAGGGCGGAGGCCGCTATGGCAAGGGCAAGGTCTGGGCGCCCGACCGCAACAAGACCTACAATTCCAAGATGGCGCTGGAGGGCGAGTTCCTGTCGGTCTCGGGCTGCGTCATCGGCATCTGCCGCGACGGCGGCCGCTGGAAGCGGGTACAATAGACACCAAGGCGCGCCGCGTCCGGCTCAGTGGCGGATCTCGACGGTCTGGCGCAGCGCGCCGGTCGCGGCGTCATAGATCAGGATGCGGTCGTCTTCGGTGACCACCGCCACCCAGTCGCGGCCGCGCGTCACCGCCGCGGCCTCGGCGCCGTCGGGCAGGGTCAGCGCCTCGGGCAGCGGCAGCGCGCCGCCCTGCCCCGGCATGCGGATGACAAAGAGCGCGACGATCAGTAGAAAGCCCGCAATCATCGTCACCATCAACAGGGTGACCAGCATCCGCAGCAGTTTCAGATCGGGGGGCAGCGCCTCCGGTTCGGGTTTGTCGTCCATGTCCTCGCCGCTCTCCTCGCCTCGCCGTCTTGCCGTCCTGATCGGACCGGCCCCGCCCGGCCGCCTTGATAAGGCGCTTGCCCGCGATGTGCCAGAGGAGGCCGGGCTGACCCGCTCCCGCTTGGCCAAGCTGATCGCGGCCGGCGCGGTATGGCGGAACGGCACGGCGCTGACCGATGCCCGGGCGAAGGTGGCCGAGGGCGAGGAAATCGAGATCGAGCTGGCCGAGCCGGCCGAGATCCGCACCGCGCCCGAGGACATCCCGCTGAGCGTGGTCTACGAGGACGACGCCCTGATCGTGGTCGACAAGCCTGCGGGGCTTGTGGTGCATCCGGCGCCCGGAAGCCCGTCGGGCACGCTGGTCAACGCCCTGCTCGCCCATTGCGGCGACAGTCTTGCGGGCATCGGAGGCGAGCGGCGGCCGGGCATCGTGCACCGGATCGACAAGGACACAAGCGGGCTTCTGGTGGCGGCCAAGACCGACAAGGCCCATGCGGGGCTGGCAGCGCAATTCGCCGCCCATACGGTCGAACGCCAGTATACCGCGCTGGTGCATGGCGTTCCCGATGCCGCCGACCCGCGGCTGAACGGGCTGGCCGGGGCCAGTTTCGAGACGGGCGGCGTGCTGCGGATCGCGACCCGGATCGGGCGGCACCGCACCGACCGGCAGCGTCAGGCGGTGCTGGCGGCGGGCGGGCGGCACGCGGTGACGCGGGTGAAGGTGGTCGAACCCTTCGGCACGCCGCCCGCGGCGGCGCTGGTCGCCTGCTGGCTGGAAACCGGCCGCACCCACCAGATCCGGGTGCACATGGCCCATGTCGGCCACGCGCTGATCGGCGATCCGGTCTATGGCGGGCGGCGACGGCTTTCGGAAAAGGCGCTGGGGCCCGAGGCCGCCGCCGCGGCCGCCGCCTTTCCGCGTCAGGCGCTGCATGCCGCGACGCTGGGCTTCGTGCATCCCGAAACCGGCGAGACCCTGCGCTTTGCCGCGCCGCTGCCCGCCGACATGGAGGACCTTGTCCGCCGCCTCGGGGGGTTGACACAACAAAGCACGCCTTCGTGAGCGTTTGCCGCATTCACCCTTTTTCGACGGAACACCGAACATGGTCCGTGCGATGAAGGGACAGGGCAGAGCTTGAACCGACCGGTTCGATCATTACCTGCCTAACAAGTGACGCAGGAGCAACAGGGACCCGCATGAGCAACTATGCCAACCTTCCCGCCCCGTCTCCGGAACAGGGGCTGAACCGGTACCTGCAGGAGATCCGCAAGTTTCCGCTGCTCGAGCCGGAAGAAGAATACATGCTGGCCAAAAGCTGGGTGGACCATCACGACACCGATGCCGCGCACCGGCTGGTGACGTCGCATCTGCGGCTCGCCGCCAAGATCGCCATGGGCTATCGCGGCTACGGGCTGCCCCAGGCCGAGGTGATTTCCGAGGCCAATGTCGGCCTGATGCAGGCGGTCAAGCGGTTCGACCCGGAAAAGGGCTTCCGGCTGGCGACCTATGCGATGTGGTGGATCCGCGCCGCGATCCAGGAATATATCCTGCGGTCCTGGAGCCTGGTGAAGCTCGGGACCACCTCGGCGCAGAAGAAACTTTTCTTCAACCTGCGCAAGGCGAAGGCCCGGATCGGCGCGCTGGAAGACGGCGACCTGCGCCCCGAGAACGTGCAGCGCATCGCCCATGACCTGAACGTGACCGAGGACGAGGTCATCGCCATGAACCGCCGCCTGTCGGGGGGCGACGCCTCGCTGAACGCGATGGTCGGCGGCGACGGCGACACCACCACCGAATGGCAGGAATGGCTGGAGGACGAGGACGCCAACCAGGCCGAGGCCTATGCCGAGAAGGACGAGATGGAAAGCCGCCGCGCGCTTCTGGCCGAGGCGATGGACGTGCTGAACGACCGCGAGAAGGACATCCTGATGCAGCGCCGCCTGCAGGACCAGCCGGTGACGCTGGAGGATCTGTCATCGGTCTACAATGTCAGCCGCGAACGGATCCGGCAGATCGAGGTCCGGGCTTTCGAGAAGCTTCAGAAGCGGATGAAGGACCTCGCAACGCAGAAGGGACTCCTTGCTCAGGTCTGATTTTGGGACGAGTTGCCTAAAATTCGTCTCATCTCATCAGAAAAATCGCCCCATTCCACAACTATCCCGAGCACTGGGGGCAGACTCCCTTTGTTTTTTGGTGTGTGGAAATGGGTTTGGATCTTGACGAGTACCTCGAGCAGCTCTCCGAAGCCGCCGGGACGGCAGATATTGACAGTTTTGAGGCCATTGCGGACGAGTTGCGGTCCAGGGCCTTGGCCGACGGATGGCTGCGGCCGGAAATCGTCCGCGAGATTTCGGCGCAGCGCTCGCGGCTTGCCGGAAGCGCGGCTTTCCGCGAACGGAACGCGCGACTGAGGGCCGCCCATGCCGAGGCCGAGAGCCTGGGCGATACCCACCGCGCCCAGGACCTGTCCGAGGCGCTGCGGCGCCAGAGCGCGGTCCTGCTGGCCGCGATGCGCACTCCCGAGGCGCGGTTCGAGGTGCTGCCCGAGCCGGGACAGGCGCTGTTCGACGCCATCGCGACGGGCGATCTGGCCCGGTTGCAAGAGGCGCTGGTGGGCACCGACCCGAATGCCCGTTACGGCACCCGGTCCGAAACCCCGCTGGGCCGCGCGCTGTCGGTGGAACGCCGGTCGCCCGCGGTGCTGCGGATCCTGCTTGCGGCCGGGGCCGATCCGAATGCCGGGCTCGCGAAGGGCGTGACGCCGCTGCATGAACTCGGGGTCTATCCGCGCCCGTGGGAACCGGCCGAGACCACCGCGACGCTGGCCCGGCTGCTGGTCGAGGCGGGCGCCGATCTCGAGGCGGAGACCGACACCTATCGCTGGACCCCCCTGCACCGCGCGGTGCTGGAAGGCACGCCGCCCGTTCTCGACGCGCTTCTGGACCTCGGGGCCGATGCCAATCGCCCCTTCGCGCACAGCTCGGAGCCCTGGTTCACGCCCGGGCGGCTGCCCCTTCAGATGGCCGGTGCCTGTCGCGCGCTGGCGGAAAGCCTGCTGTCGCACGGGGCCGACCCGCGCGCGCTGGACGACCGGGGGGAAGGCGTGCTGCCCTATCTCGAACGGCAACTGGCCCGGCACCTCGCCCTTGGCGCCGTCGGCGATCTGTACCGGACCGAACTGGAAGTCGTGATCGAAAGGGTCCGGTCCGCGCCGTCCCTGTGCTGACCGCCGCGCCTTGCGGGCGTCCGGTCCGTCAGGGCAGCAGCGCCAGCCAGACCCAGACGGTCAGGATCGAGCCCAGCGTGCCGACCAGCACCGCCGAGGCGGCGACCCGGCGGGCCGCGCCGTACATGTTGGCAAAGATGTAGGTGTTGACCCCCGGCGCCATCGCCGCGGTCAGCACGGCCGAGCGGAACTGCCCGGTCGACAGGCCCAGCACCGTGCCCATGCCCCAGACCACGGCCGGATGCAGCACCAGCGACAGGCCGCAGGCAAACAGCACCGTGCGCAGGTCGCCATCGGGACGGTAGCGCGACAGCACGCCGCCAAGCCCGAACAACGCCGCCGGAAGCGCGGCCCTGACCATCAGGTCCAGCGCGTCCTGCACGACCACCGGCACGCTCAGCCCGCCCAGATTGACTACCAGCCCCAGCGCGATGCCGATCACCAGCGCATTGCGGAACATCGAGCGCAGGATCGCCCCCGAGGTCCGCACCAGCCCCGCGCCGCGGTTCCGGACGATCTCCATCGCGGTCAGCCCGACGCCATAGCAGATCGGCGAATGCACCGCGATGATGGCATAGTTCGCCTGCAGCGCATCGGCGCCGAAGGCCCGTTCGGTGATCGGAACGCCCAGCAGCAACGAGTTCGAGAAAAGCCCGATGAAACCGATGGCGACGCTGTCCTCCCAGGTGCGGCCGAACAGGAGCCGTGCCCCGAACGTTCCCACCGCAAAGCCGGTCAGGGCGCCGGAATAGAAGCTGACCAGCAGCCGCCAGTCGAAATTCTGCCCCAGATCCAGTGTCGAGACGGCGCGGAACAGCAGGCAGGGAATCGCGAAGTTCTGCGTGAACTTCATCAGCCCGTCGACGCCCGCATCCGAGAAAAGCCCGCGCCAGACCGCGACATAACCGAAACCGAGGACCAGAAAGACCGGAAGGATGACCTCGATCAGCGCTTCCATCAGTCGGCGAGGCTCAGCACCATCCCGTCATAGGCGGGGGTGACGGTCTCGGGGGTCTCGGCGTCGAGCCGGGCATAATCGAGGTCGATATGCATGTTGGTCAGCACCGCGCGGCGGGGCCGGGCGCGGTCGATATAGGCCAGGGCCTCCTCGACATTCAGATGGGTCGGATGAGGGGTATAGCGCAGCGCGTCCAGCACGAGAATCTCGAGCCCCTCGAGCATCGGCCAGCTTTCCTGGTAAAGCTCGGCCACATCCGGCAGATAGGCCAGCCCCTGGATCCGGAAGCCAAGCGCGTCGATGGACCCGTGCCGGGCGCGGAACGGCACCAGCGTGACCGGGCCGCCCGCCCCCAGCACTGTCACCGGCCCGTCGATCGGATGCAGATCGAGGATCGGCGGATAGGGCGAGCCCTCGGGCTGGATGAAGGCATAGCCGAAGCGCGCGATCAACGCGTCCTGGGTCGGCCCGTCGGCCCAGACCGGCAGCCGCTTGCGCAGGTTGAAGACGATCTGCCGGAGATCGTCGATGCCATGCACGTGATCGGCATGGGAATGGGTGAAGACGACGGCATCAAGCTCGCCGACGCCGGCCTGCAGCAGTTGGTTGCGCAAATCGGGCGAGGTGTCGATCAGCACCCGTGTGGTGCCTTCGGGCGCGATGCGTTCGACCAGCATCGAACAGCGCTGGCGGCGGTTCTTCGGATTGTCCGGGTCGCAGGCGCCCCAATGCCCCCCGATCCGCGGCACGCCGCCGGACGAGCCGCAGCCAAGGATGGTAAAGCGCAGCTCGGCGCTCACGCGGCGGCCCGCCAGCTGGCGGCCTTGGCGAAGAGCCGGTCGAAATTGGCCTGGGTCCGCGCCGCGAAATCGGCATAGTCGAGCCCGAAGACCTCGGCCCCGACCCGCGCGGTATGGGCGCTATAGGCCGGTTCGTTGCGCTTGCCGCGATGGGGCGGCGGGGCAAGATAGGGGGCGTCGGTCTCGACCAGCACCCGGTCGAGGGGGGCCGCCGCGAAGATCTCGCGGATCTCCTTCGATTTCGGGAAGGTCGCGATACCCGACATCGACAGGTAGAAGCCCAGATCGAGCGCGGCGCGCGCCAGCTCGGGCGATGAACTGAAACAATGCATAATGCAGCCATAGGCGCCGTTGCGGTATTCCTCGGCGAGGATGCGCGCCATGTCGTCATCGGCGGCGCGGGAATGGATGATCAGCGGCAGCCCGGTCTCGCGCGCGGCGGCGATATGGATGCGCAGGCTGTCCTGCTGCACGTCGGCCGAGTCGGCGGTGTAGTGATAATCAAGCCCGGTTTCGCCAATGCCCACGAATTTCGGATGCTTCGCCAGCGCCAGCAGTT
This sequence comes from Rhodovulum kholense, assembly GCF_003053725.1. GTDB lineage: Bacteria > Pseudomonadota > Alphaproteobacteria > Rhodobacterales > Rhodobacteraceae > Rhodovulum > Rhodovulum kholense. The sequence goes on from NZ_QAYC01000008.1 coordinate 107,318, forward strand.
CGTCGACCGTGGCCATCGGCTCTTCGGCCGCGCTCATCGGATGGGTGCCGGCGGCGTAGAACACCGGCGCATGGGTCTCGGCGATCTCGCGCACCTGCGGTTCCTGCCGGAGGCGGGTGCAGATCGTCACCATCCGCGTCACCCCGGCCGCCTCGGCCCGGGCCAGCACCTGGTCCAGTTCGTTCGCGAAGTCGGGGAAGTCGAGGTGACAGTGGCTGTCGGTGATTTCGGGGGTCTTGGTGTCGCTCATCTCGCCTCAGGCGGCCAGCCGGCCGGCGGTCTCGTCAAGTCTCAGAACCGTATCGAGGATGAGGGAAGCCGGGTCAAGGTTCACCGCCCGGCCCTGGCGCGCCCGCGCGGTCAGGTCCTGCGCCGCCTCGGCCCAGGCGCGGGCGGCATGGGCGTCGGGGGCCAGCCGGGTCAACAGCGCGGCCTCGCCCGGCGCCGCCTCGGGCGGGGGCGCGCCGGTGGCCCCGGTCCGGGCCAGCCGCGCCAGCACCAGTTCGATCAGCCGAAGCGTCAGGTCGAACCGCGCCTCGGCGCCACGCCCGGCCGTGCTTTCAGCAAGTTTCAGAAGCCGCGACCGATCCAGCCGCGGATGCCCGGCCAGAAGCCCGACCAGATCGGCGTAAAGCGCCAGACCGTCCAGCCGGGCCAGCCGGATCGCCTCGCCCACGGACCCGCCCGAAAGCTGGGCCAGCGCCGCGCTGTCGCCCGCCTCATGGCCCGCCTGCGCAAGCGCGCGGGCCATGTCGTCGGGCCCGAGCGGCCCCAACCGAAGCTCGCGGCAGCGCGACCGGATCGTCGGCAGAAGCCGCGCGGGCGAATGGCTGATCAGCAGCAGGGTGGCATTCGCGGGGGGCTCTTCGAGCAGTTTCAGCAGCGCATTGGCCGCGCTGACGTTCAGCTCGTCGGCGGAATCGACGATCACCACGCGCCGTCCGCCCTCGGCCGAGGACAGCCCGAAGAAGGATTTCAGCCGCCGCACATCGTCGACCCGGATCTCGGCCGACAGCGCATTGCCCTTGTCGTTGGGCCCGCGCCTGAGAACGAACAGCCCCGGCTCGGATTGCGCCGCCATCCGGCGCGCGACCGGATGATCGGCGGGCACGGCCAGGCTGTCGGGCGCGGCCTCGGCCCCGAAAAGCCCGGCATCGCCTCCCGCTGCGGGTCGGGTCAGCAGAAACCGCGCGACCGACCAGGCCAGCGTCGCCTTGCCGACCCCGCGCGGCCCGCTGAGAAGCCAGCCGTGATGCATCCGCCCGCCGGAAAAGGCATCGAGAAACGCGGCCTCGGCGGCCTCCTGCCCGATCAGGCAAAGGGTATCGCGCGGATGCGGCGCGCCCTCGACTCGGTCGGGTTCGGGAAGCTCCGCCTCGCTCATGCCAGCGCCGCCTCGGCCAGCCGCGCGATGTCGCGGGCGACCTCGTCCGGCGCGCGGTCGGCATCGACCACGCGGCAGCGGCCGGGAAATTCAGCGGCGAGATCGAGGAAGCCCTGACGGCTTCGGGCCTGCAGCGCCTCGCCGAAATCCTCGAACCGTTCCTCGGACCCGTTGCGCCCTTTGGCACGCGCCAGCCCGGTCGCGGGCGCCATGTCGAGGATGACCGTCAGGTCGGGCTCGCGACCGATCATCAGGTCGTGCAGCCGGTCGACCGTGGCCCGCAGATCGCCCCGGGTGATGCCCTGATAGACCCGGGTGGAATCGGCGAAGCGGTCGCAGATCACCACCGCACCGCGGTCGAGCGCGGGACCGATGGTCCGTTCCAGATGGTCGCGCCGCGCGGCCGTGAACAGCAGCAATTCCGTCTCGGCCGACCACCGGTCGGGGTCGCCTTCCAGCACCAGCCGCCGGATCTCCTCGGCGCCGGGGCTGCCACCCGGCTCGCGCGTCAGCACGACCTCATGCCCGCCCGCGCGCAGCCGCTCGGCCAGGGCGCGCGCCTGGGTCGACTTGCCCGACCCGTCGATGCCCTCGAAGGTGATGAACCGCGCGCGCCCGGCCATGTCAGAGGTCGGCGGCCTTCTTCTCGGCCCAGCGCAGGAACACCTCGGTCGCGGTTCGCAAACGCGGCACGAACCCGCCCCGCGCCACCTCGCGCTCGGCCACCAGCGGCACCCGCAGCGGCTCCATGTCGGGGCGCTGGATCACCAGCTCGCCCAGCTCCTGCCCGGCCTCGATCGGCGCCAGCACCGGATCGTGGAAATGCACCTCGGCATCGACCGTGTCGCGCACCACCGCCGGCAGCAGCACCTCGAGATCGTCCTTGGCGACCAGCCCGACCTTCTCGATCTCGCCCATCCAGACATCGGTTTCGGCCAGACGTTCGCCCCGGCGCAGCACGCCGCGCTGCACGAACTGGCGGAACGCCCAGTTGATGATCCGCTCGCCTTCCTCGGCGCGCTGCTCGGTGCTTTCCAGCCCCGAGATCACGAAGGTCACCCGCCGCCCGTTCTGCAGGGCCGAGCCGACCAGCCCGTAGCCTGCCTCCTGGGTATGGCCGGTCTTCAGCCCGTCGGCGCCGATCCCGAGCTTCAGAAGCGGGTTGCGGTTGAACCGGTTCTGCGGGGCACGGCCGTCATAGTCGTATTCGCGCTCGCCGAAGAAGCCGTAATATTCGGGGAACTCGTCGATCAGACGCATCGCGAGGATACCCAGATCGTGCATGCTCATCCGCTGGTTCGGATGCGGCCAGCCGCTAGCATTGGCGAAGGTCGAATTGGTCATGCCCAGCGCATGGGCGCGCTCGGTCATCAGCCGCGCAAAGGCTTCTTCGGTGCCCGCCAGCCCCTCGGCCACCACCACACAGGCATCGTTGCCCGATTGCACGATGATGCCCTGGATCAGATCCTCGACGGTCGGCCGGTCGCGTTCATTCAGGAACATCGTCGAGCCGCCCATCGACATCGCCTTGGCCGAGACCGAGAACTGGGTCTCGAGCGTCACCCGCCCGTCGCGCAGCGCCTCGAACAGCATGTTCAGGGTCATCAGCTTCGACATCGAGGCGGGCGGCACCGGCTGGTCGGCATTCTTCGACAGGAGCACGGTCCCGGTGGTCTGGTCCACCACATAAGCCGCGCCCGCCCGGGTCTCGAAGCTGGCCTCTGCGGGGACGGACAGCGCCATCAGCGCCAGGGCCCCGGCAAGGGCGGACAGGAAGGTCGGTCGCATGGTCACCTCTCGCATTGGGTCCGGCGTCGCACGAACGGGTCAGCGGGTCACGGCATAGGCATCCTTGAAGCCCAGCCCGCGCGCCGCCTCGATCAGCGCCGCCCGGTCGTCCTCGGTCTTAACGGGGCCGGAGACGACACGCCAGAGCGGCCGCCCGCCCGGATCCGGCGCGCGGATTTCGGCCGAAAGCCCGGCCTTGGTCAGACGCGCCGCCGTCTGCTTGGCGCCGTCCGCGCTGTCGACCGTGGCGACCTGCACGAAGCGCCGGGTCAGCGCCGCCGGCGCGCGCTCTGCGTCGTCGTCCTGCGCGGTCGCGGCGGGCTGCGGGTCGGGGGTCCGGCGCAGCGCCGTAACGCTCAGCTCGGTCGGCTGCCCGGCCAGAAGCCCGATCTGCGCTGCCGCATCGGACGACACCTGAAAGCGCGGCCCCGGGCTCTCGCGTTCGCGGCGGAAGAGCGCGCCGACGACCGACTGGCCGGTTGCGGTATTGCGAATGATCACCCGCTCGGGGTCGGTCACGTCGGGATGCGCGATCCAGATCCCGCCCAGCGAGGGGCGCCCGTCCCAGAGCCCGGTCTCTTCGGCCTGAAACACCTCGGGCGCCTCGACATCCTCGCCCGCCGCGCGTTGCACGATCTGCGGCCCGGGCGCATCGCCGACGCCCTTGCTCCCGAAAAGCCCTGCGCCCGCGCCACCCTGACAGCCGGCCAGAATGCCTGTCACCGCCAGCAGGACCGCCATCCGCGCGATCCGGTATCCCTGCATGCATCGCCCCTGTTTCGCGCACGTTTGCCGTGCGGCGTCGTCGTCCTCTGCGCCCGGCCAGCTCCGGCCAACCGCTGGCCGACCGCTGCAAGATCCGCGCGAATCATATCGTCAGAGGCGGTGCAAGGAAAGGCTTGCCCCGACGGGCGCCGCCTTTGCCCGCCCCCGCAGGCCTGCGCGGTCGCGCCCGGCGCACAAGCCTGTTGTCGCGCCCGGCAGTTCCGGCTAAGCCTGACACGGTTTGCCCGGCCCCTCGGTTTCCCTGGAAACCGTACGCTGGCAAGCACGGAAGGGTGGCAGAGTGGTCGATTGCAGCGGTCTTGAAAACCGCCGATGTGCAAGCATCCGTGGGTTCGAATCCCACCCCTTCCGCCATTAAACTCTTATTTTATTGTGAATTTCCAAGATTGGCCCCCACCCACACAAGGCCCCAGATCCGAAGAAGGCTTGATCTTGGTCTGATCGGAGTGCTTCGGGCTGCCTATTTTCGATCTGCGATAAGCTTCGACAGAAGCGAAGGCATGTTTTCCATAAGGACCAGGGCACATTCCACCGTCTCGCCGGTCATGGCTATCTGCAACTGCCCTGCGGGCACTGCCTGATCCCAGAAAAAGTTCTGCGTGAGGAAGCCCAGAACGCCCCGCTTGTAGTCGGTGTCGGGGTTTTGCAGGTGGTCGCCCCTGGTTTCCCGCACCACGATCCGCCCAGCGCCTGCGTTACCGCCCGTGGCGAAGATGAAGTCAGGATATATGCGCCCGCGCTTCCAGCCTTGCAGCGCCATCCTGAGACTGGCTTTGGCTACGTTCCGGTGCCACCACTTCACCGCGTCATCCCCATCCTGGTGCACGGCGACGTTCCGTTCCTCGCCGTTCAACTCGTTTCGGAATACAGGGAAAAACAGGCTGCGGGCCAGCGCGCCGCCATCGGCTCCGGTCAGGTGGGGCAACTTCGCCGGTCGCGTGGTCAGCATGTGGTCGGGCATCTGCCAGTTGTTGCCGTCCAGCCGGAGCCGGAATCGAATGTCACCGGCCTTCACCGCCGCGCGGAACAGTGATTCGGATCGGGCATCGTGTTCCTTGGTCGGGACCACCCGCAGCCGGTCGATGATCACGCCGGATGCAGCGCCCAGCTTGGCCGCGTCGAAGCCGCGCGCTTCCAGACCCTTCACCAGGTCCGCGACGATCCCCCCGCGCCACGAAGGGGTTGGGCACCAGATCGGAAAACACCCGCACCGCGCAAGTGGGGTCGAATTGCAGGGATTCAGCCGCCGCCGCGACAACCTCGCCCGGGACACACTCATCGTCCCCTGCGTCGGTCAGGGCGATGCGCTGCAGCTGCGCCGCCACCTGTGCCGGGTTGTCCGGTATGTCGGCCACCACATCCGCCACCCTTTGCGCGACGGTTCAGGGGCCCGGCCCGCAGTGCATCGACGGGGCGCCGGATTTTACGGCGGCCGCAGCCTTCGTTACCCCAACTGATCCGGCGGATCGTCCCGAAAAGCGTCGATCAGGTCGAACAGGAACTGCAACGCCAGCGTGCCGAACCCGAGCGGCAGGAGTGCATAAGGCAGGACCATCGGCGTGCCGAAGCTCGACGAGACCCGTTCGCCATAGTCCCAGGCCTGCTCTGCCATCAGCGCGCCGCGCCAGGTCAGGATGCCCGCGAAGGCGATGCCGGTCATCGCGACGACGGCGCGTGCCGCGCGGCGGAGTGCTGGCGCGGCATTTTCGACGAAGAAGGTGATGCGGATATGGTTGTCGGTGCGCTGGACATCGGCCGCGACCATGACCGCGACATAGATCAGCAGGAAGGTGTTGACCTCCAGCGACCAGGAGGTGGGCGCCGCGAAGGCGTAACGCTGGATCGCGTCATAGCAGATCGTCACCACGATGAAGACCAGCACCAGCTGCCCCACGATCCGGGTGCCCTGAACCATGCGGGTGAAGACCTGTCTCACGGCGCCCTCCCCGCTCAGCCGGCCTGGCCGGTGGCCAGCGCAATGGCGCGGTGGCCGGTCTCTTCGCCGACATCCGCGATCCAGGCCGCGCGCACCTCTTCGGCGGCGGCGTCGAGCGCGGCGAGATCCTCGCCGGTCGGATCGGTCACCTCGATCCCGGCCGCCTCGATGGCGGGCCAGTAATCGTCGCGGTAGATCACCTCGTTGGCCTCCTTCGCGCCATTGGCGTCGAACCAGTCGGCCGCGGTCTCGAAGGCCGCGCGCACCTCGTCACCCATCTTTTCCCAGCGCTGCGGCGTGACGAAGAGCCCGATGCCGAAGCCGGTGATCGGCAGGCGGTAGACATGGTGCAGCTGTTCCTGAAGCGAGCGGCCGATGATGGTCGAGATATTGGCCACGGCCGCATCGACGGTGCCGCGCTGCAGCCCGAGGTAAAGCTCGGACGAGGGCAGCCGCACGGCCGCGCCGCCGAAACCCTCGACGACCTTGGTGCCCTCGAAGCTGACGACGCGGACCTTCTTGCCCTTCACGTCGGCGATGGACCGGATCGGGGCGCCCGCGCTCGACCACAGATATTCCGGCTCGAGCACATTGCCCATCATCGAGACCATGTAGAGGTCTTCCCTGGCGAGTTCTTCGTTGATCAGGTCGAACAGCGGGCTGCCCTTCCTCAGGCGGTCGGGGTTCTCGTACAGCGCCTCGATCACGCCTGGCAGGCCGGTGATGCCCAAGATCGGCACCGAGCGGGTGATGTAGCTTGTGGTGTGGAACATGAAGTCGATGGTGCCGGCCCTCAGCGCCGCCAGCTGTTCGTCGGCCTTCAGCAGCTTGCCGCTGTCGTAATAGTCGACATCGACCGCGTCGCTTGCGTTCAGCCGCTCGACAAACCCGGCCGAGCCGAAGGACAGCGCGCGGTAGCTGGGCGGCAGGTAGCTGACGCCGGTCAGCCGGGTCGCGGCCAGCGCCGGTCCGCCGGTCGCGCCCAGAAAGGCACCGGCCCCCATCAGCGCCGTGCCGGTCTTCAGGAAAGTGCGTCTCGTCTGGGTCATCTCTGGGTTCCTCCCCTTTGGTATCCTGACATGAAACGGGTCACAGAAGTCCGGGCAGCCAGAGGCTCAGCCCCGGAAACAGCACGAAGATCATCAGCATCACGAACTGGACCGCCACGAAGGGCAGCACCGCGCGGACGATCTCTTCGACGCTGAGCATCGGGCAGACCCCGCGCAGCGCATAGAGGTTCAGCCCGACCGGCGGGGTCACCACCGCGATCTCGAGGTTCATCACCAGGATGATGCCGAACCAGAGCGGGTCATAGCCCAGCGCCAGGATCAGCGGCAGAAGGATCGGCGTCGTCACCACGATCAGCGACACCGCGTCGACCAGCATGCCCAGCAGCACGAGGGCCAGCATCAGCACCACCAGGATCGCCCAGTCGGGGAGGCTGGTGGCAGTCAGCCGTTCGGTCACGATCTCGGGGACGCGCACGAGGTTGAGGTAGTCGCCGAAGATCTTGGCGCAGCCGATGATCAGCAGGATCGTGCAGGAGACCTTGACCGACGAGGCCAGGATCTGGGCGAAGCTGCGCAAGCTCAGCGTGCGGAACACCAGCGCCGCGATCAGGAAGGCGCCAGCGGCGCCGAAGGCGGCGGCTTCGGACGGCGTGGCGATGCCCTTGTAGATCGCGCCCAGCACGATCACCACCAGCAGCAGCGCATGCCAGATGCCGCCCAGCGCGCGCAGCATCTCGCCCGCGCGGGGCGGCGGGCCGCTTTCGCGGGGCGCCTGGTCGGGATGGCGGCGAACGCGGATGTAGATGTAAAGCGCCAGCGCCCCGGCCAGCGCCAGTCCCGGAACGATGCCCCCGACGAAGAGCGCGCCGACCGAGACGCCCGAGACCGCGCCGTAGATGATGAAGGGCACCGAGGGCGGGATCAGCATCGCGAGCGCGCCCGACGAGACTACCGCCCCCGCCGCGAGCCCGCGCGAATAGCCGCGTTCCAGCATCTGCGGCACCGCGATCGAGCCCACGGCGGCGACGCCCGCCACCGACACGCCCGAAACCGCCCCGAACAGCGCCGAGGCCCCCACCGTGGCGATGGCGAGCCCGCCCCGAAGCCAGTACAGCCAGATCGCCGCGGCGCGGAAGAGGTTGGTGCCGACCGGCGTCGCCGACAGCAGGTTGCCCATCAGGATGAACAGCGGCAGCGCGATCAGCTCGAAGGAATTGAGCTGGCCGAAGATCGAGGTCGGCGCGAAGAAGAAGGCCAGCGGCCCCCGCGCCATCCACAGGCCCAGAAGGCCGCTGGCGCCGAGCGCCAGGAAGATCGGCGCGCCCATGCCGATCAGGCCGATCAGCAGGACCACCACGAGGACGGGTTCGATCATCGGGCGGTCCCTTTCGGTTCGAAGTCGGTCGTCATGCGCATCACAGCCCGTAGGGGATCAGCAGGGCCAGCCCCGGCAGGGCGCACATCACCACCGCGATCAGCAGCATCAGCAGGACGAAGGGCGTGACGCCCCGGATCACGGTGCCGATCCCGGTCCGGGCAATCGCCTGGATGACAAAGAGGTTCAGTCCGACCGGCGGCGTGATCAGTGCGATCTCGATCAGCAGGACGAAATAGACGCCGAACCAGACCGGATCGATGCCGAAGCCCAACACCGTCGGCAACAGCACCGGCACCATGATCAGCAGCATCGACATGCTTTCGAGGAAGAGCCCGACGAACAGCAGGATCGCCGAGACGATCAGCAGGAACACCCAGCGGCTGTCGCCCGCGACCGAGAACATCTCGGCGACTTCGGCCGGGATCTGGTAAAGCGTGATCGCGCGACCGAAGATCTTGGCGCCGACGACGATCAGGAAGATCACCGACGTCGTCATCACCGAATCCCTCAGCGCGGCCAGGAAATCCTGCCAGCTCAGCGAGCGCTGCAGCACCGTGATCAGCAGCGCGGCCGTGGCCCCGATGCCCGAGGCCTCGGTCGGCGTGAAGGCGCCCGAATAGATCCCGCCCAGCATCAGCACCGCCAGAAGCGCGGTCGGCAGGGCGCGGCGGCTGGCGCTCAGGCGCTCGGGCCAGCTGGCCTTCCCGGCCCGCGTGGCCCGGTTACCCAGCGTGGCCGCGACCACCGCATAGAGGCCGAAGACGAGGATCAGCGCGAGGCCGGGGCCGATCCCGGCGAGGAAGAGCTTGCCGATGCTTTCCTCGGCGATGACGCCGTAGACGATCAGCGGCACCGAAGGCGGGATCAGGATGCCGAGCGTCCCGCCCGCGGCCAGCAGGCCCAGCGTGAACGAGGTGCCATAGCCACGCCGGATCATCTCGGGGATGGCGACGGTGCCGACGGTGGCGGCGGTCGTGACCGAACTGCCCGAGATCGCCGCGAAGATCCCGCAGGACAGCAGCGCCGCGATGCCGAGGCCGCCGGGGAAATGGCCGACCCAGCTTTGCAGCGCCACGAAGAGATCGCGCCCGACCCCGCCTCGCAGCAGGATGTTCGACATGAACAGGAACAGCGGCACCGCGATCAGCACGAAATCGTTGACACCGCCAAAGAGGTTCGCGGGGATCAGCGCCAGCGGCAGCCCCTTCAGCACGATCAGCAGCGTCCCGAGCGAGGCCAGCCCGAAAGCGACCGGCAGCCCGGTCAGCAAAAGCGCGATCAGCCCGACGATGATCAGAACCGGAGTCATGCGGTATCCCTTTCGCCGGGCAGGTCGCCTGCGTCGCCATGGCCGAAATCGGGCGCGGGCCGCAGCCAGAGCCGCGCCGCATCGGCGAAGGCCTGCAGCGACAGCAGCGCGAAGCCGATCACCACCGGCGCCTCGACGATCCATTGCGGCAGTTGCAGCATGCTGGCGGTGCGCCGCCCCATGGCGATGCTTTCCAGCATCTCGCCCCAGCAGAGCCAGACCGCCATCGCCGAGAACCCGCCGATGACCACCAGCGAGAACAGCTCGATCAGCCGGGCCGCGGTCGGGCTGCGGCCGCCGATCAGCGCGGTGATCCGGATCATCCGCCGCTGCCGCAGGCTTTGCGCCATGGCGACGAAGGTCAGCCACAGCAAAAGCGTGGTCGCCACATCCGAGGTCCAGCGCGTGGGAGCGTGCAGCACATAGCGTGCCAGCGCCTCATAGGTGACCATCGCGCAGATCGCGACGAGCGCCAGATCGGCGCATCGTCCGGCGATGGCAGACAGCCGGTCGACGGCCCGCAACAGGGCAGGTCCGTCCAGGCGTTCCGGGACCCGCGAAGGGCCCCGGGGCGGCGGCGCGTGCGTGCCTTCGGTCATGGCGGAGCGCGATCAGTACAGCGCGCGGATGTCGTCGACGAGCTGCTGTCCGGTGGCGCCTGCATCCTTGATGAAGATGTCGATGGCGGGCGCGGAGGCCTTCTGCCATTGCGCGATCTCTTCCGGGGTCAGCTCGGTCACCGTCGCATTGCCGGTCTCGACCAGCCAGGCCGCGGCCTCCTCGTTCTGCTGCCGGGTCTTGGCGCGCAGGTCGGCCTCGGCCCGATGGGCGGCCTCGTCGACCCAGGCGCGCTCCTGATCGCTGAGCCCGTCATAGGTCGCGGGGTTGATCACCACGATGAACTCGGCCAGCGAATGGTTGGTCATGGTGACGTGGTCCATCACCTCGTAGAGCTTGCGCGACTTGACGGCGGTGGTGCCGCTCATGCCGATATCGACGGTGCCGCGCTGATAGGCCATGAACTGTTCCGATCCGCCCATGACGACGGGTGTGCCGCCCACGGCCTCGATGAAATCGCCCACGGGCTTGCCGAGCGCGCGCACCAGCTTGCCCTTCATGTCGGCGGGCGTGCGGATCGGGTGGTCCTTCGACAGGATCTGGACGGGCCCGTAATCCTGCCACCACAGCACCTTGGTCCCGGTCTCGCCGATCAGCCGGTCGAAGGTCTGGCGCACCGGGCTTTCGGGCGCGGCGGCCTTGGCCAGCACCTCGTAGCTCGGAAACAGGAACGGCTCGCTGAAGATGCCCGCGGCAGGCACGGTGCCCGAATATTCGTCGGCCAGCACGACACCCATGTCGATGGCGCCGCTCGCGACCGCCTTCGGCACCTCGCTGCCCTTGAACAGCTGGGCGCTGTCGTAGATCTCGACCTTGATCTCGCCGCCCGAAAGCTCTTCGAGCGCCTCCTTGAAGGTCACGACATTGGCGCCGATCGGGTGATCGACGGACACCTGAACGGTCGCGCGCAGGGTCTTGTCGGCCACTGCCTGCCCGGTCGAGCCCGCCAGCGCGCTTCCCGCCAGCAGGGCGGCCAGAAGATAGGGTTTCATGGTAATCCTCCCAGAATGTGCCAGCGTTTCGACCGGCGAATGACGGACGGTCGGTGCCGCCCAATGTCTCCCGCGCGACCCTCCTCCGGAGCGCGGGAGCCTGTCAGAACGTCAGATCACGCCCTCCGCACGCAGCCGGTCCAGCCGGTCGGGCGACAGCCCCAGATCGTTCAGCAGGATGTCGTCGGTATGCTCGCCCAGTTCGGGTCCGGCATGGCGGATCTCGCCCGGCGTGTCCGACAGGCGCGGCGCCACGTTCTGCATCTTGATCGAGCCGAAATCGCGATGCGGCAGCTCGACGATGGCCTCGCGCGCCTTGAAATGCGGGTCGTCCAGCATCTCGGCCGCGCTGTAGATCAGCCCGCAGGGCACGCCGTTCTCGTGCAGGGTATCTTCCAGCGGCTTCAGGTCCTGCGTGCGGGTCCAGTCGTTGATCAGGTTGTCGAGTTCGGTCATGTGGGTGCCGCGCGCCGAATGGGTGGCATAGCGCGGGTCCTCGGCCAGATCGGGCCGGCCCATCGCCGAAGCGAGCCTGCGGAACACCGTGTCCTGATTGGCCGCGATCAGCAGCAGCTTGCCGTCGCGGGTCTCGAACACGTTCGAGGGCGAGACATTGGGCAGCGTCGCGCCGGTCCGTTCGCGGACATAGCCCGCGACATGGTATTCGCTGACGGTGCTTTCCATCATCGCCAGCACCGCCTCGTAGATCGCGCTGTCGACGACCTGGCCCTGGCCGGTCCGCTCGCGGGCATGCAGCGCCATCAGCGCGCCCATGCAGGCATAGACCGCCGCCAGTTCGTCGCCAATCGAGATCCCCATCCGGCTGGGCGGGGTCGAAGGATCGCCCACCACATAGCGCAGGCCCCCCATCGCCTCGCCGATGGCGCCATAGCCCGCGCGGCGCGAATAGGGGCCGGTCTGGCCAAAGCCGGTGACGCGGACCATGATCAGCCGCGGATTGATCTTCTTCAGATCCTCATAGCCGAGGTTCCAGCGCTCCATCGTGCCGGGGCGGAAATTCTCGATCAGGATATCGGTCGAGCGGATCAGGTCGCGCACGATCTCCTGGCCCTCTTCGGTGCGCAGGTTCAGCGTCAGCGATTTCTTGTTGCGTGCCACGATGGGCCACCAGAGCGACTTGCCATAGGGCTTTTCCTGCCCCCAGACCCGCAGCGGATCGCCGAGGCCCGGCTGTTCGCACTTGATCACCTCGGCGCCGAAATCGGCCAGCAACTGCCCGCAGAACGGCCCCGCCAGAAGCTGCCCCATTTCCAGCACGCGGACATCGTTCAGCGGCCCGCGTCGCGCGGCCGTTTCTTCGCTTGGCATTGGTCTTCCCTCTCCCTTGTCGCGGCGCAGCATGCCATGCCTCGACTCTCCTTGTGAATAATGTATACAAATCTGAAAGAGGGTCTCAACGGATTTCTTGCCCGGGGAGGGGAAAATGAAGGATGTCGTTGAAATTGTGGATGTCACGTTGCGAGATGGCATTCAAAACGAGAAGACGTTTCTTGATCTGGATACAAAAAAGCGCATGCTGGCCGCGATCATCGACGCCGGAGCAACCCGGATCGAGATCACCAGCTTCGTCAATCCCGCGCGGGTGCCGCAGATGGCCGATGCCGAGGCCCTGTGCGCCGATCTGCCCCGCGAAGGGCTGCGCCATATCGGTCTGGTGCTGAACCATCGCGGCTTCGCGCGCGCGCTGGAGGCCGGGCTCGACGAGGTGAATTATGCCATCGTGCTCAGCGACACGTTCAGCCAGCGCAATCAGGGCATGACCTCCGCCGAGGGCGTCGCGCTCTGGCACCGCCTCGCGGCCGAAACCCGGGGCCGGGTCGGCACCAATGTCACCCTGGCCGCCGCCTTCGGTTGCCCGTTCGAGGGGGAGGTTCCGGTGGCGCGGATGATCGAGGTGCTCGAGCAGGTGATGGAGGCCGCGCCCGACGAGCTGACGCTGGCCGACACCATCGGCGTGGCCACCCCCCGCGACATCGAGGACCGCGTGGGCGCGGTGCGTGCGCGGTTTCCCGACCTGCCGATCCGGCTGCATCTGCACAACACCCGCAATACCGGGCTCGCCAATGCCTGGGCCGGGTATTGCGCCGGGGTGCGGTCCTTCGATGCCTCGCTGGGCGGCGTCGGCGGCTGCCCCTTCGCGCCGCGCGCGACCGGCAACCTGCCGACCGAGGATCTGGTTTACATGTTCGAGCGCTCGGGTATTGCAACCGGATACGATCTCGACCGGGCAATAGCAGGGGCGAAGGCGCTCGAGGTGGCCCTGGGCCATCCGGTTCCGGGGATGCTGATGAAGGCGGGCGGCTTCCCGGCCCCCGCCGGGATCTGAGCGCGACGAAACGGGGGGAAGAATGGCACGGGCAGAGGATGGCGGCGAACGGCTCGGCGCGGCCGAACTGGCCTATCGGGCGATCCGCAAGCGGATCTTCTCGGGCCACTATGCCGAGAACGAGCGCGTCACCGAGGCCGAATTCGCGGAAAGCCTCGCCATGTCGCGCACCCCGGTGCGCGAGGCGGTCAAGCGGCTGATCCTCGAGGGTCTGCTGACCCGCGAGGCCGGGCCCGGGCTGCGCGTGGTGGGACTGGGCGCGGACGAGATCGAACAGATCTTCGCGATGCGCCTGCTGCTTGAATCCTACGCCGCGCGCCGCGCCGCGGGCTTTGCCAGCGCCGGGGAACGCGCGCAGCTGGCCGACCTCGCCCTGCAGATGCAGGCCCATGTGCCGCCGCGAAACGATGCCGATTACGAGGCCATCACCGAGGCCAACCGCGCCTTTCACCAGCTGATCCTGACCGCCGCGCGCTCGCCCCGGCTGGAGGCGATGCTGTCGCTCGTCGTCAATCTCGGGCTCGTCTCGCTGACCTTCAAAAGCTACGACGAAGCCGCGATCCGGCGCTCGGCCGCGCATCACAAGGAAATCGCCGAGGCGATCCTCGCGGGCGATGCCGACTGGGCGGGGGCTGCGATGCAGACCCATCTGCATGCGGCCACGGCCGCCGCGCGCCGGAATTTCGGGTCCTGAGCCTTCGGGATTTGGGCCTTCGGGACCGCCGCAGGGCCGCGTGTGACATCACGTCCGGCCCGCGGCCCGCGGGCGGCTTGCCCCAGATCAAGGACCGCGCCGTCGTCCGCGCCGAGGATTGCCATACCAAAACTGCTGCGGCAATCCGCGCTTTGTACGAAAATTGCCCAAAGACTAGAAGCTGGGCAATTTTGTGCAATTCCGCGCGCGACACAGGACGACGCCAATGACACATGCCCTCCGGCAGGGTGCCGACGAGCCTCTTGGCGCGGGACAGTCCCGCCCGATGACCGGCAACGAAGCCATCGCCCGCGGCGTCTGGGAGGCCGGCGCCAGGGTCGCCGCAGCCTATCCCGGCACGCCCTCGACCGAGATCCTGGAAAGCCTCGCGGCCTATCCCGCCGCCGACATCCACGCCCAGTGGTCGACCAACGAGAAGACCGCGATGGACGTGGCCATCGGCGCCTCCTTCGCGGGCGCGCGCGCCTTCACCGCGATGAAGCATGTCGGCATGAATGTCGCGGCCGATGCGCTGATGTCCTTTTCCTATATCGGGGTCAATGGCGGGCTGGTGGTCGCGGTCTGCGACGATCCGGGCATCCATTCTTCGCAGAACGAGCAGGACAGCCGGATCTATGCCCGCTTCGCCCAGGTGCCGGTGCTGGAGCCCTCGGACGGGCAGGAGGCTCTCGAGTTCACCCGGACCGCGTTCGACCTGTCCGAAGAATACGACTGTCCGGTCTTCGTGCGCTCGACCACGCGGCTGTCGCATACCCGAAGCGCGGTGACCCTGGGCGCGCGCCAGACACCCGCCGCGCGCGTCTTCGAGGACAATCCCCGCAAGAACGTGATGATCCCGGCCCATGCCCGGATGCGCCACGGCCATGTGCTGGCGCGCGAGGCGCGGCTGCGCGAGGCCCTGTCGGACAGCCCCCTGAACCGGGTCGAGCCGGGCGATGCGCGGGTCGGCATCATCACCTCGGGCATCCCCTATACCTATGTGAAGGAATGCCTGCCCGACGTCTCGGTGCTGAAGCTCGGCGTCACCTGGCCCCTGCCCGACCGGCTGATCCGCGAGTTCTGCGAAGGCGTCGAGCGGGTGATCGTGGTCGAGGAACTGGAACCGCTGATCGAGGACGCGTTGAAGGCAATGGGGATCGCCTGCGACGGCAAGGCCTTCTTCCCGCGCGAGGGCGAATTCTCGCCCGAGATCGTCCATGACGGGCTGGCGAAGGCCGGGCTGATGCCCGCGCGGGTCCATGCGGCGCCTTTCGAATTCGCGCCGATGGTGCGCCCGCCGGTCCTCTGCGCGGGTTGCCCGCATGTGGCCTGCTTCATGGCGCTGGGCGCGCTCGATGCGCGGGTCGCGGGCGATATCGGCTGCTATACGCTGGCCGTGGTCGAGCCGCTGAAGTCGATGGATACCTGCGTCTCGATGGGGTCGAGCATCGCCAATGCGATCGGCATGGCCAAGGCCGGAACCGAGACCCGGCCGATCGTCGCCACCATCGGCGACTCGACCTTCCTGCATTCGGGCATCCCGCCCCTGATCGACGCGATCTACAACGATGCCGACATCACCGTCTTCATCCTCGACAACCACATCACCGCGATGACCGGCGGGCAGGACCATCCCGGCACCGGCCGCACCCTGCGCGGCGATCCCGCGCCGCGGGTCGATTTCTTCGCGCTGGTCAAGGCGCTGGGCGTGCGCTGGGTGCAGAAGGTCGACAGCTACGACACCGCCTCGATGCAGCGGCAGTTGCGCGAGGCGGTCGCGCACAAGGGCGTGTCGGTGGTGATTTCCGACCGGCCCTGCGTGCTGGACCCGGTGCGGATCAAGGGCCCGGCGATGGCGGTCGATCAGGACAGTTGCATCGCCTGCCAGGCCTGCATGAACCTCGGCTGCCCGGCCATCACTTGGGCCGAGGGCTGGCACGAAGGCCGCCACAAGGTGAAGATCGACCCCGAGGCCTGCATCGGCTGCAGTCTGTGCGCGCAGCTTTGCGCCTCGCATTCGATCAAGCCCGCCGACATTGCCGAACAGGTCTGAGCCATGGACAAGCGCAACCGGACGACAAACGTTCTGATCGTCGGCGTCGGCGGACAGGGCGTCATCATGGTCTCGAAGGTGCTGGCCCAGCTGTGCCAGGAGGCCGGCCATGACGTGAAGCAAAGCGAGGTCCACGGCATGGCCAAGCGCGGCGGCGGCGTCTTCAGCCATGTCCGCTTCGGGGCCAAGGTCTGGTCGCCGACCATCCCCGAGGGCGAGGTCGACATCCTTGTCGCGCTGGAATGGGCCGAGGGCCTGCGCTGGATCCGGCATCTCAAGCCCGAGACCGGCACCTTCATCGCCGATTGCCAGAAGATCGTGCCGCCCTTCGCCTGCCGCAGCCGCAAGCGCGGGGCCGAGCCCGCCTATGCGCCCCAGACCCCCGAAGAGATCATCGACCAGGTCCATGCGGGCTATGTGATGGACGCGACCGGCCTTGCGGCCAATCTGGGCAATGCGCGGGCCGCCAATACCGTGTTGCTGGGCGCGCTGTCGACCGCGCTCGATTTCCCCGAAGAGGCCTGGGCGCAGGTCATCGCCGCCACCGTCCCGCCCAAATCGGTTCAGATCAACGCCCGGGCCTTCGCCGAGGGCCGGGCCTGGGCGCTGGGCGGGACCAAGCGGATCGACGTCACCGCCAGCGGGCTGCAGAAATCCCGCGCCGAGGTGCATCACCCGCAGGTCGAGACCGTGGTCGAGATCACCGCCGACTGGTGCAAGGGCTGCGACATCTGCGTGAAAAGCTGCCCCGAACGCTGCCTGCGGCTGAACGACCAGCTCAAGGCCGAACTGGCGCTGCCCGATCTGTGCACCGGCTGCCAGCTCTGTTCCTGGCTGTGCCCCGACATGGCGATTTCCGTCACCAATACGCCCGTTCAGGAGGCCGCGTCATGACCGCCCCGTCCCTCGCTGCTGCGCCGCCCGCCCTGACCGGCCGCCGCAACCTGGAAGGCAACGAAGCCTGTGCCCTGGGCGCGATCCGCGCCGGATGCCGGTTCTTCGCGGGCTATCCGATTACGCCCTCGTCCGAGGTGGCCGAGACCATGGCCCGCGAGCTGCCGAAAGTCGGCGGCACCTTCATCCAGATGGAGGACGAGATCGCCTCGATGGGCGCGGTGATCGGCGCCTCGATGGGGGGCGTGACGGCGATGACCGCGACCTCGGGTCCGGGGTTTTCGCTGAAACAGGAAAACCTCGGCTATGCCTGCGGCGCCGAGATCCCCTGCGTGATCGTCAATGTGATGCGGGGCGGGCCCTCGACCGGGATGCCCACGCGCCCGGCGCAGGGCGACATCCTGCAGGCACGCTGGGGCACCCATGGCGACCATGCGGTGATCGTGCTGGCCCCGGCCTCGGTCGGCGAGGCCTATTCCGAGACGATCCGCGCGGTCGAGCTGTCTGAAACCCTGCGGGTGCCGGTCGTGGTGCTGCTGGACGAGGTGATCGGCCATCTGACCGAAACCGTCGATCTGGGTGCCGTGCCCGAGACGCCCGGGATCGCCCGGCCCTTCGCCACCGGCCCGCGCGAGGGCTTCCTGCCCTATGCCGAAACCGCCGATCTGGTGCCGCCGATGCCGCGCCCGGGCGACGGCTATCGCAGCCATTGCACCGGCCTGACCCATGGCCCGGACGGCTTTCCGACCCAGAACCCCGCCGTCGCCGCCGCCGCGCTGACCCGAACGACCGACAAGCTGGTCCTGCACCGCGCCCGGATCGAAAGCTGGCGCGAGCAGGCGACCGAGGATGCCGATCTGCTGATCGTCGCCATCGGCATTTCCGCCCGCGCCGCGCGGCAGGCGGTGAAGGATTTGCGCGCCGAGGGGCTGAAGGTGGGGCTGTTCCGGCCGGTCACGCTCTGGCCCTTCCCCGAGACGCCGCTGCGCGAGGCGGTGGCGGCGGCGGGCACGCGCAAGGTTCTGGTGCCCGAGATGAACCAGGGCCAGCTGGTGCTGGAGGTCGAGAGGGTGCTGGCGGGCCGGGCCGAGGTCGCCGGGCTGTCCCGCATCGATGGCGAGACCCTGACCCCGGACGAGATCGCCGGGGCGGCGCGGGAGGCGCTGAAATGAAGGACACCAAGACCGAAAGCGCCGCGAGCTTCGATGTCAACGACTACCTGCGGCAGGACCGGATGCCGCATTTCCTCTGCCCCGGCTGCGGCCACGGCATCGCACTGCGGGCGCTGCTCTGGGCGGTGCATGAACAAGGCATCCCGAAGGACCGGCTGGCGGTCGTCTCGGGCATCGGCTGTTCGGGGCGCTTGTCCGCCTATATCGACGCCAACACCTTCCACACCACCCATGGCCGGCCGCTGACCTTCGCCACCGGGCTCAAGCTTGCGCGGCCCGACCTGCATGTCATCGTCATCACCGGCGACGGCGACTGTCTGGCCATCGGCGGCAACCATCTGATCCATGCCTGCCGCCGCAATCTCGACATCACCTGCGTGATGCTGAACAACGAGATCTACGGCATGACCGGCGGACAGGTCTCGCCGATGACGGCCGAGGGGCGGTTCACCACCACGACGCCCGAGGGCAATACCGAGCCCAATTTCGACGCCTGCGCGCTGGCCGCCGCGGCCGGGGCCAGCTTTGTCGGGCGCGAGGTGACGGCGCAGGTGCTGGCCCTGAAGACGCTGCTGGGACAGGCCATCGCGCATGAGGGCTTTTCCTTCGTCGAGGTGCTGTCGGACTGCACCGAGATCTATGGCCGCAAGAACGATCTTGGCGCCTCGCCCGAGATGATGCTGGCCAAGAAAAGCGCGATGCGACCCTATGCCTATCGCAACACGGTCGATGTGCCGTTCCGGCCGAACGCGCTGCGGACCGGCGTCCTGACCCGGACCGACCGGCCCGAATACGGCGCCGCCTGGCGCGCCATGGCCGCCCGTATCCGGAACGAGGAGCACTGAGCGATGGAGATCCGTTTCAGCGGCAGCGGCGGGCAGGGGCTCTTGCTGTCGGCGCGCATCCTTGCCGCGGCGCTGACCGAGGCCGGGCTGACCGTCGCGCAGTCGAACGCCTACGAGCCCGTCTCGCGCGGGGGGCTGTCGCGCTCCGATCTGGTGATCGGCGAGGGCGAGGCCGATTACCCGCTGGCCCGACGGCTCGATGTGCTGCTGATCCTCGACGAGGCGGCGGCCACGGTCTCGACCGGGCTTCTGACCCCGGCCTCGCTGGTCCTGTGCGACGCCGAGCGCGTGACGACGCCGCCCCGGGGTCCGTTCCGCACGCTCTGCCTGCCCTTCACCGAAACCGCGCGCACCCTCGGCAACCCCCGCGTGACGAATATCGTCGCGCTCGGCGCGCTGACCGCGCAGGCGTCCATCTGCCCGCCCGAGCAGCTGCTGGCCGCAATCGTCGCCCAGACCCCTGCCCGGTTCGAGCGGCTGAATCGCGAGGCTTTCGCGGCGGGACTGGCGATGGGCGAGACCGAACCGGCCTGAGGGCGCTCAGCCCCGGCCGGTCCAGTGCATCGGCCCGCCCTTCGCGCGGGGAAAGCCATAGCCGTGGATCTCGACCAGGTCGATCTGGGCCGCGGTCTCGGCGATGCCTTCGGACAGGATCGCCGCACCCTCGTCGGCCATGGCGCCGACCAGCCTCTCGGCAATCGCTTCGGGCGCGGGCACCTCGCCCCCGGCGATCCGGTCCGCCAGAAGCCGCGCGACCGCGTCCGAGGCGACCGGCCTGCGGCCGCCCTCGGGATAGTCGTACCAGCCGCCCCCGGTCTTCTGGCCCTTGCGCCCGGCGCGGACGAGGATGTCGGCCAGCGTTTCGGGCACATCCCGGCCCTCGGCACGGGCCGCCTCGCGTTGCAGGAAGGCGATGTCGAGCCCGCCCAGATCCTGCGCCTCGAACGGCCCCATCCGGAAGCCGAAGCCGCGCATCGCGGCATCGACCCCCGCCACCGGCACGCCCTCGGCCAGCAGATCCTCGGCCGCCGCGCGATAGCGTTTCAAGATGCGGTTGCCGATGAAGCCCTCGCAGATCCCGGCCCGGACCGGCATCTTGCCAAGCCGCCGCGCCAGGTCGAAGGCCGTCGCCAGAACCTCGGGCGCGGTGCCGGGCAGCGGCACAATCTCCAGCAGCTTCATCACATGGGCCGGGCTGAAGAAATGCAGTCCGATCAGGCGCTCGGGCGCGGGCATCCCCTCGGCGAGACAGCGCGGGTCGAGATAGGAGGTATTGGTGGCCAGGATCGCGTCGGGGCGGCAGACCCGGGCCAGGTCGTCAAAGACCGCCCGCTTGACCGCCAGATCCTCGAAAACCGCCTCGATAGCCAGATCGACATGGCCCAGCGCCGCATGGTCATCGGTGCAGACCAGCCCGTCCGACAACGCCCCGGCCTCGGCCCCGGTCAGCTTGCCGCGCGCGGCCGCGCCCTCGAAGATACGCGAAACGGCGGCATGGGCGCGGGCGGCGGCACCGGCGTCGCGCTCGATCAGCGTCACCGGCATCCCCGCCATGCGGAAGGCCGCGGCGATGCCCGCCCCCATGGTCCCGCCACCGACCACCCCGACCGAGCCGATACCGCGCGGCGCGACACCCTTCAGCGCGGCAGGACGAAGCGCCGCGCGTTCGGCAAAGAAGACATGGCGCAACGCCGCCGCCTCGGGACTGTCGCGCAGCGCGAGGAACGTGGCGCGCTCGAAAGCCATCGCCTCGTCGAAGGGCAGTTCGGTCGCCTTGCGCACCGCCTCGAGCGCCCGAAGCGGTGCCGTCTCGCCCGATTTTTCCAGCCGCGCGCGGCTTTCGGCCCAGTAGCTGTCGGGCCGGGTCTCGACCGGGCGAGCCGAGACCGGCTCGGGCAGCGGCCCGCCGATCATCGAGGCGGCGTAAGAAACCGCCGCGCCGCGCAGATCGCCCGTGACCATCGCATCGACCAGCCCCAGCCGCAGAGCCTCGGGCGCGGGCACGGGTTTGCCCGAGGTGACCATCTCGACCGCAGCCTCGACGCCCGCGAGGCGGGGCGTGCGCACCGTGCCCGAGGCGCCCGGAATGACGCCCAGACCGACCTCGGGGAAACCCACCCGCGCCTCGGCATCGATCAACCGGAACCGGCAGCCAAGGGCGATTTCCAGCCCGCCCCCCAGCGCCGCGCCGTGAATGGCGGCGGTCCAGGGCTTGGCGGCGGCCTCGATCCGGGCGACCAGATCGGGCAGGTGCGGCGCGACCGGCGGCAGGCCGAATTCCTTGACATCGGCCCCGGCGATGAAGCTGCGCCCGGCGCAGACCAGCACCACGGCGCGAATCTCGGGGTCGGCGTCAAACGTCTCGACCGCCTCCCAAAGCGCGCGGCGCACCTCGGCCGAGATCGCGTTGACGGGCGGGTTGTCGAGGGTCGCGACGGCAATTTCGCCCTCGCGGTCGATGGTCAGTGCGGACATGTCGGATCAGATCCCCAGATAGGCTTCGCGGATGCGCGGATCGGCGATCAGCGCCTCGGCCGGCCCCTCCATCGCGATCCGCCCGGTTTCCATCACATAGCCCCGGTCGGCGACCTTCAACGCCCCGAAGGCATTCTGTTCGACCAGCAGCACGGTCACCCCCAGCGCCTTGAGCCCGGTGACCACGTCGAAGATCTGCTGCACCAGCAGCGGCGCCAGACCCATCGAGGGCTCGTCAAGCAGCAGGCAGGCGGGGCGCCCCATCAGCGCGCGGGCGATGGCCAGCATCTGCTGTTGCCCGCCCGACAGCCCACCGGCGGCCAGGTTGCGTTTCTCGCGCAGCACCGGGAACAGGGCGAAGGCCTCGTCCATGTCGCGGGCCACGCGGTCGTCGTCGTAAAGAAAGGCGCCAAGCCGCAGGTTTTCCTCGACCGAGAGATTGGTGAAGATCTGCCGCCCCTCGGGCGAATGCGCCAGCCCGTGGCGCAGCCGCTTGTGCGGGGGCGTGGTCACATAGGTCTCGCCGCGAAAGACGACGCGGCCATCGGTGATCGGCTGGATGCCCGACAGACAGCGCAGAAGGGTGGTCTTACCCGCGCCATTGGCGCCGACGACGGTGACGATCTCGCCCGAATTCACGGTCAGGTCGATGCCATGCAGCACCTCGATCCGGCCATAGCGCGCGCGCAGGTTCTCAACCGTCAGCATGGGCGGCCCCCTCGACTGCGACGGGCGCGCCCAGATAGGCGGCGATCACATCGGGGTGACGGCTGACCGTAGCCGGGTCGCCCTCGGCGATCTTCTCGCCATGATCGAGGACCACGATATGGGTCGAGATACGCATCACCAGCTTCATGTCATGCTCGACCAGCAGGATGGCGATGCCCGATTGTGCCATCCCGGCGATCAGGCGGTCGATTTCCTCGGTCTCGACCGCGTTGCACCCGGCGGCGGGTTCGTCCAGCAACAAGAGCCGCGGCGCAGTGGCCAGCGCGCGGGCGATTTCCAGCCGCTTGAGCGCACCATAGGACAGCTCGCCCGCCTCGCGATCGGCTGCGCGGTCGAGCCCGACCCGGGCCAGCAGATCGCGCGCGCCCGCAAGCGCCTCTGCCGACCGGCGGCGCGCGCCCGGCAGCGCCAGCAGGTCGGCCAGCAAGGCCCCGCGTTCGCGCAGATGAAACCCGGTCGCGGCGTTTTCCAGCACGCTCATCGCCGGAAAGATCTGCAGGTTCTGGAAGGTGCGCGAAAGACCACGGCGGGCCAGAAGATGCGGCGCCATGCCGGTCACGTCCTCGCCGTCAAGCCGCACCCTTCCCGCGCCGGGCAGATAGACGCCCGAGATCATGTTGAACAGCGTGGTCTTGCCCGCCCCGTTCGGCCCGATGATCGACACGATCTCGCCCGGCGCGACAGTGAGGCCCACATCATGGACGGCGCGCACGCCGCCGAACGCGATGCCCAGCCCCTCGACCGACAGAAGGCTCATTCGCCCCTCCCCCTCAGCTTGCGCGCCAGCGACGGGATCAGCCCCTCGGGCAGGAAGATCATGACAAGGATCATCACCGCGCCCAGCACCATCTGTTCGTAGTCGGCAAAGACCGTCAGCACCTGCGGCAGCAGCGTCAGGATCACCGCGCCGAAGATCGCGCCGATGACCGAGCCGACGCCGCCCAGCACCGCCATGGTGACCATCTCGATCGAATGCATGAAGCCCGCCACATCGGGCGTGATGAACCGGTTCTGCATCGCCAGCAGAGAGCCCGCGACCGAGGCATAGACCGCCGAAATGGTGAAGGCCTGCAGCTTCAGCCGCGCGACGTCGATGCCAACCGTCCGCGCCGCCACCTCGGACCCGTGCAGCGCGCGGAGCGCCCGGCCGGTCGGGCTGGCCTGCAGGTTCAGCGCGGCCCAGGCGCCGATCAGCAGGCACAGCCCGCAGCACCAGTACCAGAACTCGCCCCCGGTCAGCTTCAGCCCCAGATCCTTCAGGAGATCGCGCAGCCCCGGATCGGGCACCGGCATGCCGTCGGGCCCGCCCGTCAAGGCGCGTTCGTTGCTGAGGACCATGGCGACCAGGATGCCGAAGCCGAGGCTTGCCACGGCCAGATAATAGCCCTTGAGCCTGAGGATCGGGCGGCCCACGAGCCAGGCCACCGCGGCCGAGACGAGGGCGCCGAGGACCACCGCCAGCAGCGGATGCAGCCCCAGATGCCCCGGCGCCAGTGCCGAGGCATAGGCGCCGATCCCGGCGAACCCGGCATGGCCGAGGCTGATCTGCCCGGCATAGCCCGTCAGGATCACGATGCCGATCACCGCCAGCCCGTTGACGAAGATCAGCGCGCCCACCCGGAAGTAGTAGCCCGAGGGAAAGAACAGCGGCAAAAGCGCGATCAACAGGAAGAGGATCAGAAGCTGGGTCCATTTCGCGGAAAGGCGCATGCCGGTCACACCCTCTCGGTCCCGGCGCGGCCGAAAAGGCCCTGCGGCATGGCGAACAGGACGCCGAGGATGACCACGAAGGCCACCGCCTCCTTGTATTGCGAACTGACATAGCCCGCCGTCAGCGCCTCGAAGAGCCCCAGCAGCAGCCCGCCCGCCAGCGCCCCCTTGGGATTGCCCATGCCGCCCAGCATCGCAGCGGCGAAGCCCTTCAGCGCAAGGCCGACGCCCACATCGTAGCTGACCAGCGTGATCGGGGTGACGAGAACGCCTGCCAGCGCGCCGATCGCGGCCGACAGCCCGAAGGCCAGCGTCATCACCCAGCCGGTATTGATGCCCACAAGTTGCGCCGCCGTCCGGTTGTTCGAGGTCGCCAGCACCGCCTTGCCGGTCAGCGTGCGGGTGAAGAAGGCCCAGAGCCCGACGAAGACCGCCAGCGCCCCGCCGATCACCCAGAGGCTTTGCGGCAGGATTGTCGCGCCCATGACCCGGATCGGATCGTCGCCCGAAAAGGCCGGCAGCCCGTGCAACTGCTTGTCGAAGATCAGTTGGGCCGCGCCCCGGATCAGGATCGAGGCGCCGATGGTGATGATGATGACCGACACCACCGGCGCGCCGCGCGCGGGCTCGATGGCCAGCCGGTTCAGCGCGACCCCCAGCGCCGCGGTTGCCAGGATCGCCCCCAGCGCCGCCAGCGGCAGCGGCAGCCCGGCCAGATGCGCGAAGACGGTGATCATGCCCCCCAGCATGACGAATTCGCCCTGGGCGAAGTTCACCACGTCGGAGGCGTTGTAGATGATGGTGAAGCCGAGAGCGACCAGCGCATAGACCGCGCCGACCGTCACCCCGGAAAAGACAAACTGCATCAGCGCGTCCATGGACGTCTCCGTGCCTCGGGCGTTCGGGGAAGGGGGCGGCGCGATCCCGGCGCCGCCCGGGGGGGCCTCGGTCGAAAGGATCTCGACCGACCGGATCTCAGTCGACGGGATCTCAGTCCACGGGCACCCAGCCGCCGTCCCGAATCTCGAGCAGGCGGAAGGCCGACAGGTCCAGCCCCAGATGGTCGTCGGCGCTGAAGCTGTAGGTGCCGGTGGTGCCGACCAGCCCCGAGGTCGCCTCGAGCGCGTCTCGGATCGCGGCCGGATCGGTGCCGCCCGCCCGCGAGATGGCATCGATCACCAGCGCGAAGGCGTCATGGGCATAGCCGCCGAAGGTCGAGACCTCCATGCCATAGGCGGCCTCGAACTCGGCCTTGTAGGCCTGCACCACGGCGCGCTGCGGATCGTCCTCGGCCAGCTGGCCCGCGATCAGCAGCGCGGTGCCCGGCAGCCGCAGCCCCTCGGCCGCGTCGGCGCCCGCAAGCTCGATGAAGGCGTCCGAGGCCACCCCGTGCGACTGGTAGAAGGGCAGGTCGATGCCAAGCTGATGGTAGTTGCGGGTGACGATGGCCGGGCCCTGGCCGAAGCCCGGGTTCAGCACCGCCTGCACGCCCTCGGTGCCCCGGATCTTGGTCAGCTGGGGCGTCATGTCGGCGTCCTTCGGCCCGTAGGTCTCATCGGCGACGATCTCGATGCCGAACTGGCCCACCACGTCCTTGCACTGGGCCTGCATCGAGGCCCCGAACCCGTCCGTGCCCGAAATCATGCCGATCTTCTCGATGCCGCGCGCCGCCATGTCGGTGAAGATCTTCTCGCAGGCCATGCGGTCGGTATGGGGGGTCTTGAAGACGAAGGGTCGCACCGGATCGATGATGCTGACCGCACCCGCCAACGACACGAAGGGGATCTCGTTATCCTCGGCAACCGACAGGATCGACATGGTCGTGCCGGTGGTCGAACCGCCGATGATCGCCACCACCTCGTCATCCTCGACCAGCCGGGTTGCGAAGGTCAGCGCCTTGTTCGGATCGCCGCCATCGTCATACAGCACCAGCTCGACCGGCTCGCCATCAATGCCGCCCGCGGCATTCCGCGCCTCGACCATCATTTCCAGCGTCTTGGCCTCGGGATCGCCCAGAAACGAGGCGGGGCCGGTGGCCGACAGGCTTGCGCCCAGCCGGATCTCGGCAAGGCCCGGGCCGGCCACGCCAAGCGCGGCGATCAGCGCCAGGGCTGTCGTCGTGAGGGTCTTCAAGGTCCTGTCCTCCCAGATCAGATCTTTTTGGTCTTGCGCTCCCGGCGGAACGAAATCGCGTCGCACCAAGGGCCGATGCGCGCGGGCCATGCCACGGCCAACGCCATCCTTCCCACACGGCCGTGCCGATCTTTCCCCCGATCCTCCTGACGGATATTATTGACCGACCGGACGGTTTATGCAAGAAGATTTTGAGGAAGACGGGAGGAGAGAGATGGCAGACTCGCACAGCGTTCTGGCGACGCTGGACCGGGGTGTGCTTCGGCTGGTGCTGAACCGGCCAGAGAAGCTTAACGCCTTCAACGAGGACATGCATAGGGCGCTCCGGTCGCAGCTGGACCGCGCGCATGAGGACGCTGCGGTCCGGGCGGTGCTGCTGACCGGGGCCGGGCGCGGCTTTTCGGCGGGGCAGGATCTGGGCGACCGCGATCCGCGCCGGGGTGGGCCGCCGCCCGATCTGGGCCATACGCTCGAGACCTTCTACAACCCCACGCTCCGCCGTCTGCGCAGCCTCGAAAAGCCGGTGATCTGCGCGGTGAACGGGGTCGCCGCCGGGGCCGGGGCGAATATCGCGCTGGCCTGCGACATCGTGCTGGCCGCGCGCTCGGCGAGATTCATCCAGGCCTTCTCGAAGATCGGGCTGGTGCCCGATGCCGGGGGCAGCTGGTCGCTGACCCGGATTCTGGGCGAGCCGCGCGCCAAGGCGCTGGCGATGACCGCCGAGCCCTTGCCCGCCGACACCGCCGCCGAATGGGGGCTGATCTGGAAGGCGGTCGAGGACGAGGCGCTGATGGACGAGGCGACCGCGCTGGCCGAACGGCTGGCCGCGGGCGCGACGCTGGGGCTCGGGCTGACCAAGCGGCTGATCCAGGCCGCCTCGGGCGGCAGCTTCGATGCGCAGCTCGATCTGGAACGCAACGCCCAGCGCCGCGCCGGGCAAAGCGCCGATTATGCCGAAGGCGTCGCCGCCTTCCTGGAGAAACGCGCGCCCGTCTTCCGGGGCCAGTAGGTTGGAGGCCCCCGAAATGAAACCTGAAATGACCCCGCAGGAGCTGGCCGAGGCCTGCGCCGCCGCGATGTGGAACGACGACAGCGCGGCCCGGCGGCTCGACATGCGGCTGGACCACATCGCGCCCGGGCAGGCGACGCTGTCGATGACCCTGACCGAGGCGATGACCAATGGCCATGGCATCGCCCATGGCGGCTACATCTTCACCCTGGCCGACACCGCCTTCGCCTATGCCTGCAACAGCTATGACGCGGTGACCGTGGCCCAGCATTGCGCCGTCACCTATCTGGCGCCCGGCCATGTCGGCGACCGGCTGACCGCCACCGCGCGCGAGCTGTCGCGCAGCGGGCGGTCGGGCCTCTACGATGTGCGCATCACCAATCAGGACGGAACCGCCATCGCAGAATTCCGCGGAAACTCGCGCACGATCCGGGGCCATCTGCTGCCCCGGTCAGATGCCTAGACCTGGGCCGAAAGGGAGGACCCAATGACCGATCTGACCCCGACGAAGGACATCCTCGATCCGATCGAGACCGCCTCGCGCGACGAGATCGAAGCGCTTCAGTTCCATCGCATGAAGCGGACGCTAAAGCACGCCTACGAGAATTCCGCCTTCTACCGCAAACGCTTCGACAATCATGGCGTGCATCCCGAAGAGCTGCACTGCCTCGCCGATCTGGCCCGCTTCCCGTTCACGACCAAGTCCGACCTGCGCGACAGCTATCCGTTCGGCATGTTCGCCACCCCGCGCGAAAACCTGGTGCGCATCCATGCCTCGTCGGGCACCACCGGCAAGCCCACGGTCGTCGGCTATACCCAGCACGATATCGACGTCTGGGCCGACCTGATGGCCCGGTCGATCCGCGCCTCGGGCGGGCGCAAGGGCGACATCGCCCATGTCGCCTATGGCTACGGGCTTTTCACCGGTGGGCTCGGCGCGCATTACGGCGCCGAGCGGCTGGGCTGTACCGTGGTGCCGATGTCGGGCGGCATGACCGAACGCCAGGTCACGCTGATCCAGGACTTCCGCCCCTCGATCATCCTGGTCACGCCCTCCTACATGCTGTCGATCCTCGACGAGTTCCGCCGCCAGGGGATCGACCCGCGTGCCAGCTCGCTCAAGGTCGGCATCTTCGGCGCCGAGCCCTGGACCAACGCCATGCGCCGCGAGATCGAAGAGGCCTTCGACATGCATGCGGTCGACATCTACGGCCTGTCCGAGGTGATGGGGCCGGGCGTCGCCTGCGAATGCGTGGAATCGAAGGATGGGCTGCATATCTGGGAGGATCACTTCTACCCCGAGATCATCGACCCCGAGACCGGCGCCGTGCTGCCCGATGGCGAGATGGGCGAGCTGGTCTTCACCACGCTGACCAAGGAAGGCTTGCCGATGGTGCGCTACCGCACCCGCGATCTGACCCGGCTGCTGCCGGGCTCGGTGCGGTCGATGCGGCGGATGGAGAAGATCACCGGACGCAGCGACGACATGATCATCCTGCGGGGCGTCAACGTCTTCCCGACCCAGATCGAGGAACAGATCCTGAAATGCTCCGGGCTCGCGCCGCATTTCCAGATCGAGCTGACCCGGCAGGGCCGCATGGACGCGATGACCGTTCATGTCGAATGCCATGCCAGCCACGGCGCCGCCGAGGCCCGGCGCGCTTCGGCCGACGAACTGGCCCATCACATCAAGTCGGTGATAGGGGTCAGCACCCGGATCGAGGTGCACGACCCCGAAGGCGTCGAGCGCTCGTCAGGCAAGGCCCGGCGCGTCGTCGACCGCCGGCCGAAGGACTAGGCAGGACGGGCGGGGCCGGACCCCGCCCCCGAACTTGAGAAAGCAGGAGCGAATGGCACGGACACGGGCCGAGGATTTCGAACGGAAACAGCGCAACCTCCTTCTGGACGCGGCGCGCGTCTTTGCCGAACAGGGCATGGAAAAGGCCTCGATGGCCCAGATCGCGGCCGAGGCCGGGGTCTCGAAGTCCTTGCTGTATCACTACTACCCCAGCAAGGACGCGCTGATCTTCTCGATCATCGAAACCCACCTGACCGAGCTTGACGATGCACTGGCCGAGGCCGACAGACCGGACGCAGCCCCCGAGGACCGGCTGCGCCTGCTGGTGCGCACGGTGCTGGAAAAATACCGGGGCGCGGACGATCAGCACAAGGTGCAGCTGAACGCCGCCGCCGCGCTGTCGCCCGACCAGCGCGTGTGTCTGACCGAGATCGAACGCCGGATCGTACGCCGCTTTTCGTCGGTGCTGACCGAGATCCGGCCCGAGTTGAAAGGCCCGGGCACGATGCTGATGCCGGTGACGATGTCGCTCTTCGGGATGATGAACTGGGTCTACATGTGGTTCAAGGAAGGCGGCCCGATCAGCCGCGACGACTATGCCGATCTCGCCACCAGATTGATGCTGGGCGGTCTCGGGAACCTCGACTGATCCGATCGCGGGCCGGGGCCGGGCCTAAGACGGGGCGCGGCGCGGCCTGACGCTCCGGCGGCCCCGAGGCGCGCCGGATCTTTCGGGTCGACATCTTTCGGGTCGACCCTCTCCGGACCTGCGGGAAAGACGCGCATGGCTGCGGACCTCGCCTGAAGGCGGTCCCTTTTCCCCGCGGGTTTTCAGGCAGGACGCAATCCTGAAGTGGGTGCGGGACCGTGCTGACGGTCCACGCCGCCCGATCCACGCTGCGGGCGCGAGATGTCGCGACAGCCGGGCGGCGTCCGGCGGTCCTTCGCCGGCCCGGCATCGCGGCCGGGGCAGATGGCCGCCTCCCGATCGTCAGCACGCCGCGCGTCCACGCTCCAGCCGCGCCCGGCGCCATGATCGGACCTCGGGAAAGGGGGGCCGAATTCCATCTCGCGAATGCGCCCGGGGCCGGGACTGCGAGCGGGACCGGGACTGAAACCGGCGCGTGAAAAGCGCATCGCAGGCGCAGATGGTCGATACGCCAATCGTTATCCATGGTGTTTTGCGCGGATTGGAGTGCTGGCGCGTAGAATCATACCTCATTTCGGAGAGAAGTCATGAGATCACCTCTTGCTTTGCCTCCGGCCCTCGTGGCGCTGCTTTGCAGCGGCACCGCGCAGGCTTACACCACATACCAGATGCTTGTCGCATCCCGCGTCAACGAGAGCGCGGGCCGGGAATTCTTCCTGTTCGATTACGCCAGCGAGGCCGACCCGATCGCAGGGACCGTCGATTACAGGGCGACGCAGATCAACCTGAACTCGAACCACAAGGCGGTCGGGTTCCTGTCCCATGAGACCGGGTGAGACCGGGTCCGGTCGCGGCACGCCCTCGCCCGTGCGCCTTCCGGCGTCGGGCTGGCTGCCGGCGGGCGCGGTCGGCCTTCTCGCCCGGCGGGCGCGCCTGACCGGCGCCCCTGGCGAACCACGAGACCGGACGCGAAACTTGCGTCAGACAGGTCGTTTCGGCCGACCGGAGAAAAGCGCCGTGCGCCCGGCCGTGCCAGGGGACCCGACAGAGCCCCTGGCCGCAGGCGGCAGCCACCCCCAGTGGCCCCGTGCCTCATTCCCCCGTGAGGGGCCAGGTCTTCGCGACCAGCGTCAGGACATCGTAAAGCGCGACTGTCTCGTCCTTCTGGTTGGTCACCCGGCAGTCCCAGCGAACCTCGCCATACTCGGCCGTCTCGCGCGGGTTGATCTCCTTGCAGGTCAGGCGGACGCTCAGGCTGTCGCCGAAATAGACCGGCGTCAGGAAGCGCAGGGTGTCGACCCCGTAATTGGCCAGCACCGGCCCCGGCGCGGGATCGACGAAAAGCCCGGCGGCGAAAGAGGCGATCAGATAGCCATGGGCGACGCGATCCTCGAAGAACGGGTTCGCGCGGGCGGCCTCGCTGTCCATATGGGCGTAGAAGCTGTCGCCGGTGAACTCGGCGAAATGCTCGACATCGGCCCTGGTCACCTCGCGGGACGCGGTCACGACCTGATCGCCGATCCTGAGCTCGCCCAGCGATTTGCGGAACGGATGCGTCCCCGTTTGCGCCTCGGCGCCCTCGATCCAGCGGCCGGTGACGGCCGACAGAAGCCGGGGCGCGCCCTGCACCCCCGTCCGCTGCATGTAATGCCGGACCGCGCGCATGCCGCCCAGTTCCTCGCCGCCGCCAGCCCGGCCCGGCCCGCCATGGACCAGCGGCGCCAGCGGGGAGCCATGCCCGGTCGAGCTTCTGGCCGAAGCACGGTTGCCGATCATCACCCGGCCGTGGAACGGCGCCATGCCGATCACCATCTCGGCGGCAAGATCCGGGTCGTTGGTGAAGACCGAGGCGACCAGCGATCCCTTGCCGCGCCGTGCCAGCGCCACCGCCTCGGCGGCATCGCGATAGGGCATCAGGGTGGCCACCGGCCCGAACGCCTCGACGTCGTGGACGGCCTTTGCCGCGAACGGGTCGGCGCAATGCAGCAGCACCGGGTTGAGGAAGGCCCCGGCCCCGGCATCGCCCGAGACGACCGACACCGCCTCGGGGTCGCCGCAGACGATTCTGGCGTCGGCGGCCAGTTCGGCGATGCGCGCGCGCACCTCGGCGCGCTGATCGAGGCTGGCCAGCGGCCCCATCCGCACCTCGGCATCGCCCGGCAGCCCGACCGGCGTCTTGGCAAAGCGCGCGGCCAGCCCTTCGATCACGGCGTCTTCCAGCCCGGCTGGCACCAGAACGCGGCGGATGGCGGTGCATTTCTGTCCGGCCTTGGCGGTCATCTCGCGCGCCACCTCGCGGACAAAAAGGTCGAATTCCGGCGTGCCCGGCACCGCATCGGCGCCCAGCACCGAGGCGTTGAGGCTGTCGGCCTCCATCGTGAAGCGGGTTGCCTGCGCGACCAGCGCGGGGTGGCGTTTCAGCATCTGCCCGGTCGCGGCCGAGCCGGTGAAGGTCACCGCATCCTGGCCGGTCACATGGTCCAGAAGATCCCCGGCCGAGCCCGCGACCAGCTGCAGCGCACCCGCGGGCAGGATCCCGGTCTCGAGGATGCGGCGCACAACCAGTTCGGTCAGATAGGCGGTCTGGCTGGCGGGTTTGACAAGGCAGGGCACGCCCGCGATCAGCGAGGGCGCGATCTTTTCCAGCATGCCCCAGACCGGGAAGTTGTAGGCGTTGATATGGATCGAGATGCCGGTCAGCGGCGTCAGGATGTGCTGGCCCGCAAAGCTGCCGTCGCGCGACAGCGGCTCGACCGGACCTTCGGTCAGCACACGGGTATTGGGCAATTCGCGCCGCGCCTTCGAGGCCAGCGTCAGAAGCGTGCCGATGCCGCCCTCGATGTCGATCCAGCCATCGGCGCGGGTGGCGCCGGTATGAAGGCTTTCGGCGTAGAACTCTTCCTTCAGCTCCATCAGCCTGAGGCCCAGCGCCTTCAGCATCAGCGCCCGTTCATGGATCGTCATCGCCCGCAGCGCGGCACCGCCCGTCCGCCGCCCCCAATCCAGCGCCGCGCCAAAATCGAGCCCCTCGGACCCGATCCGCGCCACCGGACGGCCGGTTGCGGCGTCGAGAAGGGTCGCGCCCTCGCCCGCCCCCGCCTGCCAATGGCCAGAGAGATAGCTTTCGAGGCGGCGGGGAATGGTCGCCGATCCGTCCATGGGGTGCTCCTTCGTCAGTTCAGGTTCAGGCGGGTCAGCTCCGCCTCGGCCAGCGCCCGCCACTCGGCCAGCAGTGCCTCGTTCGTCCGGTGTCTCAGCCCCATGCGCCGCAAGGTTTCGAAGCGGGGCGAGTCCGCCTGCCCGAAGGTGGCGGCGACGCGCGGCATCCAGTAGGCGATGGCGCGGCGCGCCTCGGTCCGGCCTGCCTCGCCCGCCGTCAGTCTGGCCAGCCCCTCGAGGCCAAGCTCGGCATGGCGGGCCTCGCGCGGGGCGATCTCGCGGATCGCCTCGGCGAAGGGCGTGTACGAGGCGTGGGCCAGTTCCCCCAGCTGCACCCCGGTCGCAAGCCCCATCAGCACGTTCATCACGACCGCGTCGACCCAACCTTGCAGCGGATAATGGAAGACCGACAGGCGCATGTCGGCGCCCTGCCGGTGCGCACCGATCTCGGCCTCGCGGGGACCGCGCGCGGCCCAGTCATGGGCTTGCTCATAGCGGGTCTTGTCGGTGCCGAAGGCGGTCATCAGGTCCAGCACCCGTTCGGCATGATCGGCCTTTTCCAGCACGATCCGGCTGGCGGCGATCCGTTCCCTGATGCCGGGCGCCCGGTTGATCGCATCGGCAAAGCCCGCCGAGCCCGCCAGTTCGCTGTCGACGAAGGACGACATCAGCCGCAACAGCTCGCCCCGATAGCGCGCGGGCACGTTGGTCGGCGCGGTCAGCTTGCCACCCCGGGCGAGGTAGTCGTCGAGGCTGATCTCGGTCATGGCGTCCTCACTCGTCATAGCTGACCACCAGACGGTCGCTCAGCGGGTAGCACTGGCAGGTCAGCACATAGCCCGCGCGGACCTCGTAATCTTCCAGCGCATGGTTGGTCAGCATCTCGACCTCGCCCTCCAGCACCTTGGCCCGGCAGGTCGAACAGACCCCGGCCTTGCAGGAAAAGGGCGCATCGAGATCGGCGGCGATGGCGGCTTCCAGCAGGCTTTGCCCGGTCTTCGGCATGCGAAAGCTGCGGGTGGTGCCGTCCAGCGTGACGCTGGCTTGGGTCGCATTGGCGGTGTCGGTCTGCGCGACCGAAACCGCCGGACGCCTGGCGCGGCCGGGCTGGGTCGACAGGAACAGTTCGAACCTGATCCGGTCGTCGGTCAGCCCGTGCCGGCGCAGCCCGTCGGCCACCGTCAGCATCATCGCCTGCGGGCCGCAGATGAAGGCCAGATCGACCGAGGCCGCGTCGATCCAGCCGGCGAACAGCCGGTCGATCTTCTGCGCGTCGATCCGGCCGGTGAACAGGTCGATCTCCTGGGTTTCCGAGCCCAGCACATGGATCACCGCAAGCCGCCCGAGATGGGTGTTCTTCAGGTCTTCCAGCTCTTCGCGGAACATGATCGAGCTGACCTGCCGGTTGGCATAGACCAGCGTGACCCGCGCGCCGGGCTCGCGGCTCAGCACCGTGCGGAGGATCGACAGCACTGGCGTGATGCCCGATCCGGCGGCGAAGGCCAGGTAATGGCGCGCCGCAGTCGGGTCGAGCGGGGCGTGAAACTTGCCCATCGGCGGCATCGCCTCGAGCACGTCGCCGGGCCTGAGGTCCTCGTTCGCCCAGGTCGAGAAGGCGCCGCCCGCGACCCGCTTGATCCCGACCCGGAGGCAGCCGTCGTCGAGCCCCGAGCAGATCGAATAGCAGCGGCGCAGCTCTTCCCCGTCGAAGGCCCGGCGGAAGGTCAGGTACTGGCCCTGGGTGAAGGCAAAGGCGGCACGGTCGGCCTCGGCCGGGTCCAGCGTCAGGACCACGGCATCGCGGGTGTCGCGGCGGATGTCGGTAACGGTCAGCGGGTGAAAACGGGCCATGGCCGCCCCTCTCAGATACATTTGAAATAGTCGAAGGGTTCAAGGCAGTCGCGGCAGCGCCAGGCGGCCTTGCACGGGGTCGAGCCGAACTGGCTCAGCCGTTCGGTCCGGTCCGAGCCGCAGCGCGGGCAGGCCACCGAAAGCCCGTCCGCGAGGCTGCGCGCGCGGGCCGCCCCCGGCATCGCGGCACTGCCCGGCACCGGGGGGGCGATGCCGAACGCCCTCAGCTTTTCGCGCGCCTCGGGGCCCAGCCAGTCCGACGTCCAGGGCGGCGACAGCTGCCGGTCGATCCGCAGCTTGCCGATGCCGCGCTCCCGCAGGGCGCGTTCGATGTCGAGCGTGATGATCCCGGTCGCGGGGCAACCCGAATAGGTCGGCGTGACTGTCACCACCAGCGTGTCTCCCTGCCAGGCAACGTCGCGCACGATGCCCAGATCGGTCAGGCTGATGACCGGGATCTCGGGGTCGGGCAGCTCGGCCAGCCACGCCCAGACCTGCGCCGTCGCGGGCCGGTCCACGGTTTCACCATGTGGCATCGGGATAGGCCCGTTGCAGGAACTGCATCTCGGCCAGCAGAAGGCCCAGCGCCTCGCCATGGACGCCGCTGCGCCCGCCGCTGCGAAAACGCGCCGTGTCGGGCAGGGTCAGCGTCGCCTCGGCCAGCACCGCCTCGACCCGCGCGCGCCAGCCCGGTTCCAGCGCCGCCGGATCGGGCGCGATCCCGGCCTCCGCGGCGGCGGCATCGGTCGCGTCGCCCCGGAACGGCTCGCCGGTGAAGGGCCAGAGCCGGGTCAGCGCGGCCTGCATCCGGGCATGGCTTTCGGGCGTGCCGTCGCCAAGCCCGATCACCAGCGTTTCGGACCGGTCGAGGTGATAGGCCACCTCTTTCCGGGCCTTGGCGGCGATCTCGGCCACGCGCGGGTCGGTCGAGGCCGCCAGCCCCGCCAGCAGCTCGGCATGCCAGGCATCGAACAGGAACTGGCGCATCACGGTGACGGCGAAGTCGCGGTTCGGCTGTTCGGCCAGCAGCAGGTTGCGAAACCCGCCCGCATCGCGGCGGAAGGCCAGCGCGTCGGCGTCGCGCCCCGCGCCCTCGACCTCGGCGGCAAGCCCCAGCCACAGGGTCGCCTGCCCGATCAGGTCGAGCGCGACATTGGCCTGCGCGATATCTTCCTCCAGCGTCGGCGCGTGGCCGCACCATTCCGACACCCGGTGCCCGAGGATCAGCGCGCTGTCCCCGACCCGCAGCAGCGTCTCGAACAGCACGGCATCGGCCGACAGCGTCGTTTCTGGCATTGTCGTTTCTGTCAGAGCGGACATCACATGTGCCCCACGTCGTCGGGAATGTCGAAGAAAGTCGGGTGCCGGTAGACCTTGGCGTTCGAGGGCTCGAACAGCGGCCCCTTGTCCGAGGGCGCCGAGGCGGTGATGTCGTTCGAACGCACAACCCAGATCGAGACGCCCTCGTTGCGCCGCGTATAGACGTCGCGGGCGTTCTGGATCGCCATTTCGGCGCTTGGCGCGTGCAGGCTGCCGACGTGGCGGTGGTTCAACCCGTGCTGACCGCGGATGAAGACCTCCCAGAGGGGCCATTCGCTGGACATGTTCTCCTCCCTTGAAACCCTTGAAACCGGTTATTCGGCCGCGTGCGCGGCGGCACGCTTTTCGGCATGGGCCATCAGCCCCTCGCGGACCCAGGCGCCGTCCTCCCAGGCCTCGATCCGCGCCTCCATCCGTTCGGCATTGCAGGGGCCATTGCCCTTCAGCACCTCGTAGAATTCCGACCAGTCGGGCTGCGAGAAGTCGTAGCCGCCCTTTTCCTCGTTCCAGACAAGGTCCGGGTCGGGGATCTCGAGCCCGAGGAACCGGGCCTGCGGCACGGTCTGGTCGACGAATTTCTGGCGCAGCTCGTCATTGGTGTTGATCTTGATCTTCCAGGCCATCGACTGGGCGGAATGGACCGAGTCCTTGTCGGAAGGTCCGAACATCATCAGCGACGGGTACCAGAACCGGTTCAGCGCATCCTGCGCCATCGCCTTCTGGTCGGCCGTGCCCCGCGCCATGGTCATCATGATCGAATAGCCCTGGCGCTGGTGAAAGCTCTCCTCCTTGCAGATCCGCACCATGGCCCGGGCATAGGGCCCGTAGGAGGTCCGCTGCAGCGGCACCTGGTTCATGATCGCGGCGCCGTCGACCAGCCAGCCGACCGCGCCGATATCGGCCCAGGTCAGCGTCGGATAGTTGAAGATCGAGGAATATTTCATCTTCCCCGCCAGCAGCATTTCCGTCAGCTCGTCGCGGCTGACCCCCAGCGTCTCGGCGGCGGAATAAAGGTAAAGCCCGTGCCCGGCTTCGTCCTGCACCTTGGCCAGCAGGATCTGCTTGCGTTCCAGCGTCGGCGCGCGGGTGATCCAGTTGCCCTCGGGCAACTGACCCACGACCTCGGAATGGGCATGCTGGCCGATCTGGCGGATCAGCGTTTTGCGATAGCCCTCGGGCATCCAGTCCTTGGGCTCGATCCGCTCGCCCCGGTCGATCCGGTCCTGAAAGGCGCATTCCTCGGGGGTCATCTCGTCCCGGGCCTTGCCGCCCTCGGATGTCACCATCTGCGCATACATCTTAGCGATCCTCCCTGATCAGACGCGTTCGAGGATAAGGGCAATGCCCTGGCCCACGCCAACGCACATCGTGCAAAGCGCGTAACGTCCGCCGCTGCGCGCCAGCTGGTTGGCCGCGGTCGCGACCAGCCGCGCGCCGCTCATGCCCAGCGGGTGGCCGATGGCGATCGCGCCGCCATTGGGGTTCACATGGGGTGCGTCGTCCGGCAGGCCCAGCGCCCGCAGCACCGCCAGCGCCTGCGCGGCGAAGGCTTCGTTCAGCTCGATCACATCCATCTGCGCCAGATCGAGCCCGGCCTTTTCCAGAACGCGCCGGGTCGCGGGCACCGGCCCCATGCCCATGATCCGGGGCGGCACGCCCGCCGCGGCCATGGCGACGATACGGGCCC
Source organism: Rhodovulum kholense (assembly GCF_003053725.1). Classification (GTDB taxonomy): domain Bacteria; phylum Pseudomonadota; class Alphaproteobacteria; order Rhodobacterales; family Rhodobacteraceae; genus Rhodovulum; species Rhodovulum kholense. Next base: position 145,044 of record NZ_QAYC01000008.1, read on the forward strand.
GGGGGGTGAGGCCCTGCGCCACGGCCGCGGCGTCCGACGCGACGATCAGCGCGGCGGCGCCGTCATTGACGCCGGAGGCGTTGCCCGCGGTGACCGTCAGCCCGGGTCCGTTGACCCCTTTCAGCCCCGCCAGCTTTTCGGCGCTGGTGCCCGGGCGCGGATGCTCGTCGGTCTCGACCCGCAGCGGCGGGCCCTTGCGTTGCGGCAGCTCGACCGGCACGATTTCCCCCGCGAAGACGCCTGCGGCCTGCGCCGCCGCCCAACGGGCCTGGCTTTCGGCGGCGAAGCGGTCCTGATCCTCGCGCGAGATGGCGAAGTCCGCGGCCACGTTGTCGGCGGTCTCGGGCATCGAATGGGTGCCATGGGCCTCTGCCATGCGCGGATTGACGAAGCGCCAGCCGATGGTGGTGTCGTGGATCTCGGCCCGGCGCGAGAAGGCGGTGTCGGCCTTGGCCATCACGAAGGGCGCGCGGCTCATGCTTTCGACCCCACCGGCGATCATCAGATCGGCATCGCCCGCACGGATCGTCCGCGCCGCAAGCCCGACCGCGTCCATCCCGGACCCGCACAGCCGGTTGACCGTGGTGCCCGGCACCTCGACCGGCAGCCCGGCCAGAAGTGCCGCCATCCGCGCGACGTTGCGATTGTCTTCGCCCGCCTGGTTGGCACAACCGAGGATCACATCCTCGACCGAAGCCCAGTCGACACCGGGATGCCGGGCCATCAGCGCCGCGATCGGCACTGCCGCCAGATCGTCGGCGCGCAGTCCCGACAGCGCCCCGCCATAGCGCCCGACGGGCGTGCGCAGCGCATCGCAGATGAAGGCTTCGGCCATTCGGTCCTCCCAGACGTCAGTCCCCCGGCCGACTCGCTTCCGCAAATTGATCGACCGTTCGGTCACACTATAGACAGGAGCGGACCGCATGGGAAGAGCCTTGCCGGAAAATTCGCCGTCCCGTCCGTTGCGTCACCGAACGAACCGCTTCCGCAAAAACCCGATTTCACCTATCGTATTTTGAATAAATAGATGCGCCCATCGGAAGGTTCCTCCGGATGTCGCTTGACCAGATCCTGGTTCTCGCCCTGCTCGCCATCGTCTTTCTCAGCTTCATCAAGGAGATATACCCGCCCGAGGTGACCGCTCTGGCGGCCTCGGCGGCCCTTCTGGCCACCGGAATCATCCAGACCGGCGACTTTCTGACCGTCTTCGGGTCCAGTGCGCCGATCACCATCGCGATGATGTTCATCATCTCGGCCGCGTTGGAACGCACCGGCGTGCTCGCCGCGCTGGGCGAGTTCATGACCGCGCGGGCCAGGGGGTCCTACCTGCGCGCGCTACTGATCATGATGACCGTGACGGTGCTGGCCTCGGCTTTCATGAACAACACGCCGGTGGTGATCCTGCTGGCCCCGGTGATGATCTCGGTCGCCTCCAGCGTCGGCGTCTCGCCGTCGCGGCTGTTGATGCCGCTGTCCTTCGCGGCGATCTTCGGCGGCACGCTGACCCTTGTCGGCACCTCGACCAACATCCTGATGAGCGGGGTCGCCCGCGACACCGGCCAGCCGCCGATCTCGATGTTCGAGATGACCCTGCCGGGGCTTGTCTTCGCGCTGGTCGGCATGGCCTACATGACCTTTGCCGGGCGCTTCCTGCTGCCCGACCGGCAGTCGCTGGCGCATCTGGTCGGGCGCGAGACCCGGCGCCGGTTCCTCGCGCGGCTGCTGATCCCGGCCGAGTCGCGCTATGTCGGCAAGCGGCTCGACGAGCTGCCCTTCAACACCGCCGAGACCCGCATCCTCGACGTGATCCGGGGCGAGGTCTCGATGCGGCGCAGCCTCGACGGGCTGGTGCTGGAACCCGGCGACCGGCTGGTCCTGAAGACCGGCACCGGCGAGATCCTCGGGCTGAAGGAGAACGGTCAGGTGACGTTCCGCGACCTGTCGGACCGGGGGGTCGAGCCGGTGACCGCCGACCAGACGGTGACGCTCGAGGCCAGCATAGGCCCGAATTCGACCCTGCGCGGGCGTTCCCTGGCCGAAGTGCGACTGCGGCGGCGCTATGGCGTCTACGTGATGGCGGTGCATCGCGCAGACCGGAACCTGTCGGACCGGATCGACGACATCCGCCTGCAATTCGCCGACACACTGCTGCTGGAGGGCCCGCCAGAAGGGCTGCGCCGGCTGGTCGAGGATGGCGGAGTTATCAACCTCTCGGCACCCTCCGAACGGCCGATGCGGCGCGCCAGGGCGCCCATCGCCATCGCGACGATGGTGGCCGTCGTGGGGCTTGCCGCCTTCGAGGTGATGCCCATCGCCGGGCTTGCGGTGATCGGCGCGGTCGTCGTGATGCTGACCCGTTGCGTCGATCCCGAAGAGGCGTTCAGCGCCATCGACTGGCGCATCCTTTTTCTGATCTTCGGCATGCTGGGGCTGAGCCAGGGGATGGAAGAGACCGGCACCGCCAAGCTGATCGTCGATTGGGTCGTCGGGTTGATGGGCGGGTTCGGGCCGCTTGCGATCCTGGCGGCGGTCTATGTGCTGACCAGCGCCCTGACCGAGATGATCAGCAACAACGCCGTTGCCGTGCTGGTCGGGCCCATCGTGATCGGGCTGGCGGCCCAGCTGGGCGTCGATCCGCGGCCCTTCATCATGGCGGTGATGTTCGCCGCCTCGGCGAGCTTCGCCACCCCCATCGGCTATCAGACCAACACCTTCGTCTATGGCGCGGGCGGCTACCGGTTCCGCGACTTCCTGAAGGTGGGGCTGCCGCTGAACATCCTCTTTGCGGTGGTGGCGGTCGGGGTGATCCCGCTGTTCTTCCCGTTCTGAACGCGGCCGGGAGGGGGCGGCTCAGGCCGTCTCGACCTCGATGGTGACATGCGACAGCCGCGGGAGGTGCATGAGCCGCTTGCGGTAATCCGCAACCGGTCGCGGATCGTCATCGGCAATCGCCACGATGGCGGCGCGGTGGCCCGGGCCAAGCTGCCAGACATGCAGGTCGACTACGCGGGCGCCGTCGGTCTCGATGGCGGCACGGATCTTCTGGGGCAGGGTCTCGGAGCCGGGGACGAAATCGACCAGCACCCCGCCCGCGTCGCGCATCAGCCCGTAGGACCAGCGCGCGATCAGCAATGCCCCCAGCATGCCGATGATCGGGTCGAGCCAGACCCAGCCGAAGGCCCGCCCCGCGACCAGCGCCGCAATGGCCAGCACCGAGGTCAGCGCATCGGCCAGCACATGCAGATAGGCCGCGCGCAGGTTGTGATCGACCTCGTGGGCGTGATCATGTCCATGGCTGTGCCCATGATCGTGCCCGTGACTGTGCCCATGATCGTGCGGGCCCTGATGCAGCAGAACCGCGCTGCCGACATTGACCGCCAGCCCGATCACGGCAACGGCGATGGCCTCGCCGAAATGAATGCCGACCGGGTTCACCAGCCGCATCAGGCTTTCCCAACCGATCAACAGCGCGACGACGCCCAGCACTACCGCGCTGCCGAAGGCCGCCAGATCGCCCAGCTTGCCGGTGCCGAAGGTAAAGCGCGGGTCATGGGCGTGTCGGCGCGCGACCATGTAGGACACCGCCGCAATCGACAGCGCCGCGGCATGGGTCGCCATGTGCCAGCCATCGGCCAGCAGCGCCATCGACCCGAAGACCGTGCCCGCCGCGATCTCGATCACCATCATCGTCGCGGTGATGCCGATCACCAGCCAGGTGCGTCGCGCGTTCCGGTCGTGATCTGCGCCGAGGAACACATGATCCGGCCCGCCCGGACCGCGCGGATGGCAAAGACCGGCGGCCGAGCCGTGAGCGTGGCCATGGCCGTGATCGTGATCGTGATCGTGATCGTGAAGATGGTCGTGCGGGGAGCCGGAGGTGTGCGGGTGATCGTGCATGATCTGGCCTATTTCAGATAGGTGCGCAGGACCGAGGCAAGCTCTGCGCCGCCCTTTTCGCGGCCGGTCTCGTCCTCGATCAGGATGACATGGTGGCGAAGGTGGTCCTCGATCAGTTCCTGGGTCAGCCCCGTCGTGGCGCCCCGGACCGAGGCCACCAGCTGCAGGATCGCGCCGCAGTCCTTCTCGGCCTCGATGGCCCGTTCGATGGCCTCGATCTGCCCCTTCAACCGGCGCACGCGCGCCAGCAATTTGGGCTTGTCCTTGGTAAGATGCGACATCGGATCGTCCATATAGGTATAGGGGGTACCCCTATCATGCGACCCTTGTCGGATCAATCCCCGTCGGCGGGACCCGATTTCCCATTCCAATTATTGAATTCGTTTGTGGGCGACCTTATCCTTCGCCTGTCCGGGGCAATACGGCCCCGGTCCAGTCAGGGAGACCGGCCAATGACACTCGACCGCGCCGTGATGATGTTCGCGGGCTTCATGATCCTTCTGTCGCTTGCCCTCGGCACCTGGGCCTCGCCCTGGTGGTACCTGCTGACCGCCTTTGTCGGGCTGAACATGATGCAGGCCTCGGTCACCGGCTTCTGCCCGGCCGCGATGCTGTTCAAGCGGATCGGCATCCGGCCCGGCACCGTCTTCGTTTAGGCCCCCGGGCCTCGACCGAGCCTCGACCAGGCTTCGACCCGGCCCAGGGCTTCGACCGGGCTCCGGGGTGCGGCACCCCGCCGGCCCCGACGGGGGTGTGCCCGGCCGCCGGTCGCGCTAGATAGGCGCAGCAGACGGGAGGCGGCCCATGATCTTGTCACTTACCGGCGTCGGCAAGGCCTACGAGACCGGCGGCACCCGGGTCGAGGTGCTGCGCGGCGTCGATCTTTCGGTCGGCCCCGGCGAGACGGTCGCGCTGACCGGCGAATCCGGGTCCGGCAAAAGCACGCTTCTGCACCTGTGCGCCGGGCTCGACCGCGCCGACAGCGGCCGGATCGAGGTCGCGGGGCAGGACCTGACCGACGCCCCCGACCCGCGTCTTGCCGCGCTGAGGCGCCAGACCGTGGGGCTGGTCTTCCAGCAGTTCAACCTGATCCCCTCGCTTGACGTGGCCGCGAACCTCGCCTTCCAGGCCCGGCTTGCCGGACGCCACGACCCGGACTGGATCGCGGCTTTGGCCAGCCGCCTCGGGCTGTCGGCCCTGATGTCGCGCTATCCCGAACAGCTGTCGGGCGGCCAGCAGCAGCGTGTGGCCATCGGCCGGGCGCTGGCGATCCGGCCCGCGCTGTTGCTGGCCGACGAGCCCACCGGCAATCTTGACGAGGCCACGGGCGACGCGGTCATGGACCTGATGCTGGAGCTGGTGTCCGAGGCGGGCGCGGGACTTCTGATGGTGACCCATTCGCCCCGGCTCGCGGCAAGGCTCGGCCGCCGGGTGCATCTTGCGGGCGGGCGGCTCGCGGCATGATCCGCACGGCCTTCACCGCGCTTCTGTCGCACTGGCGGCGCCACCCGCTGCAACTGGCGGGCCTGTTCCTGGGGCTGGCGCTTGCCACCGCGCTCTGGTCGGGGGTGCAGGCGATCAATGCCGAGGCGCGGCAAAGCTACGACCGGGCGGCGGCGGTGCTGTCGCAGGACCGGCTGGAAAGTCTCTCCAAGCGCGACGGGCAGAATTTCGACCAGCAGGTCTTTCTGGACCTGCGCCGCGCGGGCTGGCTGGTCTCGCCGGTGCTGGAGGGCCGCTGGTCCCATCGCGGCGTGCCGGTGCGCATCCTCGGGGTCGATCCCTTCACCCTGCCTGCCGGAAGCCTGCCCGACGCGGTCACCGGACAGGACCGCACGGCCGAGTTCTTCTCGGACCAAGGGCTGGCCTTCGCCGCCCCCCAGACGGTCGAGGAACTGTCCCGCATCGGCGCCGAGGGCCTGCCGCCGCTGGCTGCAGCCGAGGGCATGGCGCCCGGTATCCTCTTCGTCGATATCGGCGTGGCGCAGCGCCTCTTGCGCGCCGAGGGCCAAATCACCCGGCTGCTGGTCGCGCCCGATCAGCCGCTGCGCCAGCGGCCGCTGGCAGAGGTCGCGCCGACCCTTGCCCGCCAGACCCCGGTCGAGCAGGCCGACATGGGTGCGCTGACCGGCAGCTTTCATCTGAACCTGACCGCCTTCGGCTTCCTGTCATTCGCGGTGGGGCTGTTCATCGTGCATTCAGCCATCGGGCTCGCCTTCGAACAGCGCCGCCCGATCTTTCGCACGCTGCGCGCCCTTGGCCTGCCGCTGCGTACGCTGGTGGGCCTTCTGGCGGCCGAGATCATGGGCTTTGCCCTTGTGGCCGGGATCGTCGGCATCGCGCTTGGCTATGTCATCGCGGCGGGGCTGTTGCCGAACGTGGCGGCGACCCTGCGCGGGCTTTACGGCGCGACCGTCTCGGGCAGCCTGTCGCTGCGCCCCGAATGGGCGCTGGCGGGACTGGGCATGGCTCTGGCGGGCGCGGGCGCGGCGGCGGCGCAAAGCCTCTGGCGTCTGGCGCGCATGCCGGTGCTGGCCCCCGCCCAGCCCCGCGCCTGGACCCGCGCCTCGGCCCGCAGCCTTGGGTGGCAGACCGGGCTTGCGGGTCTTCTGGCGCTGATCGCCCTGGCCGCCGCGCTCTGGGGCGAGGGGCTGGTGGGCGGTTTCGTGCTGCTGGGAGCGCTTCTGCTGGCCGCGGCGCTGGTGCTGCCCGGAGCGCTGGCCATTGCACTGGCCCTCGGCGAGCGCCTGTCCAAGGGTGTCATCGCGCGGTGGTTCTGGGCCGACACCCGCCAGCAACTGCCGGGCCTGTCGCTGGCGCTGATGGCGCTGCTGCTGGCGCTTTCGGCCAATATCGGGGTCGGCACCATGGTGTCGAGCTTCCGGCTGGCCTTCACCGCCTGGCTCGACCAGCGCCTGCCGTCCGAGCTTTACGTGACTGCCCGCACCGAGGACGAGGCCCGGCGCCTCGCCGACTGGCTGGCCCCCCGCACCGACGCGCTGCTGCCGATCTGGAAGATCGACGGCACGATCCTCGGCCGCCCGGGCGAGGTCTATGGCGTCGCCGATCACCGCACCTATCCCGATCACTGGCCGATGCTTCTGGGCGACAAGACCGTCTGGCAGGTGCTGGCCCGAGGCGAGGGCGCCATCGTCAACGAACAGCTCTGGCGCCGGGCGGGCCTGCATCTGGGCGATCCGGTGCCGCTGCCGGGCGGCGCGTCCCGGCCGCTGGTGGGGGTCTATGCCGATTACGGCAACACCAGGGGGCAGGTCATTATCGGCGTCGCCGATCTGGTCGCGCTTTATCCCGACATCGACCGGCTGCGCTATGCGATCCGCACCGATCCGGCCAAGGTGCCCGCGCTGCGCGATGCCATCGAGGACGCATTCCGCCTGCCGCAGGACAACATGATCTCGCAGCAGGAGGTCAAGACGATCTCGCTGATGGTGTTCGAACGGACCTTTGCCGTCACCGCCGCGCTGAACGTGCTGACCATGGGCGTCGCGGGTTTTGCCATGTTCATGAGCCTGCTGACGCTGTCGACCATGCGGCTGCCGCAGCTGGCCCCCGTCTGGGCACTGGGGCTGACCCGGGGGCGGCTGGCACGGCTGGAACTGCTGCGCGCGCTCTTGCTGGCCGCGCTGACCATGGTGCTGGCGGTGCCGGTGGGACTGTTGCTGGCCTGGGTGCTGCTGGCGGTCATCAATGTCGAGGCCTTCGGCTGGCGGCTGCCGATGCATCTTTTCCCGCGCGACTGGTTGTGGCTGGGGGCGCTGGCGCTGGCCGCCGCCGCGCTGGCCGCCGCCTGGCCCGCCTGGCGTCTGTCGCGCCTCGCGCCGGTCCACCTGCTGAAGGTCTTTGCCGATGAACGTTAGGCCCCTTCTGATCGCGCTGCTGCTGCCGCTTCCGGCCCTCGCCCAGGGCTTTGCCGGGCTCGGCACCACCGAGGACGGCTTTGCCCTGCCCAGCCCCGACACACGGCTGCAGTTCCCCGCCGATCACGGCGCCCACCCGGATTTCCGGATCGAGTGGTGGTATGTCACCGCCAACCTCAGGGGCGCGGACGGGCGGGACTACGGCACCCAGTGGACGCTGTTCCGTAACGCGCTGGCGCCGGGCGATCCGGGCGAGGGCTGGCAGACCCGGACTGCATGGATGGCCCATGCCGCCCTGACCTCGGCCGAGGACCACCGCACCGCCGAGCGGCTGGCCCGCGGCGGGATCGGGCAGGCAGGCGTCACGCTCGATCCGTTCCGGGCCGAGATCGACGACTGGGTGATGGTCAGCATCGCCGCCCCCGGCGCCGATCCGCTTTCGGCGCTCAGCCTCACCGCAAACGGCACCGGCTTTGCCTACGATCTGGCGCTTGCGGCCACCGGCCCGCTGGTTCTGCAGGGCACGCAGGGCTATTCGGTCAAGTCCGAGGACGGGCAGGCCAGCCATTACTATTCGCAGCCCTTCTACCGGGTCACGGGCCGTCTGGACTTCCCCGACCGCAGCGTGACGGTCGAGGGCACGGCCTGGCTCGACCGGGAATGGTCCAGCCAGCCGCTGGCCGAGGACCAGACCGGCTGGGACTGGCTGTCGCTGCATCTCGACGGCGGGGCCAGGCTGATGGTCTACCGGCTGAGGGGCGCCCGGGGCGACTATACCACCGGCACCTGGATCGCGCCGGACGGCACGCCCACGCCGCTGGCCCCCGGCGAGGTCGAGATGATCCCGGGCACGACCACCCGCGTCGCGGGCCGCGAGATCCCGACCGCGTGGCGGGTCCGCCTTCCGGCCCGCGATCTCGACATCGCCATCGCGGCGATGCAACCGCAGGCCTGGAACGACACCCGCGTGCCCTACTGGGAAGGGCCCGTCACCGCCACCGGCAGCCATCCGGGCGAGGGCTATCTGGAAATGACAGGCTACTAGCCCATGGCCCCGCATCTTGTCTTGATCGGCGGTGGCCACACCCATGCGCTGGTCCTGCGCGCGCTGATCGGGCGCCCGGCGACGGGCCTGCGGCTGACGCTGATCGACCCCGAGCCGCGGGCCGCCTATTCCGGCATGTTGCCGGGCTTCGTCGCGGGACATTACCGGCTCGACCAGTTGCAGATCGACCTTGCGCGGCTGGCGCGCGCGGCGGGCGCCCGGCTGATCCTCGGCCGGGCCGACGGGCTCGACACCGGCAACCGGCGCGTCCATGTCGCAGGGCAGACGCCCGTGCCCTACGACATCGCCTCGCTCGATATCGGCATCTCCTCGGACCTGCCCGGCCTGCCGGGATTTGCCGCCCATGCCGTGCCCGCCAAGCCGCTCGGTCCCTTCGCCGCGCGCTGGCAAGGCTTTGCGGCCGATGCCGCCGCGGGCCTTGTGGCGCCTCGGGTAACGGTGATCGGCGCGGGCGTGGCGGGGGTCGAGCTGGCGCTGGCCGCGCAGTACCGTCTGGCCGGTACCGGGCGGGTGCCCCAGATCACGTTGCTGGATGCGACCCCCGAGATCCTGCGCGACGTGCGGCCGCCCGCCCGCGCCGCGATGACCGACCGGCTCGCGCGGCAGGGGATCGTGCTGCGCACCGGCGTCCGGGTCGCCCGGATCGAGGCGGCGGGCGTGGTGCTGGACAGCGGCGAGCAGATCCCGGCCGCCCTGGTCATCGGCGCGGCGGGCACGCGCCCGCAGGGCTGGCTGGCGGGCACCGGGCTGCACCTGACCGACGGCTTCGTGACGGTCGACGAGACCCTGCGCGCGGTCTCGGACCCCGGCGTTTTCGCGGCGGGCGACTGCGCGCATCTCTCGCACGCGCCCCGGCCCAAGGCGGGCGTCTTCGCGGTGCGCGAGGCGCCGGTGCTGCGCGAAAACCTGATCGCCGCGCTGACCGGGCGGCCGCTGACCGCCTACCGCCCGCAGAAGGAGTATCTGAAGCTCATCTCGATGGGCGAGAAGCGCGCGGCCGCCGACCGCTGGCCGGTGCGCATCGAGGGCCGCTGGGTCTGGCGCTGGAAGGACCGCATCGACCGCAGGTTCATGGCGCAGTTCCACGACCGGCCCGGAGCCTGACGCCTAAAGCTGCGCCAGCGCGTCGATTTCGGCCATCAGTCCGGGCAGCGCCGCCGCCAGCGCGGCGGGGTCGAGCCCGTCCAGCGTCACGCGGCGCGTCGGCCGGTCCTCGAACCGCGCGCGCTGGCGCCCGTAGCGCGGGTCGTAATGGTCGGCCATCAGCCCTGCAGCCAGGGTCTCGAACGCGCCCTCGGCGGCCAGCGCGCGCCAGGCCTCGATCCGGCCGCGCGGATGCTGCGGCGCCAGCCCGTCGATGGTGGCCAGAAGCCGCGCCGGGTCATCGGTCACGTCCCGGTAGCGCCGCGCCAGATAGGCCGCGCGCGCCGCCAGCGGCACCGACAGCTCCAGCCGGGGTGCGGCCTTCATCGCCTCCCACAGCCCCCGGGGCAGGTTGAGATGGCCGATCTTGCTCGATTCCGCCTCGATCACCACGGGGCGCAGCGGATCGAGCGCGGCGCGGGCCATCGCCAGCGCCGTCTCGAACCCCTTCTGCGCGGGCTGGCCGCCCGGCATCGCACCGAAAAGCGACCCGCGATGGTTGGCAAGGCCCTCCAGATCCAGCACCTGCACCCCGGCCGCGCGCAGCAGGCCGAGGATCTCGGTCTTGGCGGTGCCGGTATTGCCGTCGAGCAGAACCGCCGGCGCCGGCCAGGGCTGGTCGTAAAGCGCCTCCTGCACCAGCCGGCGATAGCTGCGCCAGCCGCCTTCGATCGTCTCGGCGCGCCAGCCGATCTGGCCGAGGATCAGCGCGAAAGACCCCGAGCGCTGGCCCCCGCGCCAGCAATAGACCAGCGGGCGATAGCTCTTGGGCTTGTCGGCCAGCGCGGTCTCGATATGCATCGCGGCGTTCCGCGCGACGAGGGCGGCGCCGATCTTGCGGGCCAGAAACGGGCTTTGCCTGGTGTAGATCGTGCCGACCCGCGCGCGCTCCTCGTTCGACAGGATGGGCAGGGAAATCGCGCCGGGAATGTGATCCTCGGCGTATTCCGCCGGCGAGCGCACGTCGAGGATCTCGTCGAAATCGAGCGCCGCAAGATCGGTGAGGGAAGCAAGCGAAACCGGCATGGACCTGTTCTAGGACCGGCCGGGCCTTCCGGGAAGCGGTATTCGCGGCCCCCCATTGGCCAGAGCAGGACGGCGCGGGGACCGTGCCCGGCACCATTTCCGCAATATCTTGTGGAAAACCCCGGCATCGCACCGATATGAAGGGCGGCGCGCTTGACAGGCCCGGGCCTTGCCCGAAGGATCGCAAGACCACGCGGAATCAGGAGACCCCGTTTGCGTTTCACCCGGCTCAGGCTGAACGGCTTCAAGAGCTTCGTCGATCCCACCGATCTGGTGATCGCCGACGGCCTGACCGGCGTCGTCGGGCCGAACGGCTGCGGCAAGTCGAACCTGCTTGAGGCGCTGCGCTGGGTGATGGGCGAGAACCGTCCGACCGCGATGCGTGGCGGCGGCATGGAAGACGTGATCTTCGCGGGCACCTCGACCCGCTCGGCGCGCAATTTCGCCGAGGTCAGCCTGCAGATCGACAATGCCGACCGGCTGGCGCCTGCGGGCTTCAACGACAGCGACATGCTGGACGTGATCCGCCGCATCACCCGCGACGCGGGCTCGGCCTATAAGCTCAACGGCAAGGACGTGCGCGCGCGCGACGTGCAGATGCTGTTTGCCGATGCCTCGACCGGCGCAACCTCGCCCGCGCTGGTCCGGCAGGGCCAGATTTCCGAACTGATCAACGCCAAGCCGCGCGCCCGGCGCCGCATCCTCGAGGACGCGGCCGGGATCGCGGGGCTTTACCAGCGCCGCCACGAGGCGGAACTGCGGCTGAACGCGGCCGAACAGAACCTTGCCCGGGTCGATGACGTGCTGGAACAGCTGGCCCAGCAACTGGCGCAACTGGCGCGGCAGGCGAAACAGGCCGCGCGCTACCGCGCCATCGCCGAAGAGCTGCGCCGGGCCGAGGGCACGCTGCTGTTCCGCCGCTGGCAGGAGGCCGATACCGCCCGCGCCGCCGCCGAAGCCGCGCTGACCGAACGCACCCGCGAGGCCGGCCGCGCCGAGACCGCCGCGCGCGAGGCCGACCGGCTGCGGACCGAGGCCGACACCGCCCTGCCCGCGCTCCGCGAGGAAGAGGCCATTGCCGCCGCCGTGCTGCAACGCCTGAGCGTGCAGCGGGACGCGCTGGTGCAGGAAGACGAGCGCGCGCGCCAGGCGATCCAGACCCTGACCGGCCGGATAGACCAGATGACCCGCGACATCGAGCGCGAGGCGGCGCTGAACCGCGACGCGGGCGAGACGCTGGAACGGCTCGAGACCGAGGCCGCCGAGCTGTCGGCCGAGCATGAGGGCCATGACGCCGCGCTTGACGAGGCGGCCGAGGCCGCTCATGCCGCCGCCGAGGTGCTGCGCGACCGCGAAGAGGCGCAAAGCCAGATGACCGAGGACATGGCCCGACTGGTCGCGCGCCATCAGTCGGCCCAGCGCCTGCGCGAGGACGCGGCCCGCACACTGCAACGCAACGAGGACGAGGCCGCCAAGGCGCGCGCCACCGTCACTGCCGCCGACGCGAACCTTGCCACCGCGCGTACCGCGATGGACGAGGCCGCCGCCCGGCAGGATGCGGCCCAGGACACGGCCGAAGAGGCCGAGGCGCGGCTGATCGCGACCGACGAGGCCCGGGCCGAGATCCAGTCCCGCGAGGCCGAGGCGCGGGCGCAGAAATCCTCGGCCGAGGGCGAGGCCGGGGCGTTGAGGGCCGAGGTCGGGGCGCTGGCCCGGCTGGTCGAGCGCGACACCGCCGAAGGCGGCCAGATCCTCGATCTGCTGGGCGTCGACAAGGGCTATGAAAAGGCGCTGGGTGCGGCGCTGGCCGACGATCTGCGCGCGCCGGTGGTGCGGGACGGCGCGGCCTCGGGCTGGCTGGCGCTGCCGCCCTACCCGTCCGAGCCGCCCCTGCCCGAGGGGGCGGCGCCGCTGTCGGCCCATGTCGCGGTGCCCGAGGCGCTGATCCGCCGGATCGGCCAGATCGGGCTGGTGCCCGATGCCGAAACCGGGGCGCGGCTGCAACCCGCTCTTGGCCCCGGCCAGCGGCTGGTCAGCCCGGCGGGCGATCTCTGGCGCTGGGACGGGTTCCGCGCCGCCGCCGCCGATGCGCCCAGCGCCGCGGCGCTCCGGCTGCAACAGCTGAACCGTCTGGCCGAGCTTCGGCGCGATCTGGACGAGGCCGAGATACGGGCAGAGACCGCGTCCGAGGCGCATGAGGCGCTGTCGCGCGAGCTGCAGGCCGCGACCGAGGCCGACCGCGCCGCCCGCGAGGCCCGCCGCGAGGCCGACCGCGCGCTGGCCGATCTGGGCCGCGCCCTGTCGCGGGCCGAGGCCGACCGCCAGATGGCCGAGAGCCGGCTTGAAACCGCGCGGATGGCGGTGCTGCGCCACGAGGACGAGGCGACCGGCGCGCGTCTTCGGCTGAGCGAGGCCGAGGGGCAACTGGCCTCGCTGGGCGATCTCGATGCGGCGCGGGCGCGGCTGGAAGACGTGCGCACCACGGTCGAGGCCGCGCGGATGACGATGATCGCCCGCCGCGCCGCCCATGACGAGCTGAAACGCGACGGCGAGGCGCGCACCAAGCGGCTGGCGCAGATCGCGCGCGAGGCCCAGACTTGGCGCCAGCGGCTCGACACCGCCGGAACCCGCGTCGCCGAGCTTGAAAGCCGCAGGGCCGCGTCCGAAGAGGAGCTCGACCGCGCCGCCGCCCTGCCCGAGGAAATCGCCGAACGCCGCGAGGATCTGGCCGGTCAGATCGAGACCGCCGAGACCCGGCGCGCCGCCGCCGCCGAAGCGCTGGCCGCGGCCGAGACCCGGGCCCGCGAGGCCGATCATGCCGCCCGCGAGGCCGAGCGCCGGGCGGGCGAGGCCCGCGAGGCCCGCGCCGCGACCGAGGCCCGCGCCGAGGCCGCCCGCGAGACGGTGGCCCAGGCCACCGCCCGGATCGCCGAAGAGCTGGAAACAACGCCCGCCGACCTGCTGGACAAGCTGGGCGACGACCCCGACCGGATGGCGTCGGCCGAGACGATCGAGCATGAGGTGACCCGGCTCAAGCGTCAGCGCGAGGCGCTGGGCGCGGTCAACCTGCGCGCCGAGGAGGATGCGCGCGCGGTGCAGGAAGAACATGACACCCTCACCGCCGAAAAGCATGACCTCGACGAGGCGATCCGCACGCTGCGCGCAGGCATCGCCAGTCTCAACCGCGAGGGCCGCGAGCGGCTTCTGACCGCGTTCGAGCAGGTGAACGCGAATTTCGCGCTGCTGTTCACCAACCTGTTCCGCGGCGGCGAGGCCCGGCTGGTGCTGGTCGAATCCGACGATCCGCTGGAGGCCGGGCTGGAAATCATGTGCCAGCCGCCGGGCAAGAAGCTGTCGACCCTGTCACTGCTGTCGGGGGGCGAACAGACGCTGACCGCACTGGCGCTGATCTTCGGCGTCTTCCTGGCCAATCCGGCGCCGATCTGCGTGCTCGACGAGGTCGACGCGCCGCTTGACGATGCCAACGTCACCCGGATGTGCGACATGCTGGACGAGATGACCCGGCGCACCGACACGCGCTTCCTGATCATCACCCACCACGCGGTGACCATGAGCCGGATGGACCGGCTGTTCGGCGTCACCATGGCCGAACAGGGCGTGAGCCAGCTCGTGTCGGTCGATCTGAAGAAGGCCGAGGCCCTCGTCGCCTGACCTCGGCCGCGGGGTTGACAGCCGCACCGCGCGGCGTCCTGATGCGCGCCGACCCCGCGCCCCGCAGGAGGTGTTGATGCGTCCGTCCCGTCGTCTTGTCGCGGCCTGTCTTTTGGGCGCCCAGATCCTTCTGGCCGGACCGCTGCAGGCCTCGGAACCGGTGCGCGCCGCCGATCCCGACCAGGTGCTGGGCGTGCTGCGCGATGCAGGCTTCACCGCCAGCATGGGCGTCGACACCCAGGGCGACCCCAAGATCGAGGCCCGGGTTCGCGGCACCAATTTCACCGTGCTCTTCTACAAGTGCAGCTCGAACGGCAATTGCGGCGCGGTGCAGTTCATCGCCCGCTATGCGCTGCAACAGCCACTGGACCCGGACGCCATGAACCGCTGGAACAACGCCCAGATGTTCGCCAAGGCCGTGGTCAACGACGCGGGCGAACCGGCCCTGATCGTCGACGTCAACCTCGACCATGACGGGATGGGCTACCGCAACTTCCTGAATATCTGCGAGATCTGGTCCGAAGCCCTGCAGGTCTTCGAGGAATTCATCGGCTTCTGAAGTGCAGGGCCGGAACTGTCGCCCGGTTGACAGTTCCGGCCGCGACCGGCACTGCCTCGGCACAGACTGCTCAAGACCAAGGAGACCTTTCGATGACATGCCCGTTTTCCGCCCGCCGGACCCTTTCCCGCTGTGCGCCGAGCCTGTTGGCCCTGTCGTGTTGGGCGGGAGCGGCATCGGCCGATGTCATCGCCTCGGACCCCGATACGGTGCTGAAGGCGCTCCGCGCCGAAGGCCTGGCGGCGACGATGGAAACCGACGATCTCGGCGACCCCAAGATCGTGACCCATCTGACGGGAAAGTCGAACACCGAATTTTCGGTGCTGTTCTACGGCTGCACCGACAATACCGACTGCAGCTCGATCCAGTTCTACGTCGCTTATGACATGCCCGACCCGGTCACCGCGCTGAAGATGAACCAGTGGAACCGCGAATGGCTGTTCACCAAGGCCACGCTTGACGACGAGGGCGATCCGGGCCTTGAGATGGACGTGATCCTGGCCGATCCGGGGGTCGACGACAAGCTGTTCGCGACGACCGTCGACCTGTGGCGCCAGTCGATCGACGCCTTCGAGGATTTCATCGACTGGTAAGGCGCGGGCCGGGCGCCCACGGGCTGGCCGCTGCCTGAGGCGGCGGTCAGAGCCGGTCCAGAAGCGCGCGCGTCGGCCAGGAATCGGCCGGAAGGCCCAGCCGGATCTGTTCGGTCTGCACCGCCTCGCGGGTCTTTTCGCCAAGGATGCCGTCGATCCCGCCGACGTCATGGCCGCGCCGGGACAGTTTCTGCTGCAGCGCCTTCATCTCGGACCCTGAAAGCCCCGGCTCGGGGGCGCGCGGGTCGAAGATCGGCGCGCCCTCGAAACGGGTTGCCAGATAGGCCGCGGTCGTCACGTAGACGAGGCTCTGGTTCCACTCGAAATAGACGCGGAAATTGGGGTAGGCGAGGAAGGCCGGGCCGTTCCGCCCCATCGGCAGCAGCACCGAGGCCGAAAGGTTGCCTGGGCCCAGGCTGCCATTGCGCGCCCGCACGCCCAGCCGCGCCCAGTCCGACACGCGCTTGCCGTGGTCGAGCCCGATCTCGGCCCAGTCGAGATTGGCCGGAATGACGATTTCCTGCAGCCAGGGCTCGTTCGCGCGCCAGCCGAGCCCCTTCAGCATCTTCGCGGCCGACATCAGCGCATCGGGCGCCGAGGTCTTCAGCAGCACATGCCCGTCGCCATCGCCATCGACGCCGTTTTCAAGGATGTCGGCGGGCAGCATCTGCACCTGACCGATCTCGCCCGCCCAGGCACCGGTGGTGCGGGCCGGGTCGAAATCGCCGCGTTCGTAAAGCGTCAGCGCCGAGAAGACCTGCGGCCGGAACAGGTCGGGCCGCCGGCAGTCATGGGCCAGCGTGACCAGAGCGTTCAGCGTGTTGAAGTCGCCCTGGACCGCCCCGAAATCGGTTTCGAGGGCCCAGAACGCCAACAACACGCCGCGCGAGACGCCGTAGGTCCGTTCGATTTTATCGAACACGGCGTCATAGCGGGCGGCGTTCTGCCGCCCGTTGTCCAGCCGCGATTGGCTGATCAATCGTCGCGAGAAATCGATGAAATCCCGCTGAAACACCCCCTGCGCCCGGTCTGCCCGGATCACCGCAGGGTCCTGCCGCACGCCGGCAAGGAAGGTCCGCGCCGCCCCGGCATCGTGGCCCCGGCGCACCGCCTCGTCGCGAAGCCCCGCCACGAAGCCGCCGAAATCGCCGCCGCAGGCCGCCCAGGCCCCGCCGGGCGCCCCGGAGGCAAGACCCAGCGACAGCAGGCAGAGAACGGGCAGGGACGGCGACAGGCGCATGAAAAGGCTCCGGACCATTTTAGACAAAATCGTTTTACGGCCGTCACCTTACCAAGCTGTTACCGGCAGACAAGCTGGCTCAGGCGGCTTTCAGCCGGTCGCGCCCATGCGGTTCAGTCCAGTCGATCCGCGGATTGATCGGGATGATCCGGTTCGGATTGATGGTGTCGTGGCTGTAGTGGTAGTGCCGCACGATATGGTCGAAATGCACCGTCGCGGCCACGCCCGGCCATTGGTACAGCTCGCGCGCATAGGCCCAGAGATTGGGCATGTCGATCAGCCGGTTGCGGTTGCACTTGAAGTGCAGGTGATAGACCGGATCGAAACGCAGGAGCGTGGTGAATAGCCGCCAGTCGGCCTCGGTGATCCGCTCGCCCATCAGGTAGCGGCGGGTCGCAAGCCGCTTCTCCAGCCAGTCGAGACTGTCAAACAGGGCCCGCACCGCCTCGTCATAGGCCTCCTGCGAGGTGGCGAACCCGGCCTTGTAGACGCCGTTGTTGACGCTGTCGTAGACCCGCGCGTTGATCTCGTCGATGCCGTCGCGCAGGTCTTCGGGCCAATAGTCGTCGCGATTGCCGGTCAGGCCGTCGAAGGCCGAATTGAACATGCGGATGATCTCGGACGATTCGTTCGACACGATTGTCTGGCGCTGCGTGTCCCAGAGCACGGGCACCGTCACCCGGCCCGAAACATCCGGTTTCGCCCTGGTGTAGATGTCGCGCAGGAAGGGCATGCCATAAAGCCTGTCGCCGGTCGCGCCGGGAAAGCCGGTGTCGAAGGTCCAGCCATCGTCCAGCATGTCGGGATGCACCACCGAGACGCCGATATGCGGCTCCAGCCCCTTCAGCGCGCGGAAGATCAGCGTCCGGTGCGCCCAGGGGCAGGCATAGGAGACGTAAAGATGATAGCGCCCGCTTTCGGCAGCAAAACCGCCCGAGCCGCTGGGTCCCGGGGCGCCGTCGGACGTGATCCAGTTGCGAAAGCCCGCGGTCGAGCGGACGAAGCGCCCGCCATGGCTCTCGGTGTCGTACCAGCCGCTCTCCCAGCGGCCATCCATGAGATATCCCATATCTCCTCCTTCTGTTTCGGGAAGAGATAGCGGCCCGCGCGGCCCCGGCATCGCCTCTGGCCGCGCATGGCCCCTGCGTCACCGCACGGGGCTTTGGGGCTATTGCAGGTCGGCGAAGGCCTTCTGCAACCGCTCGACCGCCTCGGCGACGCGGGCCCTCGGGGTCGCGATGTTGAAGCGCAGGAAGGCCTCGCCGCCGGTGCCGAAGCTGGCCCCGTGATTCACCGCGATCTTCGCGTCCGCCTCGACCCGGCGGGTGAATTCCTCGGACGACATGCCGGTGCCCGAGGCATCGACCCAGGACAGGTAGGTGGCCTCGAGCGGCATCGACGACAGCCCCGGGATCGCGTTGAGCCCCTCGTCGAACAGCACCCGGTTGCCATCGAGATAGGTCATCAGCGCGTCGATCCAGCCCGCGCCCTCGGGCGAATAGGCGGCGGTTGCCATGATCATGCCGAAGGAGTTCGCCGACAGGCCCAGCGCCGCCATCCGGGCCGCGAAGCGCGCGCGCAGCGCCGGGTCGGGCACGATCACGTTGCCGGTATGGGTGCCCGCGATGTTGAAGCTCTTGGTCGTGGCGGTCAGCATGACCAGCCGGTCGCGCACGCTGTCGTCGACCAGATCCATGACCGTGTGGCGCGGCGCGCCCGGATAGACCAGGTCGTGATGGATCTCGTCCGAGACCAGCACCAGATCATGGCGTTTCGCGAAATCGGCGACGCCCTGCAATTCGTCGCGGGTCCAGACCCGGCCGCCGGGATTGTGCGGCGAACACAGGATCACCATGGTCTCGGCCCCGGTCATCTGCGCGTCATAGGCCGCGAAGTCCATTTCATAGCGGCCGTCCCGGTTGACCAGCGGGCATTCGACGACCACGCGCCCCGCCGCCCGGATCACCCGGGCAAAGGCGTGATAGACCGGCGTGAACAGCACCACCCCGTCGCCCGGCGCGGTGAAGGCGTCGACGCAGATCGCGGTGCCGTTCACAAGCCCGTGCGTGGTGAAGATCGCGGCCGGATCGACCTTCCAGCCATGGCGGGTCTGCATCCACCAGCCGATCGCCTCCTTGTAGGCCCGGTCGTCGCCGAAATAGCCGAAGATCCCGTGATCGAGCATGCCACGCAGCGCCTCGGCCACGCAGACCGGCGGGCGGAAGTCCATGTCCGCGACCCACATCGCCAGCCCGTCCGCCGCCGGAACGCCATAGATCGGCTCCATCATGTCCCATTTCGAGGAATGGGTGCCGCGGCGGTCGATGATCTCGTCGAAATTCATGGGGCGCTCCTGTCTTGCGCGCGTCAAGCTAGCGACTTGGCGCCCCAGCGCAAGGTCTCTGCCCGGTCCGGGCCGATGCCTGAGCCTGACACGCCGCATTGCGCGGCGGCGCGGCTTCGCCTAAATCCGACGATCATGAGCATTCGACCGATCCTGATCCATCCCGACCCGCGCCTCAAGACGGTGGCCGACCCGGTGTCGGACATCACCGCCGAGCTGCAGAAGCTTGCCGAGGACATGCTGGAAACCATGTATGACGCGCCGGGCATCGGGCTCGCCGCGCCGCAGATCGGCGTGCTGTCGCGGCTGATCGTCATGGACTGCGCCAAGGACGAGGGCGCCCGGCCCCAGCCCTTCGCGATGTTCAACCCCGAGGTCGTCTGGGCCTCGGACGACAAGAACATCCACGAAGAGGGCTGCCTGTCGATCCCCGAGACCTATGCCGAGGTCACCCGCCCGGCCGAGGTGATCGTGCGCTGGACCGACCCGTCGGGCGATCCGAAGGAAGACAAGTTCACCGGGCTCTGGGCGACCTGCGTCCAGCACGAGATCGACCATCTCGACGGCAAGCTCTTCATCGACTATCTCAAGCCGCTGAAGCGTCAGCTCATCACCCGCAAGATGGTCAAGCTCAAACGCGAACGGGGCCGGGCGTGAGCGTCCTGCCGATCCTGCACTGGCCGGACCCGCGTCTTGCGACGCCCTGCGAGCCGGTCGGGCAGGTGACGCCGGAAATCGCGCGTCTGGCGCAGGAAATGCTCGACACCATGTACGCGGCGCCCGGGCGCGGGCTGGCCGCGCCGCAGGTCGGCGTGCTGAAACGACTGTTCGTGATGGACGTCAACGGTGCCGCCGGGCCGCGCAGCCCGCGGATCTTCGTCGACCCGGTGATCGAGGAGCGCGCCGCCGACACCATGACCGGCCCCGAGGGCTGCCTGTCGCTGCCCGGGATCGTGGCCGAGGTCGAGCGGGCGATCGAGATCACCCTGCGGTGGACCGATCTCGACGGCACCCGTCGGCGCGAGGTGCTGTCGGGCATCTCGGCGGTCTGCGCCCAGCACGAGATCGACCATCTCGACGGCATAGTCACCCTGAACCGGGTCGATGCCGGCCAGCGGTCCGAACTGGAAGCGGCCTACGGCGCATGATCCGCCCGATCCTGCACTGGCCCGACCCGTGCCTGGCCACCCCGGCCGCGCCGGTCGAGGCCGTGACCGACGAGATCCGCGCGATCTGGGCCGACATGATCGACACCATGGAGGCGATGCCCGGCCATGGCGTCGGGCTGGCCGCGAACCAGATCGGTGTGCTGCTGCGCCTTGCGGTCCTCGACTGCAACGAGACACGCGGCGCGGCCGTCCGGCTGGCCAATCCCGAGATCGTGGCCGCCTCGGACGATCTGTCGGCCTATGACGAGGCGAGCCCCTGCCTGCCCGGGGTCGATGCCACGATCACCCGGCCCGCCCGGGTCACGGTGCGCTTCCTCAATGAGCAGGGCGAACCCGAGACGCGCGAATTTTCCGGTCTCTGGGCGACATCGGTGCAGCATCAGATCGACCATCTTGCGGGGCGGATGTATTTCGACACCCTCTCGAGGCTGAAACGCGACCGCCTTCTGAAGAAGGCCCGGAAACTGGGGAAACGCTGATGCGGGTGACGTTCATGGGAACGCCGGACTTCTCGGTGCCGGTGCTCGACGCGCTGGTCGCGGCAGGCCACGAGATCGCCTGCGTCTACACCCAGCCGCCCCGCCCCGCAGGCCGCGGCAAGAAGGACCGCCCGACGCCGGTGCACGCCCGCGCCGAAGAATTGGGGCTGATGGTCCGTCACCCGAAGACGCTGAGGACCGAGGAACAGGACATCGCCTTCGCCGCGCTCGACCCCGATGTGGCGGTCGTGGTGGCCTACGGGCTGATCCTGCCGCGCCAGATCCTCGAGGCGCCCTGCCGGGGTTGCCTGAACATCCATGCCTCGCTCTTGCCGCGCTGGCGGGGCGCCGCGCCCATTCACCGCGCAGTCATGGCGGGCGATACCGAAACCGGCGTCTGCATCATGCAGATGGAGGAAGGGCTCGATACCGGGCCGGTGCTGTTGCGCGAAACGACGCCCATCGGCCCCGAGGAGACCACGGGCGAGCTGCATGACCGGCTGTCGGCCATGGGCGCCCGGCTGATCGTCGAGACGCTCGAAAAGTTGCGCGATCTGCCGCCCGAGGATCAGCCCGAGGACGGCGTGACCTATGCCGCCAAGATCGACAAGACCGAGGCGAAGGTCGACTGGACCCGCCCTGCCCCCGAGGTCGCGCGCCATGTCAACGGGCTCTCGCCCTTCCCCGGCGCCTGGTGCAATGTCGCGGGCGAACGGCTGAAGCTGTTGCGCGCCCGCGCGGTCGAGCGGTCTGCGAACCCCGGCACGGTCCTGGGCGGGCTCACCATCGCCTGCGGCGAGGGCGCGGTCGAGATCCTGGAGGCCCAGCGCCAGGGCAAGCGCCCGATGAGCACCGCCGAGATCCTGCGCGGCTTTCCGCTGCCCGAACGGCTGGACTGAGACAGGCGCGCGTGGCGCAAGGCGGCGCCCTGCGGACAAGGGATCGGGCACAGGCCCCGCAGCCCGAAGCCACGGCTTGCAAGACCTGTGCCATCCCCGGCTCAGGCGCGGATATGCGCCTGCCAATGCAGGTAAAGCCCTTCGACATCGCCGCTTGTCAGCATCGGCATCGCATCCCTCAGCTGGTCCTCGGACCAGTCCCACCACCGCATCTCCTGCAGAAGACCGACGATCCTGTCCTCGAACCTCTTGCGGAGGGTCCGCGCCGGGTTACCCGCCACGACCGCATAGGGCGCGACATCGCGGGTCACCACCGCGCGGGTGCCGATCACGGCGCCGTCGCCGATTGTCAGCCCCGGCAGCACGACCGCCTCGGCCCCGATCCAGACATCATTGCCGATGACCGTGTCCCCGGACGGACGATAGCCGTTCCGGGCACCGCCGAAGGCTTCGACCTCCGGCATCCAGTAGAACGGAAAGGTGCTGATCCAGTCGCTGCGATGGCCCTGATTGCCTGCCATGATGAAGGCCGCGCCGGTTCCGATCGAACAGAAGCTGCCGATGAGAAGGCGGTCGACGCCCTCGTCGGGCAGCAGGTAGCGAGCACAGTCATCGAAGCTGTGGCCATGGTAGTAGCCTGAATAGTAGCTGTGTTTTCCGACCTTGATGTTCGGGTTGGTCACCTGACGATCGAGCGTGATGCCCCGGAAGGGGCTTTCAAATACATTGTCCATTTGCCGTTCCCTGAATGAGCGGGTCTTGCGCGCATGCGCGAAAACGGCGCCGTCGCCAGAAGCAACGCGCCGAAGCCCCGCGTCGAAGCGCAGGGCGCCATTCAGATGGTTCGGTCGGCCGACTTCACGGCATGCCCCCGGAACGCTGAAACAAGGTCCGCGTCAAGCATAGATGATCCGCGACTGCGCGCAAGCCGATGGGGGCGTGTGCCATTCCGCCCCCAAACCCCGGACCCGACCGGTCTGCTCTGGCAAAGACTCTCGTCGCGCCCCATATTGCGGCGCATGGGCATGGTCTTTCTTCTCATCGTCGGCGCTGCGGCCGGTTTTCTGGCCACCCGTATCATGCGGGTCGAGGCCGATGTGCTGACCACGGTCGCGCTGGGCGTGCTGGGCGCGCTGATCGGCGGGGTGCTGATCCGCATCCTGCTGACCATCACCGGCGCGATGGCGGGACTGGTCGGCGCGGTGCTGGGCGCGATGGCGCTGATCTGGGTCTACCAGACCTATATCGGGCGGCGCTGAGGCTAGAGGCTCGCCTCGACCCGGAACCCTTCGGGAATGTCGTCCCGGCCCTCCAGCACCAGCGCGGCCATCAGTTCGCCGACCTTCGGCGCAAGCCCGATGCCGATCTTGAAGCCGCCATTGGCCACGAACTGCCCCGGCCGTCCGGGCCAGGGGCCCAGCATCGGCGCGATGGTCTTCGCGCGGGGACGCACGCCCGCCCAGCGCTCGACCACCTCGGCCCCCGCCAGCGCCGGACAGACCGCCCGCGCCCGGGCGATCACCGCATCGAGCCGCGCATCGGTGCTGTAGGGATCGTCGAACTCGCGTTCCGAGGTCGAGCCGACGGCGACCGTGCCATCGGCATGGGGCACGATCAGCACGCCATCGGCATAGACCTGCGGTACCGCGCCTGCCCCATGGGCAAGGATCGCCGCCTGTCCCTTGACGCCGCTGCCGACCTGATGCCCCAGATCGGCCGACAGTTCGGCCAGTCCCGGATAGCCCGTGGCCCAGATCGCCAGCCCCTCAAGCGGCCCCTCGGCCCCGCAGGACACCTCGCCGCCCAGCGCACGGATCGCCTCGGCCAGCGCGGCACAGGCGGCGCGTGGCGCGATCCGCGCCGACAGCGTGTCATGGACCAGCCAGCCCGAGGGCGCCTCGGGCACAAGGCCCGTCGCCTCGGCCGCCCGGATCACCCGCCAGGCCGCGCGCCCCCGCCAGAGCGTTTCGGCCTCGACGGCGCGGGCCCTGGCGCGGGCCAGAGCCTTGTCGTCGGCAACCGGCTGATAGCGCCCGACCCGGCCATAGCCCGTGCTCCGGCCGCTTGTCGCCTCGACCTCTGCCCAGAAGGGTTCTGCCGCGATCAGGCTTTCGAACTGGAACTGTTTCTTGGGGTTCCACTGCTCGGGCACATGCGGACTGAGCGCGCCGACCGGCGTGCCGCTCGCCCCCGCCCCGGGATGCGACCATTCGACCACGCGGACCCTTGCGCCCCGGCGCGCGCAGGCATAGGCCGAGGACAACCCGAATACCCCTGCCCCCATCACGGTCACGTCCACCGGTGCCATCGCGTCCGCCCTTCTGCCCTGACGAGTCCGCTCGCGGTCTAGGCGATCCGCTGCCCCAAGGCCAGCGGGCAGAGATCGACTGGCGCGAGGGCGGCGTGCCGGTCTCGGTGCGCTTCGACGATCCGTATTTCTCGATTGCCGACGGCCTTGCCGAAACCCGGCATGTGTTTCTGACCGGCAACGGCCTGCCCGACCGGTTCGTGCCCGGCTTTCACATCGCCGAGCTGGGCTTCGGCACCGGGCTGAACCTGCTGGCGGCGCTGATCGCCTGGCGGGCAGCCGGGATGCCCGGGCCGCTGCGCTTTACCAGCTTCGAGGCCTTCCCGATGGCCCCCGAGGCGATGGACCGCGCGCTGTCGGCCTTCCCCGAGGCCCGCGCCGTGGCCGACCCGCTGATCGCCGCCTGGGCCGAGGGCGCCCGGAAGATCGAGACCGAGGACCTGATCGCCGAGATCGTCGAGGGCGATGCGCGCGAGACGCTGCCGCGCTGGCCGGGCCGGGCCGATGCCTGGTTTCTCGACGGCTTCTCGCCCGCGAAGAACCCCGAGCTCTGGTCGCCCGAGCTGATGGCCGAGGTCGCGCGCCACACCGCCCCGCGAGGAACGGCCGCCACCTATACCGCGGCCGGATTCGTCCGGCGCGGCCTGACCGAGGCCGGCTTCGAGGTGACCCGCCAGCCCGGCTTTGGCCGCAAACGCCACATGACCACGGCCCGCCTGAGATGACCGCCCGCCCATGACCCAGCAGAACACCCGGCTTGGCATCACGCTGATGATCGCCACGACCTTCGTCTTTTCGGCGCAGGACGTGCTGTCGCGGCATCTGGCCGATCTTTACAACATCCCGATGGTGGTGATGATCCGCTACTGGTTCTTCGCCGCCTTCGTGCTGGTGCTGGCGCGGCGCAACGCGGGCAGCCTGGCGGCGGCGGCCCGCACCCGGATGCCGGTGCTGCAGACCCTGCGCGGGCTGGTGCTGGTGGCCGAGATCTGGGTGATGATCGCGGCCTTCACCCTTCTGGGCCTGATCGAAAGCCATTCGGTCTTTGCCTCCTACCCGCTGATGGTGGCCGCGCTTTCGGGGCCGGTGCTGGGCGAAAAGGTCGGCTGGCGGCGCTGGACCGCGATCGGCGTCGGTTTCATCGGCGTGCTGGTCATCCTAGCGCCGGGGGTGCGGGTGTTCTCGCCGCTGGCGCTGATCCCGCTGACCGCGGCGATCCTGTTCGCCGTCTACGGGCTGCTGACCCGCTATGTCGCCCGCGAGGACAGCGCTGCGACCAGCTTCTTCTGGACCGGCACGGCCGGGGCGGTCGCGGCCACGCTGGGCGGGGTCTGGAGCTGGGAGCCGATGACCGCCGTCGACTGGGGCTTCATGGCCGGGCTGTGCGTCTCGGGCGCGCTCGGGCATTTCCTGCTGATCAAGACCTACGAGGTGGCCGAGGCCAGCGCGGTCCAGCCCTTCGCCTATCTGCAACTCGTCTTCGCCTCGGTCTTCGGGCTGACCGTGTTCCACGAGACGCTGCGCGCCAATGTCGTGGCGGGCGCGGTGATCGTGGTGGGTGCGGGGCTCTTTACCGCCTGGCGCGAACGGGTGCGTGCCAGGCGCGGCTGAGGCAGCCCGTCTTTCAGACCATGGTCTGGCTTGGCCGTCCCGGCCGTGGCCCCTACCCTGCCGCCCAGGTCGATGAGGGAGGAGCCATGCGCGACATCGACCCCGATGCCGGACCCGACCCGCCGCAGCGGCCCTTGGCCGCTGTTCCTTTCTCTTTGCCATGCGGCGGCATGCGGCCCCCGGCCGAACGGCTCCTCCGAAGATCCGGAGAAACCGGAAGCAAGGGAGGAAACCAATGCTCGATACCACCAATGCCGACCGCGTCTCGGCGGTTCTTGCCGCATTCGGAGACGCGCTGGACCAGGGCGACATCGACCGCGCGGTCGGGATGTTCACCGAGGATTGCTACTGGCGCGATCTTGTCAGCTTCACCTGGAACATCCGCACCGTCGAAGGCCCGCAGGAGGTCGCCGCGATGCTGCGCGACCGACTGGCCGCGACCGGGCCCAAGGGCTGGACGCTGGCCGAGGGCGAGATCCCGACCGAAGAGGACGGCATCACCACCGCCTGGATCCGGTTCGAAACCGGGCTTGCCCGCGGCTACGGGCTGATCCGTCTGAAAGACGACCGGATCTGGACGCTTCTGACCACCATGGTCGAGCTGAAGGGCCATGAAGAGCCCAAAGGCATCCACCGGCCGCTGGGGGCGAAGCACGGCGCGGGCAAGGACCGCCTCAGCTGGAAGGAAGAACGCGAGGCCGAAGAACAGGCGCTGGGGCGCACGGTGCAGCCCTATGTACTGATCGTCGGCGGCGGACAGGGCGGCATCGCGCTGGGCGCCCGCCTCAGGATGCTGGGCGTGCCGACGATCATCGTCGAGAAGAACGACCGGCCCGGCGACAGCTGGCGCAAGCGCTACAAGTCGCTCTGCCTGCACGATCCGGTCTGGTACGACCACCTGCCCTATATCAAGTTCCCCGACACCTGGCCGGTGTTCAGCCCCAAGGACAAGATCGGCGACTGGCTGGAAATGTACACGAAGGTCATGGAGCTGACCTACTGGACCCGCTCGACCTGCACCTCTGCCAGCTATGACGAGACCGCGAAGGAATGGACGGTCACCGTCGACCGCGACGGCGAAGAGGTCGTGCTGCGCCCGCGCCAGCTGGTGCTGGCGACCGGCATGTCGGGCAAGCCCAACATCCCCGACTTCCCCGGGCGCGACACCTTCCGGGGCGATCAGCACCACTCCTCGCAGCATCCCGGCCCCGATGCCTATCGCGGCAAGTCCTGCGTGGTGATCGGGTCGAACAACTCGGCCCACGACATCGCCGCGGCCCTTTGGGAACATGATGCCAAGGTGACCATGGTGCAGCGGTCCTCGACCCATATCGTGCGCTCGGACACGCTGATGGAAATCGGGCTTGGCGGGCTTTATTCCGAACAGGCGGTGCAGGCGGGCATCACCACCGAAAAGGCCGACCTGATCTTCGCCTCGATCCCCTATGCCATCCTGCACGAATTCCAGATCCCGCTTTACGAACAGATGCACGAGCGCGACCGGGGCTTCTACGAGGCGCTGGAAAAGGCCGGGTTCTGGCTCGACTGGGGCGAGGACGGATCGGGGCTCTTCATGAAATACCTGCGCCGCGGGTCGGGCTATTACATCGACATCGGCGCGAGCCAGCTGATCATCGACGGCGAGATCGCGCTGAAACGCGGACAGGTGACCGAGATCGTCGAGGATGGCGTCATGCTGGAGGACGGCACGCATCTGAAGGCCGATCTTATCGTCTATGCCACCGGCTACGGGTCGATGAACGGCTGGGCCGCCGACCTGATCGGGCAGGATGTGGCCGACAAGGTCGGCAAGTGCTGGGGGCTCGGGTCCGACACCCCCAAGGACCCCGGCCCCTGGGAGGGCGAACAGCGCAACATGTGGAAACCCACCCGGCAGGAGGGGCTGTGGTTCCATGGCGGGAACCTGCATCAGTCGCGCCATTATTCGCAGTTCCTGGCGCTGCAGCTGAAGGCACGGATGGAGGGTCTGCCGGTCGAGCCCTGGGGCGTGCCCGAGGTCCATCATCTGGGCTGAGACCCCGGGGGTCCTGAAGGCGGGCGCTCAGTTCGCCTTCAGCTCCTTCGACAGGGTGACGGCACCTGTCCGGCCCGCCAGCCGCGCGCGGTAGATCGGCAGGGCCTCGGTGACCCGCATCACGTAGTTGCGGGTCTCGGTGAACGGGATCAGCTCGATCCAGTCGATCACGTCGACCCCGGCCGCGCGCGGATCGCCCTGTTCAGACACCCAGCGATGCGCCCGGCTGGGCCCGGCATTGTAGGCTGCGGCGACCAGCACCGGGTTGGGGCCGAATTCCTCGACCAGATGCGCCAGATAGGCCGCACCGAGACGCGCGTTATAGGACGGATCGGCGGTCAGGGCGGAACTGGAATAGCGCACCGACAGCTCGTCGGCCATCGCCTTGGCGGTGGTCGGCATCAGCTGCATCAGCCCCAGCGCCCCGGCGCCGCTGGCGACGGAGGGGTCGAACTCGCTTTCGCGGCGCACGATCGACAGCACCAGCTCGGTCGGCACCGGGTGCCGGGTGCGGGCGATCTCGGTCACCGGGAAATAGGCCTCGACCATGACATTGCCGGTCTCGGCGGCGGTCTTGGCGATGCGCAGCGCGACATGGTGGTCGTTCAGTTCCAGCGCCAGCCCCGCCAGCGCGCGCTGCCCGGCCGGATCGGCGCTTTCGGCCAGATGGGTCAGGAACATCTCGACCAGATTCTGTTCGCCCGCCTCGTGCAGAAGAAAGGCGGCCGAAACCACCGAGCTGCGCGCGAAAGGCTGGGCGCGCCAGTCGGGGTAATAGTCACGCCCGGCGAGCGAGGGGTCCATGGCGATGCCGCCGCGCTCGGCCGCGAGAAGCCCGTAAAAGCTGGTCTGGAACTGGGCGCCCATCGCATAGGCGGCGCGGGCCTCCTGCGGATGGCGCATCGCCTCGAGCGCGCGGCCTTCCCAGTAGCCGGCGCGGCCCAGGCTGATCGGGGTCCGGACCGCCGCCTCGAAGGCGCGGAAATGGGTCAAGGCGGTCTCGGGCTTGTCGAGGAAGCGCAGCGCGATGAAGCCCGACAGCCATTCCAGTTCGGCATAGCTTGCGCCCGCGCTCAGATGGTGGCGCGAGGCGAGGCGATAGGCGAGCTTCGGGTTGCCCTCGCGCAGCACCTGATGAGCATAGTACCGCCGCCACCCGGCCCAGAGCGCCGGGCGTCCGAGGCTTTGGGCCGACGTGCTGCGCTCGTCCAGAAGCGCGATGGCATCCTCGCCCCGGCCCTTGCGGGTGCGCCACATGAAGCGTTCATAAGCGAGGCCCGGATCGTTCCGAAGCGAGGTCGGCACCGCCGCGATCCGGGCGTCGACCCCCGGGTCCTGATTGCGGAGCGCTATCCGCGCCGCGGCAAGCTTCTGCCAGCCTTCGGGCACGAGGCTCAGCATCCGCCCGGCCGAAATGTCGTGCCCCTCCCACAGAAGCGTGTCGAGCCGGGCCACATGCTGCCCGGCCAGCGTGCGGCCGAACCGCGCCAGAAGCGCCGACTGTGCGGCTTCGGACAGCGGCAGGCTTTGCCAGGCCGCCACCGCCGCCGCCTGGGCCTCGCCGGTCCGGCCCAGCGCCGCCTCGGCCTCGACCAGCCGCAGCGCGCCCTCGCCCGTGACCGGGGCCCGCCCGCCGAAGAAGGCCACCACCGCCGCCGGATCGTCTCCGGCCCCAATCGCGCCCTCGCCCGAGGTCCGCACCTTGTCGAGCCCGGGCCAGTCGGGATTGCGGGCCAGAAAGGCACGGTAGTCGTCAAGGCTGCCCTCGCCCGCGCGCAGCCTGCGCCACTCGACGATGTCGAGCGCGACCTGACCGGCCGGACGGGCCAGTTGACGGGCCTCGGCCCAGCGGTCGGCGCGAACGGCGACCATGGCCTTGGCAAGGGCGGTGGGCTCGGCCGCGAGGACCGGAGCAGCCAGTGAAATCAGGAAAAGCAGGATCAGGGCACGCATGTCGGGGCTGGGTCGGCAAAGGGCGATTGGCAAGGTCTCACGCAGCGGTCTATGCGGGCAATTCACAAACTTGGCAACGGGCGGCCGGCGCTATAGGGTCCGGCGCGCTGCGCGGGCGCACGACTCGCGCCAAGGCTATCAGAACAGGCCATCGAACACAGATGAAAAGGAGCGTGTCATGATAAAAGGGTCCCTTCCAGCCCTGGTGACGCCGTTCAAGGACGGCGCCGTGGATTTCGACACGCTCAAGCGTCTGGTCGACTGGCAGCTGGCCGAAGGCAGCCATGGCTTCGTCCCGGTGGGCACCACCGGCGAAAGCCCCACGCTCAGCCATGCCGAGCATGAGGCGGTGATCGAGGCGGTGGTCAAGACCGTCGACGGCCGGGTGCCGGTGGTGGCGGGCGCGGGCTCGAACAACACCTCCGAGGCGGTGCGCTTCATGCAATATGCCGAAAAGGTCGGGGCCGATGCCGCGCTGGTGGTCACGCCCTATTACAACAAGCCGACCCAGGCGGGCATGATCCGGCATTTCACCGAGCTGCACGACTGCTGCGAGTTGCCGATTATCATCTACAACATCCCCGGCCGGTCGGTCGTCGACATGACCCCCGAGACCATGGGCGAGCTGGCGAAGCTGCCCCGGATCATCGGCGTCAAGGACGCGACCGGCGATCTGTCCCGCGTGCCGAAACAGCGGATCACCTGCGGCCCCGACTTCCTGCAGCTGTCGGGCGAGGACGGCACCGCGCTGGGCTTCAACGCCCATGGCGGGCGGGGCTGCATCTCGGTCACCGCGAACGTGGCGCCCCGGCTTTGCGCCGAGTTCCAAGAGGCGACTCTTGTGGGCGACTATGTCAAGGCGCTGGAGCTGCAGGACCGGCTGATGCCGCTGCATATCGCGATCTTCCTCGAACCGGGCGTCGCCGGGGCGAAATACGCGCTGTCGCGGCTGGGCAAATGCAGCGAAGAGGTCCGCTCGCCGCTGGTCGGACTGACCGAGGGCACCAAGGACCGGATCGACGCCGCCATGCGGCATGCCGGGCTCTTGAACTGAGCGGGCCGGACGGGCTGCGTCCCGGCGAGGTGGCGGCCGGGGATCTCGGCCCCGCCGACGGTCCGGCGCTGCGCGTCATCGGCCGGGCACGGACGCCCTGGGGCCCCGAAGACTGCCCCAAGAATATCCATCGGGCGCGCGAACGGGGCGCGCCCGCCATCCTTGAGATCGATCCGGTCTTCGCACCGGCGCTGTCAGGGCTTGCGGTCGGTCAGCCGGTGATCGTGCTGTACTGGATGGACCGGGCGCGCCGCGACCTGCTGGTGCAGGCGCCGCGCCATGTGGACGGTCCGCGCGGAACCTTCGCGCTGCGCTCGCCGAACCGGCCCAACACCATCAGCCAGTCGACAGTGACCATTACCGCGCTCGATCTGCGCGCCGGGAGCGTAACCGTCGATGCGCTCGACTGCTTCGACGGCACGCCGCTGCTTGACATCAAGCCCTGGCTTGCGTCGGTCGACCTGCCGCCGGGAACGGCTGATTAGGGCCTACTCGACCATCACCTCGATCGGCTCTGACATGACCGGCGGATCGTGGGGCACGTGGTTCGCGTCGCCCAGGAGCAGCCAGAGCGTATGCGGACCAGGTTCAAGCTCGATCGTGGTTTCGGTCTGGCCGCCGCCGAAATGGATGTGATGGTCGTCTGCCGGAACAGCCTGCGAGAAATCGAAGCCCTCTTGCGGCGCGTCGACGATCAGGTGGTGATGGCCGCTGGCGGGCGCGTCGGTGCCGGCCGGCACCACCTCCATGCCCTCGATGCCGAAGACGACCGACAGCGGCGAGGACACCGTGGCGCCATCTTCAGGACTGACGATGAACACCCGCGCGCCGTCGGGCGAGGGCGTCCGGTGGTCATCGGCCAAAGCCGGAACCGCCAGCGCCGTCAGCGCGGCAAATGCCAGGGACGGAACCAGACAAGAGACCGCGAACGGCTTGGCTGGGGACAGAGTGGCGGGGCGAGCGTACATGGGGTCCTCCCTTCCTGTGCAGGCCTGCGGGGCGCGGTCCGGTCGCCCGGACCGGGCCCGGTCAGGAGCTAGCCCGGACCGGCACCGGATCAATCCGGCGTGCAATCGGCGAGGCTGGAGGAAACCCCTGGGGCGCACCGGTCACACCAACCGAAGTCACCATTCACGTGGTGCGCCCCAAGTAACATTGCACTTGCTACAGGCCAGATACGCGACCCTTCACACAGGATCGGTAACAACACGTCGATCCATAACTCCGATATGGCGCTTCGATTCGGACCGCAGTCGGGAAGAATTATGATCAAATTTGATATGTCTTCGACGGACCGACAAACGTGACCCTGGGTCACTTTGGACAACCGTTTCCGCCAGAGCCCGCAGCCGCGGGCCGAGGCGCCGTTTCGGGCGCTGAGGCCCCGAGTCCGTTTCGGGGGCGGAAACTGTGACGCTGCCCGGATGTTGCCACAATCGCACCGCGCAATTCCGAAACGCTGCGTTTCGCGAAATGCAACATAAGCTGCGGCCGAGGGCGGGCGCCCTTTCATGGCGGCCCGCGATAGCCTATATCGCCTCCACCATGGCCAATGCGAAGTCCGACCCGAACTACAAGGTGATCGCCGAGAACCGGCGGGCCCGTTACGATTACGCGATCGAGGACGACCTCGAATGCGGGATCATGCTGCAGGGCTCCGAGGTCAAGTCGCTGCGCGAGAACGGCGCCAACATCGCCGAAAGCTATGCCTCGGTCGAGGACGGCGAGCTGTGGCTGGTCAACGGCTATGTCCCGCCCTTCGAACAGGCCCGCACCTGGGGCCATGAGGAACGCCGCAAGCGCAAGCTTCTGGTCAGCCGCAAGGAAATGGCTCGGCTCTGGTCCGACACCCAGCGCAAGGGCTACACGCTGGTGCCGCTGGTGCTGTACTTCAACCACAAGGGGCTGGTGAAGCTGAAGATCGGCATCGCCAAGGGCAAGAAGACCCAGGACAAGCGGGAAACCGAAGCCAAGCGCGACTGGCAGCGCCAGAAGGCCCGGCTTTTGAAGGACCACGGCTGACACCCGCCTTGCCTCGGCACGGGCGCCGTTCTAAGGGAAACGGTGTCTGCGCAGCCGGAGGGGGAGGTCATGAGCTACGACGATCCGAAAACGCTGGTCTCGACGGACTGGCTTGCGGCGCATCTGAACGATCCCGATCTGAGGATCCTCGATGCCTCCTGTCGACCGGTCTTTGCCACCGACACCCCGCGCGATCCCCGCGCCGAGTATCAGGCGGCCCATATTCCCGGCGCGCGCTTCTTCGATATCGACGAGATTTCCGACCAGCGGTCGACCCTGCCGCACATGGCCCCGCCGCCCGAGAAGTTTATCAGCCGCCTGCGCGCCATGGGCGTGGGCGACGGCCATCAGGTGGTGGTCTATGACAGCGCGGGCCTGTTCTCGGCCGCCCGGGTCTGGTGGACCTTCCGGCTGATGGGCAAGACCGATATCGCGGTGCTGGATGGCGGCTTTCCGAAATGGCGGGCCGAAGAGCGCCCGGTCGAGGACCTGCCGCCGATGGTGCGCGACCGCCACATGACGGTTCAGCGCCAGGCCGGGCTGGTCAAGGACGTGACCCAGGTCGCGGCCGCCTCGAAGCTTGGCGATTACGAGATCGTCGATGCCCGCGGGGCCGCGCGCTTCGAGGGCAAGGACCCGGAACCGCGGCCGGGGCTGCGCTCTGGCCATATTCCCGGCTCGAAGAACGTGCCCTTCGCGACCCTGCTGAACCCCGATGCCACGATGAAAAGCCCCGAGGCGCTGAAAGCCGTGTTCGAGGCCGCCGGGGTCGACCTGAAAAAGCCGGTCATCACCTCCTGCGGCTCGGGCGTGACGGCCGCCATCCTCAGCCTCGCGCTCGAGGTGATCGGGCATCGCACCCATTCGCTCTATGACGGCTCGTGGTCGGAATGGGGCATGTACGGAGACCTTCCGGTCGAAACGGGACCTGCACGATGCTGAACCGCCTTTCCCCGCAAAGCCCTGACAAGATCATCGGGCTGATGCAGCAATTCCGCGCGGACCCGCGCACGGACAAGATCGACCTCGGCGTCGGCGTCTATCGCGACGCCGAGGGCCGGACCCCGGTGATGCGGGCGGTCAAGGCGGCGGAAGAGACCCTGTGGCGCACTCAGGACAGCAAGGGCTATGTGGGCATCGAGGGCGATCCGGCCTTTCTCGACGCGATCCGGACGCTGGTCCTGGGCGAGGCCGTGCCCGCGGGCCGCGTCGCCGCGGTGGCGACCCCCGGCGGCACCGGCGCGGTGCGGCAGGCGCTGGAGCTGGTGCGGCTTGCCGACCGCAAGGCGCGGGTCTTCATCCCGGCGCCCTCCTGGCCCAACCATGCCGCCATCGTCAATTTCCTGGGGCTCGGCGAAGTCGCCTACCGCTATTACGACGCCGGGGCGCATGCGCTCGACATCTCGGGCCTTCTGGCCGATCTCGAGACCACCGGCCCGGGCGATGTGGTGATCCTGCATGGCTGCTGCCACAACCCCACGGGCGCCGAGCTGACGCCGGCGGACTGGGCCGCGATTGCCGAGATCCTGGGCCGCACCGGCGCGCTGCCGCTGGTCGATCTGGCCTATCTGGGCTTCGGCGCCGGGCTTGAGGCCGATGCCGCCGGGCTGCGGCTGCTGGCCGGGGCGCTGCCCGAGATGCTGGTCTCGGTCAGCTGTTCGAAGAATTTCGGGCTGTACCGCGAACGCGTGGGAGCGGTGCTGGCGCTGACCCCGGACGAGACCGCGCGCGAGCTGGTGCGAGGGAACCTCTCGAACCTCAACCGCCAAAACTTCGCCTTCCCGCCCGATCACGGCGCGCGCGTGGTGACCGCGATCCTTGGCAATGCCGAGCTTCGGGCCGACTGGGCCGCCGAGCTGGAAACCATGCGCAGCCGGATCGAAACCCTGCGCCGAACGCTGGCCGACCGGCTGCGCGAAACCAGCGGGTCGGACCGCTTCGCCTTCCTCGCCGGGCAGAAGGGGCTTTTCTCGCTGATCGGCGCGACCCCGGACCAGGTCGCCGCGATGCGCGAGACCCATGGCGTCTATGTGGTCGGCGACGGGCGGATCAACCTTGCCGGGCTGTCGGAGACCAATATCCCGAAAGTGGCCGAGGCGATGCTGGCGGCCGGGCTCTAGCCCGCCCCGTCCAGCGCGGCACAGGCACAAAAGGAAACGGCGGGGAACTTCCCCGCCGTTCGCATTCTTGAGGACCCGGGTCGCGGCTCAGCTGTGGTAGGCCGACTCGCCGTGGCTGGTGAGGTCGAGGCCCTGACGTTCGCTGTCGGTATCGACACGCAGGCCGACGATCATGTCGACGATCTTGTAGGCGATCACCGAAACCACACCGCACCACACGATGGTGACCAGCACGGCCTCGGCCTGAACGATCGTCTGACCGATGGTCGAGTAGTCCTCGCCGCCCTGACCGCCGAACATCGAGCCGCCGAAGAGGCCGGTGCCCAGCGCGCCGACGATGCCGCCGATACCGTGCACGCCGAACACGTCCAGCGCGTCGTCATAGCCGAACTTGGCTTTCACGGTCGCCACGAAGAAGTAGCAGATCGGCGACACGATCAGGCCCAGCAGGATGGCACCGATCGGACCCAGCTGGCCGCAGGCCGGGGTGATCGCGACGAGGCCCGCAACCATGCCCGAAGCGGCCCCCAGCATCGAGGCCTTGCCACGGGTCAGCGCCTCGACGGCCGACCAGGACAGGATCGCGGCGGCGGTGGCAACGAAGGTGTTGATGAAGGGCAGGCCGGTGAAGCCGTTGGCTTCGAGGTTGGACCCGGCGTTGAAGCCGAACCAGCCGATCCACAGCATCGAGGCCCCGACCATGGTCAGCGTCATCGAGTGGGGCGCCATGTTCTCTTTGCCAAGCCCGATGCGGGGACCGACCATGATGGCACCGACCAGCGCCGCGATCCCGGCGTTGATGTGGACCACGGTCCCGCCGGCGAAGTCCAGCGCGCCAAGGTTGAACAGCAGGCCCGCTCCGTCCCAGACCATGTGGGCCACCGGGAAGTAGCAGAAGGTCGTCCAGATCGCGATGAAAAGCAGCACGGCCGAAAATTTCATCCGCTCGGCGAAGGCGCCGACGATCAGCGCGGGCGTGATGACGGCAAAGGTCATCTGGAAGGCGATGAACACGTATTCGGGAATCACCACGCCGTCGGTGAAGGTCGCGGCGGTCGAATCGACGGTGACGCCCGACAGGAACAGCTTGCCGAAGCCGCCCCAGAACGGAGAGGTGCCGCCGCCGAAGGCGAAGGAGTAGCCCCAGAACACCCAGATCACCATCATCATCGCGGTGATCAGCGTGCACTGCATCAGGACGGACAGCATGTTCTTCTGACGCACGAGGCCGCCGTAGAACAGCGCCAGGCCCGGCATGGTCATGAACAGAACCAGGATCGTCGCGGTCATCATCCAGGCGGTGTCGCCCTTGTCCATGATCGGCGCGGCTTCGGCGGCGGCCTCGACGGCCGCGGCGGCATCCTGTGCCAGCGCCGGAAGCGCCGCGGCCGTCGCGGTCAGCGCCGCCAGGCCGAGAATATGTTTGATATTCGCCATTTTCGTTGTCTCTCTATCCCTGATACGTCCGCGTCACACCGCGTCTTCGTTGGTTTCGCCGGTCCGGACACGCACCGCCTGGTTCACGTCCAGCACGAAAATCTTGCCGTCGCCGATCTTGTCGGTCTTGGCGGTCTTGGCGATCGTCTCGACGACCTGATCGGCCATGGCCGAGGTCACGACGATTTCGAGTTTCACTTTCGGAACGAAGTTCACGGCATATTCCGCACCGCGGTAGATCTCGGTGTGACCGGACTGCGAGCCGAAGCCCTTGATCTCGGTCACCATCATGCCGCGCACGCCGATTGCGGTGAGGGCTTCCCTCACTTCCTCCAGCTTGAACGGCTTGATTGCAGCAATGATGAGTTTCACGTTGTGCCCCTCCGTTGAGCAGGTGGCCCCTGCGGGTTTTCACAGCGGCAAGGAAGGGCCGCGAAGCCCACCGGACACAAGCGGATCGAGGTCAGGAACCGGGCGTGAGGCGGGCGATAATGCACAATTTTTGCACAGATATGCATCTACGCTGTAATTTCGGGCATTCTGAAAACCCGCCGCGCGACGCCTTCGACCTCCACAATCCGGCGCGCGCGCGATATGGTGCGGGCAAAAGGCAGACGAGGCAGTCGACGGAAATGGGCAGCACGGGACGCAGGCCGCCGCCCCTGGTGGCGGATCGGCGCTATCCGAAGAAAACCGCGCGCAAAGCGCAGCCGAGCGGCCGCAAGCCCCGGACCCGCAGCGGCGGGGGCAGTGGCGGCGGACGGCGGGGCGGGCGCACAAGGCGCGGAAATCCGCTTTTCCGTGCGATCTCGGGCCTCTTTCGCGGCCTCTTCCGGTCGCTTCTGGGCACGGCGGTGCGGCTGGCGCTGCTGGGCGTTTTCATCATCGGCTGCGGGGTCTTCTACTTCCAGCAGCAACTGCCCGAGATGACGGCGCTTCTTGACGGGCGGAATCGCGGCTCGGTCACCCTGCTCGACCGCGACGGCAAGGTCTTTGCCTGGCGCGGCGAACAGTTCGGCGGCCAGATCACCGCCACGACCGTCGCCCCTGCGCTGAAGAACGCCGTCGTCGCGACCGAGGACCGCCGCTTCTACCGCCATTTCGGCATCAGCCCGCGCGGCATCGCCGGGGCGATTCGGATCAACCTCGCCGAGGGACGCGGCCCGCTGTCCGGCAACGGCGGGTCCACCATCACCCAGCAGACCGCCAAGCTTCTGTGCCTGGGCGTGCCCTACGATTCGAAGACCTGGAAGACCGAGGCCGCCTATGAGGCCGACTGCCGCCGCACCACGCTGGGCCGGAAGATCAAGGAAGCCCTCTACGCCATGGCGATGGAGGTGAAGTACACCAAGGACGAGATCCTGACGATCTACCTCAACCGCGCCTATCTGGGCGCGGGCACGCGCGGCTTCGAGGCCGCCGCCCAGCGCTATTTCGGCAAGTCCGCGAACCAGGTCAACGTCTCGGAGGCGGCGATGCTGGCGGGGCTCCTGAAGGCCCCCACGACCTATGCGCCTACCAACAACCTGCAACGCTCGCGCGACCGGGCGAACCTGATCATCGGGCTGATGCAGGACCAAGGTTACATCACGCCGAAACAGGCCGCCATCGCCAAGGCCAACCCGGCGAAGCTGTCCGAAGCCGCCGAGTCGCGCGCGGGCGGGTATTTCGCCGACTGGGTGATGGGCGCGGGCCCCGATTTCCTGACCCGCGACACCACCGAGGACGTGATCATCCGCACCACCTTCGATGCGCGCATCCAGAAGGCGGCCGAAGACGCGCTGAAGGAGGTGTTCGAGACCAAGGTCAAGGACGGCTCGAAGGCCGAGGCCGCGATCATCGTGATGTCGGCCGACGGCGCGGTCCGGGCCATGGTGGGCGGGCGCCAGACCGCGGTCGGCGGGTTCAACCGCGCGACCATGGCGCTGCGGCAGACCGGGTCGTCGTTCAAGCCTTTCGTCTATGCCGCGGCGCTCGATCTGGGCTACACCCCCAACGCGACCGTGGTGGACGAGCCCTATACCATCAACGTGCCCGGCTCGGGCCCCTATTCGCCCGACAATTACGACCACAAGTTCCGCGGCCGAGTGACCCTGACCGAAGCGCTGCAGCATTCGCTGAACATTCCGGCGGTCAAGGTGTCCGAGGCGGTGGGCCGCGAGAACGTGCGCCGCATCGCCCATGACTTCGGGCTTCAGGCCGATCTGGCCGCGGGCCCCGCGCTGGCGCTGGGGGCCTCTGAATCGACCCTGATCAACATGACCGGTGCCTATGCAGGCATCCTCAACGGCGGGTCGAGCGTGACCCCCTACGGCCTGACCGAGCTGCGGCTGAAGGGCGATGACACACCGCTGATGGGTCAGGAGGGCGGCATGGGCGAACGGGTGATCTCCGAACGCGCGGCCCAAAGCCTCGTCTACATGATGTGGCGCGCGGTCGAGGCGGGGACCGGGCACCGGGCCAAGCTGGCCGACCGTCAGGTCGCGGGCAAGACCGGCACCACCTCGGCGGCGCGCGATGCCTGGTTCATCGGCTTTTCGGCCGATTACGTGGCCGGGGTCTGGATGGGCTATGACGACAACACGCCGTTGAAGGGCGTGACCGGCGGCGGCCTGCCCGCCGAGATCTGGCATGAGGCCATGGTCCGGGTCCACGAGGGCGTGCCGCCCCGGCCGCTGCCGATGCTGCTGCCCGAAGAGGCGCCGCCGCCCGTCGCCGGCGAGCCCGGCTATCCGGGCCAGTCGGCCGGGCCCGGGACCGGCGGATGGGGCCAGCAACAGCCTGCGCAGGACAACCGCGACGACGGCGGCAACCTGGCCGAGAACATCCTGCGCAGCGTCCTCGGGGCGTTCGGCGCCCGAAACTGACCTGTCGCGGCCGACCCGACCTGGCCGCCGAGCCAGTCCGCTCGGCCGCGCGGCCCGTCATGGAATGCAGAGCCGGGGCGGCATTCCTCGTCGCGGCCGGGGAGGAAGAGACTTTGCCCAGCACATGTCATGAGGCCGCAGAGCGGGAAGCCCTTACCTTCGACGAGCGCTGGCAGTCTGGAAACGCCCCGCACGGCGGCGAGGCAGAGCCGCTCCATCGCCTTTCCCATCGTCAGATGCATCGCGCTGACGGCGATGGTCTGGCATGGTCACCCGACCGGACTTTTCCTCGTCAAACGGGTCGATCCAGGGAACGTCGCCGCCCAGCGAGACGCGTTGCAGGCGGTCTTCAGGCGGAGTCCGGGGCCGGCTGGCCTGCCCATCGCCGAGAGCCCGGACCAGCCCGACATATAGTCAGCCCGACGCAAGCAGAGCCCCGCGTGCGCCTCAGCTTGAGGTCGAAACCGTGTCGCAGTCTGCTGCGGCCGACGGGGAGCCTGCGCGTCCCGAAAGAAACTTTCGGGGAAGGCAGGCCCCTCAGCGCGCGGACATGCGCCCGGCCCCGGGGCAGTGCCAAGGGCTTGCGGAAACCGTCGCCAAGCCGGACGGCCGGTGTCAGCCCAGCGATCGAAGGTCGCGGGTCAGCGCGCCAATATCGCCGCGGCGCTTGTCCAGCAGGGCGCCGATCTCGGTTCGCTCGCTGGCCAGCATGTTCACACCTTCGATGAAGATGTTGAAGAACTTGTTGCTGCCCGAGCGGTCGGAGACCAGGAACACCACCTCGACCGGGGACTGGCCGCGCAGCAGCGCGGTCGACTTGACCTCGTAGAAGTTCTTCACCTGGCGCGCCTGGTTCACCTTGATATCACCGCCGACAAATTCGCGGAAACGGCGGCCATACTTGCGGGCGATATAGCCCTGGAAGGCATCAGTGAAGGCGCTCAGCTGCGCCGAACTGGCCTGCCGCGCGGCAACGCCCAGAACGGACCGTGCAATCACCGACACATCGGCATAGCGCGCGAAGATCCGCTCGAATTTCGAGAACATCTGGGCTTCGGATCCGCCCGAATTGATCGCGCTATTGATGTCGCCGACCACGCTGTCGATCAGGCGCGAGGCCTCTTCGGTGGTCAGGGCAAGGGCGCGTCCGGGCGTCAGGCCGGACACGGCCAGGGCGGCACCCGCCGCCAGACCGGTCAGCAACAGGTTGCGGCGGGTCGGGGCGAGGACGGGCTTACTGGGCATTGGGGTCTTCATAGGGATCCTCGTAGGGGTCGAAGTAATCGGTCTCTTGGTTGCGGCTCAGCTTGTGGCGCCGGCTGTCCAGATAGATCTGGCGCGACTGCGCATAGCTGTCTGCGCTTTCATATAGGACCGAATCTACGAGATCCGAATTTTCATATCGTGCATCCGCGCCCCGAAGGACGCCGGTGCCGGTCATCACATTGCGCTCTTCGGAGTTGGCCAGGGGGCGCAGCGGGTTCATCGCGAAATCGACGGCGCGGCCAACCATGGCGCGTTCGGTCATCGGACCCAGCACCGGGAATTCGACATAGGCGCCCTCGCGCATGCCCCAGACATAGAGCGTTTCGCCGAAATCGGTATCGACCTTCGTCGCGCCCATCCGCGTGGCCGGGTCGAAGATCCCGCCCAGCCCAACCGTGGTGTTGATCAGGAACCGCGTGCCGTTCTGCACCGCATCGCCGGGGCGGAACTGCAGCAGGCTGTTGATCATCGCACCGGGCAGCGACAGGTTCGAGGCGAAATTGCTGACGCCGGTCCGGACCGGACGCGGCACCGACTTGCCATAGGCGGTCGAGACAGGGCGGAAAACCCCGCGGTCGAGCGACTTGTTGGCCTCGTGAATCTGCCGGTTCCGCGATTCGTAAGGGTCACGGATCGTGCCGGGCGCCTCGGGGCGCGCGCAGGCGGACAGAAGAAGGACAGTGGAAAGAACCGCAAGACGGCCCGACCACAAGGTGGCTTTCCGCAAAGACGACACGAGCTGGATCCAGTCTTATATCGAGACCCAGTCAAGGAACCACGCTCTGGCGCGGATCACAAGAGCCGACGCGCACCGGACGGCCCCGGCGTTGCAGGAATTTTACGGGTTCCGCCCGGCACGGCGCGGGGGTAGCTTCGGCCCGAACCGACGATCCACCCCTTTCGGAGAGACCACATGAGCGGCAAATACGAGGCCAGACTGGCCGAGCTCGGCGTCACCCTTCCCGATGCCCCCGCCCCCGCAGCGAATTACGTGCCCTACGTGACCTCGGGCGCGCTGGTCTTCGTCTCGGGCCAGGTCTCGGCCCGGGATGGCGCGATGATCCAGGGCAAGCTGGGCGCCGACATGGACGTGGCCGCCGGCGCCGAGGCCGCCAAGGCCTGCGCGATCTCGCTTCTGGCCCAGCTCAAGGCGGCCTGCGGCGGCGAACTCGACCGGCTGGTCCGGGTGGTCAAGCTGACCGGCTTCGTCAACTCGACCCCGGACTTCGGCGAGCAGCCCAAGGTGATCAACGGCGCCTCGGACTTTCTGGTCGAGGCGCTGGGCGATGCCGGGCGGCATTCGCGCTCGGCGGTCAGCGCGGCCTCGCTGCCCTTCGGCGTCGCGGTCGAGATCGAAGGCATCTTCGAAATCGCATGAGCCCCCTGCCTCCGGCCTTCCTGACGGGCCCCCTCGCCCACCGCGCGTTCCATGACCGCGCGGCCGGGCGGCCCGAGAACTCGATCGAGGCGGTGCGCGCCGCCATCGCTGGGGGCTACGGCATCGAAATCGACATCCAGCCCTCGGCCGACGGCGTGCCGATGGTGTTTCACGACTACGACCTCGCCCGGTTGACGGGCGAGACCGGCCCGGTGACGGGCCGGACCGCGGCCGAGCTGGGGTCTATTCCGCAGACCGGCGGCAGGCACGGCATCCCGACGCTGACGCAAGTGCTGGACGAGGTCGCCGGGCGCGTACCGCTGCTGATCGAAATCAAGGATCAGGACGGGACGATGGGTGCCGATGTCGGTCCGCTGGAACGGGCGGTGGCCGGGGTACTCAAGGGCTATGACGGCCCGATCGCGCTGATGTCCTTCAACCCGCACAGCGTGGCCGCGCTGGCCGAGGCCGCGCCCGACCGGCCGCGCGGGCTGACGACCTGCGCCTACGAGGCGAAGGACTGGCCGACGCTGCATGCCCCGGTGCGGGACACGCTGCGCGAGATCCCCGATTACGACCGGGTCGGCGCCTCGTTCATCTCGCATCTGTGGCGCGATCTGGCGCGGCCGCGGGTGGCCGAACTCAAGGCCCGGGGCGCTGCGATCCTGTGCTGGACGATCCGCAGCCCCGCCGACGAGGCCATTGCCCGCACGGTCGCCGCGAACGTCACCTTCGAGGGCTATGCCGCGGCGCGGCACGCTTGACCCGGCCCCCGGCGGCCCCACCTCAAGGGGAAAGCCGGGGCAGGACAGATGCGCGCGCGTGAACTCGAGGCAGACCAGGTCGAGATCGAGGTACTGACCTCGATCGACCAGATCGACGAAAACCAGTGGCAGGCCTGCGCCTGCCCCGAAGCGGCAGATGGCGGCCGTCCCGAAGATCCGTTCACCACCTACCGCTTTCTCGCGGCACTGGAGGACAGCGGCTCGGTCGGGCCCGGCAGCGGCTGGCAGCCGCATCATCTGGTGGCCCGCGACGAAGGCGGCGTCTTTGCCGTCGCGCCGCTTTACGCCAAATCCCACAGCCAGGGCGAATACATCTTCGATCATGGCTGGGCCGACGGCTATGAACGGGCGGGCGGGCAGTATTACCCCAAGCTGCAGATCGCGGTGCCCTTCACGCCCGCGACCGGCCGCCGCTTTCTGACCCGCCCGGGGCAAGAGACGCGCGGCCGGGCGGCGCTGGTCGAGGGCGCGGTACGACTGGCAGCCCAGAACGCGCTGTCGTCGGTTCACATCACTTTCTGCACCGAGGCCGAGGCCGAGGCGGGCCGCGAGATGGGGCTGTTGCACCGCGTGACCCAGCAATTCCACTGGGAAAACCGCGCCTATCCCGATTTCGACGCCTTCCTCGCCACGCTGTCCTCGCGCAAGCGCAAGAACATCCGCAAGGAACGCGCCACGGCGCAGGACTTCGGCGGCTCGATCCGGGCGCTGACCGGCGACGAGATCCGGCCCGAGCACTGGGACGCTTTCTGGCGGTTCTACCAGGATACCGGGGCGCGGAAATGGGGCACGCCCTACCTGACGCGCGCCTGCTTCGACCGGCTGCACGAGACCATGCGCGACGACATGCTGCTGGTGCTGGCCGAACGCGACGGCCGACCGGTCGCGGGCGCGCTGAACTTCATCGGCCGCTCGCGGCTTTACGGGCGCTACTGGGGCTGCATCGAGGATCACCCCTGCCTGCATTTCGAGTTGTGCTATTATCGCGCCATCGACTTCGCCATCGCCCAGGGCCTCGATACCGTCGAGGCGGGGGCGCAGGGGATGCACAAGCTGTCGCGCGGCTACCTGCCGACGCCCACCCATTCGCTGCACTGGATCGCAGATCCGGGGCTGCGCGCCGCGGTCGACCACTTCCTGCGGGCCGAGCGCGAGGCCGTCGCCGAAGAGATCGAGGTAATCACCGCCTACGGGCCGTTCCGCAAGACCGCGAAAGACCAAGAGGAGGAACAGGAATGACCGGAAAACTGACCGAGGACGAACGCAAGCTGGAACTGTCGCCGTTGTTTGCCCAGGGCTGGGCGGCGGTCGAGGGGCGCGACGCCATCGCCAAGACCTATGAATTCGGCGATTTCGTCTCGGCCTTCGGCTTCATGACCCGCGCCGCGCTCTGGGCCGAGAAGATGAACCACCACCCCGAATGGACCAATGTCTACAAGACCGTAGAGGTCACGCTGTCGACCCATGACGCGGACGGGCTGACCATGAAGGACGTGGACCTCGCGCGAAAGATGGACACGCTGGCCTGAGCGCGGACGCCCGCCCCCGAAGGGACGGGCGCAGGTCCTAGATCTGTTCCAGCAGGGTCTCGCCCGCCGAGATCGAGCATTCGCCCGGGCTGGCCTCGACATTGAGTTTCTTCACCACGCCGTCCTCGACCAGCATGGCATAGCGCTTGGACCGCGAAATCAGCCCGACCGGCGGCGCGTCGAAATCCATGCCGATGGCCTTGGTGAAGCTGGCATCGGCATCGGCCAGCATGGTGATACCCGCCGCATGCGCGCCGGTCGCCTCGCCCCAGGCCTTCATCACGAAGGGGTCGTTGACGGC
Source organism: Rhodovulum kholense (assembly GCF_003053725.1). Classification (GTDB taxonomy): domain Bacteria; phylum Pseudomonadota; class Alphaproteobacteria; order Rhodobacterales; family Rhodobacteraceae; genus Rhodovulum; species Rhodovulum kholense. The sequence goes on from NZ_QAYC01000008.1 coordinate 189,675, forward strand.
CACGCACATGATCTCGTCGACACCCTTGGCAGCCAGCTTGTCCTTCGCCTTGATGAAGCTTGGCATATGCGCCGAATGACAGGTGGGCGTGAACGCCCCCGGCACCGCGAACAAGACCACCTTGCGGCCCTTCAGCTTGTCGGCCAGCGAGACGGCGCCCGGCCCGTCCGCCCCCATTTCGGTAAAGCTCGCCTCCGGCAGTCGGTCGCCTTCGGAAATCGCCATGACATCTTCCTCCTGATGCATTGCATTGCGTTTCGCGGCTCAGATAGTGTGCAGGCCGGATCGTGCCAGAGCGGAACCCCAGAGCGAACCCCAATGCCCCACATCGTCATCATCGGCGCCGGCCAGGCAGGCGCGGCGCTGGCCGCGAAACTGAGGGCGCTTGGCCATGCGGGCAAGCTGACCCTGATCGGCGACGAGGCCGCGCCGCCCTATCAGCGCCCGCCCCTGTCGAAGAAATACCTGCTGGGCGAGATGCCGCTGGACCGGCTTTATCTGCGCCCGCCCGCCTTCTACGCCGAGGCCGGGATCGATCTGCGCCTGGGCACGCCGGTGAAAGGCATCGACCGTGCCAGCGGCCGCGTGCTGCTGGAGGGCGAGGAAATCGCCTATGACATGCTGGCGCTCGCCACCGGCGCCGCCCCCCGGCGGCTGCCCGCCGAGATCGGCGGCGCGCTCAAGGGCGTGCATGTGGTCCGCAGCCTCGCCGATGTCGACGCGATGGCGCCCGCCTTCCGCCCCGGCTCCCGAGTGCTGATCGTCGGCGGCGGCTATATCGGGCTCGAGGCGGCGGCCGTCGCGTCCCGTCTGGGGCTGAAGGTCACCCTGATCGAGGCCGCGCCGCGCATCCTGCAGCGCGTGGCCGCGCCCGAGACCTCGGACTGGTTCCGCGCGCTGCATGCCGCCCATGGCGTCGAGATCCGCGAGGCGACCGGCCTGACCCGGCTTGTGGGCGAAACCGGCGTCACCGGCGCCGAGCTGGCCGATGGCAGCATCATCGAGGCCGATTTCGTCATCCTCGGGATCGGCGTCGCCCCCGCGACCGCGCTGGCCGAGGCGGCCGGGCTGACGGTCGAGGCAGGCATCGCGGTCGATGCGATGGGCCGGACCTCGGACCCCGCGATCTGGGCCGCGGGCGATTGCACCAGCCTGCCCTATCGGGGCGGCCGGATCCGGCTGGAAAGCGTGCAGAACGCCATCGATCAGGCCGAGGCGGTGGCGGCCAACATGCTGGGCGCAGACACCCCCTATGTGCCCAAGCCGTGGTTCTGGTCCGACCAGTACGACGTCAAGCTGCAGATCGCGGGGCTGAACCTCGGCTATGACCGAGTGGTGGTGCGCCCCGGCGACCGCGCGGGCAGCCTGAGCCACTGGTATTATCGCGGCGCCGAGCTGCTGGCGATCGACGCGATGAACGACCCGCGCGCCTACATGACCGCCAAGCGTCTGATAGAGGCGGGCCGCTCGCCCGATCCCGCCACCGTCGCGGCCGGCGACCTCAAGGCGCTGATGACGGCATGAGGATCGTGGCGGGCCGGTTCCGGGGCCGGGCGCTGGCCTCGGTCGGCAAGGGCGATCCGGCGGCGCATCTGCGCCCCACGACCGACCGGGTGCGCGAAAGCCTCTTCAATCTGCTGCTGAACGGCGGCTATGGCGACCCGGTCGACGGTGCGCGCGTGCTCGATCTTTTCGCGGGCACCGGCGCGCTGGGGCTCGAGGCGCTTTCGCGCGGCGCCGCCCATGTCACCTTCGTCGATGACGGCACCAAGGCACTGGCGCTGATCCGCGAGAATGTGGTGCTGTGCCGGGCCGAGGCCGAGTGCACGATCCTGCGCCGGAACGCCACCCGTCCCGGCCCCGCCCCCGAGGCGCCCGCGACGCTGGTCTTCCTGGACCCGCCCTATGGCAAGGGCCTTGGCGAACGCGCCCTGGCCGCCGCGCTTGCGGGCGGCTGGATCGCGCCGGGGGCGCTGATCGTCTGGGAAGAGGGCGCGGCGGTGACCCCGCCCGAGGGAGTCGCGCTTCTGGACAGCCGCCGCTATGGCGAAACCGGAATATACATCCTCGAAGCCCTCTGACCGGCTTGCCGAGCAGCCCCCGCCCCCCCATCTGATCGGCCATGACCGAGCCTCTGAGCCACGACACCGATGCCGCCCTGATCGCCGCCGCGCGCAGCTATTTCGCCGCGCGGCGCGCGCGCGTGCCGGCCTTTGCCCGGCGCCGGTTCGGGATCGTCGGCGCGCTGCGGCTGCATCGTCATGCGCTGGGCTGGGACGTGCTCAAGGCGCCGGTCAACGTGATGCTGTCGCCGGTGCTGATCCTGTCCCGGCTGGGCGCCTGGGGGGCGGGACGCATGGGCGCGCGGCGCGTCTCGGCCTGGCTCGGCACGCGGCAGATCCTGCTGCCCACCGCCGTCGCCACGGCCGCGGAACGCGCGGTGGTGGTCGACCTTCTGGAACTGCCTTGGGACGGCCCCGGCGGCGCCAGCGGCAAGGATGCGCTGGCCCGCGCGATCCTCGCCCGGCCCGACCTTGCGGCGCTGGTCGAGGCGCGGGCCGAGGCCCCCGCCCTGGGCGCCCGGGCACTCGGGGACTATGGCGGCACCCGCTCGGCGGTGGCCGAGATGACCACGGCGCTGGGCACGATGGGCGCGGGCGCATTGGCCTTCCAGTCGCTGACGCCCGGCATGGTGTCCTTCGCTCCCGGGATCGCCGCCATCGTCGCGCATCAGGCCGCCATTGCCGCCTTCCCGCTGGGGGGGCTTCTCGGCACCGCCTGGTACGGGATCTTTCCCACGGCCGCGCCCGCCTGGATGACCGTCGCGATCACCGTGCCTCTGATCGGCCTCGGCGCGCTGGTCGCCGCCTTCGCGGGCGTGATCGCCGACCCGGTGCAGGTGGCGCTCGGGATGCATCAGCGCCGCCTCAACCGGCTGATCGACGCCCTCGAGGATGCCTTCACCGGCACCGGGCGGCGCGGCTTCGCCGCACGCGAACATTATTTCGCGCGGCTTCTCGACCTTTCCGACGCGGGACTGGCCGCGATCCGGCTGATGCGTGGTTGAGCCAGCCCGGAGCCAGGCCCCGTGGCACCTGTTGCGTCATGGGTATTTGAACCAAGCAGAAGGACGAACCGTAAGCGGTTCAACTGACCCGCGCTGATGAGCCCGTTCTCCGATATCGCAAGGGTCTGTCTTGGCGCGACGCGCTGACCTGCAACGGGATTTTGCCTCCACCATCGATGACCGTCGGGCCTGACCTGAAGACGGAAAATGAAACGGACGAGCAGATCATCGGCATCCTGGCCGAGTCTGAGGCGGGTGCGACATGCGCGGACCTGTGCCGCAGGTCACGCGTCAGGCAAACGGCATGTCGGACGGGACCTTCCGCAATTGGACGGCCCGGTTCAGAGGCCTGACGGTGCGGGACTTGGCCAATAAGCGCCGGAGGCTCGGCGATCCGCCCACACCTGAGCTATCCTTTGCGTTTATGGGCTTAGAGGAGCCTGCAGACCGTGTCGAAGGTCTGGCATGACGGCACGCAGCAATGCACGGAACGGGCGGCGGGCGACTGAGCCCGACACCCCCGGGAGCCAAACTCCGGAAGTCCCGGGGTCAGAGACCGGCGGCTTCGCCAGTCGGAAGTTTTTTCCGATGACAGACGATTTTCCCCCGAGCCCGGGGCGGTCGATCTTTTCGGCAAACCGATGGAGCCGCTCCGCGACCGGCAGCGGCGGCCCTGCTTCCGGAAAGACAAGGCAAACCGGGACCTTGTGGCCGCGCGCCGTGCGGCGGGCTGGTCGCATGGGAGGATCGCGGCCGAGCTCGTGACCTTTCCCCCTGCCGTCCCTCGATCATAGCGAGACACCTTTGGTTTGATATTGGTCGGTTTCGGGTTGGGCTAGCGCGCCGGGCGCGGGGCCCTCCGAGCGCCCAGGCGCCCGGCGCGCGTCGGACGGGATCTGAGTCCCGCCCCCCTCCCGTTCCTCCGAGATGCCGGTGTCGGCGATCAGCGCGAGGATCTCGTGGCGGCAATCGCCGTTCACGGCCAGGATGCGGAACCGGCCTTTCCCCATGTCGTCTGATCCTTCAGGTTGGGCTGACTTCACATCGCGACGAGGGAACTTCCGGCCTGCACCTGCCCGATTGGCCAGGCGTTGACGCAAGATCGAAGGCGCGAAATTGGCTGCCCCCAGACCTTGCGAGTGGATCTGCAGTTCCGGGTCTTCGGGGCTGGACAATTCCGTCGTCGAACCGATCAGCAGCGGCCGGGACCGGGCTTTCAATTGCCGATGATCGCCACGCCGAGAAATTCGCGGGCCGTCGCGGCCCGTTCAGAACCATGCAGGATCAGCCTGGCGCGGATCTCGGTCCGGCCGTCCGGAAGGGTTCCCGCAGGGACCGGAACGAGATGGACCTGCTCGGCGGGGGACGTGGCAGCGGTCGCGCCGAAGGGAGACACCGAGCCGATGCGGAGCCCCTCCGGCGTCTCAAGCACCAGCTCGGCGCCCGCCGGCAGCGGCCCCGTGCGCACGGCAAGGACCAAAGGGTCCGACCCCGAGACCACATCGATCACCGGCGGGTCCGTGCCGGTTCCGCCGCCCGCCGCCTGAGAAGCTGCGGCGGCGGCCCAGACAAGGACCGCGGCCGCCGGTCCGGCCGGCGCGCGGAGGATGCGGGTCAGAAGCTTTCCAAGACGACCGATTTGAAGACCCCCTCCAATGGCGCGGATTCGAGTGTCCGGTCTTCCCTCCCCGTTCCCGAAGCCGCCAGCGTCACATCGATCGCACCACTTTCCGGCAGCGTTCCGGCTTCACGCAGGCGCTCCACGGCATCGGTCACGTCGATGACCGCCGTGAAATCGTGGCCATGGCCGTGCAACATGCCAAAGAACTCGAACGAGCCGGCGAAACCGGGGCTGTCCTCGGACAGCTCGGGCGTCTCCCCGGCGGGAGACACGAAGACATCGAAGCGCAGCCCCTTTACCGTCCTCGGAGGCGTGAAGGTGACCTGGGCAACCTGCCGCGTTTCTTCCGCCCCGGCGGCGGCCGCGCCTTCGGGCAGCGAAAGACTGGCGGTGGCCCCCTCGTTCAGGCCGAAGCCTTCATTTGCCTGGGCGGTTGCATTGGGAGCGATGCCGCGCCGGGACTGCAGCCCCGCGGCGGAAGCGGACCCCGAGCCAGGCGTGTAGGCATAGCCCCAGGGCGCGATGTCCATCGAGGCGCCGGCGGTGCTGGGGGCAGGTTGCCCGGCATCGCCGATGTAGAAGAGGAAGGGCTCGGGGTCGAAGCGCGGGGCCTCCTCTGCCGTGGGCAAGGCGGTCCGGCCCGCAGTCCGTTCTTTCGTCGTCCAGACGTCCCAGAGCCGGTCGACATTGCAGTGATGCATGAAGAAGATCGGATCGACCGAGGACAGAAGCGAGGGCATCCAGCCGCCCGCGGCGTTGCCCAGATCGTTGTGCACCTTGTTGTGCGGCTGACCCTCGAGGATGGCGGCGCCCACACCCTGGTGGTGGTTCTGGCTTTCGGGACTGTTGAACCCGGTGCGGGCCTGCCCGCTTCCGACCACGGTCGTGAAGATCTCGGGCCGGAGCCCGGCCTCGATGACCGGCAGCATGACCGCATCCGAGGCGGGCGGGGTCAGATCCGGGGCGGCGGCCGTCTTCGAGCGCCCGTCGGCGGGATTGGCGTTGAAATTGGGTTGCACGCCCGTGGTCCAGAAGCTGTCGAAATCGGGGAAGCCCCGCAGGTTTTCCTGTTGCTTCTGCGCATCGCTGAGGCCGTTCCAGAAGGCCTCGATCGGGTCGTGATAGGCGCTCTCGAAGCTGTCCCAGTCCGGGTAATGGCTGCTCGAGGGATCGAGGGCGTTGTCGGGATAGGTGCTGCTGGCGAAGAACGTGTCCGCGACGAAGGGATCGGCGGTCCAGTCCCAGTAGGGCATGGCAAAGGCTTCGTCCTCGCCGTAGATCCGGACGATCCGTTCCAGATGGGCGACATAGGGGCGGTGCCAGACGAAGAACCACCAGTTGCCATGCGGGCAGTCCATCAGGTGGATCATCGCGTAGCGGAACCAGTTATGGGGGTCCGAGGGATCGAGCGCCCACATCGCGGCAACGGCCTTGCGATAGGTCTGCAGGTGGGCGATGCCCTCTTCGCTGGTCATGCTGACGCGCAGGTGGCTGGCCTGCCCGGCGGCGCTGCGGGCAAGGAAAGGCACGGCAAGAAGAGCCGCCCCGCCTTTCAGGACAGTGCGGCGGTTCGTGGGAATCGCTCCGGTCATCTGACATGCTCCCGATGGCAATCAATGGTCGCTGTCCGGCCGCGCCTGCGGGATGTCGCCGGGAAAACTTGTCAAGATTGGCCGAAAACCGTCACGGTCCGGAGCATCCTGCCGTCTGGCGCGGCAGGTCTGAAATTGTATCCGCAGTAATACCACGCCGAAGGGCTTTTTTGAATGAACTTTTAGGCTGCCCGCGCACCTGCCGCGAAAGACAGGAGGCTGCCGAGCTGTTGAAAACGTCGGCCGGACGAGGCGGTTCGCCCCCACCCTTGGTCGCGGGCGAAGCCGTGCCACTGGGGCAAACGCCCGTCTTTCCGCCTCAAGGCGGATATTTGGCCGCCCGGATGATGCCGGGGCCTCCAACCTGGCGCAGTGAGGCCCCAGCTTTGCGCGTTTCCGAAGTTCTGTGCAATGGCGGCGGGCAGGAAGCCCGGTCCTGCGCGCCGTTGGGGCCGCGAAAGCGTGACCGCGCCAGACCAGGCACCCGCAGCAATGGCTTGGTGCGCGGTCGCGGCCGAAGCTGCCGCAGAAGCCTGCTCACCCGCTGGCCGTGACGCCGCTGATCGCAGACATGCCGTCGCTGTCGCGGCCCGGCATCATGATGATCCCGTCTCCCGGCTCGATGCCGTCGGGAAGGGACACGCTCTCCATCAACGGCACGTCCATCGTCACGGTCGACCAGCCGATCTCGGCAATGGGCCCGTAGCTGACGTTGATCGAGCCGCCGCCGATCGCATCCAGCGTGGCTTCGGCGTGAACCATCTGTTCGGTCGCCTGTGTGGGCGACTGGTCCATATGGGAATGGTCCATCTGCGCCAGGGCGGCAGGTGCCAGGGAAAGCGAGAGTAGCTTGGAGACAAGGACTTTACGCATGAGAAGCTCCGTTCTGCGGCGTGAAAGATCAGTTGGCCGGGGCGGTTGCCACTCCGGACGAGGACAGGGGGGCGGGACAGGGGCCGGTTGGTGCGGGCCAGCGTGACCCGTTTCCAGATCACGAAGAGCGCCGGGATCACGAACAGGGTCAGCAAGGTTGCCGTGGCCATTCCGCCGATCATCGGCGCGGCAATGCGGCTCATGATCTCCGCCCCGGTCGCACTGCCGTACATGATGGGGATCCGCCCGGCGAAGATCGTGGCCACCGTCATCACCTTGGGCAGGACGCGCAGCAGATCTCCCTCGAAGACCGCGACCGACAGATCGAAGCCCATATACCAAATCAGCCAGACCCCGCCCGACAGCGCAACCGGAAGGGCCGCAAGGATGATCGCCACCTCCGTTATCCTCCGGAACGCCATGAACAGCATCAGCGTGATCGTCAGCAGCGTTGCCGAAGCCAAGAGCATCAGACGGACGCGGACCCGTTCGATATATTCGTGCTGCCCGGACCAGGCGATGGAATCGCCCGGCGGAAGGGTCAGTTCGCGGTTGACGGCCGCGCGGGTCTCGGCGACGAAACGGCCCAGGTCACGCCCGGCGATGTCGATGAAGACAAGCCCCGTGCGGCGGGCGTTTTCCGACCGGATCAAGCGCCACGTCGCGCGCGGCGGTGAATCCGGTGCGCATCGCGGGCCAGTCGAGATCCGCAACCTGGTCATGTGCAATCACGATGACACGCGCGTCGGGATGACAGCCCCTTGGGAAAAGACAAGTGCCCCGGTGCCTTGTGAGGTCTTCTGCGGATGACATTTGCGAGATGCGGGGCGCAGGCGATGGACGTTTCCGCGAACGGGCACGGTTCCGAAGCGATCATGACACGACTTGCAGGCGGGACCGGACGCCTTCCTTGATCTTGCGATGGCCATCGAGAAGGCTTCCAGATCGCGCTCGTTGCCCTCGGGACCGGTCAGGTCGGCCAGCAAGTCGGCCATCGCCCCGCGACCGGTGGGCATGCACCCGATCGCCTGCTTGTCACCGGCCACTGCCATGCAGGTGCCCCCCCGTCGGGGCCGAGCGGCAGTCCGGACGCGCCGGGGGGCTGCACGGCCGAATAGGCGAAGACGGCGGCGGCCTTGAAGGCATCCGCAGGGCGGTGCCGCTCACCCGCGTCCGGGTCACCCGAAGACAATCAGGGGCGATCAAGGCCCCGAGTTCGTCTCCCGCGATCCGGGTTGCTGGACCTATCAGCGCGGCGTGACCTTCGATTCCTCCCGCCCCGGAAGGCCCACGGACAGTTCTTTCAACGAGACCTTCAACGGCAAGCTCCGCCAGGAATGCCTGAACACACATAATTCCTGACGCTTGCGGATGCCCGCGAAAAGATGGGGCCTGGGCAAGGGTCCCACCATCAGGACCGCCCCCCCCAAAGCGCCATCTGGCACAAGGTGCTGACAGCGATTGCTGGTCCCCTCGGCGCAGTCGGCCCCCTGGCGCGGAAAGTCCCGCGTTTCCAGTTCCGGGTGGACCAGGGTTGAGGCATCTGGATGGTCGAGCAGGCTTCGCATCAGACTGGAGGCACACACGGGGCGCGGGTCGGCGTCTTCCCGAATGGCTTCTGCCGCGGGTGGCGCTGCCCTTTGGGCGCGCAATTCCTGTGCGGGCAACGTCTTCTGAGGAACGATCCCGCGCCCTCGCCCGATTTCTGGCGCCAAGGGGCTCTGATACCGTTATGTATATTGCATACACAACGTGGTGCGCGGATGCCTGGTGAAGATG
>NZ_QAYC01000009.1 GCF_003053725.1 Rhodovulum kholense
AAATCGCTCCGCAACCGCTCGTAATCCTCCGCGAACCGTTCGTCGATCCGGCTCGTCAGATCGCCGCCAGACAGCGCCTGAAGCGCGCTGGCAAGACCTTCGATCGCTTTCGTCTGGTCCGCCCGGGCCGCTTCGCGCCGCATTTCGGCAGCTCTCATCTGACCCAAATCGCCACGCAGGCTTTCGAGGCTGCGGGCGAGTTCGCCGATTTCGTCGGCACGGTCGGTCATGGGAATTGCATTGTCGAGATCCCCGCGCGCCACGTCCCCCATGGCAGCGCAGAGTGTGCCGAGAGGACGGCCGAGCATGCGGCGCAAAAGTGCCGTGGCCGCAAAAAGCAATCCCAGGAACAGACCCATGGTCACGACCATGCCTGGCGCCGCATTCCGAAAAACGGCTGTTACTGCACCTTGCGCAGTCCAGACAGCCCCCACCGCTCCGACAGTTGCCTGATTGGGTCCGAATTTAACCGGCACGACCTGGACAAGCCTTCCCCTTTGGAAGACGGCTTCCCCTGAGGAAATCGCCTGGAGAGCCATTTCCTGCAACTTGGCGGCGGCTTCTGTATCCCCGGGGCCAGCCTGGGCGATGCTTTCTGCATCGGCGTTCCAGACGCCGAGCGCCACCGCCTTGTCGCCCGCGCGCTGAAGCTGACCGTTCAGGTCCTCTTCGATGGCTTCGATGTTCTTGAAACGCAGATGCGGACCCAGATTCGCGGCGCTGCCAACAAGAATCGACTGCAACTCTTCGCCAAGCGCATCGCCGACAATATCCAGCGCGCTTCGCGTGGCGAAAGTGGCCAGGAGGATCGCAACAACGAAGGTCGTCGCCGCGATCAATCCCGAGATTCTGATCAAAATCGAGCGTCTTGGAAGGGACGCCAGGGCGGCGGAAGCTCCGTTCGGCATTGGCGCCACTCCTTTTTCCGGGTTGATCAGAACAGGGCCGCGCCGTCGACCGCGACGGTCATCGCGCCGATGGGCGCCCCACTGTCCGGGTCGACGAGGGTGAAGGAAATCTGTGCCTGATAGCGTTGGGTTGACTCATCCAGCTCGATCTCGCCGAAATGGACGGCGTCGGGGCCGACCGAATAGGTCATGGAGTACTTGTCCTCGTCGCCCTGCCAGTAATCCGAGGTGACACCCGATGTCGCGACGTTGAGGCCGCGCGCATCCATCACGATCACTTCTGTCACCTTGCCATTCGAGGCATCCACCTGGCTGCGCAGGAACTCGGCCGCCGCATTGTCGGTGACCGCCGAGATCAGATCCGAAGAGCCGCTGTCGAGTTGAGCCCGCCAAGCCGCATCGAGTTCGTCGATCTTTTCCTGCGAATAGCCGCCGGTGACGGCATTCTGAGCCTCGACCGCCTCGATCACGACCGGCGCCGCGGCCCATGGCCGGATCGCATTTTCCAGAAAGGCCGCCATCGCAGCGTCGCCATCGGCGGCGGGGGCAGGGGCCGCGAACAGGAGGCCGGCAAGGAGCGGGAAAGAGAAGGCTGTGCGGATCATGGTATTCCTTTCGCTTCGGCAGCGGCCGGGACCGTCCCGGTTGCTAAAGAAATACGAGAAAAGACCCAACGGCAGCTTAATCGCGACATGTCGACACATCCCACAATTGCGTTTTTCACGTGACCGGCCGGACTGGCCCAATGACGCCCAGGCGGCCTTCAAGCCATTGTTATGGCACCCCCAACAGGCAAGAACGTCGCAGGGTGAGCGACCAACGCCGAAGGCATTCCCGAGCCACGGGCCAATGCCGGGACTCGTTTGTCCGCCGACCTGGCGTCGGCCATATGGCAAAAAGGAAAACGACTTCGGGACTGATTCGGAGCCCGGGCTTCGCCCAGATCGGCGGTCCTTTTCATAAGGAATGCAAAGGATGATCGGAGCCCCTGGGTCGCCCAGAAACCGAAAGGCCCGTTTCCGAGGAAACGGGCCAGGGCAGAAATGAAACGCTTGCAACCGGGACAACGGCGCGGCTCAGCCGCCCGGGAAGTACCCCCGCACCAGGGCTTCTGAAATCAGGCTCCAGCCGTCGGCCACGACGAAGAAGGCCAGCTTGAACGGCATCGCCACCACCGCGGGCGGCACCATCATCATCCCCATCGACATCAGGATCGCGGCCACCACGAGGTCGATGATCAGGAACGGGAGAAAGATCAGGAACCCGATCTCGAACGCCCTCTGGATCTCGCTGAGCATGAAGGACGGTACCAGAAGCGACAGCGGCGCATCCGAGATCGCCGCCGTGGGATCTGCCTGCGGCCGAAGCGACAGAAGCCGCTCGTAGGTGTCGGCATCCGCGCGGCCCGCCATGAAGGTTCGGAACGGATCGAGGATCCGCGGGATCGCATCGTCGATCGGCAGCGTCTCGTTCATCATCGGCACCACACCGGCCTGCCAGGCCTGGGTGAAGGTCGGCTCCATCACGAAATAGGTCAGGAACATCGCCAGGCTGACAATCAGCATGTTGGGCGGCGACTGTTGCAGCCCGATGGCCTGCCGCAACAGAGACAGGACCGTCACGATGAAGGGAAAGCAGGTGAGCATGATCGCCAGGCCGGGCGCCAGGCTGAGCACGGTCACCAGCAGGATCATCTGGACCCCGCGCCCGGCCAGCGACCCGCCCTCGCCCAGCGAGATCGAGATTTCCTGCGCCTGGGCCGGCACGGCCAGGGCAAGCAGGATCAGAACGGCCGGCAGCAGGCGCTTGAGCATAGCGGTCAGGCCCCCGAGACGGTGTCGATGATTTCCGTCAGGCGCACGGCGATCTGCCCGGCCTGGGCGCCTTCGACCTCCTGGAGCTCGCCGCGGGCAATCAGCCGGTCGCCGATATAGAGCTCGACCGGGTCGTCGATCCGGCGGTCGAGCGGCAGCACCCCGCCGCGGTCGATCTGCAGCAGATCGCGCAGCAGCGGGCGGGCCTTGCCGACCGAAACGGTGATCTCGATCGGAACCTGATCGAGGAACTTTGCACCGAGGCCTTCGCCCGGCGCGTCGGAAGATGTATCAGCCATGGCGGCGTGCCTCCTCTTCGGTGGTCATGAAGTCGTTCAGCGCGCTGCGGATTGCCGCCAGCATGCCATCAATGTCGATCTCGCGTTCCCCGGCCCCGCCGCGAAGCAGCGCCTGCCCGGGCCCAAGGGTCGCATCGTCGACGATCTGCAGCGGCAGGCCGGGATCGGCCCCCGCAAGCTCTTCGAGCGCGTCGCGATTTTCCGGACAGACCCGAAGCTGAAGCGGCGCGTTGGCCTCGGCCTCGGCCAGTTCAAGTGCAATCTCGACGACCTTGCGGGCGAACCCGTGTCGCGCGAGCTCGGGCAGGACACGCTCGACCATCGCGGTCAGAAGCGGCTCCAGCGCCTCCATCACATGGGTGCGCGCCTCATGATAGCTGAACGACAGGTCCTGCAGAGTCTTCTCGAAATCCGCGCCGATCCGCGCGCGCGATTCCGCCTCGGCGGCAGTGGCATCGTCCCAACCCGCCCGGTAACCTTCTTCATAGGCGTCGAGCCGGACCTGCTGGGTGTCCTCGACCGGCAGGTCGGGCTCGCGCTCGACCTTGGGCCTGGCGCCGTGATTAGAGAAATCCTCCAGCAGCAACCGTGACATCACGCCTTCTCCTGCCGCTCTTCCATCCAGCCGCGCAGGATCGCAATGGACTCGTCGCGGCGGCTTTCGATCAGATCGCGCAGACGGTCGACCGGGCTGTCGCTGCCGCCGCCGAAGCCGTCCATGCCCAGAGGTTCGTCCGAGAAGTCCGACGGATCGATCGAGGCCATGGTCATCGCAGGTAGCCCGAGATCGCCAGGCAGCCCGCCAAGATCGTCCTGCGGACCGTCGGCCGGATCGATCTCGCCATTGAGCCAGGTCTGGTCGGCGCCTCCGACCGGCGCGGGCAATCCGGCAACTCCGGCCCTGCCGTTGCTGGCCAGGATGGGACGGACGACGAAGAGACCGAGGATCAGCGCGACCACGGACAGCACCGCCAGCTGGATCAGCGTCAGCGGATCGAGCGTGAACTCGCCAAAGAGACTGCTTTGCGGGCCGGTGCCCTCTTCAGCGAGCGGCTGGAAGGGCATCGACTTGATGGTCAGCGCGTCGCCGCGCTGTTCGTCGAACCCCGCCGCCGAGGCGATCAGTTCGCGCAGCGACTCGAGGTCGGCATCGGGCAGCGGCTGCCAGGTCTCGGTGCCGTCCGCAGCAGTCGAAGTCACGCCCTCGACCAGAACAGCGATGCTCAGGCGCCGGATCGCGCCCGGCGCGCGCAGGATCTCGCGTTCGGTTTCGGAGACTTCGTAATTGACCACTTCCTGGGTCTCGGTTTCCTTGTGCTGGGACGACCGGTCCGAGTTCCCCGCACCGTTCGGCAGGTTGCTGGCCACGGTGACCGCGCCGCCATTGGTGTCGCTGGAGGTGGATTGCCGCTGCTGGTTGTTCTGGCTGATCGCGACACGGCCCTCGGGATCGATGATCCGTTCGCGGATCGACTCGCGCTGGGTTTCGGTATCGACACTGACCTCGACGATGGAGCGACCGGGTCCGAGCCTCGCGGAAAGCAGACGCTCCAGCCGCCCCTTGAGGATCTCGGCACGGTCGTCGCCCGCGGCGGCAATACTCGATTCGTCAGCGACAACAGTCCCGGTGGTCCCGTCGATCACCGACACGTCCTCGGGCCTCATGCCCGAGACGCTGGAGGCCACCAGGTAACGGATCGCCTTCGCCTGGGCCGCGGAAATCGACCCGCCGGACGGGGTCACGGTGACCGCGGCCGAGGGCTGCACGTCGCGGGCGAAGGGGCGCGCGCTTGGGGTGGCGATATGCACGCGCGCCGTCCGGAACTGAGAATTGCCGGCGATGGTACGCGCGAGTTCGCCTTCCTTGGCGCGCCAGTATGCCGCATCGAACATCTGCGATGTCGTGCCAAAGCCCGACAGCCCGTCAAGCAGTTCATAGCCCGCCGATCCGTTGGCCGGCAGCCCGTCGCTGGCCAGTGTCATCCGCAGCGAGTCGCGCTGGCTGCTGTCGACATAGATGGCCGGCCCCCGCACCTCGTAGGCGACCCCCGTCTGGTCGAGCGCGCGGATCACGTCCCCTGCGGCCGAAGTATCGAGCCCGGAATATAGCAAGGCCATGCGAGGCGACGTGGCGACGCGCGACAGCGCCAGTACGGCCGCAAACATGGCGACGGTGGCGATGACCACGACCAGCCTTCTGCGTGGGCTCAGCCCGGTCCAAACGGACAACAGCTGCTGCAACTGAGTTCTCCCATTCCGGGGGGGGCTTCTGCCCCGTTTCTGCCGCACATCCTTCGCAGGCCCGGCTTAACAATCGGTTAGCCCTCATCCGGCTATAGAGGGAGGGACACAGAAGGAGCCCAGGACATGGCTGCGACCGATATGGCCGAAGCGGAAGAACCCGCAAAATCCTCAAAGAAGCCCCTTATCATCGGGGTCGCGCTTGCTCTCATCCTGGGAGGCGGGGCTTTCTTTGCGTTGTATTCGGGCATGATTCTCGGGGGCGATGCCGGGGCCGATGCGGGACATGGCGCTGGCGGAAAAGAGGGCGCCCATGGGGCCGAATCGGCGCCGCTCGACGTGGCGTTCGTTCCGATCGAACAGATGATCATCTCGCTCGGGCCCGACGCCCAGAGCCGTCACCTTCGCTTCGAAGCCCAGCTGGAAGTCGGGCCCGCCTATCAGCAGGAAGTGACGTTGCTGATGCCCCGCGTCCTCGACGTGCTGAACAGCTACCTGAGGGCGGTCGACATGGCCGAGCTCGAAGACCCGACCATGCTCATTACCCTCCGCGCGCAAATGCTGCGGCGGGTGCAGCTCGTCACCGGCGACGACCGGGTGCGCGATCTGCTTATCACCGAATTCGTGCTGAACTGAGGAGAATCCCATGGCGCTGATCTCGGACATCCTGCTCATTGCCGGGGCACTCGGAGCGACGCTCTATTGCTATGTCCTGGCGAGACGACTGCGGCGTTTAAATGACCTGGAAAAGGGCATGGGCGGTGCGATTGCCGTCCTGTCGGCACAGGTCGACGACATGACCAAGGTCCTCAAGGGCGCCCAGTTCTCGGCGAAAAGTTCGACCGACAGTCTCGAAGGCCTGACCGGCCGCGCCGAAGATGTCGCACGAAGGCTCGAGCTTCTTGTCGCGGCAATGCATGACCTGCCCGACGACGCTGTCTCCGACGCCACCCGGAAAGCCTCGCAGCCCGCGCCCGCCGCAGAAGCGCCGAGACCGGCCGCCCCCCAGACGGCCGCCCCGAAGCCCGCCGCCCCGGCTTCGGCCGAGACCGGCGACACCGAACCCACGGTCCTGTTCCGCCGCAACGCACGGGAGGCCGCTGAATGACGAAGTCCTCGCGATCGAAACGGGCCAGCGGCGCCGTTCTGCCGGTTGTCGCCGGACTGTTTCTGGCCTCCGGCCTGATCCGCTTCGGCGACGGCACCGCGCAGGCCCTGGCGCAGGAATTGCGGGGCATGGCCGAACATGCCGCAGCCTCCGACCACGGCGGGGCCGCAGACCATGGGTCCGCGGCCGATCCCTGCCCGCCCCCCGCGGACATTGCGGATCTGCTGAACGCTCTGAAGACCCGCGCGGCCGAACTGGACGCGCGCGAAGCCGAGCTCGACGACCGGGCCGCAACGCTGGATATCGCAGGCGAAGAAATATCAAAGCAGATGGCATCGCTTCAGGCCGCCGAGGATTCGTTGAAATCGACCCTCGCGCTGGCCGATCAGGCGGCCGAGAACGACGTCGCGCGCCTGACCGCCGTCTACGAAAGCATGAAGCCCGAGGAGGCATCGGCGCTTTTCGCGCAGATGGACCCGGAATTCGCGGCAGGATTCCTCGGGCGAATGCGTCCCGATCTCGCTGCCGCGGTGATGTCCGGCCTCGATCCGAACGTCGCCTATTCGATCAGTGTGATCCTGGCGGGACGGAACGCCCGCGCCCCCAAAGAGTAACCACACCTTGTTAACTCGGGTCTGAGACTGTCCCGAACAAGGTCAGAGTAGCGGAGCACCATCCATGATTGGTATCGTCGGGATCATTCTCATCTTCGTGATGGTGTTCGGCGGCTACGTAATGGCAGGCGGCAAGATGGGCATCATCCTGCATTCGCTGCCCTTCGAGTTCGCGATGATCGGCGGCGCCGCAGCAGGTGCTTTCGTGATCAGCAACGACATGGCCGCCATCAAGCACACGATCAAGGATATCGGAAAGGTGTTCAAGGGCCCCCACTGGAAGCCTGACGACTATCGCGATCTGCTGTGCCTGCTGTTCGAACTGATTCGCGTCGCCCGTCAGAACCCGCTGGAACTGGAAACCCATATCGAGGCGCCTGCCGACTCGGCAATCTTCGGTCGCTATCCCAAGATCGTGGCCGATCACGAGGCCGTCGATCTGATCTGCGATACGCTCCGTGCCGCCGGGATGAACTACGACGATCCCCATCAGGTGGAGGAAGTCCTTGAAAAACGCCTTGAGGCGCATCTTCACCACTCGATGCACTCAAGCCACGCCCTGCAGTCCGTTGCCGACGCCCTGCCCGCTCTCGGCATCGTCGCCGCCGTGCTGGGCGTGATCAAGACCATGGGCTCGATCGATCAGCCCCCGGAAGTGCTGGGCAAAATGATCGGTGGTGCGTTGGTCGGAACGTTTCTGGGCGTGTTCCTCGCCTACGGTTTCATGGGGCCGTTCGCGTCCAAGCTGAAGGTCGTGGTCGAGGAAGACGCGCATTTCTATCTGCTGATCCGCGAGGTTCTTGTCGCCAACCTGCACAATCACCCGCCGGCGATCTGCATCGAGGTTGGCAGACAGAACACCCCCGGCGGCAGCCGTCCCAGCTTCTCCGAACTGGAAGAGGCCCTCAAGGCCTCGAAACAGGAGGCGGCATGAAGGCCCGGCACGTCGTACTTGCCTTGGCCCTGCTTGCAGGGCCGCCGGCGTTCGCCCAGCAGGTCGAGATCCGGTCTGGCGAGCACCCCGACTATTCGCGCCTCGTGTTCGAAACCGACGCGCCCCAGGCCTGGGCGCTTGGACGCGGACCGGACGGTTATCTGCTGAAATTCGACAATCCCGGCCTGCGGTTCGACCTGAGCGGCGTCTTCGACCGGATGCCGCGCCAGCGTCTCGCCGACGCGGCACTGGTCGCGCCTGGCCTCGTCTCGCTCCGCGTGGGTGCAGATGCTCACGTCGAGGCCTTCGAACTGCGCCCGGGGGTTCTCGTGCTCGATTTCCGGACCGGGCCGGCCCCGGACGGCTCTCCGTTCGAAACCGCACTTCTGCCTCCCGTTTCAGAGCCGGCCTCTCCCCCGTCCCTGGCGCCGGAACCGCCCCAGTCGGCGGCCCTCCCCGAGCCCGCGGCGCCCCCCGACACCGAGACTCAAGACGACGACCCCGCGACCGCTGCCACCCCTGCGCCGCCACCGGCCGAACGCACCGATAGCGCGGCTCTGCGCCTTCCGATCGATCTGGAACTCAGGTCGCCGCTTTCGTCTTCGACCGGAATCAAGCCTCCGGCGGCGATGGTCGAGAAATTGCTAGAGCCGGAAATCCCGCCCGCCGAAACCGATCCCCGCGTCGCGATGATGCAGTCGGAACTGATGAAGCAGATCGGGCGTGCCACGGCACAGGGTCTTCTTGAACCCGCGGTCGACATCCCCTCGGTGGAGGAGTCGCACGCGTCCAATGAACCCCATGGCGATGCGACCACGCCCGACCAGGGCGCCGCGGAGCATGGACAGGCGGAAACGCCCGAGACCGAACATCATGCGCCCTCCGATTGGCGCAACATGCGGGTCGAAACCAGCATGGATCTCGGGCTGGACTTTCCCTCGGGCGAAGACCCTATCGCAGCCGACGGCACGCGGTGTCTGTCCGACAGCAAATTCGATCTGAATGGATGGGGCGGGGATCGCACGCCGGGCGAGGTCCTTGCCGAAAAGCGCGCGGCGCTTCTTGACATGCGGGATGCCACAGATCCGGCGGGTGCCGTTGGCCTTGCCCAAGCCTATATCGCCTTCGGGTTCGGAGCAGAAGCCCGCGCGGTCCTGAACGTGGCCGGGACCGACGCGCCCGACGTGCCCTTGCTGCGCGAACTGGCTGCAATTGTGGATAACGGCCAGGCGGATAACCCCGAGTTGTTCGACGGGCAGATGTCCTGCCCAACTCGTGCGGCGCTCTGGGCGGCGCTGGCAAGGCCCGTACTGGGCGATCTGTCGGATCTCGATCGCACCGCCTTGCTGGAAAGCTTCTCCGAACTTCCGATCCATATCCGCCGCCATCTCGGTCCGACGCTGGCTGAACGGTTTCTGGCCGCCGGCGATCAGGCGACCGCCCTGCAGATCCGGAATGCAGTGGCGCGTACCGGCGAGAGAGGGCGCACCGAAGATCTCACCATCGTCGAGGCGCAGATCGAACTTGCCCGCGGCGCCGACGACAAGGCCGACCGCAAGATCGAGGAAGTCGTTTCCTCCGGAGGCCAGGGCACGGCAGACGCTCTCGCCCTCCAGATCGAAACCGGACTTGGCCGCGGCCAGGTTCCCTCGGTCGATTCGTTAAAGCTCGCTGAATCGCTCGCCTTCGAGCGCCGCGGGACGGCGAGCGGTACACGACTGCTGACGCTCGCGATCCGGGGCTACGGCGCTCGGGGCGATTTTGAAACAGCTTTCGCCATGCTGGCCCATCACGGCCTTGAGGCCCAGACGGAACTGGCTTCAGAACTGCTCGAAGAACTCACACAGCGAGGTTCGGACGAAGCCTTCATGCGCGAAGTCTATGCCGGCGCGATGACGCTTCCCGATCTTTCCGCCGACTCCGAAGCACGTTTGTCCGTAGCGGATCGGCTGACCAAGACGGGTTTCCCGGACCGCGCGTCCACGATCCTTCAGCCCGTGACGCCCAGAGGAACCACACGCGAACGCCTGGTCCGCGCCCGTCTTGCCCTTGCACAGGCGCGCGCAGGAGAAGCCCAGCAGTACCTTGCGGGCATCGAAACGGCAGAAGCCGACGAACTGCGCGCCCAGATCGCTCAACGGCAGGGCAATCTTCAGTCGGCGGCCGACTTTCTTGGCGCAGCGGGTGATTCCGAAGCGCAATCGGCAATGGCCTGGCGCGCGCGCGACTGGACCGGTGTCGAAACCTTCGGGGGGCCGGAAGAACGCGCTTTCGTCCAGACCCGGCGCGAACAGGAACCTGCGCCGATCTCCGACGAACCGAGCCTCGCGGTCGCCCGCGATGCACTTGGCGCAAGCGAAACAATGCGCGATCGGCTGAAGGCTCTTCTGGACCGCCCGGCCGCTCGGAACTGACCGGAACTGACCGGAACTGACCGGAACTGACCGGAACTGACCGGAACTGGAGCGCAGACATTCAGCCTTTGTCAATTCCTACCCCATAGGCTGGCTAAAAGTTAGAACGAATTGAGTGGGCCAGAATGGCACATGTTCCTTGGCTGCGCGTGCCAGATGGCCGCGAAACAATGACCTGCACCGGACCGTCACAAGCGCGCCGACAGCCGCCTCGACGGGCAATTTTCCTGCAACTGACCGGAGCTGTCCCTGACGGACACCCCGGCCCAATGCCAGCGCAATTTGCCCCGCATCTTTCTGGCCGGTCCAAGACGAAAGGTCCAGCGAGTGGACCAGGGACCGGCACAAGACGGTGCCGACCCGTTTCCAGCTTTGAGATCGCAAGCCCCATCACGTCGTCGCAAACGGATCGGCACCGCTCCAAGCCCATGACGTATGGCTTCCGAAAGCCCGGCGATCTGCCGCTTTTCCGCCCGAAAGGGATCTGACCCATGCCCGGCTTTTCGATTTCCGAGATGTTCCGTCCGACCATCCTGATGGCCCTCGCCCTTATGGCGATCATCGTCATGATGGTCCTTCCGATGCCCGCCTGGGTTCTCGACATAGGCCTCGCCGCCTCGTTCTCGATCGCGATCCTGATCTTCACGGTTACGCTTTTCATCGAACGCCCGCTCGATTTCTCGTCCTTCCCGACGATCCTGCTGGCATCGCTGATGCTGCGGCTGTCGTTGAACGTGTCCTCGACCAAGCTCATCATCGGCCAGGGCCACACCGGCACCGGCGCGGCGGGCGACGTGATCGAGGGGTTCGCCATGTTTGTCATGGGCGGCAACGTCTTCCTCGGGCTCGTGGTGTTCGGGGTGCTGATGATCGTGAACTTCATCGTCATCACCAAGGGCGCGGGGCGGATGGCCGAGGTCGGAGCGCGCTTCGCCCTTGACGGGATGCCTGGCAAACAGCTTGCCATTGACAGCGACATGGCCGCCGGCGCCATCGACCATGCCGAAGCCAAGGCGCGCCGCGAACGCGAACAGGCCGAGACAACGTTCTTCGGCTCGCTTGACGGTGCGTCGAAATTCGTCAAGGGCGACGCGGTGGCCGGCCTGCTGATCACCCTCCTCAACCTGTTGATGGGACTCGCAATCGGCGTGATCATGCATGGAATGCCGATTGGTCGTGCCTTCGAGACCTACGCCATCCTCACCGTCGGCGACGGCCTCGTCAGCCAGATTCCGGCGGTGATCATCTCGATCGCTGCGGCCCTTCTGCTGTCGCGGGGCGGCACCACCGGCACTGCCGATTTCGCGGTTTTCAACCAGCTCGGCAAGCATCCGGCGGCGCTCGGCACGGTATCGGTGCTGCTGGGCCTCTTCGCTCTGGTGCCCGGCCTGCCCTTCGTGCCCTTCATCGCCGGCAGCCTCGTGCTTGGGATCGCGTCCTTCACCCGCTGGCGCGCGATTCAGCGCGAGGCCGCGAAGGCCGCCAAACCCGAGGTGGCCGAAAAGATGGAACCGGCAAACCGCATGGGCGACCTGCTCGACCTTGACGACATCCACCTGGAATTCGCCCCCGACCTGGTCGGCATGGTGCTCGATCCGTCGACCGGGATCGAGGCCCGGATCGTCTCGATGCGGCGGCACGTGGCCGAAAGCTACGGATTGATCCTGCCCGAGATGCGCCTGACCGACAACGGCGCCTTGCCTCCGGGCACATATGTCGTGCGGATCCAGGGGGTTGAGCAGGCCCGGGACCGGCTGCGGCCCGATCAGGTTCTGGCATTGCAGGCGGGCGATATCGCGCTTCTGCCGCGGGGCGAAGACGTGCGGGAACCGGTCTATGGCGCGCCGGCGCGCTGGGTGTCGGCGGATCGACGCGAGGAACTTGCCCTGCAGGGCGTGACAGTCGTCAACGCTTCCGAAGTGCTGGCGACCCATCTTCTGGAAGTCATCAAGAACAACTTCGCACGGCTCCTGACCAACAAGGCCCTGCGCCAGATCTTCGACGAGTTGAAGAACCTGTCCGATCAGACCCGGGCGCAGGCCAACCGCCGGATGATCGACGATCTGGTGCCCGACAAGGTTCCGCCGGACCTGCTGCTGGCCGTCCTGAGGCTGCTGCTGGACGAGCGGGTCTCGATCCGCAACATGCCGCTGATCCTCGAAGCCATCGCCGAGGCCCGTCCAAGCCATGTCGGTGCCGAATCGATCTGCGAACATGTGCGCCGCCGCCTCGGTTTCCAACTGGTGGCCGAACATCGCCGCGAGGATGGAACCCTGCCGCTTCTGCAACTTTCGCCGGAATGGGAGTCACGCTTTTCGACCTATCAGGTGGGCGGCGAGACCGGGGTGCCCGACGTCGCCCTGCCCCCCGAAGATTTCAACCGCCTGGCCAGCGCGGTTTCGGAAAAACTGGCCAAGGCGGGCGAGAACGGCATCTTCCCGGTGATCGCCACCTCGGGCCGCCGCCGTCGTTTCCTGCAGATGGCGCTGTCCGCCAAGGGCATCGCGGCACCGGTCCTGTCCTTCGAGGAAATCGGCACCAATTCGCGCCCGGCGCTGGTCGGCATGGTCGCGGCATGAGCCTCGAACTGGCCCCGGCGCTCGAGATCTGGCGGCCTCTGGCGATCGCGACGTTCCTCGTCTTCCTGAGGGTCGGCGCGATCATGGCCATGCTGCCCGCCTTCGGCGAGCGGGCCGTGCCCACCCGGGTGCGACTTGGCCTTGCGCTTGCCTTTACCGCGGTCGTGGCCCCGGCGGTCGCACCGTGGCTCATCGAGGCGCCGCCCTCGCTGGCGATATCCTTCGCGACCGAGACCGTGATCGGCCTGGCGCTGGGGCTGGTGCTGCGGATGATGATCCTCGCGCTGCAGATGGCGGGCGAGATCGCCGCGCAAGCCACGTCGCTGTCCCAGATCCTTGGCGCCGCATCGATGGACCCGCAACCGGCCATGGGGCGGCTGATGCTGATGGCAGGGCTGACGCTTGCGGTGATGTCGGGGCTTCACGTCCGCGCGGCCGAGGCGATGATCCTGTCCTATGACCTGCTGCCCGCGGGCCGGTTTCCCGACGCGGGCACCCTGGCGGATTGGGGCACCGGCAGCATCGCCAGGGGCTTCGCCCTGGCCGCGACGCTGGCCATGCCCTTCGTCATTGCCTCGCTGATCTATAATCTGGCGCTTGGCGTCATCAACAAGGCCATGCCCCAGCTGATGGTCGCCTTCGTCGGCGCCCCGGCTATCACCGCTGGCGGGTTGATCATCTTGCTGCTCGCGCTGCCGCCGATGCTGACTTTCTGGCAGGATCGGCTGTTGACGGTCTTCGCCGCCCCATTCGGAGCGGGTGGATGAGCGACGAGGACCCCGGCGACAAGCAGTTCGAGCCGACACAGAAAAAGCTCGACGACGCACGCCGCAAGGGCGAGATCGCGCGGTCGGTCGATATCAATACCGCCGCGGTCTATGCCGGTTTCGCCATTACTGCGATGGCTTTGGGCGGCGCCAGCCTGATCCGCATGGGAGAACTCGGCGCGGGCATGATCGGCCAGGCCGACCGCCTGGCCCCAATGCTGCTTGGAGGTCACGGCACTGCCCCCACGGGTGGACTGATGGCCGAGTTCGGACTCGCCGCCTTGCCCTGGCTCGGGATCCCGGCCATTGCGGCACTCGCGGCCATCCTTGCGCAGCGCAGCTTCGTCGTCGCGCCCGACAAGCTGATGCCCAAGCTTTCGCGGATCGATCCGATCGAGACCGCCAAGAACAAGTTCGGCCGGTCCGGGCTTTTCGAGTTTACCAAAAGCACGGTCAAGCTGGCGCTTTATACCGTGCTTCTGGCGCTCTATCTCGGTAAGCACTTCGAAGAGATGCTGGGGACGATGTACCTGTCCCCGGCGATGGCTGCGGCCAAGCTCGTACGGATGTCGCTGGAGTTCCTGACCGTGGTGGTCGCCATCGCCGCCGCGATCGGCGCCATCGATTACCTTTGGCAGGTCGCCGAGCATCGCCGGCGCCACCGCATGTCGCTTGAGGAATTGAAGGAAGAGCTCAAGCAATCCGAAGGCGACCCCCATATCAAGCAGCAAAGGCGCCAGCGCGCGGTCGACATCGCGACCAACCGGATGCTGCGCGACGTGGCCGATGCCGATGTCGTGATCGTCAACCCGACCCATTATGCGGTTGCGCTGAAATGGGACCGAAAAAGCCGTGGCGCCCCGGTCTGTGTCGCCAAGGGAGTGGACGAAATCGCCGCGAAGATCCGCGAGGTTGCGGCCGAGGCCGGGGTTCCGATGCGGCGCGACCCGCCGACGGCCCGCGCCCTTTATGGCAGCGTCGAGATCGGCGACGAGATCAAACCTGAACATTACAAGGCCGTGGCCGCAGCGATCCGCTTTGCGGAAGAGATGCGGACCAGGGCGAAGGGGCTGTGATGGCAGAGCGCGACGACCGACCCGAACGCCTGATGCAGATCGGATCGATTCTGAAGGATGCAGCGCTGGGCCGGCTGCGGATGGCCGCCCAGGACCGCCGCCGGATCGAGGCCGCCATCGAAACGCTGGACGACGAGGCCCGGCGCGCGGCGGCCGATGACGACATTGCCGTACGAGCCGTCATGGACGGCAGCCGGATGCTTCGACATCAGCAACGACGGACCGCGCTGAATGCCCAGTTGGCCCGGGCGCGGGCGCAGGAAGCGATATTGATGAAAGAGGCGGCACGGACCTTCGGGCGCGACGAGGCGCTGCGCGGTCTTTTCGACCGGACGCGCCGCCGCTGAGGCGCGTCCGTCATGCGCGCTCAGGCGTCCTGGCGCACCAGATCTGTAATCAGGATATCGGAGACGATCCGGCCAAGCACGCTTTGCGACGCTTCCAGAAGCGCCCGGCGCAGCAGAGTGAGATTGCCACTTTCGGTGAAGGCGCCATCGAAACCGCCGGCATTGGCGTGATCGAACAGGACCTGCAGAAAGGCATCGCGCAACCGGGGCTCTCGCTCGAAGACGAATTCGCTGCTTCCCGAAGGAACTTCGAGGCTGATCGACATCACGACCAGCGCCGCCACCTTACCCGACCGGATGACCGGAACGACGAACTGGTTGCTCAGCTTGGCATATTCGGGTCCTGCCGACTCGTCGTCGCCCGACGCGCCATGTCCGGCGGTCGAGGATGCAGCATCGCCATGAGCTTCGGCGGCCGACGCATGCGCGCCGTCCCCCGGAGCACCTTCGGCCGCGGTGTGATCGGTTTCAGCCGGAGGGGGGGGCGCAGGTTTCAACAGGAACCCTGCCCCGCCTCCGACTGCGAGACCGACGACCGCGATGATGACTGGTAGAAGCTTGCCCATTTCAGGTCTCAGAATGGCAGCACGATATCGGCAATCTGATGGCCGATACGGGGCTGTTGCACGTCCATGATCTGACCGCGGCCGCCATAAGAGATCCGGGCCGCCGCAATCTTGTCATAGGTGATCTCGTTCTGGCGCGAGATGTCCTCGGGCCGGACATAGCCGCTGACCAGAAGCTCGCGCATCTCGAAGTTGACCCGGACCTCCTGCGAGCCCTCGATCTTCATGACGCCGTTATTCAGCACGTCAGTGACAGTGGCCGCGATCCTGAGCGTCAGCTTTTCCTTGCGCTTGACCGACCCGTCGCCGCTGTGGCTTGAACTGGAATCCGCCTCGACGGCGTTGTCCATGGTGACCCCATCAGGCAGCGCCTTGTTGATCCGCTGCGGAATGCCCAGCATCTGCGGGATGCCCATCGAGGTTGCACCGCTGCGGCTGCGTGAGGTGCTGTTCGAGATTTCGGCCTTTTCGTCGATCTCGATCACCACGGTCAGGATGTCGCCGCGGCGCCCGGCCCGGTGATCGCCCAGAAGCGACTGACGGCCATGGGACCAGAGCGACGAGCTTTCCAGCGGGCTGCGCCGCTCGACCTGCATCGGCAGCGTCTCGCCATCGGTCATCGCATAATAGGCGTTGGAGCCCTCGACCGGCTTGAAGGACGGGGGACGCCCCACCTCCTTCAGCCGGTCGCACGCGGCCGGAACAAGCAGCGCCGTGGCGCAAAGGGCAATGACAAGGGGTCTCATGGACGGAAAGGCTCCTCAGGGTTTCATGCTGGCGCCAACGACCACACTGCCGTCGGGCGCGACAAATCCGGTGACGGTATTGCGCGAGGCGAGGTTCATCACCCGCAGCGCATCGCCCACCCCGGCGCGGTCGAGCGCCCGGGCATCAGCGGCGATGACAAGTCCCCCGCTCTGGAAGCGCAGGGTCACGATCTGGTTGCGCTCGATGATCGCCGGCGGACCGACATCAGTGACGCGGATCGGGCGTCCCGCATAAAGATTGACGCGCGCTTCCTGACCGATGGCTTCTTCGGGTGCGATCAGCGTCCCCACGACATCGCCTTCGATGACGGCGACATCGCCCGGGCCGAGGATCGTCTGCCCCCGCACCGACCGGGTCGCAACCAGGATGTCGGCACCTGCGGGCACCGGCAACCCGGCGGCCAGGGCAGCAAGGAGGGCAAGCGTTCGCATCAGCGCACCTGTGTCGTCGCGCTCATCATCTGGTCGGCGGCGGTGATGACCTTGGCGTTCAACTCGTAGCCGCGCTGGGCTTCGATCAGTTCGGTGATCTCGCGCACCGCATCGACCGAACTGTCCTCGAGGTATCCCTGGCGCAGGGTGCCAAAACCGTCCACGCCGGCTGTGCCCACGATCGGCGCGCCCGAGGCCTCGGTCTCGACGAAGAGGTTCGATCCGATGGCCTCGAGCCCCTTGTCGTTGGAGAACATGGTCAGGTTGAACTGGCCCAGAAGCTGCGCCGCGACCTGACCGTCGAAATACGCGTAGACCTCGCCTTCGGAGTTGATCGACAGGCTGCGGGCATCGTCGGGAATGGTGATGCCCGGAACCACCGTATAGCCGTCCGAGGTGACGATCAGCCCGTCGCCGGTGCGCTTGAGCGCACCGTCCCGGGTATAGGCGGACTGGCCCGACGGCAACGTCACCTCAAGATAGCCGCGGCCGTCGACGGCCAGATCGAGGTCGCCATTGGTCTGCGACAGCGACCCCTGCGACAGAATCACCGACACTGACGCCGGACGCACGCCAAGCCCCAGCTGCACGCCGGTCGGCAACACCGTGCCGTCGTTGGCATTGATGGTCCCGGGACGGGTCGCCTGCTGGTAGTGAAGATCGGCGAAATCGGCGCGGCGGGCGTTGTAGCCCGTCGTGCTCATGTTCGCGAGGTTGTTCGAGATGACCTCGACCCGCATCTGCTGGGCCGACATACCGGTGGCGGCGATCTGGAGGGCGCGCATGGGATTCGTCCTTTCTGAATCAGCTGCTGGACCCGAGGGTCCGGATGACGTCGCGGACGCGCTCGTCCTCGCGTTCAAGGAATTTCTGGCCAAGCTCGTAGGCGTGCTGGACCTCGATCATCCGGGTAATCTCGGTCACCGGCTGAACGTTCGACTGTTCGACATAGCCCTGCAGGATGCTGGTATCTTCCACCGGCTGGGGCGCCCCGCCCGGATCGAAAAGCGTCCCGGCGACATGGGTCATCGCGTTCGGATCGGCGGGAAGATAGATGCCGATCTGGGTCAGGGGGGTGCCGTCTGCACTGACTGTTCCATCGGCGGAAACCGCGAACGAGGCCGCATCCGGCGGCGCGAAGACCGGGGTGCCGCCGGCATCGAGCAGCGCGTAGCCGTCGGGCGACACCAGGTTGCCGGCCGCATCGGGCGTGAAGCTTCCGGCGCGCGTCAGGCGCTGGCCCTGGGGCGTGTTGAGCAGGAAAAACCCTTCGCCTTCGATGGCGAAATCGAAGGTGCCTCCGGTCTGCGTCAGCGGCGCCTGTCCCAGATCGGTGACGCGCACATTGGCCTCGGCCATCGACAGGGACCCGCCCGGCCCGTCGACATCGGCGATGTATTCCGAAAAGATCAGCCCCTCGCGGCGATAGCCGATCGTCGAGCTGTTGGCGATGTTGTTGGCGATGCTCTGCATCTCGCGCATCAGGCCCGATTGTCGGGTGAGCGTGACGTAGCCGGTGCTGTCCATCGGTCAGATCCCCGCGATCATGGGGACGATCCGGTCGGTGAAGAACCCGATCAGCGTTTCGGTCATGAACGCCATCGAGACCCAGAACACGATCAGGATCGCCGCAAGTTTGGGTACGAAGGTGAGCGTCATCTCCTGTACCGAGGTCAGGGCCTGAAACAGGCCGATCGCCACGCCGGTCACCAGCGCGGCCGTCAGAATCGGCATCGAGATCACCACAGAGATCCAGAGGCCCTGACGCAGGGTGTCGTAGAAGATGAGCTCATTCATGGCGCTAGACCGGCATCCTCAGGATTTCCTGATAGGCCTCGACGACCTTGTCGCGGATCGTCACCGCGGTCTCGATCGCCAGTTCGGTCTGCGCCAGCGCCTGCACGAGAGCATGCGGATCGGCGCCGCCGGTCATCGACGACATCGCGGTCTGTTCGGCGTTCCGGATCGTGTCCGAAAGCCCCTGGGCCGCCGATGCGAAGGTATTCTCGGCGCTGTCTTCGGCATGCTGGGGTTGGGTGGCCGGGCGCGCCGTGGCGTAACCAAGGGCGGCGGCGCTGGATTTCATGTCCATCTCCGTCTCTCCTATCGGCGCAACAGGTCGAGCAGGCCGCGGGACATCTGCCGCGCCTGGTCGAACATTTTCAGGTTCGCCTCGTAACTGCGCTGCGCCTCGCGCGCGTCGGCGATCTCGACAACCAGATCCACATTGGACCCGCTATAGTTGCCCTCGGCATCGGCCAAAGGATGCGACGGGTCATGGATCATGCTCAGATCCGACTGATCGAGCGTCACCCGGCCGGTCTGCACCTCGCCGGTGGGACCGTCCGAAGTCAGCTGGGTCTCGAAGGTTGTCAGTTTGCGGCGATAGCCGGGCGTGTCGGCGTTGGCGATGTTCTCGGACACCAGCCGAAGCCGCGTCGCCTGGGCTTTCAGCCCGCTGGCCGAAAGGCCGAAACTCTGGCTAAGATCGTTCATCTCAGGCTCCTACCATTCTGGTCATCGTTGCCGCCCGAGACTGGTTCTCAGGATCCCGAGCGAGCTTCGGTACACGGCCAGCGCGAGTTCGTGCTGGCGCTTTGTCTCGACCGCCTTCAGCATCTGATCCTCGACCGAGACGGTGTTGCCGTTCGGCTCTTCCGGATCGGACGCGTCAGCGCGCTGTGGGGCATAGGCGGTCTCGCTCCCGGCCAGATGGCCGGGGCGCGTGGCACGCATGCGCGCGCCCGTGTCGGACCTGCGATAGGTCTTGGCAAAATCCGCGACATCCTGCGCCTGATAGCCAGGCGTGTCGGAGTTCGCGATATTTCGCGCTATGACGGTCTGGCGCGTTCCGGCATGTTCAGCCAGCCCGGACGCCATCCGGAAGATTTCAAGCTTCTCGAACATCGGGGTTTCTCCCTCGGTCTCAAACGATGCTTAAGCTTGATTCCTTTAGAAACCGTAAGTCATGATCGCTTCGGGAGAATCTTCATGCCGCAGAACCCGTTCTCATCGCTGATCGCCCGCATTTCCGCCCTGACTCCGGTGCGGACGGTGGGGCGAGTCGTGGCCGCGGGCAGCGGGACCGTCACGGTGGCGGGCCTCTCCGACAGCGCGGGGCTTGGCGATCTGGTCGAGATCCGGCATGGCCGCGGCCCCCGGCGACGCGGCGAGGTTCTGGCGCTGGCCGAAGGCACCGTCACGGTGCTGCCCGACGGCACGCCCGAGGGTCTGTCGGTCGGCGACCGGGCGGTGCTTCTGGGACCGGGCGAAATCGCGCCGCACAGCTCCTGGCTGGGCCGGGTCGTCGATCCGTTCGGCCAGCCGCTTGACGGTCGGCCGCTGATGCCCGGTCCCACGCCGCGCCCGCTGCGCGCCGCACCGCCGCCCGCGACCGAACGCCGTCCGCTTGGCGGACGCCTCGGGACCGGGCTTGCCGCATTCGATACCCTGCTGCCGATCGTGCGCGGACAGCGGATCGGGCTGTTCGCGGGATCGGGCGTAGGCAAGTCGTCGCTCCTGTCGAAATTCGCGCGCGGGGTCGAGGCCGACATGGCCGTCATCGCCCTTGTGGGCGAACGCGGGCGCGAGGTGGGCGAGTTCGTCAGCCAAGTCCTGGGGCCGGACGGCATGGCGCGTGCCGTTGTCGTGGCCGCGACCTCGGACCAGTCGCCGATGGTGCGCCGCCGCGCGGCCTGGGCGGCGATGGCGGTCGCCGAGCATTTCCGCGATCAGGGCAACCACGTTCTCTTTCTGGCCGACTCGGTGACCCGCTTTGCCGAGGCCCATCGCGAGCTGGCGCTTGCGGCCCAAGAACCGGCCGCGCTTCGCGGCTATCCGCCCTCCACCGCCCAGGCGATCATGTCCCTTGCCGAACGCGCCGGTCCCGGGGTCGCGGGCAGCGGCGACATCACCGCGGTGTTCTCGGTCCTCGTTGCCGGGTCGGACATGGAAGAACCCGTGGCGGACATTCTGCGCGGGGTTCTGGACGGGCATATCGTCCTCGACCGCCGCATCGCAGAGCGCGGAAGGTTCCCGGCGATCGATCTGCTTCGGTCTGTCTCGCGCAGTCTGCCGCGGGCGGCGACCGGAGAAGAAAACGCGCTGATCGCACGGGCGCGCCGGATGCTGGGCGCCTATGATCGGGCCGAGATGATGATCCAGGCCGGGCTTTATGCCGCCGGATCCGACCCGGAAATCGACGCAGCCATCGCGGTCTGGCCCGCGCTTGATGCGTTCCTGTCCGAAGACGCTCCTGGCGGCGTCGCCGAGAGCTTTGCGCGCCTTGCCGGAATTCTCGAAACCGCAAAGCCCGCGCCGGTCAAACCGGGGCTTCGCACGATCCGGGGCTGAGCGCGCCCACCGAGCCGGAGCGGGACCGATCCCGCCCCGGAAATTGGAGTACGCAATCAGCCGCCCAGAAGCCTCAGCGCGATCTGCCCTGAACTGAACCCGGCACCGGTATCGGCGTCGGACCTGATCATGTACATCTTGATGAGCTTCTCGCGCATCTCGTCGCCCGAGAATTGCGAGACACTGGTATCGCCGAACATCGCCTTGGCCTTGGCCTTGTAGACATCGAGCTGCCGGTCAAGATCGAGCGAAGCGAAGGAGTTGGGCAGGCCGAAAGCCGTATCGAAGACCGACCGCATCGGCCCTGACCCCATGATCGAGAACCACTTGGCGTCCTCCGATATGTCGTCGGCGGCAAGCGTGACGAGTTCCCGGTCGATATTGAGCGCCAGGCGCATGCCCTCGTCCTGTTCGCCAACCGCGAGCTCGAAGCTGCGGGTCAGAAAGGCCGCAGTGATCATTTCGGTATCGAAGACTTCCTGCGCCTCGACGGCCTCGCCCCGCTTGAAACTGCCGAACCCGTCCTCAAGCGCAGGCCCCGAGATCGGATAGCCCGACCCTTCGGTGACAACGAAGTAGGCCGTCTCACGATCGACGGGCGGGGCATCCACATCTTCAACCGCGTCCGCTTCTTCGGCCCCAAGCACGGCAAGGGCTTCTTCAGCCTTTTCATCGGAGAAATTGGTCAGGATGAGACGACCGAGCAGAAGGCCCTGCCCACCCCCTTCGAAGTGGCCATAGACCTCGCCCTTGTCATTCACAGTGACGGTCTCGACAAAGTCAGGAATGGTGATACCAGAGAAGGCCGTTTCTTCCTCGTCGGTATCGGTGTCGGTCTCCTCACCGGTTTCGGTCTCAGCGGCTGCGACAGGCAACAGGCC
This sequence comes from Rhodovulum kholense, assembly GCF_003053725.1. Taxonomy (GTDB): domain Bacteria; phylum Pseudomonadota; class Alphaproteobacteria; order Rhodobacterales; family Rhodobacteraceae; genus Rhodovulum; species Rhodovulum kholense. The sequence continues at coordinate 22,101 of NZ_QAYC01000009.1, forward strand.
GACGTCGCGGGAGGAGGCGACAGTGTAGCCCTCGGCGGTGACGATCCGGCCGTCTGCGTCGCGCTGCAGGCTGGCATTTCGGGTATAGGCGACTTCGCCGGAAGGCGTCATGACCGCGAGATATCCCGCGCCCTCGATCTTCAGGCTCAAATCATTGGCAAAGTCCTTCTCGGTCGCCACAGCGGAAGCATCCGCAGAGACGAAGCTGAAGGCCTTCGCGAAATTGTAGTAGCTCTTGTCGGACAGCTTGTTGGCCAGTGACTTATCATCGTCGATGCCCTCGGTCAGGACCTTCTTGATGAAGTACCTGTTGCCGATGTCATCCTGCAGCCCAAAAGCCCCAAGCGCCACCTTAAGCAGCCGATAGTCTGACACCAGATCGTCCGCCGACGTCACCTTGCCGATGTTCTTGGCAAAGTAGTCGAGTTCCTTCTGTGTCGTCTGGCTCTTGTTGAAAGCTTCCTGCTGGCGCTCCATCGTGCGTTCGAGGAAGCGCCAGCCGGCATAACCCGTCAGAGGGAGAACCGGCTGGAAACTCATTGGTCCCGAAGCCCCGCAAGAAGACGCTCTTCGCGCGGAAGAAGGCCGCGCAATGCCTTGAGCGCCTGGTAGTACTGATCCTGCAGGACAGCATCGGTGGCCGCGGCAAGCTGCGCCCTACTGTCCGGATCGGTCAACGCCTGGCTCAGTTGTTCGATCCCGCGCATAAGTTGCGGGCGCGCCTCGGTCGGGGTCGAGTCGCCCGAAAGCACGAGTTGGGCCACGTAGCACACCCGGCGGACCGGCGTGTTGACCTCTTCGGGATGGATCGCGTCGCGCAGACGCAGGATGTTGGCGTTCGGGGTCTTGATCGACAGCCGGGTGCGCCGGTCGCCGTTCTCGATCACCGCGCCGTTCACCAGCACGCGTTCTTTGGGACCGAGTTTAAGGACGAGACCGCCACTCATGACACACGCTCCCGTTCGGCGAGTCCGCGCATGATGGCCGTGTTGATCTCGATCAGCGCCGTCGGCTTGGCACGGCCGGCAAGCACCTCATCGGTGTGACGATCGGTGAATTCGTAAAGGTAGAAGATGCGGGCCCTGAGATCGGCGGGCAGCGCATTGTCCTTGTCGGCGACGTCGATCGCGAGGGTCCGCCAAAGCTTGCGGTTCCTGTGCAGGGCGGCGGCAAGGGCGGGAAAGGCGCGCCGTCCGGCGTCTTGAGCCTGCTTGATCTGCGAGGTGATCCTGACGAAGGCAGCGTATTCGGTGGCGCGGGGACTGCGGGTCTTGTTCTGGTTCGGGGCCGAATAGGCCGATTGGGCCATCTGGAGTGCGTTCACGTTCTGTCCTTCCATTCCTATCGTAGCTTTCAGCTCTCAGGCGGAGAAGGCCGGGGCACTTTGGCCCCGGCCTGCCGTCCTTAACGGAAGAGCGACAGAAGGTTCTGCGGCGCCTGGTTGGCGATCGACAGAGCCTGGGTGCCCAGCTGCTGCTGCACCTGCAGCGCCTGGAGGCGGGCCGAAGCTTCCTCCATGTCGGCGTCGACGAGGGCGCCGATACCGGTTTTCAGGGCGTCGGTCAGGTTCGACAGGAAGTCCGACTGGGTTTCCAGACGGGATTCCGCCGCACCGAAGGCCGCGGCAGCGTCGATCGAGGCGTTGATCATCGTCTCGATATCGGCCAGCGCGGTCCCGCCGGTGATGCTGAAGCCGTTCAGGCCGGCCAGGGCGCCAGCGCCGTCGGCGCGCACGCGAACCGTCATGTTGATGTCGTCGGCACCTTGGTTGTCGACAACCAATTCACCGGCGGCGTTCACCGGGTCGTAAAGTGCGGTGACACCGGTGATGCCGGCCGCGTTGATCAGATCGCGCAGGTTCGACAGCGCGATCTCGTTCGCATCGTTGCCAGCAGCCACGTCATCGGCGGTCACGGTGTAGCTGAAATTCTGATCGCCCAGCGTCACTGTGATGGTTTCGTCCTGGGCCACGGCCGACAGGCCGAAGGACTCCCCGGCACCGGAGGCGATGGACACGGCACCGTCGTTGTTGTTGCCAACGACGACGAGGTTCGTACCGGAAGTGGTACCGGCGGCCAGCTGGCCGGCGGCGGTCGCGGCGGCCGCGGTGTTCAGGTTCTGGGCATCGATCGTGATCGTGTTCGCGGTCACGCTGCTGCCGCTGCGGTCGATCGAGCCGACCACCGAGGTGCCGGTGCCCGAGTTGATCAGGTTGACGCCGTTGAACTGCGCGGCGCTGATCGTGGATTCGACCAGGCTGATCAGTTCGTCGGTTTCGTTCTGCAGCTTGGTGGTGCTGGCGGTCGCGTCGCGGGACGCGATGACTTTGGTCTTGATGTCCTTCAGCAGGTCGGTGATGGTTTCGGTCGCGGTCCGCGCCACGCCGACCATCGCCTGACCGGTCGCAAGGCTGTCCGAGACGGCGTCGAAGCCCGCCACGTCGCTTTCCATGACCTTCGAGATGGCCCAGACGGCCGAGTTGTCCTTGGCCGAGCCGACGGACTTGCCGGTGGAGATTTCCGACTGGGTTTTTTCGAGGCTGGAGTTGATGCCGCGGAGGGTCTGGAGCGCGACCATCGCGCTGGAGTTCGTCAGAATGCTGGACATGGGTATGGTCCTTCCAAGTACAAGGCGCTTTGCGCCCAAGGGGTTAAGCCGCGGATAAGCGGCAATTGAAGGCGTTCTGACCCATACGGCTGCGGAGTTTCCCCGTGCCGTGCCACCCGTCTCAGGGCGCGCCCCGAACCTTTCAGCCCGGGGTTAAGGGACGACTAACTGGGGAAGGTTGTAATCGTCGGATTTGGCTAAAATAGGGCTCAGGCGCGGCGCGTGAGCGCCGAAGGCGTGGCACCGATACGGGTGCGCTCGCCGCGCTGCGTATAGGTATCCAGCGCCGCCGCCGGTTCGCGCAGCCGCTTCAGCGAAGCACGGGCCGAGTCCAGCCCCTTTTCGACCGCCGCCAGCAGGCGATCGTTACGCCGCGCCTTGCTGCGCAGCCTGTCCAGCGCGTCGCGGTCGGCCTCGGAAGGCATCTGCAACCGGGCGACCAGTTGCTCCTTCTCGTCGGTCAATGCGCGCAGGGCCGTGAAGTCGCTCTGCCGGAGCGCCTGGTACTCGCGCTCGAGAAGGTCGGCGATCGTGTCAATCGAGGTCATCCATCCGCTCCTTGAGTGATTCGAAGATGCTTTCGGCAAGGCCGATACCTCCCGCGCGCGCCATTTCCGTGGCCTGAGCGTCGCGGAGGAAAGAGTTGAACTGGGATTCGCCGATGCCGCCACTGAACGCACCGCTGGACAATTCGCCGGAAAGATCGCCCAGACCGGCCGATTCGAGCATCTCGGACAGGAACTGGGCCTCGAGCTTCTCGGCCGCGGCACGGAGTTGGGCCAGACGGGTTTCGCGATCGGTGGCGCCGCTCGCACCGGGAGGAGGAAGGGCGGAAGGCAGCATGGCGGAACTCCTAAACTGCGAGTCGTTTTTTCCGTTATTGGGGGAATTCGGTAAAGGACCGGTAACCGATCCCGGTCCAATCTGCGGCCAACTCCGACAGAAGTCTGGCGATACGCATGCAGGTTCCTTTCCCTTTCGACACGCTCGGCCCCTCCGGGCCTTCCCGATTCGACACCCCGGGCCCCTCCCGGCCTTCCGACATGGAGGGTGCGGATTTCCGGTCGGTCTTCGACGAGTCGACGCCCCCGGACCGGACCGAGGCGCCCGCCCGGGCCCCGGCCAGGGACAAAGCGTCGGATGCAGCCGCGCGACGCGACGGCCCGACCTCGGCCGCCGAGGACACCGCTTCAGCCAAGACTGACCCGGCAGAGACCGCCGAAGCCCCCGAAGCCGGGACCACGGGCAAAGAAGCGCCGAAATCCGAAGCGGAGACAGACACCGACAGCGACGGCCCGGCTGCGTCCGAGATCACGTCCAAGGATGAAGCGCTGGATCCTGCAGTCGCTGTCCCCTTGGCCGCGCCACCGCCGGCGGCCTCCACGGCGGTCGCCGCGGCGACCGCCCCCGGGGCCGAGCCGGCCGCGATCGGAGCCGTCGGGGCGACGCGCGCTGCCGCGGCCGAAACCGTCCTTCCCTCCGAGCCTGCAGGACCGGCGCCTGCGACGGTTCCCCCGCCGGGTGGCGCCGTTTCGGCAAACGAACCCTCCACGCCAGCCTCGCCCCTGCCCCGGGCGGCGACAGAGGCCACGACAGCACCCGCCGTGCCGGGAGATGTCGCCCCGGGCGGCAAAGACCCGAAGGTCGGCGAGACCGCCGCCAACGAGGCCGCCGCACAATCGGCGGCCAGGGCAACCGGCAGGCCGCAGCCGACCCCGGCCGACCAGAACACACCGCCGGTCGCGGCTGAAGGCGTCCGACCTGAAACGGGTTCGGCGGCCGCGTCGCAAATCGAAAGCCCGAAATCCGAGCTTCGGACGGGCAAAGGAACTGAGACCGCATCGGCCTCTTCCCCCGAGCCCCTTCAGGCGAAAGCAACGCCAGCGCCGCAGCAGCCCCAGGCCGCCGCCGATCCCGCCACCCAGACCGCCCGCGACACCTTGCAGGGGCAGGCTGCGGCGGCTGTGGTTCAGACCAGTGCGGCCTCGGCCTCCGACGGCAGATCCGGCGGGCGTGGCGACCATCGAGGCCGCGACTCGCTCCGACAGGAGGCCGCTGCCCCCGCCACGGGACAGCAGACGGCCACCGCTCCGATCGCGCAGGCCCAGCCGGATGGCGCGGCCGCGACGCTATCGGCGGGCGCGGGCTCCGATGGGTCGGCTGTTGCCGACGGCGCCCGCGCCGATCCCACCGCGGCAACCGAGGCCGGCTTTTCGGATCGCGCCGGGTCCGACCCGGCGCGGACTTCCGAAGCCGCACGCTCTGCCTCCACCCCTCCCCAACTGGCCGATGCACCGCGCACGGCGATGCGCCAGATGGCCGAATCGCTTCACCGCGCGGCTGACGGATCGGTCCATCTGACACTCAGCCCGGAAGAGCTTGGCCGTGTGCGGCTGACCCTGACCCCGGGCGATCATGGCATCACTGTCAGCATTCTCGCCGATCGTGGCGATACGCTCGACCTGATGCGTCGCCATGGCGACATGCTGACCAGCGCGATGCGGGATCTCGGCTATGGCGAGGTCATCCTCGATTTCGCCGGGCAGCAGCGCGGCTCTCAGGGGCAGGCGCGCGGCTTTGCCGCCGCAGGGCTCACTCCGGGCGACGACGGGGCCGACACCGGCCCCCTTGCCACGAACAGTACCTCTGCCCGCACGTCGGGCGGCGGTCTAGATCTTCGTCTTTGAAGGAAATTTTCCATGGTTGACAGCGTCTCCTCCGCCGCCAGCGCCGCCACGAACTCGTCCTCTGCCTCGACCAGCGGCAACTCGAAGACGATGATCAGCAGCGACTTCGAAACCTTCCTGCGCATGCTGACCACGCAACTCGAGAATCAGGACCCCCTGAACCCGATGGAATCGTCGGATTATGCGCTGCAGATTGCGACCTTTTCGGGGGTCGAACAGCAGGTGCAGACCAACGAATTGCTCAAGGCCCTCTCGGCCAATCTGGGCGGCGGCGGCCTGTCCCAATACGGATCCTGGGTCGGAATGGAAGGCCAGGCCGCTGTTCCCGCGAACTATGACGGAGTGACGCCCGTCACGGTTTTCCCGGAGATCGACAAGGACGCTTCGACTGCCACGCTTGTGGTGCGCGATGATACCGGCGCCATCGTGCAGTCCGAGCCCATCCCCCCCGACACCAAGACCATACTCTGGTCCGGCGGCGAGGACCACGAGGCAGGGCTCTACGATTTCATCGTGGAAAGCTATGCCGAGGATGGCAGCAAACTTTCGGAGGCCCAGGCTCGGATCTATGCCCAGATTGCGGAAGTCCGCACCGACGAGGGTCAGATCAGCATCGTCTTCGACAGCGGCACCATCGTCAAGGCGTCGGAGGTTTCGGCACTGCGCGATCCGGTCTGACCGTCGCGCAGGCGGCCCTCACGGGCCGCCTGACGGGTTTCAGGACAGCAGCAGGGCCAATCCGGCGCCGATCCAGGTCAGCGCGGCGCCGGCGCCCATCCATAGCAGTGGCTGCAGCCAAGGACGCAACGGCCGCACGGGCTCGGACTGCGACTGGCGGATCAGCGCGGATTCGGCCAGTTCCGGCAGCCGAGGCCCGAAACGGGACAGCACCCGAACGGTGCGGCTGAGATCGCGAACCACCGCCTTCGGCCCGATATTTTCCTTGATGTATTCCTCGACGATCGGCCGCGCGACTTCCCAGATGTTGATCGACGGGTTGAGCGAACGCGCCACGCCCTCGACCACGACCATGGTCCGCTGCAGCAGAATCAGTTCAGTCCGAGTCGCCATGCCGAACCGCTCGGTCACTTCGAAGAGATAGGCCAGAAGCTTCGCCATCGAGATGTGGGTCGCGTCCATGCCGAAAATCGGCTCGCCGACCGACCGCAGCGCCTGGGCGAATTCGTCGATCTCGCGGTCGGCAGGGACGTAGCCCGCCTCGAAATGCACCTCGGCCACCCGGCGGTAATCGCGGCGGATGAACCCGTACAGGATCTCGGCATAGACCCGGCGCGTATATTCGTCGATCCGGCCCATGATGCCGAAATCGAAGCACTGGATGTCGCCGTTCGCACCGACCTTCATGTTGCCCTGGTGCATGTCGGCATGGAAATAGCCGTCGCGCAGCGCATGGCGCAGGAACATCGACAGCACCCGCTCGCCGATGGCGCGGCGGTCGTGCCCGGCGGCATCCAGCGCGGCGTTGTCGCCGATCGGCACGCCCTCGCACCAGGCCATGGTCATGACCCGCTTCGAGGACAGAGGCCAGATCACCCGCGGCACGGTGAAGCCCGCATCGTTTTCGGTATTGGCGAGGAACTCGGCCGCCTGGGCGGTCTCGATCCGCAGGTCCAGCTCACCCGTCACCACCCCGTCGAAATGGGCGATCACATCGGTCGGACGCAGCCGACGCGAGAACGGCGCCAGCAGTTCGATGGTCGAGGCGGCGAAATAGAAAGCGTCGATATCCTTGCGGAAATTCCGTTCCACCCCGGGCCGCAGCACCTTGACCGCCACCAGCTCGCCGGTCCGGGCGACGCGCGCGCGATGGACCTGGGCAATCGAGGCCGCGGCGATCGGCTCGGAGAATTCCGAGAACAGCTCGTCGGCGGGCTGGCCCAGCTCCTGGGCGACGGTTTCCTTGGCAATTTCGGTCGGGAAGGGCGGCAGCTTGTCCTGCAGAACCCGCAGCTGCACCGCCAGCTCGTCGCCCACCACATCGGGCCGGGTCGAGAGGATCTGGCCGAACTTGATATAGGCCGGCCCCAGCGCAGTGATCGCCCGGGTCGCGGGCGGCAAAGCCGGATCGCCCTTCTCACCCAGCACCTTGAACGGCCAGCCCATAACCCGCGCCGCAGCGCGGACGCTGGCGGGCGCGCCCAGTTGCTCCAGCACGAAGCGGTTCGCGCCGGTGCGTTCCATGGTGGCCAGTGTCTGCACCAGCCGCCAGATATTGTGAGGCCCGCGCACCTAGATCTTCCAGCCCGAATGCAGTGCCGCGATGCCCATCGACAGGTTGCGATACTTCACCTGCTCGAACCCGGCGGTGCGGATCATCCCGGCGAAGGTTTCCTGATCGGGGAACTTGCGGATCGATTCCACCAGATACTGATAGCTGTCGCGGTCATTGACCACGAACTGGCCCAGCGGCGGGATCACGTTGAAGGAATAGCGGTCATAGGCCCATTGCAGCAGCGGGTTCGGCATCTGGCTGAATTCAAGGATCATCATCCGCCCGCCGGGTTTCAGCACCCGGTAGGCCTCGTTCAGAGCGTCCTGAATACGGGTGATGTTCCGGGTACCGAAGGAATTGGTGAAGACATCGAAGCTGTTATCGGCGAAGGGCAGCGCCATGCCGTCGCCCACCACCCAGTCGAGACTGGCAGCAAGGTTGTCGGCCTCGGCGCGCTTGCGGCCCTCGACCAGCATCGATTCCGTCATGTCGCAGACCACCGCCGTCGCGCCGGGCGCGCGGCCAAGAAAGCGGAAGGCGATGTCGCCGGTGCCGCCCGCCACGTCCAGCAGACGCTGATGCGGCTGCGGCGCGAGCCAGTCCATCATCGCGTCCTTCCAGACCCGGTGGATGCCGCCCGACATCAGGTCGTTCATCAGGTCGTAGCGCGAGGCAACGCGGGTGAAGACCCCGTGCACAAGGCCTGCCTTCTCTTCCTCGGCGACGGTCTGGAACCCGAAATGGGTGGTTTTCTGGGCACTCTCGGTCATGGGGCCTTGCCGTTCATTTGTCCGGCCCTTCTTATAGGGCGCTCTGCGGGGACTACAATCCGTTCCGCCATGAAGTGAAGGTCCGATGCCGGAATTGCCAGAGGTAGAGACAGTGCGTCGCGGCCTGGCCCCCGTGCTGGAAGGTCGCACCATCTTCGCCGCGCGCCTCAACCGCCCCGACCTGCGCTGGCCCCTGCCCGAGCGCATGGCCGAGCGGCTGACAGGGGCGCGGGTGCTGCGGCTCGGGCGGCGGTCCAAATACCTTCTGGCCGAGCTTTCGACCGGCGAGACTCTGATCGTGCATCTGGGCATGTCGGGCCGGATCCTGGTGTCGGGCGTCGCGCTGGGCCATTTCGTCCATGACCATCCGGCGCCGCAAAAGCACGACCATGTGGTGTTCGAGATCGAGGGCGGCGCGCGGATCACCTTTAACGACCCCCGCCGCTTCGGCGCCATGGACCTGACCGCCACCGACGCGCTGGACCGTCACCGGCTGCTGGCGGGCCTCGGCCCCGAACCGCTGGGCAACGGCTTTCACGAGCTTTACCTGACCGGGCGGCTCGGCGGGCGGCAGACCCCTATCAAGGCCGCGCTGCTCGATCAGCGCGTGGTCGCGGGGCTTGGCAATATCTATGTCTGCGAGGCGCTGCACCGGGCCGGGATCTCGCCCTTGCGCCAGGCGGGCCGGATTGCCGCAGCCCGGCTGGCAACTCTGGTTCCGGCGATCCGGACGGTGCTGACGGAGGCCATCGAGGCCGGCGGGTCGAGCCTTCGGGACTATCGTCAGGCCGATGGCGAACTGGGCTACTTCCAGCACAATTTCCGCGTCTATGGACGCGAGGGCAAGCCCTGCCCCACCCCCGGATGCCCCGGCACCATTCGCCGAGTCGTCCAGTCGGGGCGGTCGACATTCTACTGTCCGCAATGCCAAAGATAGCTTGATCGCAGGCCCGAGACTGTTAAGGACTCGGGCTCGAACCGAACGGAGGCCGACAGTCCATGGCTTACAAGACGCTGATCGTCGAGATCGAGGACCACGTAGCGCTGGTCCGCCTGAACCGGCCCGAGGCGCTGAACGCGCTGAACGGCGAGCTGATGGGCGAGCTGGCCGACGCGGTAAGCGAGGCCAATGCCAATGAAAAGGTCCGCTGCATCGTCCTGACCGGGTCCGAGAAGGCCTTCGCCGCCGGTGCCGACGTCCGGGAGATGAGCGAGAAGAGCTTCGTCGACGTCTTCGCGGGCGACCTCTTCACCCCCGAGACGGAACGCCTGCTGGCCTGCCGCAAGCCGATCATCGCGGCCGTGGCGGGCTATGCGCTGGGCGGCGGCTGCGAACTGGCGATGATGTGCGACTTCATCATTGCCGCGGACACCGCGAAATTCGGCCAGCCGGAAATCAATCTCGGCGTCGTTGCCGGGATCGGCGGCACCCAGCGCCTGACCCGCGCCGTCGGCAAGTCGAAGGCGATGGACATGCACCTCACGGGCCGCTTCATGGATGCCGAGGAGGCCGAGCGCGCGGGGCTCGTCAGCCGCGTCGTGCCCGCCAAGAAGCTGATCGAAGAGGCGATGGCGGCGGCCCAGAAGATTGCCGAGAAATCGGCGCTGACCACGATGGCGGTCAAGGAATGCGTCAACCGCAGCTTCGAGACCACCCTGCGCGAAGGGCTGCTGTTCGAGCGGCGGATGTTCCACATGATGTTCGCGACCGAAGACCGGGCCGAGGGCATGCAGGCCTTCGTCGAAAAGCGCGAGCCCCAGTTCCGCGACAAGTGACGCGCCGCCCCGGGGCTGCGCATTTTCCGGTTTCCTTTTGCGGCAAGCTCGACTATAAGCCGCGCCTTACATGCGCGTGAGGCCCGCTTTGGCCGGAATCAGCCGGTGGCATCAAAACCCGGCCGGGGACTCGTTGCGCGAGAGATTTTGACCACGAGACCCGGAAAAGGGAAAAGGACCACATGGCCAATTCGCCCCAAGCCAAGAAGCGCGCCCGTCAGAACGAGCGCCGCTATGCCGTGAACAAGGCGCGCCGCTCGCGCATCCGCACCTACCTGCGGAAGGTCGAAGAGGCGATCGCCTCGGGCGATCAGGAGGCCGCTGCGGCCGCCCTTCGCCAGGCCCAGCCCGAGCTGATGCGCGGCGTCACGAAGGGCGTCGTTCACAAGAACACGGCGGCTCGGAAAATGTCGCGGCTGGCCTCGCGGGTGAAGGCGCTGAACGCCTGATCCGGGGCTGATTCCGCCATAAAAACAAGGGCTCCGAAGGGCGCGGTCGCAAGGCTGCGCCCTTCGCCATTTGGGCCCCCTCCCCGGCCCTTATGGGCCTGCGGCAACACGCTCCGGATTCGTTCCGCGCATGCTCGCCGTCAAGGTCGAAGTTCTGTTGCACCCCTCACGACGCCCGGTCTACCGTCTGTGGGCGATTCACATCGACTTGGGGGGGCATGACGCGGAAAGACCCGCGCCACGATCTGCTTTTTTATCCGGCCAGAGCCGGCGGGAGAGACGATCGAGGGGGGCTTGCCGGACAGGGCGTATATTCAGGGGATGCGCTCTGACCGAACGCTGCTGCGAGCCTGACGGAGCCTGGCTCTGTCCGTAGGGTTTTGTGTCATGTCCAAAGGACCGTGATAGGCAAAGCGACTTGGGGACACCCGGGCGCCGCGATGGCGGAGTCCGGCAACGGAAGTGTCGCTTTTGCCGAAAGGGTCTTCTCCCGTTTCGATGCGCACCGGGGTTCCGACGGCCGCTCCATGACGGAGCGTCTCTCGGGCTGTCCGGTTTTGCGGGATCGGCTAAGAGCGGGCAAGAGAAGATGACAGACGACACCTGGGGACGCATTCGAGATGATCTGGAGAAATCGATCGGCAAGAACAACTTCGTAACCTGGATCGCTCCTTTGGAATTCCGCGCCCTCGAAGACGGGGTGGCGCGGTTCGGTGTGCCCACCAGCTTTGTCGGCGACTGGGTCAATCGCAACTTCGGCGACAAGATCCTCGAACATCTCACCCGCAGCGGTGTCGATGTGGACCGGCTGGAATTCGCGGTCGCGGCCCAGAAACCGGCAGAGCCCGCGCCTGCGGCGCAACCGCGCCGCGCCGTGGCGGCCGAGCCGCGCGACGAGGGCGACATGCCCGGCGCGCCGCTCGACTCGCGCTTCACCTTCGACAGCTTCGTCACCGGCAAGCCGAACGAACTGGCCCATGCCGCCGCGCGCCGCGTGGCCGAGGGCGGCCCGGTCGCGTTCAACCCGCTCTTCCTGTACGGTGGCGTGGGCCTCGGCAAGACCCACCTGATGCATGCCATCGCCTGGGATCTGCTGCAGCGGGCACCGGAAAAGAAGGTGGTCTACCTGTCGGCCGAACAGTTCATGTACCGCTTCGTGCAGGCGCTGCGCGAACGCGACATGATGGGCTTCAAGTCGCTGTTCCGCTCGGTCGACGTGCTGATGGTCGATGACGTCCAGTTCATCGCCGGCAAGGACAGCACCCAGGAAGAGTTCTTCCACACCTTCAACGCGCTGGTCGATCAGAACAAGCAGATCGTTATTTCGGCCGACCGCGCGCCGGGCGAGATCAAGGATCTGGAAGACCGGATCCGCAGCCGCCTGCAATGCGGGCTGGTCGTGGACCTGCACCCGACCGACTACGAACTGCGCCTCGGCATCCTGCAGCAGAAGGTCGAGCTGTACCGGATTCAGTATCCGGGTCTGGTCATCGCGGGCGGCGTGCTGGAATTCCTCGCCCACCGGATCACCACCAACGTCCGTGTGCTGGAAGGCGCCCTGACCCGGCTCTTTGCCTTCGCTTCGCTGGTTGGCAAGGAGATCACGCTGGATCTTGCCCAGGACTGTCTGGCCGACATCCTGCGCGCCTCGGACCGCAAGGTCACCATCGAGGAGATCCAGCGCAAGGTCAGCGAGCATTACAACATGCGGCTCAGCGACATGGTCGGCCCCAAGCGGCACCGCACCATCGCCCGTCCGCGCCAGATCGCGATGTACCTGTCCAAGCAGCTGACCCAGCGCAGCCTGCCCGAAATCGGGCGCCGCTTCGGCGGGCGCGACCACACCACGGTCATGCATGCGGTCAAGCGCATCGAGGAGCTGCGCGGAAAGGACAGCCAGATCGAAGAGGATCTGGAGCTTTTGCGCCGCATGCTGGAGGCCTGATCGGCCCCGGCCCAGGGGGCCCCTTGACGCCCTTGTGAAAGTCTCGGACAGTCCAACAAAACGCTTGAGCGGGGGGGCGAAACCGTTAGGGTTCGCCTCCCGGGCGCAAGAGGAGCGAGGGGCATGAAATTCAGCATCGAACGCGGCACACTTCTCAAGGCGGTGGGCCAGGCGCAATCGGTGGTCGAGCGGCGCAACACCATTCCGATCCTCGCCAACGTCCTGATCGAAGCCGAGGGGGCAAGCGTCAGCTTCCGCGCCACCGATCTCGATATCGAGGTCGTGGACAAGGCCCCGGCGACGGTCGAACGCGCGGGCGCGACCACCGTGCCTGCCGTCACGCTGCACGAAATCGTCCGCAAGCTGCCCGACGGCGCGCTGGTCGAGCTGTCGGATGACGGCACCTCGGGGCGACTGACGGTCAATGCCGGCAAGTCGCATTTCAATCTGGCGACGCTGCCGCGCGAAGATTTCCCGGTGATGGCCTCGTCGGAATACAGTTCGAACTTTACCGCCAAGGCCCCCGTGCTGCGGCGGCTGTTCGACAAGTCGAAATTCGCGATCTCGACCGAAGAGACGCGCTATTATCTGAACGGCGTCTACATGCATGTGGCGACCGGCGAGGACGGACAGGCGCTGCGCTGCGTCGCGACCGACGGCCACAGGCTGGCACGGATCGACGCGGCCCTGCCCGACGGGGCCGAGACCATGCCCGGCGTGATCGTGCCGCGCAAGACCGTGGGCGAGTTGCGCAAGCTGCTGGACGATGACGACATCGACATCGCGGTCTCGGTCAGCGAAACCAAGGTGCGCTTTGCAACGCCCGAGATCACCCTGACCTCGAAGGTCATCGACGGCACCTTCCCGGATTACTCGCGGGTGATCCCGATGAACAATGCCCGGCGGCTCGAGGTCGACGCGGCCGAATTCGCCCAGGCGGTCGACCGGGTGGCAACGGTCAGTTCCGAACGCTCGCGCGCGGTCAAGCTGGCGCTGGAAGAAGACCGGCTGACGCTGTCGGTCACCTCGCCCGACAGCGGCGCGGCCGAGGAAGAACTGGCCGTGGCCTATGGCGACGAACGGCTCGAGATCGGGTTCAACGCGAAATACCTGCTGGAAATTGCCGGTCAGGTCGATCGCGAGAATGCCGTCTTCCTGTTCAACTCGTCCGGCGATCCGACCCTGATGCGCGAGGGTGACGATGCCTCGGCGGTCTATGTCGTGATGCCGATGCGGGTCTGAGACCCGGTGAGCGATGCGGGGCCCGGCGGACGCCGGGCGGCCTGCGGCGCTGGTATTTTCGCCAAGAAGAAGGGCCAGCCGTGCCCGGGCTCTCGCTGACAGAGCTGACCCTTTCGCAGTTCCGCTCGCATGAGCGGGCGCGGCTTGCGCTTGACCGGCGGCCGGTCGCCGTCTTTGGCGCGAACGGGGCGGGCAAGACCAACCTTCTGGAAGCGGTATCGCTGATGTCGCCCGGCCGGGGCCTGCGCCGGGCCGGGGCCGAGGATCTGGCACGGGCACCGGGACAGCTGGGCTGGAAGGTCGGGGCGGTGCTGGCCGGGCCTGTTTCGATCCACGAGATCGAGACCTGGGCCGAACCGGGCGGCACGCGACAGGTGCGGCTCGACGGCAAGGCGGCGGCGCAGGTGGCCTTGGCACGCATCGCGCGGGTCTTGTGGCTGGTGCCGTCGATGGATCGGCTCTGGATCGAGGGGGCCGAGGGGCGGCGGCGGTTTCTGGACAGGATCGCGCTGAGTTTCGAACCCGGCCATGCCGAAGCGGCGCTGGCCTATGAAAAGGCGATGCGCGAACGCAACCGCCTGCTGAAGGACGAGGTGCGCGACCCGCATTGGTTCGGTGCGCTCGAAGCGCAGATGGCCGAGGCCGGGGCGGTGCTGGGTGCAAACCGGCGGGCGGCGCTGGCCCGGCTCGACGCCGCGCAGGCCGAGGCCGAAACCGCCTTTCCCGCCGCCGCGCTGGCACTGGCGGGTCCCGAAGGCGCCGACCCAGAAGACCCCGAAGCCCTGGCCGGGGCGCTGGCCGCGGGTCGGGGCCGCGACATGGCGGCGGGGCGGACGCTGGCCGGGCCGCACCGCGCCGATCTCGAGGCGATCTTCACCGCCAAGGGGGTCGCGGCGCGGCACTGTTCGACAGGCGAGCAGAAGGCGTTGCTGATCGCCCTGATCCTTGCCAATGCGCGGGCGCTGGCGCAGGATTTCGGGGCGCCGCCGCTCTTGTTGTTGGACGAGGTGGCGGCGCATCTGGATGCCAGTCGGCGGGCCGCACTTTTCGACGAAATCTGCGCCCTGGGGGCTCAGGCCTGGATGACCGGCACCGGGGCCGACCTGTTTTCCGAACTGGGAGACCGGGCGCAGTATCTTGAGGTGGCCGAAACCGGCGGCACCAGCCGGATCGACAGGAGGGACAGCCCGTGACCCCGCAGCGCATCACCCTGATCACGCTGGGCGTGGACGATCTTGACCGCGCCCGCGCGTTCTACGAGGCGCTCGGGTGGCGGCCCGCCGAGGCCGAAGCGGGGATCGTGGTCTTTCAGCTCGACGGGATGGCACTGGGGCTCTTCGGGCGGGCGGCGCTGGCTGCCGATCAGGGGCGCCCCGAGGCGGAGCTGGGCACCGGGGCGATGACGCTGGCGCAGAACTTTCCCGACCGCGCCGGGGTCAATGCTGCCTGGGAGGCCGCGCTTTCGGCCGGGGCCCGGCCGATGAAACCGCCCCAGGAAGTCTTCTGGGGCGGCTATTCGGGCTATTTTGCCGACCCCGACGGGCATGTCTGGGAGCTGGCGCACAACCCGTTCTGGCCGCTCGATGCCAAGGGGCGGCTGACCGTGCCCCGCTCCCCGCCCGCATCATGACCGCCAGCGCCGCCGACCTGGCGCTTTACGCGGGCGCGGTGCTGATCCTCTTTTTGACGCCGGGGCCGGTCTGGCTGGCGCTGACCGCGCGGGCGCTGTCGGGCGGGTTCGCCGCCGCCTGGCCGCTGGCGGCGGGCGTGATGGTGGGCGACGCACTTTGGCCGCCGCTTGCCATCTTCGGGCTGGGCTGGGCGGTGTCGGTCTTCGGAGGGCTGCTCGCGATCCTGCGGCTTCTGGCCTCGGCACTGTTCCTGACCATGGGGCTCATGCTGATCCTTCAGGCCGGGCGCGGCATCGCCGCTGACAGCCGCCTGACCCGGCCCGGCCGGATCGCGGGCTTTCTGGCGGGGATGGCCGCGATCCTCGGCAATCCGAAGGCGATCCTGTTCTACATGGGCGTGCTGCCGGGTTTCTTCGATATCGACCGCCTGCGGGGCCCCGACATTGCCGCCATCGTGGCGATCTCGGTGCTGGTACCGTTTCTCGGAAACCTGACGCTTGCGCTTTTCATCGACCGCGCGCGGCGGCTACTGGAAGAGCCCCGGACGCTGCGGCGGGTCAACCAGATCGCGGGCGGCATGCTGATCGCGGTGGGGCTGGTCATTCCCTTCGCCTGATACCAAATATTGTGGCTCTTGCGTGACAATCCCACCACGACCCCGTATAAGATCGGCGACGAACAGAGGATCTTGCACATGGCCGAAAACGCACGGGTTGCCGAAGAATATGGCGCCGATTCCATCAAGGTTCTCAAGGGCCTGGAAGCGGTACGCAAACGGCCCGGGATGTATATCGGCGACACCGATGACGGGTCGGGGCTGCATCACATGGTCTATGAGGTCGTCGATAACGGCATCGACGAGGCTCTGGCCGGCCATGCCGACGCGGTGACCGTGAAGATTCACGCCGATTCCAGCGTCTCGGTCAGCGATAACGGCCGGGGCATTCCGGTCGGCATCCACGAGGAAGAGGGCGTCTCGGCGGCCGAGGTCATCATGACCCAGCTGCATGCCGGGGGCAAATTCGACCAGAACTCCTACAAGGTCTCGGGCGGGCTGCATGGCGTCGGCGTCTCGGTCGTGAACGCGCTGTCGGACTGGCTGGAGCTGCGGATCTGGCGCGAAGGCCACGAACATTATGCCCGGTTCGAGCATGGCGATACCGCCGAGCATCTGCGCGTCGTCGGTCCCTCGGACGGGCGCACCGGCACCGAGGTCCGGTTCCTGGCTTCGACCGATACCTTCTCGAACCTCGACTATTCGTTCAAGACGCTGGAGAACCGGCTGCGCGAACTGGCCTTCCTCAATTCCGGCGTCCGCATCCTGCTGGAAGACGAACGCGGCGCCGAACCGCTGCGGTCCGAACTGTTCTATGAAGGTGGCGTGCGCGAATTCGTCCGCTATCTGGACCGTCACAAGACCGCGCTGGTGCCCGATCCGATCTTTATGACCGGCGAACGCGACGGGATCGCGGTCGAGGTCGCGATGTGGTGGAATGACAGCTATCACGAGACCGTCCTGCCCTTCACCAACAACATCCCGCAGCGCGACGGCGGCACCCACATGGCGGGCTTCCGCGGCGCGCTGACCCGCAGCATCAACAATTACGCGATGTCGAGCGGCATCGCCAAGCGCGAGAAGGTCAACTTTACCGGCGACGATGCCCGCGAAGGGCTGACCTGCGTGCTGTCAGTGAAGGTGCCCGACCCAAAATTTTCCAGCCAGACCAAAGACAAGCTGGTCAGTTCCGAGGTCCGCCCCGCGGTCGAGAGCCTGGTGAACGAAAAGCTCGCCGAGTGGTTCGAGGAACACCCGCAGGAAGCCCGTAACATCGTCGGCAAGATCGTCGAGGCGGCGCTGGCGCGCGAGGCGGCGCGCAAGGCGCGCGAGCTGACCCGGCGCAAGACCGCGATGGATGTGGCCTCGCTGCCCGGAAAGCTGGCCGATTGCCAGGAGCGCGATCCGGCGAAATCCGAGATCTTCCTTGTCGAGGGCGACAGCGCCGGCGGCTCGGCCAAGCAGGGCCGGGCCCGGGCCAATCAGGCGGTGCTGCCGCTTCGGGGCAAGATCCTGAACGTCGAACGCGCCCGCTTCGACCGGATGCTGTCCAGCCAGGAGATCGGCACGCTGATCACCGCGCTTGGCACCGGGATCGGACGGGACGAGTTCGATATCTCGAAGCTGCGCTACCACAAGATCGTCATCATGACCGACGCCGACGTCGACGGCGCGCATATCCGGACGCTTCTGTTGACCTTCTTCTTCCGGCAGATGCCGCAGGTGATCGAGGGGGGCTTCCTCTACATCGCGCAGCCGCCGCTTTACAAGGTCGCCCGCGGCAAGTCCGAGGTCTATCTGAAGGATCAGGCCGCGCTGGAGGATTACCTTGTCGAGATGGGGATCGACGGCGCCGTGCTGCAGCTGGGCGACGGGCAGCACCTGATCGGCAACGATCTGGCCAGGGTCATCGAAGAGGCCCGCCAGGTCCGGCGCATCCTGCAAGCCTTCCCGACCCATTACCCCGCGCATATCCTCGAACAGGCCGCCATTGCCGGGGCCTTCCGGCCCGGCCAGATCGACGCCGACCTGCAGGGCACGGCCGAGGCGGTGGCCCGGCGGCTCGACCTGATCGCGCTGGAATACGAACGCGGCTGGCAGGGGCGCCCGACCCAGGACAAGGGCATGCGCTTCTCGCGCGTCGTTCGCGGCGTCGAAGAGGTGCGGGTGCTGGACGGTGCGGTGCTGCGCTCGGCCGAGGCCGCGCGGCTCGGGACTTTCACCGCCAAGCTGCAGGAGGTCTACGAACGTCCCGCCAAGCTGGTGCGAAAGGACCGCGACCAGCCGATCCATGCGCCTTCCGAACTGCTGCAGGCGATTCTCAGCGAGGGCGAAAAGGGCCTGTCGCTGCAACGCTACAAGGGTCTTGGCGAGATGAACCCCGAGCAGCTCTGGGAAACCACGCTCGACCCCGAGGCGCGGACGCTGCTGCAGGTGCGGGTCGAGGATGTGGCCGAGGCCGACGACATCTTTACCAAGCTGATGGGCGACGTGGTCGAGCCGCGCCGCGACTTCATCCAGCAGAACGCGCTGAGCGTCGCCAACCTCGATTTCTGAGGCCGTTGCGACCGGACCCGGGGTCCCAGCCAGGCCAGTTGGTGAAGGCGTCGGGATTGGCGACGTCGCCGCCACGCCCTGACAGGTCAACGTCCGCCCGCCCGACAGGGTGCGGGCGACGGGCCCCTCGTCGGGAACCATCAGCCGCATCGTCCCGTCCGGCCCGCCCGAGAAGGTCCCGGTCGCGGTGACACGCTCGGTTTCGGCCTTCGGCCAGGTGGTGTGCATCTCGAACCGGACGGTGACCGCCTCACAGCCGGACGACGCGCGCGCGCCGATATTCCAGAACTCCACATCGGCTCTGATCGACCCGCAGGAGTCCTGAGCGAAAAAGCGCGCCGTGACCTTCTGGACCCGAAACGCCCCGCCCCGGGGGCGGCGCGGACGCGGGCACGCGCGGCCTTTTCGCCCCGCTGGCGGTCGCGCTCGGCCCGGGCGACCATCCCTGCGGCATCCTCGCGCGTCCGCGGCGACTGGTGCCGCCGCCTTTCGGCCGCATCCGCATCCCAAAGCACCAGCCGGTCATTGGCGGCATTGTCGGCCAGCATCTGATTAAAGTGCCCGCGGTCGATCTCTCCGTCGCGCAGCCGCGCGTCGCGGGACGAAAGCTCGACCGGCAGCGTCGCAAGCGGCCGCGGCGTCCAGGCCGCTTACGCCCCGCTGGTTCGTCGCGAGTTCGCCGTGGAGCGCGTTCAAGCCCGGCCGGGCCATCACGGCGTCCTGCGCGGGGCTCTCGGTCAGCGCGGCCGGCCCGCGACCGGGTCCAGAGCATCGCTGCCGCCATCGCCAGCGCGCCGAACTGTCCTCGTCATAGCCGCCCCAGTCCCAGCCCCAGCCCGGCGCCTCGGCCCCGGGTGCCCCCCCGGCCGACGGCGGCCAGCGTCCGCGCCCCGTTCAGCCCGATGGCCAGCGGCACCGCCAGCCCCATGGCCTCCCACCCGGCGCGCCCGGCACCATCTCGACCGCCTCGACGGTCTCGGCCCCGGCCGACCAGCGGACCGGCAGCGCGGTATCGGCAAAGGGCTCGTAAAACGCCAAGACCGGCGCTGGACTGTCTGGCCCATGCACCGACGAGACCAAGCCCGAGATCGCCTCGGACAGGGTGTCGGCATCGCCTTCGGGGTCAAAGATCAGCGCGATCTGGGCCAGTTCGGCGCGGGCGGCGTCGCTGCCCCGGTTGGCCATCGCCTCGAAAAGCGCGCGCGCCGCAAGGGACCGGGAGGCCTCGGTCCGACCCAGCGCCTCGCGGGGGTCGAGCGCGGTGGCAGGCGGGGCCGGAGCGCTCGGTCTGTCCGGCTCGATGCCGTCGGCCAGTCGGGTTAAGCGGCGCCCCTCACGCTGCCCTGTCAACAGCACCGCTTCTTTTGCAATTGCCGCCCCCCTGGCGGCACCGGGCGAAACGTTGCGGCATTTCGGCTGGACCGGACCGAGCCGCCGCCGCATCATGGGGGCAACGCCGTTCGGGCAGGAGGGGCCGGACGTGTCCTATCTGCGATCCGACTGGCTGGCCGATCTGGATTTTCTCGAAGAGACGATCACACTTTGGTGGGCCGGCCGCGACCGTCATGCCGATTCTGACGGCGCCAACCCGGCGGCCGTCTTTTCGGTGCTGCGCACAGTCGACCCCGCAGGCGATCTCTGGGCCGGGGCGCGGGCGCTTCGCGACGGGCTCTGGGCGCTGGGCGATTGTCACCTGAGACTGGCCCCCAGCGTGATGGGGGCCGAGACCGGCTGGCTGTCGGGTCTGGTTTTCGCCCCCACCCCCGAGGGCCCGGTGCTTCTCTGGGCCGATCCTGCGATTTCGGCCTATCGGGCGGCCTCTGTCGGCGATCTCCTGACCGCCATCGACGGCGTCCCGGCCGAAAAGGTTCTGGCGTCCCTCCGGCTGCGCCCCGGCTCGACGCCCCGGCAGAGGTACCTTTTTGCCCTGCAAAGCCTCTCGCACCGCGACTGCCTGCCGGGCGAGTCCCCCCTGCCCCGACGCCTGAGCCTGACCGATGCCCGCAGACGCGATCTGACGTTTGCGCCCGACTGGCGCGTGCAGGACCCCGCCGCCCCGCCGCCGCCTGCCGTACGCGCCCGGCGGATTGACGACCGGACCGGGCTGATCGCGATGCGCAGCTTCGCCTGCCGCGACCGGACGGGTCAGATCAGCGATGCCGAGATGGCGCGCCAGCTCGACGCCGCCTTTGCCGGGCTTGCGGGCTGCGACCGGCTGGTGATCGACCTGCGCGGCAATGGCGGCGGGCGCGACGAACAGGCCCGCATGCTGGCAGCAAGGCTGACCGGCGCGCCGCTGGTCTGGATGCGTCACGCCCATCCCGCCCCTTATGGCGGACAGCTCGGGCGGTTCGAGGATCTGATCCTCGCGCCCACAGCCACGCCCCAGCCCGCCCGGCTCCGGCTGCTGATCGACGCGGGCACCGCCTCGACCGCCGAGATCTGTGTGGCAGCCCTTGCCGCCCTGCCCGGCACGGTTCTTGTCGGCAGCCCAAGCGGCGGCGCCGTGGGCGATCCGGTCGAGTTCCGCCTGCCGCGGTCGCTTCTGGGGGTCTTCGTGCCCGTGGCCCGCTATGCGCGGCCCGGCACCGAGGCGCCGATCGAGGGCGCGGGGCTGGTCCCCGACATCGAGGCCGCGCCCGGGGCCTTCGATCTGCGCGAGGGCCGCGATCCGGTTCTGGACGCGGCGCTCGCCTCATTCGACTGATCCGCGCCGCTATTTCTGCCGGCGATTGGCCAGCGTCAGGATCATCGAGTTCATCTTCTCCATGTCGGAATGGAGCCGCAACAGATCGACCTGCGGCTTGGGCAGCAGCACCCCAAGCTCGCGGGCGATATTGATCGGAATGTCGTCGGTCAGCGCCGCCGTCCCGCACGTGCCGCAGGTGCCACAGGTCCCGCAGGTCCCGCAGGTGCCGCAACTGGCGAGCACGTCCCATTCCTCGATCCGTTGCCCGGGTTTGAGGATCACTTCGATCTCGCTCAGATCCACCTGGGGCGGCTCGGCGCGGATGGTCTTGATCATCGCCTCCGCCAGCTCCTGCTGGAGCGCGTTGCGGAGCTTCTTCTTCTGCTCCTCGGGTAACTGCTCTGCAGTCACCTTCTTGAAGCCCTGGACTTCGTCAGCCATGCGTATTTTCCTCCTCTGTCTGTCTGGAACCGGCTGGACGGGTGGCTTGGGTCAACCGCACATGCGCAAGCTGCAGCAGGCGGGCGATATCGAAATCCTCGGGGCAGACCTCGGCGCATTTTCCGCAGCGCGCACAGGCCGAGGCATCGGGCTGCATCCGGGCATATTTGAACCGCGCGATCCCGGTCATGCCGAAGAAGCGGTCCTGATCGAGCAGGCGAAACACCTTGGGGATCTCGATCCCCTCGGGGCAGACGTCCAGACAGGCGGCACAGCGGGTGCATTCGCCGGGAGAGGCCGCCGCCACCCGGGCCTCGAGCGTCCGGCAGGCCTCGGGGTCCGGCCCGACGCCGATCCCGGCGGCGAGGTTCCGGCGCAGTTCGGTCCGGTTGGCCATGCCAAGCACGGCGGTCGCGATGCCGGGCTGCATCAGTGCATAGCGGATCGCCCCCGACAGCGTGTCCTGCCCCGTGGCGGGATCGGCCAGAAACCCGAGCCGGGGGGCGCCATGCTTCATCTCGCCGCCCGCCAGCACCTTCATCACCACGACGCCCACGCCGTTGGCGCGCGCCGCCGGCAACAGCCGGTCGCGATAGTCGGAAATGGGCGAGCCGAACACCGTCTCGCGGCCAAGCACGTTGAAGGGAAACATCACCACATCGAAGGCGCGCTCCTCGATGGCGCGCAGGATGACCTCGGTCGGGGCATGGAACGAGGCGCCGGTGGCGCGCACCAGACCCGCCGTCCGGGCCGCGACCGCCACATCGCAGAACCCGCCCAGATCGGTGCAAAGCTCATACTCGCGCATGGTCTCGACCATGTGCGTCATCCAGAGGTCGATATGGTCCCGGCCCATGGTCCGAAGCGAGGTCTGCAGATCGCGCAGGCAATGCGGCCCGCCCCGCGCGCCGGTCTTGGTGGCGATGGTCAGCCCGTCGCGCACGCGGGGCGGCAGATGGGCGATCACCGCCTCGCCGTTCACGTAGCTGCGGGCGGTGTCGTAATAGGTGATGCCGCAGTCATAGGCCTCTTCCAGAAGCCCGGCCCAGTCGGCCGCGGCCCCATGGCGGAACGGGCTCGACCCGATCCCCATCGCCGAGACCTCGATCCCGGTCTTGCCCAGCGGGCGTCTGTCGAGAGCCAGCGCCATGGCCTCAGGCCTCGACGGCCCGGGCCGCGACGCTGCGGATCTGGTCGATCCGGACGATGGCCGCCTCGACCAGCGCATGTTTCATCCGGCAATAATGCGGAAGCGGGTCGTCCGAACCGTGCCCGGTCTGCGACTGATGCAGGCAACCGCCGCCGCAAAGATACCGCGCCCAGCAGTCCCGGCAGACCGGGCGGTCGTCGACCATGGTCAGGAAGCGGCTGTCAAGCTCGGTCGGCCCCCTGTTCTCGGCGATGTTGGAATAGGGATCGCGATAGATCCGCTGGCATTCGTAGATGTTGCCATCGGGCGCCACCGTCACCTCGGACACGCCCGCGCCGCAGCCATAAACCACGCGCTGCTGGCGCAGGATCTTGAGGATCGTGCCCTTCATTTCGTCGGGCAGGCCGGTCCAGGTCTCGAAGGCGCGGCCAAGATAGCGGTCGTAATGGGCCAGGAATTCTTCCCAGTCGGCCTCGTCGAACTGCGCCTCGCGGGCGTCGGTCGCCACCACCTCGAACGAGACCCTCTCGCCGCCCAGCGCGCTCAGCCCGCGGGTCACGGCATCGGGGTCCTTGTTGGCCCGGGTCAGCACCGCGCGCAGGTTGAAATCCGCCCCCTTCTCGGCCAGCCTTTTGATATTGGGCAGGATCGCGGGCATGGTCGGACGGCCGTTCTTGAAGGTCCGGAACCGGTCATGGGTGCGGCGGTCGCCATCGACGCTGACCTGCACCGTCACCCCGTGATCGACCAGAAAGCCCACCCTCTCTTCGTTCAGCAGCGTGCCGTTGGTGATCAGGTACTTGCTCAGGTCCTTGCCCTCGCGCGCGGCCCAGGCGTCGATCCGCTCGACGACATGGGTCAGCACCTCCCAGTTCAGCAGCGGCTCGCCGCCGTAAAGCTGCACATGCGCCTTCGGCCCTTCCTGATGGCGGAAGAACCAGTCCAGAACCTCGTCGGCCCGGTCGCGGGTCATGACGTTGGGCTTCTGGTAGATCGGCACGTCCTTTTCGAAGCAGTAGCTGCACCCCATGTTGCAGCCGCCCGCCAACATCAGGACGAGGTTCTTGAAGGGCGGCCGGCCGGGCCTCGGCACCGGCTCGCAGGACAACTCGCCCGCCACCAGCATCTCGAGGAAGCGCAGGTAATGGGCGCGGATCTCGGCCTCGGGCACCTCGCCCGCCAGATCCTCGACGATCCCGGGCAAGCTCAGCCGCGCCGCGCGCTCGAGAACCAGCGCCGCCGCCCGGTCGAGCTTGAAGATCGCGTAGGACCGGCAATCGAAGGCATAGTGCTGGCCGTCGCGGGCAAAGACATGCACCTCGACCGGCATCAGGTAGTCTGTCTGGGAAAGCGGCGTGGCAGAGGGGGTCTTGTGGCTTTCGCCTGCGGACGCGGGCGCAGTCGTGGCGGTAACGGGCATCGCACACCTCGGGGTCAATGACTTTCGGGAACAAACGCCACTCGGCACGCACTGCCAGGCTCGGCAAACGCAGAGGACAGAAACAAATTGCCTTTAATTTCATTATTATGCGTGGCACTTGACGCTAAGTCAAGATGACTCGCTGTCGGGCCCGGCGGGATCGTGCGGCCGGTGTTTCGCGGGGGCCGGGACCGCATCGCCCAGCGCGAAAAGCGCGCCGTTCGGCACCCCCGGCAGCACCCGCCCGCCATAGATCCGGGCGGTCTGTCGAATCACCATTTCGGGCCAGTCGCCGAAGACGAAACCGGCTGCGCGCAGGAAGGCGATGGCGGTCGGGGTCACGGTCTCGCCGATCGAGGCAAGGCCGCAGACCGGCACCCCGCGCAGAAGCTCCTGCACCGCAGGCGCGGGCGTCGGCAACAGGCCATGGGCACAGCGGACCGTCCCGTCGCACAGCGGCAGAGGGCTGCAGACCAGCCGGTCAGGCGCGATCCGGACCAGAAGCTCGGCCGCGAGGCAGGTGTCGAGGATCGAATCGAGCGCGCCGACCTCGTGAAACGCGATCTTCCCGGGCGGGCAGCCATGAACCGCCCCCTCGGCCTCGGCCAGAAGCGTGAAGGCCCGCGCCGCGACCGCCTTCGCCGGGGTCGCGAGACGGCTCGCCTCGATCAACGCCAGGATGTCGCCCAGATGGCGATGGGCATGTTCATGCGGCAGCCGGACCCGCGCCTGCCAGCCCGAGATGCCCTGCAAGGCATGCGGCCGGATCTCGACCGCGCCGTGCGGCAGCGGCAGACCGGTCGCGGCCAGAACCGAGCCGATATCGGCCGCCTGACCCGCCATCACCGCCAGCCCCGCCAGCAGCATGTCGCCGCTCAGCCCCGAAGGCGTCCGGATCACCAGAACCCCGCTCACCGTGCCCGTGCCTCAAGGATCCGAAGCACCGCCGAGGCCGCGCCGAAGCCGTTGTCGATATTGCACACCAGCACCCCCTGGGCGCAGCTGGCCAGCATCGCGTTCAGCGCCGTGCGCCCGCCCTCTGCCGCGCCATAGCCGACCGAGGTCGGCACCCCGATCACCGGCACGCCCACCAGCCCGCCGATCACCGACACCAGCGCCCCGTCCATGCCCGCCACCACGACCACCGCATCGCTGTCGCGGATGCTCTCGATCTGTTCCTCCAGCCGCCAGAGCCCGGCCACGCCGATATCGGCGATCAGGTCCGGCGAAAGCCCGCCGAAGCGGAGCGTGCGCAGCGCCTCCAGCGCCACCGGCAGGTCGCCGGTGCCCGCCGTCACCACCCGCACCCTACCCGTCCGCGCAGGCAGACAGCCATTGACGATGGCGGTGCGCGAGGCCGGGTCGTAATCCTTGGGCGGGGCGGCAAGCGCGGCATGACGCTCGGGCGCCAGCCGGGTCAGAAGCGTGGGCCGGCCCTGCAGCGCCCCGAGGATCGCGTCGAGATCGGCCAGCGCCTTGCCCTCGCAGAGGATCGCCTCGGGCTGGCCGATCCGGCGCGGCCGGTCGTGATCGAGCCGCACCCTCATCGCGCCCCGCGAAACGCCCGGCCCGGCGCATAGGGCCGCGGATCGAGCCTCAGCTCACGGATGCCCGGGTCGATGGCGCGAGCCTCGGCGGCAACACAGGCGATCAGCCCGGGACCGATCCGCGCGCCCTCGCCCGCCTCGACCTCGATCAGCATCAGATCCCCCCGGCGGCGGCAGCGCAGCACCGAAAGCCCCGTTTCGGCCCGCAGCCGGTCCTCGGCCCGCTCGACCGCGCGCAGCCGTTCGGGCGTGACCGCAAGCCCGGTGTACAGTCGGCTGGCCAGGCAGGGCGAGGCGGGCAGATCGGCGAAGGAAAGCCCCAGCGCACGCGCCATGCCGCGGATGCGCGCCTTGTCGATCCCCGCCTCGACATAGGGGTGCCGCACCCCCAGCGCCTCGGCGGCGCGCAAGCCTGGGCGATACTCGCCCAGATCGTCGGCATTGGTGCCCGAAAGGATCGCGACCGGCCCGTCGACGGCGGCCGTCACCTGCCGCAAGGTGGAATAAAGCCGCTGCTTGCAGAAGAAACAGCGGTCGACCGGGTTGGCCAGATAGTCGGGATCGGAAAACTCGCCCGCATCGACCAGATCCAGCGCCCAGCCCTCGGCCCCGGCCTGTGCGCGGACCCGGGCGGTGGCGGCGGCGGGTACGGCGGGGCTGACGGCATGCACGATGCGCGTGGCTTTGGGCGCCTGCCGATGGGCAAGCGTGGCCAGAAGCAGGCTGTCGATGCCGCCGCTGCAGGCCACCGCCCGCAAGGGCAGTCCTGCCAGCACGGCGCTAAGCCGCTCAGGCAAAGCGGGCTGCGGGGCCGGGCCGGGCATAGGGCTGCTCTGTCATCAGATAAGAGATCACCGCCGAGGGGCAGAGCCCGTCAAGCGGTCCGCCCGCCGCCAGACGCGCGCGGATCTGGGTCGACGAGAGGTCGGGCAAGGGTCCGCCAAGCCGCTCGACCCAGGGCGGCGCCGCGTCGAGCGGATGACCGGGCCGGTCCAGCGCAACGATACGCGCAGAGGCCCGGATCGCGTCGATACCGTGCCAGCGCGGCAACAGGGCCAGCTTGTCGCTGCCGATCAGCAGAACGATGTCAGTGCCCGCCGGAAGCGTCCTGTGAAACAGCGCCAGGGTATCGACGGCAAAGGGCGAAGCGCCAGGGCGGCATTCGGCATCGCTGACCTCAAGCCAGGGACGGCCCTCGCACAGCAGCCGCAGCATCGCAAGCCGATGCGCCGCCGAGGCGACGGCCTGCGCCTTGGGGCCGGGCCGCGTGGCGGTCGAGCCTGCGGGGATCAAGATGACGCGGTCCAGGTCAAGCGCCTGCCGGGCCAGCACCGCCGCCGCCAGATGCCCCTCGTGAACCGGATCGAAGCTTCCGCCGAACAAAGCGACGCGCACCGCACCCTCCCCACCGAAAGCCCGTCTTCCGCTGGCTCATGGTAGCAGAGGCGGGGCGTCCTGTCGCCCCGCAAGGTTCCGCTGCGTCAGGAAAAGATCACGCGGCGGGCAAGGCGGCCGCGCCCAGCGTCGGACCGGACAGCGCCTCCATCTGATGGTTGGCCCAGAACCGGACGTCGTGGCGATGCACCACATCGCGAAGCGCCGCCATGCGGTCGCGGCGTTCGGCCGTCGGCATGTCCAGCGCCTGGGCGATGGCGCTGTCCATCGAGCGGTGCGAGAACGGGTTGGTCAGCAGCGCCGCCCCCATCTCGACCGCGGCGCCGGCGAATTCCGACAAGACCAGCACCCCGTCGCCATCGACCCGCGCGGCGCAGAATTCCTTGCAGACCAGGTTCATCCCGTCGGCAAGCGGCGTGATCCAGGCGACATCGGCGGCGCGGTAATAGGCCACCAGATCCTCGAACGGGATCGCGCGCGAAATCAGAACGATGGGTTGCCAGTCGAGGCTGCCGAAACGGCCGTTGATCCGCCCCGCCATCTGTTCCAGCTCGTTCTGGATATTCTCGTAGACGGTCATGTTGCGGTTCGCGGGCACCGAGACATGCATCAGCCGGATCTTGCCGCGCAGATCGGGCTGGGCCTCCAGCAGGCGTTCATAGCTCAGCAGCTGGTCGATCCCGCCCTTGGTGTAATCGGTGCGCCCGACCGACAGCAGAAGCTTGGCGCCGCCCATTTCCGCGCGGATCTCTTCCGCACGGCGGGCGGTTTCCTCGCGCCGCGCGACCGCGTCGATGTAATCGGCATCGACCCCGACGGGCGAGGCCTGCACCGCCACCCGCCGGTCTTCATAGACCAGTTCGGTCGGCACGCTGCGTTCGGAAAGCGCGGTCACTTCGGCGGCGAATTCGGGCTCGACCTTCTGGCGCGCCGTCACCTCGACATCGAGAAGGCTGCGCGCGGCCGAGACGAAATTCGCCACATAGCGCGGGATGTGAAAGCCCACCACGTCGCAGGCCAGCAGGCTTTGCAGGATCTCCTTGCGCCAGGGCAGCACGTTGAACGTGTCGGCCGCCGGAAACGGCGTGTGGTGGAAGAAGCTGATCTTCACGTCGGGGCGCAGGGTCCGCAGATAGCCAGGCACCAGCCACAGATTGTAGTCATGTACCCAGACCACCGCGCCCTCGGCGGCCTCGGCGGCGGCGGCCTCGGCGAAGGCCCAGTTCACCTCGCGAAAGGTCGGCCAGTCGACGGGGTCGTAATTGTAGCGCTCCTTGAAGGAATGCAGGATCGGCCAGAAGGCCTCTTTCGAGGTGACGTGATAAAAGCTGCTGACCTGTTCGGCCGTCAGCGGCAGCCGCGAGACCGTGTACTTGCCGAAAGCGTCGTCGACCTCGATCACCCGCTCGAAATCGGGATTGGCCGGGTCTTCGGCCTGTTTCCAGGCGATCCAGGCGCCTTTCTCGAACCGACCGAAGAAGCTTTTCAGGGTCGGCACGATGCCGTTCGGGCTCTTGTTCTCTCGCAGGACGATCTTTCCGTCTTCCTCCACCTCCTCGTAGGGCTGGCGGTGATAGACGATGACAAGATCCGATGGCATGGGTCAGGCTCCTTTGGGCAAAGTGTGAAGATCGAAAGCGGCGATGGCCTCCATGATGCCTGCGGCGCCATGCGCCCGGGCGATGTGCAGATGGTCGAGGTCGCGG
This sequence comes from Rhodovulum kholense, assembly GCF_003053725.1. GTDB lineage: Bacteria > Pseudomonadota > Alphaproteobacteria > Rhodobacterales > Rhodobacteraceae > Rhodovulum > Rhodovulum kholense. Next base: position 50,901 of record NZ_QAYC01000009.1, read on the forward strand.
ACCCGCTCGACCAGGGCGGGTTCGGAATTGCCGACGGCAACGGCGTTGAGACCGCATTCCAGCATCGACAGGTCGTTCAGCGTATCGCCCGCGGCCAGCACCCGGCCCTCGGGGATGGCCAGATGCGCGACCAGCCGGCGCAGGGACGGCCCCTTGGACACGCCCTTGGGCAGCACGTCGAAATAGCAGTCGGCCGAGATCAGCCAGTCGAGCCCCATCGCCTCGACCTTCGCCTCGGCCGAAGGGTCGTAGGTCTCGGGGTCCATGTCGAAGCTGACGCGGTAGCGGAACTCGGTGGGTTGCAGCGTCAGCCCCGGATGGCCGTCAAGCGCCGCGCGCACACGCGCGCCGCTGTCATCCCAGCGCCGCGAGATATCCTCTTCCAGCGCCGGGATCGGCCGGATCGCCTCGCCGGGATGAACCTCGGCAATCGAGGTACCGACATCGCCGACCACGTATTCGGGCCAGGGCAGGCCGTTCTCGGCGCACATCTCCATGATGAATTCCGGGTCGCGCCCGGTGACGAAGATCAGTCCCACGCTGGCGCGGTTGGCCTCGATCCAGTCGTAAAGGCGTTGCCGCTCGGCCTCGGTCCCGCCAAGGAAGGTGCCGTCCAGATCGGTTGCCAGCACGAAGCGGCGGTCCGACAGCGGCGGATGGGGGGCGGTGGCAAGGTTCATGAGGACACTCCGAAAGGCAGGGGAACGGTCGGGGCGGGATGGTCGAGCGACAGCGTCAGGGCGCGCGGCTCGGCCTCGATCGGCCGGGTCCAGAGCGCCGAGAAGCTGCGCTCGAGATCGGCCCCCTCGTGCAGCACGGCATTGACCGTCTCGCAGATCGGCATCGGCACCTCGATCTGCCGTGCCAGATCGATGACCGAGCGGGCATTGACCTCGCCCTCGACCACGACCGGGCGGCCGCCGAAACAATCGGCGCGCGCGATGCCCTCGCCAAGCTGGGTGCCCAGCGCCATGTTGCGCGAGGTGGTCGAGGAACAGGTCAGCGTCAGATCGCCCGCGCCCGACAGCCCGGTCACGGTCTCGCGCTGCCCGCCCAGGGCCTCGGCCAGCGCCTTCATCTCGTCGACGCCGCGGGCAATCAGGGCCGCGCGGGTGTTTTCGGCAAAGCCCGCGCCCGACATCATCCCGCAGGCGATGGCGATCACGTTCTTGACCGCGCCGCCGACCTCGACGCCCACCAGATCGTCCGAGACATAGGGCCGGAAGCCGTGGCCCCCGACCGACATCGCCATCCGCGCCGCCGCGCTGGACTGGGGCGCCAGCCGGTCGGCATAGGTGAAGGGAAAGGCCACGGTCGCCGCGGTCGGGTGGCCCAGCGCGGTCTCGCGCGCGAAGGTCGGCCCCGAAATCGCGCCGATCGGATGGCCCGGCAATTCCTGCGCCGCGACCTCGGACAGAAGAAGCCCCGATCCAAGCTCGATCCCCTTGGCGCAAAGCGCAATCGGGATGCCCGGCGGCATATGCGGCGCCGCGGCCCGGCACATCTCGCGCAGCGTCGCCGACGGCGTGACCATCAGCACCGCCTCGGCCCCGTCCAACGCCTCGGCCAGCGAGGCGGTCGCGTGCAACGTCTCGCCCAGCTCGATGCCCGGCAGATATTGCGAATTCCGGCCGGTGGCGGCGATCTCCTGCGCCAGCGCCGGGCGCCGCGCCCAAAGCCGCACTGCACGACCGTTGCGGGACAGTACGCGCGCCAGCGCCGTGCCCCAGGACCCGGCGCCCAGCACGGCGACCGTCCCGAACGGAGAGGATTGCCGGTCCCCGGATGCGATGTCTTTCATGTCTGGTCGGACTCCCTGCCATCTGTCGGAAGGACGGGCCCGGGAAAGCGTTGAAAGCCGCCTCCGGGCCGGCCCGCGGTACGCCTGCGCGCGGCCGCCCTATCGATGCCGTTGCGATACGGGAAGGATACGGGCCGCAAGCGCGGCGATACGCGCCAGCCAAAGCTATGCCGTTACTTCGTCAAATCAAGCATTCGCCGCACCGCAGCATCAATGCGAAGCGAAATCGAGGGCGCCCTTCTTCGTTCTGCTCACGAAATATGCACCGCGACCGGTTTTTGCGCCCTTCGGCCAGTCCAGTCGGGTCTGCAGTTCTGGAAGGCAAAATCCGTAGATTTCGGCGGGAGGCGAGCCACCTGTCCCTTGGCCTCGCCGCCCTTCCGCCCGCCGCGCGACCGCCGAAGGCCAGCATCGGTGGACCTTCATTCGCCCCACGAACCATTCCGAATGCTAAGCATTTTTGACCCGTCAGGCCGTTTCATCCGGCGGCCAACCGGGCGGCCGAGACCAGCAGCGGCGCGAGGCAGACATTCAGCAGACCGACCAGCACCATGACGAGTCCCGCAACCGAGCCCTCGACCGGACCGATCTGATGCGCCCGGGCGGTGCCCGCGCCATGGGCAGCAACCCCCAGAAGCGCGCCCCGCGCCAGGGCCGAGCGCACCGGCAGCCAGGCCAGCACCACATCGCCCAGCGCCGCGCCCAGCACACCGGTCATCACCACGAAGACGGCCGTCAGATCGGGCAACCCGCCGATATCGGCCGAAACCTCCATCGCGAAGGGCGTGCTGATCGACCGGGGCAGAAGGCTCAGCCGCAAGCTTTCGTCCAGCCCGAACAGGCTTGCCAGCCCCCAGCTGACCGCCACCGCCGTCGCGCTGCCCGCGACCATGCCGACCAGCAGCACCGGCCAATAGCGCCGGATCAGCGCGCGCTGTTCGTAGATCGGCACCGCGAAAGCCACGGTCGCCGGGCCCAGCATCAGCATCAGCCAGCCCGCGCCGCGGATATAGTCGCGATAGCTTTCATGCAGCGCCAGCACCGCGATCATCAACAGCGCGGGCGCCACCGCCAGCGGCATCAGCCACCAGCGCGACCAGCGCCGGTAGACCCGTTTGGCCAGCAGATAGAACCCCACCGTCAGCGCCGTCCAGCCGGCGACCGGCAGAAGCTGCTCAGTCCAGTGCAGAAGGCTGTCCATGCCCCCCGATCCCCCAGCGGCAGCACAGCTCGACCGTCAATGCGGTGACCGCCATGACCGCAAGCGTACCCAGAACGATGATCAGCAGGATCTGAAGCCCCAGAAGTCCCAGGAATTCGCGGTGGTTCAGCACCGCCAGAACGGCCGGCACGAAGAAAAGCAGCATCTCGGCCAGGAACCAGTTCGCGCCCCGCCGCAGCGTGCCCGCCCGCACCAGTCCCGAGCCCAGCAGCGCCAGCGCCGCCGCCATCCCGACCAACCCGCCCGGAAGCGGCAGCCCGGTCAGCCGCACCACCGCCTCGCCGGCCAGCCAGAAGCCGACCAGAAGGCCGATCTGCACCAGGCGGCTCCGGCGCAGGGCGATGCGAAGCTGTCGGGCAAGGGCATGGGCGGTCACGATCTCTACTCCTGAAGACGCGCGGGAAACGTCCCGCAAGGGGTTCATGTGGGCAAGATGCCGCATTCTTCAAATGACTTGTTTGACTGACCCTCAGTCGTTATCGGAATAGGCATGGAGTTCAGGACGCTCAGGGTCTTTGTCGAGGTCGTGCGCGCAGGCGGGTTCTCGGCCGCGGCCGGGCGCGTGCATGCAACCCAGTCGACGATCAGCAAGGCGGTGCGCCAGCTTGAGGACGAGATCGGGGTGCCGCTGCTCAATCGCGGCCCGGCAGGCGTCACCCTCACCGCCGCGGGCCGGATCGTGTTCCAGCGCGGCCAGGCCCTGCTGGCCGACCGCGACACGCTGATGACCGAGCTGCAGGAACTGGCCGGGCTCAGGCGTGGCCTGCTGCGTATCGGGCTGCCGCCGATCGGGTCGAGCGAACTTTTCGCGCCGGTCTTCACGCTTTACCGCCAGCGCTATCCCGGGGTCGACATCACGCTGGTCGAACATGGCAGCGACCGGCTCGAAGAACTGCTGCGGGCCAGCGAGATCGACCTGGCCGCCTCGCTTCTGCCGGTGTCGGACGAATTCGACTGGCGCCCGGTGCATCGCGACCCGCTGGTCGCGCTGATGGCCCCCGACGCGCCGCTGGCGCAAAGCCCGGGGCCGATCACGCTCTCCGATCTGCGCGCCATGCCCTTCATCCTCTTCGACAGCGGCTTCGCGTTGAACCGGATCATCCGCGCCGCCTGCACCCGGCATGGGTTCGAGCCCGAGGTGACCGCGCGGTCGAGCCAGATCGACTTCATCATCCGGCTCGCGGCCGCCGGGCTGGGCGTGGCCTTCCTGCCCCGGCTGATCGCCCGGGCGCGGGTGCATGTGCCGGTGGCGCAGGTGCCGCTGGACGAACCCTCGACCGACTGGGTGATGGCCACGCTCTGGCGGCGCGGCGCCTATCTGCCCCAGGCCGCCCGCGCCTGGCTCGAGATCGCAGCCAGCCGCCCCGACTAGCCGGGGGGCGAAGCGGACTCCCGAAAAGAACAAAACGGGAATATACTCCCGACTCGCCATGTTCGCCGAACTCGACGCCACCTCGAATTTCACCTTCCTCACCGGGGCCTCGCATCCCGAGGAATACATGGCGCGCGCCGCCGAGCTGGGGCTTGCGGCGCTGGCCATCGCCGACGAGAACACGGTGGCGGGCATCGTCCGCGCCCATGTCGCCGCGCGCGAGATTGCCCGGGCCGCAGGCCGGGGCGAGGCCGCGCCCAAGGCCCTGCCCCGACTGCTCCCGGCCACGCGGCTGGTGCTGACCGACGGGCTCAGCCTCACCTTGCTGCCGCGCGACCGCGCCGCCTGGGGGCGGCTCTGCCGGATGCTCTCGGCCGGACGGCTCCGGGCCGCCAAGGGCGCCTGCCGGCTCGGCCTCGACGACCTCATGGACTGGGGCGATGGCGCCGAACTCCTGCTCCACCCGCCACAGGCGCCACGCCTGCAGGGCGGCGCGGTCGCATGGCGGCCACAGGCGGACCGGCTGACGCGCCGCTTCCCCGGCGCCGTCGCGCTCGCGATGGCCCCGGCCTATGACGGCGACGACGCCGCCCGCTTCGACCGGCTTGCCGCGCTCGCCGCAGATCTGGGGCTCGACCCCGTCGCCACCGCCAGTCCGATCCTGCATCACGGCCGCCGCCGCAGGCTGGCCGATGTGCTGACCGCGATCCGGACCGGCACCCGGGTCGACGCGCTGGGCCGGGCAGCACTCGCCAATGCCGAATGCCGCCTGCGCAGCGAACCCGAGATGCTGCGGCTCTTCCGCGGCCACGAGGCCGCCGTCCACCGCGCGGGCGAGATTGCCGGGCGCTGCGGCTTCTCGCTCGACGAGCTGCGCTACGAGTACCCCTCGGAATGCAGCGATGGCGAAACCGCCCCCCGGCGCCTCGCCCGGCTGGCCGAGGCCGGGCTGGCCTGGCGCTATCCGCAGGGCGCGCCCAATCGGGTCCGGGCGATGATGGATCACGAACTCGCGCTGATCGGCAAGCTCGGCTACGAACCCTACTTCCTCACCGTCAACGAAATCGTGGCCTTCGCCCGCAGCCGCGGCATCCTCTGCCAGGGCCGCGGCTCGGCCGCCAATTCAGTCACCTGCTACGCGCTCGGCATCACCTCTGTCTCGCCCGAGATCGGCACCATGGTCTTCGAACGCTTCGTCTCCGAGGCCCGCGACGAGCCCCCCGACATCGACGTCGATTTCGAACACGAGCGCCGCGAAGAGGTGATCCAGCATATCTACGGCCGCTACGGCCGCCACCGCGCCGGGCTTTGCGCCACCGTCATCCATTACCGCGGCAAACGCGCGATCCGCGAGGTCGGTCGCGCCATGGGGCTCAGCGAGGACACGCTGGCCGCCCTCTCCAGCCAGGTCTGGGGCTGGGGCTCGGGCCGGATCGCGCCCGAGCGACTGACCGAGATCGGGCTCGACCCCGCCGACCCGCGGCTCCGCCGCACCCTCGAGCTGATCGAGGAAATCCAGGGCTTTCCGCGCCACCTCTCGCAGCATGTCGGCGGCTTCGTCATCACCGAAGGCCGGCTTGACGAGCTGGTGCCGATCGAGAACGCCACCATGGAAGGCCGCACCGTCATCTGCTGGGACAAGGACGATATCGACGCGCTGGGCATTCTCAAGGTCGACGTGCTGGCGCTGGGGATGCTGACCTGCCTGCGCAAGGCCTTCGACCTGATCGACGGCCACCATGGCCGGCGCTTCGACCTCGCCACCCTGCCCGCCGAGGACCCGGCCACCTATGACATGCTCTGCAAGGCCGACAGCCTTGGCGTGTTTCAGGTCGAAAGCCGGGCGCAGATGAACTTTCTGCCCCGGATGCGGCCGCGCAGCTTCTACGATCTGGTGATCCAGGTCGCGATCATCCGGCCCGGGCCGATCCAGGGCGATATGGTCCACCCCTATCTGCGGCGCCGCAACCGCGAGGAAGAGGTGCGCTTTCCCTCGGACGCGCTGGGCCAGGTTCTGGGCAAGACCCTGGGCGTGCCGCTGTTCCAGGAACAGGCGATGCAGATCGCGATCCTCGGCGCGGGCTTCTCGCCCGAAGAGGCCGACCGGCTGCGCCGTTCGCTCGCCACCTTCAAGAAGCACGGCAATGTCAGCGCGTTCCGCGACCGGTTCCTGGCCGGAATGGCGGCGAACGGCTATGAGGCCGAGTTCGCCGAACGCTGCTTTTCCCAGATCGAGGGCTTCGGCAGCTACGGCTTTCCCGAAAGCCATGCCGCCAGCTTCGCGCTTCTGGTCTATGCCTCGGCCTGGATCAAGCGCCACCACCCGGCGGTCTTTGCCTGCGCGCTGCTGAATTCCCAGCCGATGGGGTTCTACGCCCCCGCCCAGATCGTGCGCGACGCCCGCGCGCATGGGGTCGAGCTGCGCCCGGTCTGCGTCAATGCCAGCCGCTGGGACAACGCGCTGGAACCCGACGGCCGTGGCGGGCTGGCGCTGCGGCTGGGCTTTCGCCAGGTGCGCGGCCTGCCCGAGGACGAGGCCGCCTGGATCGCGGCCGCGCGCGGCAACGGCTATGCCTCGGTCGAGGATCTCTGGCGCCGGGCCGGGCTTGGCCCCGGGCTGCTGACGGTACTGGCCGAGGCCGACGCCTTCGCCGCGCTGGGGCTCGGCCGACGCGAGGCGCTGTGGGCGGCCCGGGCGCTGGGCGGCCCCGAACGCGTCGCCGCCCCCCTGCCGCTTTTCGCCCGCGACCTCGACGGCGAAGGCCGCGCCGAACCCGCCGTCGCCCTGCCCGCCATGACCGAGGGCGAGGAGATCGTCGAGGACTACCTGGCCCTCCACCTGACGCTGCGCGCCCATCCGGTTGCGCTGCTGAGAAAGCGGCTGACGCCGCCCCATTCCCTTGCTAGGCTTCCCTTGTGATTGTACCGGTCGGGGCAAGCTCGCCCACGATGGCCGTGGACCGAGGGCGAATGATGCAGACAGCGCGACCGCGGGCGGTACGGACGGCCCGCCCCACTTCCGCCAGGACAGCCCCGACGCAAAGCCGGATGCAGGCCCCGCCCGATACGGCGCTCGACAGCCTCACCGAAACCGCAGACCGAAGCACCCCCGTCCGGGCCCTGGTCGCGCTTCAACGCCTTGCCGCCGCCCCGGCCGCCAGCCCCGCGCCCATTCAGCGGCTGCTGGACACCGGCAACAGTTTCGACATCTTCAAGACCGAGATCCGCGGACGGAACCCCAAGCAGAACAAGGACCTCGATACGGCGCTGCGCCAGCTTTACACGGCCGCCAAGGACGCAAAGGTCACGATCCCCTATGACTGGCTGGTGGGCCAGGCCAAGCAGGCCGGAAACTCTGCAAAGGCAGTTCGCGGCCTGATCTCGGGGCTCGAGGAACGGGCCGCCAGCATGCGCGACAGCGACCTCTCGGGCGATCGCGGCCACATGATGGGCCGCCATCTGACGGTGGACCGCGAATTTCAGGAAGACCGGTTGCGAAGAACGCCCAATCTCGATCAGGTCACGCGGCTCGACCCCAGAACCTACGAAGTCCAGAAATACCAGAACTATGTCGACCACCTGCGCAAGCATGTCCTGGACGACATCCGCCAGATCATGAAAGACACCGCCAAGACCGTCGGCAACCGTATGGAAGACGAGGAGTTTCAGGCGCTCACCAATAACGGCGCCCGCCAGACCTACCTGCGCGAATTTGTCGGAAGTCTCGATAACACGGTCGATACCGACGTCTACATGCTCGACGTCACCATCACCCTGCGCGTCACGAACAACCCCGCCGTGATCGGTCTCAAATGGGAGCCGAGCGTCGAGTCGGTCGACACCTTCTCGAAGATCATCACCGCGCGCGATCCCAAGGAGGAGCACTCTGCCGACAAGTACATCGAATACGACGCGCACGAGACCGTCACGATGTACTGGGGCAGCAACGCCCCAGCCCTGGAGGGGATCGCACTGGGCACGTCTGCGGACACGCTGCAGGGCCTGGTGCAAAGCCTCGATCTTCCGATGGGCGTCACGCAGTTCTAGGCGCGTCCCGGACCCGGCGGCCTTATCTCAGCCGCCGCAGTACCGCCATGCTGGCATAGCCGTCGGGGATCAGCCCGACCGCGCTTTGATAGGCCCGAAGCGCCGAGACCGTGTCAGGCCCGATCCGTCCGTCGACACCATTGGTGTCGAAGCCTGCGCGGGTCAGACGCTCCTGCAACTCCTTGCGCTCGGCCGAGGCCAGCGCCCGGTCGTCGCGCGGCCAGGCGCCCCGGATCGGCCCGCCCCCCTTCAGCCGGTCGGCCAGATGCCCGACCCCGATCACATAGGCATCGGCGGGGTTGTAGCGTTCGATCACGCGGAAATTGTCGAAGACCATGAAGGCCGCGCCCCGCGCGCCCGCAGGCAGCAGGATCGCCGCACGGCCATAGTCGCGCACCGCCCGACCGCCCATGTCGCGCACCCCAAGACGCGCCCAGTCCGAGGGCATCCGCTTGACCGAGCGGTCGGCCAGCCGGTGATCGAAGCCCCGCGGCAGCTGCACCTCGACGCCCCAGGGTTGCCCCTTGGTCCAGCCGAAATGCGCCAGATAGGCCGCGGTCGAGGCCAGCGCGTCGGTCGGATCGTCCGACCAGATGTCGCGCCGCCCGTCGCCCGTGAAATCGACCGCATGCGCGAGGTAAGAGCTTGGCATGAACTGGGTATGGCCCATCGCCCCCGCCCAGCTTCCGGTCATGTGCCGGGCATCGGTATCGCCCGCCTGAATGATCTTCAGCGCATCGACCAGCTGGGTCTCGAAGAACGCGGCGCGGCGGCCGTCATAGGCCAGCGTCGCCAGCGAATCTACGATCGGCGCCGAGCCGCGATAGCTGCCGTAAGAGGTCTCCATGCCCCAGATGGCGGCCACGATCTCCTTGTCGACGCCATAGCGCGCCTCGATCCGGGTCAGCACCGCGCCGTATTGCGCCAGCGCCGCGCGGCCGTTCTGCACCCGGGTCTCGGACACCGCGCTGTCGAGATAGTCCCAGATCGGCTTGACGAATTCCGACTGGTTGCGGTCGCGCCGGATCACGTCGGCCTGGAAGGTCACGCCCTCGAAGGCCCGGTCGAAGACGCCGGGCGCGATGCCCTGCGCCAGCGCACGGCCGCGAAAACCCGCGATCCAGCCCGGAAAGCCCCGCGCCTCGTCGGCGATGGTGTCGGGTGCGACGGCTTCGGCCAGGGCAGCGGCGACGGCAGGGCGCAGGTCAGGGCGGGTTTCGGGGCGCAGGCTCCGGCTCATTTCCGGCGTCTCCGGACGGGGCAAGGGCCGGGGCGCGCGGTCGAGAACCGCATCCGCGGGACTGCCCAGGACAAGGGCAACCCCAAGGGCAACCCCGAGGCCGGGGGCCAAGGATCTGTGTCGGGTCATCTGCTCGCACCTTTTGTCAGGCTTTGAGCCAGTGTAGCGCAGGTCCGTTCAACCGCAAAGCGGGGTTTCGGGGGCGGCTTTCGCCCAGCCGGTCGCAGGCGCCGGACCGCGCATCGCTCAGCGGCGGGTCCGCTTGACCTTGCGCTTGACCTTGTCGGATTTCGCCTTGGCGCCCACCACCTTGCGCCGCACCGGCTTGCCGCGCCCGCGCACGGCACCGCGCGGCACCGCCCGGTCCTCGATCGACAGAAGCTCGAAGGTCAGCCCGCCTGTTACCGGCACTGCCTCGGCAAGCCGCACCGTCACCCGCTGGCCGATGCCGATCACCAGCCCGCTATTGGACCCCATCAGGGTCTGGGCGTCGCGGTCGTGGTGGAAATACTCGTTCCCGAGCTCGCGGATCGGAATGAGCCCGTCCGCCCCGGTCTCGTCGAGAGAGACGAAGACACCGAACCGGGCGATTCCCGAGATCCGGCCGCCAAATTCGTTGCCCACCCGTTCCGACAGATAGGCCGCAAGGTAGCGGTCGGTGGTGTCGCGCTCGGCCGCCATCGAGCGCCGCTCGGTCTCGCTGATATGCTTGGCCGTTGCTTCCAGTTCGTCCACATCCTCGGGACTGAGCCCGTCCTTGCCCCAGCCATGGGCCGAGATCAGCGCCCGGTGCACGATCAGATCGGCATAGCGCCGGATCGGCGAGGTGAAATGGGCATAGGATTTCAGCGCCAGACCGAAATGGCCGAAATTCTCGGGGAAGTAATAGGCCTGGGTCATCGAGCGCAGCGTCGAGAGGTTGATCAGCTCGGAAAACTCGGTCCCCATCGCCTGATCAAGCAGGTCGTTCAGCTGGCGGGTATGCAGCACCTGCCCCTTGGCCAGCGTGAAGCCCGAGGCGCCCGCCACCTCGCGCAGCGCATCGAGCTTTTCGGGGCTCGGCTCTTCATGGACCCGGAACAGAAGCGGGCGTTGCAGCCGGGTGAGTTCCTCGGCGGCGGCGACATTGGCCAGCACCATGAATTCCTCGATCAGCCGGTGCGCATCCAGCCGGTCGCGGAACTTCACCGAGGCCACCTTGCCCTCGTCGGACAGTTCGATCCGGCGCTCGGGCAGGTCTAGATCCAGCGGCTGGCGCGCCTCGCGGGCCCGGATCAGCGCTCGATAGGCGGCGTAAAGCGGGTGGATCACCTCCTCGAGCAAGGGCGCGATGCGCTCCGAGGGCGTGCCATCCTCGGCCGCCTGCACCTCCTCATAGGCGAAGGCCCCGGCCGATTGCATCAGCCCGCGGGTGAACCGGTGCGACAGCTTGTGGCCCGAGGCGTCGATCTTCATCCGGACCGCCATGCAGGCGCGCGGCACGCCCTCATGCAGCGAACACAGATCGCCCGACAGCCGGTCGGGCAGCATCGGCACCACCCGGTCGGGGAAATAGGTCGAATTGCCCCGCCGCCGCGCCTCGCGGTCAAGCCGCGAGCCCGGGGGCACGTAATGGGCGACATCGGCGATGGCGACCCAAAGGACATGGCCGCCCGGATTGGCCGGGTCGTCATCGGGTATTGCCAGCACCGCGTCGTCGCGGTCGCGCGCGTCCGCGGGGTCGATGGTAACCAGCGGCAGTGCCCGCAGATCCTCGCGGTTGCCCAGCCCCGCGGGCTTGGCGCGGTCGGCCTCGGCGATCACCTCGTCGGGGAAGTCGTCGGGGATGCCATGCTGATGGATCGCGATCAGGCTGACCGCCTTCGGCGCGGTCGGGTCGCCCAGCCGCTCGACGATGCGGGCGCGCGGCAGGCCCATGCGGCCGCGCGGCCCCGCCAGTTCGGCCTCGACCAGTTCGCCATCCTTCGCGCCATGGGTCAGGCTGGCGGCGACCGTCCATTCCTTGTCGGCGCCCTTGTCGATGGGCACGATCCGCCCGCCCTCGGTCGCCTTGCGGAAGATCCCGAGGATGCGTTTCGGGTTCGAGCCGATCTTGCGGATCAGCCGCGCCTCGTACTGGTGATCCTCGGCGCGGACCTCCTGCAGCTTGGCAAGGATCCGGTCGCCCTCGCCCAGCGCGGCGTCGCTTTGCCGGGGCAGGTACAGCACCTTCGGCGCCGCGCCCTCGCCATGCCATTCCAGCGGCCGGGCAAAAAGATCGCCATCGGCATTGGGCGCGAGGATCGAGAGAACGGTCACCGGCGGCAGCTTTTCGGGGTCGCGGTAGGTGCGTTTGCGCTTTTCCAGATGGCCCTCGTCTTCAAGCTCCTTCAGCAGGCGCTTGAGGTCGATCCGGTCGGCCCCCTTCAGCCCGAACGCCTTGGCGATGTCGCGCTTGTTGGTCTGGCCGGGATGGGCGGCGATCCAGTCGAGGATCTCGGTCTTGGCGGGGATGCGGGTCATGGCCGAGACCTAGCACGCGGCCCCTTCGCCGTCAGCCGGAAAGCGCGGGCGCGTCGGCGAAACGGATCAGCCGAAATAGCCGCTCAGGATGCGCGTGTAGATCCGCTTCAGCTCGTCGATCTGGGCGGTCTCGACCCGTTCGTCGACCTGATGCATGGTCTTGCCGACCAGCCCGAATTCGACCACCGGGCACAGATCCTTGACGAAGCGCGCATCCGACGTGCCGCCCGAGGTCGACAGCTCGGGCTGCCGCCCGGTCTCGGCCTCGACCGCATCGGCCACCAGCGCCGACAGCGGGCCCGGGGGCGTGACGAAGCTCTCGCCCGAGACCTTGATTTCCATCCCGATCTCGATGCCGGTCTCTTCGGTGACCCGGGCGGCCTCGGCGGCCATCCAGTCGGCCAGGCTCTCCGAGCTGTGCGCCTCGTTGAAGCGGATGTTGACGGTGGCCCGGCACTGGCCCGGAATGACATTGGTCGCCGGATTGCCGGTATCGAAGGTGGTCACGGCCAGCGTAGAGGGGTCGAAATGCCGGGTGCCCTGATCGAGACTGTAGGCATCAAGCCGCTGCACCAGCCGCGCCAGCGCCGGGATCGGGTTGCGGGCGCGCTGCGGATAGGCGGAATGGCCCTGCACGCCGCGCGCGGTGAAATAAGCCGTCATCGACCCGCGCCGCCCGATCTTCATCATGTCGCCCATGGCCTCGCGGCAGGTGGGCTCGCCGACCAGACAGACCGCCATATGCTCGCCCTCGGTCTGCATCCAGTCCAGCAATGCGATGGTGCCATCGGTCGCGTCGCCCTCCTCGTCGCCGGTCAGGGTCAGCACGATGGCGCCATCGGGCGGGGTGTCGGTCACGAAGTCGATGGCGGCGGCGACGAAGGCCGCGACGCCCGACTTCATGTCGGTGGCGCCCCTGCCCCAAAGCTGGCCGTCGCGGATCTCGGCCCCGAACGGGTCGGCGGTCCAGGCGCCGGTGTCGCCCGCGGGCACGACATCGGTATGGCCGTTGAAGCCGAAGGTCCGCTCGTGCCCCCGCCCGCCCCAGCGCGCGAAGAGGTTCGAGGTGCCGTTCCGGTCGACCCGGCGGCAGTCGAACCCGGCCGCCGACAGCCGGTCGGCCAGCAGGACCAAGGCGCCGCCTTCGGTGGGCGTGACCGAGCGGCAACGGATCAGCTCGGCAGTGAGGGCGACGGGATCGGTCATCGGCGGCTCCGGCGTGGCGTTCGGTCAGACCGATACCCCTGCGAAAGCCATGCTGCAAGGCGGCGTGGACATGTCGGCGCGGCCCCGGTGCCGTCCGCGCGCGGCGGGCGAGCCTCCGCTGGGCCTAGAGCACGCGGGTCGAGACCCGGCCGACTCCCTCGATCTCGACGCTGCAAGTCTGTCCGCGGGCAATAGCGCCCACGCCCGCCGGGGTGCCGGTATAGATCAGGTCGCCCGGGGCCAGCGCGACCAGCCGCGACAGGTGCGAGACGATCTCGGGCACGGACCAGATCATGTCGCGAAGATCGCCCTCCTGCCGCAGCACGCCGTCAACATGGCAGACGATCCGGCCCCGGGCGGGATGGCCGATCCGGGCGGCAGGCTGCAGCGCACCGCAGACCGCCGAGGCATCGAAGCCCTTGGCCATGTCCCAGGGCCGACGCGCGGCCTTGGCCGCCGCCTGCAGGTCGCGCCGGGTCAGATCGTTGCCCGCCGCATAGCCCCAGACATGGTCAAGCGCGGCCGCCGTCGGGATATCGGCGCCGCCCCGGCCCAGGGCGACCACAAGTTCGGCTTCGTGATGCAGATCGGCCGTGGCGGGCGGATAGGCGATATCGGCATCGCCCGTCACCAGCGCATCGCCGGGCTTGGTGAAGAAGAAGGGCGGCTCGCGGTCGTCCGCCCCCATCTCGCGGGCATGTTCGGCATAGTTCCGGCCGACGCAGAAGATCCGCCGCACCGGAAAGCGCGCCGCGTCTCCGGCGATGGTCAGCGCCGGGACCGGCGGAAGCGGCAGGGCGTAGGCGGTCATCGGCGGATCACGACGGGGGCTGGCCGAAGGTGCTGCAGGTCGAGCCGTGCGATTGCAGGCGGCGACAGGCCTGATCGGCCTCAAGCTCTGTCATGCCGACGAAATTGGCCTCGAACCCGCGGCGGCCCTGCACCACCTTGCGCAGGGCGTTGTCGAGAATGCCCATCTCCTGCAGGGCGGTGCGCAGCAACACACGCTCGGCCTGATAGCGCGAATTGTAGTTGCCGACATTGATGCCCCAGTAGCGCCCGCCCGAAGACGACATCCGCGAGACGATCTGGGGCTCGTCCTCGGCCAGCGCCAGTTCGACCGCATCGGGCGCGGCGGGCGGGGCAGAGGCCGCTGCGGCGGCCGCGGCCGCGACGGCGGCAAGATCGGTGGCGGCGGGTTCGGGGGCCGCCGCGGCGACGGCCACGGAGTCCGTGCCGGGGGCGGGCGCCACCGGCGCAGCGGTTTCCGGCGCCAGACCGTCGGGCCGGGCCCGCGGCGGGATCGAGACCGCAAGAGCCGCGCGGGATGCAGGGGCTTCGGACGCGACTTCGGCTGCGGGAGCGGTCAGTTCGGCCTTGGCCGCGTTGACCGAGCTGCTGACATCGGCGGCGAGAGCCGCGATCAGCGCCTCGGTCGGAGCATGCGAGCCGGGGCGGGCCCGCGGCCGCACCGAGCGCGCCAGAAGCGCCTGGGCCGGCGCGGCCTCGACCGGCGGCACCGCCGCAAGGCGGGCGGCTCCGGTCAGATAGGGCGGCTTTTGCGGGCTGCGCAGGGCGACGCGGCTGGGCGCCTTGCGGAAGCCCAGATCCAGGAGCTTGGCGACCTCGGCGTTGCGCGCGGCGGTGCTGCGCCCGCCGAGGACAGTGGCGATGATGCGTTCCTGCCCGCGCTTGGCAGAGCCCACGAGGTTGTAGCCCGCCGCATTGGTATAGCCGGTCTTGATCCCGTCGGCGCCGGAATAGCTTCCGAGAAAGCGGCGGTTGGTGCTGTAGACCTGACGGCCGCCGGCATCGTCGGTCACCCGCGAAAAGATGTTATAATAGCCCGGATAGTCGTAGACGATGTGCCGCGCGAGGATGGTCAGGTCGCGCGCGGTCGACAGATGGCCCTCCTCGGTCAGCCCGTTGGCATTGCGGAAGGTGGTGCGGTTCATGCCCATCGCCCGGGCGGTGCGGTTCATCCGCCGCGCGAAGGCGGCCTCGGACCCTTCCAGCGCCTCGCCTATGGCGGTGGCCGCGTCGTTCGCCGACTTGATGGCGGCGGCCCGGATCAGGTACTTGAACCGGATCTTCTGACCGGCACGCAGGCCCAGCTTGGAGGGCGGCTCGGAGGCCGCATGGGCCGAGATCGTCACCACGGTTTCAGGGGAAATCTCGCCGTGCTCGATCGCCTCGAAGGCGAGATACAGCGTCATCATCTTGGTCAGGGAGGCCGGGTGCAGCCTCGTATCGGCGTTCTCGGCATGCAGCACTTCCCCGGTCCGGGCATCGACCACGAACGAGGCCGAGGGCGCGGCCCGAAGGCCGGTCGCGGCAACCGAAATGCCAAATGCAAGGATTGCGAATAGAAGCGCGTGCCGAACGCACAGACTCGCTCGTCTCACGGGGACCTGCCTTTTCACTGCCTCTCGCCACCCGATTGTCGTGCCGGGCGGTCCTGTTTCGTGGTAACCTTACCACGTTGCGCAACGAGGGAAAACACCCGTGTTTCAATGGCATTGGCCACGTTCTTGCGACACTGCAACATGTCGCGGTCGCGCGGGGACCGGCTACAACATGTCAGTCCAGCCGGGCGATCAGGTCCGGCAATTCGCCCAGATGGCACAGCTCGGCAAAGCGCGCATGGGCCCGGGGCGGCTCGGCATGTTCCAGCTCCCAGGTCAGGTCATGCGGCACGAAGACCCCCCAGGCGCCCGCCTCGATAGCCGGAATCACGTCGGATTTCAGCGAGTTGCCAACCATCATCGCGCGTTCGGCACCGTCGCCGTGACGGGCGAAGATGGCACCGTAGCGGGGCGCCGTCTTGTCGCTGACGATCTCGACACCGTCGAACAGGTCGCCCAGCCCCGACTGCGCCAGCTTGCGCTCCTGATCGAGAAGATCGCCTTTTGTTATCAAAAGGATGCGATGCGTTCTCGCCAGCGCCAGAATGGCGTCGCGGGCCTCGGGCATCAGCTCGATCGGGTGGCGCAGCATCTCCTGCCCGGCCGCCAGCAGTTCGCGGATCACGGCGGCGGGAACCCGCTCTTCGGTGACCTCGATGGCGGTCTCGATCATCGACAGCACGAAGCCCTTGATGCCGAACCCGTACTGCCCGACATTGCGGCGCTCGGCCGCCAGCAGCCGGTCCATCAGCGCCTCGGACGGGACGTAATCCGCCAGGAGATCGGCGAATCGCGCCTGCGTCAGGCGGAAGAAGCGTTCGTTCTGCCAAAGCGTATCGTCGGCATCGAAACCGATGGTTGTCAGGTTTCCGGCCATTCCCGTCCCCTCGCGCGGTTCCGCGTCCCTTTTCAGACCGGCCCTTTTCAGACCGGGGCGTCCGCATATATAAAACCACTTGAGCTGAACACCACAACCTTCGCCGGAGCCCGGACCCCGTGACGAACGACCTTCGCATGATGGCCGACAAGAGTGGCGACCCCGAAGGCGAAACCGGGGTCATCACCAAGACCAAGCCAAAGACCCAGCGGCCGCCGCTTTACAAGGTGCTGCTGCTGAACGACGACTACACGCCGATGGAATTCGTCGTGCATGTGCTGGAGCGTTTCTTCGGCATGAGCCACGCCCAGGCCTTCGAGATCATGCTGGTCGTGCACAAGAAGGGCGTTGCCGTGGTCGGCGTGTTCAGCTTCGAGGTGGCCGAGACCAAGGTCGCCCAGGTGATGGATTTCGCCCGCCGTCACCAGCACCCCCTGCAATGCACGATGGAAAAGGAGTAGGGCCCAAGGCCCGCCCGTCCATGACAGTTTCCAGACTGACCCTGGCGCTGCAAGGCGGCGCCGTTTCATTGCCGCCCGAGGGGCGGATCGCCGTCTTCGACGCCCCGGCCACGGCCGACCTGTCGGCCCTGCCGCAGGACCGGGTGCAGATCGTCCAGGGCTTCGCGCCCGACCATGCCGCCTGGGCCGCGCGCGGCTGGGAGGTCGCGGTCGCACCCTCGGGCGCGTTCTCGGCCGCACTTGTCCTGCTGCCGCGCGCCAAGGCCGCGGCCCAGGCCCGGCTGGTCGAGGCGCTGGGGCTGACCGGCGGCGGGCCGGTGCTGGTCGACGGCGCCAAGACCGACGGGGTCGACAGCCTTCTGAAGGCGCTGCGCCAGGGCGGCGCCGAGGTCTCGGCCCCCTTCGCCAAGGCCCATGGCAAGACCTTCGCGGTCCGGGCCGACCCTGCGGACTTCGATGCCTGGCGCCCCGGCGCGGGCGAGCTGGTGGCGGGGCGCTACCGCACCCTGCCCGGCGTCTTCTCGGCCGATGGCGTCGACCGCGGCTCGGCGCTTCTGGTGGGCGCGCTGCAGACGTCGCTGAAGGGCCGGGTCGCCGATCTGGGCGCGGGCTGGGGCTATGTCGCCGCCGAGGCGCTGGCCGCCCATCCCGGCATCGCCGAGATGCATCTGATCGAGGCCGACCACGCGGCGCTGAGCTGCGCGCGCGAGAATGTCAGCGACCCGCGCGCCCGCTTCCACTGGGCCGACGCCACCGCCTTCACCGCCGAGAAGGGCTTCGACACGGTGCTGACGAACCCGCCCTTCCATGTCTCGCGCGCCGCCGATCCGGGGCTCGGGCGGGCGTTTCTGGCGGCGGCGGCCCAGCTGCTGGCGCCGCACGGACAGGCGCTGATCGTCGCCAACCGGCACCTGCCCTATGAACGCGACTTGGCTGCGCTGTTCGGGGAAACCCATGAAATCGGCGGCGATGCGGGGTTCAAGCTGCTGCTGGCGCGGCGGCCGTCTCGCCGCCCCCGGTGAAATCGCATAGTCTGACCAACCGAATCAGGAGGCTCCGCCATGTCTTTCTCCATCCAGGGCAAGACTGCCATCGTCACCGGCGCGGCCAACGGGCTGGGGCTGGCCATCGCCCGGCATTTCAGCGACCGCGGCGCGAACGTGATGTTCGCCGACCGGGACGAGCCGCGGCTGGTCGACGAATGCGGCAAGAATCCCGAGACCGAAAGCACGGTGCGCTACTTCGCGGGCGACCTGCGCGAGCGGCTGACCATCGCCAACCTGCTGTCGGCCACCATCGACGCTTTCGACCGCATCGACATCCTGGTCAATGCCAGCCGCCAGATGGTGCTGTCCGATCCGCTGGACCCAGACAATGACGGGTTCGACGTGATGATGGAGCAGAACGTGATGACCTCGCTCCGGCTCAGCCAGATCGTGTCGCGGCGGATGATCCGTCAGGCCGAGGAGGCGGGCCAGACCGAGGGACAGGCCGGCGCCATCGTCAACATCTCGTCGATCGCCGCGACCCGCACCC
Source organism: Rhodovulum kholense (assembly GCF_003053725.1). Lineage (GTDB taxonomy): Bacteria > Pseudomonadota > Alphaproteobacteria > Rhodobacterales > Rhodobacteraceae > Rhodovulum > Rhodovulum kholense. The sequence continues at coordinate 69,570 of NZ_QAYC01000009.1, forward strand.
ATGGCGAGCTTCTGGCCTATTCGGTCAGTTGCGCGGCGCTGGAACAGCTGACCCGCTCGATGGCGGTGGCGCTGGCGCCGCACCGGATCCGGGTCAACGGCGTGGCCTTCGGCTCGGTGATGTCTGCGAGCCTGCAGAACATCCTCAAGGACCAGCCCGACTACCGCAACGAGATCCGCTCCCACACGCCCCTCGGGCGCATCGCCAAGGCTTCGGAACTCAGCGAGACCGTTCAGTTCCTGTCCGCGGACGCGGCGCAGTTCATGACCGGCCAGATCCTTGCCGTAGATGGCGGGCGCACCCTGATCGACCCGGTGGCCGCGCCCGCGCACTGACCGGCGCGCCGCCTCGCCTATTGCTTGCCGGTGACCGTCCCGCTGGCCGGATAGCGGGCATCGCAAGCGGACAGCGCGCGCGCCGCGCGCCGCGCGGCCTCGGACCGCTTGGCCTTCAGTTCGGCGAGGTTGCGCCGTTCCGCATCCAGATCGACCGCCACCGGCACCTCGCGGATCCCCACGTCCGGATAGTCGCAGAAGGTGAACCCCATCGCCGGGCTGCGCCCGAAACGCGACCCATAGCAGAAATCGAACCGGGTGCGTTCATAGGGTTCGCGGCGATAGCCGTATCCGCGCGCGATGGTCTGCTCGGACTCGCGGATCAGCGTGTCGAGCACGCGCAGGTCGTAAAGCGCCGCGCGTTCGCAGGACTGGCGCGGCGTGGCGCAGGCGGCAAGCGGCAGAAGCAACAAGAGGGCTAGCTTTCGCATCGAGGGACTCCCGGTCGGATGGCCTATCCTACGCCGCGGCGCGGGGCAACGGAACCGTGCGGCATGGTGGCGCGGGCGCGGATAAGCTGATAACCGGTTAACAAAACAGGGAGACGCGCGCGATGACCGAAATGTTCGACGACCGGAAGGCGCAGGCCTCGGCCTGGTTCCGCAGCCTTCGCGACGAGATCGTGGCCGCCTTCGAGGCGCTGGAAGAGGCCCCGCCCCCGGCGCCGGTGGCCGATCTCGCGCCGGGCCGGTTCAACGTGACCGAGACGCGGCGCCAGTCCGAGGACGGATCTGATGCCGGCGGCGGCCTGATGAGCGTGATGCGCGGCGGCCGGATCTTCGAGAAGGTGGGCGTCAATGTCTCGACCGTCTATGGCACGCTGAACCCGCGCGCGCAGGCGGCCATGGCCGCGCGCAAGGGGCTTGAGGGGATGAAGGACGACCCCCGGTTCTGGGCCTCGGGGCTGAGCCTGGTGGCCCATATGCGCAATCCGCACACGCCCGCCGTCCACCTCAACACCCGGATGTTCTGGACCCCGCATGACTGGTGGTTCGGCGGCGGCACCGATCTCAATCCCTGCCTGCCCCACGACGCGGACACGGCCGATTTCCACGGAGTGCTGAAGGCGCATTGCGACCGGCACGACCTCAGCCATTATCCGCGCTTCAAGGCCTGGGCCGACGAGTATTTCTTTGTGCCGCATCGCGGCCGGGTCCGGGGCGTCGGCGGCATCTTCTTCGACGACCTGAATTCGGGCGACTGGTCGGCGGATTTCGCCTTCACCCAGGATGTCGGCCGCGCCTTCCTGCCGGCCTTCCTGCCGCTGGTCGAGCGGCGCGCGGGCACTGCCTGGACCGAGCGCGACCGCGAGGCGCAGCTGGCGCATCGAGGGCTTTATGCCGAATACAACCTGCTTTACGACCGCGGCACACGCTTCGGGCTCGAGACCGGGCATGACCCGGAAGCCGTGCTGATGAGCATGCCGCCGCTGGCCAGCTGGCCCTGAGCCCGCGCCAGAGGCCGGGTTTCAGTCGTCGCCGGACGCGCAGATCAGGTCGATCAGCAGGTCGAGGGTCTGCGCGGCCTGGTCCCATTTGCCGCCCGACCGGTTCGGGCCATCGGCATCCAGCGCCAGAACCGCGACGCCATGGATCGTGGTCCAGAGCAGAAAGGCAAGCTCGCGCGCCTTGCCGGTGCTCCGTCCCCGATACGCACGACAGCGCCGCACGCCCTCGGTCAGCGCCTCGAGCGAGTCGGGCGGAACGATGACATCGATGATATGGGCGATCCCGCCATCGCCCGGATCGCAATAAAGAAGGCGATAAAGCGCGGGGTTCGTCCGGGCGAACTCAAGATGGGCGCGGCCGCCCTCGCGCAGGCGTGTGGGCGGGTGCCCGTCCGGGTCGAAATAGCGGGCGGTCAGCCGGGCCGCGAGCCGGTCGTAACAGACCCGCCGCAATTCCGAGACCAGCGCATCCCGGTCGGGAAAGGCGGCCCGCACCCGGCCCTCGGGAACCCCCGCGGCCTCGGCCACCTCGCCCAGCGTGAACCGCGCGGTTCCGCGCTCGCGCAGCAGCAAGATCAGGGCATCGACGACCCTGACGCGAAAGCCGGACGCGGCAAAGAGTTCGGACGGTTGGGCCATGGGTCCCCGGTCAAGGCATGCGGCAAATTCAACTATAGCTAGCGACCGCAACCGACACCTTCAACCTGACCAAAAGGCGGGCCTCGGCGGGAAAACGCCCGCGCGAAGCGATCCGCGCGGGCGTTTGCCGTGTTCCGTCCCGAAGGGTGCGCCTCAGGCGCGCAGGGCCTCGAGCATCACCGTCACATTCTCGGGATCGGCATCAGGGGTGATGCCATGGCCGAGATTGAAGATATGCGGCCCTTTCGAGAAGGCTTCCTTGATGCGCCTGGTCTCGTCGATCAGCGCCTGGCCGCCGGTGACCATCAGTTTCGGGTCCATGTTGCCCTGGACGCAGCCGTCCTTCTGCACGTTCTCGACGGCCCATTCGGCCGAAACCGAATTGTCGAGCGCGACGCAATCGGCGCCGGTCGCCCTGGCGAAACCGATACACTTGTCGCCCGCCTCGCGCGGGAAGGCGATGCAGGGCAGGCCCGGATGGCGCGCCTTCATCTCGGCGATGATCCGTTTCGCGGGCTCCATCGCGTATTTGTCGAAGGCCTCGCCCTTCAGCGACCCGGCCCAGCTGTCGAAGATCTTGACCACTTCGCAGCCCGCCTCGACCTGTTTCGACAGGTATTCGATGGTGGCGTCGGTCAACAGGTCGATCAGCGCCGCGAAGGTCGCCTCGTCCTCGGTGCGCAACGCATGGGCCGGCGCCTGGTCCTTGGTGCCGCGACCGGCGATCATGTAGGTCGCGACCGTCCAGGGCGCGCCGGCAAAGCCGATCAGCGTGGTCTCTTTCGGCAGCTCGCGCGACAGGATCCGGCAGGTCTCGTAGACCGGGGCCATGTGGTCGTGGATGTCGTCCTTGCCCTTCAGCGCCTTCAGACCCTCGGGGCCGGTGATCGTCGACATGCGCGGGCCTTCGCCCGTTTCGAACCACAGCTCGGCGCCCAGCGCCTGCGGCAGCAGCAGGATGTCGGCGAACAGGATGGCGGCGTCGAACCCGTAGCGGCGGATCGGCTGCAGCGTCACTTCGGCCGCAAGCTCCGAGTTGTAGCAGAGCGACAGAAAGTCGCCCGCTTCGGCCCGGGTGGCCCTGTATTCGGGCAGATATCGCCCCGCTTGCCGCATCAGCCAGACCGGGGGCACGTCCATCGTCTCTCCGGAAAGTGCCCGCAGCAGTTTTTTAGTTTCCGCCATCGTCGTCCCCGTTTATGTGTGCGGCCTGTCGTCCCCTGCTTGCGTCAGCATGTCAAGACAGGCCGAGTTGTCAGGACGACGTGACGCGATTAGAGGTTTGGCGCATGGCTATCACACTTCCTTCCCCCGCTTCACCCCTCAAGATCGGCACGCGCGGCTCGCCGCTCGCGCTGGCTCAGGCCCATGAAACCCGCGAACGGCTGATGAAGGCGTTCGATCTGCCGGAGGATGCCTTCGAGATCGTGGTGATCAACACGATCGCCGACCGGGTGCTGGACCGCGCGCTGAAGGAGATCGGCGGCAAGGGTCTCTTCACCAAGGAGATCGAGGACGCCATGCTGGGCGGCAAGATCGACATCGCGGTCCATTCGACCAAGGACATGGCGGTCGAGCAGCCCGAGGGGCTGGTGCTGGACACCTTCCTGCCGCGCGAGAACTATCGCGACGCCTTCATCTCGAAAAGCGTCAAGGGGCTGAAGGATCTGGCCGAGGGCGCTGTGGTCGGCACCTCGTCGCTGCGCCGCCGGGCCCAGCTGCTGAACTACCGCCCCGACCTGAAGGTGATCGAATTCCGCGGCAACGTGCAGACCCGGCTGAAAAAGCTGGAAGACGGCGTGGCCGAGGCGACCTTCCTGGCCATGGCCGGGCTGAACCGTCTGGGGCTGGAAGAGGTCGCGCAATCGACCATCGAGCCCGAAGAGATGCTGCCCGCCGTGGCGCAGGGCGCCATCGGGATCGAGCGGCGCAAGGACGACGCGCTGGCCGGTCACCTGCTGGAAGCGCTGCACGACAAGGCCACCGGCGAGATGATGGCCTGCGAACGCGCCTTCCTCGACGCGCTGGACGGGTCCTGCGAGACCCCCATCGGCGGGCTTGCGCTGCACGAGGGCGGCAGCCTGTGGCTGCGCGGCGAGATCCTGCGCCCCGACGGGTCCGAACGGATCGCGGGCGAGGATCGCGCGGCCATCGAGGACGCGGCCGAGATGGGCTTTGCGCTGGGCAAGAAACTGCGCGAGCAGGCGGGCGAAGGCTTCTTCGACTGGGAGTGACCCATCCGGGGCGCGCCCCCAGAGATCGGGCCCGCAGCCATCGGGACCAATCGTCAGACGCCCGGCTTTTCGGCCGGGCGTTTGCGTCTTTAGGGCCTTCCGGTCCGGGAAACGGAGGATCAGTCCTCGCCCGACGGGATCAGCTTGCCGGGGTTCATGATGTTCTGCGGGTCGATGGCCGACTTGATCCGGCGCATCACATCGAGCGCGACCGGGTCCTTGCGGCGGGTCATGGTCGAAAGCTTCGAAAGCCCGATCCCGTGTTCGGCCGAGAAACTGCCCCTGAGCGCCGCGACCTCGTCCTCGACGGCCTCGCGGATGATCTCCTTCATCTCGGGGCGGTCGGTCGCGGGCCAGACGGTATAATGCAGGTTACCGTCGCCCAGATGGCCGACATTGACGGTTTCGGCGCCGGGATCGATCTCTTGCAGCCGGGCCTCCATCCGGTCGAGGAAGGTCCCCACCAGATCGAGCGGCAGGGCCACGTCATTGTCGATCACCGGCTGGCGCGAAAAGCAGATCTCGGCCGACAATTCGCGCCGGTGCCAGATCTCGGCCCGCTGGGCCTCGTTCTGGGCGACGACCGCGTCCAGCACCTCGCCCCGCTCCATCGCCTCGGCCAGCGCCTCTTCGAGGATCGCCACGACCGGCAGGCGGCCGTCCGGGCCCGGGGTCGCGTCGCGCGGCGCGGTGGCGCCGATCTCGACCATGATGTTGATCTCGTGCGGCTCGGCGAAGGGCGGACGCAATTCGGGGCGGCAGCGGAAGAGATGACGCATGAAGTTGCCGGGCATGTATTCGAAGGCCTCGACCGCGCCGCCGGTGGTTTCCTGCAACCGGTTCAGCAGATCGAGCGCGGCGGGCAGGCTTTCGACCGCGGCCATCGCCGTGGCATAGGCGCGCGGCCTGGGGAAAAGCCGCACCACGGCGGCGGTGATGATCCCCAGCGTGCCCTCGGCCCCGATCATCAGGTCCTTGAGGTCGAGCCCGGTATTGTCCTTGTAAAGCGGGCTCATGACGTCCATCACCCGGCCGTCGGGCAGCACCGCCTCGAGCCCGAGGCAAAGCGCCCGGGTGGTGCCGTAACGCAGCACGTTCGAGCCGCCCGCATTGGTCGACAGCACCCCGCCGATCCGCGCCGAGCCGCGCGCGCCGAAGGTCAGCGGAAAGACCATGTCCTGGGCCGCGGCCGCGTCGTGCAGTTGCGACAGGATCACCCCCGCCTCGACCGTCGCGGTCCGGGCGCGCGGATTGATCTCGCGGATCCGGTTCAGCCGTTCGACCGAGATCATCAGCGCGCCATCGGCATAGGCGCCGCCCGCCAGCCCGGTATTGCCCGCAACCGGCACCACCGGAATGCGGTGCCGCGCGGCCAGGGTCACCACGGCGGCCAGCTGGTCGCGGTCGGCCGGTCGCAGCACGGCGCGGGGCGTGCCCTTGTATTTGCCTGTCCAGTCATGGGCATAGCGCTGGGTGTCTTCGCCGGTCAGCACATGGGCGGGGCCGAGAAGGTCGGTAAGCTGCGGGATCGGGTCCAAGGGTGCCTCCGTCTGTCGAGACGCACCTAACGCCAGCCGGGCGGTCTTGGCCAGAGGCTTGGGGCATCGCCGCCGCACGTGCCGCGATCCTGTCGTGATCGTCCTGTCACAAAGGCGCGCCTTGCGGCGCCAAATCCCTGTCTCGGGCCCGGCCTTCGGGCCGGACCTTCGGAGGGGCTGCGCCGGGGTCAGCCCCCAGCCGCGGCCTCGGCCCGGGCGACAAGGTCGAGCACGCTCGGCCCCATCGCCTTGACGACCAGCGCGACGCCTTCGGCCGAGGGGTGGATGCCATCGGCCTGCATGTAGCGCGCCATCGCCTTGTCCCGGTCAGGCAGGTCGGTCAGCCCCTTGAGGAAGTTCGGGAAATAGAGCGCGTCATGGGCCTTGGCGAGTTCGGGATACATCGCATCGAAGGCCGCCTCGAACTCGGGCCCGTAATTGCCCGGCGCGTCGAGCCCGACCAGCAGGACCGGCACATGGGCGGCATCGGCCCGGGTCAGGATCGCGTCGAGATTGGCGCGCGAGGCGGCCGGGTCGATGCCGCGCAACAAATCGTTACCGCCAAGCGCAACGATCAGCCCGTCGACCTCGGGCGTGAGCGTCCAGCCGATTCGCGAGAGCCCCCCGGCGGTGGTGTCGCCCGAGACCCCGGCATTCAGCACCGTGACCTCGGCCCCCTGCGCGTTCAGCCAGGCTTCGAGCTGGGGCACGAAACCCTCTTCCTGCGGCAACCCGTAGCCCTGGGTCAGGCTGTCGCCCAGCGCGGCGATCGTCACCGGTTCGGCCGCAGCCGCGCCGCCCGCCAGCACCAGGGCTGCGGCGAGCTTGAGCGGGCGGCGCGCGGCCCCATATCGAAAGAGAGGCAGGCAACGGAGGCAGCGCCCGATGGCAGACCCGATTCTTTCGCTCAGCGACGTCACGCTGACGCTCGACGGCAATGCCGGGCCGGTCGAGATCCTGCATGGCATCTCGCTCGACGTGACGCCGGGCGAGACGCTGGGGCTGGTCGGTCCGTCTGGGTCGGGCAAGTCGTCTCTCCTCATGCTGATGGGCGGGCTCGAACGGGCGACATCGGGCCGCGTGCTGGCGCTGGGCCGCGATCTGACGGCCATGAACGAGGACCAGCTTGCCCGGTTTCGCAGGGAACATATGGGCGTGGTCTTCCAGTCTTTCCACCTGATCCCGACCATGACCGCGCTGGAAAACGTGGCGACGCCGCTGGAACTGGCCGGGCATCGCGACGCCTTCGAGCGCGCCGCCGACGAATTGCGCACGGTCGGGCTTGGCGCCCGGATGGACCATTACCCTAGCCAGATGTCGGGCGGCGAACAGCAGCGCGTGGCGCTGGCCCGCGCCGCCGCGCCGCGCCCGCATCTGCTTTTGGCCGACGAGCCGACGGGCAATCTCGACGGCGCCAACGGGGCCGCGATCATGGATCTTCTGTTCGGGCTCCGCGACCGCCATGGCGCGACGCTGGTGCTGGTGACCCATGCCCCCGATCTGGCCGCGCGCTGCGACCGGGTGGTCGAGCTGGCCGACGGACGGATCACGGGCGAAGCCGCGCGGAGGGCCGCGGAATGAGCCTGCCGGTCGCGGCGCGGATCGCCCGGCGCGAGCTGCGGGGCGGCCTGCGCGGGTTTTACGTCTTTCTCGCCTGCCTCGCGCTCGGCGTCGCCGCCATCGCCGCAGTCGGGTCTGTACGCGAGAGCATCGAAGGCGGGCTGATGCGCGAGGGCGCGGTGCTTCTGGGCGGCGATGCCGAGATGACGCTGACCTACCGCTTTGCCTCGGACGAGGAACGCGCCTGGATGGAGGGCGTGTCGGACGCGCTGTCCGAAGTGGTCGATTTCCGGTCGATGATCGCGGTGACGCGCGACGGCGAGACCGAACGCGGCCTGACCCAGGTCAAGGCCGTGGACGACGCCTATCCGCTTTACGGCGCGGTCGCGCTCGACCCGCCGCTGCCGCTGGATCAGGCCATCGCCGGCAATGGCGCGGTGATGGAGCGGGTGCTGGCCGACCGGCTGGGGCTGAGGCCGGGCGACAGCTTCCGGCTGGGAACCGGCGATTACACCCTGTCGGCGGTGCTGGCGCGCGAACCCGACGGGGCGGGCGACGGCTTCGGGCTGGGGCCGCGGCTGATCCTGCGCACGGCGGCTCTGGAGCCCTCGGGGCTGTTGGCCCCGGGCACGCTTTACGAGGTCAAGTACCGGCTGAAACTGCCGCCCGGCCATGACATCGCGGCGCTGGAACGCGAGGCCGAGACGCGCTTTGCCGACCGGGGCGTGCGCTGGCGCGATGCCCGGAACGGCGCGCCCGGCATGACCCGCTTCGTCGACCGGATGGCGTCTTTCCTCGTGCTGGTGGGGCTGGCCGGGCTTGCGGTGGGCGGCGTCGGCGTCTCGGCGGCGGTGCGGTCCTATATCGACGGCAAGACCGAGGTCATCGCCACGTTAAAGACGCTGGGCGCCGAGGGCCGCACGATCCTTGCCGCCTATCTGATTCAGATCGGGGTGCTGGCCGGGCTGGGCATCGGGCTGGGGCTTGTGCTGGGTGCGGTGCTGCCGCTGGCGGCGGGGCCGCTGATCGAACCCCGGCTGCCGGTCCCGGCCGATTTCACCGTCCATGCCCGCCCGCTGATCGAGGCCGCGATCTATGGCGTGCTGACGGCGCTTCTCTTCACGCTCTGGCCGCTGGCCCGGACCGAAGAGGTGCGGGCGGCAGCGCTGTTCCGCGACGCCTCGGGCCGGGTCAGAGCCTGGCCCCGGCCGCGCTATGTGGCGGCGACGGCGGGGCTCGCGTTCTTGCTGATCGGGGTCGCGACCGCCTTCTCGGGGGTGCCGAAGCTGGCACTCTGGGCGGCGGCGGGCATTCTGGGCGCGCTGGGCCTTCTGGTGCTGGCGGCCGCCGCGCTGCGCCTGATCGCCCGGCGTTCGGCCCGGGCGCGCGCCTTGCGCGGACGCACCGCGCTTCGGCTGGCGATGGGCGCGGTCGGGGGTCCCGGGGGCGAGACCCAATCGGTGGTGCTGTCGCTGGGGCTCGGCCTGTCTATCCTCGCGGCGGTCGGCCAGATCGACTGGAACCTGCGCAGCGCGATCCAGCAGGAGCTGCCCGACCGCGCGCCCTCCTATTTCGTCGTCGACATCCAGCCCGACCAGCTTGACGGCTTCCTGAACAGACTGAACCGGGACCCGGGCGTCAGCCGGGTCGAGACGGCACCGATGATGCGCGGTGTCATCACCCGCATCAACGGCCGCCCCGCGCGCGAGGTGGCGGGCGATCACTGGGTGGTCACGGGCGACCGGGGCGTGACCTATGCCGCCGAGCCGCCCGCGAACACCGTGGTCACCGACGGGCTCTGGTGGCCTTCCGACTATGACGGACCGCCGCAGATCAGCTTTGCCCGCGAGGAAGCCGAGGAAATCGGGCTGAAGCTGGGCGACGAGATCACCGTGAACATTCTCGGCCGCGACATCCCTGCAACGGTGACGAGCTTTCGCGAGGTCGATTTCTCGACCGCGGGCATCGGCTTCGTGATGACGATGGACCCGGCCGCGGTGCAGGGCGCGCCGCATACCCATATCGCGACGATCTATGCCGAGCCTTCGGCCGAGGCGGCGATCCTGCGCGATCTGGCCTCGGCCTATCCCAACATCACCGCGATCCGGGTCAAGGACGCCATCGACCGGGTGGCCGAGGTGCTGGCGGGCCTTGCCGCGGCCATCGCCTATGGCGCGTCGGCCACGCTGGTGACCGGGGTGATCGTGCTGATCGGCGCCGCCGCGGCAGGCCAGCGGACGCGGATCTTCGAGGCGGCGGTGCTGAAGACCGTGGGCGCGGTCCGGGGCCAGATCCTGGCCTATTTCGCGCTTCGGTCGGCGATGCTGGGCGCGGCGGCGGGCGTGGTCGCGATTTTCGCGGGCGGGATCGCGGGCTGGGCGGTGATGCGCTTCGTGATGGAGGGCAGCTACCGGTTCGAGCCGGTCTCGGCGCTGGCCATCGTCCTCGGCGGCGCGCTCGCCACGCTGATCGCGGGGCTCGTCTTCGCCTGGCGCCCGCTGGCGGCGCGCCCGGCGCGGGTGCTGCGGGCACGGGAATAGGGGCTGACGCGCGGGGTCAGTCCCGGGGCGGCCGGGCCGCCGCCTCGCGCGCCATTACCCTGCGGGTCCGCGCGACCAGCACCGGCACCACGACCGTCAGCATCAGCAGGCGAAAGACGTGATGCGTGGTCACATAGGCCGGATCGGCGTTCAGCAGCAAAGACATGGCAATCATCGTTTCAAGCCCGCCCGGAGCGAAGGCGATCAGCGCGCTCAGGATCGGCAGGCCCAGCAGCTTGGACACCAGCGCCGCCACCGCCAGAGAGACAAGCGTCGCGAATACGGTCAGCAGGCTCGCAGCCCCCAGCGCCTTCCCCAGCATGCTTGGCGTCACGCCGGAAAAGCGGGTGCCGATCAGGGTGCCCATGGTCACGAAGGCCGGCACCGACAGCCAGGCCGGGACCGAGCCCGAGATCGTGCCGGTGGCATGGCCCAGCGCCGAAAGCCCCATCCCACCCAGCAGCAGCGCCGCCGGAACCCGGAACCGCTGAAGCGCAAGCCCCGCCAGGGCCGACAGCGCCAGAAGCGGCAGCAGGATCCAGAGCGGCATCGGCGGCGCCCCTTGCGGCGGCAGCACCGGCAGGTCGCCATGGCCCAGCAGCGGCGCCAAAAACGGCACCAGAAGGGTCAGCACCAGCACCCGGATCGTCTGGATCATCGTGACCTGAAGCAGGTCGGCCCGGACATCGGTCGACAGGCTCAGCACGAAGCTGAGATGCCCCGGCGTCGCGGTCAGCAGCGCGCTCATCCGGTCGAAGCCGAACAGGCGCCGCAGCAGGCGCGATCCCAGCAGGATGATCGCCAGCACCGAGAGCGCCAGCACCACCAGGCTCAGCGGCCAGCGGATCGCGGTGTCGATCGCCTCGGGGGTGACGCTGGCCCCGAGATTGACGCCCACCAGCACGAAACAGGCATCGCGGAACCGGTCGGGAAGCCGGGCCTGCAGGCCCGCCAGCGCGGCCAGCGTCACGCTCAGCGCCGGGCCGGTCAGGAACGGCGCGGGCATCTGCAAAAGCGCGGCAAAAGCCGCGCCCGCGGCGCCAATGGCGAGGGTCAGAAGGGCGGGGCCTAGCGAAGAGTCGGTCGATATCATGCGCGCTTCCGCAGACGTTGTCCGCCTGCCGGGTCCAGAAACCTGTCTGGCACCGGATTGTCAATTCCGGGCGGACGCTTCGTACCCCGCCGACCACAGGCATGACCCCGCCGCAGGAGCGGCAGGCAAAGCACGGTTGACTTGCGCCGCGCGCCGTCGCATGCGGCTCCGTGACAGGTTTCGAGGAGACTTTGCATGAAGATCGCGATGGTGGGAACGGGCTATGTCGGGCTGGTCTCCGGGGTATGCTTTTCCGATTTCGGGCACGAGGTCGTCTGCATCGACAAGGACCCCCGCAAGATCGAGATGCTGATGCGGGGCGAGGTGCCGATCTATGAGCCCGGGCTCGAGACGGTGATGGCGCGCAACGTCGCGGCGGGACGGCTGTCCTTCACCGGCGATCTGGCCGGGGCCGTGGCCGGGGCCGATGCCGTCTTCATCGCGGTGGGTACTCCCACCCGGCGCGGCGACGGCCATGCCGATCTGAGCTACGTGATGGCCGCGGCGGAAGAAATCGCCAAGGCGCTGACCGGCTATTGCGTCATCGTCACCAAGTCGACGGTCCCCGTCGGCACCAACCGGCAGGTCGCCGAGGTCGTGTCGAAGGCCAATCCGGCGGCCGAGTTCGACGTCGCCTCAAACCCCGAATTCCTGCGCGAGGGCGCGGCCATCGACGACTTCATGCGGCCCGACCGGGTCGTGGTGGGGGTCGAGTCTGACCGTGCCCGGGCAGTGATGTCCGACATCTACCGGCCGCTTTTCCTGCGCGAATTCCCCATCGTCTACACCGATCTGGAATCGGCCGAGATGATCAAATACGCCGCCAACGCCTTCCTCGCGACCAAGATCACCTTCATCAACGAGATGGCGATGCTGTGCGAACGGGTCGGCGCCGACATCAAGGCCGTGTCCAAGGGCATGGGGCTCGATGGCCGGATCGGCAACAAGTTTCTGCATGCCGGCCCCGGCTATGGCGGGTCGTGTTTCCCCAAGGATACCAATGCCCTGGCCCGGATCGGTCAGGACCATGCCTCGCCATGCGCCATCACCGAGACGGTGATCGAGGTCAATGACCGGGTCAAGCGACGGATGATCGACAAGCTTGTCGATCTCTGCGGCGGATCGGTCAACGGCAAGACCGTCGCGGTACTGGGGGTGACCTTCAAACCCAATACCGACGACATGCGCGAGGCGCCCGCGCTGACCATAGTGCCTGCGCTCGTCGGCGGCGGGGCCAAGGTCCGCGTGGTCGATCCGCAGGGCCGGCGCGAGGGTGAACACCTGCTGCCCGGCGTCGACTGGGTCGAGGACCCCTATGCCGCCGCCCGCGAGGCCGATGCGCTGGTGATCCTGACCGAATGGAACGAGTTCCGCGCGCTCGACCTCGGCCAGATGGCCCGGTCGATGGCGACACCGCGCCTGGCCGACCTGCGCAACATCTACCCCCCCGAGGACGTGCGCGCCGCCGGGTTCGAGGCCTATGTGGCGGTCGGCCGCCGGGGCTTCGGCCTAGACGCCTGACGGCCCGACCGCCCGGTTCCGCGCTCCCTGCCCGGCGGGCGGGGGCGCCGATGCGCAAGGTCGCGCGATGCGTCAGGCGGTTGCCAGCGCCTCCAGCCGGGCATGGGCCGAGACGCTGCGCGCATCCAGCGTCACGTCATGCAGGAAGCGGCCCAGCGCGAGGCTGGTGATGTGCATCCGCTGTTCGGTGAACTCGGTGTCGAACAGCGTGTCGCGGATCAGCTGGCGTTCCTCCTCGTCCATCTCGAGGATCTGCGGCTCGGGCGTCGCGGTCTGCAACGAAACGATCGTGATCGGCGGAATCCGCGCCAGCGAGGACTGTTCGATCACCAGATGCAGATCGCCCGCCCGCATGCCCCGTCGGGCGGCGATCCGAGTCAGGATCTCGCGCCCCCGGACCCGGGCGATGTCGGCGCCGCGCTCGGCCTCTTCCTCGGGCATCAGCCGGTGACGCCGGTCGGCATTGTCGACCGACAGCACCCGCGACTCGACCAGATAGACGACAAGGAACATGAAGGCCGGAAACTGCCCGATCGGCAGCGCCGCCTCGGGAAACAGCAGCATCGCCACCGGAAACGGCGTCAGCGCGGCGCAATAGCGCAGGAACGAGATCTCGGTCGCCATGCGCCAAAAGATCGCGCGCCCGAACGAGCCGTGGGGCAACAGCCCCATCCCGTGCCCGATCAGCTGGCGCGGCACTTTCCGGATCCGCATGACGGCCCGGTTGGTCACGGTCGACGGCGTCACGACATGAAGCATCGGCAGGACTCCGCAAGGTTGTCACTCCATTAGATCTAACCACCTGCGGCCCCGCGTCCAGCCTGACGCCTACCCATCGACAGGCACGGGACGGGCCTGTTAGGCTGCCAACGGGGCCCGGTGCGGCAGCCGCGCGCCGCGAGGCGCGGAAAGACTGCGGCAAGAGCGGGGCATTGACCTGACCCGACCAGCCCCTTACCCCTGATCGACAGTGACCGGAGGAAGGCCAATGCGACCCGCCAACGAAGCCCTGATCGTCGTCGACATCCAGAACGATTTCTGCACCGGGGGCGCCCTTGCCGTGCCGGGCGGCGAAGAGATCATTGCCCGCGTCAACGCCCTGCTCGACGAATTCCAGCTTCGCGTCTTCACTCAGGACTGGCACCCGGCCGACCACAGCTCGTTCGCCGAGAACCACGAGGGCCACAAGCCCTACGAGGTGATCGACATGCCCTACGGGTCGCAGATCCTCTGGCCGGTGCATTGCGTGGCCGAGACCACCGGCGCCGCGTTTCATCCCGATCTCGACGTCGCGAAGGCCGATCACGTCGTGCGCAAGGGCACGAACCCGGCCATCGACAGCTATTCGGCCTTCTTCGAGAACGACCACGAGACCTCCACCGGGCTCGACGACTACCTGTCGTCCAAGGGGATCGAGAAGGTGACTCTGGTCGGGCTCGCCACCGATTTCTGCGTGCTCTATTCGGCGCTCGACGCCAACCGGCTGGGCTATGCGGTGACGGTGCTGGAAGGCGCCTGCCGCGGGATCGACCTGAACGGCTCGCTCGAGGATGCGCGGACCACGATGCTGGATGCCAACATCGTCTTGGAGCCCTGAGCGATGGCTGACATCGCGACCCGGGTATACAATCACAAATGGAAGATCGACCCGATTGTCCGGTCCTTGCTGGATACGGACTTCTACAAGCTTCTGATGTGCCAGTCGGTGTTCCGCAACCATCCCGACACCAAGGTGCGGTTCTCGCTGATCAACCGGTCGACCGATATCCGGCTGGCCGAGCTGATCGACGAGGGCGAATTGCGCCAGCAGCTGGACCATATCCGCACGCTCCGGCTGACGCGGGGCGAATCGACCTGGCTCCGTGGCAACACCTTCTACGGCAAGCGCCAGATGTTCCGCCCCGAATTCATGGAATGGTTCGAAGAGCTTCGCCTGCCGCCCTACACGCTGGAAAAGCGCAACGGCCAGTACGAGCTGACCTTCGAGGGCCGCTGGCCCGAGGTCATGATGTGGGAAATCCCGGCACTGTCGGTGCTGATGGAGCTGCGCTCGCGCGCGGTGCTGGAACGGCTCGGCAAGTTCGAGCTGCAGGTGCTTTATGCGCGCGCCATGACCAAGCTCTGGGAAAAGATCGAGCGGCTGCGCGGGCTCGAGGACGTGAAGGTCGCCGATTTCGGCACCCGGCGGCGGCATTCCTTCCTGTGGCAGGACTGGTGCGTGCAGGCGATGATCGAGGGGCTCGGCACCCGCTTTACCGGCACCTCGAACTGCCTGATCGCGATGCGCCACGACATCGAGGCGATCGGCACCAACGCCCATGAACTGCCGATGGTGCAGGCCGCGCTGGCCGAAACCGATGCCGAACTGCGCCGCGCGCCCTACAAGGTGCTGGCCGACTGGCACGAAGAGCATGACGGCAACCTGCGGATCATCCTGCCCGACACCTTCGGCTCGCGCGGGTTCCTGGAAAACGCCCCGGACTGGCTGGCGGGCTGGACCGGCATCCGCATCGATTCCGGCGACCCGGCCGAAGGCGCCGAGGCCGCCATCGCCTGGTGGACGGCGCGCGGCGAGGACCCGACGCGCAAGCTCATCATCTTTTCCGACGGGCTCGACGTCGACAAGATCGTCGAGCTGCACCACCGTTTCGCGGGCCGGGCCAAGATCAGCTTCGGCTGGGGCACGCTGCTGACCAACGATTTCCGCGGCCTCGTGCCCGGCGACGGGCTCGCGCCGTTCAGCCTGGTTTGCAAGGCGGTCAGCGCCAACGGGCGCCCCACGGTCAAGCTCAGCGACAACCCGAACAAGGCGATGGGGCCGGCGGGCGAGATCGAGCGCTACAAGCGGGTGTTCTCGGTCGGCGCCCAGGCGCCGATGGACGTCGTGGTCTGACACCCCGGCGGCACGTCTGTGGCAAGCCTTGCGCCTTGGGTATTTCAGCCAAGAAGAAGAGAGACCTGCGCTCCTTCTTCTTGGCAGAAATACCCAAGGCGCGCCGTCGGCCACAGGGCGGCCGCCCGGTCGGCTCACCCGATCCGGAACAGCGGGCGGCCTTCCATCACCGCATGGGCGGTGCGCACGGCCCGGTTCAGATAGGCGCGGATCCGCGGGTCGTGGGGGTCGAGCCGCGGCATGGTCCAGCCCACCGAGGCCAGCGACCGCAGCATGACGAAGACCGGAAGCATCGTCAGATCGGCCGCGCTCAGCCCCCGTTCGGTGGCATAGCCCTCGATGAGCCCTGTCGCGATGGCGTCTAGGCCGGGTTCCTCGAGATTGGGCACGAGCGCGGTCCCGAGATCGTAGATCCGGAAGCCGAAGCCGCAATCGTCGAAGTCGATCAGATGCGCCTGGGTCCCGTCGAACAGCACGTTTTCCCGCATCAGATCGGCATGGATCAGCCCCATGTCGCCCCCCGCCGCGGCATAGGCCGACAGCTTTTCGCGGGCGAAGCGGCGGGCTTCCTGCAGCAGGATCGCCTCGGCGTCGCTGGCGGCGGGATGATCCCAGAACCGGCCCCAGAATGGCGCGGGACCGAGGAGGCTGTCGGCGTCCCACCGGAGCCGGACAAAGCCCTGGGGCAGGGTCAGCCGGTCGGTCGCCACGTGAAGCCGCCCGATGGCCCGCCCGAGCCCGGCGAACCGCGTCATCTGCTCGGCCGGGGTGCCGTCGAGCGGCCGTGCGCCGAGGCCGAGCGGCGCCCCCTCGACCCAGCCCAGCACCGAGGCCACGCGCCCGTCGTCAAGATGGGCCAGCAGGTCGCCGTCGCCGGTGGTCTCGGGACCGGGCACCGGAATTCCGGCCTGTGCCAAGGCGGCCATCCACCACAGTTCCGAGCGGATGGCGTCGACGCTTTGATAGCCGCGGCGGTGCAGGCGCAGCACGCCGCGCCGGCCCTCGGGCAAGGCGATCGCGAAAACCGCGTTCTCGCGATGCGACAACAGCCGGGGGGCGGTGCAGCCCTCCCAATGGGTGGCGGCCTCCTCGGCCAGGCACAGGGTTTCGGCCTCGGTCATCGCGGCACCTCCGTACGGGCCAGGACCCGGTCAACACTATCGAGCACAAGATCGGCATGCTCGCGCGAAAACGGCATCGGCGGGCGGAACTTGAGCGTGTTCATCGCGCGCCCGATCCGCCCCGCAAGGATGCCCTCGGCGCGGAGCCCCTCGACCAGCCGGATGGCGAAACCGGTAGCAGGTGCGCCGGTCTCGTCGACCAACTCGGCGCCGAAGAAAAGCCCCCTGCCCCGGACCTCGGCCAGCCAGGGATGGCGAAGCCCCCCAAGCCGGTCCAGAGCGTAGGCACCGACCGTGCGGGCGTTTTCCATCAGCCCCTCCTCCTCGATGACCTCAAGCGTCGCCAGCGCCGCGGCCATCGAGACCGGATTGCCGCCAAAGGTGTTGAAATAGCCGAAGGCGCCGCGGAAGGCGGCCATGATCTCGGGCCGGGTGACGGCGGCGCCGACCGGATGGCCATTGGCCATCGGCTTGCCCAGCGTGACGACATCGGGAGCAAAGCCCAGCACCTCATGGCCCCAGAAGGCGGTGCCGAGCCGTCCGAAGCCCGGCTGAACCTCGTCGGCGAGGATAAGCCCGCCCGCCTGCCGCACGACCTCGACGGTGGGATCGAGAAAGCCCGGGGCCAGCGTCGGGAAACCTTCATTGGCGAAGAACGGGCACAGCATGAAGCCTGCAAAGCCGTGGCCTGCCTCTTCCAGTTCGGCGATGGCGCAGGCGACATTGGCGGCGAAGGCTTCGGGCTGGGCCTCGGCGCTGCCGCCAAGCGGGGCGAGGCTGTCAGGGGCGGGCACCAGCCGCACATGGGGCGGGTAGCCGCCGATCGGCGGGCGCCGGGTCGAGAGCGCGCTGACCGCGGCGGTATTGCCGTGATAGGTGTTGTCGGTCGCGATCAGCCCGGTCTTTCCGGTCGCCGCCTGGGCCATGCGAAGCGCGACGTCATTGGCCTCGGACCCGGTGCAGACCATCACCGCCTGGCTCAGGTCATGGCCGAGGGTCGCCGTCAGCCGCTCGACATAATCGAGGATGGTCTCGTGCAGGTAGCGGGTATGGGTATTCAGCCTTGCGGCCTGGGCGGCGATCGCTTCGACCACCTTCGGGTGGCAATGGCCGACATGGGGGACGTTGTTATAGGCATCCAGGTAGCGCCGTCCGCCGGCGTCCCAAAGCCAGACGCCCTCGCCCCGGACGATATGGACGGGCTCGTCGTAGAAGGTCGGCACGTTCGGACCGAGCAGCCGCGCGCGCCGGTCGATCAGGGGGTCGGTCATGGAAGGGCACCTCGGCCGTCTGCGCTCCAATCAGAGCGCAGCGCCGGGGCGCATGCAAGGCCGACTTCAGGCGAAGCCGGGCGCCAGCCGCATCGCGCCGGTCTCGATCCCGCGCCAGTTGAGGATCGGGCCGACCATCCGCTTCCGCGCGGCCGGATGGGCGGGGTCGAGCGCCCCCAGATGGACCAGAAGCCCGGCAATGGCGGCCTCGGCGGCGCGGGTGGCGCCATCCTCGATCTTGAGCGCGACGCCAAACCCGCGCTCGGGCAGGAAGGCCACAAACACGCCCTCGGCCCCGGTCTTGACCGCGACGCGGCCCTCCATCGCGCGCATCAGCTCGGTGCAGGCCCGGCCCTCGCCCGCGACCAGATCGGGATGACGGCGCATCGCCTCGCTCAGCCGTCCGGCGGCGCGGGACCGGGCGTCGCCCGCATCGGGCCGGGCGGCAGCAAAGACCGCCATCGCGCGGGCAAGCCCCGCGACCGTGGTGGCGAAGTTCGGCGCCGAACAGCCGTCGATGCCAAAGCCGGGGCTCGCCCTCCCGGTGGCCTCTTCGAAGGTCGCGCGGACCGCGCGCTGCACCGGATGGGCGGGATCGACATAGTCGGGCCCCGCGTGCAGGTGCCGGGCAAGGGTCAGAAAGCCCGCATGCTTGCCCGAACAGTTGTTGTGCAACTGGCAGGCGTGTTCGCCCGCGCGGATCATCCGGTCGCGCTCGTCGCGGTCGCGGGTCGGTTGCACGCCGCACAGCAGGTCGGCCTCGTTCAGACCCAGCCCGTCCAGCCAGGCCGCGACCTTGCCCACATGGAGCGGCGCCCCCTGATGCGAGGCGCAGGCCAGCGCCAGATGCTCGGACCCGAGACCGGCCGCGTCGGCCGCGCCGCTTTCGACCAGCGGCAGCGCCTGCACCATCTTGCAGGACGACCGGGGCAGGATCAGCGCCTCGGGATCGCCCCAGGCGGCCACAAGACCCGAGGCATCGCAAATCGCCGCATGGCCGCGATGGCAGGATTCGACCATGCCCCCACGCAGCAGCTCGACCATGGCGACGGCACCGGTCATTCCCTGCCTCCCATCCGGCCCGGGTCCGGCATCGTGTCCCTGCTCCCCTTCAAGTCCGATTGACTTTGTGCCATGAAGACTTTCATATCCCCGCGTGCCTAGGCTAGGCTGCGCATATCGAGTTCGGACCTGCCACGCCACTGGAAACGCTTCCCCAAAAGGCGGGCCGAGAGGCAAAGACAGCTGGAGGCTGTAAGACGATGACATCCCTTTTCCGAGCGGCCATCGCGGGCGGCGCTTTGGCGTTGGCGGTGACAGCGGCGCATGCGCAGGAAGAATCGACCAACAACGTGGCGGTCAAGACCGACTGGAACGTGTTCGTCGAGACCGATCCCACCGAATGCTGGAGCGTGTCGCCCCCCAAGAAGACGGTCAACACCCGCGACGGTCAGGTCGTGTCCGTGCGGCGGGGCGAGATCCTTCTGTTCGTGACCTTCCGCCCCGGCGACGGCATCGCGGGCGAAGTTTCGTTCTCGGGCGGCTATCCGTTCAAGCCCGGCTCGACCGTGGCGCTCAGCGTGGGCGACAGCAATTTCGACCTCTTCACCGAGGGAGAATGGGCCTGGCCGGCCTCGAAGGCCGACGATGCCAAGATCATCGAGGCGATGAAACGCGGCGCCGAGGCCGAACTGGTCGGCTTCTCGTCGCGGGGGACGAAGACCACCGACACTTTCTCGCTTTACGGCTTCACTGCCGCGATGGACGAGGCCGCGCGCCGCTGCTCGGGCAACTGAGCCGGACGCGCCGGATCGCAGGCCGCCAAGGCATCGCCCCGATGCCTTGGCGTTCGTGTGTCAGGCGCGGCGGCGGATGAGGCCGAAGGCCGCCAGTCCGGACAGGACCAGCGGCAGAGTCGCCGGCACCGGCACGGGCGCCGGATCCTCCGCCAGGACATAGCGATAAAGCCGCGTATAGGCGTCGAATTCGCCCTCGACCGCCTGCGGGTCGATCACCATCTCGACATACATCTCAAGGCCGCCATCGGCCAGCTCGCGGAGCGCAAGCCCCTCGGTTTCGAACCGGATGTCGCCCTCGAAGATCGGCAGCTGGAACAGCTCTTCGACATGGCCGGTCGCCAGATCGAGGCTGTAGACCGATTTCGTGCCGATATCGGTGGACAGGTACATCATCCCGTCCAGAACCTTGGCCCCCTGAACGCGCTTCAGCTCCTGATCCATCTGCAGCGTGCCGAGAAAGCTCCAGTCGGTGAGGTCGTAGACGTTGAGCGTGTCGCCCAGCGCCCATTCCTTGCCATAACCCAGCCCGGTCGCATGATCGATCGCCGTCCAGCTCGCGACATCGTCGCGCCGGTTGGTCGGATCGCCCAGCATTTCGTGAAGCTCGCCGGCATAGGCAAGCGTCGTGGCATCGAAGAAGGCCACATGCCCGTTCTGATAGTCGCCCTCGGCACTGTCGAGAGAAGCGTGAACGACCCCGTCCCTGATGTCGAAATCGCCGATATGGTCGAAGCCCCGATCGGCAAGCGCGGCCGGAATGCCGCTGACGACCTGCCCGGTTTCAAGATCGTAATGCCCGCTGGCCTCGATGAACTGCCAGTCTTCGGTGAACCGGGCGAGCCCGTATTGCCAGGAGGTGACCCATTCGTTGGCCGCGGCGTTCCAGGCGATGCCCTGGGTCATCTGAAGCCCGGTCTGGTTCTCGTCGAGGAAGGCATAATCGGCAAAGCTGTCGAGGGTCCAGCTTGCGGCATGAACCGAACCGGCCGCCAGAACGCCGGCGGCGGTGGTGAACAGAAGACGCATTCGTCTCTCCAAAATGTGAGCCCTGCCCGAGTGCGGGCGCCGCCAGCGTTAGGCGCGGCGCCTGACAATCTGGTAACGTTTTGTTAACCGGATTGTGACGCGATGCCGTTTCGCGGCGGCGCCCCCCCCGAGGCAAGCGCGACCCTTTCAAAACGGGCGCGACTCTGCTAAGGGGTACCGCTTTCCGAACAGGAGTCCTCCGATGTCCGCGCCCATCGTCCAGGATGTGCTGCCGCTGCCCCGCAAGCTGCCGGAAACCGACCGGGTCAATCTGGTCGGCCTGACCCGCCCGCGTCTGCGCGAGGCGCTGATCGCTGCCGGCACGCCCGAGGCGCAGGCCAAGATGCGGGCGAACCAGCTGTGGCAGTGGATCTACCAGAAGGGCGTACGCGACTTCGACGCGATGACCAATCTGGCCAAGGACTACCGCGCGCTGCTGAAGGACCATTTCGCGATCGAGGTACCCGAGATCGTCACCCGCTCGGTCTCGGCCGACGGCACCCGCAAATATCTGGTGCGGATCGCGGGCGGGCATGAGGTCGAGGTGGTCTACATCCCCGAGGACGGGCGCGGCACGCTGTGCATCTCGTCGCAGGTGGGCTGCACCCTGACCTGTACCTTCTGCCACACCGGCACCCAGCGGCTGGTGCGCAACCTGACCGCGGCCGAGATCGTGGGCCAGGTCATGCTGGCGCGCGACGATCTGGGCGAATGGCCGAAGCCCGGCCGCAATCCGAAGGACGAAACCCGGCTGATCTCGAACCTCGTGCTGATGGGCATGGGCGAGCCGCTTTACAATTTCGAGGCGGTGCGCGACGCGATGCTGATCGCGATGGATGGCGAGGGGATTTCGCTGTCGCGCCGCCGGATCACCCTGTCGACCTCGGGCGTGGTGCCGGAAATCGAGCGCGCGGGCCGCGAGATCGGTTGCATGCTGGCGATCAGCCTGCACGCGACCACCGACGAGCTGCGCAACAAGATCGTGCCGATCAACCGCAAATACCCTATCGCCCAGCTGTTCGAGGCGCTCCGGGCCTATCCCAAGCTGTCGAACTCGGAACGGATCACGTTCGAATACGTGATGCTGAAAGGCGTGAACGACAGCGATGCCGATGCCCGCCAGCTGGTCCGGCTGATTTCCGGCATTCCGGCCAAGATCAACCTGATCCCGTTCAACGAATGGCCCGGCGCGCCCTATCAGCGGTCGGACTGGGACCGGATCGAGGCCTTCGCCAACATCGTCTACAAGGCGGGCTACGCCAGCCCGATCCGCACCCCGCGGGGCGAGGACATCATGGCGGCCTGCGGACAGCTGAAATCGGCGACGGAACGCGCCCGCAAGAACCGCTTCCAGATCGCGGCCGAGGCCGGCCTGCCCGAGCCCGAACGCATCGTCCGCCGCCCCGACGCCCCCGACGTTCACTGAGCGCGAGGACCTGATCGCCTGCGCGGGCCGCCGGTTTGCGCAGCTTTCGGGTCGCGCGCCCCGGCCCGCCGCGCCAATCTGCCGGAAAGTGGCAGGAGGGCAACATGACAACCATCGCGGACCCGGCGGAGCGTCTGACCATGGGGCGGGCCGAATGGGCCATGCTTCTGGCCTTGTCCGTGCTGTGGGGCGGGTCGTTCCTGTTCGTGGGCATCGCCGTGGCCGAGCTGCCGACCCTGACGCTGGTCTGGCTGCGGGTGGCGCTGGCCGCGCTGGTGCTTTGGGCCGCGGTCGCGGTGACCGGACGGCCGTTGCCACGCTCGCCCGGAGTCTGGGCAGCCTTCCTCGGCATGGGGCTTCTGAACAATGTCATCCCGTTCAGCCTGATCGTGGCCGGACAGCACAGCATCGCCTCGGGGCTGGCCTCGATCCTCAATGCCACCACGCCGCTTTTCACCGTGGTGGTGGCAGGTCTTCTGCTGGCCGATGAGCGGCCGGGCGGGCTGAAGCTATGCGGGGTCGCGGCGGGGCTGGCCGGTGTGGCGGTGATGATCGGCCCCGACGCGCTGGCCGGTCTGGGCACGAATGCGCTGGCCCAGCTGGCGGTGCTGGGCGGCGCGCTGTCCTATGCCTGCGCGGCGGTGTTCGGGCGGCGGTTTCGGCGGATGGGGGTCGATCCACTGGTGACGGCGGCCGGGCAGGTCGGCGCCGCGACGCTGCTGCTAAGCCCGGCGATGCTGATCGCCGACCGGCCCTGGACGCTGCCGATGCCGGG
Source organism: Rhodovulum kholense (assembly GCF_003053725.1). Classification (GTDB taxonomy): domain Bacteria; phylum Pseudomonadota; class Alphaproteobacteria; order Rhodobacterales; family Rhodobacteraceae; genus Rhodovulum; species Rhodovulum kholense. Next base: position 92,788 of record NZ_QAYC01000009.1, read on the forward strand.
CACTGCCACCTGCGCCGCCGTGCTGGGGCTGGCGGTGCTGTCGACCGCGCTGGCCTATCTGCTTTACTTCCGCATCCTCGCCCGCGCCGGGGCCACCAGCCTGTCGCTGGTGACCTTCCTGATCCCGGTCTCGGCGATCCTGCTGGGCGGGCTGGTTCTGGGCGAGCGGCTGGCCCCCACCGATTTCGCTGGCATGGCCTGCATCGCGCTGGGGCTTGCGGCGGTCGACGGCCGGCTGTTCCGGCGCTAGCGGGGCGGCGTCCAGCCCTCGATGATTGCAACCGCCTCTTCGGCGGTCTCGACGAAGGAGAACAACCGCAGGTCCTCATGGCTGATGGTCCCGGCTTCGGCCAGGGCCTCCCAGTTGATGACCGTCTCCCAGAAGCTGCGCCCGAACAGCAGGAACGGCACCGGGTCCATGCGCCGGGTCTGGATCAGGGTCAGCGCCTCGAACATCTCGTCCAGCGTGCCGAAGCCGCCGGGAAAGATCGCGATCGCCGCCGCGCGCAGCAGGAAGTGCATCTTGCGCATCGCGAAATAGTGGAAGTTGAAGCACAGCTCGGGCGTCACATAGGGGTTCGGCACCTGTTCATGCGGCAGCACGATGTTCAGCCCGATCGACACGCCCCCCGCATCGGCCGCGCCACGATTGCCGGCCTCCATCACCCCCGGCCCGCCGCCGGTCACGATCACATGGTCAAGCCGGTCGCCCTGCTGCCCCCGCAAGGTCATGCGCCGGGCGAATTCCCGCGCCTCGTCATAGTATTTCGACAGATCGGCCAGGGTTTGGGTCCGGGCGGTGTCGCGATGCGCGGGGTCGGGGATGCGGGCCCCGCCGAACAGCACGATGGTGCTTTCGATGCCGTAATCCCGCATCATCAGCTCGGGTTTCAGCAGTTCCAGCTGCACCCGGACCGCGCGCATCTCGTCGCGGCACAGGAACTCGGGATCGGCGAAGGCCAGGCGGTAGGAGGGCGAGCGGGCCTGCGCCGTGTCCGGGCTGTCCCGCGCGCTTTCGATGTCGCGGAGAGCGTCGCGGAGAGGGCGGCGGGCGTCGTCATGCATGGGGGATCTCGCTTGGATTGCGCGTTGGGCATCTTGCGTCTATAGCCTGACCGCCAACGAGACCAGAAACCTTTTGACGGGAGGTTACGCCCATGTCCAATGCCCAGCTCGAAACGGCCATCGAGGCCGCCTGGGAGGCCCGCGACACGATCACGTCCGCCACACGGGGCGAGACCCGCGAGGCCATCGAGGCCACGCTGGAGGCGCTGGACAAGGGCACGCTCCGCGTCGCCGAAAAGCAGGCCTCGGGCGACTGGCATGTCAACCAATGGGCCAAGAAGGCGGTGCTTCTGGGCTTCCGGATCAAGGACATGGAGTGCCATGAAGGCGGGCCGCAGGACGGTGGCTGGTGGGACAAGGTCGACAGCAAGTTCAAGGGCTGGGGCCAGGCCGACTGGCGCGCCGCGGGCTTTCGCGCGGTGCCGAACTGCGTGGTGCGCAAATCGGCCTATATCGCGCCCGGCGTGGTCCTGATGCCCTCCTTCGTGAACCTCGGCGCCTATGTCGACGAGGGCACCATGGTCGACACCTGGGCGACCGTCGGCTCCTGCGCCCAGATCGGCAAGGGCGTCCATCTCTCGGGCGGCGTCGGCATCGGCGGCGTACTCGAACCGATGCAGGCGGGCCCCACCATCATCGAGGACAACTGCTTCATCGGCGCCCGCTCCGAGGTGGTCGAGGGCTGCATCGTGCGCGAGGGCTCGGTCCTCGGCATGGGCGTCTTCATTGGCAAGTCGACCAAGATCGTCGACCGCGAGACCGGCGAGGTGATGTATGGCGAGGTGCCGCCCTATTCGGTCGTGGTCGCGGGCTCGATGCCCTCGAAAGGCGGCGTCAGCCTCTATTGCGCGGTGATCGTGAAACGCGTCGATGCGCAAACCCGGTCCAAGACCGGTATCAACGAGCTGCTGCGTGACTGAGAAACCCAGCAGCCGCCAGCAGGTCTACACCCTGCTGGTCGAGGTCGGGCGCAAGCTCGATGACGGCCTGCCCGACGGCGCCACCGGGGCCGGGCTGATGTGCTACGCCTCGGGCGTCGACGAGGCCGAGGCGGTGCGCGAAACGGTGGCCGTGCTGAAACAGGCGGGCCTCGCCCCGCTAGACGTGACCGGCTACGGCACCCTGGCCGAACGCCGCGACGAGGGCCACGAGATCGGCCCCGAGGAAGAGGCCCTGATGGCCCGCGCCCTGGCCGAGAACGCGGTCATCGTGGCCCAGATGGACCCCTTCTTCGACTAGAGCCGCCGATCCCCGAACAGCCCCGCGCCCCTCTTCTTCTTGGTCGAAATACCCCGGGGGCGCGGGGGCAGAGCCCCCGCCCCTGCCGCCTCAGCGCAACGCCTCGACCAGGAAAAGCGACAGCTGCGGCAGGCCCGCCACCACGGCAAGACCCAGAAGACTCGTCAGCAGGAAGGGCGCCGCCCCCCGCGCGATCTGCTCGATGGAGAGCCGGGTCACGTTGGCCGCCACATAAAGGTTGATGCCGACCGGCGGGGTGAAAAGCCCGATGGCCAGGTTGACCATCACTACCACCCCGAACCAGACCGGGTCCCAGCCCATCTCGCGCATCACCGGCAGAAAGATCGGCAGCGATATGAACATCACCGTGATCGCATCCATGAACATGCCCGCGACCAGCAGGATCACCATGATCGCCAGCAGGATGACCCATTGGTTGTCGCTCAGCCCCAGCAGCGCGCCGGAATAGGTGCCGACCAGATCCTCGACCGTCACCACCCAGCCGAAGAGCCCGGCATAGGCCACGACCAGCATCACCACCGCCGAGGATGCGGCGGCGTCGGCCAGCGCCTCGTAAAGCCCGCGAAGGGTCAGGGTCCGGTAGGCCAGCGCGCCGACGCCCAGCGCATAGACGGTGGCGACAAGTGCGGCCTCGGTCGGGGTGAAGACGCCCGAATAGATGCCGCCAAGAATGACAAGAGGCGTCAGAAGGCCCCAGAACGCCTCGCGGAAGGCGGCGGCCAGCCTCTGGCGGTAAGGCAGCCCGGCATGGGGCGTGGGGCTCAGCGCATCAAGCGCCTCGCGTCCGCCCCCGCGCCGCCCGGCGAAGGGCAGCGTCGCCAGCATCACCAGCCCCATGAACAGCCCCGGCAGCACGGCGGCGATGAAGAGCTGCGAGATCGAGGTCTCGGCGATCACCCCGTAGATCACAAGCCCGATCGAGGGCGGGATGACGATGGACAGCGCCGCCCCGGTGCAGACAAGGCCCGCCGCATAGGCACGGTCATAGCCGTCTTCCTCCATCCCCTTGACGATCATCGGCCCGATGGCCGCGACCGAGGCCGGGCCCGAACCGCTGACCGCGCCCCAGAACAGGCAGACCACGGTGCCGACGACCCCCATGCCGCCCGGCATCGACCCGATCAGCACCCGGAAGAAGCGGATCATCCGCTCGGCGATCCCGAGCGTGCCCATCAGCGTGCCCGCCAGGATGAAGAACGGGATCGCCAGCAGCGAGAACTTGGTGACGCCGGCCGCGATCAGATCGCCCGCCAGATCGAAGCCGAAGCCCATCTGTCCCATCGCGTAGAAGGCCGACAGCCCCAGCGAGAAGGCGACCGGCACCCGCAGCGCCATCAGCACAAAGAACAGGATCACCATCTCGGTGCCCGCGCCGAGACCGGGAAAGAGATCAAACATGGGGCGTCTCCGGCGACACCGTGCCCGAGGCGCCGCCCAGCGCCTCGCGGACATGCTGCAGATAGCGGATCAGGATCAGCGCAAAGCCGAAGGGCACCGCCGCCTGATAGTACCAGGCCGGGACGCCCAGCGCATAGGACCGCATCCCGTTGCCGTGCAGATTGACCAGCACATCCCAGGACACCCAGGCCGACAGCGCCAGCAGCAGCGCCGACAGCGCGGCTGCCAGCAAAAACATCGGCTTGCGCAGCACGGGCGGCAAGAGGTCCTGCACCAGCGTGACCGCCAGATGCTCGCCCCGCCGCGCGGCGATGGCCGCGCCGAAGACGGTCAGCAGCAGAAAGCCGTTGGTCAGCAGCTCTTCGCTGGCGGCCAGCGAATAATGGGTGCCGTAGCGCACCACGACATTGGCAAAGCCGATCGCCGTCATGCCCAGAAACAGCAGGGCGCAGACGATCTTCTCGGCCTCTCGAAGCAGGAAGCGCATGGGCGGGCCTACCGGAATGGACGAAACGCGGTCAGGCGCCGGGGTGGGGCCGCCTGTCGGCGACCCCGAGCCCCGGCGCCAGCGGGCTCAGTTGGTGCCGACGATGGCCGACTGGAACGCCTCGACGATCTCGGGGCCGACCTTCCCGGCCCATTTGTCGAAGGCGGGCTTGGTCGCGGCGCGGAACGCCTGCAGTTCCCCGGCGGTCGGTTCGTAGACCTCCATGCCCTTCTCGCGCAGGAACGCGATGCCCGACGCGGTCGCCTCGCGCGAGATCTGGCGTTGCCAGGCCATCGCCTCCACCGCGGCCTTGCGCATCTTCTCCTGGGTATCGGCGTCGAGACTGTCCCATTTCGCCTTCGACACGCCCAGGAAGACCGGATCGTAGGAATAATGCCAGGCGGTCAGGTATTTCTGCATCTCGTAGACCTGCTGCGGGATGATCACCGCGCCGATCGGGTTTTCCTGCCCGTCAACGACGCCCTGCTGCAGCGCGGTCAGCGTCTCGGACCATTGCATCTGGGTCGGGTTCGCGCCGAGCGCGTTCATCACGTCGATATACATCGGCCCCGATACCCGCATGTTGAGCCCCTTCATGTCCTCGGGCGATTTCACCGGGCGGACGTTGTTGGTGAGCTCGCGAAAGCCGTTCTCGCCCCAGGCTAGAACGACGATCCCCTTCTCCAGCAGGATCTTCGCCATCGTCTCGCCGGGCGCGCCCTGGGTCGTGGCGTCGACCTCGTCATAGGAGCTGTACAGATAGGGCAGCGAGAAGATCGCCATCTCGGGCACCAGAGGCGTCACGTTGATCGCCGAGGTCACCACGAGATCCAGCGCCCCGCGCCCGACCATCTCGGCCTGTTTCATCTGGTCGCCGCCCGAAAGCTGCGCATTGGGGAAGACCCGAACGGTCATCTCGCCATCCGTCGCCTCGGACAGCAGCTCGCCGAACTTCTCGGCGCCCTTGTGCCAGGTCGTGGTGTCGCCGACATTGTGCGACAGGCGCAGGGTCTCGGCCGAGGCCGTTCCCAGCATCAGCGCCCCCGCAATCAGGGCGGCCAGCGCCCGCCCTCCCAGTTTCGCAGCCTTCATGGTTCTCCTCCGTCTTTTTGCCCGGCCCTGTGGCGCGGTGCCCGATGGCGGGCCACAGGGACCCGCGGGCAACATCAAGACCAGAAGCCGGACCATGGCACAAGCCGTCAGACGCCCCGTCACGGTGCGGGGCCTTGCATCATGTCAGCACAGGACGCCCCGGCAGCGCCTCGGCGAGAGCTTGCCCGGACGGCGCGGCACCGATTGCCCCGGGCGGCATTTCCTGCAATCGAGGGGACAAGCACGACGCGGGTCCCCGCGCGCCCCACGCATCCGGAGGATCGGCATGCCCACATTCCGCACCCCCTGGCGCGGCGCCGCAGCGGCCTTTGCGCTGAACGGCTTCCTTCTCGGCGCCTGGGCCTCACGCGTGCCCGCCGTGGCCGAGCGTCATGGCCTGTCCGAGGCCGAGCTTGGCTTCATGATCCTGCTGATGGGGCTTGGGGCGCTGGTCTCCTTCCCGCTGGCCGGGCGCCTCAGCGACGCGCTGGGCGCGGTGCGCCTAACCCGGCGGATGGCCCCGGTCTATCTGCTGAGCCTCGTTCTCGCCGGTCTGGCCCCCAGCCCCCTGACGCTGGGCGCGGCGCTGGTCCTGTTCGGCGCGGCCCATGGCGCGATGGATGTGGCCATGAACGGCTGGGCCGCCGAGGTCGAACGCCAGATGGGCCGCTCGGTCATGTCCTCGATCCACGCGATGTGGAGCTTCGGCGCCGGGATCGGCGCGGCATCGGGGCTGGCGGCGGTCGGCCTCGGCCTGTCGGTCGGACTGCATTTCGCGCTGGCCGCCCTGGCCATCGGGGCCGCGATGGGCCCCTTCCTGTCGGTCCCCTGGACCTCGCGTATCGCCCCGCGCCGGGGCCGGGCGCCGGTCTTCGCGCTGCCCCGCGGGCCGCTGATCCTGGTCGGGCTGATCGCGCTGTCCTCGGGCTTCGGCGAGGGCGCCATGGTCGACTGGAGCGCGATCCTGCTGCGCGAGGGCATCGGCGCCACCGAGGCGCGCGCGGCGCTGGGCTATACGGTTTATTCGGCCAGCATGGTGGCGATGCGGCTTTGCGCCGACCGTCTGGTGGTCCGGCTCGGGCCGGGACCGGTCGCGCGGGCGGGCGGGCTGACGGCGGCGCTGGGCGTGGCGCTCGTCACCGGGCCGATGAGCTTTCCGCTGGCGCTGGCCGGGTTCGCGCTGATGGGGCTGGGGCTTGCGGTGCTGGTGCCTTTGGCCTTCAGCCGCGCCGCCGCCGACCCCGAGATCCCGCCCGGTCAGGCCATCGCCTCGGTCGCGACCATGGGCTACGGGTCGGTTCTGATGGGGCCGGCCCTGATCGGGCTGATCGCCGAGGCGACCTCGCTGCGGCTGGCCTTCATGCTGCTGGGGCTGGGCGCGCTTCTGGCCGCGACCCTTGCGCCGGTGCTCGGCGGCAAGGGGACCCGGCCCGTGGCGGCAACCCCCTAGGAGATCATGTCCTTCAGCCGGAAGTAGGCGCCCACCACCGGCAGGAACCAGGGCTTGCCGGTATTGAACGGGATCGGCGGCCAGTCGAGCCCGTTCAGCGGGTTGGTATCGTCCCGCCCCATCGCGATATCGGCCAGCGCCGCGCCGATCAGCGTCGACATCTGCGCGCCATGGCCGGAATAGCCCATGCCATAGATCATGCCGTCGGCCTGCCCGGCCCGCGGGAAGCGGTCCTTGGTCATGCCCACGAGCCCGCCCCAGCAATGGTCGATCTCGACCCGGGCCAGATCGGGGAAGATTGCCGCCATCGAGGCGCGCAGGATCTTGCCCGATTTCGCGTCCGAGCGCTGGTCGGACACCGCCGAGAACCGCGCCCGGCCGCCGAAGATCAGCCGGTTGTCGGGCGACAGTCGGAAATAGTTGCCGACATTCATCGAGGTCACGCAGGTCCGGTTGCCGGGCATGGCCCGCGCGGCTTCCTCGGTGCTCAGCGGCCGGGTCGCGACGATGTAGGACCCGACCGACAGGATGCGGCGCCGGAAATAGCCGAAGGTCCGGGGCGTGTAGGCGCCGGTCGCGAGGATCACCCGGTCGGCGGTCAGCGTGCCCTTGGGCGTCGTCACGGCCCAGCCCGTCACGCCCTTTTCGCGTGCCGTCACCGGCGCGCCTTCCCAGATGACCGCGCCGTGCCGCCGGGCGGCCTCGGCCAGCCCGGTCACATAGCGGCCCATGTGCATCATCGCCGATTTCGGAAAAAGCACCGCGCCGTGAAATGCCTCGGACCCGACCTCGCCCGCCAGATCGGCGCGTTCCAGCCATCGCGTCTCGGGGTCGACCTCGCGGTTGATCAGCTCGTAATTCGCCTTCAGCCCGTCCACATGGCCGGGCTTCGAGGCAAGCTTCAGCTTGCCCGACCAGCGGAAATCGCAGTCGATGCCCTCTTCCTGCGTGATCGCCTCGATCATCCGGATCGAGGCATCATAGGCCTTGTAAAGTCGGTGCGCGGCCTCGGCGCCCAGCGCCGCCTTGGCCTCGGCATAGCCATGGGCAACGCCGTTGTTCAGATGCCCGCCATTGCGCCCCGACCCGCCCGCGCCGACATGGGCGGCCTCGAGCAGCGCGACCCTGACGCCCGCCTTGGCCAGCTGCCGCGCCGCGTTCAGCCCGGTGAAGCCGCCGCCGATCACCGCCACGTCGAAACGCCCCGAGACCTTGTCGGGGCAGGCACCCGCAAAGCGCGGCGCGGTCTCGTGCCAGTACGAGGAATAGTCCATCGCCCGTCTCCGCCTAAAGCCCGACGACGCCGGCCAGCCCCGAGATGTCCTTGATCTCGGTATAGCCGTAATAGGGGTTCGCCGGTTCATGGCCGCGATTGACCCAGACCTTGTTGACGATGCCCAGATCATGCGCCGTCATCAGGTCGTAGCGGAAAGACGAGGACACATGCAGGATGTCCTCGGGCCCGACGCCGAGGCTGTCGAGCATGTATTCGAACCCGCGCATCCGGGGCTTGTAAGACCGGGCGTCCTCGGCGGTGAAGACATGGGCGAAGGGCGCGCCCAGCCGGGCCACGTTCTGGTGGATCTGCGCATTGTCGGCATTCGACAGGATCACCAGCGGAATTTCCTGCGCCACCTTCGAAAGCCCCGCCGGCACGTCGGGATGCGGGCCCCAGCTCGGCACCAGATCGTAGATCCTGGCGGCCTCGGCCGGGTCGAAGGGCAGACCGTTGGCCTTGCAGGTCCGCTCGACCGCATTATGGACGACCTCGGCATAGGGCTTCCAGGCGCCCAGCACCTCGTCCAGCCGGTAAGCCGCGAAATTCCTGATGAATTTCGCCAGTTTCCCGGGCGACAGACGGGGGCCCCAGATTTCGGTGGCGGCCTCGGCCATCGCGAAATGGATCAGCGTGCCGTGACAATCGAAGGTGATGTATTTCGGGCGGAAGGTCATGGGGGTCTCCGGTCAGTTCGGCCAGAGCATGCGCCCGCCGCCACGGAAGACCTTGCCGCCTTTGCCCGCAGGGGCGCATGAAATTGCGTATCACCCCCGGGCTGCGGCAGGTCGTGCCGCCAGAGCACCGAGAACGGCCGCATCGCGCGGGGCGCCCCGGGCATTCTGGGGACAGCGCCGCGGAGCCCCTGCCCCGCCCCACCCCGGAACCGGATCAAAGACCCCATGCCCCCCGAACTGATGCTTGCCCATCTCGTCGCCTTCCGCACCGTCGTCGGACGGCCGAACGGGGCGCTGATCGACTTCGTCCGCGACTATCTGATCGAGAACGGCGTGCCGTTTTCGGTGATCGCAGGCCCCGAGGGCGACCGGTTCAACCTCTTCGCCAGCATCGGCCCCGTGGGCGTGCCGGGCTATATCCTGTCGGGCCATGTCGATGTCGTCCCCGCGGGCGAGCCGGACTGGCGGGCCGATCCCTTCACCCTGCGCGAAGAGGCCGGACGGCTGATCGGGCGCGGCGCCTGCGACATGAAGGGGTTCGTCGCCGCCGTGCTGTCGGCGGTGCCCGATCTGGCCCGGCGCGAGCTGGCCGCGCCGATCCACATCGCGCTTTCCTATGACGAAGAGGCCGGCTGCCTTGGCGTGCCGCATCTGATCAAGCGACTGCCGACGCTTTGCGCGGCACCTCTGGGCTGTATCGTCGGCGAGCCGACCGGGCTGGTGCCGGTGCTGCGCCACAAGGGCAAGGCGACGATCCGGGTCTCGGCCGAAGGCATCTCGGGGCACAGCTCGCGCCCCGATCTGGGCTGCAACGCGATCCACCGGCTGATCCCGGTCCTGACCGCGGCCCGCGCGCAGTCGGCCGCGCTCGAGTCCGGGGCGCAGGACGCGCATTTCGCCCCGCCCTGGTCGACGCTGCAGGTCGGCACCGTTTCGGGCGGGCAGGCGGTCAATATCCTGCCGGCCGCGGCCGAGGCAATGATCGAGGCGCGCGCCATCGCGGGCGTCGATCCGCAGGGGTTGCTGGGCCCGGTCGTCGCGGCCGCGGGCGAGGGCGTGACGGTCGAGCTTCAGTCCACCTACCCCGCGCTCTCGCTTGACGAAACAAGCCCGCTGGCCGTGCTCGCCGCCGAACTCTCGGAAAATGCGCCGCTTTCCGCGGTCAGTTTCGGGACCGAGGCCGGGCTTTTCCAGGCGGCGGGGGTGCCATCGGTCGTCTGCGGCCCCGGCGACATCGCCCGTGCCCACAAGCCCGAGGAATATCTGACGGTGGATGAACTTCACGCCGCCCGGGCGATGGTGCTGCGGCTCGGCGACCGGCTTGGCGCCGTCTGAACGCAGCATATCGTGTCGCGCGGGCCGGGCGCATGACAGGAAAATGCCGCCCGGTCCGGCGATCCGGTGGCTTCTGCCGGGATCGCGCCCCTAGCCTTCGGGACAGGGGGCGCCCCGGCGACCGACCCGGCACCCGACCCGGCGCCCGAACGGATGGAGGTTCAATGATCCCGATCGTGCCTTTCGACGACAGCCATCTGGCGGATGGCGTGCGGCTCTCGCAGCAGGCGGGCTGGCCGCATCGGCGCGAGGACTGGGCGCTGGTCCTGTCGGTCTCGACCGGCGTGGCTGCGCTCGACGCCGAGGGCCGCGTCGTGGGCACCGCCTTCTGCTCCGCCTTCGGGGACCGCGCCGCGCTGAACATGATCATCGTCGATGCGGCGTTGCGCGGACAGGGGCTCGGCCGCCGTCTGATGGAGGCGGTGATCGCGCTTGCCGGCGACCGCGCGCTGTCGCTGGTCGCAACCCCCGAGGGCCGCCCGCTTTACGAAAAGCTGGGCTTTGCCGCCACCGGCGAGATCGTGCAGCATCAGGGCGAGGTGGTCCGCCATCTGCCGTCGCCGGGCCTGCCCGTGCGAACCGGGGGGACCGACGACCTCGACCGGATCGCCGCGATGGACCGGGCCGCGACCGGCGCCGACCGGCGCGCGCTGCTGACAAGGATCGCGGCCTCGGGCCAGATCCTGATGGCCGAGGGCGGCTTTGCGATGCTGCGCGCGTTCGGCCGGGGCACCGTTCTGGGCCCGCTTGCAGCCGACAGTCCGCTGACCGCCCGGGCGCTGATCGCGGCCGCCGCCCAGGGGATGCCCGGACGGTTCTTGCGGGTCGACACCCGGCCCGGCCTTGGCCTCGGGCCGCTTCTGAACGAAATCGGCCTGCCGCATGTGGGCGGCGGGACCGAAATGCACCGGGGCCCCGCCCCCCGGCGCGACGACAGTTTCACAACCTATGCCCTCGCCTCGCAGGCGCTGGGCTGAATTTCGGAGACCGCAGCCATGTTGTCGAATTCGCTGATCGAGCTCGATCGCGCGCATCTTGTCCACCCGGTCGCCTCATGGCAGGGCCACGAGGCGCGCGGCGTGCGTCTGCTGCAATCGGCCAAGGGCGCCACCGTCACCGATGCCGAAGGCCGCGAGCTGATCGACGGCTTTGCCGGGCTCTGGTGCGTGAACGCCGGTTACGGCCATGAAAGCATCGTCGAGGCCGCCGCCGAGCAGATGCGCCGCCTGCCCTATGCGACGGGCTATTTCGACCTCGGCGCCGAGGCTCCGATCCGGCTGGCCGCCGCCCTGGCCGAGCGCGCCCCGGGCGATCTGAACCATATCTACTTTGCCCTCGGCGGGTCGGATTCGGTCGACAGCACGATCCGCTTCGTCCGCTATTACTGGCATGCCAAGGGCCAGCCCGGCCGCGACCAGTTCATCTCGGTCGCCCAGGGCTATCACGGCTCGACCACGATGGGCGCGGGCCTGACCGCCCTGCCGTCCTTCCATACCGGATTTGGCGTGCCCTATGAGTGGCAGCACAAGATTTCGTCCCATTACAGCTACCGCAACCCGGTGGGCGACGACCCCGAGGCCATCACCGCCGCCTCGGTCGCCGAACTGAAGGCCAAGATCGAGGAAATCGGCCCCGAGCATGTCGCCGCCTTCTATGTCGAACCGATCCAGGGCTCGGGGGGCGTGCTGGTGCCGCCGCCGGGCTGGGTCAAGGCGATGCGCGAGACCTGCCGCGACTATGGGGTGCTTTTCGTCGCCGACGAGGTCATCACCGGCTTCGGCCGCACCGGCCCGCTGTTCGCCTGCGAGGACGAAGGGATCGTCCCCGACCTGATGACCACCGCCAAGGGGCTGACCTCGGGCTATGTGCCGATGGGCGCGGTCTTCATGGCCGATCATGTCTACGAGACCATCGCCGAGGGCGCGGGCGCGGCCGCCGTGGGCCATGGCTTCACCTATTCGGCGCATCCGGTCTCGGCCGCCGTCGCGCTCGAGGTGCTCAGGCTCTACGAGGACGGCGGCCTGCTGGAAAACGGCCGCAAGATGGGGGCGCGACTGATGGCGGGGCTGCAGGGCCTTGCCGATCACCCGCTGGTCGGCGACGTGCGCGGCCGGGGCATGCTGGCCGCCATCGAGATGGTGACCGACAAGGCCAAGAAGACCCCGGTTCCGGCCGAGTTGAACGCCGCGACCAGGCTTTTCGACCGTGCCTGGGACCAGGGCCTGGTAATCCGCGCCTTCGCCAACGGGATCTTCGGCTATGCGCCGCCGCTTTGCTGCACCGAGGCCGAGATAGACGCCATCGTCGAGCGCACCCGCAAGGTGCTGGACCTGACGCTGGACGATCCCGAGATCCGGCAGGCGATGGCCTGATGGCCTTTCTTCTGCTGTCCTACCCCGAACGCGGTGCCGTCTGGCGCCGCGTTTTTCATGAGGCGGGCGAGGATCTGTGGGTCGGCACGGACGAGGTCCGGGACGCGGCCGCCGTCACCCATCTGGCGTGCTGGCAGCCGCCGGACCTGTCCGCCTATCCCAGCCTGAGGGTGCTGCTGTCGGTGGGCGCGGGCGTCGACCACATGCCACCGCTGCCGCCGGGCGTGGCGCTGGTCCGCACCGTCGCGCCGGGGATCGACCGGATGGTGCGCGACTGGGTGGTGATGGCCACGCTGATGCTGCATCGCGATATGCCCACCTATCTGGAAGGCGCCCGGCAGGGCCGCTGGCAACAGCACCCGGTGCGGCTGGCCGCCTCGCGCCGGGTCGGCATCCTGGGACTGGGCCGGATCGGCCGGCTGGCCGCGGAAACTCTCGCGGGCCTCGGCTTCGAGGTCGCGGGCTGGAGCCGGTCCGGTACGCCCCTGCCGGGGATCGAGACCCATGGCGCGGCCGGGCTCGACGCCTTTCTTGCGCGCACCGACATCCTGATCTGCCTGCTGCCGCTGACCGGCAGCACCCGCGGCCTGCTGAACGCCGGTCTCTTCGCGAAACTGCCCCGGGGGGCGCATCTGGTCCATGCCGGGCGCGGGGCGCAACTTGACATGGCGGCGCTGTCGGACGCGCTCGATGCAGGCCGTCTGGCCTCGGCCATGCTCGACGTGACCGACCCCGAGCCGCTGCCCGCCGACCATCCCGCCTGGGCCGATCCACGGATCGTCATCACACCCCATGTCGCGGCCAACACCGATCCCGAGGAAGGCGCCCGCCATGCGCTGGCGGTGCTGAGCGCCTGGCGCGCGGGCCGGCCCCTGCCGGGCCTCGTCGATCCCGAGGCCGGATACTGAGCCGGACCGGGTCGCAACCGGATATGCCGCGTGGGGGGCGGATTCGGTAGTTTCTGCCGCGACGTCCGGATCTTTCGAATATTCCTCTCGCCCCCCGAACGGCACACTCGGGAAAGGCACAGGCGCTCCGGGACCGCGGAAGCCCTGAAATACAAGGGCGAAACGGCCCGGACCTTCCGGACGCGCCCTTGCAAAACGCCCCCGGTGCCCGGGTGCGACATACAGAAGAATGTTCCATGGCAGGTGCCATGGCCGCGCGAAGGAAAGGCCGATCATGGACGAGCAAACCGCCGAGACGCAGGCGCCGCCCCTCACCCGTTTCGATTATGTCAGCTTCGACGTGGTCGGCACGCTGATCGACTTCGAGGGCGCCATCAAGGCCGGGCTCGACACCATTGCCAAGGCCGCCGGGATCGATCTGGACGGCGAGGCCGCACTGAGCGTCTACCGCGCCGCGCGCTACGAACCCGGCGCGCTGAAGTTTCCCGACGACCTGGGCCGCTGCTACGGGCGCATCGCCGCCGAATTCGGCCTGCCCGACACCCCCGAAGCGCGCCAAAGCATGATCGACGCGGTGGGCGAGGCACAGCCCTTCCCCGACAGCACCGAGGCGCTGGCGAGGCTGGCAAGACGCTACAAGCTGATCGCGATGACCAATGCCCGCCGCTGGGCCTACGAGAAATACGCCGCCAAGCTGGGCGAACCGTTCTGGGCCGGGTTCACCACCGACGAGACCGGGACCGAAAAGCCCGATGCGGCCTTCTTCGAACAGGTCTTCGCCCATGTCGCGGCGACCGGCGGCAGCAAGGACCGGATCCTGCACACCGCGCAAAGCCAGTATCACGACATCAGCATCTCGCGCGCGCTGGGCATGACCAATTGCTGGATCCAGCGACGGCATGCGCAGAAAGGCTATGGCGGGACCATCGAGCCCGCCGAATTCACCAGGCCCGACTACCACTTCCACAGCCTCGCGGACCTTGCCGACGCCGTCGACCGGGCCTTCGCGGACTGATCCGCCCTCCGGGACAGGCAATCCCGGACACGGCACATCCGGGCCGCAAGCGCATGGCAAAGGCGTCCGGCCCCCCCTCCAACAGGGAGACGACAAGCCCATGACCTTCAAGCCCACCAACTGGACCGGACGCGACGACGCGGCGGTCGAACACGCGATCCGGCGCGGCGCCTCGCGTCGCGAGCTTCTGAAGATGCTGATGGCCTCGGGCGTGGCCGCAACGGCCGGGTCCTCGATCCTGCTGCGCGCCGGGGCAGCGGTGGCCGCCACGCCGGTGACGGGCGGCACGCTCCGCGCGGCGGGCTGGTCGGCCTCGACCGCCGACACGCTCGACCCGGCCAAGGCGTCGCTGTCGACCGACTACGTGCGCTGCTGCGCCTTCTACAACCGCCTGACCTTCCTCGACGAGGCCGGACAGGCGCAGATGGAGCTGGCCGAAAGCATCGAGACCGACGACGCCAGGGTCTGGCAGGTCAAGCTCAAATCCGGCGTCACCTTCCATGACGGCAAGACCCTGACCGCGGCCGACGTGGTCTATTCGCTGAACCGCCATCTCGACGAGAGCGTGGGCTCCAAGGCCAACTCGATCGCCAAGCAGATGACCGGCATCTCGGCGGTCGACGACCTGACCGTCCGGATCGAGCTGGCAGCCCCCAATGCCGACCTGCCGACCATCCTGTCGCTGCACCACTTCATGATCCTGGCCGAGGGCACGACCGATTTCACCAAGGCCAACGGCACCGGCGCCTTCCTATGCGAGGTGTTCGAGCCGGGCGTGCGCTCGATCGGCACGAAGAACCCCAACTACTTCAAGGCCGAAGGCCCCTATCTGGACAGTTTCGAGTTCTTCGCGATCTCGGATGACAGCGCGCGGGTCAACGCGCTTTTGTCGGGCGACATCCAGCTGGCGGCCCAGCTCAACCCGCGGTCGATTCGGCTGATCGACAGCCAGCCCCATGTGGTCAAGTCGGTCACCACCGCGGGCAACTACACCGATCTGAACATCCGGCTCGACATGGACCCCGGCACCAAGGCCGGCTTCATCGCGGGGATGCGCCACCTCATCAACCGCGAACAGATCGTCAAGGCGGTGCTGCGGGGCCTCGGCGAGATCGGCAACGACCAGCCCGTGTCCAGCGCGAACCGCTATCACAACCCCAACCTCAAGCCGGCCGAATTCGACCCCGACAAGGCGAAGCACATCTTCGACAAGGCCGGGCTTCTGGGCACCTCGATCCCGGTCGTGGCCTCGGACGCGGCCATGTCGTCGGTCGACATGGCGACTGTCGTCCAGCAGGCGGGCGCCGAAATCGGCATGAAGCTCGACGTGCAGCGCGTGCCCTCGGACGGCTACTGGTCGAATTACTGGCTGAAGGCGCCGGTCCATTTCGGCAACATCAACCCGCGCCCGACCCCCGACATCCTGTTCTCTCTGCTTTACGCTTCGGACGCGCCCTGGAACGAAAGCCACTATGCGTCCGAGAAATTCGACAGCCTGCTGGTCGAGGCCCGCGGGTCGCTGGACGAAGAGCGGCGGACCGAGATCTACTGGGACATGCAGGAGATGGTCGCGACCCAGGCGGGCACGCTGATCCCCGCCTATATCTCGAACGTCGACGGGCTGTCGGAAAAGGTGAAGGGGCTCAGGCCGAACCCGCTGGGCGGGATGATGGGCTATGCCTTCGCCGAATATGTCTGGCTCGACGCCTAGGAGCCGCCCCTGAACGCGGGCGCGGGAGGCGATCCCTCCCGCGCCCCTCGTCGACGCCCCACGCAGGAGGAGAGCCACGTCCGTGCAGGCATCCCTGATCCCCTATATCCTCGTCGCCCGGCGGCTGGGCATCGCGCTGATCACCCTGATCATCGTGTCCTTCGCCGTCTTCTTCGCCACCGACCTTCTGCCCGGCGACGTGGCCGAGATCCTGATGGGGCAGGCCGCCACCCCCGAGGCGGTCGCGGGGCTGCGCGAGGCGATGGGGCTGAACCAGCCCGCCTTCCTGCGCTTCCTGGGCTGGCTCGGCGGGCTTTTCACCGGCGATCTGGGCACCTCCTATGTCAACCAGATGCCCGTGGCCGACCTGATCGGCGGCCGGCTGGCGAATTCGCTGAAACTGGCAGGCGTCACCACGGCCGTCTCGGTGCCGCTGGCGCTGTTTCTCGGGATCACCGCGGCGATGTGGCGCGGCTCGGCCTATGACCGGATGGTGACCGCGCTGACCATCACCGTGATCTCGGTGCCCGAATTCATGGTCGCGACGCTGGCCGTTCTGATCTTCGCGGTCTGGCTGAAATGGCTGCCCGCGCTCAGCTTCGGGGCCGAGGTCGGCACCTTCTGGGCGCTGCTGAAAGCCTATACCATGCCGGTCATCACCCTGACCTTCGTGGTTTCGGCCCAGATGATCCGCATGACCCGCGCGGCCCTGATCGAGACCATCGACACCCCCTATGTCGAGATGGCGCGGCTGAAGGGGGCGGGCCGCATCCGCCAGGTGCTGCGCCACGCGCTGCCGAACGCGCTGGGGCCCATCGCCAATGCGATGGCGCTGTCGCTGTCCTACCTCGTCGGCGGGGTCATCATCGTCGAGACGATCTTCAACTATCCGGGCGTCGCCAAGCTGATGGTCGACGCGGTCGCGACCCGCGACCTGCCGCTGATCCAGTCCTGCGCGATGATCTTCTGCGTCAGCTACCTGACGCTGATCACCCTGGCCGATCTGGTCGCGATCCTGTCCAATCCGAGGCTCCGCCGCTGATGCCCAAACCGATGTTCCTGTCGCCCGCCCGCCATGGCTTCCGCTTCAACTGGGCCGGCCGGATCGGCCTGGCCATCGTGCTGCTCTGGGGGGCGGTGGCGCTGGTCGGGCCGCTGATCACCCCCTATCCGGTGGGCGAGATCGTCGACTGGGACTATTTCGGTCCGATGTCGCAGAAATTTCTGCTGGGCACCGATTATCTGGGCCGCGACATGCTTTCGCGCATCCTGATGGGCGCGCGCTACACGGTGGGCATCTCGCTGGCCGCCGTCACCATCGCCTGTTCGGTGGGCGTGGTGCTGGGGATGATCGCCGCCGTGGTCGGCGGGATCTTCGACATGGGACTGTCGCGGCTGCTGGATGCGATCAACGGCATTCCGGGGCTTCTTTTCGGGCTGGTGGTGGTCGCCGCCGTCGGCTCGTCGCTGACCGTGCTGATCCTGACGCTGGCTACGATCTACATGCCCGGAGCCTACCGCTTTGCCCGGTCGCTTGCGGTGAACGTCAACACCATGGATTTCGTCACCGTCGCCCGGGCGCGGGGCGAGCGGACCCCCTATCTGATCGCGCGCGAGATCTTTCCCAACATCCTCGGCCCGGTGCTGGCCGATCTGGGCGTGCGCTTCGTCTTCATCGTGCTGGTGCTGTCGGGCCTGTCGTTCCTCGGGCTCGGGGTGCAGCCGCCCAATGCCGACTGGGGCGCGCTGGTGCGCGAGAATATCGGCGCGCTCAGCTTCGGGGCGCCTGCGGTGGTGTTCCCGTCGCTGGCCATCGCCTCGCTGACGATCTCGATGAACCTCTTCATCGACAACCTGCCCACCCGTATCCGCGACAGGAGCGCCTGATGCCCGACGCCAGCCAGCCTCTTGTCACCGTCCGCGACCTGCATATCGGCGCGGTCACCGATTCCGGCCGCCAGGTCGAGATCATCAAGGGCGTGTCCTTCGACATCCGGCCCGGCGAATTCGTCGCGCTGATCGGCGAATCCGGGTCGGGCAAGACCACCATCGCGCTGTCGCTGATGGGCTATTGCCGCCCCGGCTGTTCGATCGCGGGCGGCACCGTCACGCTGGACGGCCGCGACGTCACCGCGATGTCCGAGGCCGACCGCGCCGAGCTGCGCGGCACCGAGGTGTCCTACGTGCCGCAATCGGCCGCCGCCGCCTTCAATCCCTCGAAGCGGATCATGGATCAGGTGGTCGAGATCACCGGCATCCACCGCCTGATGCCGCGCGCCGAGGCCGAGGCCAAGGCGGTCTCGCTGTTCCGCGCGCTTGCCCTGCCCCAGCCCGAGACCATCGGGCGGCGCTATCCGCACCAGGTCTCGGGCGGCCAGCTACAGCGGCTGGCCGCGGCCATGGCGCTGATCGGCGGCCCGAAACTGGTGATCTTCGACGAACCGACCACGGCGCTTGACGTCACCACCCAGATCGAGGTGCTGCGCGCCTTCAAGGCGGTGGTGCAGAAAGGCGGCGTCTCGGGCGTCTATGTCAGCCATGACCTGGCCGTGGTCGCCCAGATCGCCGACCGGATCATCGTGCTGAAAGGCGGCGAGATCCAGGAAGAGAACACCACGCCGAAGATCCTGACCGAGGCCCGCCACCCCTATACCCGGGCGCTGCTGGCGGCGGTCGATCCGGTGCCGCACCAGCCGCGCAGCATTGCCGGCCTGCAGCCCCGCCCGCCGATCCTCGAAGCAATCGACCTGCATGCGGGCTATGGCACCTTCCAGAACGGCGAACCCGCCGTGAAGGTTCTGAAGAACATCAATTTCCGGCTGGAACGGGGCCGCAACCTTGGGGTCATCGGCGAATCCGGGTCCGGGAAATCGACCCTCGCCCGCGCCGTTTCGGGGATCCTGCCGCCCTATCGCGGCGCGGTTCTGCTGGACGGGCACGAGCTTGACGGCGATCTGAAAGAGCGCCGCAAGGAAGACCTCAGGCGCATGCAGATCGTGTTTCAGCTGGCCGATACCGCGCTCAATCCGGCCCAGACCGTGGGCAGCATCCTCGCGCGTCCGCTGAAATTCTACCACGGGCTCCGCGGCGCGGCCCGCGACGCCCGGGTCGATGCACTGCTGGACATGGTGCACCTGCCCGCCGCGCTGAAATACCGGCTGCCGCGCGAGCTGTCGGGCGGGCAGAAACAGCGGGTGAACCTCGCCCGGGCGCTGGCCGCCGAGCCCGAGCTGATCCTTTGCGACGAAATCACCTCGGCGCTCGACACCGTGGTGGCCGCCGCGATCCTGAAGCTGCTGGAAGAGCTGCAATCCGAACTGAACCTCAGCTACATGTTCATTTCGCACGACCTCTCGACGGTCGAAGCGATCTGCGACGACGTGCTGGTCATGTACAAGGGCGAGGTGGTCGAGGAACTGCCCGCGGCACGGATGTCGGCCGAGGCCGCGCATCCCTATTCGAAACTGCTGATCTCCTCGGTGCCGCAGATCGATCCGGGCTGGCTCGACAGTCTCGACCAAGACCCCGAATTGCTGGCCGCCTTCTCGCGCCGCTAGGTGTCGAGCTTGCCCGCGAACAGGCTGGTCAGCGGGATCTGCGACTTGATGAAGGGCGACTTGATCACGACGAAGCTGAAATACTTGTCGATGCCGATGTCGCGGTCGATCAGGCTTTCCATGATGGTCTGATAGTCGACGATGCCGGCGGTCACGAATTTCAGCAGATAGTCGTAGCCGCCCGACACCAGATGGCATTCGATGCAGGATTCGATCTTGGCCACGGTCTGCTGGAACCGCGAAAAGTCGATATGGCGGTGGTTCTTCAGCGTGACCTCGGTGAAGACGGTCAGGGTCTCGCCCAGCTTCGCCAGATCGATCTGCGCGCTGTAGCCGGTGATATAGCCCGCCGCCTGCAGCTTCTTGACCCGCATCAGGCAGGGCGAGGGCGACAGGTTCACCAGCTCGGCCAGCTCGACATTGGTGATCCGCCCGTTCTTCTGCAACTCGGACAGGATCTTGATGTCGATGCGGTCAAGTTTCTGGCGGCTGTCCATGGGTCGTCCTCGGCGGCAAGGCGTCATCGGGGGGCGCCAGAGGCCCCGGCGGGCGGTCTGCGGCCGTCTGACGCAACGTCCGAGAAACGCCTTCTCACGCTGTTCGGCAAGGGCAATTCCGCAGGAAATGCTGTTTAAGGCGCGGATTCTGGCAGGTACGGGCGCGTCGGCTGGCCTAACGTCGGCCCCGAACAGACCGGAGTCCCCTCATGCCCGCGCCCCTTCACCGGATCGAAACCCCAGATATCCTGCCCGAATCCGCCGATTGCGTCGTCATCGGCGCAGGCATCGTGGGCGTGTCGGCCGCCTATTGGCTGGCCGCGGCCGGACAGAAGGTCGTGCTGCTGGAAAAGGGGCTGGTCGGCGCCGAACAGTCCTCGCGCAACTGGGGCTGGTGCCGCCAGCAGAACCGCGACGCGCGCGAACTGCCGCTGGCCACCCGAAGCCTCGAGCTGTGGGACCGCCTGACCGCCGAAACCGGCACCGATCTCGGCTTCCGCCGCTCGGGGCTTCTCTATCTCTCGAACGACCCCGCCGAGATCGAGGGCTGGGCGAATTGGGGCCGCTTTGCCCGGGGCGCGGGCGTCGATACCCGGATGCTGAGTGCCGCCGAGGCCGCCGAACGCGGCGCCGCGACCGGGCAGGCCTGGGCGGGCGGGGTCTGGTCGCCGACCGACGGCATCGCCGATCCGGCGCGCGCCGCGCCCTTGATCGCGACCGGCGTGACGAAGCTGGGGGGCACCGTCCTGCAGAACTGCGCCGCCCGCGGGATCGAGCGTGAGGCGGGCGCCGTCAGCGGCGTCATCACCGAAAAGGGCGTGATCCGCACCCGCCAGGTGGTGCTTGCGGGCGGCGCCTGGGCCGCGAGCTTTCTGCACCAGCTGGGGCTGCGGTTCCCGCAAGCCTCGGTCCGCAGCTCGATCCTGTCGCTCGCGCCCGGCGGCGGCGATCTTCCGGCGGCGCTTCATACCGCCGCCGTTTCCGTCACCCGGCGCGGCGATGGCGGGCATACGCTGGCAATCTCGGGCAAGGCCAGTCTCGACCCGACGCCCGGCGCCCTGATGGGCGCGCGGCACTTCCTGCCGATGTTCGCCAAGCGCTGGCAGGCGCTGGCCCCGGGCGGGTTCCAGGCCTGGGCCGCGGGCTTTGAGACCCGGCGCCGCTGGGCGATGGACGCCCCCACCCCGATGGAGCGGGTCCGCATCCTTGATCCGCGCCCGGCGCCGAAGCTGATCGCCGAGACGCTGACCCGCGCCCGCCGCCTGCTGCCCGCGCTGAAGACGCTGCCGGTGCAGGCCGAATGGGCGGGGTACATCGACAGCACGCCCGACGGGGTGCCGGTCATCGACGGCGAGATCGGCGTGCCGGGCCTGCTGCTGGCGGCGGGGTTCTCCGGGCACGGCTTCGGCATCGGCCCCGGTGCAGGCCATCTGGTGGCCGACATCCTGCTGGGCCGCCCGCCGATCACCGAAATCGCGCAATACCGGCTGGCGCGTTATGGCGGGGCGCAATGGGGCAAGGTCTCGGAGTTCTGAGCCGGTCATCGGGCGAAGCGTCCGATCCCGAACTCGGCCAGCGGGGTCGTGCAGGCCCCCGGTCGCGATCAGCTCGGCCATCGCGTCGCCGACCCCGGGGCAATGCTGAAGGCATGCAACAGCCCCGGCGTTGTGCCCGACGCCCCCATCACCGGCAGCCCGTCGGCGACATAGCCCTCGCAGCCCGACCAGGTGCGGATGATCGCGGCATCCCTCAGCGCAGGCAAAAGTCGCACGAGCGCCCGCACCTGCCCCGGCAGCCGCGCCGGATCGGCTTGGGCATGACCGGGGTCAAGCGCCACCGGCACCCGTTCGGCCGCGCCGCCGAAGACGATGTTGCCGCGCTAGACCTGCCGCAGATAGCCGTTCCGGCCCGCGTCCCGGGTCCAGAGCCCGACCACCGGCAGCACCCGGTGCGGCAGCGGCTCGGTCACGCCCATCTGCGTGCCGAACGCTTCCAGCGGCACCGGCTCGCCGAACCTCGCCGCGATCCCGGCGTCCCAGGCCCCGGCCGCGTTCAGCAGGATCCCGGCGCCAAAGGTGCCTTGCGCGGTCGCAACCTCGAAGCCCGAACCGGTCTGGCGGATATCAACCCGCCCAGCCTCATCGACGATCCGCACGCCCAGTGCGCGGGCGGCGGCGGCGAAGGCGGGCGCGATCAGGCGCGGATTGGCCGACCCGTCCTCGGGCGAGAACGAGGCCGCAATCGCCTCGGGCCCGAACCCCGGAAAGCGCGCGCGGATCTCTGTCGGCGCCAGCTCCTGAAGGTCGAGCCCCCAGGGCAGGGCGGCCTCGGCAAAGGCGCGCATTTCCGACAGGCCGTCGGCGTCGAAGATCAGCCGCAGATGCCCGGTCGTGCGGAATTCGACATCGCGGCCCCGAAGCGCCTCGGCCTCGCCCCAAAGCGCGCGGGACCGATGGGCCAGCGGCAGTTGCGGCAGGTGGCGCCCGGTCCGGCGGATATTGCCGAAGGCGGCGATGGTGGCGCCGGTGCCGATCCGGCCGCGCTCGATCAGCGTCACCTGAACCCCGCGCCGGGCCAGGAAAAAGGCCGAGGCCCTTCCCATCAGCCCGCCGCCCGGAACCGGTGTATCCATGCTGCCGCCACCTGACTTTGTCCGCTGCAAGCTTGGCGGCGTGGGGTCTTTGCGTCAAAGACCGGATCGGGATAACCTCATAAGCCAGACCTATGGAAAGCCGATGCGCGCACGCCAGATGGAGGTCTTTACCGCCATCATGCGGGCGGGCACCGTCACCGCCGCCGCGCGGATGCTGAACATCTCGCAGCCGGCGCTGCGCCAGATCCTTCTGCATACCGAGGACGAACTGGGCTTTCCGCTGTTCGACCGGATCAGGGGCCGCCTGCATCCGACGCCCGAGGCCATCGGGATCTTCCCCGAGGCCGAACGGATCTTCGCCTATCTCGAAGGGCTGCGCCAGAAGACCGCCGATCTGCGGCATGGCCGGGCCGGGCTGGTGCGGATCGCGGCCTCGACCCCGCCCGCAATGGCCGTGCTGCCCGGCGCGCTGGCCGCCTTCCGGGCGCGCCATCCCGAAATCCTGCTGCGGTCTCACATCGCGCCGCTGGCCTCGATGATCCGGATTCTGCGCGAGGGCGATGCCGGGCTGGCGCTGGCGCTTGACGACCGTCTTGCCCCCGATATCGCGGCCGAGGTCCTGAGCGGTGTCGGCTTCGCCTGCCTTCTGCCCGCAGGGCATCCGCTGGCCGCGCAGGAAAGCCTGAGCCTTGCCGATCTGGCAGAAGCACCGCTGATCTTCTATCGCGGCGACACCCGCCCCGGCGAAGAGCTGGCCCGCGTCGAGGGCGTGACCCTGACCCCCCAGCCTTGAAATCGACGGCTCGATCTCGGCCGTGGGCTTCGTGCAGGCGGGATTGGGGCTTGCCCTCGTAGATGCACTGCTGCCCTGGGCGCAGTTCGCGGGTATCGCGGTCCGGCCGCTGGCGGCCAGCCCGACCGTGCCGCTGGCCCTGCTTTCGGTCCGCAACCGCCCGCTGTCGCAGGCCGAAACCCGGCTGCGCGACCACCTGCGCCAGACCTGCCGTGCCCTGCCCGCGCTTTCCGCATAAGTCCAACTTATGCCGCCGGTCAGGATGCGTCTTGGACCGCGCCCCGGCCTCCGTGCCAGCCTGCGGCCCGACACAGCAAGGGACAGATGGCCATGGATGCAAGCGCCGCTTTGCCAGCCGACTGGAAGGTCGGCGTCGATATCGGCGGCACCTTCATCGACTTCTGCGCGCTCGAGACGCGCTCGGACCGGGTGGCCTCGCTGAAGGTGCTGACCACGCCCGACGAGCCGGGGCCGTGCTGATCACCGGCCTTTCCCTGCTGGCCCGAGCGCGAGGGGCTGGCGCCCGCCGACATCACCCGCTTCGTCCATGGCACCACGGTCGGGATCAACACGGTGATCCAGCGCAAGGGCGCGCGGCTCGCGCTTGTGACCAATGCGGGTTTCGAGGACGTGATCGAGCTGGCGCGCCTGAGGATGCCCGCCATGTATTCGCTGTTCTGCGCGCGTCCCGATCAGCTGATCGCCCGCGACATGGTCTTCGGCATCCCCGCGCGGCTGCGGGCCGATGGCCGGGAAACCCTGGCACCGGACATGGCTGCGGTGGCCGGGGCCGTCGCCACGGCCCGCGCCCGGGGGGCCGTGGGGATCACGTGCCCTTCCTGCATGCCTGGCGCGACGGCGCGCAGGAGGCCGCGATCAAGGCCGAAATCCAACGCCTTGCACCGGATCTGTTCGTCTTCGCCTCGTCCGAGGTCTGGCCGGTGATCCGCCAATACGAACGCACGACAGCCGCGATCCTGAACGGGTACGTGCATCCGCGCGTCGCGGGCTATCTCGGCGCGCTCGAGGACCGGGTGGCCACGCAGGGCGTGCCCACCCGGCCCTTACTGACCAAGTCGAATGGCGGGGTGATGAATGCCGCCGAGGGCAAGACCGCCTGCGTGAACATGCTGCTGTCGGGCACCGCCTCGGAGGTGACCGGAGCCGCCTGGCTGGCCCGGCAGGCGGGCGAGGACAAGGTGCTGACGCTCGATATCGGCGGCACCTCGGCCGATTTCGCGCTGATCGTCGATGGCACCGCGCAATTCGGCACGGGCGAGCTGGTGGGCGAGTTTCCGTTGCACATCCCTTCGGTCTCGGTCAACTCGATCGGGATCGGCGGCGGGTCCATCGCCTGGATCGACGATCACGGCGTGTTTCGGGTGGGGCCTGACTCGGCCGGGTCAAGCCCCGGCCCCGCCTGCTATGGGCGCAGCGGCACCAAGGCGACGGTGACCGATGCGATGGCCGATTGCGGCTGGCTCGGACATGCGGAAATGGCCTATGGGCAGCTCGACATGGACCCCGCGTTGGCCCGCGCGGCGGTGGGCGAACTGACCGCGATCCTCGAGCGGCCGCTGGCCGAAACGGCGCAGGCGATCCTCGATATCGCGGTTTCCGAGATGTTCGTCGAGGTCGAGAAACTGGCCCCGCGCGCGGGCGTCGATCTGCGGGAATTCACCCTGATGCCCTTCGGCGGCGGCCCGATGTTGGGCGCGTTCCTGGCGCAGGAGATGGGCATCTCGCATGTGATGGCGCCGCGCCGTCCCGGCGTCGTCTCGGCGCTTGGCGGACTGGTGGCCGATCTCAGGGGCGATTTCATCCGCAGGGTCTTTGCCCTGCCCTCGCCCGAGGTCCTGCCGGGGCTGCGGACCTCGCTGGCCGACCTGATCGCCGAGGGCCGCCAATGGCTGACCCATCAGGGCCATGACGGCGCCGTCGATCTGATCCTGTCGGCCGACATGCGCTATCACGGGCAAATCTATGAAATCGAGGTGACGCTGGACCCCGCCTGGATCGAGGCGGGCGATCTGGGCGCCATCGCGGCGGCCTTCAACGCGACCCATGCCCGGATCTACGATTTCGACGATCCGGCGGGCACGGTCGAGATGGTCAACCTGCGCCTGACCGCCATCGGCGCGGGCCCCGCGTTGCAACTTCCCGAGGCAGAAGAGGCAAAGACCGCCGCGACCGCGCTGAAATCCGTCCGGGTCCATACGGGCGGCGCCGAACAGGATGTGAACCTCTATTCCCGTGACGATCTGACCCCGGGCACAAGGTTCGAAGGCCCCGCCGTCGTCGTCCAGGAAGACACCACCGTCGCGATCCCGCCCGGGGCGCTGGCCCTTGTGGAGCGGCACCTGAACCTTCATCTGCAGATCGAGGAGCGCGCCTGATGTTTGATCGCATGACCCTTCAGGTTCTCGCGAAACATGCCCGCGCCGCGGCCGAGAACATGGCCCATACGCTGCACCGCACCGCCCATTCCGCCTTCGTCAAGGAGACGCAGGATTTCACGGTGATGCTGATGGACCGCGCGGGCCAGACCTTCGCCGTGCCGATGGATCTGGGCGCCACCTGGTGTCCGGGGCTGACCTGTGGCCGCGCAATCGACATGGTGGATGACTACCGCCCGGGCGATGTGGCCTTCACCAACGCCCCCTATTCGGGCCATGTCGCGACCCACGCCCCCGACACCCATCTATGGAAGCCGAGCTTGGCGGACGGCGAGATCGTCGCCTGGTCTGGCGGGTATATCCACAATACCGACATGGGCGGCGCCGTGCCCGCCTCGCTGTCGCGCGGGCTGACCGAGATCCATCAGGAGGGCATTTGCGTTCCGCCGATGAAGCTGGTGAACGAGGTGGGGCTTCGACGCGCAGATCCTGCGGATCATGACGACGAACGTGCGCAAGCCCGATCTGAACATCGGCGACATCAAGGCGCTGCTCGGCGCGCTGAACACGGGCGAACGCAAGGCCCATGCGATGATCGCCAAGTTCGGCAAGGCGACGTTTCTGGACGGGGTGGAGGAGCTGCTCGACCGTGCCGAGGCCCAGGCCCGTGCCGTGCTGGCGGCGATGCCCGACGGGACATGGGAGTTCGCCGATTATGCCGCCGAGGATTCCGAAAAGGCCAATCCCTGCCGGCTGAAGCTGCGCCTCACGATCCGGGGCGACGAGGCCATCCTCGATTTCACCGGGTCCGATCCGCAGATGGCCAGTTCGCTTAACGTGCCCTCGGGCGGCGATCCGCGCCACACGGTGCTTTTGGTGGGCGTCTATTACGTCCTTTACGCCCTGAACCCGCAGATCCTGCTGAATACGGGGCTCACGCGCCCCTTCACCTGCATCGCGCCCGAGGGCACGGTGCTGAACCCGGTGGCGCCCGCCGCGGTCGGCATGCGCTCGCTGACCTGCGCGCGGCTGCGCTCGGTGATCTTCGGCGCCTTCTCGCAGGCCGTGCCCGACCGCCTGCCCGCAGCACCAGCCGGTAACAACTGCATCGTCAACGTGATGACCACCGACGAGCGGACCCGGTGCACCATCATCGCTGCGGTGAACCCGGTCGTGGGCGGTGGCGGCGGCATGCCCCATCGCGACGGCACCAACGGGTCGGACGCCGATGCGGCCTACCTAAAGAACACGCGCATCGAGATCACCGAAACCGAAACGCCCGTCGAGTTCGTGAAATACGGGCTTGCGCGGGATTCCGGAGGCCCCGGGCGTTGCCGCGGCGGGCTTGCGACCGATATGGCGTTCCGCGTCTTCGCCCCCGATACCCGCATCACCGCGCGCAACCGCGACCGGTCCTTCTTTCGCCCCTAGGGCGTACTGGAGGGCCGGGCGGCGGGGTTGTCCGATATGGTCGTCAATCCCGGCACACCGAATGAGCGGCGTCTGGGCAATGTCGATACCGCCGTGCTGCAACCGGGCGACGTGCTCGAGATCCGCTCGGCCGGGTGCGGCGGGCGCGGCGATCCGATGGCGCGCGAGCCCTGGCGGGTGGCTTGGGACGAGGCGCGGGGCTATGTCTCGGCCGGGGCCGCCGGTCGCGACTATGGCGTGGTGCTGCCCGAGGGCAGGGTCGACGAGGCCGCGACGGCGGCGCTCCGCGCCCGGGCCACGCCCGCGGCCTATGACGCGCTTAGTGCGATCCTGTCGGCGCTGCCGATCCACTGGCGGTTCTTCGCCAAGACCGAAATCTTTGCGCGGATGGACGGGCGCACCGGCGCCGAAGGCGTCGCGGCCGCGTTTGAGGCGGTCTGCGCCCGTTTCCCCGACCTGCCCCGCTCCGCCAGGGCCACAGAGGCCATTGAGGCCGCCGAATGACCGGTCAGTTCGTCCGGCTGGCGGGAAAGGGCCGCCCGCCCGTCCGCTTCATGCTGGATGGCCGCGCCTGTCAGGCCCTGGCGGGCGACACGGTGCTGACGGCGGTGCTGACATCGGCCCGGAGCCTGCGCGCGGGCGATGCAGGCCCCGAACGGCGCGCCGGTTCTGCCTGATGGGCGCCTGTCAGGACTGCTGGGTCTGGCAGCGAGACGGGCCGCGGCTCCGCGCCGGTTCGACGCCCGTCGCGCCGGGCATGCGGCTTCTGTCGCAGCCGCCGGAAAGCTGGCCATGACCCGGGTCGTCATCGTCGGCGCGGGCCCCGCGGGCATCCGCGCGACCGAAACCCTGGCCCATGCCGGGCTTTGCCCGATGGTGATCGACGAGGGCACGCGCGCGGGGGGCCAGATCTACCGCCCCCCCCCGCAGGCTTCGCCCGCCCTCCTGCCACGCTTTATGGCAGTGAGGCCGCCAAGGCGGTCGCGCTGCATGACTGTTTCGACGGGCTTGTGGCCCGGGGCCGGATCGACCATTGTCCCGAAAGCTCGGTCGTGGCGATCCGCGACGGGGTGCTGCATGTCCTTGGCCCTGAGGGGCTTTTGCCCTGCCTCTTCGACCGGCTGATCCTTGCATCCGGCGCCACAGACCGGCTGGCCCCGGTGCCCGGCTGGCAGGCGCCGGGGGTGTTTTAGCTTGGCGCCGCGCAGATCGCGCTCAAGTCGCAGGGCGTGGCGCTGGGACGGGGGATCGTGCTGGCCGGAAGCGGCCGAGGCTGTGTGGAGACGGGCCGGCAGGGGTTTTCGGATGCTGATTTGCCCGGATGCTCGCTTTAGCCGTCTCAGACATCCCCTGGCGCGCGCGGCGGCCCGCGATCCCTTTCGGGCAAAGCGCAACGTCTGCGCTTGGGGCGCCGCACCCCCTGATCAGGCCGGAATGGCCCGCATCAGGCCCCGGATGCCGATCAACGCGACCACCCGCTTGATGTTGTAGGCAAGCACATTCAGCGCCATCTCGCTGCGGACGTTCTTCAGCCTCCGGGTCAGGAAATGGGTGTGCCCCATCCGGGCCTTGAGCGTGCCGAACGGGTGTTCCACGGTGCAGCGGCGCGGGGACATCGGATCCGCGTGTCCAGCCAGCCTTTCGCGCATCGCATCGACCAGGTGTTCATGGTCCCACCGGGTGATCCGACGTTCCTTGCTGGTGGTGCAGCGGTGACGAACCGGACAATCCTAACATTCATTGGTCCAGTGACGGCCGACCCGCAGGCCGTCCTCCTCGCGCGAGTAACGATAGGTCAGCTCTTCTCCCGCCGGGCAGACATAGACATCGCGGGCCGGATCGTAAGCGAAGTCGGCCTTCACATGCATGCCCTTGCCCAGGTTGCCCGATGTCTCGGGGCGCGGCACGGTCGCGGTGATCCCCGCCTGAGGACAGGCCAGGATCTGAGACCCGCTGAAATATCCCTTGTCGGCAATGGCGTGCAGTCGTCGCGCTGAAGCGCTTTCCTGGCTGCCGCCGCCATCGGGCTCAGCTGGTCGCGATCGAAGCCCTGATTGGTCACGTCATGCGTCACGACCAGATGCGTCTCGGTATCGACCGCGGTCTGGACGTTGTAGCCGACCATGCCGCCGTGCCGGGCGCTGGTCGCCATGGCCCGGGCATCGGGATTGGTCAGGGAGATCTGCCCGTCGGGCGCATCGGCCAGGGCCCGGTCCATTGCCTTCAGCCGCGTAATTTCCTGCCGGATACGGCCATAACGGCGGGCGAGATGAGCGATCTTGTCAGCCCGTGCCTCGCCGTCCTCCTGGCGGTCGATGCGGACCATCTCCGTAATATAGCGCTCAACGTCGGTCTCGAGATGCGCCAGGCGGCTGGCAATCTTGTTCTTCGTGAAGTTGCGATCGCGGTTGTTCACGGCCTTGAACTTGCTGCCGTCGATGGCCACGCAAGCGCCCTTCAGCACCCCGATCCGCCGGCACAGCTCCACGAACCGCGCGCAGGTCCTGCGGATCGCCGATCCGTTGTCTCGCCGGAAATCGGCGATGGTCTTGTGGTCTGGCGCCAGGCGACCGGTCAGCCACATCAGCTCGACATTGCGACCCGCTTCGCGTTCCAGGCGACGGCTGGACGGGATCCGGTTCAGGTCGCCGTAAATGAAGAGCTTCAGCAGCACAGCCGGATGGTAGCCTGGGCGACCGGTTCGGGCGGGCACACAACGCTCGAAGCCGAGCGCCGGAAGATCAAGCTCCTCGACGAAGAGGTCGACGACACGGCCCAGGTGATCCTCGCCGATCCGGTCCTCGAGGCGATCAGGGAAAAGCGTGACCTGGTCCCGGTCGGTGCCATCGATGAAGCCCGCCATCCCTGCCTCCCGCTACCTTGCGGAAGCTTAACACGGAACAGCGTTTCCACACAGCCTCGGCCCGCTGCTCACGCTGGTCGCGGCACAGCTGCAGGCGGCCGGAGCCGGGGTCGCCGCCGTTCTAGACACCGCACCGCTTGGGGCGCAGGCCCGGGCGCTGCCCCGGCTGGCCGCCCGACCCGTCGTCACGCTGCGGGGGCTGGCGATGCGGGCGCGGCTCGGGCGGCTTTGCCGCGCGGGCGTCACGCTCGGGCGGATCGAGGCAGATGCCGAGGGGCCGACAGCGCTTTGCTGGCCCAACGCGCGCGGACAGGCGCGGCCCCCCTGCGATACCGTCGCGCTTGGCTGGCACCTGCGGTCCGAAACCCATCTGGCCGAACTGGCGGGCGCGCGCCTTTTCCACGATCCGCTCTGGGCGCAATGGCGGCCCGAGGCCGACCCGATGGGCCGGGCGGGTGCCGGGCTTTATCTCGCGGGCGACGGGCTTTGCCTTCTGGGCGCCGACGCGGCCGAGATCGCGGGGCGGCTGGCCGCCATCGCCTGCCTTCAGGATCTGGGCCTGCCCCACCCCGCGTCCGATCTGCGCCGCCTCAAACGCCCGCGCCGCTTTGCGGCCGGTCTGGCGCAGGCCTTTCCCGACCCCGCCGCCAGGGTCGCGGCACCGCCCGACAGATCCGTCATCTGCCGCTGCGAGGGCATCACCGCGGGCGCGCTGCGCGAAAGCGCGGCCCATGGCGGGGCGGAGGCGAACCGGGTCAAGTCGCTGTCGCGCGCCGGTATGGGCCGCTGTCAGGGCCGCTATTGCCAGATCGCGGCGACCGAAATCCTGGCCGCCGCCACCGGGATCGCGCCAAGGATGCGGCCGACCGAGGCGGGACGGATGCGGGCCCAGGCCCCGGCGCGGCCGCTGCCGGTCTCGGCCTGCCTGGCCCGCCCGGACCCCGGCCGGTCGCAGACGATCCTGCCATCCAGGCGGCGCTGACAGCGGAATATGCTGCGCGCCCCGGCGCTTCGGCAGGAAGATACGGGGGCCATCGGCTAGGCTCGGCCCAAGATCACAGCGGAGGAGCCATGTCGCTCAGTTTCGACCCGGCACGCCTGTCCCTGCCGGAGGGTCATTTCATCGGCGGGCGCTATCTGCCCGGCCCCGACGCCATCGAGATCCGCGCGCCCTCGGACGGCCGCATCCTTGGCGCTATCCCGCAAGCCGATGCCGGGACCGTCGACCGCGCGGTCGAGGCCGCCCGCACGGCACTTGCCCGGTCGGGCTGGGCCGATCTGGCCCCCCGCGACCGGGTTCGCGCGCTGCAGGCCTGGGCCGATCTGATCGAGGCCGAGGCCGAGGACCTGGCCCGGATCGAGGCCGTGGCCTCGTCCCGCCCGATTGCCGAGGCGGTGCCGGGCGATGTCGCGATCCTGGCCGAACAGATCCGCTTTTTCGCAGAATTCGCCGACAAGGAGGGCGGCAGCCTGGTGCCGACCGGCGCCGGGCGGATGGGGATGATCGCGTCCGAACCCTATGGCGTCGTCGGCGCCATCACGCCCTGGAACTTCCCGCTGTCGATGGCGGGCTGGAAGCTTGGCCCGGCACTGGCCGCGGGCAATGCGGTGGTGCTGAAACCCTCCGAGATGACCCCCTGGTCGACGCTGCGCCTGGCCGAGCTGTCGGTGCGCGCGGGCCTGCCCGAGGGGCTGATCAACATCGTGCTCGGCGACGGGCCGAACGCCGGCGCGGCGCTGGTCGCCCATCCCGGCATCGCCAAGGTCTCGTTCACCGGCTCGACCCGGGCGGGCGCAGCGATCATGGAAAACATCGCGCGCAGCGGCATCAAGCCGATGACGCTGGAACTGGGCGGCAAGTCGCCGCAACTGGTCTTCGCCGATGCCGATCTGGACCTCGCCGCCGACTGCATCCTGCGCGGCATCACCGCCAATGCCGGTCAGGTCTGCGTCGCTGGATCGCGCCTGATCGCCGAAGCCTCGGTGGCCGAAGAGCTGGCCGCGAAAATCGCCGCGAAGATGGCCGGGATCGCCCCCGGCCCGACCTGGGAGGCGGCCACCGGCTATTCGCCGATCATCTCGGAGGCCCAGCTGTCGCGCATCGACGGCATCGTGCAGGCCGCCCGGGCCGAGGGCGCCGGGGTGCTGTGCGGCGGCGAACGCCTCGACCGGTCCGGCAGCTTCTATGCGCCCACGATCCTGACCGGGCCTGGCGCGGACTCGCCCGCCATCACCGAAGAGATCTTCGGCCCGGTCCTGACGGTCGAAACCTTCCAGACCGAGGACGAGGCGCTGGCCCTGGCTCGCCATCCGACCTATGGCCTCTGCTCGGGGATCTACACCCGCGATCTGTCGCGCGCGCTGCGGATGACCCGCGCGATCGAGGCGGGCACGGTCTGGGTCAACCGCTATGGCCGCTCGCGCGACCACATCCTGCCCACCGGAGGCTGGAAATCCTCGGGCCTTGGCAAGGATCTGGGCCGCGAGGCCTATCTGGCCAACCGACGCCAGAAATCCGTTCTGATCGACCTTTGAGCCGCCTTTTCAGGAGACGACCATGACCAACCACAAGATCGCCCTGATCCCGGGCGACGGCATCGGCGTCGACGTGACCGATGCCGCGATGGAGATCGCCACCGCCGCCGCCCGGCGCTTCGGCTTCACGCTGGCGACCGAGACCTTCCCCTGGTCCTGCGACCATTACCTGGCCACGGGGCGGATGATGCCCGAGGACGGGATCGAGACGTTGCGCGGCTTCGAAGCCATCTATCTGGGCGCGGTCGGCTGGCCCGCCACGGTGCCGGATTCCGTGTCGCTGCACGGGCTTTTGCTGCCGATCCGCAAGGCCTTCGCGCAATATGCCAATATCCGGCCGCACCGGCTGCTGAAAGGCGTCGAAGGCCCGCTGAGGTCGGAAGGCTTCGACATTCTCTGCATCCGCGAGAATACCGAGGGCGAATACTCCGGCGCGGGCGGGCGCGTGCATCAGGGCACGCCGGGCGAGGTCGCGATCCAGACCTCGGTCTTTACCCGGATGGGCGTCGAGCGCATCCTGCGCTTTGGCTTCGAGCAGGCGCGCGCGCGGCGCGGGCACCTGACCTCGGTGACGAAATCGAACGCCCAGCAGTATTCGATGGTCTTCTGGGACGAAGTCACCCGCGAGGTCGCCGCCGACTACCCGGACGTGAGCGTCGAGCCCATGCATATCGACGCGATGGCCGCGCGGATGGTGATGGCGCCCGAAAGCCTTGACGTGATCGTCGCCTCGAACCTTTTCGGCGACATCCTGACCGATCTGGGGGCGGCCATTCAGGGGGGTCTTGGCTTCGCGGCCTCGGCCAATATCAACCCCGACCGCAGCGCGCCCTCGATGTTCGAACCCGTGCACGGGTCGGCCCCCGATATCGCGGGCAAGGATATCGCCAACCCCATCGCCGCGATCTGGTCGGCGGCGATGATGCTCGATCATCTGGGCGAGGCCGAGGCCGCCGCCGCGATCCTTGCCGCCATAGAGGCCGCCACGGCGCAAGGCATCGGCACCCGGCCCGGCAGCCATTCCACATCCGACATCACGAAAGCCGTCGCCGCGGCGCTGGAGGCCCGAGAAGAATGAAGCTGAACGACCCCGACCTTTTCCGCCAGGCCGCGCTGATCGGCAAGGCGTGGATCTCCCGCCCCGACATGGCCGTCGAGAACCCGGCCGACGGCTCGGTCCTCGGCCACATGCCCGACTGCACCGCCGCCGAGACCGAAGACGCCATCGCCGAAGCCGGGGCCGCCATGGGCCCCTGGAAGGCGCGCACCCATGCCGAGCGGGCCGATATCCTGATGGCCTGGTACGGGCTGATGCGCACCCACGAGGAAGACCTCGCGCAGATCCTGACCGCCGAACAGGGCAAGCCGCTCGCCGAGGCCCTGGGCGAGATCCGCTACGGCGCGAGCTTCGTGCGCTGGTTTGCCGAAGAGGCCCGCCGGATCAATGGCGGTATCATCCCCTCGCCCACGCCCGACAAGCGCATCCTGACGCTGAAGGAACCCGTGGGCGTCTGCGCCATCATCACGCCCTGGAACTTCCCCAACGCGATGATCACCCGCAAGGTCGCCCCGGCGCTGGCGGCAGGCTGTACCGTGGTCATCAAGCCCTCGGACTTCACCCCCTATTCGGCGCTGGCGCTTGGCGTTCTGGCCGAGCGCGCGGGCATCCCCGCGGGCGTCATCAACATCCTGACCGGCCGCCCCGAAGAGATCGGCGCGACGCTGACCGGGTCCGCAATCGTGCGCAAGCTGTCCTTCACCGGCTCGACCCGGGTGGGGTCTCTGCTGATGGAGCAATGCGCGCCCACAGTGAAACGCCTCAGCCTGGAACTGGGCGGCAATGCGCCCTTCATCGTCTTCGACGACGCCGATCTCGACGCGGCGGTCGAGGGCGCGATGGCCTCGAAATTCCGCAATGGCGGGCAGACCTGCGTCTGTTCGAACCGCATCCTCGTGCAGGCGGGCATTCATGACGCCTTTGTCGAAAAGCTTTCGGCCAGGGTCGCGGCGCTGAAGGTGGGCGCGGGCACCGAGGACGGCACCCAGATCGGCCCGATGATCAACGCCGCCGCCATCGCCAAGATCGAGGCCCATGTCGCCGACGCGCTGGCAAAGGGCGCGACCCGGGCGACCCCCGCCCGCGATCTGCCGCCGCAGTTCGCCGATCCGGTGGTCCTGACCGGCGCCACGACCGCGATGCGGCTGGCCTCGGAGGAAACCTTCGGCCCGGTGGCGCCCATCTTCCGCTTTAAGACCGAGGCCGAGGCGCTGGCCCTCGCCAATGGCACGCCCTTCGGGCTGGCCGCCTATTTCTACACCCGCGATCTGGCCCGCGCCTTCCGGGTCGGCGAGGCGCTCGAGTTCGGTCTGGTGGGGCTCAATACCGGCGCGGTCAGCCATGAGGTGTCGCCCTTCGGGGGCGTCAAGACCTCGGGGCTCGGGCGCGAGGGCGCGCAGGCCGGGATCGAGGAATACCTTGAAACCAAAGCCTTCCATATGGGCGGCCTGCTCTGATCGAGGCAGGGCGCGCCCATCGGCGCGCCCTTTCCGGGGCCCCGGCGGCAGTGGCCCCGGGCGGTTAATTCTTATTTCGGATGTGGGGACTAGGCAGGGAGTCGTTTTCAACCAGTGAGCCCTGTTCATGAAAGCTGTCCTGGCGGTTCTCGCCACCCTCCTGACGCCTGGGATTGCAGCCGCCGGCACCGAGCGTTTCGCGCTTCATACCGACCTCGACCATGTCTGGACGATGACCGCCGCGGCGCTGGTCTTCATGATGCAGGCGGGCTTCCTGCTGCTCGAGGCCGGGCAGGTCCGGTCCAAGAACTCGATCAACGTCGCCCAGAAGAACCTGGTCGATTTCATCCTGTCGACGCTGGCCTTCGGCTCGATCGGCTTTGCGCTGATGTTCGGTCCCAGCCTCGGCGGATGGATCGGGTTTTCTTCCGACTACATTTTCTTCAACACCGAAGGCGACTGGTCGCTGACCTTCTTCGTCTTCCAGCTGATGTTCTGCGGCACCGCGGCCACCATCGTCTCGGGCGCGGTCGCGGAACGCGCGACGATGTCGGGCTACATGATCTGCACCCTGCTGATCGGCTGCCTGATCTACCCGGTCTCGGGCCACTGGGCGTGGGGCGGGCTGCTGTCGGGCGAGACCGAGGGCTGGCTCGCGCGGCTCGGCTTCATCGACTTCGCCGGGTCGACCGTGGTGCATTCGGTCGGTGCCTGGGTGGCTCTGGCCGCGATCATCCTCATCGGACCGCGGCTCGGGCGCTATGACGCAGCGGGACGGCCGGTCACGCTCCATGGCCATTCGCCGGTCCTGTCGACGCTGGGCGCGCTGATCCTCTGGATCGGCTGGATCGGGTTCAATGGCGGATCGACCAATATCGGGTCCGGCGCCATCGCCGGGATCATCGCCAACACCATCGTCTCGGGCGCGGCGGGCGGTGCGGTCGGGCTGATCATCGGAGCGCGCAAGACCGGCATCTACCGGCCCGAGCATCTGATCAACGGCTCGCTGGCCGGTCTGGTCGGCATCACCGCAGGCTGCGACGCGGTCGCGACGCAATCGGCCTTCCTGATCGGGGCCAGCGCGGGCGCCGTCGCCTTCCTTGCGCGTGAGATGCTGGACCGGGTCTGGCGGCTAGACGACCCGCTCGGGGCGATCTCGGTGCACGGCGTCGCAGGGGCCTGGGGGACGCTGATGGCGGGCGCCCTGGCCCGGCCCGATGCGCTGATGGCAGGCAGCCGGATCGCCCAGATCGGTGTGCAGGCCCTGGGCATCGGCGCGGTCTTCGTCTGGGCCTTCGGCACGGCCTTCGTTCTGCTGCGGATCGTGGACGCGCTGCTGCCCGCGCCCGACGGGCCGCGCGGCGGGCTTCGCGTCACGCGCGAGGCCGAGGAGGCCGGGCTGAACATTGCCGAACACGACGCGCCGCTGGGCCTTTCGGGGCTGGTGCGGGCGATGGCCCGCATCGCCGAGAACCCCTCGGCCGAGATCGGCAGGATCGAGACCGAACCGGGCGAGGAATCGCACGAGGCGGCGACCCTGTTCAACGGCATCGCCGAGAACATCCGCCGCAAGGCCGAAACCGACCGGCGGCTTGCCGACCAGTCCGAGGCGTTGCTGGCCGATCTGGCCGGGACCATCGAGGCGGTGCTGGACGGGCGGCTCGACCGGCGCATGCAGATCGGGCACGAGGGCCCCTTCGCCCGGGTGCCGGGGTCGATCAATGCGATGATCGGGTCGGTCGAGACTATGGTCGGCGAGATCGCCGCCTCGGCCCAGTCGGTCGCCGCCCATGCCGCGCAGCTCAGCGCCCAGAGCGCGACGCTGACCTCGGGCTCGACCGATCAGGCGCGCCAGATCGGGTCCGTTTCGGAAGAGATGGCCGAGCTGCGCGCCGAGGTCGACCGCAACGGCGCGCGTCTGGAACAGGCGCTGCTGAATTCCGAACTGGCGCGTCAGGGCGCGGCCGATGCCGCCGAGATTTCGCGGCGGGCCGTGGCCGGGATGGAACAGGCCAGCGCCGCGATCGGACGCATCGCCGCCGGGCTCGAGATGATCGACGAGGTCGCCTTTGCCACCCGACTTCTCAGCCTCAACGCCTCGGTCGAGGCGGCCCGGGCCAGCGGCACGGCCGGCGCGGGCTTTTCGGTGGTGGCGCAGGAGGTGCGCAGCCTCGCCGAGACCACCACCGCCTCGGCGGCCGACATCCGCGGCATGCTGAACGGGGTGCGCGAGACCGTCACCGGGGCGGTCCGCGAGGTCGCGGGCACCGATCACGCGCTGGAGGACATTCGCGGCCGCATCGCCTCGAATGCCACGCTGCTGGCCGAGGTCGAGGAAATGGAAGCGCGCTCGCGCACCCTCCTGGCGCGGGTCGAAACGACGCTGTCCGATCTGGCGCAGTCTTCACGGAAAGTGCTGGAAGAGGCGGACCAGACCCGTCAGGTGGCGCGCGAGTTGCACTCGAACGCCGCCCGCACCACCGCCACGGTCGAACGGTATCGCGCCGCCTGACCCTGCCGCAAAGGCCCGGTCTCCGCTCCGGTCGCGCGCGGGATCTTGCGAACCTCGCGGGCGGCCGATCGAGCGGTCCCCGAGTTTGCCCCAGAGTTTGTCTCTGAGTTTGTCTCTGAGCTTACCCTTGAGCTTGCCCCTGATATTTCATCCGGTTGCGACCTGCTCCCCTGAACTGTTTTCGTTTTGAGGTTAGCCTGTTCTCCAGACGAGGAGACAGACGAAGAAGAGAAGCCGTTTCAGCGAGTTGGAATGGGACCGTGGCCCAAGTGGGGCCGCGTAAGCCCATGGAAACCAGATCATTGGCATCCTGAAGGAGCATCAGGCCGGGCTGGGCGCGAAGGAGGTGTGCCGCAAGCACGGCGTCAGCGACGCGACCTTCTGCAAGTGGCGCTCGAGATATGGCGGCATGGAGGTTCAGGATGCTCGGCGGCTGAAGGCGCTGGAGGCCGAGAACGCGAAGCTGAAGAATACGCTGGGAAGAAACTTCCAAGACACGGTTCGAGGCGTCGTGCTGTGGACTGGGCCATGAAGGAGAAGAGCTGCTGGCAGCCGCGCGCCTGTGCGCTGGCCGGGATCGACCCGCGCGTGTATCGGCGGCAGCCGATCAGGCCGGAGGACCGGGAGTTGCGCGAGCCGCTGCGGGACCCGTCCGGCGAGAGACGGCGGTTCGGATATCGGCGTCTTCACATCCTGCTGCGGCGGGAAGGTTGGGCACTGAACTGGATCGAAGCCCGTCAATCAAACGATCCGGGGGATCGTTTGCAGGGCGTAGCGCTCTACCGGATCCACCGCGAGGAGGGCCTCACCGTGCGCAAGCGAGGGGGCCGCAAGCGGGCGCTGGGCACCAGGGCGCCGATGGCGATCCCGCAGGGACCGAACCGGCGCTGGTCGCTAGACTTCGTCTCGGACAGTCTGAGCGATGGCCGCCGTTTCCGGATCCTGTGATTGATCGACGACTTCAGCCGGGAATGCCTGGCGACGGTCGTCGACACCTCGCTTTCCGGCATCCGGGTCGCCCGAGAACTGGATCGGATCGCCGAGATCAGAGGCCATCCCTGCATGGTGGTCAGCAACAACGGGACCGAGCTGACTTCGAACGCCATCCTCAAATGGCAGCAGGATCGTCGGATCGAATGGCATTACATCCCGCCGGGGAAACCGATGCAGAACGGCCTTGTCGAGAGTTTCAATGGCCGCCTGAGGGGCGAATGCCTCAACGAGCATCTGTTCGCCAACTTGCGCCCTGCCCGCGGCCTGATCACGGCGTGGAGAGACGACTACAACCATCACCGCCCCCACACGAGCCTCGACGGGCTCACCCCGTGGGAGTATCGCCAAAGGTCGAAAGAGGACCAAACCCTGAACAGAGCTAACCTATAAACGCGGACTCCGAGGGGAGCAGCAGGTCAGTCGCGACCTTGTCCCGGCCGGCGTTCTCGCCGAACGGCGCTAGGCAAGCAATCGCCCGACGCCCGCAGCCTTCCTCCGGGCCTTCGTCCCGCAGAGCGGGGCGATTGCGGCGGTCAGGTTTCGTGCGTGATCGGCCGGGGTCCGATCCTCCGGGGCCGGCGCCCGGCGGAGCAGGCGGCCGCCCGGGCCGCGATCACGGGCGTTGATCAAGGCGCCACCGGTTTGCGCCCGGTGGCCGACCGCGTGAGACCGGCCGCCGGGCACAGTCGCGGTCGGCGGATCGACGTGCATCCGGCCGTTGACAGGCACCGCAAAGCCGTTCCGCATCGGCTTGCCAGGTCCGTCCGCTTCCAGTTCGTCCGGGTCCGGTTGGTCTCGGCCCGGTTCGTCCGGGTCCGGTTCGTCGGACGCTCACCGCGCCCGATCCCCTTCCGTGCCGGATCGGCGGCCGTCGCGCCGGGCGTGCCTAGCCCGCCTGCGCGCTGCGCATGGCCGAGGGCAGGTCCGGGCTCTCCTCGACGCCGAGCCCGGGAAAGACGCCTGCCGCCGACCGGCCCTCGATCTCGAGGAACTCCTCGCGCGCAAGCGGCCGGCCCAGAAGGTAACCCTGCGCCTCGTTGCACCCGGCCTCCATCACCTGCAGCAACTGCTCGCGGGTTTCGATCCCTTCCGCCACGACGTCGATCCCCATGCTGCCGCACAGCATGCAGACCGCCCGCACCACCGCGGCGCCGCCCAGATCGCTGTCGATCTCCTGCACGAAGGAGGCGTCGATCTTCACCTTGTCGAACGAGAAGATCCTGAGATAGCGAAGCGAGGAATAGCCGGTGCCGAAATCGTCCAGCGAGATCCGGACGCCCATGCCCTTCAGCGTGATCAGCTTGTCCTTCACGTCGTCGGTGTCCTCGAGCAGCACGCCTTCGGTGATTTCCAGCACCAGCCGGGCGGGCGGCAGGCCGCTCGATTTCAGCGCCGCGACCACATCGCCGACAATGTCGTGGCGCCGGAACTGGACCGGCGACAGGTTGACGGCGACGTTCAGCCGGTCGGGCCACGCGGCCGCCTCGGTGCAGGCCATCCGCAGCACGAGCGCCCCGAGCGGCACGATCAGCCCCAGCTCTTCGGCCATGGGGACGAATTCGGCGGGCGGGACCAGCCCGCGCGTCGGGTGCCGCCAGCGCAGCAGCGCCTCGGCCCCGGTGATCCGCCCGGTATCGAGATTGACCAGCGGCTGGAACAGCATCGAGAACTGGTCCAGCTCGATGGCGCGCTTGAGATCCGCTTCCAGCTTGATCAGCGCGTTCTGCCGGTCCAGCATGTCCGTGTCGAACAGAAGGCACTGGCCGCGGCCCGCGGACTTGGCCGCGTAAAGCGCGATATCGGCGCGCGACATGATGGTTTCGGCGCGGTCGCCGTGCTCGGGCGCGAGCGCGATGCCGACGCTGGCCCCGATATCCGCCAGCCGCCCGTCGATCCTGAAGGGTTGCGAGAGCAAGTCGATGATCCGGTCGCCAAGCCCCAGCGCGCTGTCGGGTTGCTGCTGGCCGATCTGGATCACGGCGAATTCGTCGCCGCCGAACCGCGCAACGGTGTCGCCCTCGCGCACCGCGCCCTGCAGACGCTCGGACACATGGCGCAACAGTTTATCGCCCGCGGCATGGCCGAGCGTGTCGTTGACATGCTTGAACCGGTCGAGATCGACGAAGAGGATCGCCGCGGGCCGGTTCGGGTCGGCGGTGGCGATGGCGTAGTCGATGCTGTCCGCAAAGGCGCGCCGGTTCGGAAGCCCGGTCAGCGTGTCGTGCCGGGCCATGTGGAGGGCCTGTTCCTCCTGGTCGACCCGGTCGGAAATGTCGCTGGCGATCATCATCCAGCCGCCGGGCACCGGCTGGACCTGCAACAGGACATGCCGCCCGTCGTCCAGTTCCCACGACGCCGAGTCCGATCCGCCCTGGGCGATCAGGGCCTTCATGCGGCTGGCAAAAGCCGCCCCGCCGCCGGGACGCGCGGCGGTCATCCGGCAGCCGACCTGAGTCAACAGCCGGTCCAGCATCACCGAGCCCTGCCCTGAAGTCAGCTCTTTCGGCATGCCGAAGAAGGACCAGAACATCGCGTTCGCCACCAGAAGCTTGCCGGTCTCGTCGAACATGCACAGGCCCGCCGGCATGTTCTCTACGGTCTCGGACAGAAGCGCCCGCTGGGTCTTCATCTCGGCGGCCAGCCGCCGGGTCTCGACGATGCTGTCGCGCAGCGCATGGGCCGAATGGGACAGGGTCGACAGCTCGTTCCGTTCGGTGCCGAAATCCGGCAGCCGGACGGTATCGTCCCCGGCAAGCAGCCTGCGCAGGGCCTCGTTCAGTGCGATCAGCGGCAGGCTCAGGCGCCGCAGGACCCAGATCGCCGCGCCGAGGGCCAGCCCCCCGGCGGCCGCCAGGGTCACCACGATCAGACGCAGGCTTTGCTCGACGATGGTGTCCTGACGGTCCAGCGCAACCGCAGTGTCGGCGCGGGTCAGCGTGGTGATGTCGGTGATCTTCGCGGTCAGAGCGGCCGCCATCTGTTCGGCCCCGATCTCGAAATGCTCCTTCGCCTCTTCGAAACGGCCGTCATCGGCGAACCTGTCGGCAAGCCGGAACTTGTCGAGATAGCCGTCCCAGTCACGTTGAATCTCGGCGACGATCCTTTTTTCCTCGGACGACAGACCGAACGTCTTGAGACGCAAGAGAGCCTGTCCGAAGGCCGAACTTGCCATACGCTGCGCGTCGTGCAGATCCTGGCGTTCGAACGGATCGTCCTCAAGAACGGACCGTTCGGCGGCGATCTCGTGATCGCTCAGCGCATTCTCCATGTCATTGATGGCAAAGAGCCGCGAAACCGAGACATCGCCGACCGATCGCGCCGAGTCCCCCAGTGCCCGGAGTTCCACATATCCCATGACGCCAAGCGTCACGCTGGTCAGGAAAAGCGCCAGCATGATCCCGATCAGGCGCACCCCGAGCCCCGTCGCCGCAAGGCGATTGACGAGCCATCCCCGGCCGCTGCGCGTTTCCGTCATGTCCGTCTCCGTCCCCTGGCGGATCGTTCCGCCTGCCCCGGGTCTGCGCGCCCCGACCTTCGCCCGGGAGGCGTTGCCCCCCCGACACTGCAAGGGACTGACGCCATCAGCTTAAAACCGCTTTAAGAGACCCGGGATTGCCGCCTGCAGGGCCTTCCATTTTCATAGCAATCGAATAGGTCAAATTGATGGCATCCGAGGGACCGCCTTGACGGATCAGTCCGCGACCCGCGAAAACCGCCGGCCGGCAGCCGATG
Organism: Rhodovulum kholense; assembly: GCF_003053725.1. GTDB lineage: Bacteria > Pseudomonadota > Alphaproteobacteria > Rhodobacterales > Rhodobacteraceae > Rhodovulum > Rhodovulum kholense. The sequence continues at coordinate 135,250 of NZ_QAYC01000009.1, forward strand.
GAAGACCGGCGGGCGGGCCCTGCCCGTCCCGTCGAACAGGCCCGTCCGGGCGCCGACGACAGCCGGGCCGGATCGCAAGGCCGCGACCGGGCCGTGTCGGCCGGATCGCGCCGCCGGTCGCCGGCCCTATTCCGGGATCAGCGCGAAACCATGGGTCGCACCGTTCGGCGCGATGCCATAGCCGGTGATCCAGCCATTGTCGTTGATGTCCTTGGCCAGAACCAGATGCCAGCCGCTTTCCGGGTCGATGCAGTCGTTCAGATCGACCAACCGCCGGTCGGCCCGGGTCCAGAGCACGGCGGCGTTGCCGTTCCCGGCGGCGCTGTAGCCGACCACCTCGCCCCGGTCGTTCAGCCCGAAGGCATGGCTCATGTCCTTGCCCCCGGGCAGGTCGCCGATGTCGTACAAGACCGCGCCATCCCAGAAAAAGCCGCGATCCGTGCCGCTTTCGCCGATGCCCTTGCCGACGATCTCGCCCGACCGGTTCATGTCGTTGACAAGGCTCGCATAACCGCCGCCGGAAAATTCCGGCAGCAGGGTCCAGACCCCGGCGTCGTAGCGGAAGGCGCGCACCTCGTCATGGCGCGCGGCCTGGCCCGCGATCTGGCCCGCGTCGTTGATGACCATGCCATGGGCGGTGTCGAATTGCGGCCCCGGCAAGCCGATCTCGACCAACCGCCCGCCCTGCCACAGCGCCACGCTTTCCTTGCGGTCGGGGCGTCCGACATAGCCGGTGATGTCGCCCCGGGCGTTGATCGAATGCGCCTGCCCCGGATCGGCGTCGGGCTCCAGCGCGGGCAGCAGCGAGATGCCCGACTTGTCCCAGAGCGCGACCGCCGGGCCCTCGTCGGTATAGGTGGTTCCGACGATCTGCCCGGCCTCGTTGATGTCCTCGGCCTGGCTGTAGATCGGCTCGCCCATCAGCCGCAGCACGCCGAGATCGCGCATCTGCCCGCCTTTCCAGTAGAAGGCATGGGTGGCGCCCGTCATGTCGGCGGCGGCGCCGACGACGGCATTGTCCTCGCTGATCGCGTGCGGAACGCTGGTCGCGCTGCCATCCGCCAGATCGCCCAGATCGACCACGAAATAGAAGGGCCGCTCCGGCGCGTCGGTCAGCGGCGGCATCGCGACCGCCGGTCCCGCCGCCAGGTCCGACCCCGCCAGCACCAGAGCCAGCGGCAGGACCACGGCCCGGCAGAGGTGCGGAACACCGGCCGGTTCGGCAATGGTGACGGCGGTCTTTACGAGGGCGGGCATGCGAGGCTCCTGATCCGGGCCGTCCGCGATGCGGATGGGCGCGATGGCGGGCGACATAGCCCGAGCCATGTCACGGAGTCCTTGATCCATGATAAACTTTTCTTGCGACACGATCGCTCATATCGTACCCGGCCGGACGGAAGACCGCGTTGTCGCCCGGTGAAAGGCATTCATCAACCTTTTGCAGGGTTCCATGCAGACGAGCCCATTCGCGAGAAAGACCGCCCGCCATGCCCGATCGCGCCAGCCGCACTCCTGCCCGCCGGTCCTGCCCCGGATCCTGCCGCTCGCTCTGTGCGCTGCCGCCCGCCAAGGCGCTGCCGATCCTGTCGGTCGCGCTCGGTGCCTCGGCCTTCCTGTGGCTGGGACTCGGCGCCGGTCTGGCGCGGCTTGCGGCGGGCGCCGCCAGTCCGCCCGTGCTGGCCGAATTCTGCGTGCTTGGCCTGCAGGGCTTCGGGATCTGCGCCCTGGCGCTGGGCCTGCTGATCGGCCTGGCCCGGCCGCCGCGCGGCCCGCAGGACTGAACCGCAGGACAGCGACAGCGAACCGGGACGCACCGCCGCTCAGTGCAGCGCGACCGATCCGAGGAAGGGCAGATCGACGCCGAAAGACCCGGCCAGCAGCACCGCGTTCAGGCTCAGCACCACGACCGCGCCCGCAACCGCGAGGCCCCGCACCAGTGGCCCGGCGGCATAGGTCCCCATCACGTCGCGCCGCCCGGCAAAGACGATCAGCGCGATCATCGGCACCGGCAGCGCGATCGACAGGATCACCTGGCTGACGACCAGCGCCTGGGTCGCGTTGACCCCGGCCGCGACCACCGCAAAGGCGGGCAGCATCGTCACCAGCCGCCGCAGCCAGATCGGGATCCGAATCCTCAGAAAGCCCTGCATGATCATCTGACCGGCCATGGTGCCGACGACCGAACTGGAAATACCCGAGGCGATCAGCGACAGCAGGAACACCCCCGCCGCCGCCGCGCCCAGAAGCGGGGTCAGCGTGTGATAGGCGGTCTCGATCTCGGACACCTCGCTATGGCCGGTGTGAAAGGCGCTGGCCGCCATCATCACCATGGCCATGTTGACGATCCCGGCGACGGCCAGCGCCGCCACGACCTCGATGTCGGAATAGCGCAGCACCTTGGCCCGCTCGGCCTCGCTGTGGATGACCGTCCGGGTCTGGGTCAGACCAGAATGCAGGTAGATCGCATGCGGCATGACGGTGGCCCCGATGATGCCGACGGCGATGGTCAGCGCCGCGGTATCGGGCATCGAGGGGGTCACCAGACCCAGCCCCGCGGCGCCCCAGTCGATGGGGGCGATCAGGATCTCGGCCAGATAGCACAGCCCGATCACCCCGACCAACGCTCCGATGATCAGCTCGATCGGCCGGAAGCCGCGCCCCTGGGCCAGCAGGATCGCATAGGTGACGATGGCCGTGATCGCCATGCCGACGAGCAGCGGCAGGTCCAGCAGCAGCGACAGCCCGATGGCCCCGCCCAGGAACTCGGCCAGATCGGTGGCCATGGCCGCCACCTCGCTGACGGCCCACATCACGCCCACCAGCGGGCGCGGAAAGTGGTCGCGGCACAGTTCGGCCAGGTTCTTGCCGGTGACGATGCCAAGCCGGGCCGAGAGGCCCTGAAACAGCATCGCGATCAGGTTCGCCAGCAGCACCACCCACAAAAGCGCGTAGCCATAGCCCGCCCCGGCCTGGATGTTCGTCGCGTAGTTGCCGGGGTCCATATAGGCCACCGAGGCGATCACCGCCGGCCCCACGAAGAGCAGCCGGGCACGCAGCCCGTGACGCTTGCCCGCGAGAACGGCAGACATTTCCAGACGGGTGCGGTCGCTCGGGCTCACGGTTTCGTCCTGCGGGCAGGGGGTGAAGGGATGACGTTCGAAATGTAGCCAGGGCTTTATTCCGTGCAAGTGTCTTTATCGTGATGGTGCGTCTTTGTTTTCCTCCGGACACGGCAAGAGGGGCTGGTCTGGACCGCCCGGCGCGGGTATATATTGGGGTCTGACAGTCCGGCCGGCCGCGGCGCCGGTGCGGGAGAGGAGACCCGATGCCGCCCGACGCGCCCCCGACCTGCGACCCGCAAACGGACCTCACCGCCGATGCGCAGCCCGACCGGTTCCAGCGGGCCCGCGAGGCGCAGGCAGTGGCCTTGCTTGAGGATTATGTCGAGATGATCGGCGATCTGATCGCCGAGCACGGCGAGGCGCGGGTGGCCGACATCGCCCAGCGCATGGGCGTGGCGCATCCGACCGCGACCAAGGCGGTCTCGCGGCTCAAGCGCGAGGGGCTGGCGGTGTCGCGGCCCTATCGGGGCGTGTTCCTGACCGAAGACGGCGCGGCGCTGGCCGACCGGGTGCGGCAGCGCCACCGGGTGGTGGTCGATCTGCTGGTGGCGGTGGGGGTGCCGCGCGAGACCGCCGAGCTTGACGCCGAAGGCATCGAACATCACGTCTCGGACGCGACGCTGCATGCCTTCGAGGGGTTTCTGGACGCGAAGGGCTGACCGCCGCCGTCACTTCACCCGCAGCGGCAGGCCCGACACCACGAATTCGACCTCGTCGGCCACCTTGGCCACGCGCTGGTTGACCCAGCCCTGGGCATCGCGAAAGGCCCGCGCCAGCGCGTTTTCCGGCACGATGCCCATGCCGACCTCGTTCGAGACCAGCACCACCGGCGCCTGCTGACGCAAAAGCGCCGCGGTCAGGGCCTCGGCCTCGGGTTCCCAGTCGCGCCCGGCGAACATGTGATTGGACAGCCAGAGCGTCAGGCAGTCGACCAGACGCGGTCCGGCGCCGTCGCTGCGGTCAAGCGCGCCGACCAGATCGAGCGGTTCCTCGATCAGCGTCCAGCCCGGCCCCCGCGCCACCCGGTGGCGGGCCACGCGGTCGCGCATCTCGTCGTCCTGCGGCTCCGAGGTGGCAATGTAGACCGGCGCGCCCGGCATCGCCCGCACCCGTGCCTCGGCATGGCTGCTCTTGCCCGACCGGGCCCCGCCGGTCACCAGAACGATCCGTCCCATCGCGCTCTCCTCTTGCCGCAGGGCGCTGCATAGCCCGCACCGCGCCGCGCTTCAATCGCCGCCCGGAACGGGTCCGGCACGGTTCCTGCTTGGGGAGGCGCGTGGAATTGGTATAAACTTCGAAACGGACAGGACGGGCGGCCGCCGATCCGGACGAAGACCGCGCCGCAGGGAAGGAGACATGCCATGTGCCAGATCTTTGCGGGTCAGGACCCCGAACGGTATCAATCCACAACGCGGCGGCTGCGGCTGAACGGGCAAAGCACCAGCATCAGGCTGGAAAACAGCTTCTGGGCGATCCTCGACGAAATCGCGGTTTCCGAAGGCGTGACGACGCCCGCCTTCATCTCGAAGCTGCATGCCGAGGTGCTGGAACTGCACGGCGAGCCGTCGAATTTCACCTCGCTTCTGCGCTGCACCTGCCTGATCTTCCGCGAGACGGTCCCGGCCGGGGGCGCGATGGCGATGGCCGCCGAATAGGCCCGCACGGAAGGCCCGCGCGGTAGTATCAAGCTACTACCCGCACCCTCCCCGCCTCGCGCTAGGATCATTCCGAACGGAAGACCCAGCAAGAAGGGGACCATCTTGGCCAAGGCGATCCACAGCATGATCCGGGTGCTCGACGAAGAGCGGTCGGTCGCGTTCTACGACAAGGCCTTCGGGCTGAAGGTCGCGGACCGGCTCGACTTCCCGGAGTTCACGCTGATCTACATGAGCAACCCGGAAACCGAATTCGAACTCGAACTGACCGTCAACAAGGACCGGACCGAGCCCTATGACCTCGGCGACGGCTATGGCCATCTCGCGGTGTCGGTCGAGGATCTCGATGCCGAACATGCGCGCTTCGAGGCGGAGGGCCTCGCGCCGCGCAAGCTGGTGGAATTCGCCCCGGCGGGCGAATTGGTCGGGCGGTTCTTCTTCGTCGCCGATCCGGACGGCTACCAGATCGAGGTGCTGGAACGCAGCGGCCGCTTCAAATGACCCGATAAAGAGAAAAGACCGATAACGACAAGAGACAGGGCGGCTGGACCCCGCCCGTCTGTCAAGGGAGGAGACCAGATGACAGACCAGCAAGCCGTCCGGGCACTGACCCGGCGCCAGCTTCTTGCGCGCGCCAGCGCGGCGGGGGCGACTTTGGTGGTGGGGGCGGGCTTCGTCGCCGCGCCAGACGCCGCCTGGGCGCTCGAGACCACCGCATTGAAACCCGAGACCTTCGCGACCCTCGTGCAGATGGCGCGCGACATCTACCCCCATGACCGGGTCGGCACCGAATATTACGCGGTCGCGGTCAAGGGCTACGACAGCGCCGAGGCCGCGCCCATGGTCGAGGCCGGGGTCGCCGCGCTGGACGCGGCCGCCCGGGGCCACGGCTTCGCCAGCTACCTGGGCACCGGCTGGGAAAGCGACCGGGTCGCGATCCTGCGCGGGATCGAGGACAGCCCCTTCTTTCAGACCGTGCGCGGCGGGCTCGTGACCGGGCTTTACAACCAAAAAGCGCTTTGGCCGCTCTTTGGCTACGAGGGCGAGAGCTATTCGAAGGGCGGCTATCTGCACCGCGGCTTCGACGACATCGCCTGGCTCTGAGCCATAGCCAGTCAGGGAGGAACGGACATGGCTGCGAAATTCGACAAGACCGACGACAGTGTGGTCGTCATCATCGGCACCGGCGCGGGCGGCGGGGTGCTGGCCAACGAACTGGCGCAGAAGGGCGTCAAGGTCGTGGCGCTGGAGGCCGGCGGGCGCTATCTGCCCGAGGATTACATCAACGACGAATGGGAAAGCTTCGGCCAGCTGGCCTGGACCGACCCGCGCACCACATCGGGCGACTGGCGGGTGGCGCGCGACTTCCCGGCCCTGCCCGCCTGGATCGTCAAGGCGGTGGGCGGCACCACCACCCACTGGGCCGGGGCCTCGCTGAGGTTTCAGGACCACGAATGGAAGGGCAAGACCACCTATGGCCCGGTGCAGGGTGCGAACCTGCTCGACTGGCCGATCGACGCGGCCGAGATGGAGCCCTGGTACGATCTGGCCGAGAAAAAGCTCGGTGTGACCCGCACCAACGGCTTGCCCGGCCTGCCGGGGAACAACAACTACAAGGTCTTCGAGGCGGGCGCGCTGGCGCTTGGCTACAAGGAGGTCAGCACCGGCCGGATGGCGATCAACTCGGTCGAGCGCGACGGGCGCGTCAGCTGCCAGCAGACGGGGTTCTGCTTCCAGGGCTGCAAATGGGGCGCCAAATGGTCCTCGGCCTATACCGACATTCCGCGCGGCGAAGAGACCGGCAATCTCGAGGTCCGCGACCGGTCGCATGCCGCGCGCATCCTGCATGACGCGACCGGCAAGGTGACCGGGGTCGAGTATTTCGACGCCGAGGGCACTCTGCAGATGCAGAAGGCGCGGATCGTCTGCGTCGCCGGGAACTCGTTCGAAAGCCCGCGGCTCCTGCTGAACTCGGCCTCGTCGATGTTCCCCGACGGGCTGGCCAATTCCTCGGGCCAGGTCGGGCGCAACTACATGAGGCACATGACCGGGTCGGTTTATGCCACCTTCGAAAAGCCCGTCAGGATGTGGCGCGGCACCACCATGGCCGGGATCATCCGCGACGAGGCGCGTCACGACCCCTCGCGCGGCTTCGTCGGTGGCTATGAATTCGAGACCCTGAGCCTCGGCCTGCCCTTCATGGCGGCCTTCCTCGATCCGGGCGGCTGGGGGCGCGAATTCACCTCGGCGCTCGATGCCTACGAGACCATGGCGGGCATGTGGATCGTCGGCGAGGACATGCCGCAGGAAACCAACCGCGTCACCCTCAACCACGACGTGACCGACCAGCACGGCCTGCCGGTGGTCGATGTGCATTTCGACGACCACCCGAACGACCGGGCGATGCGCGCCCATGCCTATGCCCAGGGCCGCGCGATCTACGAGGCGGTGGGCGCGACCCGCACCTTCCCGACGCCGCCCTATCCCTCGACCCACAATCTCGGCACCAACCGAATGTCGGAAAACCCGAGGGACGGCGTGGTGAACCGCTGGGGGCAGACCCATGACGTGTCGAACCTCTTCGTGTCGGACGGCTCGCAATTCACCACCGGCGCGGCCGAGAACCCGACCCTGACCATCGTCGCGCTGGCGATCCGCCAGGCCGACCATATCGCCCGCGAAATGTCGGCGCGGACGATCTGACGGGACCGCGGGGGCCGGGCGGCACCGCCCGGCCCTTGTTCCGCGGCCCCCCCGCCAGGCGGCATCCCTGCGCGGCACCGCCCAAGACCCGATCTTCAGCTTGATTTGGCCCGCGAATCCACCACATCCCTCGGACGACGCCCCCGCCGGGGCCGCCGCCAAGGAGCCCACCGTGCCGACTGTCCGCCCGACCGCCTATCGCCTTCTGACGAGTGCCCTCTTCGCCGCCGCAAGCTGTTTTGCCGCCGTTCTTGCCGCCGCCCCCTTCGCCGCGGCCGATCCGGCTTCGGTCCCGCCCGCACCGGGCCTTTCAGCTCCCGAACTCGGCGCCCCCAAAGCTTTCAGCTTCGACATGCTGGCCTCCCGCGCCGCCGCGCTGGCCGCCCGACCCTATGCGCCGACGCCGGTGCATCAGCCCGACGTGCTGGAAAAGATCGACTATGACGCGCATTGGAAGATCTTCTTCCGGCCCGAGACCTCGCTGATGATCGGCGACACCGCGGCGCAGTTCTTCCATCTCGGCACCTATTTCCGCCAGCCGGTGAAGATCTTCGCGGTCGAGGACGGCACCGCCCGCGAGCTGGTCTACAGCACCGGTTATTTCGACATGCCGGAAGACAGCCCGGCCCATGCGCTGCAACCCGATGCGGGCTTTGCCGGATTCCGCCTGATGCGGCCCGACATGAAAACCGACTGGATCTCGTTTCTCGGCGCGGCCTATTTCCGCTCGGACGGCGCGCTGAAGCAATACGGGCTGTCGGCACGCGGCATCGCGCTCGATACCGGCATGTCGGTGCCCGAGGAATTCCCGCGCTTCACCGAATTCTACCTCGAGCCGGGTCCGGACGGCCGCACCATCGTCAACGCGCTGCTGGACGGGCCAAGCGTCGCGGGCGCCTACCGGATGGTGCTTGGCGATCACCCCGGCCAGGGCCAGATCATGGACATCACCGCGCGGCTGTTCTTCCGCGCACCGGTCGAACGGCTGGGGATCGCGCCCCTGACCTCGATGTTCTGGTATTCCGAAAGCAACCGTTTCCAGTCGGCGGACTGGCGGCCCGAGGTGCATGACACCGACGGGCTGATGATCGAGACCGGCGCGGGCGAACATATCTGGCGGCCGCTGAACAACCCCGACCGGGTCGTGACCTCCAGCTATTTCGACCGGGACATCAAGGGCTTCGGGCTAATCCAGCGGGACCGCGACTTCGAGAACTACCAGGATGACGGCGTGTTCTACGACAAGCGCCCAGCGGTCTGGGTCGAGCCGACCTCGCCCTGGGGCGCGGGTGCGGTCCAGTTGATCGAGATCCCGACCGATGACGAGATCTTCGACAATATCGTCGCGTTCTGGAACCCAGAGACCAAGCCCCAGGCAGGCGACGAGATGACGTTTTCCTACCGGCTGCACTGGACCGCGACCCCGCCGGTCGAGATGAAGCTGGCCCATACCGTTGCCACCCGGATCGGCAATGGCGGCGTGCCCGGCCAGCCGCGGCCAAAGGACCAGATCAAGGTCGTCGTCGATTTCGAGGGGCCCGCGCTGAAGGGGCTGAACCGCAAGGACGGGATCCTGCCAAAGGTCTCGGCGCCCCAGGGGGTCGTGATCATCAACCCCTTCGTGCTGCCGGTGGTGGACACCGACCGCTGGCGGATGGTGTTCGACCTCAAGGCGCCGCCCGGAACCGAGACGGTGGACCTGCGCGCCTATCTGACACGGGACGGCAAGCCGTTGACCGAAACCTGGCTCGGCCAGATCCATCCCGACCAGATCGACCGGCTGCGCTGAGGCGCGCCGGTCCGGCCCTGACCTGACAAGTCCGGGCGCTCAGACGATCTGCAGATCATCGGCCAGCGCCAGGACCGATGTGATCCCCTCGACCACGATCCCGTTTCCGGCACGGAAATCGAACATCAGACCGGTGCCGGTCTCGGTGGCCAGGCTCAGCACTTCGGCCAGATCGAGCGGCGCGCCCCCCCAAAGCGCGCCGTCAAACCTGAGCGTGTCGAGATCGTCCTCGAAATCCGCGATCCGGTCCCAGCCGCCGGTGAAGATGAAAAGATCGGCCCCGGCACCGCCGATCAACAGGTCGGACCCCGCCCCGCCATCCAGCAGATCGGCCCCCTCGCCGCCATCGAGCCAGTCGTTTCCGTCCCCGCCCCACAGGCGGTCGTCGCCGGTGCCGCCCACAAGCCCGTCATCGCCCGCCCCGCCCGACAGCGTATCCGGCCCGCCGAGCCCGCAAAGATAATTGGCCCCCGCATTGCCGGTCAGGACATTGGCCAACGCGTTGCCGGTGCCATCAAGCGCCGCGCTGCCGCCCAGCGTCAGTTGTTCGACATGATCGCCAAGCGTCCAGCTGAGGCTGGCGCAAACCCGGTCCCAGCCCTCGTCCGGCCGCTCTAGGGTCCGGTCCCCGGCCGTGTCGACCGCATAGAGGTCGTCACCCGTCCCGCCCTCCAGCAGGTCGCCCCCGGCCCCGCCCCAGAGCCGGTCGTCGCCATCGCCCCCCAGCAGCCAGTCGTCCCCCGCCCCGCCCTGCAGCGTGTCATCACCCCCGTTGCCCTGCAAGGTGTCACGGCCCCCCCGACCGTCAAGCCGGTTGGCCCCCGCATTGCCGGTCAGGACATTGGCCAACGCGTTGCCGGTGCCATCAAGGGCCGCGCTGCCGCTCAGCGTCAGTTGTTCGACATGATCGCCAAGCGTCCAGCTGAGGCTGGCGCAAACCCGGTCCCAGCCCTCGCCCGGCCGCTCGAGGGTCCGGTCCCCGGCAGTGTCGACCGCATAGAGGTCGTCGCCCGTGCCGCCCTCCAGCAGGTCGGCCCCGGCCCCGCCCCAGAGCCGGTCGTCGCCATCGCCACCCAGCAGCCAGTCGTCTCCCGCCCCTCCCTGCAGCGTGTCGTTTCCGGCTTCGCCCCGCAGGGTGTCGGTGCCGCTGCCGCCCGACAGCAGGTCGTCGCCCCCGCCGCCCAGGATCAGGTCGTCCCCCTGGGTTCCGGTCAGACGGTCGTTGCCCGCACCCCCGGCGATCGGGGGCGGCGCTTCGGGCGCGGTCAGGTCGGCGAAGGTCCGCCCCACCTCGGTCAGGTTGCCCGCGGCGTCGAAAAGGCCGCTGTTCAGATACCAGCCGTCGCCGCCCTCATAGGCCGCGAACCAGGCATGGCGTTCGACGAAGTCGAGATCGTCCATCATCTCGGTCGCGGCGCGGGCGAAAGCAGCCTGCTCTGCGGCGCTGAAGCTGCGCGCGCCGGTCCAGTCGGCCAGCACCCATTCGGTCACCCAGACCGGCCTGTCGTACTGGGCATGGACGGCCTTCAGCCAGGCCTCGAACTCGGCCACATCGCCGCTGTCGGAATAGTAATGGACTGCGACGAAATCGACGGTCTGGCCGCGCGCCTCGGCCCCCGCCACGAACCGGCCGAGCCAGGAGTCCCCGCCCAGCGTCTGGTCCTGCGAGGCGGCTGGCGACCCGAGCCGGAGTCCGGTCGCCTCAAGCGCCGACCACAGGTGTAGCGCCTGCGCGATGCTCATGTCGGCCTGCCGGTCCAGATCGGGCTCGTTGAACCCCAGAAGGGCCGTCGCCCCCGAGGCCCGGATGCGCTCCAGCGCTTCGGGCGTCACCAGCCGCTCGTCCCAGGTCATGCCGACGAACCCGACCGTCTCGGGCGCGGGATCGGCATCGTAAAGCGCCCAGTCGGACCAGGTGTAATACCAGGCGACCCCGACGCTTTCGAGGTCGTTCAGCGCGCTGCCGAGGGAATCGCGGTCCCAGATGCCAAGTCCGATCTTCTCGGGATGCTCGATGCTCATGCCTGCCGTCCGTCCGGGATGCCCCTGCCCAGACCGGAGGAGGTGCCACGGCGGGGTGCTGCGCGGCGGCCAAAATTTCAACCAAATCATGGAAATCAAGGCCATTTTTAGTCGATCAGGGATCCAGCCCCGGCGCGGTCGTCCGACCGGTCGTGCAGAATGGCCTTGCCCTCGGGCGGCAGGACCACAATTGGGAGGGCACGACCCATAGCGCACAGGCAGGCGGGCATGACACGCAGCTCGGACCCGGTGGTGCTTCGGCACCGACACCTCGAACAGATCGCGATGACCGCGCTGCAGGCCGGCGTGCTGCTGACCGAAACGGGAGGCAAATCGCTTCTGGTCAAGGAGGGGATGCGCAAGATCGCCGAGGGGCTTGGCGCCGAAGAGGTGCATGCGCGGATCGGCTTCGCCTCGCTCGCGATCACCGTCACCCATGGCGAGAACACTATCACCCGGATGACGGGCACCGGCGGGCATGGGGTCAACATGCGCCTGAACCACGCCATCCGCGATCTCTGCGTCGAGGTCGAGAAGGGCGGCCAGACCGCCGAGCAGGTCCGCGAGGCGCTGGCCCGGCTGAAGGCCGGGACGCCGCATCACCCCCGGCTGGTGATCGCGCTGGCCGCAGGCATCGCCTGCGCCGCCTTCGGGCGGCTTCTGGGGGTCGACTGGGCCGCCTTCGGGCCCGTTCTGGCGGCCAGCACGGCGGCGCAATGGGTCCGGGTCAGCCTGCTGCGCCGGGGCACCAACACCTTCGTTCTGACCGCCATCGTCGCCTGCCTCGCGGCCAGCCTCGCGGGGCTGCTGGCGATCCCGGCGGGCAGCCACATGATCGAAACGGCGATGACGGCGGCGGTTCTGCTGCTGGTGCCGGGGGTTCCGGCGATGAACGCGCAGACCGACATCATGGAGGGCCATCCGACCACCGGAAGCGCCCGTTTCGTGACCGTCGGCATGATCCTCGTCTTCATCACGGTGGGGATCTCGGCCGCGCGGCTTCTGGTTCCGGCGCTTCCCGACCAGATCTTCGAGCCGCAGCGCTCGGTGCTGCACCAGGCCGTCTTCGGCGCGGTCGCGGCGGCAGGGTTCGGGGTCCTGTTCAACTTCGGCTGGGTCCGGCTGGTCTGGGCGGCGGCGGCGGGCGCGCTGGCGCTGGCGGTGCGCACCGTCGGCATGGATCTGGGCTGGAGCCTCGAGGCGGCCTCTTTCGCCGCCGCCGCCTCGGTCGCGCTGGGGGTCGAGATCTTGTCCCTGCCGCGGCTTCGGGTGGCGCGGATGGGCACCGCGCTGGCGGTCGCGGGCTGCATCCCGATGATCCCGGGCGGGGCCGCCACGCAATGCATCATCGGCCTTCTGACCCTGACCGCAGAGGACCCGGCGACCGCCGCCGAAACGCTGGGCATGACCGCGTCGGCCGGACTGCGGGTGGCCTTCACCATCGGCGCGATCGGCGCCGGGCTGACGATCGTGCGCAGCCTGTTCCGCCGGTCGGATTTCGTCTGAGCGCGTGCCTCGGCGAAGGTCGCGCTATTCGGCGGCCAGCGGCACCTCGCCCGGGCGGCCGATCTGGGTCAGCGTGCCGACCACCTGGCCCAGAAGCCGCCGCACCGCGTCGAAATCGGCATTCGGGCGCACCGTGGCCTCGTCCATGTAAAGCGAGCGGTCGATCTCGACCTGCACCGCGTGGCGCCGCCGCGAGGGCAGGCCGTAGCGCTGAGTGATATAGGCCCCGGCAAAGGGCGCGTTGCGCCCGACCCTGAGCCCCGCATTGGAAAAGGCCTGCTCGACCCGGTCGACGATCTCGCCGCCCGCCGAGGTGCCGAACCGGTCGCCCAGCACCACCTCGGGGCGGGGCCGCCCGCCCGCCCGTGCGCTTTCGATGGCCTCGCGCGGCATCGAGTGACAGTCGATCAATATCGATTCGCCGAACCGGGCCAGCGCTTCCTCGACCAGCGATTCGAGTTGCCGGTGATAGGGCCGCCAGCAAGTCTCGATCCGGGTCTCGGCCTCGGTCAGGGCGATCTTGCCGCGATAGATGGCGCGACCGTTTGCCACGACCCGGGGGATCACCCCCAGCCCCGAACTGATCCGCGGATTGTGTCCGGCCAGCCGCGCCCCGTCGATGACGGCTGGGTCGAGTTCCTCGGCGGCGCGGTTCAGATCCACATAGGCGCGCGGGGCCGAGGCCACGATCAGCGGCGCGCCATGCTCGGGCGCGTCGGAAAACAGGAGATCGACGAAGGCATCCTCGGACGACCGCACGGAACGTTCGTCCAGCACCGTCTGGCGGAGGAACGACCAAGAATAGTCCCGCCCGCTATGGGGCGAGGAAAATACAACGCTGGTGGTCGGCCAGTCCGGCCGGAAAAGCTTGAACGCTTGCACGCCGCCACGTCCTCCTTCGAACGTTTATAACGGTATTTCGCGGCCGACCAAAAGCCCTTGCACCCTCCTCCGACTCCTTTTATAGACCTGCGAACCGACGCGGTCCTGCCCGCGTCCGTTTTCTTTCGGACGGGTGGGATGGCATCGGCGACCGGGCGGTTAGCTCAGCGGTAGAGCACTACGTTGACATCGTAGGGGTCACTGGTTCGATCCCAGTACCGCCCACCATCGAATTTCTGCCCCTGCGGCGCAACGCCCAGGGACAGCCCTTGAAACCCACGAGGCGCACGGACGCGCCGCGACATGAGGAGAAGGCCGATGAAGGTCCGCAACTCGCTCCGCTCGCTCAAGCAGCGTCATCGCGACTGCCGCGTTGTGCGCCGCAAGGGCCGGGTCTATGTCATCAACAAGACCCAGCGCCGCTACAAGGCCCGTCAGGGCTGAGCGCCGCACAAGGACAAGATCGCATCTGTGATCGAAAAGCGCCCCGAACCCCGGTTCGGGGCGCTTTTCTGTGACGTTGCGGGAGGATTGTCGCTGCAGCGCCGCGTTGCTATCGCGGTGACGACACGCCGGCCTGTCAGACCGGCGACGGATCGAGCGACAGAGAGGCAGGGCATGACCGCACCGAACGGCCATCCGAAACACGACCACCCCTACGAGACCGCCGACCGGGCCGGCCGCGCGATGCTGGCGCGGATGACCTCGGGGTCCTCGCTGAACGCGGCGGCCGCCGCCTGGGCCGACTGGGCCAGCCATCTGGCCCGCGCCCCGGGCCGCCAGATGGAACTGGCCGAACGGGCGATGCGCAACGGTGCCAAGCTGGCGGTCCATGCCACCGGCCTGACGCGGGACGACCCGCCGTTCCGCCCCCGCGCCGAGGATCACCGCTTTTCCCATCCCGGCTGGTCGACCCCGCCCTTCTCGCTCTGGCAGCAGGCGTTCCTGGCCGCGCAGGACTGGTGGGATGCCGCCGCCGAACCGGCGCGCGGCACCGATCCGCATAACAGCGACCGGGTCGCCTTCATGGCGCGGCAGATGCTGGACGTGCTGTCGCCCTCGAACATGCCGCTGACCAACCCCGAGGTCCTGCAGGAAACCGCCCGCACCGGCGGCGGCAACCTGATGCAGGGGATGCGCCACCTGGCCGAGGACATCCGCGTCCAGGCCACCGGCACCCCCGCCGCCGCGGCGGGCGGCTTTGCCGTGGGCCGCGACCTCGCGGTCACCGAGGGCCAGGTCGTCTTCCGCAACGAGCTGTTCGAGCTGATCCAGTACGCCCCCCGCACCGAAAAGGTGCACCCCGAGCCAGTGCTGATCGTGCCCGCCTGGATCATGAAATACTACATCCTCGACCTCAGCCCGGAAAACTCGCTGATCGCCTATCTGGTCGAGCAGGGCTTCACCGTCTTCGCGATGTCCTGGGTGAACCCCTCGGCCGACTATCGCGACGTGTCGCTGGACGATTACCGCCGCGACGGCGTGATGGCGGCACTCGATGCGGTCGGCAAGGTCATGCCCGGGCAGAAGATCCATGCCTGCGGCTATTGCCTCGGCGGCACCATCCTGTCGATCGCCGCCGCCACCATGGCGCGGGACGGCGATGACCGGCTGGGGTCGATCACCCTTCTGGCGGCGCAGACCGATTTCACCGAAGCGGGCGAGCTGATGCTCTTTCTCGACGAAAGCCAGGTGGCCTTCCTCGAGGACATGATGTGGGACCAGGGTTATCTGGCGCAGGAACAGATGGCGGGCGCGTTCCGGGCGCTGAGGGACGAGGATCTGGTCTGGACCCGCGCCGTCAGCCGCTACCTGATGGGCAAGGAAGACGAGGCCTTCGACATCACCGTCTGGAACGCCGACGCGACGCGGATGCCCGCGAAGATGCATTCCGACTATCTGCGCGCACTTTTCCTCGACAACCGGCTGACCTCGGGGCGATTCGCGGTCGAGGGCCAGGTGATCGCCCTGAAGGACATCCGCGCGCCGATGTTCGTGATCGGCACCGAGAAGGACCATATCGCCCCCTGGCATTCGGTCTACAAGGTGGCGCTTTTCACCCAGAACGAGCTGACCTTCGTGCTGACCAAGGGCGGGCATAACGGCGGCATCCTGTCCGAGCCCGGCCACAAGGGCCGCCATTACCGGATCGGCTGCCGGACGCCCGAGACCCGCTATACCGACCCCGACAGCTGGTATGCCCGCCATCCGGCGACCGAGGGGTCCTGGTGGCCGGAATGGGCGCGCTGGCTGGCCGACAAGACCGGCCCGGCCGAGGCCGCTCCGCCCGCCATGGGGGCGCCCGATGCCGGCCTGCCGCCGCTGTGCCCCGCGCCGGGAACCTATGTCTTGATGAAATAGCGGGCGCCGGAAAGGTTGCCCCTCCGGGGCTGGCCCGCCACTCCCGCAACGCAGAACGGCCCGCCATCGGCGGGCCGTTCGCTTTCCTTCCGCTGGCTCTGCCGCGCCCGCGGGCTCAGCGATAGCTGAAGAGATACTCGGCCACCATCCCGGCATTGGGCGGAGTGGCCGCATCGAAGCCGTAGCAGTTGCCGTATTTCGGCCGCAGCGCCTCGGTCGCGCGCCGCGAGATCTCGGCATACCAGGCCGGCAGCATCGCGGTATGCGCGGTCAGCGTGGCCGGATCGACGCCAAATGCCCGGGGCACCTCGCCCATCGCCTTGCCGACCGCCGCGATCAGGTCGTCGATGAAGGTCAGATGGAAGGCGATGTCGTCATGCGAGCCCTCCTTGCCATGGCCGCCAATGGGATAGTCCCAGCCCAGCGCATCGGCTTCGCGCAAGTTGTCCCGCAGATAGGTGAACCGCTCGGACCCGGCGAAGTCCCAGAAGGGCGGCTGGTCGGCGTTCAGCAGGTCGGGGGCATGCAGCACCCGTTCGCCGACCAGAAGCCACCTCGGTATGGGCGGCATGGGCAAAGCCGTGCAGGTCGACGGTCAGCCCCTCGAAAGCAAGGCTGCCCTCGGGCCAGGCGACGATGCGGTCGGGGCGCGGCAGCGTGCTGCCCAGACGCTCCATCTTGTCGGCCGTTTCCTGCGAGGCGACGATCTCGGGCGTCGGCTGCGGGTCCGCCAGCAGGTCGAACAGCGCCGCGATTCCGCCGATATGGTCGGCATGGTCGTGCGAACAGACCACCGCCGTGACCGGCTTGTCGGTGACCTTGCGCCCCGCCTCGAGGACCTTCGGAGCCTGCCCGTCCAGCGGATCGAACTGCAGCACGCCCTAGGCGCCCAAATACCAGGTCGTGCCGTAGAAGCCCGCCCGATACCAGCAGGTGCGGTCGGTCAGCTTCTGCAGGACGTGGGGCGTGGTCATGTTCAGCGTAAAGAGATCGGCGATCTTCTTGCCCCGCGCCAGCGCCTGATCGGCCGAGGCGGCGCGATAGGTCGCATGAACCGTGGACGGGGCCTTGGCCAGCGCGGCCTGGCCGCCGAGGATCGGCGTGATGGCGGTCAGGGAGACGGCAATCGGGCGGTAAATCATGATGTCCTCATCTTTACCGGGCGGCGGCGCCCCGGGTGACGCTGGGTCTCATTGCGGGTTGGGAAGCATTGCCCGAATAATACATTCATTTCTGTCTGCTTTTTCCATACGGCCTCACCATTTCCCTTCGGTACGGAGCGCCCATGAAACTTGACCGTCTTCCCTTCTTTGCCGCCGTGGTCGAGACTGGGTCCTTCACCCGCGCGGCGGACCGGCTGGGGGTCACCAAGGCCGTGGTCAGCGCGCATGTGGCCCGGCTGGAGGAAGAGCTTGGCACCGCGCTGCTGGTGCGCACGACGCGCCGGGTCACGGCAACCGCCGAAGGCCTTCTTCTGCATGAGAAATGCCAGGTCATCCTGCAGGAAGCCTCCGAGGCCGAAGAGGCTCTGCTGCACGCGGCCGACCGGCCCACGGGGCTTTTGCGGATCACCGCGCCGCTCGATTTCGGCCAGTCGGTTCTGGTGCCGCTGGTGGCCGAGTTCCGCCGCCGCTACCCCGATTGCCGGGTCGAGCTGGACCTGACCGACGCGGTGGTCGACCTGCAATCCGGCCGCTGGGACCTGTCGGTGCGGCTGGGCTGGCTGGTCGATTCCAGCCTGAAATCGCGCCGCGTCGGCCGGTTCGGACAGGCTCTGGTGGCGGCCCCGGCCTTTCTGGACGACTTCGGCCCGATCGAGACCCCGGCCGACCTGAAAGGCCTGCCCTTCGTCGCCAACTCGGCGCTGCACGACCCCGGCAGCTGGGATTTCGAGGATGGTTCGGGTCAGGTAGAGCGGGTGCGCTTCGACACCGTCGTCTCGATGTCGACGACCGCGGCCGTGCTGGCGGGCGCGCTTCAAGGCATGGGCTGCGCCGTCCTGCCGGATTTCCTGCTGGAGTCGCCGTTGCGCGACGGCCAGCTGCAGCCGCTGCTCAGCGGATGGAGCCTGCGGGACGGCGGGATCCACATCGTCTATCCGCCGACGCGCTACCGCCAGCCCAAGGTCACGGCCTTCGCCGAGATGCTGATCCGGGCCCAGACCCGCACGACCTGACGGCGCGCCCGTCCCGCACCGCGCGCGACGGATGCCGATGGCACGGCCGCAAGATCATCCGTGGCCCGAAGCTCGCGCTTGCCCGGGACGGGCGGGCTGTCATGCTCCCCGGCATGACGAGGGGCGGCGGCCCGGTCCGGCCACCGCCCCTTGCAGGTCCTGTCCCGGCCTCAGCTGTGGATCGGTCCGTCGCCGCAGGCCAGCGCCGCCTCGCGCACCGCCTCGGAATAGGTCGGGTGGGCATGGCAGGTGCGGGCGATGTCCTCGGCCGCGGCGCCGAATTCCATCGCGACGCAGATTTCGTGGATCAGATCGCCCGCCGACGGCCCGAGGATATGGGCGCCGAGGATGCGGTCGGTTTCGGCATCGACGAGGATCTTGACGAAGCCGTCCGCGGCGAAATTGGCCTTGGCCCGGCCGTTGCCCATGAAGGAGAACTTGCCGACCTTGTAGGCGCGGCCCGCTTCCTTCAGCTGGTCCTCGGTCTGACCGACCGAGGCGACCTCGGGATGGGTGTAGATCACGCCCGGGATCACGCCGTAATTCACGTGGCCCGCCTGCCCTGCCAGGATCTCGGCGACCGCCATGCCCTCGTCCTCGGCCTTGTGGGCCAGCATGGGGCCTTCGATCACGTCGCCGATGGCATAGATCCCGTCAACCGAGGTCTTGTAATGGGCATCGGTCGCGATCTGGCCGCGCTTGGTCAACTGCAAGCCCAGCGCGTCGAGCCCGAGCCCGTCGGTGAAAGGCTTGCGCCCCGTCGCGACCAGCACCACGTCGGCATCAAGCTGATGCTCGCTGTCGTCCTTGCGGAGCTTGTAGGTGACCTTGGCCTTGGTCTTGAGCGCCTCGGCCGACTGCACGGCGGCGCCGGTGATGATGTCGAGCCCCTGGCGCTTGAGCAGCGAGCGGAAGCTGCGGGCGACCTCGCTGTCGATGCCGGGGGAGATCTGGTCGAGATATTCCAGCACCGTGACCTCGGCGCCGAGGCGCGCATAGACCGACCCGAGTTCCAGCCCGATCACGCCCGCGCCGATCACGATCATCTTCTTGGGCACCTTCGGCAGCGCCAGTGCGCCGGTCGAGGTGACGATCGTCTTCTCGTCGATCTCGATGCCCGGCAGGCTCGAGGCCTCGGACCCGCTGGCAATGACGATGTGTTTCGCCTTGTGGGTCTCGTCGCCAACCTGCACGAGCCCCGCCTCGGGGATCGATGCCCAGCCCTTGAGCCAGTCGATCTTGTTCTTCTTGAACAGGAATTCGATGCCCTTGGTGTTCTGGCCGATGACCTCGTCCTTGTAGGACAGCATCTGCGCCCAGTCGACCGAGGGCGCCTTGCCCTTCAGGCCCATCTTCTCGAAATTGTGCTGCGCCTCGTGCAGCTGGTGTGAGGCGTGCAGCAGCGCCTTCGAGGGGATGCAGCCCACGTTCAGGCAGGTGCCGCCAAGGGTTTCTCGGCCCTCGACGCAGGCGGTCTTCAGGCCCAGCTGGGCGCAGCGGATGGCACAGACATAGCCACCCGGGCCGGAGCCGATCACGATCACATCATAGCTTGCCATTCGGGGCCTCCTTTACGGGCGGATGTTGGGATGGCGGCGGGGGCATGGGGGGCTGTCTGCCCCCCTCTTGTCCTGGCGGACAATTCACCCCCCGAGGGTATTTTCGCCAAGAAGAAGATCATATCAGCGCGGCGAGTGTCATCAGGACGGTCGCCGCGAAGCCCGCGGCCCAGATCATCGAGCGGCCCGGCACCCAGCCGCGGATATAGGCGGGCACATAGGCGATGCGGGCGATCAGGTAGATCCAGGCGCAAAGCGCGGTGAACCAGGTCGACTGGTCCGATACGGTGACGAGGACCACCGCCGCGGTGAAGAGGATCAGCCCTTCGAAATGGTTGTTCAGCGCGCGCTGCATCCGTCCGGTCCGCCGCGAGAGCTGCTGGTCGGGGGCCGTGTCGCGGGGGCTGGTGGTGTATTCGGTGCCCAGTTCCATATTGGCAGGGATCGCCATGAGGACGAATTGCACAGCCTGAACGAGGATTGCGAGAGCGAGGGCGGTGAGTTCGGGGGTCATGCGGGCCTCAGAAGATACTGGCGAGGATCATGGCGAAGCAGGAAACGAGCCCGGCCATGAAGATGACGGACCGCCAGGGCACCCAGCCGAAGGCATAGGCGGGCAGGTAGAGCGCGCGGGCGGCGACGAAGATCCAGGCGGCAAGCCCAGTGAGCCAGCCATTGGAGCCGGTGAACTGCACCAGAACCACCGCGATCACGAAGAGGCCCGTATTCTCGACATGGTTGGCGAGCGCCCGGCGCAGGCGGAGGGTATGGGGCGACAGCCGGTCCTCGATCCCGTCGCGGGGGCCGGTATTGCCCTCGCGGCCCACATCGGCCTCGAGCGCACGCTGGGACCAGAGCACGGCGGCAAGGTGGATGAAGGCGGTCGCCGCGAGGGCGGCAAGTTCGGGGGTCAAGTCCTGATCTCCACGTATTCTGCTAAACGCATCCCCTTCCTTATTTCAGTTCCATAGGATTTCGGGAGGTCCGCCAATGCCAAGATCTCCGGCAAGGAATGCCCTTTAAGCTCTTCGGCATATCTGATTCCAAACAAATGAATGGAGAGAACGGCTTCCCCTGGCGCAGCGCTAAGATAGCCCTTCGATAAGATGGATGCGAGTTCATGCACTTGCATGTGATCCTCCATTGGCTTCCCTCCTTGGTCTCCAAGCGCAGACCAAGGAGGGAGATAGGGCTCACAGATCCATCAGCAGCCGTCTCGGATCTTCCAGCGCTTCCTTGACGCGGACGAGGAAGGTCACGGCGCCCTTGCCGTCGACGATGCGGTGATCGTAGCTCAGCGCCAGATACATCATCGGACGGATGACGATCTGGCCGCCCTCGACCATCGGCCGGTCCTGGATCTTGTGCATCCCGAGGATGCCCGATTGCGGCGGGTTCAGGATCGGCGAGGACATCAGCGAGCCGTAGACGCCGCCGTTCGAGATGGTGAAGGTGCCGCCCTGCATCTCGGCCATCGACAGCTTGCCGTCGCGGGCGCGGGTGCCCATCTCGGCGATCCGCTTCTCGATCTCGGCAAAGCTCATCGAATCCGCATTGCGCAGCACCGGAACCACCAGCCCCGAGGGCGTGCCGACGGCAATGCCCATGTGGACGAAGCGCTTGTAGACGATGTCGGTGCCGTCGATCTCGGCATTGACCTCGGGCACCTCGGACAGCGCATGGCAGCAAGCCTTGGTGAAGAAGGACATGAAGCCCAGTTTCACCCCGTGCTTCTTCTCGAAGAGGTCCTTGTATTCCTTCCGGAGCGCCATGACGCCCGACATGTCCACCTCGTTATAGGTGGTCAGCATCGCGGCGCTGTTCTGGGCATCCTTCAGGCGGCGGGCGATGGTCTGGCGCAGCCGGGTCATCTTCACCCGTTCCTCGCGCTCGGCATCCTCGGCCGGAATCGGCGCGCGGGCCGCGTCCGGGATAGCGGCGGGCTTGGGGGCCTCGGGGGCACGGGGCGCAGCGGCGGCCGGTTTCGGGGCCGAGGCGGCCTTCAGCACATCTTCCTTCATGATGCGCCCGTCGCGGCCGGTGCCCGCGACTTCGGCCGCGGTCAGGCCCTTTTCGGCCATCAGCTTCCTGGCCGAGGGGGCGTCCTCGACATCCTTGCCGCCGCCGGTGCCCTGCGCGGGCGCGGGGCTTGCGGCCGGGGCAGAGGCAGCACCTTCGCCCGCCAGCAGGACGGCCAGCTGGCCGCCCGCCTCGACGGTGGTGCCCTCGCCCGCGAGGATGTCCTTCAAAACGCCCGAGGCGGGCGCGGGCACCTCGACCGAAACCTTGTCGGTTTCAAGCTCGCACAGCATCTCGTCGCGCTCGACCGTGTCGCCCGCCTGCTTGAACCAGGTCGAGACGGTGGCCTCGGTCACGCTTTCGCCCAGGGTCGGCACCATCACCGGCACCTCTTCGGTGGTGGCCTCGGCAGCCGGAGCTGCGGCGGGCTCGCCGCCATTCGACTTCGGCGCGGGCGCGGCGGCGCCCTCGGCGATGGTGGCCAGCAGCGCATCGACGCCCACGGTTTCGCCTTCGGCGGCGACGATCTCGGACAGGGTCCCCGCAGCGGGGGCGGGCACCTCGACGGTCACCTTGTCGGTTTCCAGCTCGCAGAGCATCTCGTCGGCATCGACCGCATCGCCGGGCTTCTTGAACCAGGTGGCTACGGTGGCCTCGGTGACGCTTTCCCCGAGCGTCGGAACACGGACTTCTGTGGACATGGCGATTATCCTTCGATGGTCAGCGCGTCGTTCACGAGCGCGGCTTGTTGTGCCTTATGCGTGCTGGCGAGGCCCGTGGCCGGCGAGGCGGCGGCGGGACGGCCCGCATAGCGAGGCCGGCCGTGCTTGGCGTTGATGCGGGTCAGGACCCATTCGAGATTTGGCTCGATGAAGGTCCAGCCGCCCTGGTTCTTGGGCTCTTCCTGACACCAGACGACCTCGGCGTCGCGGAACCGGTCCAGCTCCTTGACGAGGCTGAGCGCCGGGAACGGATAGAACTGTTCGAGCCGCATCAGGTAGACATCGTCGATGCCGCGGGCGTCGCGTTCTTCCAGCAGGTCGTAATAGACCTTGCCCGAACAGATCACCACGCGCCGGATCTGATCGTCGGGCTTGAGCTTTGTTTCAGACATGCGGCCCGCATCGGCATCGTCCCACAGGACCCGGTGAAACGACGATCCGGTGACGAAGTCCTGCGCCTCGGACACCGCCAGCCGGTGCCGCAGCAGCGATTTGGGCGTCATCAGGATCAGCGGCTTGCGGAAGCTGCGATGCAGCTGGCGGCGCAGGATGTGGAAGTAGTTGGCGGGCGTCGAGCAGTTGGCGACGATCCAGTTGTCCTCGGCCGACATCTGCAGGAAACGCTCGAGCCGGGCCGAGCTGTGTTCCGGCCCCTGCCCCTCGAAGCCGTGCGGCAGCAGCACGACGAGGCCCGACATCCGCAGCCATTTGCGTTCGCCCGAGCTGATGAACTGGTCGAACATGATCTGCGCGCCATTGGCGAAATCGCCGAACTGGGCCTCCCACATCACCAGCGCGTTGGGCTCGGCCAGGCTGTAGCCGTATTCGAAGCCCAGCACCGCGTATTCCGAGAGCATCGAGTCGATGACCTCGTATTTCGCCTGCCCCTTGCGGATGTGGTTCAGCGGGTAATAGCGCTCTTCGCTGTTCTGGTCGATCAGCGCGGAGTGGCGCTGGCTGAAGGTGCCGCGGGCACTGTCCTGACCAGCCAGCCGCACCGGATAGCCTTCGGTCAGGAGGCTTCCGAAGGCCATCGCCTCGGCGGTCGCCCAGTCGAAGCCCTTGCCGGTCGCGAACATCTCCTTCTTGGCGTCAAGCAGGCGGCCGACGGTCTTGTGGACCTCGAAGCCCTCGGGGGGCGTGGTCAGGGCCTGGCCCAGTTCCTGCAGGGTTTCCTCGCCGATCGCGGTATCGCCGCGCTGATAGTCGTCGCCGCCGCCGCGCTGGATATGCGACCAGCGCCCGTCGAGCCAGTCGGCCTTGTTGGGCTTGTATTCCTTGGCGGCCTCGAATTCCTCGTTGAGATGAGACTGGAAGGCGGCCTTCATGTCCTCGATCTCGCCTTCGGGGATCAGCCCGTCCTCGACCAGCCGCTCGGTGTAAAGCTGCAGCGTGGTCTTATGCTTCTTGATCTTCTGATACATCAGGGGGTTGGTGAACATCGGTTCATCCCCCTCGTTATGGCCGAAGCGGCGATAGCAGAAGATGTCCAGAACCACGTCCTTGCCGAACTTCTGGCGGAACTCGGTCGCGACCTTGGCGGCATGCACCACCGCCTCGGGGTCGTCGCCGTTGACGTGGAAGATCGGCGCCTCGACCATCAGCGCGATGTCGGTCGGATAGGGCGAGGACCGCGAGAAATGCGGCGCCGTGGTAAAGCCGATCTGGTTGTTCACGACGATATGGATGGTGCCGCCGGTGCGGTGGCCAACGAGCCCCGACAGCCCGAAGCATTCCGCCACGACGCCCTGGCCCGCGAAAGCCGCGTCGCCGTGCAGGAGCACCGACAGGACCTGCTTGCGTTCATGATCGACCATCTGCGCCTGCTTGGCGCGGGTCTTGCCCAGGACGACCGGGTTCACCGCCTCGAGGTGCGAAGGGTTCGCGGTCAGCGACAGGTGCACGGTATTGCCGTCGAATTCGCGGTCCGACGAGGCGCCGAGGTGGTATTTCACGTCGCCCGAGCCGTCGACATCCTCGGGCTTGAAGCTGCCGCCCTGGAATTCGTTGAAGATCGCGCGGTAGGGCTTGCCCATCACGTTGGCCAGCACCGACAGGCGGCCCCGGTGGGGCATGCCGATGGCGATTTCCTTCAGGCCCAGCGCACCGCCCCGCTTGATGATCTGTTCCATCGCCGGGATCAGCGCCTCGCCGCCGTCGAGGCCGAAGCGCTTGGTGCCCATGTATTTCACATGCAGGAACTTCTCGAAGCCCTCGGCCTCGACAAGCTTGTTCAGGATCGCGCGCCGCCCCTCGCGGGTGAACTTGATTTCCTTGCCATAGCCCTCGATCCGCTCCTTCAGCCAGGACGACTGTTCGGGGTCAGAGATATGCATGTATTGCAGCGCGAAGGTGCCGCAATAGGTCCGCTGCACGATGGCGAGGATCTCGCGCATCGAGGCGACCTGCAGGCCCAGCACGTTGTCGATGAAGATCGGCCGCTCCATGTCGGCATCGGTGAAGCCGTAGGACCCCGGGTCGAGCTCGGGATGCGGGGTCGGATTGCGCAGCCCCAGCGGGTCGAGATCGGCGACCAGATGGCCCCGGATCCGGTAGGCCCGGATCAGCATCAGCGCCCGGATCGAGTCGAGCACCGCGCGCTTGACCTCGTCATCGGTGACCTCGACGCCCTTTTCCTTCGCCTTCTCGCGGATCTTTTCCTCGGCGGCCTTGGCTTCGCGGGCGGCGGGCGGGGTCGGCCATTGCCCGTCAAGCGCCGCGGTCAGATCGTCGTTCGGTGCGGGCGGCCAGTCGCGCCGGGCCCAGGACGGCCCCGCCGCCTCGCGCTTGACCGAAACCTCGTCATCGCCCAGTTCCGCAAAGAACCTCTGCCAGGCCTCGTCGACCGCGTTCGGATCGTTGGCATAGCGGGCGTAAAGCTGTTCCACATACTCGGCATTGTGCCCCTGCAGGAAGGACGAGCTGTGAAAGATGTCGTTCGCGCTTTGCTCGGTCATGGAGCTACCTCATGGGGGTTTGGACCGTAGTCGTTGGGGCCGGGCTGGGACGGGCGGGTCAGCCACCAGAGCACCAGAAGCGGCGAGATCATCAGCACCACGACCGACAGGGCGAGCACGACGCCCGCGAGGCCGGTGAACATCTGCGCGACATCGCCCGTGGTGGCGGCGTCGAAGGCACCGATGAAATTCGCAAAACCGGCGATGCCCACCAGCACGATCAGCGGATAAAGCAGATAGAGCCCGCTGCGGCCGCTGTCATGCATGCGTCGCCAGCCTGCCGAAACCGAGGGCACCAGAACGGCAAGCGTGAACAGGGCTGTCAGGGGACCGTCGCTTTCGGCCTCGATGCTGCCCGGTCCGGTGCGGACCTCGCTCGGGAACAGCACCAGGTCAAGCAGCCCGGTGACGATGCTGCCCAGCAGCATGAACAGGACGAACCACCAGTATTCGGGGCGGGACGCCCGCCCCGAAAAGGTGAAGTACTTTCTGAAACAGACCTTTACGGCAGCCGCAAAGCCCATTTTGCCTCCCCTGCGACCGGCCTCAGCCGATCGCCTTCAGCACCGCTTCGCCAAGATGCGCCGGGCTGTCGGCCACGACGATCCCGGCCGACTTCATTGCCTCGATCTTGTCCTCGGCCCCGCCCTTGCCACCGGCGACGATGGCACCGGCATGGCCCATGCGGCGTCCGGGCGGCGCCGTACGACCGGCGATGAAGCCCGCGATGGGTTTCTTGCGGCCCTTCTTGGCCTCGTCCTTGATGAACTGGGCCGCTTCCTCTTCGGCCGAGCCGCCGATCTCGCCGATCATGATGATCGACTGGGTCTCGTCATCGGCGAGGAACCATTCCAGCACATCGATATGCTCGGTGCCCTTGATCGGGTCGCCGCCGATGCCGACGCAGGTCGACTGGCCCAGCCCCACATCGGTGGTCTGCTTGACAGCCTCGTAGGTCAGCGTGCCCGAGCGCGACACGACGCCGACCGATCCGCGCTTGTGGATATGGCCGGGCATGATGCCGATCTTGCAGGCGTCCGGCGTGATGACGCCCGGGCAGTTCGGCCCGATCAGGATCGAATTCGACCCCTGCAGCGCGCGCTTGACGGTCATCATGTCCATCACCGGGATGCCCTCGGTGATGCAGACGATCAGCGGGATCTGGGCGTCGATGGCCTCGAGGATCGAGTCGGCCGCGAAGGGCGGCGGGACGTAGATCACCGATGCGTTGGCGCCGGTCTTGGCCACGGCCTCGTGGCACGAGTTGAAGACGGGCAGGTCCAGATGGCTCTGGCCGCCCTTGCCGGGCGTGACGCCGCCCACCATCTGGGTGCCGTAGGCGATGGCCTGTTCCGAATGGAAGGTGCCCTGGCTGCCGGTGAAGCCCTGGCAGATCACCTTGGTGTTTTCGTCGACGAGAACCGCCATGGATCTTACCCCTTCACCGCTTTGACAATTTTCTGCGCCGCGTCCGACAGATCGTCCGCCGCGATGACGTCGAGGCCCGAGCCGTTGATGATGGCCTTGCCCTTCTCGACATTGGTGCCTTCGAGGCGCACGACCAGCGGCACCTTCAGCCCGACTTCCTTGACCGCGGCGACCACACCCTCGGCGATGACGTCGCAGCGCATGATGCCGCCGAAGATGTTCACCAGGATACCCTTCACGTTCGGGTCCGAGGTGATGATCTTGAAGGCCTCGGTCACCTTCTCCTTGGTGGCGCCGCCGCCCACATCGAGGAAGTTTGCGGGCTCGGCGCCGTACAGCTTGATGATGTCCATGGTCGCCATCGCGAGGCCCGCGCCGTTCACCATGCAGCCGATCTCGCCGTCGAGCGCGATATAGTTCAGGTCGTATTTCGAGGCCTGAAGCTCCTTGGGGTCTTCCTCGGTCTCGTCGCGCAGCGCCAGGATGTCCTCCTGCCGGTAGAGCGCGTTCGAGTCGAAGCTCATCTTGGCGTCGAGGCAGCGAAGGTCGCCCTGGTCGGTCACGATCAGCGGGTTGATTTCCAGAAGCTCGCAATCCTTCTCGGTGAACAGCTTGTAAAGCTGGCCCATCAGCCGGACGCATTGCTTGATCTGGTTGCCGGTCAGCCCCAGCGCAAAGGCGATGCGGCGGCCGTGATAGCCCTGATAGCCGGTCACGGGATCGACCGAGAAACTGAGGATGCGGTCGGGGGTCTTGGCGGCGACCTCCTCGATGTCCATGCCGCCCTCGGTCGAACAGACGAAGGCCACCCGGCTGGTCTGACGGTCCACCAGCAGCGCGAGGTAAAGCTCGCGGTCGATGCCCGCGCCTTCCTCGATATAGACGCGGCCGACCTGCTTGCCCGCGGGACCGGTCTGATGGGTGACGAGAGTGCGGCCCAGCATCTTCTTGGCCTCTTCGGCGGCTTCGCCGACCGATTTGGTCAGGCGCACGCCGCCCTTCTCGCCCGCTTCTTCCTCGATGAAATGGCCCTTGCCGCGGCCGCCTGCGTGGATCTGTGCCTTGACGACCCAGATCGGCCCGTCGATGTCGGCCGCGATGGCCTTCGCTTCTTCGGCCTTGGTGACGACATGCCCTTTCGAGACCGGCGCGCCGTAGCTGCGCAGCAACGCCTTGGCCTGGTATTCGTGGATGTTCATCAAACTGTCCCGTGCTGGTACGATTTACCGCTGTCTAAGCACGGAATGATGGTGCGGCGAAACGCCCTTTTCCCGAAATTTCCGTGATCATCCGATGTTTTTTGCCTTTGTGATCACGCTCGCGAATGGTGTGATCGCAAAGTAGGGCGAAACTCGGGAAGTGTTAAAGCACGGGCGGGGCGGCCCTGCCGGGACCTTGCCGCAACGAGCCCGAAAGGATCGTTTTCTGCGCCAGCCGACGCAAGGCAACCGCGACTCGACACCAAATCGTCACAGATCTTGCCGATAGAGGACGCGCCTCAATTGCCGGAGACGGACCTGTTCGCCATGCGAGTGCCGCCGCCCTCGTTCCTTATCCGCCCCGCAGCCCTTTCGGCGATGCTTGCGCTTGTCCTGCTTTCGGCCGCACTGTCCGAGGGGCGGGCCCGCCGGATCGGCGACCATCTGCAGATTGCCCTGCCCGCGGCCGGACTGGTCTGCGCCGCGACCCGGGGACAGGCGCGCGTCTACGCTGGACGATACCTCTTGCTCGAGGCCGGAATCAAGTTCCCCAAGGCCCTGCTGGGCGATCTGCCGGTCAATCTTCGCCCGAATGGCGGCGGGCATGGCTTCCCCTCCGGGCACACCGCAGCGGCCGCCTTCGGGGCGAGCGCGCTGGTTGCCGGCTGCCTGCGCGACAGCCCCGGGGCGCAGGCGGTCGCCGTCATGTCGGCCGGCTTCGTCGGCGCCTCGCGGATCGACGCCGGGCGTCACACGATCTGGCAGACGCTGGCCGGGGCGGTTCTGGGCTGGCTTGTCGCCACGGTCAAGCTTATCGCCTTCGACCGGGCGGTCGTGGCGATCTGGGCGCGGGCCGGAGCGCGGCTGACCGCGCTGCGCGGACGCGCGCCGGTGCCGGGCCGGCCTTGAACCCGGCCGCGATCCGGCTATGCCTTCTGGCAAACGGAGATCCCCATGACCAATCCCCTGCTGGCGCCGCGCACGGCGCCGTTCGAGCTTCCCGCCTTCGCCGCCGTCTCGGACGCGGATTTCGCCCCGGCCTTCGATCAGGCGCTGAGCGAGGCCCGGGCCGAAATCGCCGCCATCGCTGAGTCCCCCGAGCCGCCCGATTTCGCCAATACCATCGAGGCGCTGGAACAGAGGGGTCAGGCCCTGTCCGACGTGCTGTCGGTCTTCTTCCTGCTGGCCTCGGTCTCGTCGACCCCGAACCGCGAGGCGCTGCAACGCGCCTTTTCTCCGAAACTGGCCGACTTCTCGTCCGACGTGGTGCTGAACCGCGCGCTGTTCGACCGGATCGACGCGGTCTGGCAGGCCCGCGAGACGCTGGATCTGACCGCCGAACAGGCCCGCCTGCTGGAACTGAAGCATCGCGATTTCGTCCGCGCAGGCGCGGCGCTGCCCGAAGAGGGGCGCGGGCGGCTTCGAGAACTGAACACCCGGCTGGCCGAGCTGTCGACCGCCTTCGCCCAGAACCTGCTGGCCGACGAGCGCGACTGGACGATGCCGCTGGCCGAGGCGGATCTGGAGGGCCTGCCCGGTTTCGTCGCCGAGGCCACCCGGGCGGCGGGCGCCGAACGCGGCGCGGACGGCCCGGTCGTGACGCTCTCGCGCTCGGTGATCGTGCCTTTCCTGCAATTCTCGCCCCGGCGCAATCTGCGCAAGGCGGCCTATGAGGCCTGGACCTCGCGCGGCGCGCGGGGCGGCGCCACCGACAACCGCAGCATCGTGGCCGAGACGCTGAAGCTTCGCGCCGAGCGCGCGGCGCTTCTGGGCTATGACAGCTATGCGGCCTATGTGCTGGAAACCGAGATGGCGAAGACCCCCGGCCATGTGCGCGACCTGCTGATGCAGGTCTGGGCCCCGGCCCGGGCGCGCGCCGAGGCCGATGCCGCGATCCTTGAAGAGATGCTGGTCGCCGACGGGCTTGCCGCGCCACTCGAGCCCTGGGACTGGCATTATTACTCCGAGAAACGCCGCCGGGCGCTGCACGATCTCGACGAAGCCGAGCTGAAACCCTACCTGCAGCTCGACCGGATGATCGAGGCGGCCTTCGACTGCGCGCACCGGCTTTTCGGGTTGGATTTCGCGCCGCTCGAGGTCGATCTGCACCACCCCGACGCCCGCGCCTGGGAGGTCACCCGAGACGGCCGCCATATGGGCGTCTTCATCGGCGACTATTTCGCCCGGGCGGGCAAGCGGTCGGGGGCGTGGTGCTCGGCGCTGCGCAGCCAGCAGAAACTGACGGGCGAGATCCGCCCGCATGTGCTGAACGTGTGCAATTTCTCGAAGCCCGCCGAGGGGCGACGCGCGCTGCTGTCCTATGACGATGCGCGGACGCTGTTTCACGAATTCGGCCATGCGCTGCACCAGATACTGTCGGACGTGACCTATGAAAGCCTTTCGGGCACCTCGGTGCCGCGCGATTTCGTGGAACTGCCGAGCCAGCTTTACGAACACTGGCTGGAAGTGCCCGAGGTGCTGGACCGCTTCGCCACCCATGCCGAAACGGGCCAACCGATGCCCGAGGCGATGCGCGACCGGGTGCTGGCGGCGGCAACCTACGACATGGGCTTCCAGACCGTCGAGTTCATCGCCTCGGCGCTGGTCGATCTGGAATTCCACGATGGCCCCGCCCCCGCCGATCCGATGCAGAAACAGGCCGAGGTGCTGGAAGGAATCGGCATGCCGCGCGCGATCCGGATGCGCCATGCGACGCCGCATTTCGCCCATGTCTTCGCGGGCGGCTACGCCTCGGCCTATTATTCCTACATGTGGTCCGAGGTGATGGATGCCGACGCCTTCGCGGCCTTCGAGGAGACCGGCGACGCCTTCGATCCGGCAACGGCCCGGGCGCTGGAAGACAACGTGCTGTCGACCGGCGGCACGGCCGAGCCCGATGCGCTTTACATCGCCTTCCGCGGGCGCCTGCCCGGGGTCGAGGCGCTGCTGAAAGGGCGCGGGCTCGACCTCGAACCGGCCTGACCGCGCCCATGCAGCCCCATGCAGAAGAACGCCCGCCCGGTTTCCCGGGCGGGCGTTTTCCTTAACCTGTGAGGGTAGCGACAGCGCCCCAGGGGGGGCAGGCCGCCGCGCGGTTCTTGTTGCGCGGACGGCGGCGCGCCCGGGCCTTGGCGGGCGGTTTGCCCGCGCCTTTGCTTGCGCCGCGCGGGCCGCCCCGCGACTGCTTCGGCTCCAGCCCTTCCCAGGGCGTGCCCGAGGCAACCGGGATCGCGGTGCCCATCACCTTCTGGATCGCGCGGAGTTCTGACACCTCCTCGGGCGAGCAGAAGGCGATCGCCGCGCCATCGGCCCCGGCCCGCGCGGTGCGGCCGATCCGGTGGACATAGTTGTCGGGCACGTTCGGCAGGTCGAAATTGTAGACGTGGCGCACCTCGGGGATGTCGATGCCCCGCGCCGCCACGTCGGTCGCGACCAGCACCCGCACATCGCCCGCGCGGAACGCCTTGATCGCCCGGTCGCGCTGGCCCTGGCTCTTGTTGCCATGGATCGAGGCGGTCGCGAAGCCCGCCCGTTCCAGCTGTTTCGACAGCCGCTCGGCGCCGTGCTTGGTGCGGCCGAAGACGATGGCACGGTCGTCGCGGTGGCCATCCAGAAGCTCGATCAGACGCCCGGTCTTCTCGGCCTTCTCAAGGAAATGCACCGATTGCAGGATCTTGTCGACGGCGGTGCCGGGGGGCGTCACCTCGACCCGGACCGGATCGGTCAGGTAGCTGGCCGCGATCTCGTCCATCTGCTTGGGCATGGTGGCCGAGAACAGCATGGTCTGGCGCTCTTTCGGCAGCTTGGCGGCGATCCGGCGCAGGGCATGGATGAAGCCCAGATCCAGCATCTGGTCGGCCTCGTCCAGCACCAGGAACCGGGTCTCGGCCAGCACCACGGCGCCCCGGCCC
The DNA here is from genome assembly GCF_003053725.1 of Rhodovulum kholense. Classification (GTDB taxonomy): domain Bacteria; phylum Pseudomonadota; class Alphaproteobacteria; order Rhodobacterales; family Rhodobacteraceae; genus Rhodovulum; species Rhodovulum kholense. The sequence goes on from NZ_QAYC01000009.1 coordinate 167,261, forward strand.
ATCAGGTCGATCAGCCGCCCGGGCGTCGCCACCAGCAGATCGGCGCCGCGCGCCATCCGCTTTTCCTGAGCCGACAGCGAGGCGCCGCCGACCACGGTCTCGACGCTGACCGGCGTGCCCGCGACCAGCGGCCGGAGGCTCTCGGCGATCTGCTTGACCAGTTCGCGGGTCGGGGCCAGCACCAGGGCGCGGGCGGTCTTGGGCACGGGCTTGCCGCGGGTTTCTGACAGCGCGGTGAGAAGCGGCAGCCCGAAGGCCGCGGTCTTGCCGGTGCCGGTCTGCGCCAGACCGATCACGTCGCGGCCTTCCAGCGCCGGAGGAATGGCACGGGCCTGAACCGGGGTGGGCTCGGTGATGCCGGCCTCGGCCAGGCGCGTCACGAGCCGCTTGGGCAGGCCCATCTTGTCGAATGTCGTCACAGTGTCCTTTCGGGCGCCCGTCGCGGACGCCTCGTCAAATTGCGTTCGCCGCTGCGAACGGGTGAGCGGGCCCGCGACGCCCCGACCCGACGGGTCGGTTGGCGACGGTCCCAGTACCCCTCGCGTGATGATGGGAACGGATTTGCCCGACACCTTGCGCCGCGGCCCGGTCGGTCCGGGCAGGCGGCCTCTGTTCACGCGACAGAAGGTGCGGATCGGCGACACGTACAGGAACATGACCCTCCGGTCAATCCTGCAACTGCCGTCACTTGAGCTGGCTGTCCTTCGACCCCCGCCGGTTGATCCCGCCGCGGATCACCGGACGCCGGTCGCGGTCGCCCTGACAGGCGACGCACAGCTTGACCCCCGGCAGGGCCTGCCGCCGCGCCTCGGGGATCGGCTCGCCGCACTCGGCGCAGTCCGACAGGCTGTCGCCCACCGGGGCGCGCCTGATCTTCATCCGGTTCAGCTCGTCCTCGATAGAGGCGTCGATCTGGTCGTTCACCGCGCCGTCGCGCGCCCAGCCTCCGGCCATCGTCAGACCTCCCTTGCAGGCCGACAGGATAGGCCAGCCCCCGGCCTCGCGTCAAAACTTTCAGGCCGCGGCGCGGGCGGGGGCCGGCGCCTCGCGGATCGGCAGATGCACCAGCGCCGAAAAGGCCCCGACGCCGACGCCGACCCACCAGACCAGATCGTAATTGCCGTAAAGATCGTAAAGCCTGCCGCCCAGCCAGACGCCGAGGAACCCGCCGATCTGATGCGACAGGAAGACGAAGCCATAGAGCGTGCCCATGTAGCGCAACCCGTAGATATGGGCGACGAGCCCGCTGGTCAGCGGCACCGTGGCGAGCCACAGCGCCCCCATCACCATCGAGAAGACCAGCACCGTGCCGGGCGTGATCGGCATCAGGATGAAGGCGGCCGCAGCGATGGTGCGCGCCGTGTAGATCCCCGCCAGCAGGTATTTCCGGGAATAGCGGTTGCCCAACCAGCCGGCCGTCACCGTGCCGACGATGTTGAAAACCCCGATCACCGAGATCGCGACCGCCCCCAGCGCTGAAGTGGTGGTAATGCCGATCGCCGACAGGGTACCGCCCGGCACGATCGGGCCGCACAGCTCGGCCACGAAGGGCGGGAAATGCGCGGTGATGAAGGCCAGCTGATAGCCGCAGGAAAAGAACCCCATGAAGATCATCACATAGGACGGGTCGCGGAAGGCCCGGTTCAGCACCTGGCCCAGGCTTTCCTCCAGCTCGGCGCGGCTCGCGACCTGGGGCGAACGGATGAAGGGCAGCGCGAAAAGCGTGGCCAGCACCACGACCGCGAAGATCGCGAAGACGCCCTGCCAGGGCTGGAACCGCAGCAGGATCTCGGCCGCGGGCGGGCCCACGATCTGCCCGGCCGACCCGGCGGCGGTCGCGACCCCCAGCGCCATCGAGCGATGCTCGGGCGCCGCCGCGCGTCCGACGATAGCGAGGATCACGCCGAAGCCGGTACCGGCGATGCCGAAGCCCACAAGCACCTCCAGCCCCTGCAACTGCCAGGGCTGGATCGCGAAGGCCGAAAGCACCAGCCCCAGCGCGTAAAGCAGCGCCCCCGCGACGATGGCCTTGCGGTCGCCGATCTTCTCGGCGACGGCGCCGAACAGCGGCTGCCCGATCCCCCAGGCGAGGTTCTGGATCGCGATGGCCAGCGAGAATTCCGTGCGCGCCCAGCCGAACTCCTCGGCAATCGGGATCTGGAACACCCCGAACGAGGCGCGCACGGCGAATCCGATCAGCAGGATCACAGACCCGGCGATCAGCACCGGGGTCATCAGCGGCGCCTCTGCACCGCGTTGGGCATGGGTCATCTCGGCTCTCCCCGCGACCTTTCGGAACCGCCCGCCATTGGCCGCAGACAGGCTGTCCGGCCGGGACAAGGGCCGCCGGGCCGGGCAGTCGTCTGAGAAAGGCGCACGTTTCCCTGCCCCAATCTATGGCCGCCCGAAGCGACCCGCACAAGATAAAGCCGTCGCCTCCGACCGCCCGCCTGACCGCCGCATCGCGTTCACGCCTCAATGCCATCGCAGATGCCGGATCGGGCGGTCCGGTTGTCCGACCGGGCGGCGCCCGATCCGCCTGCCATGGACGACCGGGCCGCCCGCCACAGAGTGCGATGCCCGGCAATTTCGATAAGCGATCCGATCCGGGATCACTCGCGCGAAACCGCCCCCGAGGTCCTTCCAGCCCCTCTTCCAGGGCTTCGATCCGGCCGTCAATTTTTCGCTTGATCTCCCCTCGCCGCTTCCATAAAAGCACGCGGGCGGACCGAACGGGACGCACGATATCGGGGCCATAGCTCAGCTGGGAGAGCGCTTGCATGGCATGCAAGAGGTCAGGGGTTCGATCCCCCTTGGCTCCACCAATTCGCTTTTGAAAAGCACCAGATAGTTCTGCCTTTCTCGTCAGAGGATTTGCCTCTGCTGCGTAGATCGGTGCTGTTTTCCCTACGAAAATCCGTGCTGCATCGATCCACGTATATGGCGTGTTGATCCCTTCGCAGCCCTTTCCCCGTCAAACCCGAGGATGGCCCATGAGCGACCATTTCTTCGTCGTGACGGGCGGCCCCGGTGCGGGCAAGACCAGCCTGATCACCGAACTCGCCCGCCGCGGCTTTCATACGATCCCCGAATCCGGCCGCGCCATCATTCGCGAGGAGATGCAGAGCGGCGGAGACGCCCTCCCCTGGGCGGACCGCATGACCTATGCCGAACGGATGCTTGAGCGCGATCTCCGCGCCTACGAGGACGCTCAGGCACTCTCAGGCCCCGTGATCTTCGACCGGGGCATTCCCGACATAATGGGCTACCTGACCCTCTGCGGCCTCCCCGTGCCGCCCCACGTCGCTACCGCGGCCAAGGCAACCCGCTACAACGCCCGCGTCTTCCTTACCCCCTACTGGGATGAGATCTTCACACAGGACACCGAACGCAAGCAGACCCGCGCCGAGGCCGAAGCGACCTGCGCCGTCATGCGGGAGACCTACACCGCGCTCGGATACCAAATCAGGGAGTTGCCGCGCACTGGTATCGCATCACGCGCCGAATTTGTCTGTGCGCAATTAGCGATCTGACCGTCCAGACGGAGGGAGAGCCTGCTGAACCGAGGAAATCGCGCGGCTGCCTTCCGCCTCCTACCACCTGAAGCTTTCGGCCCATACCGGAAATTCATTGAGCTTGTGGCGAAGGTCTGGAGATGACGCAATACGGACGTTACAGCGCGCAATCCCGAATTAGCAGGGCTCACCCCAGTTTGGGTCGATGTTACAGCCATTGCCGCCGTCCGCCTCGATCATTATGCCGTTGTGACCGCCCCCGGCCTCTATTACGGCATCAGCGATTGCCCATCGGAGGTCGGGCACAAAAAGGCCGGGCTGGATGGTCACTGTGTAGCAGGCACCGGCGTTTGAATCGCACCAGATGGTTTCGAGGCGGCGCGCCATCAGCTCGGGCATCGCATCGATGATCCGGCGCATCGTGTCCAGCTCAGCCATCACAGCCCGGCGGCTCTCAATCTGGACGCCCCGGTAGCGGAAGCACGAGACCGGGGCCTTGGGTACGGCGTCGGCACGGTCAATGTCATACTGGCGCTGGATCAACTTAGCCGCCTCGGGCGGAAGGTCTATGTATTCTACCATGTTGCTCTCCTGTGAAATGTCGTGCCCCGCGAGCGCTGCCGTAGGGCACGACGATGACCGTCACTTCTTCTTGATGGTCTCCACCACGTGGGTAGACTTGCGGTGCGTAGCCTTCTTGACCGTGGTGAAGCGGCCCGTCTTGGCGCTGCGGCCGACTTTGAACGTCTTGGATTTCATGTTCAGAACTGTCACTTTTGCGTTGAGGGTGGGAGGCGCGCTCACCGCGCCTCCCATTCATTTGGGTGGGGTGGCTACTCCGGGATCAGAATAGGCCACGCCCGCAGCCCAAACGCTTTCGCGTAGAGCCGTCTGCCGGTCTGCGGGCACGTCCGCCAAGGGCGGAAGACATACCGGTAGCCGGGCGGAGGGGGTGTGTGACGCTTGGTCATAGCACTCTCCACTTCGGGGCGTATCTTGCCTTTTGACCCCAAATGCGCTATGTGCAGCTCTGTCTAGGGAGACTGATTTGCGCTTCTGGGAGGCTCTGCATCGTCAAGCCCCTGATGCACGATGAAGAAATCCGTTTGGAGGCTCGGGCGCCAACCTGAGCCTTCTTTCGTTAGAACCTCCCGTTCTTATGGAGGTAGCGCAGTCGGTTGCGCGCCGCCTCCCACGAGACGCCAAATCGTTCGATCAGGTCATCCTCTTCGTCCCAAGCATCAATGAAGCACTCGGGCATCAGGAACTCGGCGGCAAACTGGTTGGCCTGCGGCTCCGCAAGCCGGTAAGCTTGGGTGCCATCCCCGCGCTTCGCCCGGGCTAGCGGAATGTTGGTGTGCATCGCCCAGTGGCCCAGTTCATGGGCGGTGGTGAAACGGGCGCGGCCTTCGCCTGCCCAGACGCCTTCATGGACATCCTCGCGGAGCATGATGAACTCGCCCTTTGGGCAGGTGTAGCCCTCGGCGCGGCCCATCTCCTCGTGGCTGCCCACTTGGAAATGGACGAGCCCAAGCCGCTGGTCCAGCACCCTCTCAATGATCTCGATCACCGGCACCCGGGGGTTGTCGGCCTGGCCGAGCTGGCGGCGCAGGTTGTCTGCGATGCCACCAATCTCCGCCCAGCGCCGGGGAGGCACAATGAAGTCGCTTCCGTCAGTCATTTCGCGTCCTTCTTGCTGAGGATTTGGAAGATGTTGTTGAGCTCCTCCTCGGACAGCGAGTTCATCCGGCGCGCCATCAGACCGGCGGTGTCCCTCGCAAGGAGGGTGTCAGCCTCCAGCGTAAAGCTCTTGCGCGACCTGTCGGCAGCCCGACGGAGCGATGCTGCGGCATCCTCGGCCAGCTTGTACGCCTTGATCACGAGCTCAACGAAGCCTTCGGGCGGGGTCTTGGTGCCGCGCTCAACGGCTGAGATGAACGCCGACGACTTGTCGAGCCTCGCGGCCATATCCAGCAGTCGTTCATCCTCATCAATTCGCAGTTTCCGCAGCTCCTTCCCGATTTCAGAGGTCATGGGTGGTCTCCTAGGTGGTTCACCACCCAATATGTGGTGCCAGCGCGCCCGCGTCAACCCAGTAGGTTAATTTTTTGCCCCCGTTAGGTTTATCGATGAGCCGCCCACGACACTGCGTGTCCACCACCCGTTTGGCCGCTCTAATTTGCTTGGCGACGTTGGCCCTCAACACCGCGAATGGCAGCTTTCCGCCCTATCTGCGGTGGAGTGCGCAGACGCGGCAAACATCGAGCACGCGCGGCGAACGGCCGGAAGGTCCCGCACTGCGGCCCTTCGAGTGATTGCCTTTGAAAGGCTGCTCCGAAGCGAGGTTCGGACCAGATGGAATGCATGACTTTGGCACCGGGCACGCTGCGAGCAAGGATGGTCCCTTGCTGCGTTTTGGCCTCCTCAAGAGGCTATCACTGTGTCAGACTTGAAGCTCTCGACGCCACGCCGTCCTCCAGGAAACCTAGCAGCAGCACAGAGTTCACCTTGGCGAATATGACGATAAGGAATCTGCCGGACGAGCTTCACGAACGCCTTCGCGCTCAAGCTGAAGCGAACAAACGGAGCCTTGAAGCCGAAGTGCGTTCGATCCTCATACAGGCGGTCGTTGCATCAAGCGACCGCGGCCTGGGCCATCGCATGCGCGCACGCTACGGCGACTATTTGGGTGATGACCTGTCGGTGGAACGAAATCATACGGCGAGCCAAGCAAGCGTCTTTACCAGATCATCCCCGAGACGAAAGTGATCTCGGCTACTCCAGAGATTGCGCTCACCGACGTCATGCTGGTCTGGTCCAGCCGTGAGTACCCGCGAACCACCCGTTCGGGACAGCCACCTAGTTTGATCTTGCATTCGGCGACCTCGAACCACATCCCATCACGCGCATACTCTTTACACTTCGTGTGTTTCGTAAAGAGTTGATCTCAGCCAAGCGTTGCCAGGCAGAGACCTGTGAGAGGCGACAGAACCATGCCCAATCGGCGAAGTGTCAAGAGTGGGGATGACCACGCGACCGATGCCCACATTCGTGGGCGGGACTATCTTGGTCAGCCGGATATCGACCGGCTCCTCGCTGCCGCCAAGAAGAGTCGCCACGGAGTTCGCGATCACCTCCTGATCCTGATGATGTTCCGGCACGGTCTGCGCGTCTCCGAAGCGATCGCGCTTCGGCGGCGAGACGTGGACCTTGCGCAGTCGCGGATCTGGATCGCACGACTGAAGAACGGGCTCAGCGTTGAGCAACCGGTCGCTGGCGAAGAGCTGCGGGCTATTAAGCGCTGGCTCGCGCGCAGGGAGGATGCACTGCCCTGGCTTTTCGTCTCCGAGCGCAAGCAGCCGCTCACGCGGCAGGCCGTAAACTACATCCTCGGATCCGCCGGTACCCGTGCCGGGCTCGAGCGCGTCCACCCACATATGCTTCGCCATTCCTGCGGTTTCGCCTTGGCGAACAAGGGGCACGATTTGCGAGTCATTCAGGACTACCTCGGACACCGTGACCCCCGGCACACAGCGCATTACACGCGGACGGCTGCGCACCGGTTCAAAGATCTGTGGTAGCCGGAAACTGCAGCGGCTGAGAAGAGGAAGAATGGGCGGGGAGCGGTCTTTCGCTGCGAGCGCAATTCAACAAATCTCCCTCATCACAGCGGCGTAAACTGTCCCATTGGCGCTTACGCCAGGCGGTCCAACGTCATAGGTGTTCATGGTGCGTAGGCAAGAAATTCGTCGTACTCATGCCGGTTAGTGGACCAGCGTTTCGCTCCTTGCGGACGCTGGCGCTGACCGCACGTGGTCAACAGAAGCCGCTGTTTGGCGCGCGAGATCGCGACGAAGTAAGCTGCGCGTTCCGCTGACGGCTCGCCCCAAAAGGTTTCCTTTTCGACCCCGAGGATGACTACCGTATCGAACTCCAGGCCCTTGCTTTTGTGCACCGACATAATGCGAACAGCACTGTCACCCGAAAATGAGGCTAGAGCTTTTGATGAGTCCACTTCGCTCTGCAGCAGCATGTGCGCATGCTCAAGAGTTTGGGCGATGAGCTCATCGAAGCGATCGCCACGCTCGTAGTCCGGCGATAAAGAGATGAGTCTATCACGCCCAACATGATCTACCAGTGACATGGCGAGAGCCTGCAAGTCGTCCATCTGCCGAAGATCGACCTCATGCGCCGCAATCTTCTGCTTGATTTCGTTTACGAAGCGATCCCAACGTGATCGCAGCTGATATTCTCGTTCCTCGTCATAGCCATGGTTGAAAACAACTAGATCAAGCAAACGACGATAAGCGGAGGGTTGGCGCGAGCCACTTGCGATCAGAAGAAAATCGATGAGTAGGGAGGCTACCGGCTCCGACGCCAAGTCCTGCTTCGTATCTTCTTCCCGAAATGGAATCTCCTCCGCCTCAAAAGCAGCCACCAGACGCTGACAATAAAGACTTTGTTGTTTACTGACTAGGATCGCAATCTCCGAGGGCTCGATGCCATTGTCGATCAGGTCGCGGATTCGCTCAGCCAAGCCACAGGCTTCGTCATCGTCATCTTCAAATCGAAGAATGCAAATCTCACCCTCGTCGCCAATGATTTCGTCATCGTCGAGCGCCGCTGGCGGGTCCATTACTTTGACCATCGCATTCTGCATCCGACGGAGCGCCGGCGCGGAACGGAAATTCTGATAGAGATTGCGCGGGAGCGCATCGAAAGCGTCGGCGAAGGTATGGAAGATACCCTCGAGCGCTCCGGCCCATCCCATGATGCTTTGCTTGGTATCGCCGACAGCCGTCAGGATTGTCGGGGTGCCGCCGAAACAAGCGAGTATCAGGCGATATTGCTCATCCGTGCAGTCTTGAAACTCATCTAGGAAGACATGGGTATAGGTCTGTCGCACCGCATTGCGGGCGACTAGGCTGTCTTCGATGATCTTGGAAGCGAGCGGCACCATGTCGGCGAAAGTGATGGACTGGTGCTGCACACGGCGCGGGCCAATCGAATAATCAGGGTTTAGCGCATCGCGTCCGCTAAGCACCGGGCGAAACCGGTCAATGATCCGTTTAGCGAAGGCATGGAAGGTGTGGCTATCGAACCGCGCAGCCAGCCCAGGCCCACAGCGTTTCCGGACGCGCGCCTTGAGATTTTGGCTAGCATCAGTCTTGAACGATATGGCGAGGATCCGGCGAGGGTAACGGCAAGTTCCAGTGCGAAGCAGGAAGTCGGCACGTTGCGCCAACATTTCCGTCTTGCCAGCGCCGGGACCCGCCGTGAGAGCCAAATTGCGCGCAATCTCTGTTGCAGCATCCAACGCGTTCGGCTCAAGCGTTAAGCCATCCACGGGAGACCATCGTTCCACTGCAATCATTCAGGTAAGCCTTCGAGCTCGGTTTCGACATAGTCGATTAGCGCGGTCATGGCCGCGGGCATGTCCGCAGCAACTTCTGCATCATCAATCGCTGCCATTGCCCGGATATGCCAAGCTGGCTTGCTGCCTATCTTGAAGCGACGGTGGTAGGCATCGAACAGCTCAAGCTGGTCGTCTGCATACTGCCCTGCCACGGTATCGTGTTTTTTGCCGAGGACAGCCTTGAGCGTTGTCTCATCTGGTTCTTCGCGCTCGTCATCTTCAACTCGATAGACTTCGGCGAACGCCTCGATCATCATAAAGTCGAGATCAAGCGGCGACGAAAAGAAAACGCCGCGCTCGTGGAAATAGTCGAACCAATCATCGTCATCACTCAAAAGTCGTTGTTCGCTATTCCAAGCTGGGATGGCTGCTATGTCATCGTCGTCAATGCCCGCATTCTCCACGTCGCTATATTTCAGAAGCTGCTTCGCAGCGTACTTGATCCTGCCCCAGCCACCCTGAAAACGGGCAAGGTCGAGATCGAGCAAAGTCGCGTGCGGAATGCCGAGTCCGTGCAACAACCGCCAGAAATGGTTGACGTGGCGCCCGCCCAAAGGGACGACCGAGATCGATGCATCATCCGTGAGAACGCCGCGTGCAGCGAGCATCCGCGGCAGGACAACTTCTTCGCTGTCGCCTTCACCCAGAATGACGAATCGGGCGAAGTATAATTCAGGGAAGGCGTGTACGGCTTCACGCACATATTTTGCCGCGTCCTCGTTTTCCGGGAGAACAACCCGAGCGACGACCGTTCGACGATCGCCGTCTAACCGCAAATAGCGAATAGTCTCAGGGGCGACGCGACGCAAAAGTGAAGGGGCGTGCGTAGCCACCAGGGTCTGTGCATTCTGACCGTTTGCAAATTCGGAAATCGCGCGGATTACGCGCCCGAGATAGTGTGGTGAAAGGCTGTTCTCCGGCTCTTCGACGGCGATCAGAGTATATATGGCGGGCCGCAGTTTGTCGATGTCGAAAGCTTCTAGTTCACCGGCGAGCACCTTGTCGCCGATCTCGCGCATTGCGAGCACCAGAGAGATATACAGCAAAGATTGCTGACCGTCGCTTAGTCGTGAGAAGTCGACGAGCGACTCGCCGTGGCCTGGCGTGAAGGTAAGGCTCAGATGACGGAGAAGCGCGTTGACCTCACTTTGCGCAAAAGAGATTGACGGGTTGGCGAAAAAATCGCCCCTGTGGAGTTGGCCCCAGATTTCGGCCAGCGATTCGCTGATGCCCTCAATGGCGGCGTTCCCACTTAGGGCATCGGTAATTTGCGCTGTAAGATCATTGACCTCAGTGCGCTCGACGCTCCAGTCGGCGGCTCGCAATGCCCGACCCACTAAGGCGTTGGCGGAGTAGGAGACATGGTCCGATGGATCGCGGCGAGCAGGGAGGTAATGCACCTGAATGGCGTTGCGATCTTGCTTGGAGGCCCGGCTTTCCTCTACGGGCAACCCGTCCTCGTCAGCTTCGGTAACGTAGGTGAAGGTTTCCTCGACATCACCGTCCTGATCGAGAGATGCTGCCAAACGGAAGCGGACGCGGACTCCCCCATCAACGTCCATCATGAGCATATGCGCGAAGTTGCCGGGCACCGCGGGCATGTCGACGTTTTCCAACTCAAGCTCTGGAAATTCAAAATCGGCCTCGATCCAAAGACTGCGCTCTTCTGGTGCCGCATCGTGCGCCTCGTCGGCGGGGATATGAAAATCGGAGGTTCTGATCTTACGCTGTGCGGGATCGAGACTGAACATCCTTGCCAGCGCCTGCAGTACCGCTGTCTTACCGGCGCCGTTCGGTCCAAGAATGAACGTTGTATCGTCCAACGCGATTTCTGTCTCGACGCCCCCAAAGCATCGGAAGTTGCATAGACGCAGATGCGTGAGCTTCATTGTGCCTTCTCCGCTAACAGATCTTGCCTTAAAAAATACTCTGGCGGCTGTTCATTGAATCACCTTCTGCAATCGCCATTCAGATAGCTACACTCACGCTCTGCATATTTCACTTCAATCAGACTGACTAGGTACAGATGCTATTGAAGCCGTATCGAAGGGCGGTCACCTATGAGCCACCCTTGGAAGCCGTTCTTGTTCTTCCAACGAAGTGGTCACGCTTATGCTGACCCACTACCGTTACTCTACACCCATCCGACTTGGCTTAAGTGCTGGATGTCCGCTTTGAGAAAAAGCTGCGTCGCAGTATTTGGACTACACACAGGGAGTCCACTTAGCGCCGGTCGCGACGGGCGCTCCCAAGCTGCAATAGCGAACTCGCCAAAAATCGACGCGGTCAGTTTGGGCTCCCAACTGCCGTTCGCCGCGCGCTGCCTGAACGGCAACTTCATGCGCCCACAATTCGACTTGCCTCCTCCCGCACGCCTTTGGCCCCATCAAATCGTGCTGGACCGACAGGGAGCCCTCAGACGGTCGGTTTGGTAGCACCACCGGATTTCAACGCGCCTAAGTGCAGCTTCTGGTAGGTCTTACGGTCAATACCAAGTAGCTCTGCGGCTCCCACCAAGCTGCCGGTGGTATCGTAGGCCTGCGCGATCTCATCCGGCGTAAAATCGATAGGTGAGCGACCCAGCTTGCCAGCAAAGCCCAGAGAGCGTCTCTTTTCAGCTATCCACTTCGTGTCAACGCGGTGAACTCTTGCGAGTGTGGCATCCCGATGCCCCTCCAGAAACTGCTCGCGCAGCAGCATGTCGAAGTCAAAGCCGAAATGCTCAAGCGTCTCGATCAGGTTGGAACGGCTAGCGCGGAATTTCGTCTTAACCTCCGCCAAAGACCGGCTTTCAGCCATCAGGCTCAGCAATTCTGAATAATGCACTCCTGTTCCGTGGCCATTCTCGAAAATGAAAACGTTCTCTCCGGCTATGGCCAGATAGTTTCTAGCGTTCGCCATGCGCCCTCCTTTGGCTAAAAACTCCGGTGAAATTCTCGAAGTGGTAGTGCCGCGAATTTCGCCCCACTTTTTAACCACCTGATTTCAAACAGTTCTTCTTGACTGATTCGTTGATCACTGATTCTCTCCGGATCACGAAGTCCCAGCAACCATGGTTACAGCATCGATGTCCCACACGGTGAATCCTGCTCACGAGCGCCTGAAGATGGAGCTGCGATTGCGCGGTAGGTCCATCGCCTCGGTCGCCCGCGAGCTTGAAGTGCTGCGTTCGACGGTCACGCTTGTTAGCCAGGGTTTGCGTCGGTCCTCGAAAATCGAGAAAGCCCTCGCCGACGCGGTCGGCACGACACCGGCTGAGCTTTTCCCGGACCGGTACCCAGCAGAGGAGGAACGACCAACCGAACAAACCTGACACCGGGAAAAGAAAAGGCCTTCCCGCACTAGCAAGAAGGCCTTTTCGGATAAGCGTCGTTGGTCGCGACTTCTTATTCATCCCCTGAGTCTCAAGAAAAGTCAACCTGCCGGGGCGTCTCTCGGCAGGGCGGTCAAACTCATCTCAAAAATAGGGGGATGTCGCCCCACGCCTGCACCGATCCACATGGGCCGGGCCCAGGTGAGGTGCGCTCCAATCATCATGAAGAAAAAACCGATCTACCGCGGGCCGGAACCGAGCCACGCGACCCGAGTTCCTGCGCGCCGTTCCAAGGGAAGCCTTCGCGGCTCCATGGTCGCGCTGCTGCCGGGCTTCGAGCGCCCGCGCATCATCCACTTCGAGAGCGCCCTCGAATACGCCTTTCTCTGCCTGATGCTGGTGCGAGAGGACGTGCATCACATCCGGGAGCAGCCCCCGGCGATATCCTATGTTGGCACCGACGGCCGCCCCGCGCGACATGTCTTCGACTTCCTCGTCACCAAGGCGGATGGCGAGCGGATCGCGGTGGCGATCAAACCCATGCAGCGCGTCCTGAAGCTGAACTTTGCCTCCGAGCTCGAAGCTGTTGCGGCAGCGGTCTCCAAATCCTTCGCCGACCGGGTGCTACTGATCACGGATCAGCACATCGACCGGGCCGCCGCAGCTGAAGCGGCCCGGGCACTCGCCTGGTCGCGCCCCTCTCTGGTGGAGGTAGCAGCATGACCCTGCGTTTCCGCTTCTCGAACTCCGACATGATCACCACGGCGGGCGTTGCCATGCGCCCCGTTGAGATCGACGACAAAGGCGGCACCTTCGAGCGCGTCGGCCAGCCCGGCATCATCGAGGCATTTTCCCATCATCAGCTCGCCGCGATGATGCGTCGGCCGGACACGACCTACTTTGCCGGGTATTTTGATCGGGCCACGCAAGAGGCGCGTCACGACAAACCTGTGGAGGTCATCAGCGAGCTATCGGAAAAGAACGCACGCTTGGTGATTTGGCGGAAAGCCGTCTGTGACGCCTTCCTGGCTCTCGAAGCTGCGGGCCTTATCAAACGTACGCAGCAAGCATATGAGCAGGCCAAAGCGCAGCTCGCATCAGTGACGGCTAAGCTCGTTGGCGAAAGCGCCGCGGCCTTTGCCAAGATACGACCGGGCAAGGAAATCAAAACTCGCAAGCTGCCGGGAAGCCGGACGGTCTTGCATTGGGTGCGCTCCTATCAGGCCGCAGGCTACTCCGCACTTTCGCTCATTCCGGCCACGCATCTATCCGGCAATAGAACCCGGCGTTGGTGCCCCAAGGCAGAAGCTCTGATGAACCAGGTCATCGAGATCTATGCCGACACGCAGCGCCCGAGCAAAGTTCAGTCTATTCAGGAGACGCGGGCACTGTTCGCGGAAGAGAACGCGCGCAGAACCAGCACGGGCGCAACGCTGCTCATGGTGCCCTCGGCCTCTAGCGTAAAACGCCGACTGGACTCAGCTGACCCATTCTACGTCTACGCCAAACGGCATGGCACGTCTGCGGCTGCCCGGAAGTTCGCCATGAGCAGCAACGGTCCCGATGTCGTGCGCCCCATGGAGCGTGTCGAGATGGATGAAAACAAGCTCGACGTCATGTCGTTGCTGACGCTGACAGGCATCTGGGAGCACCTGCCGCCGGATCGGCAGAAGAAATTCGAGGCGGGGCGACGCTGGCTCTATATTGCAATCGACTGCGCCACGAAATGCGTCGTGTCGATGCGGCTGGCCGACAATCCGAACTCGGATGATGCGATCCGCGCCCTGCGTTTGGTTTTCGAAGACAAGACCCCGCTGGCCCAGGCGGCCGAGTGCGAAAGCTCATGGCATCACCATGGCGGGATCGGGACCCTCGTGACCGACATGGGGCCTGCCTTCGTTTCGGATGCCTTCCAGACGACGGTGGCGTCGCTCGGGATCACGTCGCACCTGCCGCCCGCCGGAATTCCCTGGATGCGGGGGCATATCGAGTCCTTCTTCCGAACGCTCGGTCACCAGCTCATGCCGCTCTTGGCGGGCCGGACCTTCTTCGACACCGTGGATCGTGGCGACTACCCCTCCGAGATGCTCGCCTGTCTTTGCGACGACGATCTGATCAAGGTTCTTCTGACCTACATCGTTGATATCTATCACAACCAGCCACACGGATCGCTGAAAGGGGAAACCCCGAATGCAGCCTGGAAGCGGCTGGTGGCCGAACACGGGACGCCTCCGGTACCGGATGGCCTGACCCTCAGGAAAGCATTCGGCAGGCCGCTGACCCGAAAACTCAATGACGAGGGCGTGCTGTTCTCAGGGCTCAGCTATAGCTGCGAAACGCTTCGTGAGGCCTATCTCCACTCCCCCACACGGGAGGTGGAAATCAGGGTCGATCTGCAGGACATCGGCTGGATCGCCGTCAAGGTCGGGGCCACCTGGTATCCGGCGCTCGCCAATCAGCCCGGCTTCGCGGGCGTGAGCTTCGAAGAGCTGCGTGAGGGAATTCGGGCGGTTCGACACGCACATGCGCGCGCCGCGAAACTGGACGCGCCCACGGTCCAGCGCGCCATCGAACGAATTTCCGAGGCGAACCGTCGTGCGTTCGCGTTGCGCGCCCTGACGCCGTACCACACAGCCGACGTGGAGGTAGCACGTGCAGATGCGGGACTGCACCATCCGCTCCGCTCTGACGCGCAGCGGTTGGGATACGTGCCGCCGAGCAACGATCTGCTCAATGACGCGATCACCATTACTCCACCCACCGACACATCTCGGGGGCCAGACAGCGACGATAGCGGGCCGGGATCCGATCGTCGAACGAGACGCAAGACCCGCAGACGCTGGGGGTTCAATGATGGGAAATGACCTGATCACCCAAGCGGCACAACGGGTCGCTGAACTGAAGGGGTATTTCGTCGATCACGAGCGCTTTGTTCCACTGGCAGAAGGGTTCTCCATCCTCGCCGAGAAAAGGCTCGTAGACATCCAGAACGGCCGCATCAGCGAGGCGCAAGGGCTTGCTCTGTCCGGGCACTCGGGAGCCGGCAAAAGCGCTGCAATCACCCATCTTCTTGCCCAAGAAGGGCAGAGGCTGGCCGATCGAGGCTACGGAGATTCAACCATCATCAGCTTGCGGGTGCCATCACCCGCAACGCTGAAATTCGTCGGGCAGATGCTCCTTCGGGCGCTTGGCTACCCCATCGGTGCCGATCGCCATGCCTGGTACATCTGGGATCTGGTTCAACATCACCTCAAGGAGCGGCGTGTCCTTTTCGTGCATCTCGACGAGGCGCAGGACCTGGCGTCGCGGGGAACCAAGCACGAGCTGGATTCAGTCACATCCATGCTGAAGACCCTGATGACGGACCCGGAATGGCCGGTCGGGATCATTCTGTCGGGCACAAACGAGCTGGAAGACATCCTCAACCACGACCATCAGCTTGCCCGCCGCATGAAGACCGTTCGGTTCGAGAGCCTATCCCCCGCGGCATATGGCGATGATATCCTCGACCTGCTCGAGAGCTACTGCGAGCGGGCGAACCTCGCACCCGAGGAGGACGTGCTGGAATTGTCCCACGGCGAACGCGTGGTCCACGCTGCGGCCAACCAGTTCGGCATCGCCATCGTCCTGATCCTGGACGCCATCGAGGACGCCTACCTGCAGGGGCAGGAGACACTGAACCGGCAAAATTTCATCCGGGCCTATCATCGCCGGACATCCTGCGATGCCGAGTTCAACCCGTTTGTCGTGCCGGATTTCATGCGCATAGACGCCCGTCAGGTGTTTTCCCGGGAGAACCGCACATGATGTTTTCGACAGTTAAGCCGTTGCCCTTGAACGTGAAATACCACCACGGGGAATCCGCAACCTCTCTCGCATCCCGATTGGCACGTCGCAACGGCGTGTCAGGCATGGCGATGTTTTTGTCTGACTTCGGGATCGACTATCTGAACCTAACCAATGGCGACCAGGAGGATTGCGCGCGGCTGGCCGCACTTGCCGGTGTCGATCAGGCGGCACTGCATCGCGACACGCCTGCGCTTGTCTCTCCTGGCTGGTTCCGTCTGGGCCTGGAGGAGATCAAGTTCACGGCCTTCAGCCGAACCGCTCTCAAAGGCTGTCCACAATGCCTGCGAGACGCTTCAAACGATAGCGGTGCTGGGCATTTCGGTCTGTGGCAGCTGACCTCAATCCGCACCTGCGGCTTGCACGGCTGTTACCTCACTCCGTTGCCCACATCGTCTGGGACACGAGAGCGGTTCGACGTCACCAGACTGACCTTTGGCTTTTCCCCACCAGAACCCCAAAACGCGAACGATCAGGACCTTTTGTTCGAGCATTACCTGAGAAACAGGATCGAGAAAGGGCCCGGGAAAGCGTGGCTCGACCGATTGCCCTTCCATGTTGCGGCGCAGACCTGCGAGGCCTTCGGGCTCCTCCTGACCCTTGGCCCGAAAGCCCGGCGAGAAACAGTGACGCCGGCGCAATGGGCGGCTGCAGGCACTGCCGGTTATGGAGTCCTGCGTCACGGACCAGATGCTTTCCGGGAAAAGCTCAAGGCGATCCAGCGGGCGCATCCAGTCGACAACACCCTCTACCGGACCCGCTATCGCGTTTTCTTCGAGTGGCTGCGTCACCGTGACGACGACCCTCAGTTCGATGTGATCCGCGATCTGGTGCGAGAGTTCATCTTCCGCAACTTCCCGATCTCCGAAGGCTCGATCGTTCTGGGCCGCCCCTGCCCTGAACAATACGTCCACTCGCTTTCGACGGCTCGCTCGCGATATGGCATGTCTGGTTGGAAGCTGGCGCGCCGCCTGGCCTCGATGGGTCTCGCGGAGAGGAAGACATCTGGTCAGGGTTTTGTACTGACCGGTTACGTGCCTACGGAAATCATCAATGACATCGTGACCGATTTCGACGCCCTTCTGAACGCGACCGACGCAGGAAGATATCTTGGCGTCGAGCGTTTCATGATGGCCAAGCTGACGAAGCCCGGACTGGTCGAGAAGTACTTCGACGAAAAGAATGCCTCTCCGATGTATCACCCCCGCGATCTCGACGGGTTCATCGGGAAGCTGCGCGCGCAAGTTAAGCACTCGGAGGGGGAGGACCTGCTCGACATTGCGACGGCATCGCATCGTGTCCGGATACCAACCGAGCGCGTGGTCGAAATCATTCTGAGAAACCGCATTCCGCTGCATGCAGTCGATCCGGCCACCGCGCGTTTCCAGGGTTTCCGCGTGTCGCTAGCCGCACTGCGCGAAGTCATTGCAACGGATCACGCGGGGACCGTACGCCCCACCCGAGCCGCCAAGATCCTCGGCATCAATATCCGGACGATCCGCAGCCTGATGGACGCGGGCGTTCTCAAGTCTCGCGACATAGTGGAGCTGAAGAGCGGACGCAGGCGACGATACGTCTGCGCCAAGTCGATGGAGCGGTTTTCCAAGAGCCATATCTCGGTGGTTGAACTGGCAACGGCGAGCGGACGCCTGCCCGGCGTCGAAGCCGTGATCCAGCTCGACCGCGGGGCGCAGCCCCTTCCGCTGGGGCCGCGCGCCAACATGATTTTCAGGCGAAACGACGTTCTCTAAAACATCAGTCGAAGGAAGCCGGCCACTGCGCCGGCTTTTTCACGTTCAGCCAGAGGCAAACTTATCTGACGAAAAAGGCAGGTTCAGTTCAGCATCGAGATTTTCGGGTGCTGAAATCAAAGGGAAATTTTGGATCCCAGAGGCAGAACTTTGTGACAATTCCCAGCTTTTGAAAAGCACCAGATAGTTCTGCCTTTCTCGTCAGAGGATTTGCCTCTGTAGCGCAGACGGGTGCTGTTTTCCCTACGAAAATCCATGCTGCCTTGATCCGCGCCTTTCGGAGCGTCGATCGCTGCGCAGCCCTTCCCCTGTCAAACCCGAGTATGGCCCATGAGCGACCATTTCTTCGTCGTGACGGGCGGCCCCGGTGCGGGCAAGACCAGCCTGATCACCGAGCTCGCCCGTCGCGGCTTTCACACAAGCTTTCACACAATTCCCGAATCCGGCCGCGCGATCATTCGCGAGGAGATGGCACGCGGCGGAGACGCCCTGCCCTGGGCGGACCGCGCTGCCTACGCCGAACGGATGCTGGAGCGGGACCTGCGCGCCCACCGCGCCGCACAGGCACTCTCAGGCCCTGTGATCTTCGATCGCGGCACTCCCGACATCTTGGGATACCTGACGCTCTGCAACCTCCCCGTGCCGCCCCATGTGGCCACAGCCGCCAAGGCAGCCCGCTACAACCGTCGCGTCTTCCTGACGCCATTCTGGGACGAGATTTTCACGCAGGACACCGAGCGGAAGCAGAGCCAGACCGAGGCCGAAGCGACCTGTGCCGTTATGTTCGACACCTACATCGCGCTCGGATACGAGATCATCGAATTGCCGCGCACGGAGATCGCAAGGCGCGCTGACTTTGTTTGTGAGCACTCGCCATCTAACAGTCACCTCCAGATGCCGCGGTTGAACTGCTGAACCGGACAATCCACACGGCTCCTTTGGTTCCTCTGCACTCCCCTTGGCTAACGTTCACGGAGCGCCCTGCCGATAGCCGCCGTTCGACGCTCCGGACCCTGCTGACCACAGAAAACAAGAAAGCAGCCACTCGTGGAAAGCGCAGCAAGCATAGGCGAACCTGTTTTCGGTGTTGGCTCTGGAAGAGCTGGAAGCTGTTCCTGATCGCTTGTCCATACAGCGTCTACGCCCGCACCTACCGTTGCGTCACGCAATTCCGCAAATCGGCATGATACTGCCAATAGCCCCGCGCACCCAAAAGTAAGTGAATGCCTGGGGTTGCCAGGCTAGGATCTATCTCACTACCTTGGCGCGAATTTGAGAGGGTATTTCATGAGTGGCTTCTTCCGTCAGGACGCCCGCATGGGCCGGATTTCCACGGTGCTGGGGCAGGACGTCCTGGTGCTCCGCCGGTTCGAGGGCGTCGATCACCTGAACGCGCTGTTCGACTATTCGGCGGACTGCCTCGCTGCCACGGCCGATCTCGATTTCGACCGGCTGATCGGGACGCACGCCACCGTCACCCTCACCACGAAGGAAGGCGAGCGCCCCTTCGACGGCATCGTCACCGAGGCCCGCTGGCTGGGCTCGGGCGACAATGGCCACCGCTACCGGCTGCGGCTCCGGCCCTGGGCCTTTCTTGCCAGCCTCCGCCGTAACCAGCGGATCTTTCACAACAAGACCGTGGTCGAGATCCTGACCGAGCTGCTCGGGGCCTACGCGGATGCGGGCGCGCTGACGGTCGAGCTGGCCAACGACTACCCCGAACTCGAATACACCGTGCAGTACCGCGAGAGCGACCTGGCCT
>NZ_QAYC01000010.1 GCF_003053725.1 Rhodovulum kholense
ATCGTCTTGCAGGTCGGCTTCGGAGGTCTGCTCATGCTGCCCGGCTAGCATGCTGGATTCACGAGATGAATCCCCTGGATTTGCGCAACAACGCCACTGCATGTTGCCACGCTGATGGAACGGATGGGCATCGCGGCTCTCTATCGCCGACCGAACACCTCGAAACCCGCACCCGGGCACAAGATCTGCCCCTATCTTCCGAGAAAGCTGCCGATCACGCGGCCCAACCAGGTCTGGGCGATGGACATCACCTGCATCCCGATGGCGCGGGGCTTCATCTCCCTCGCCGCCGTGCTGGACTGGTTCCCCCCGCTGCGTCCTTGCCTGGCGCGTGTCGATCACGCTGAAGGCCGGTTTTTGCATGGAAGCTGTGGAAGAGGCGCTTGTGCGTCACGGCGCGCCCGAGTTCTTCAAAACCGATCAGGGCAGCCAGTTCACCTCGAGCGAGTTCATCAAGGTGCTGGCCGCCCGCGACATCAAGATCAGCATGGATGGTAAGGGCGCGTGGCGGGACAATGTCTTCGTCGAGCGCTTGTGGCGGACCATCAAATACGAAGAGGTCTACCTGCGCGCCTATGCCAGCGTGTCCGAAGCCCGGACCCGGATCGGCCGGTATCTGACCTTCCACAATGGCCGCCACCCGCCTTCATCGCTTGACGCCCCCCCCCGATCAGGCCGACTTCCGCGAGCCAATGCCCCCAAGCGGTGGCGGCGTAACCGAGGCGGAAAACCACTTGGCCCCCCGGAACCTGTTCAGATCAACCGAACCACCTCTCATCCCCCCGCTGCGACAGCACCATGAGCCCTGCCGCTCCGGCCGCTCCCGCGCCTGGCCACCGCGCGACGCCCACGCCCAACCACTTGCGATGGGCAATCTCCTGCCACGCGCCCGTGCGCAGATCGAACTCCACCACATCGGTGCTGGAGGAAAACGGCCGGTTCGGGCTGTAGCTTCCGTCTGAACTCGCCAGAGCCGCGAACCTGTGCCGGTCCAGCGCCGCACCTCGATAGAAGGTTGTGTGGTCCCTGTTTGCGTCTTCAGCCATCACGTTAATCAGATAAAGAGCTGGAGCGATTTCGCTCAAGTGGCAAGATCAAGACGCACGTGACCTGTCAGGTCCTCAGGCGGCGTCCGCTGCTTTCTCTGCCAACCGATCGTCTTCTGTCCGGCCTCTTCCGTTCCTTCCCGCGTTGCACGGAACCCGACACCCGGCATCAGCAGCAGGCATTCGAACGCCGTGACTTCGATGTTCGAGAAATAGCAGTCGGGGCCCTTCACGAAAGGGGGCTCTCCGTTGAGCTGCTGTAACTGCCGCGGGGCAGGCAGCGGATCAACTCCGAAAAAAGGCTTGTTGCCGACGTGCAAGGGGAAAGCCGCAGAATGGCACATGATGCTATCGAGACCATCCTCGACGAAATCGAGCATCAGTCCGGAGACAAAGTTGATGCGACGGGAGGGCTGCAGGTCCACACCGCTTTTCTCAAGCGTTCCTATCGCTTCACGGGCCGCCTCTTCTCCCATGGTTTCGAGGAGAACCCGGTAGACTTCATCATTGCTTTGCAGACCTGCCGGCCCTTCCGCCTCGATTTCGCCGTAGAGTGGCTGCGCGATGGGCCGAGCTTCGGCTTCGGACATGCCAAAGCGCAAAGGTCCCAATCCGCTCTCTGGTAAGATTTCCCAGCTATCACTCATCGGAGTTTTCCTCTGTTTCATCGGATCATGCCTGCGTTACGCAAGCATTCCGCCTAGCTGTCACATCCCGCGAGATTGCAGATGCGCTTCCTGAACAGCTCGGGCCTGTGACGTCGCCAGTCCCTGAGGGGTCCGACGGGGGTTTGCCCCTTCAGGGCTGATTGCGGGAGCTGTTTCTTGTAGAGCTGGGCGTAGCGCAGGAGGGTCTGCTCAAGGTCCTCGCCACGCTGGATGCGCTGGCGCTGCGGGACATCCTCGTTCCTGACGTTGAACCGCTCGACCATGCCGTTCGTCTGCGGCCGCATCGGCGGCGCGAGACGATGCTCGATGCCGAGGTCCGCGCAGAGGAGGTCGAACGCGTGTTGTCCGGTTGCAACGCGCTTGCGCAGGCCGAAGAGGCGGTCGGTCAAAGCCTTGCCGTTATCGGTCAGCACGCGGGCGATCTTCATCGGGGCCGCGCGCTCCAGATCGCGAAGGAAACGGCGGGCGTTGGCCGCGGCCTGTGCGGGATAGAAGCGCACGAAAATCCTTGCCTTCGAACCGGCGCAGCACCAGGACGTCCTGCCCCAGCACCGTGGAAATCAGGGCCATGCGGGCGTCCTGACGGAAGAAGTCACTCATGAAATACCCTCTTTTCAATACCGCGAAAGTGGTGGCGCACGTCGTGCCGTGACACCCCCCGACTGCCGTTCGCTTTGGGAGGCGCGGGCATTGGCGGCAGCGTGCCGATTTGAGGGGCGGCAAGGCTGGCCGACGGGACAGGACCGAGCCCTGCCAAGATCAGGTACCGAGGCCGTCCCGGGGGGCCACAAGGGCGCAATTCCCGGTGGCCAGGATCGCGCCGAGACTGCTCTCGCCGCGGCGACCACGAATGGCCGCTTCCGTGATCCGCGGGCGGCGCGGGCTTGAGGTGTCGAACGTCGGCTATCGGCATATTCCGTTGAAAAACTCGTGCTTGATCGAGGTGTCTTCGGCTGATTCAATTCCCTCACTGGGTGGGAGGATCGGCACTGATGGGACCGCGGCAGGAGGCGCAGCCGGCGCTGTTCTGCGAGTTCTCGCTGGAAGATCATGTCCCGCCAGATTACCTTCTGCGCTCGATTGACCGGTTCGTGGATCTGTCCGGCATCCGTGCTTACCTCGCCGATTTCTACAGCCATGCGGGTCGTCCGTCTGTCGATCCGGAGTTGCTGATCCGCATGCTGTTGGTGGGGTATTGCTTCGGCATCCGGTCGGAACGGCGGCTCTGCGAAAAGGTGCATCTGAACCTCGCTTACCGTTGGTTCTGCCGCCTGGACCTCAGTGACCGGGTCCCGGATCACTCGACTTTTTCGAAGAACCGGCACGGTCGGTTCCGTGACAGCGAGCTATTGCGGCATCCGTTCGAGACCACCTTGGCCCGGTGCATCGACGAGGGGCTGGTTAGCGGCCAGCGCATGGCAGTTGATGCCAGCCTTATCGAAGCGGATGCGAACAAGCAGAACTCATCGCCGAAGGAGGACTGGGACGCGAGGCAGATCAATCCCGCTGATGCGCCCCGAGCCGTTCGCGAGTATCCGGACGTCTTGGACCAAGCCGCATTCGGCGCGGCAAGCGAGGTCCAGCCCAAGTTCACCTCGCATTCCGACCCGGCGAGCCTGTGCACCGCGGCCCGGAAAGGCCCGGCATTCTTCGGCTATTCTGACAATTACCTGATCGACACGGACCATGGTGTCATCGTGGACGTGGAAGGTGAGGCGGAGCAGAAAACGATCCGGGGGATCGTTTTCCCGCCGAACGGGTCGATCCGGCAGGCCGAAGCAGGATCAACCAAGACCATGCTGAGGCGCGTGAAGGCCAGGTTTGACCGTCACCCTGAACGCCTGATCGCGGACACCGCATACGGCACCGGGCCGATGCGGGGCTGGCTGGTCGATCGCAAGATCGCCCCGCATATCCCCGTCATCGACAAGTCGGGGCGCAATGATGGGACCTGGACTCGCGCCGACTTCGAGTGGGATGCAGAGAACGACCAATACATCTGCCCCGAGGGGCACGAGCTGAAGCAGGTCCGCCGGAACTATTCCGACCCCACCCGCGGGCCGACCGGCAAGGGGACCGCCCGCTATCGCGCCCTGAAAGAGGTCTGCCAAGCCTGCCCATCCAAGGCCATGTGCTGCCCGAACGCGGATGCTCGCAAGATCACCCGCGAGGAACATGAAGACGCCCGACAGGTTGCCCGCCAGATCGCCAGGACCGACCAATACGTGATCTCGATGAAGCCGAGGAAGAAAGTCGAGAGGCTCTTTGCCCACCTCAAGCGCATCCTCGGCCTGAACAGGCTTCGATTACGCGGCCCATGCGGCGCAAATGACGAATTCCTGCTTGCCGCAACCGTCCAGAACCTCCGGAAACTGGCCAAGATCCTTCCCGCACCGCAGCAACTGGGGAAAGCATGACAGGAAAGGCATTCACGGCCGCCTCAGGCGGGGAATTGCTGCGGTCGCGAACAGGTGTTTTTCCACGGAGTCGACGGGGAAGCTCCGTTGGCTCTGGCTTGCAAAATCACCGAGCGACCACTATTTTTTAAGACATCCTGGAACTGGAGATGCCATCAACATGGACCTGAACCTCGCCGCATTCGCCCCTTCGATTTTGCTGCGAGAAGTTCTGTCCCATGCCTGCATCCGTTTCCCTCTCCGGCCTGTCTTGGTCCACGCCTGACGACGCGCCCCTTGTTACCGATCTCAACCTGACTTTCGGCCCGGAGCGTACCGGCATCGTCGGACGCAATGGCATCGGCAAGAGTACCCTCCTTAGCCTGATTTCTGGTGATCAGCATCCCGCTTCGGGGCAGGTCCGCGTGACCGGCTCCATCGCGATGATGCGGCAGGAGGCGTTGGAGCGGCCCGATGACATCATCGCCGATCTTTTCGGCGCACGATCCGCGCTCGATCTGCTTGACCGGGCGGAGGCCGGGCTTGCCGATGCCGATGAACTGGCAGACGCGGATTGGACCCTGCCCGCGCGGATGGAAGGGGCGCTTTTGCGCTGTGGTTTGTCGGTCGGGCCGCAGACCCTCCTGGCGACGCTATCCGGCGGCCAGCGCAGCCGTGCCGCTCTTGCCGCCCTGATCTTTGCCGAGCCGGATTTTCTGTTGCTGGACGAACCGACGAACAATCTCGACCGGGACGGTCGCAAGGCGGTGATCGACCTCATCCGGGGGTGGACAGGGGGTGCGATCATCGCCAGCCATGACCGCGAGCTTCTGGAGGAAATGGACGCCATCGTCGAACTCACCTCGCTTGGCGCGGCCCGGTATGGCGGGAATTACAGCGATTTCCGGCAGCGGAAGGACACCGAGATGGACGCGGCAGCGCGTGACCTCGCGGATGCGGAGAAAACCCGCGCCGACGCTGCCCGTCGCGCGCAGCAGGCAAGCGAACGCAAGGCCCGCAAGGACAGTGCCGGACACCGCGCGCGCGCAAGGGGCGATCAGCCGAAAATTCTGATGGACGCCGCCAAGGGGCGGGCCGAGGCGTCGGGCGGTGCGGGTGTGCGCCTGCGCGATGCCCGGCGCGAGGCGGCAGATAAGGCGTTGTCCGCCGCCCGCGTTAAGATCGAACCCCTGCAACCCTTGCGCATGGACATTCCCCCAACCGGCCTTGCCACCAGTAGAACGGTGCTGCGACTGGAGAAGGTGACCGGCGGCCATGATCCCGATCATCCCTTGATCCGTGATCTGTCGCTGACCGTGATTGGTCCCGAGCGCATTGTCATTACAGGGCCGAATGGCTGCGGAAAGACGACGCTTCTGAAGATCATTACCGGAGAGATCGTGCCGCAAAGTGGTCTCGTGGCGCTTTCGGTTCCATTTGCGCTGCTGGATCAGCATGTCCAGCTGATCGACACCGCTCTGTCCCTTCGCGATAATTTCCGTCACCTTAATCCCTTGGCTGATCCCCATACCGCGCACGCGGCACTGGCCAGGTTCGGTTTCCGCGCCGCGGATACCTTGCGTTACGCGGGAGAGTTGAGCGGGGGCGAGCGTCTGCGCGCTGGACTGGCCTGTGCCCTCGGAGCCACCCCGCCGCCGCCGTTGCTGATCTTGGACGAGCCGACCAATCACCTTGATCTTGATGGTATCACAGCACTTGAGGCTGCGCTGGCTGCTTATGATGGGGCAGTTTTGGCGATCAGCCATGACACGGCATTCCTTGAATCCCTCGCACCGGGCAGGACGATTGATCTTGGGGCATGACTACTTTGTCCGCATACCCGCCCTCCGGACCGCGACTCTCCCAGACACCGCAGCCATCGCGGCCCGTCGCCCGGCCCGCTTCAGCAGAAATCGCGGGCGTCATAGAGAGTATGCAGCGCTTACCGTTCCAGTCATGTTCGATTTGGGGCAGCCAGTTGGCCGCCTTCGCCAGCGGCGGACCGGCGCCCGCCGTGCCATGGGCGTTCCTGGTCCCATCCCGCACCCGGCAGAAGCCGATCCGCTGCTCGCGCAGATGGGCCCGGCGCCGCCACGGGATCGGCCTCTTCCCGGAGCCGCAGTCAGTTCTGCACGGCCCCGCGCGGGGTGTCCGGATGGCGGGCCGGAGGCTCCAGAACCTCGGCCCGGATCACCGCGGCATTCTCGCGCTCGGCCACCAGCCATGACGCGAAGGCCGCTTCGCCCGACCCGTCGAGCGCGTCGAGAAACACCTCGCCCAGCCGCCGTGCGGCATCCTCAAGCTCGGCAAAGCTGGCTGCGGCGTCGCCGAGACGGGTGCGGATCGCCTGCCGATCGGCGCTCAGCCCCTCGTCATCGAAGGCCACACGCTCGCGGTCAGCGATGATCCGGGGTCGGGCGGCGACCTGCCGGTCGACAGGATACGCTCTGGCGGCACCCGGCTGCTGATGGGGTTCTCACCAGGGGCCCGGATCCTGCATGCCCGAATTGGCGGGCTCGTGGTCGCCGCGTCCCCGATGCGCTGGCGCGGCGGACAAAGGCGGATCGTCGCAAACGCCGAGACGCTTGGCATGCTGCGCCGGGTGAGCTTCGCGCATCTTCTGCCCGTCGACCCGGACCGGCCGCGCGCCCTGGCGCGGCTGCAAAATGTCGCTCTGGCGGTCCCGGCCACTGCGCCCGCCGCCAGACCGCGGCCGGTGCTTGGCCCGGTCCGGAGGACCGCCGTGCCGAATTGATCCAACCTCTTTTCTTTCCGAGGAATTCCCCAATCTTCACCGAGCTTCTCTTTTCGGGTCTCACCTGTCATTTCGCCCCGGCCCCGGCCCCGACGCGGCGCGAGGAGGACATGACCTTTCTTGGCCGACTCCGGCGCCGGATGCGGAGGCGGCAGATTTTCGTCCCCTCGAAGGCATGCCCGACTATCTGCGGAACGAAAGCGGGCTGACACGGGGCGATATCCGCACAGCGCGCCGCCGCCACGACTGGTAGCGCGGCACCGTCGTCTCCTGCGGGAGGCGATGCCGGGACCGGGCGCCAAGGGGGCCGCCCGCTGCTCCGGATCGTCCTTCCGATCCCGCCCGCAACGGCTCCGGATGGGTCAAGGGGAACCCGTCCGGAGGACCAGGGACCGGGCCAGGCCGCGCCCGTGTCGCGCCCGTGTCGCGCCGGGTTCCGTACGGCGACCGTCGTCTGCGTGGGGGGCGGGATCGAGGTCGTCGCGGTCGCGGAGGCGGGTTCCGGTCCGTTGACTGTGGCCCCGAGGGGCGCCTTGTCAGCAAGAGGTCATCCCGAACTGAAATAGCTTATTTATCGTTTATTTTCTTATTATTACTGGCTCACGCTAAGACCTCACGTCAACTCCTGATCTCCCCCATCCGGCCGGACCGACACGACACCCCGCCGGATCCGGGCCTCAGGGGATCGCCGCCCGCCACCCGGCGCAATCCTATGGCGACCCTCCGTCGCGGCGGCCCGGCACTGGACAAGCCCCGCGGCCGGGCGCTAGCTCTGAGGCAAACGGAGGGGCGGATGCAGATCAGCGAAACGAGGGCCATCGTCACCGGTGGCGCGTCGGGACTTGGCGCGGCGACGGCGCGGGCGCTTTGCGCGGCAGAGGCGGCGGTGACCATTCTTGACCGGGATACCGACCGCGGCATGGAGCTGGCCGCCGAAATCGGCGCGGGCTTTCAGCCGGTCGACGTGACCGACGAACCCTCGGTCGAACAGGCCGTGGGCGAGGCCTCGGCGCAGATGGGCGGTATCACCGCCTGCATCAGCTGCGCGGGCATCGCGACGGCCGAGCGCACGCTGGGCCGGTCCGGGCCGCACGGGCTGGAAAGCTTTCGCCGCACCGTCGAGATCAACCTGATCGGCAGTTTCAACGTGCTCAGGCTGGCCGCGGCCGAGATGGCGCAGAACGCCCCCGATGACGACGGCTGCCGCGGGGTGATCGTCAACACCGCCTCGATCGCCGCCTATGACGGGCAGAAGGGGCAGGCCGCCTATGCGGCCTCGAAGGGCGGTATCGCGGCGATGACGCTGCCGCTGGCGCGCGATCTGGCCGGACTCCGGATCCGGGTGATGGCGATCGCGCCGGGGATCTTCCGCACCCCGATGCT
Source organism: Rhodovulum kholense (assembly GCF_003053725.1). Classification (GTDB taxonomy): domain Bacteria; phylum Pseudomonadota; class Alphaproteobacteria; order Rhodobacterales; family Rhodobacteraceae; genus Rhodovulum; species Rhodovulum kholense. The sequence goes on from NZ_QAYC01000010.1 coordinate 8,249, forward strand.
GGAGGGGCTGGGTCAGGAGGTCATGGACGGGCTCGCCGCCGATGTGCCGAACCCGCCCCGGCTGGGCGATCCGGCGGAATACGCAGCCCTTGTGCTGCATATCCTGCAGAACGGCTACATGAACGGCGAGGTGATCCGGCTGGATGCGGGGCTTCGGATGAGATGAGCCCGCGGCAGACCCGCGTCACGCCCCTGGGCGAGATCGTGGCCGACCCGGCGCGCGGTCTCTTCATGGGCAATCGCGGCTGCCTGCACGATGCCGAGGGGCGGCTTGGCCGGGCGCGCTGGCGCCACAAGGCCTGGATCTGCTGTCTTTTGCAGTTTCGCGACCGCCACCGCGCGGTGATGACGCCGGGGCGCTATACCGAGCTTTTCTTTCTGGACGAGGCGGTGGCGCTGGCGGCCGGGCACCGGCCCTGCGCCGAGTGCCGCCGCGCCGATTTCCGGCGCTTCGCCCAGGCCTTCGGGGTCGGGACGGCGACAGCGCTCGATGCGGCTCTGCATGCGGCGCGGCTTTGCCCGTCCAGCCGGGATCAGCGGCGCCACACGGCCCCGGCTGCCGCCCTGCCCGACGGCACCTTCGTGCTGCTGGAGGGAACCCCGCATCTGATTCTGGGCGCCGCCGCCCTGCCCTGGCAGGCCTCGGGCTATGGCGCGGCCCGCCCCCGCCCGGGCGGGGAGGTCACGGTTCTGACCCCGGCGCCGACGGTCGCGGCACTGACGGCGGGCTATCGGCCGGTGCTGCACCCAAGTGCCGCCGCCGGACCGGGCTAGCCTGCGTTCTCGGCCTTTTCGGCCAGCTCCAGCCAGTCTTCCTCGGCCTTGGACAGGGCCTCCTGGCGCGCGACCAGCGCCTCGGTCGCCTTGCGGAATTTCACCGGCTCGCGGGTGAAAAGATCGGGGTCGTCGAGCAGTTCCTCGAGCTTGGCGATCTCGGCCTCCAGCCGCGCGATCTCGGCCGGAAGCGCGTCGAAGCGGTGCTTTTCGGTATAGCTGAGCCCCGGCGCCTTCTTCGGGCGTAAGGGTTCCGGTTTGGCCTGCGCGGCGGAAGGTTTTTCGGCGGACTTCCCGCCGGTCCGCTCGGAACCGGCGGTCTCGGCCCGCTGCGCGCGATAGTCGCTCCAGCCGCCGGCATAGACGACCGCGCGGCCGTCGCCCTCCATGGCGACGGTGGTGGTCGCGACGCGGTCGAGGAAATCGCGGTCGTGGCTGACCAGAAGGACGGTGCCGTCGAAGTCCGACACCAGCTCCTGCAACAGATCGAGCGTCTCGACGTCAAGATCGTTGGTCGGTTCGTCCAGCACCAGCAGGTTCGATTCGCGCGCCATGATCCGGGCCAGCAGCAGCCGCGCCCGTTCGCCGCCGGAAAGGGACCGCACCGGCGCGCGGGCCTGGGCGTCGTCGAAGAGGAATTCCTTGAGATAGCCCACGACATGCTTGGGCTGACCGCGGACCAGAACCTGGTCGGCCTTGCCCGACACCCGCATCTCGGGATCGCCGGTCAGGCTTTCCCACAGCGTCATGTCGGGATCGAGCGCCGCGCGATTCTGGTCGAAAACGGCCATCTGCAGATTGGTGCCAAGCCGGACCTCGCCGCTGTCGGGGGCAAGCTCGCCGGTCAGCATCTTCAGAAGCGTGGTCTTGCCGACACCGTTGGGACCGACCAGCGCCACCCGCTCGCCGCGCTGGACGCGCAGCGAGAAGGGCTTGAGGATGACGCGGTCGCCGAAGCTCTTCGAGATGTCGGTCGCTTCGATCACCCGCTTGCCGGATTTGGGCCCCGCCTCCAGCGCCATCGCCGCGGTGCCCTGGCGGCGGATCATCGCCGAGCGGTCGTCGCGCATGGCATGCAGTGCCCGCAGGCGGCCCTGGTTGCGCTTGCGGCGGGCCGAGATGCCCTCGACCGCCCAGCGGGATTCGGCCTTGATCTTGCGGTCGAGCTTGTGGCGGGCCTCGTCCTCGTCGGCCCAGACCTTGTCGCGCCAGTCCTCGAAGTCGGCAAAGCCACGATCCTGGCGGCGGACCTCGCCCCGGTCGATCCACAGCGTGGCCCGGGTCAGGGCGCGCAGGAAGGCGCGGTCGTGCGAGATCAGCACATAGGCCGACCGGGTCTCGGCCAGCTGGGCCTCGAGCCAGCCGATTGCCTCGATATCGAGATGGTTGGTGGGCTCGTCGAGCAGCATCAGGTCGGGTGCGGCGGCCAGCAGGCGCGCCAGCGCCGCCCGCCTGCGCTCGCCGCCCGAGGCGGTGGCGGCCGGGGCGGAAAGATCGAGCTTGAGCCCCTCGGCCGCCATCTCGGCGCGATAGCCTTCGCCCGGGGCCAGTGCCGCGGCGGCGAAATCGCCCAGCGTGGCATAGGCCGAGAGGTCGGGCTCCTGTTCCATATAGCCGACGGAGGTGCCGGGCGAGAGCACGCGGGCGCCGGAATCGGGCTCGACGAGGGCGGCCATGACCTTCATCAGGGTCGATTTTCCCGACCCGTTGCGGCCGACCAGCGCGACCCGGTCGCCTTCCTGGATCACCAGATCGAGCCCGGCAAAGACCGGGCCTCCGCCGAAGGTGAGCGAGATCGACGACAGCTGAAGAAGGGGTGCGCGGGCCATGAGCGCTGGGTATGATGCCGGGTTGCCCCGGTCAAGCGGCAGAAGAGGGAAACGCCGGTCGGGGCGGGGCGGGCAAAATTCTTCGGCGAAGAATTTTGGGACCCGGGGCGGCGGCGCCGGGGACCGGTCACGGAATTTCGTGCGAAATTCCGGGCGCGCTATCCGGCCGAGGCGCGCAGAAGCCGCTTGCGGGCGGGAGGAATCGCCCGGATTTCGAGCCCGGTGAAGACATGCAGCGTGTTGAGGTCGCGATCGACCACCGCATGGTCGGACACCCAGCCGCCCATCACCAGATAGCTGCGCAGGAGCGGCGGCATCCCCAGCATCGCCCGCCGGGCATCTGGCTGGCGCCGCCGCAGCATCTGCCCGAAGCGGAACACGTTCGGCGCCTTGACCCTCGGCAGCCAGCGTTTCGGCGCCAGATGCCGGTCCTGCAAGAGCGCGAAGGCATCCATGTAGGTCTCGGCCTCGGTGCCCTTGAAGGACGAGCAGCCGAACAGCATCTCGACCTTCTCCTCATCCACGAATCGGGTCATCGCCCCCCAGGCCACGCGCAGGATGTCGGGGTCGCGCCAGGCCGGGTGGATGCAGAACCGCCCCATCTCGACCATCGGCCCGTCGAAGGTCTCGAGCGCGGATAGCTCGTAATACTGGGCCGAATAGCTTTGCCCGATCTCGGCCCCGCCCTTCAGTGGCAGCAGCCGGAAACAGCAGACCAGCGTGCCGCTGCGGGTCTCCTCGACCAGCACATGGCGGCAGACCGCATCGAAGCAATCCGCATCGGCCCCTTCGGGATGGGTGTCCGTGGCGCGAAAGGCCAGATAGCGCAGACGCTGCGCGGCGAGGATGTCGGCCGGGGTTTCGGCCAGCCGCGCGGCATAGCGGCCCTTGCGAAGTGACAGCATCGTGACGGCTCCACGGGACTGGCGGGACTGGATCGCCCGCCTAGATATTGTCCGAAGGCCGATAGCACACAAGATGTGACAGAACCCTGACAGGACCCGCGAGACCAAATGACCCAGAAAGTTTCCAAACCCGATTCCGAATGGCGCGCCGAGCTGTCGGACCTCGCCTACCGGGTCACCCGCAAGCACGCGACCGAACGCCCCTTTTCGCATGACGACTTTCCGAAGGCGCCCGGCACCTACACCTGCGTCTGCTGCGGCGCCCCGCTTTTCGCGCAATCCGACAAGTTCGACAGCGGCACCGGCTGGCCCAGTTTCACCCGTCCGGCCAGCCCCGAGGCGGTCGGCGAGCAGAGCGACCGGAGCCTTCTGATGAAGCGCACCGAGGTGCATTGCGCGGCCTGCGCGGCCCATCTGGGCCATGTCTTTCCGGACGGCCCCGCACCGACCGGGCTGCGCTACTGCATCAACGGCGTGGCGCTCGACTTCACGCCGGAAAGCACCGGAGACGGCACCGACGCGGACTAGCGTCAGAGCCCGATCCCCCGGCCGCGTCCCGGGCGGGACGCGGCGCGCGCCTAACGGTCGCCGATGATGTCCTCGGCATTGAACTGGCCGATATTGCCCAGCATCTGCCGCAGGAACGAGACGCCCTTGATGTTGCTTTCGGTCACACGCCGGTTCAGCGCGATCACGCGGCCGTCCTCCAGCCCGAACCGTTCGACATTCTCGACCGTCCCGGCCTTGTCGAAGGAGATCGCGACGACCTGACGCTCGGTCTCCTTGGGTTCGCGGAAACCGACCGTCTCCCAGTCGCTTTGCACGTAATACCATGCGTCGTCGCGCATCACGCCGCCCATCGTCGGCGGTCCGACCAGTTCGGCCACGCTGTCGCGCGTGTCGACACCGACCGTGACCCCGGCGAGATCCTCGTCGGACGGAGCATAGCCGTGGCTGCGCTGGATCGGAGAGCAGGCCAGCAGACCGGCGGAGAGAATGGCCGTCAGCGCCAGTTTGGCGTGCACTGCCCGGGGCCTTGCCATCGCAACCTCTTGTCACAGGGGTTTTTCACTTCTATCCCGCTTAGCAGATCGTATGCCCCGGGTTCAAGAATGGAACGTGAACCATGGCCAACACAGCTGAAACGCCCAAAGGCACCCACCCGCCCCTGCGGCTTGACCGCCGCGGAGGCCGCGACCCGGTCGCCTTCACGCTGATCCCCGAACCCGCCGAGCGCAGCGAGATCGCCGGTCGGCTTGGCCTTTCCGCGCTGAAGAAGCTGCGCTTCGCGGGCGAGATCCGCCCCGAAGGCGCGCGCGACTGGCGGCTCGAGGCCGAGCTTGGCGCCACCGTGGTGCAGCCCTGCGTCGTCACGCTGGCGCCCGTGAGCACCCGGATCGACAGTCCGGTCCTGCGGCTTTACCGCGCCGACATGCCGTCCCGGCCCGAGGGCGACGAGATCGAGATGCCCGAGGACGACAGCGAGGAACCGCTGCCCGACACGCTCGACCTCGCGCGGGTGATGGAAGAGGCGCTGGCCTTGGCGCTGCCGCTTTATCCGCGCGCCGAGGGGGCCGAACTGGGCGAGGCGAGCTTTGCCGCGCCCGGAACGGCGCCGATGCAGGATGCCGAGGTCAAGCCCTTTGCCGCCCTGGCCCGGCTGCGCGACCGTGCGGAAGGCGAAACCGACCACGGCCCGGACGGCGAAAACGGCGGCGACTGATCGGGGCGGACGGGTTTTGCCGCGCGCCCTGCCCCGGCCTGCGACCTCGCCCCGCCCCTTTGGGCGCGCTGCGGGGCCGGTTTCGGGATCGGGATACCCCGGTGTCGCAACGCGACGGAAAATCGCGCCTCGCACCTGAAAGACAGGGCCAGAAAGGGGCTTGCGCCCGACCAGAATCGCAGTATGTTCCCGGCCTCGCTTGCACGATGGATCGGACGCCGCGCCAAGGGCGCTGAGAGACGCGCGTTCCCAACGAAAGAACACCGGGCCAAGGCCCCTCCAGACCGAGGTTGAGACATGGCTGTCCCTCAGAATAAAGTCACGCGGTCCCGCCGCAACCAACGCCGTTCGCACGATGCGCTCGTCCCGGGCAACCCGGCCGAATGCTCGAACTGCGGCGAGCTGAAGCGTCCGCACCACGTCTGCGCGGCCTGCGGCCATTATGACGATCGCGAGATCGTGGCCCAAGCCGACGAGATCGACCTGGACGAAGAAGACGCGGCATAATCCGCCCCAAAAGGCGCGCGTCTCTCCATGACCGAAGAGCATCTCCAGGAGCTGCGCGCCGCCCCGCGCACCGTGATATCGGTGGACGCCATGGGTGGCGATCGCGGCCCTGCGGCTGTTGTCGCGGGCATTGCCTTGTCCGCAGCCAAGAATCCGGACATCCGCTTCATTCTGCATGGGCAGCGCGACGAGCTTGAAAAGCTGGTCGCGCGACGCAAGCCCCTGCGCGGGCGGGTGGAGATCCGGCATGCGGATGGCGTCGTCACCATGGACGCCAAGCCCAGCCATGTGATGCGCCACGGCCAGGACACCTCGATGTGGTCGGCCATCGACTCGGTGCGCCATGGCGAGGCCACGGTGGCCGTGTCCTGCGGCAATACCGGGGCGCTGATGCTGCTGTCGATCATGCGGCTCAGGAAACTGCCGGGCGTGAACCGGCCGGCCATCGCCTGTCTGTGGCCGTCGCGCAATCCCGGCGGGTTCAACGTGATGCTCGATGTCGGCGCCGATGTGCGCGCGGACGAGCGCGACCTGCTGCAATATGCGCTGATGGGCACCTCTTATGCCCGGAACGGGCTGGGGCTCGACCGGCCGCGCGTCGGGCTTCTGAATGTCGGCACCGAAGAGAACAAGGGCCGGGCCGAGCTGAAGGCCGCCCATGACCTGATCGAGGCCGCGGCCGAACAGGCGAATTACAGCTTCGTCGGCTTCGTCGAGGGCGGCGATATTCCCTCGTCGAAGGTCGATGTCATCGTCACCGACGGGTTTACCGGCAATGTGGCGCTGAAGACCGGCGAGGGCACCGCCAAGCTGCTGGGCGATTTCATGCGCGAGGCCTTCACCGCGACGCCGCTGTCGAAGGTCGCGGCTCTGCTGGCCTATACCTCGCTCAGGCGTCTCAAGAAAAGAATGGACCCAAGGCGCGCCAATGGCGGCGTGTTTCTCGGGCTGAACGGAACGGTGGTGAAATCGCACGGCTCGTCGGATGCGACGGGCGTGTCGGCTGCGGTCAAGCTCGCCTTCGAGCTGGCGCAGTCGGGCTTCACCGAACGTCTGGCCGCGCGGGTCGCGGCCAGCAATGCGACAGGACCGGACGCGCTCCGGGAACTTGCCGGCGGGCGTAAGGGGTAGGAATGGGTACGAGGGCGATCGTCCGGGGTGTCGGGCATTATCTTCCGGCGCGCGTTGTGGAAAACGCCGAATTCGAGGCGACGCTCGACACATCGGACGAATGGATCCGCTCGCGCTCGGGGATCGAACGGCGGCATTTCGCGGCCGAGGGCGAGACCACCTCGCAGATGGCCATCGCCGCCGCCCGCGCCGCGCTGGACGATGCCGGGCTTGAGGCCGACGACATCGACGCCATCGTGCTGGCGACCTCGACCGCCGATCTGACCTTCCCGTCCGCCGCGACTATGGTGCAGGCCGGGCTGGGCATGAGCCGGGGCTTTGCCTATGACGTGCAGGCGGTCTGCGCGGGCTTTGTCTTTGCCATGGCCAATGCCAATGCGATGATTTCTTCGGGCCTGGCCCGCCGCGTGATGGTGATCGGCGCCGAGACCTTCAGCCGGATCATGGACTGGACCGACCGCGGCACCTGCGTTCTGTTCGGCGACGGCGCGGGCGCGCTGATCCTCGAGGCGGCCGAGGGCACCGGTGCGGCCGCCGATCGCGGCATTCTCGCGGTCGATCTGAATTCCGACGGGCGCCACCGCGATATCCTCTATGTCGATGGCGGGGTCTCGACCGGCACCACCGGGCATCTGGTGATGCATGGCAAGGAAGTCTTCCGACATGCCGTCGAGAAACTGGCCGATACCGCCCATTCCGCGCTGGACAAGGCCGGGCTGGCCGGGACCGATGTCGACTGGCTGGTGCCGCATCAGGCCAATCTCAGGATCATCAAGGCCACCGCGCAGCGGCTGCACCTGCCGATGGAGAAGGTGATCGTCACCGTCCAGGACCACGGCAACACCTCGGCCGCGTCGATTCCGCTGGCGCTGTCGGTCGGGCGGCACGAAGGCCGGATCAAGGATGGCGATCTGGTCGTGACCGAGGCAATCGGCGGCGGCCTTGCCTGGGGATCGGTCGTCCTGCGCTGGTAGGCGCGCTTCGCGTGCCACCTTCGCCCGTCCCGTCAAGTTCCCCGTATTGACACGGAAAATCAAATCTACCTAAGGTTTTGGCAACCAAGGGTTTCAATATTTGCTGTCAGAGAATGGGGGAGATCATGGCAGGCAACACGCTGACGCGCATGGACCTGACCGAGGCGGTATTCCGCGAGGTCGGTCTGTCGCGCAACGAATCCGCATCCCTGGTCGAAAGTGTGCTGCAGCACATGTCCGACGCGCTGGTCCGGGGTGAGACGGTCAAGATCTCGTCCTTCGGGACCTTCTCGATCCGCTCGAAGGCGGCGCGGGTCGGGCGCAATCCCAAGACCGGGGAAGAGGTGCCGATCCATCCGCGGCGGGTGCTGACCTTCCGGCCCTCGCATCTGATGAAAGACCGCGTGGCGGCCGGCAACAAGGGCTGACCGGCATTGGCCACGGACAAGTCTCCCGAGGCCTTCCGGACCATCAGCGAGGTATCGACCTGGCTGGATACCCCGGCCCATGTCCTGCGGTTCTGGGAAAGCCGGTTCACGCAGGTCAAGCCGGTCAAGCGGGCGGGCGGGCGGCGCTATTACCGCCCGGCCGACATGCTGTTGCTGGGCGGCATCAAGAAGCTCCTGCATGAAGACGGGATGACGATCCGCGGCGTGCAGAAGATCCTGCGCGAAGACGGGGTCAAACATGTCGCGGCGCTGTCGCAGCCGCTCGACGACGAGGAAACCGTCGATATCGCAGGCGCCTTCTCGGACACCGACGAGCCGGACACCGAAGCGCCGATGGCGCTCGATGCCCAGGCCGAGGTGGCCGAGGTGCTGCCGATGCGGCGGCGTCCGCCGCCCGAACCCGACGAGGCGATCCTGCCCGGGCTCGAACTGCGGCGCCCTGCGCCAACACCGGCCCCTGCACCGGCCCCAGCACCAGTCCCTGCACCGACCGCCGCGCCGGCAGGGCGCCCTGCCCCTCCACCCGACATCGCCGATGCCCCCTGGCCCCGGCAGGACCCGGACAGCGCCGCGGAGGACCTGGCCGAATCGGACGCCTGGGCCTCTCCGCCGCCGATGGCGGAGCCTCTGCCGCAACCGACCCGCGACCCCGAGCCCGCGGTCGAACCGGACCACGCCCCCGAGCCGGAGGCCCCGATCGACCTCGCGCCTGCCGAGTCCGACTGGCCCGCCGACGCCGCCGACACGCCGGAACCGGCGCCCGAACCGGAACCGGAACCGGACCCCGAGCCGCAACCGCTTGGGACCGATCTGCCCGTCGCGGACCCCGAAGACGACGATCCCGCCTACGCGGCGTCAGGCCTGCCCGCCCGCAGCCAGCTGCTGCAACCGGGGCTGCGGCGCCATCTTGCCGCCGATCCCGAGGCCGCTCGCGGTGCCGTTGACCGGCTGAACGACGTCGCCCGGAGGATCGAGGCCGTCTCGCAGGACTGACGGCGCTTTCGGGCGGGATTTCTGTCTTGCCCCCGCCGTCAGACATGCTAAGAAGCGCCCCACGTCGGGCTATAGCGCAGGTGGTAGCGCGTCCGTCTGGGGGGCGGAAGGTCGCAGGTTCAAGTCCTGCTAGCCCGACCAATTCCCCCATCCGCCCGCGCCCTTCGGGGTCGCGGGCGGTTGTGTTTTCGGGGCCCCGCGCCGGGCCGAGGGAGGGATCCATGACCGCACCCGGCGTGCTGCCCGCACAGGAAATCCGCCATCTGATCGAGACCGGCGCCATCGGCCTTTCGGCCCCGCCCGATGCGGGCCAGGTCCAGCCCGCCTCGCTCGATCTCCGGCTCGGCGACCGTGCCTACCGGGTGCGCGCCTCGTTTCTGGCGGGCGAAGGCCGCAAGGTGGCCGACCGGATCGCCGATTTCGGGATGCATGAAATCGACCTCAGCCAGGGCGCGGTCCTCGAAAAGGGCTGCGTCTATGTCGTGCCGCTGATGGAGCGCCTCGCCCTGCCCCCGGGTATCCAGGCGGTCGCCAATGCCAAAAGCTCGACCGGGCGGCTCGATCTGCTGACGCGCACGATCACCGATGGCGGGGTCGAGTTCGACCGGATTCGCGCAGGCTATCGCGGCCCGCTTTACGCCGAGATCTGCCCGCGTTCTTTCTCGGTGCTGGTCCGGCCCGGCCAGCGGCTGAACCAGATCCGCTTTCGCGCGGGCCAGGCCGTGCTGTCCGACGACGAACTGCGCGCGCTTGATGCCGAGGCGCGTCTGGTGACCGGCGGCCCCGCCGTGATCGACGAGGGCCTGGGCTTTTCGGTCGATCTGCGGCCCGCCGGGGACGGCCTTGTCGGCTATCGCGCCAAGCCCCATTCCGGCGTCGTCGATCTCGACGGCATCGGCGCCCATGATCCCGCCGAGTTCTGGGAGGAGATTCGCTCGACCTCGGGCCGGATCATCCTCGATCCGGGCGCCTTCTATATCCTCGTCAGCCGCGAGGCGGTGCATATCCCGCCCGATTACGCCGCCGAGATGGCGCCCTATCTGGCCATGGTGGGTGAATTCCGGGTGCATTACGCGGGTTTCTTCGATCCGGGCTTCGGCCATGACGCGGCCGGCGGCGCGGGCTCGCGCGGCGTGCTGGAGGTGCGCTGCCACGAAGCGCCCTTCGTGCTGGAACATGGCCAGATCGTCGGCCGCCTCGTCTATGAACGGATGTCGGCCCGGCCCGACGCGCTGTACGGCCAGGGCATCGCGTCGAACTATCAGGGCCAGGGGCTGAAGCTGTCCAAGCATTTCCGGATGTAGGGGTCGTGTCGGAGACCCGACAAAACCCGACGCTTCCCCTCCGACACGCTTCTTCTTCTTGGCCCAAATACCCGATGCACGCCCTCGGGCACCCTTGAAACGCTGGTCTTTCGCGCCCCCGGTCCAATCCTGGCACGCTTCCTGCTTCATCCCCCATGAAGCAGGGAGACCCGGATGTCCGACGCGCTCAAGCAAACCGTGCAGGAAGCCTTCAACGAGCCCGGCTGCGCCACCAACCGCGCCAAGTCGGCCGAGGCCCGCAAGAAGGGCTGCGCCAAGCCGCTGACCCCGGGGGCCGCGGCGGGCGGCTGCGCCTTCGACGGCGCCATGATCACCCTGCAACCCATCGTCGATGTCGCCCATCTGGTTCATGCCCCGCTGGCCTGCGGCGGCAATTCCTGGGACAATCGCGGCTCGGCCTCGTCGGGCTCGATGCTGTACAAGACCGGCTTCACCACCGATCTCAGCGAACTCGACATCGTCATGGGCAAGGGCGAGAAGAAGCTCTATGCCGCGATCCGCGAAATCGTCGAAAAGCACGCCCCGCCCGCCGTCTTCGTCTATGCGACCTGCGTGACCTCGATGATCGGCGACGATATCGCGGCGGTCTGCAAGGCCGCGACAGAAGCCTTCGGCACGCCCGCGATCCCGGTCGACGTGCCGGGCTATGCCGGGTCCAAGAACCTCGGCTGCAAGCTCGCGGGCGAGATGATGTATCGCCATGTGATCGGCACCATCGAGCCCGAGCGCAGCACCGAGTGCGACATCAACATTATCGGTGATTACAACCTCAACGGCGAGCTCTGGCAGATCAAGCCGCTGCTCGACCGGCTTGGCATCCGCATCCTCGGGTCTCTGGCGGCCGATGCGCGTTACCGGCAGGTCGCGGTGATGCACCGGGCGCGCGTGACGATGCTGGTCTGTTCGCATGCGCTGATCGGGCTCGCGCGCAAGATGGAGGAAACCTGGGGCATCCCGTTCTTCGAGGGGTCCTTTTACGGCATTTCCGATACCTCCGAGTCGCTTCGGACCATGTGCCGGATGCTGGTCGAACGCGGCGCACCTGCCGATCTGATCGACCGCTGCGAGGCGCTGATCGCCGAGGAAGAGGCCAAGGCCCGGGCCGCGCTGGCACCGTACCGGCCGCGCGTCGAAGGCCGGCGGGTGCTGCTTTACACCGGCGGGCACAAAAGCTGGTCGGTGGTCTCGGCGCTGCAGGAACTGGGGATCGAGGTCGTCGGCACCTCGGTGCGCAAGGCCACCGAAAACGACAAGGCCCGCGTCGTCCAGATCATGGGCGACGAAACCCACATGTACGAGAACATGGCGCCGAAAGAGATGTACGCGACGCTCAAGGCCGCCAAGGCCGACATCCTGATGTCGGGCGCGCGCAGCCAGTTCGTGGCGCTGAAGGCGCGCACGCCCTGGATCGACGTGAACCAGGAAAAGCACGAACCCTATGCCGGCTACATGGGCATGGTGGATCTGGTCCGCGCCATCGACCGGTCGGTCAACAATCCCGTCTGGGAAGATGTTCGCCGCCCCGCCCCCTGGGACGACCCGCGCCCCGCGACCGGGCTTCGCCTTGCCACCCAAGCCGACCCGGCCCCGGGTCCCGTCAATGACCCAAAAGAGTTCGAGGACTGCTGAGATGGCCCGCCTCACCCGGCCCCGCCGCGCCTTGTCGACCAACCCGCTGAAATCTAGCGCACCGCTGGGCGCCGCGATGGCCTATCTGGGCATCGAGGGCGCGGTGCCGCTGTTCCACGGCGCGCAGGGCTGCACCGCCTTTGCCATGGTCCATATGGTGCGCCATTTCAAGGAAGCGATCCCGCTGCAGACCACGGCGATGAACGAGGTCTCGACCATCCTCGGCGGCCCGGACCAGATCGAGGAGGCCATCGCCAATATCCGCAAGCGCGCCCATCCCCGCTTTATCGGCATCGCCTCGACCGCGCTGACCGAAACCCGCGGCGAGGACGTGCCGGGCGAGCTGCGCGAGATCCTGGCCCGGCGCAAGGATTTCGGCGATCTGAAGGTCGTCTATGCCTCGACCCCCGATTTCGAGGGCGCGATCGAGGATGGCTGGGCCGCCGCCGTCACCGCCATCGTCGAGGCGCTGGTGCCGGAACGCGACCCAGCGCACTCCGAGACGGTCGCGCGTCAGGTCAACGTGCTGCCCTCGGCCAACGTCACCCCGGCCGAAATCGAGGAAATCGACCGCCTGATCCGCGCCTTCGACCTGACCCCGATCTTCCTGCCCGATCTCTCGACCGCGCTTGACGGCCATCTGGCCGAGGACTGGTCGGGGCGCTCGCTGGGCGGGACCCGGCTTGACGCGATCCCGGCCATGGCGAAATCGGCCGCGACCTTCGCCATCGGCGAAAGCATGCAAGGCGCGGCGCGGCTTCTGGGCCAGCGCGGCCATATGGAGGTGCAGGTCTTTCCGTCGCTGACCGGGCTGCGCGCCGTCGACAGCTTCGTCCATGCGCTGATGGCGCTGGCGGGGACCGCCGATGCGCCCGACGCGATCAAGCGCGACCGCGCCCGGCTGCAGGATGCGATGCTGGATGCGCATTTCCAGACCGGGGGCCTGCGCTATGCCATCGCCGCCGATCCCGACCTCGCCTATGCGCTGAGCTCGGCGCTTGCGGGCATGGGCGCCGAGGCGGTGGCCGTCGTCACCACCTCGGGCGCCAATCCCATCGTCGAGCTGATCCCGGCCGAAGAGGCCGTTCTGGGCGATCTCGGCGATCTCGAGGCCGGGGCGCGCAAGGGCGAGGCGAGCCTTCTGATCAGCCATGCCCATGGCCGCCACGCGGCCCAGGCGCTGGGCCTGCCGCTGGTGCGCGCGGGCTTTCCCATCAACGACCGGCTCGGCGCGCAGGACATCTGCCGGGTCGGCTATCGCGGCACCCGCGCCTTCCTCTTCGAGGTGGCCAATGCGGTGCTGGCCCATCCGCATGCTGCGCGCCCCGAGGATTTCGGCGCCGCCCCCATCGACCCGGAGTTCGACCATGACCGCCCGCAGACTGCGCCTCATTGAGCCGGAGACAGACATGACCGACAGCGAAATCCCGCTGAAAATCGCCATTGCGACCAACGATATGGAGCGTCTCGACGCGCATTTCGGATCGGCCGCGAAATTCGCCATCTACGAGGTGACGACCGCGTCGTCGCGCCTGGTCGAGGTGCTGGAATTCGACACCGTGACCGACCAGAAGGGCGGCCATGACAATCTTGACGACCGGATCACCCCCAAGGTCGAGGCCCTGACCGGCTGCGCGCTGCTGTTCGTGCTGGCGATCGGCGGGCCGTCGGCCGCCAAGGTGGTGCGCGCGGGCATCCACCCGATCAAGCGCAAGGACCCCGAGCCCATCGCCGAGGTCATCGCCCAGACCCAGACCATGCTGAAAGGCTCGCCCCCGCCCTTCCTGCGCAAGGTGCTGGGCCGGCCGCAGACCGATTTCGCCTCCGATTATGCCGAGGATTACAGCGAATGAGCAGCGAGGCCGACACCCTGCCCCGCGGCGGCGCGCTGCCGACCAGCGAATACCTGACCCAGCTGATCGCGGTGATCCGCGCCGAGGACACCCATGGCAGCTGGGACGGCAAGCCCGATGCCGAGATCCTGGCCGATTTCATCGTGACCAAGGAAGAACGCCGCGAAATCCCGATCATCTGCGACCCCGACCCCGACGTGCTATGGCGGGTCGAGCGGTTCTACGACGCGGTCGCCCTTCTTCTGGAACGCCGGACCGGCGCCCAGGCCGCGCAGATGTCGCGGATCACCCATGAGGGCTTCGGGCGGATCGTGCTGATCTCGGGGCGGCTCGTCGTGCTCTCGAAACATGTGCGCGACATCCACCGCTTCGGCTTCGAGACCTTCGCCAGGCTGGCCGAAACCGGCGAGCAGCTGACGGCGGACGCGGCCGACATGGTGGCGCGCTTCCCCGAGGCCGCCCGGGCCTGAAGGCCGCGGCCGCAGGGTCCAGCCCACCGTGGTGCCCGGCCCCGGCCGGGCCCGTGTTCCGTTTTCGTCCCATCATCCCGAGGACAGCCGATGAGCCTTGAAGAGCTTGAAGCGAAAGTCAGGAAACTGTCGATGCGCGCCACCAACGCCAAGATGAACCTGCACGATCTGGCCGAGGAGCTTCCCGTCGACTGGCAGCGCATCCCCGAGGTCGCCGCCGAAACCCATCAGGTCTTCAAGGACCTGGAAGATGCACGCAACGCATTGAAAGCGGCCCGGAACGCCGCAGAGGAGGCCTGAGCCATGCCGATCACAGCCACGACCCGCGGCGGCACCGAATACATCCCCGAATTCCTGATGGCGATCGATCAGGGCAAATGCATCGGCTGCGGCCGCTGCTTCAAGGTCTGCGCCCGCAGCGTGCTGACCCTGAAGGGCGTCACCGACGAGGACGAGATCGTCGATCTCGACGACGAGGAATACGAGGACGAGATCGAGCGCAAGATCATGGTCATCGCCGATGGCGACGATTGCATCGGCTGCGGCGCCTGCGCCCGCGTCTGCCCCTCGGGCTGTCAGACCCACGCCCCGGCCTGAGCGGCCCGTCCCCACATCGACGACCGGCCCGGTGAGCCGGCTCCCGCACCGGAGCCGGCTCGCCTCGTGTCGGGGGCCGGTGTGACCGGTCAGCCGGTCCGGTACCGATGGTTCGCACGGGACGATCCCGCAAGAGCCCGGCAGTCCCCATCGGCCTCAAACCTCGTGAACCAGCCCCCTCACGGCCGCCCGAAAAGGCAGGCCACGTCTTGCGCTCGGTATCAAACCATCTGGACCGCACCGGGGGCGCTGCCCCCGGACCCCCGGGGTATTTCGGCCAAGAAGAAGACGCGAAATGTTCCTTTCTTCTTGGCGCAAATACCCTCCGCGCAGCGGCCGCGGCCCGCAGGGGCGCGGCCCGGCCCAAGGCCGGACAAGCGGGGCGAAAGCCCCGCGCAGGCCGGGCGCGGGAGCCTTCCCGGTTCTGACAATCTGCCGCAGCCCTCGTGTCGCATATCCGCCAAAGACCTCACCGACAAAGCCGACACTGTAAAGAACGGGGCAGGAAATCTCCTTGAAAGCAATGCCCTGAAGTCTTGGCACGCTCATTGCTTAACTCCTGTCAGGGACCGAGACCGACAGGAGACAGCCATGATCCAGATCACCGAAGCCGCCAGAGACGCCATGGCCAGCGCGATCGAGGGCGCGGGCCAGCCCATCGCGGGGCTGCGCCTGATGGTGCAATCGGGCGGCTGCGCCGGGCTGCAATATGCCATGGCGCTCGAGCTGACCCGCGAAGAGACCGATGCCGTGGTCGAGGCCGAAGGCGGGGTCACCGTGCTGATCGACCCCGACAGCCAGGGCTATTTGCTCGGCACCACCATCGACTTCGTCTCCGGGCTCGAGGGCTCGGGCTTCGTCTTCGACAATCCCAACGCCAAAAGCGGCTGCGGCTGCGGCAAATCCTTCTGCTGATGGACCCGGAGAGAGAGATGCTGGACTATTCCGAGATCCTCACCGACCATTTCCTGAACCCGCGCAACCGCGGCACGCTCGAGGGCGCCAATGCACTGGGCGAAGCCGGGGCGGTGCGCAGCGGCAATGCCTTCCGTCTGACCCTGAAAATCGAGGCCGGCCGGATCGCTGCCGCGATGTTCCAGTCGACCGGCGGCGGACCCGAAGTCGCCGCGGGCTCGGCCCTGACCGAGCTGGTGATCGGCAAGCCCCTTGCCGAGGCCCGCAAGATCGACGCCGATGCCATCGAGGCCGCGCTGGGCGGGCTGCCCGCCGAGGACCGCTCGGCCGCCGAGGTCGCGGCCGAGGGTCTTGTCGCCGCGCTGAAGGATTACGCCCAGCCCCCGGCCTTCCGCGCCGCCCAGGGCATCCGCGTCGCCCAGCCGCTGGGCGTTGCCCCGATCAAGCCCGCCCTGCCCTCGAAGACCGGCGCCCCCAGGCTTTCGGCCGACGAGGAGCGCGCCCGGGTCGAGGCGGTGCTGGACGAGATGCGGCCCCGGTTTCGCGCCGATGGCGGCGATGTCGCCTTCCACGACATCCTCGGCCCCCGCGTCCGGGTGCATCTGAAGGGCAGCTGTTCGGGCTGCCAGCTGGCCGGGCTGACCCTCGGCGGCCTGCAGAAACGACTTGCCGAGGAACTCGGCCGGCCGGTCTTCGTCGTTCCCGCCCCCAGCCGCTAAGGACTGCCCCCATGACTGCCCCCTATGTCCCCGACCAGTTCACCCCCGCCCCGCCCCCGGCGCAGATCTGCGACACCACGCTGCGGGACGGCGAACAGGCGGCGGGCGTTGCCTTCTCGGCCGCCGAAAAGGTCGAGATCGCGGTGGCGCTCGACCGGGCGGGCGTGGCCGAGATCGAGCTGGGCGTGCCCGCCATGGGCATGGCCGAGGTCGCGGCGATCCGCGAGGCGGGCGCGCGTCTGACCCGCGCCCGGGGCGTCGCCTGGTGCCGGCTGCGCGACAGCGATCTGGAACTGGCGGCGATGACCGCGCTGTCGCGCATCCACCTGACGGTGCCCGCCTCGGACCGCCAGCTGGCGGGCAAGCTCGGGCGCGACCGCGACTGGGCGCTGAAAGAGGTCTCGCGACTGGTCCGGCTGGCCGCGCGGGCGGGATTTCAGGTCTCGGTCGGCGCCGAGGATGCCTCGCGCGCCGATATCGGCTTTCTGGCCCAGCTCGCGCAGGTCGCGGCCGAGGCGGGCGCGATCCGGATGCGGCTGGCCGACACGCTGGGGCTGATGGACCCGTTCGCGGCCCATACGCTGGTCTCGATCCTGGCGCCGGGGCCGTTGCCGCTGGAATTTCACGCCCATGACGACCTGGGGCTCGCCACCGCCAACACGCTGGCGGCCCATCGCGGCGGCGCGGCCTTCCTGTCGGTGACGGTCAACGGGCTGGGCGAACGCGCGGGCAATGCCGCGCTTGAACAGGTCGTGGCAGCCCTTGCCGTTCAGGGCCGGCCGACCGGGGTCGCGCTCGATAGGCTCTGCGGGCTGTCGCAGATCGTCGCCCGGGCCTCGAACCGGCCGCTGTCGCCGACCCGGCCCATCGTTGGCGCCAATGTCTTCAGCCATGAAAGCGGCATCCATGTCGACGGGCTTCTGAAGGACCCCGGCACCTACGAGGCCCAGGCGCTGAGCCCGGCCCGCTTCGGCCGCGCCCGCGAAATCGTGCTGGGCAAGCATTCGGGGCTCGCTGCGCTGATCCAGGCGCTGGAGGCCGCCGGGCTGCCCTCGGACGAGACCACCGCGCGCGCCGTGCTGCCGCTTCTGCGCGACTGGGCCGACCGCGAAAAGCGCGCGGCCACCCCGGCCGATCTCATTCTTCTCACCGCCCGGGCCGAGGCGCTTGCCCGCCATCCCGGACCGACCGAAACCCAAGAACGGAGCCTGACATGACACGCCCCGCGTCCCGGCCGAGCATGCTCGACCAGCTCTACGCCCTGTCCTCGGCCGAAGACCTCTTCGCCTTTCTCGACCTGCCTTTCGATCAGGCGGTGCTCAACCGGGCGCGTCTGCATGTGATGAAACGGATGGGCCAGTATCTGGCCGAATCCGATCTCGGCCAGCTTGACGACGACGCCGTGCGCGCCGCCGCCCGCGCGGCCCTGCAAAAGGCCCATGCCGATTTCGAGAATTCCACCCCGCGCGCCCAGAAGGCGCTGAAAATCTACACGCAACCGCGCGGCAATGTCGTGCCGATGGAGGGGCTTCGGCTGTCTGTCCAATGAGCGAGAAACTCAACGAACCCGACTTCCCCGCCGCCGAGGCCATCGACGCGCCCGAAGAGCCCGTCGAGACCCGGAAGGGGCTCAACATCGTCGTCTGCATCAAGCAGGTGCCGGACTCGGCCCAGATCCGGGTTCACCCGGTCACCAACACGATCATGCGTCAGGGCGTGCCGACGATCATCAACCCCTATGATCTTTTCGCGCTCGAAGAGGCGATGCGGCTTCGGGACGATTACGGCGGGACGGTCACCGTCCTGACCATGGGTCCGCCCATGGCCGAGGACGCGCTGCGCCGCGCGCTGGGGCTTGGCGCCGACAAGGCGGTGCTGATCACCGACCGCCGCTTTGCCGGGTCGGACACGCTGGCGACCTCGTTCGCGCTGACCTCGGCACTGACCAAACTGGCCGAAGAGGCGCCGATCGACATCGTCTTCACCGGCAAGCAGACCATCGACGGCGACACCGCGCAGGTCGGCCCGGGCATCGCCCGGCGGATGGGGCTGAACCAGCTGACCTATGTCTCGGCCATCGACTCGCTGGAAACCGAGGCCGCCACCATCACCGTGCGCCGCCGGTCCGAGGGCGGGGTTCAGGTGCTGCAATCGAAGCTGCCCTGCCTGATCACCATGCTCGAGGACACCAACCACCTGCGCCGCGGCACCCTGCAGGACATGCTGCGCGCCGCCCGCGCGCCGCTGACGGTCTGGTCGGCCGACGATGCGGGCATCGAGGACCCGATGAAATGCGGGCTGCGCGGCTCGCCCACGGTCGTCAAGCGCGTCTTCGCGCCCCAGCCCCGCGCCGAGAAGGCCGAGATGGTCGCCGTCGAGGGCAAGACGCCCGCCCAGATCGGCGACGCGATCCTCGACGTCCTCTTCGCGAAGAGCCCGAAACTCGAGGCGGACGTGTCCGCCAAGATCACTGCGTAAGGAGATCGCGTGATGGCACAAGCTCCGCAAAACCCCGCCAGCAGCCGCGCTGCGATGCAGATGCAGCTGGCCGAGAAATTCAAGAGCTACAAGCATGTCTGGGTCTTCGTCGAGATCGAGCGCGGCAAGGTCCACCCGGTGTCGTGGGAGCTGATGGGCGAAGGCCGCAAGCTGGCCGATGACCTGGGCGTCGATCTGTGCGGCGTCGTTCTGGGGCCGCGCGACGAGGGCACCAAGCAGGCGATCAAGGAGGCCTATCACTACGGCGCCGATGTCTGCTACATCTGCGAGGACCCGCTGCTCGCCGATTACCGCAACGAGCCCTATACCCGGGCGATGACCGATCTGGTCAACAAGTACCAGCCCGAGATCCTGCTCTTGGGCGCGACGCCTCTGGGTCGCGATCTGGCGGGGTCGGTCGCGACCACGCTGCAGACCGGTCTGACGGCCGACTCGACCGAACTGAAGATCGCCGACGACAAGTCGCTGGCCGCGACCCGGCCGACTTTCGGCGGCACGCTTCTGTGCACCATCCATACGCTGAACCACCGCCCGCAGATGGCGACGGTGCGGCCCCGCGTGATGGCGATGCCCGAACCCGACACCTCGCGCTCGGGCCGGATGGTCTGGCATTCGCTGCGGATGAAGGAAGACGACATCGTCACCAAGGTGCTGGAATTCGTCTCGGACGCGCAGGTCGAGAAGGCCAACCTTGCCTATGCCGATATCGTGGTCGCGGGCGGCATGGGGCTGCAACAGCCGCAGAACCTCGCGCTGGTGCAGCGGCTGGCCGCGGTGCTGGGCGCCGAATGGGGCGTCTCGCGTCCGCTGGTGCAGAAGGGCTGGGCGCCGGCCGAACGCCAGATCGGCCAGACCGGCAACACGATCCGGCCGAAGCTTTACATCGCCGCCGGGATTTCCGGCGCGATCCAGCACCGGGTGGGTGTCGAGGGGGCGGACCTGATCATCGCGATCAACACCGACCCCGAGGCCAAGATCTTCGAATTCGCCCATCTGGGCGTGGTGGCCGACGCGCTGACCGTGTTGCCGGCCCTGACCGACGCCTTCGCCCGCCGCCTTTCGGCGCGTGCGATGGCCAGCTGAGAGGACTGACCGATGCCTGCTGAACATTTCGATGCCATCGTCGTCGGGGCCGGTCCGTCCGGCAACGCGGCGGCCTACACGATGGGCAAGGCGGGACTGAACGTGCTGCAGATCGACCGGGGCGAATATCCCGGCTCGAAGAACGTGCAGGGCGCGATCCTCTATGCCGATGCCCTGGAACGCATCATCCCCGACTTCCGCGAGACGGCGCCCCTGGAACGCCATGTGGTGGAACAGCGGTTCTGGATGCTGTCGGAGAAATCCCATACCGGCACCCATCACCGGTCGGACACCTTCAACGAGGAAAAACCCAACCGCTACACGATCCTGCGCGCGCAGTTCGACAAGTGGTTTTCCAAGCAGGTGCGCGAGGCCGGGGTCACGCTGATCACCGAGACCACGGTGACCGAGCTGGTCAAGAACGAGGCCGGCAAGGTCATCGGCGTGCTGACCGACCGCGAGGGCGGCCCGGTCTATGCCGATGTGGTGGTGCTGGCCGAGGGCGTGAACGGGCTCGTGGGCCAGCGCTCCGGCCTGCGGAGCGAGATCAAGCCGCAGCATGTGGCGCTTGCGGTCAAGGAAACCCATTTCCTGCCCGAGGAAACCGTGCGCGAGCGCTTCAACCTCGCCGACGAGGACGAGGGCGTGGTGATCGAGGTGCTGGGGTCGGTGTCTTCCGGCATGGTCGGGACCGGGTTCCTTTACACCAACAAGGAATCGATCTCGATCGGCGTCGGCTGTCTGGTCGCCGACTTCGCCCGCGAGAAGATCCCGCCCTACGAGCTGCTCGACCGGTTCAAGAACCACCCCTCGGTCAAGCCGCTGCTGAAGGGCGCCGAGATGAAGGAATATGTCGCCCACCTGATCCCCGAGGGCGGCTATGACGCGATCCCGCAGCTCACGGGCGACGGCTGGCTGATCGTGGGCGATGCCGGGCAGTTCGTGAACGCGGTCCACCGCGAGGGCTCGAACCTGGCGATGACCTCGGGGCGGCTGGCAGGCGAAAGCCTGATCGCGCTGAAGGCGCAGGGGCTGCCCGCGACCAACGACAACCTCAAGCTGTATCGCGACGCGCTGGAAGACAGCGTCGTGATCAAGGACCTCAAGAAATACCGCAAGATCCCGGGGCTGCTCGAGAAGAACCGGCAGCTCTTCACCACCTATCCCGCCTTGCTCAACCGCTCGATGAACGCTTTCCTGCGGGTCGACGGTCGCGACAAGCGGTCCAAGGAGACCGAGATCCTGAAGGGTCTCAAGAAAGCCCGTGGCAACTGGCTCAATGTTGCCTTTGATATGCTTAAAGTGGCGAGGGCCTGGCGATGACGGACAAGACCAACGGCAGCAAATCCCCCCGCATGGAAGAGCGGCTTTATCAGAACCGCTACCAGGTGGACGAGGGCCGGCCGCATGTGAAGATCAACCATCAGGCGGGCGGCGACAGCGAAGAACTGAAGGCGCTGACCAAGATCTGCCCGGCGGGCTGCTACTCGATCAACGAGGACGGCCAGGTCGAGGTGGCGGCGGATGGCTGCATGGAATGCGGCACCTGCCGGATCGTGTGCCAGGCCACGGGCGAACTGGAATGGTCCTATCCGCGCGGCGGCTACGGGATCCTCTTCAAGTTCGGCTGAGTGCCGCGAGATGAGGCAGCCCGGCCGTTGTTCTGCGGCCGGGCGCCAGCGTGCAAGGCCTTCGGTCCCGGGTCGGGGCGATGCCATCATTGCCCGCCGCGCCCGTTTCCGTGCTAGGATGCTGCCATGGAGATGACAGTTTCCCAGCGCCAGACCCAGGGTCTGGCCATGACCGCGAAGATGCAGGCGGCGCTCAAGATCCTGCAGATGACCGCGGTCGACCTGTCGGCCTATCTGGCCGAGGAGGCGCTGGAAAATCCCTGCCTCGAGGTGTCGGTGCCGCAGGCCTTGCGCGCGGTGCCGACGGGCGTCGCGGGCCGCGGCGCGGGGTCCGATTTCGATGCCATCGCGGCGCTCGCCTCGGACAAGCCCAGCCTCTACGACCACGTCTTCCGCCAGATCGCGCTGGCCTTTCCCAATCCGCGCCTCGCCCGCGTGGCCGAGGCCTTCGCCGAGGCGCTGGAGCCCACGGGCTGGCTGGGCGCCGCCCCCGAGACCGTGGCCGCCGCGACCCGGGTGCCGCTGAGCGTGGCCGAGGCGGTGCTGGCGCGGCTGCAGCAATTCGAACCGGCGGGCCTTTTCGCCCGGGGACTGGCCGAATGCCTCAGGCTGCAGGCCGAGGATCGGGGCATGCTGACCTGGGAACTGTCGGTGATCCTCGACAATCTCGACATGGTCGCCGAGGGCCGGATCGACGCGCTGGCCGACCTGTGCGACGGTACCCCCCAGGACGTGCGCAACGCGCTGCGGTCCATTCGCGCGCTCGACCCCAAGCCGGGGCTGGCCTTCGCAGCGGCCGAACCGCCGATCCTGCCGCCCGATCTGCGGGTGATCCGCAAGGACGGCACCTGGGCGGTCGAGCTGAACCGCTCGAGCCTGCCCGCGGTCAAGATCACCGAGCCGCCGGACACCGGGCGCGATGCCGCCGCCCGGACCTTCATGGCCCGCGCCCGGTCGCGCGCGCAGTGGCTGGCCCGGGCGGTCGAGCGGCGGCATTCGACGCTGCTGGCGGCAGCGGTCTGTCTGGTGCGGCGGCAGACCGACTATCTGGACAGCGGACCGCGCCATCTGCGCCCGCTCAGCACCGAGGACGTCGCCGAGGAACTTGGGCTGCATGCCTCGACCATCAGCCGCGCGGTCCAGCACCGGATGATCGAGACGCCCCGGGGCACGGTGCCGCTGCGGGCCTTCTTCAGCCGCGCCTTCACGCCCGGATCGGGCGAGGACGGGCCGTCGCAGGACGCGCTGATCGCGCTGGTGGGCGACATCGTGGCGAAGGAAAACCCCGCCCGGCCGTTGTCCGACGCCGCCATCGTGGCCCAGGCCAAGGCCGCGGGCTTTACGCTGGCCCGCCGCACCGTCGCGAAATACCGCGACGTTCTGGGCATTCCATCCTCCTACGACCGGCGGCACACGGCGCGGCTGTCGGCCTGAGCGTCAGGCGTTGCCGAAGGCCTCGACCAGCCCCATAGCCCCGTTTCGCAGCGACAGCATGTCGACGCCGACCGCCGTGAACCCGGTGCCAAGCGCGATGCACCGCCGGGCGAAATCGGGATCGAGCGTCAGGATGCCCGAAGGCACGCCCACGGCCTTCAGCCGGGCGATGGCGCCCTCGATGGCCGCAACCACGGCGGGATGTTCGGGCTGGCCCGGATAGCCCATGCTGGCCGAAAGATCCGCCGGGCCGATGAAGATGCCGTCTACGCCCTCGACCGTCGCGATCTCTTCCAGCCGGTCAAGCGCCGCGGCGGTCTCGACCTGCAGGATCAGGCACAGCTCGTCCTCGGCGCGGTGGCTGTAGTCCTCGACCAGCCCGTAGCGGCTGGCCCGCGTCATGCCCGCGACACCCCGCAGCCCGCGCGGCGGATAGCGCATCGCGCGGACTGCCGCCTCGGCCTCGTCGCGCGACTGCACATAAGGCAGCATCAGCGTCTGCGCGCCCTGATCGAGATGGCGCTTGATCAGCACCCAGTCGTTGATCGCCGGTCGGACCACGGCCGAAGCCGCCGGATAGCCCGCCACCGCCTGCAGCGCGGGCAGCGCGTCCGTCACCTCCATCGCGCCGTGTTCGGTGTCGATCACGATCCAGTCGAAGCCGCAGGCGGCCAGACATTCGGTGACCGTCGGATGCGGGATCGCGTTCCACACCCCAAGCTGATGGCGCCCCTCCCTCAGCCCCGCCTTGAACCTGTTGACCGGATTTTCCATGCGTCTCCTCCCGCTTGCCCGTGACCGGGCGCAGGCTGCGACGCGGCCGGGCCGGGGTCAAGCCCGGACCGGCGGCCGGTCCCGGTGGATCAGGTCTCGCGGAAGGCGCGCTCGAAATAGACCGCGAGCGGGTGTAGCAGATAGGACAGAGGCGAGCGGTCGCGGGTGCGGATGAAGGATTCGACCGGCATGCCGGGCACCAGTTCGACATTCGGAAGCGCCGCCATCTCGTCGATATCGGGCTGGATCACCACCTCGTAATAGGTGGCGCGCGTCGCCTCGTCAGTCAGCGCATCGGCCGAGACCCGCAGCACGGTGCCCGAGACATTGGGCGTCGTGCGGCTGTCGAAGGTGGTGAATTTCAGCGAGACCGGCTGGCCCGGGAACACCTCGTCGATATCGGTGGTCTCGACCTTGGCCGAGACCAGAAGCGCCTGACCGCCCGGCACGACATACATCATCGGTTCGGCCGCCTGCACCACCGAGCCCAGGGCAAACACCTTCGACCCGAAGACGACCCCGTCGACCGGGCTGCGCACATCGAGCCGCGACAGCCGTTCGGTCAGGCTCAGCCGCCGTTCCTGCAGCTCGATTTCCGAGTATTGCAGGTCGCGGAGCGTGGTGATCGCGTCCTCGCGGCGGCTTTCCTGAAGCCGAAGACCCTGCACCGCCAGTTCGGAAATCTTGGCGCGCAGCTCGGCCTCCTGCGAGGTCAGCCGGCCGATATCGCCCTCAAGCCCCGCCTCTTCGCGCTGCAGGGCCAGAACCTGGCTCGCGGGCACGAGGTTCTGCTTGTAAAGCGTCATCTTGTCGGCCAGTTCCTTCTCGATCAGGGCAAGCTGCTTGACCAGCGCCCCCTGCTGAGACCCGGTGCCGTCGATCTGGTTCTCGATCTGCACGGTCTGTTCGTGCAGCTGGTCCAGTTCCTGCGCCTGCGCGGCCTTGCGCGCGGCGAACAGCCGGGTCTGGCCGTCGATATGTTCGGCCACCCAGACCGGCTCGATGTTGCTGAAACTGTCGAGCCCGCTGAAATCGGGGCTGTCGACGCCGTCGCGTTCGGCCACCAGACGGGCCTTGCGGGCCTGAATTTCAAGAAGCTGCCGTTCGACGATCATCAGTTCGGACCGCAGGAAGGTGCCGTCGAGCCGCACCAGAACCTGACCCGCCGCGACCGTGTCGCCATCCTTGGCCAGGATCTCGCCCACCACGCCGCCATCGGCATGCTGCACGACCTGGCGTTCGGATTCGACCTTGACCGTGCCCGGCGCCACCACCGCGCCCGCGATGTTGGTCGCCACGCTCCAGACCCCGATGCCGCCGACCAGGCAGACCACGGCGATCATGCCCACCACCAGCGGCAGCCGGGCGCTGATCTGCGATTTCGCGCTCATCCCTGCGCCTCCTTCTGGGGCACCACGTTCACGCGCGCCGCGCCCATGGCGCGCTGCACCTCGGGCGCGTTGCGGATCACGCTTTTCAACACCTCGTCGCGCGGACCCAGCGCCTTTTGCTGGCCCGCATCGATCACCATCAGCCGGTCGCAGACCGCGATGGCGGTCGGCCGGTGGGTCATGATCAGGACCGACTTGCCGGCCCGCTTCATGTCGACAACGACCGCGTTCAGCGCCTCGGACCCGTCGGCATCGAGCGCCGAGTTGGGCTCGTCCAGCACCAGCAGCACCGGGTCGTGATACAGCGCGCGCGCCAGCGCCAGCCGCTGGCGCTGACCGCCCGACAGAAGCCCGCTGCCCTCGATCAGCATGGTGTCGTAGCCCTGCGGCAGCTTGAGGATGATGTCATGCACCCGCGCCAGCGTGGCCGCCTGCACGACCCGCGCCGGATCGGGGTTCAGTTCCATATGGGCGATGTTCTCGGCCACCGTGCCGTCGAAGAAGCGCACCTCCTGCGGCAGGCAGCCCATCACCCGGCCCAGCCGTTCGTGCCCGTACTGATCGAGCGTCGCACCCGCCAGCCGGACCTCGCCGGTGGTGGGCGGCAACAGGCCCTGGATGATCCGCGCCAGCGTGGTCTTGCCGACGCCGCTTTTGCCGATCACGCCCAGCGCCTCGCCGGGATTGAGCTCGAAGCTGATGCCCTGCAACACCGGCGGCGCGCCGGGCGCCGAGGCGCGCAGGCCGATATTCGTCACCGTCAGCTGCGCCACCGGATCGGGCAACTGGGTCGGCTGGATCCGCTCGGGCACCGATTGCAGGAACTCGCCCAGCGTCTTCCAGCCGCTGCGGGCACGCTGGATCAGCGCCCACTGGCCAAGCACCTGCTCGATCGGCGCGAGGGCCCGGCCCATCAGGATCGACGAGGCGATCATCGCGCCCGGCGTCACCGCGTGCTGCAGCACCAGATAGGCGCCCAGCGCCAGCAGCCCCGATTGCAGGAAGAAGCGGAAGGCGCGCGAGAAACTGGCAAGCGTGCCGCTGCGGTCGTTGGCATCCATGCCCTCGGCGCTGGCATCCTCCTGCATCCGCGCCCAGCGGTCGGCCATGACCGAGGCCATGCCCTGCGACCAGATCAGCCCGCCACCCTCTTCGGCCTGCCGTGCCAGCCGCGCCGCGCGCGAGGATTTGGCCTGCGACCGTTCCAGCGCCCCATTCGTGACCCAGCGGTTGACCAGCGTGGCGAGGATCAGCACCGCGCCGCCACCGATGGCCGCCAGCCCCAGCAAGGGGTGGAACAGGAAGATCGCGGCCAGGAAGAACGGCGTCCAGGGCATGTCGAACAGCGCCAGAAGCACCGGCGCCGCAAAGAGGTTCCGGATCGCGTCGAGATCGCCGATGGCGGTCGCGCCCGGCCCCTGCCCGCCGCGCAGCGCCGCGCGTTCTACCATGGCCGAGAACACCCGCCGCGCCAGCGCCGCCTGCAGCCGCGCGCCGATCCGGGCCATCACCCGGCCGCGGGCATAGTCGAGCAGCCAGTAGAAGAGATAAAGCGCCCCCACCAGGATGAAGAGCGCGACCAGCGTCTCTTCGGAGCGCGAGCCCAGCACCCGGTCGTAGACCTGCAGCATGAAAAGCGGCCCGGTCAGCATCAGCAGGTTGGTGAAGACGCTGAAGACCAGCACCGCGAAAAGAAGCCCGCGGCTTTGCGCCCGGCCCAGTGTCAGTTCCTTCTGCGGGGCTCTGAGGCTCATCGCGCGGCCCCCGCATCGCGGCCCGCTGCGGGCACAGGATCGGGTCCCCGACCCGGCGCAGTGAAGAACTGGCGGAACAGGCAGGCGGCAGGCTGGCGGGGCCTCATCTGGCGTCCTTTCGGTTCGGCCCCGTTGGCGCGCGGGGCCACGTGCCGCAGTCAAAACGGCTTCTCGGTCACTTTTCAAGCGCACGCATCAACGGCGACGCACGACGCCTGCATAGATCGTATTCATGTTACAGCTTGGTTAAGGCCCTTTGCCGCGCCCGCCGTCCGGTGCAGTCTGGCGCCGGGAGGGGAGCGATGATCGACAAGCTCGAGATGTTCATTGCGCTTGCGCGCGAGCGTCATTTCGGCCGTGCGGCCGAGGCCTGCGGGGTGACCCAGCCCACGCTTTCGGCCGCAATCAAGCAGTTGGAGGAACAGCTTGGGGTTCTTCTGGTCTGGCGCGGCTCGCGCTTCGGGGGGCTGACACCCGAGGGCGCACGGGTGCTGGAACGCGCCCGGGTGATCGTCGCCGACACGCGCGCGCTGCGCGAAGAGATGCGCACCGCCAAGCGCGGGCTCTCGGGCGATCTGCGGCTGGCGGCGGTACCGACCGCTTTGGCCGCGATCACCGCGCTGACCGGCCCTTTGACGTTGCGTCACCCGAATTTGCGAATCACCGTCTTCTCGCGAAACTCGGCGGCCATCGTGCAGATGCTGGACGATCTGCAGGTCGATGCGGGAATCACCTATCTCGAAAACGAGCCGCTCGGTCGGGTCGCCACCGTCCCGCTTTATGCCGAGCATTACAATCTGGTGATGCGCGCCGATCATCCGCTGGCCGGGCGCGAGGCGGTACCCTGGGCCGAGGCCGCGTCCGAGCCTTTGTGCCTGCTGACCCCCGACATGCAGAACCGCCGGATCGTCGACCGCCACATGGCCGAAGCCGGCGCCGTGGCCCGGGCGCGGCTTGAATCGAATTCCCTGCTGGCGCTCATCGCCCATGTGCAGGCCTCGGGCTGGGTCACGATCCTGCCCTTGCGCAGCGCCCAGCCGTTTCTGGGCACCGGATCGCTGGTCGCGGTGCCGCTGACCGAGCCCGTGGCCGAGCATGTCGTCGGGCTGATCGCGCCCCATCGCGAACCGATGACGCCGGTGCTCGATGCCCTGATGGAGGCCGCGCGCAAGGCGGCTTTTCAATAGAATATCTCTATCGCCCGACGAATCGCGGGCATTGATCCCCTTGGGGCCGAGTCGGCACACTATGGCATGCAAAGGGAGGACTGCATGACCACCGACATCATCGCGCGATGCCGCGTCATCGCCGCGGCCCATGCGCATCTGGACGGCCCGCTGCTGCCCGTGCTGCATGCCGTGCAGGAAAGCTTCGGCCATGTGCCGGTCGTGGCCTATCCGGCGCTGGCCGAGGAACTGGGCCTGAGTGCAGCCGAGATCCATGGCGTGGTCAGCTTCTACCCCGACTTTCGGACCGAGCCCGGCGGCCGCCGGGTGCTGCGCGTCTGCCGGGCCGAGGCCTGCCAGGCGATGGGCGCGGCCGCGCTGGGCGAGGATCTGAAGGCGCGGCTTGGGGTCGAGTGGCACGGCACGACCGAAGATGGCGCGGTGACGCTGGAACCGGCCTATTGCCTGGGCCTCTGCGCCTGCGCGCCCGCGGCGCTGGTCGATGACCGCCCGGTGGGCCGGGTCACGGCCGACCGGCTGGAACGCCTCGCGCGGGAGGGATCGGCATGAGCCTCACGCTGTATCTGCCGCTCGACGCGGCCGCCCTGGCGCTGGGCGCCGACGAGGTCGCCGCTGCCCTGCAGGCCGAGGCCCGGGCGCGCGGGCTCGATTTGGTGCTGAAACGCACCGGCACGCGCGGCATGGTCTGGCTGGAGCCGCTGCTGGAAATCGAGGAAGACGGCGTGCGCATGGGCTTCGGCCCGCTCGGCCCCGCCGATGTGCCCGCGCTTTTCGACGGGGCCTTCGAGGATCACCCGAAAGCGCTTGGCCCGGTCGAACAGATCCCCTTCTTCGCCCGCCAGACGCGCCTCGCCTTCGCCCGCTGCGGCATCGTCGAGCCTCTGGATCTCGACGCCTATCGCGCCCATGGCGGGATGAAGGGGCTGGAACGGGCGATGACGATGACGCCCGAAGAGATCGTGGCCGAGATCACCGCCTCGGGCCTGCGCGGCCGAGGCGGCGCGGGCTTTCCGACCGGCATCAAGTGGCAGACCGTGCTCGAGGCCGAGGGCGCGCGCAAGGCCGTGGTCTGCAATGCCGACGAGGGCGACAGCGGCACATTTGCCGACCGGATGCTGATCGAGGGCGATCCGTTCTGCCTGATCGAGGGCATGGCGATCTGCGCCCGCGCGGTCGGTGCCGACCGGGGCTATGTCTACATGCGCTCGGAATATCCTCAGGCGATCGCGATGCTCGACGCCTCGCTGCGCGTCGCGCGCGAGGCGGGCATTCTGGGCGATCACTTCGACATCGAGGACCGGGTCGGCGCCGGGTCCTATGTCTGCGGCGAGGAAACCGCGCTTCTGAACTCGATGGAAGGCAAGCGCGGCATCGTGCGCCCCAAGCCGCCCCTGCCCGCCCATAAGGGCTTCATGGGGCGGCCGACCGTCGTCAACAACCTGATCACGCTGGCCTCTGTCCCGGCGATCCTGTCGGAAGGGGCCGAGCATTACCGCTCCTTCGGGCTGGGCCGCTCGCTTGGCACCGTGCCGCTGCAGATCGCGGGCAATGTCAGGTATGGGGGGCTTTTCGAGGCGGCCTTCGGCATGACCATCGGCGAACTCGTCGAGGGTGTGTGCGGCGGCACCGCCTCGGGCCGTCCGGTGAAGGCGGTGCAGATCGGCGGGCCGCTCGGCGCCTATTTCCCCCGGTCTCTTTTCGACACGCCGCTGGGCTATGAGGAATGCGACGCGGCGGGCGGGCTGATCGGCCATGCCGGGCTCGTGGTCTTCGACGATACGGTCGAGATGGGCGCGATGGCGCGCTTTGCCATGGAATTCTGCGCGGTCGAGAGCTGCGGCACCTGCACCCCCTGCCGGATCGGCGCGGTCCGGGGCATGGAGACCATCGACCGCATCCTCGCGGGCGATCCGGCCGCGCCCGCGATCCTGGCCGATCTGTGCGAGACGATGCGCGCGGGCTCGCTTTGTGCGCTGGGGGGCTTCACCCCCTACCCTGTGGAAAGCGCGCTGAGGCATTTCCCCGAGGATTTCGGCGGGGCACGGGAGGCGGCGGAATGATCGTGTCCGAAGTGCCTTCGATGGCACAACGCTCCGCCGTCCTGTCCCGAGGTGCCCAACCCTCTGGCCCGGGCGACCAGCCCGGGCCGCGTCCGATCCTCCCCAAGGGAGGGCGCATTGCAACGTTTCACGCAGTGGAACGCGTGGCAGCGGATTGCACCATGAATCGCGCCGCTCTTCTGTCAGGCGACGCCCTCCCAGGATCGGGCGCGTCCCTTTTCGCATCGCATGACCAATCCGCCAGCCCGGAGGCCAGCAGATGAAAGACTTCATCCTTCCCGATGCCGATTTCGGCACCCCCGCCCGCCGGTCCGACAAGACCGTGACGCTGACCATCGACGGCATGGACGTGACCGTGCCCGAGGGCACCTCGGTCATGCGCGCCGCCGCCATGGCCGGGATCGAGATCCCCAAGCTTTGCGCCACCGACAGCCTTGAACCCATCGGGTCCTGCCGGCTTTGCATGGTCGAGATCGAGGGTCGCCGCGGCACCCCCGCCTCCTGCACCACGCCCGCCGCGGACGGCATGGAGGTGCATACCCAGACGCCCAAGCTTGCGAAGCTGCGGCGCGGGGTGATGGAGCTTTACATCTCGGACCACCCGCTTGACTGCCTGACCTGTGCGGCCAATGGCGATTGCCAGTTGCAGGACATGGCGGGTGCCGTGGGGCTGCGCGAGGTGCGCTATACCCCCGGCGCCAACCATTTCCAGACCCGGCAGAATGGCGAGGCGAACCCGCGCTTCGAGGCCAAGGATACCTCGAACCCCTATTTCACCTATGATCCGGCGAAATGCATCGCCTGCTTCCGCTGCGTGCGGGCCTGCGAAGAGGTGCAGGGCACCTTCGCGCTGACCGTCGAGGGGCGCGGCTTCGAGGCGCGGATCGCCTCGGGCACCAGTGATTTCCTGAATTCCGACTGCGTCAGCTGCGGCGCCTGCGTGCAGGCCTGCCCGACCGCGACCCTGCAGGAAAACGCGGTGATCGAGCATGGCACGCCCGACCGCGCCATCGTCACCACCTGCGCCTATTGCGGTGTCGGCTGTTCCCTCCGGGCCGAGATGAAGGGCGACCGGCTGATCCGCATGGTGCCCTGGAAGGACGGCAAGGCCAATCGCGGCCACAGCTGCGTCAAGGGCCGCTTTGCCTTCGGCTATGCCGCCCATCCCGACCGCATCCGGAACCCGATGATCCGCGAAACCATCGACCAGCCCTGGCGCGAGGTCTCGTGGGACGAGGCGCTGGCCTTCACCGCGCAAAGGCTGCGCGCGATCCAGGCCGAAAGCGGCACCGGCGCCATCGGCGGTATCACCTCGTCGCGCTGCACCAACGAGGAGACCTTCCTCGTGCAGAAGCTGATCCGGCAGGTCTTCGGCAACAACAATGTCGATACCTGCGCGCGGGTCTGCCATTCGCCCACGGGCTATGGCCTCAAGACCACCTTCGGCACCTCGGCGGGCACGCAGGATTTCGACAGCGTCGAGGCGGCCGATGTGGTGCTGGTGATCGGCGCCAACCCGACCGACGGGCATCCGGTCTTTGCCTCGCGGCTGAAGAAGCGGCTGCGGCAGGGTGCGAAACTGATCGTGGCCGATCCGCGCCGGATCGATCTGGTGAAGGGTCCGCATGTGCAGGCCGCCCATCATCTGGCGCTGCGGCCGGGGACCAATGTGGCGCTTCTGACTGCCATGGCCCATGTGATCGTCACCGAAGGGCTGACCGACAGCGCCTTCATCACTGAGCGTTGCGATGCCGAGGCCTTCGCCGACTGGGCCGCCTTCGTCTCGGAAGAGCATCTGAGCCCAGAAGCGACCGAGGCGCTGACGGGCGTTCCGGCCGATCAGGTGCGGCAGGCCGCACGGCTTTACGCCACGGGCGGCAATGCCGCGATCTATTACGGGCTGGGGGTGACCGAACACAGCCAGGGCTCGACCACCGTCATGGCGATCGCGAATCTTGCGATGGCGACGGGCAATATCGGGCGGCCGGGCGTTGGCGTGAACCCGCTGCGCGGCCAGAACAACGTGCAGGGGTCCTGCGACATGGGCAGCTTCCCGCATGAGCTGCCGGGCTACCGCCATGTCCATGACGCCGAGGCGCGCGGGGTGTTCGAGCGGCTCTGGAACGTAACGATCTCGGACGAGCCGGGGCTGCGCATCCCCAACATGCTGGACGCCGCCGTCGATGGCAGCTTCCGCGGGCTGTACGTGCAAGGCGAGGACATCCTGCAATCGGACCCCGACACCAAGCATGTGGCCGCCGGGCTCGCGGCGATGGATTGCGTGATCGTCCACGATCTTTTCCTGAACGAGACCGCGAATTACGCCCATGTTTTCCTGCCGGGATCGAGCTTTCTGGAAAAGGACGGCACCTTCACCAATGCCGAACGGCGGCTGAACCGGGTCCGCCGGGTGATGGCGCCCATGACCGGGCTGGCCGACTGGGAGGTCACCATGGCGCTCGCCAATGCCATGGGGGCGGGCTGGGACTATGCCCACCCGTCCGAGATCATGGACGAGATCGCCGCCACGACGCCCAGCTTCGCGGGCGTGAGCTACGATCTGCTCGAGCGCGAGGGCTCGGTGCAATGGCCCTGCAACGCGGCCGCCCCCCTGGGCACGCCGGTCATGCACGAGGCGGGCTTCGTGCGCGGCAAGGGGCTGTTCGTCATTACCGATTATGTGCCGACCGACGAGCGCACCGGCCCGCGCTTCCCGCTTCTGCTGACGACGGGGCGCATTCTCAGCCAGTACAATGTGGGCGCCCAGACCCGGCGCACCGCCAATACCGCCTGGCATGGCGAGGACCGGCTGGAGATCCACCCCCATGACGCCGAGACTCGGGGCATCGCCGAGGGCGACTGGGTGCGGCTGGCCTCGCGCTCGGGCGAGACCTCGCTGAGGGCGACCCTGACCGACCGCGTCAGCCCGGGCGTCGTCTACACCACCTTCCACCACCCCGAGACACAGGCCAATGTGGTGACCTCGGACTATTCCGACTGGGCCACCAACTGCCCCGAATACAAGGTGACGGCGGTGCAGGTGGCGCTGTCGAACGGGCCGTCGGACTGGCAGGAGGATTACGCCGCCCAGGCCCGCGCCGCGCGCCGCATCCTGCCCGCGGCGGAATAGGCCCCGATGCGGCCCTGGACAACATCGCAGGTGCAGAGCCTCGGCCCCGACGGGGCCGCGCCCGACATCCGGCGGCTGGCAGAGGAGGTGCCGGTCGCGCTGTGCTATGACGGCACCACCCATGCGGTGATGCTGGCCAGCCCCGCCGATCTTGACGATTTCGCGCTGGGCTTCTCGCTGACCGAAGGCATCGTCGCGCGCCCCGACCAGATCGCGCGGATCGAGCGCGCCGACCATGACGAGGGGATCGAGCTGCGGATCTGGCTGGCGCCCGGGCTGGGCGCGCGGCTGGCCGGGCGGCGCCGCCGCATGGCGGGGCCGGTCGGTTGCGGGCTTTGCGGTGTCGAAAGCCTTGCCGAAGCAAGCCGTCCGCTGCCGGTGCTGCCGCCGGACGGGCTGTGCCTGACGCCGCCCGAGATCGCCGGGGCGATGACCGCGCTGAGCCTCGGTCAGGAGTTGCACGGCGCGACGCGGGCGGCCCATGCGGCGGGGTTCTGGACCCGCGCGGAGGGGCTGGTCGCGCTGTGCGAGGATGTCGGGCGGCACAATGCGCTCGACAAGCTGGTGGGACGGCTGGCGCGGATGGGGCGCGACGCCTCGGGCGGCGCGATCCTGCTGACCTCGCGGGTCTCGATCGAGCTGGTGCAGAAGGCGGTTCTTGCCCGGGCACCGGCGCTGATCGCCGTCTCGGCGCCGACCGCCCGCGCCGTCGCCGCAGCAGACGCCGCAGAGCTGACGCTCATCGCCCGGGCGCGCGGTCCGAGTTTCGACATTCACACCCATGCCCGGCGGATCGCTGCGGAGGAGATGCCCCATGACCCCTGACAAACTGGCCTATATGGCCAATCAGATCGCGACCGCCTTTGCCCGCCTGCCCGATGACGAGGCCGAGGCCGCCATCGCCGCCCATATCGACCAGTTCTGGGACCCGCGCATGCGGGCGCGGCTGCTGAGCCTGGCCGAAAGCCCGAATACCGGGCTTTCCGACCGGGCGCGTGGCGCGGCGGCGCTGATCCGGCGGCCCGAGACCGCCTGAGGGCTCCGTCCGGATCGGGCGGGCGCTAGCCCTGCCACTCGAACCTCAGCGGCAGGGTGAAGCTGTAGCGCGCGGCCGCGAGCCCCCGGGGCGCGGGCGGGAACCGGCCGGCGCGGCGCACCGCCGCCAGCGCGGCCTCGTCGAGGCGCGGGTCGCCCGCGCTTTGGACCAGGCGGGCCGAGACCAGCTGCCCGTCGCGCGCCAGCACCAGCTCGATCAGCGCCCGGCCGCTGGCCCGCGTGCCGCGCGGATAGCGGTGGCTGCGATCGACCCGCGCCAGAATCCGCGCGCCCCATTCGGCCTGCAGCGACGAGGCCCGGGCGGGCGTCAGCGTCGGCGCGCCGCCAGTGGCCCCCGCCCCGGCCTCGGCGGCCTCCGCCCGGCCCCGCGCCACCTGCGCCGCGCGCGCCTCCGAGGGCGGCGCGGGCCGGGCGGCCCTCGCCGGACGGGCTTCGGGCCTAAGCGTCGGCGCCGGGTCCGGCACGCGCCGGGGCTCGACTGTCTCGGGGGGCGCGGGCAGGTCGGCCTCGGAGCGCGGCTCGGCAAGCTTCGGCAGGGCCGGACGCGGCGTCGCAGCGCTGAGCGGCTCGGCACGCGGGACGCTTTTGGGCTCTGGCTCTGGCTCTGGCGCGGGCAGGCCCGCAAGCTCGGTCTCGGGCGCCGGGGCCTCGGTCCAGTCCTCGGCAAGCCTGGCATAGGACGCAGGCGCCGCCGCCAGCGTCACCAGCGCGTCGCCCCCCGGGCCGCCCTCGGCCCCGGCAACGCCCCCCTGCGGCGGCCGCGCCAGCGCGAAGGCCCCGACATGGAGCGCCAGCGCCAGCGGCACGAAGGCCAGAAGCTCGCCCGCCCGTTTCATCGCGGCACCGTCACCAGCCGCAACGGGCCGCGCCCCTCGGCCGTCAGCCGCGCGGCAATACGTGCCAGCGCCGCCGCCTCGACCCCGGCATCGGCCCGGATCACCAGCGGCCCGGCGCCCACGGGACGGGCGGCGAGCGCCGCAAAGACCGCCTCGCCCCTAAGATCGCCGAAGGCCAGATCGCCCGCGGCCGACAGGTGCAACATGTCACCCGTGGCGGGCTCGGCCGCGTCCGCCTGCGGCGGCGCGGTCTCGAAGGGCGCGGGCGGCACCAGCCGCGCGCTCATCAGAAAGAAGATCAGCAAAAGGAAGACGACATTGATCATCGGCACGATGCTTTCGCCCTGCCTGCGCTGCCGGTCGTCCGCGCCGAAGTCGAACATCGCCCTACTCCACCAGCATGAGCCCCGCGACCCCGGCCCGGCCGAGCGCGTCCATCGCATCGACCAGCGCCTGCAGATCGGCCCCGTCCCGGGCGCGCAGCAGGACCGGATCGCCCGGCGCGGGCGTGATCCGCGCCAGCTCTGTGGCGATCGCATCGGGCGCCATCGCCTGCCCGTTCAGCGAGAGCCCGTCCGGGCGCACCTCGATCAGCCTTGGCGGCCCCTGCCAGTCGCCCGCGCCGCCGCCTTGTGCCGCGACGATCCCGATCCCCGCCTCGGGGCCGAAGCGGGCGGCGATCATGAAGAAGACAAGCAGCAGGAAGACCACGTCGATCATCGGCGTGAGGCTCGGGCGGCGTGGCGGCCGGGGCGTGTCGAAGCTGAACATCAGCCCGCCTCCGCCGCAAGGAACAGCCGGGTCGCGAGGTCTTCCATGTCGGCGCGGGCGCTGTCGGCCACGGATTCGAACCAGCTGAGCGAGACCGCCGCCGGGATTGCCACCGCCATGCCGGCGGCCGTGGTCAGAAGCGCCTCCCAGATGCCGCCCGCCAGATCGGCCGGGTCGGCCGCCGAGCCCGCCGCTTGCAGCGCCTGGAACGCATCGATCATGCCCAGAACCGTGCCGAGAAGACCCAGAAGCGGCGCGATCACCGCGATCAGTTCCAGTGCCCGAAGCCCCGCGCGCGCCTCGACCAGCAGGCGCCGGGCGACGCGGGTGGTTTCCTCGCGCGCCTTCGCCTCGGGCAGGCCCAGCGCCAGCGCCCCAATGGCCGCGCGGACCAGCCGGGCGCGCAGCCCGACGCGGCCCGCAACCGCCTCGGCCGCCGCTTCGCGCGCGCCCTCCTGCCAGAGCCGCACCGCGCGTTCGGCCCGGGCGCCCGCGAAGGCGCCCATCCGCGCGAGGCCCCAGAGCTTCCAGAGGATCAGGCTGAGCGTCGCGACCGACAGGCCCGCGATGGCCCACATCGCCGCGCCGCCGGTGTGAAGGAAGGACAGGATCGGGTCGATCATGCGGCAGGCTCCTCGGCCGGGCGTGAATTGGGGGTCATCGCACCACCTCGAGCGGCTGGAAGACCGGGCCGTCGGGGGTCTCGGCCAGATAGGCGCGCAGCCCGAAGACCTCGGCCAGATTGGCCTCGCTCAGCACCGCGCGGGGCGGGCCGTCGGCCACCAGACGGCCGCGATGCATCAGCAGGAGCCGGGTGCAGAACCGGACCGCCAGCCCCAGATCGTGGAGCGAGACCATCACCAGGCGGCCTTCGGCGGCAAGGCGCGCGAACAGCGCCATGGTGGTAAACTGATGCGCCGGGTCGAGCCCGGCAATGGGTTCGTCGGCCATCAGCACCGGCGCCTCCTGCGCCAGCGCCCGGGCGATCAGCACCCGCGCCTGTTCGCCCCCAGACAGCTCGGTCGCGCAGCGCGTGGCGAAACCGCCAAGTTCGAGGCGGGCCATCGCGGCGTCAACGGCGGCACGGTCGGCAGGTCCGGGACGCTGGCCCGGCCCCAGATGCGGCGTGCGGCCAAGCGCGACCAGGGTCTCGACGCTGACCGGCCAGGCGATCTCGCGCGTTTGCGGCAGCCAGGCGGCGGTGCGGGCACGCTCGGGCGCGGGGAGGCGCGCGAGGCTCGATGTGCCCTTGTGCGGCAGAAGGCCGAGGGCTGCGCGCATCAATGTGGTCTTGCCCGCGCCATTGGGACCGACAAGGCCCACGCAGTCGCCCGGCGACAGCCGTGCGGTGACATCGTCGACCACAGGGCAGGCGCCGCGCCGGACGGTCAGATGCGAAAGCTCAAGCCCGGTCATGCGCCCGCCTCCGCCCGGGTGCGGTAGATCAGCCGGATGAACAGCGGCGCGCCGATCAGTGCTGTGACGACGCCCAGCTTGAGATCGCGGTCGGGCAGAACCAGCCGCACGCCGATATCGGCGGCCAGCAGAAGGGCCGCGCCGCCCAGCGCCGAGGCCGCCAGCAGCCGCCCGGGCCGGGCGCCCACCAGCGGGCGCAGCAGATGCGGCACGATCAGACCGACAAAGCCGATGGCGCCCGCGACCGCCACCCCCGCGCCCACCGAGGCCGCGACACCCAGGACCAGCGCGAGGCGCATCCGCCCGAGCCGGATGCCCAGCGCCGCCGCCGCATCCTCGCCCAGCGTCAGGGCATCGAGCCCGCGGCCGAGCCCGGCCAGCATCAACCAGCCCAGAAGCGTCAGCGGCAGCGCCAGCCAGACATGGGTGAAGGACCGGTCGGCCAGCGAGCCCATCAGCCAGAACACGATATCGGCCGTGGCGTAAGGATTGGGCGAGAGGTTCAGCACCAGTTGCGTCAGCGCGCCCGCCAGCGCCGAAAGGGCGATGCCCGCGAGGATCAGCGTGAAGGCCCCGCCGCGGGGTCCGGCCAGAAGCAGCAGCAGCGAGACGGCGATCAGCGCGCCGGTCAGAGCCGAAGCGGGAAGCGCCAGCACATGCGCCGAGGCAAGCCCCGTCTGCAGCGCCAGTACCGCGCCCAGCGCGGCGCTCGACGAGACGCCGATCAGGCCGGGCTCGGCCAGCGGGTTGCGCATGTAGCCCTGCAGCGCCGCGCCCGAGAGCCCGAGGCTCGCGCCCACCAGCACGGCCAGGATCGCGCGGGGCAGCCGGATCTCGCGCATGACCAGCACCGCCGCCTCGCCGCGCCCGGCCAGCAGCGCCGAGAGGCTGTCGCCGACCGACAGTCCCGCCGGGCCGATCAGCAGCGACAGCCCGAAAAGCGCCACCACCAGCAGCGCAAGCGCCCAGAAGAGCCCCTGCCCCCTCATGCGCGCGCTCCGTCTCGGTCGGCCGGTCTTGTCTCCGGATCGTTCATCGCCCTGCCTTCCCTGCCCTTGCGGGCGGTCCGGGGCGCGGCAGGATCGGGCCAGCCCCCCGGACGGTGATCTGTCTCACCGCTGCGGTCTGGCCGCTCCGGGGCGCACCCCGCGCCCGGAAAGGGTGATCGTCGCTTCGGCAGGTCTCCTGGCTTGCGGGTCTTCGCTTGGCTGGCCTTCCCGGGACAGGCCCAGTGGCGTCTGTCAGCCGCGCTCTCCGCCTACAGTTGCGGGGGCAGCCGCGGAGTTGCCCTTGCGGGGGCGCACCGCGTTCCCTTTTCTCCGGCCTTGCGGGCCGGAACCGAAGTCGCTCCTGCCTAGCCCATCGGCGCGCATTGTCAAAGCCCAATTGCGGGCGGCTCAGGGCTCTCCGGCCAGCCCCTTGAGGATCGGGCAGTCGGGACGATGATCGCCCGCGCAGGCCGCCATCAGATCGGCAAGCGTCGCCCGCATCGCCTGCAGCTCCAGGATCTTGGCATCGATCTGCGCCAGATGGGTGCGGGCGATCTCTTTCACATCGGCGCTGGCCCGGTCCTTGTCGGTATAAAGCGCCAGAAGCGCCCGGCATTCCTCGATCGAGAAGCCGAGCGACCGCGCCCGGCCCAGAAAGGTCAGGTTGTGCAGGTCGGTTTCCGAGAAATGCCGGTAGCCATTGGCGCCCCGGGCCGGACGGATCAGGCCGATCTCCTCGTAATAGCGGATGGTCTTGGCGGGCAGGCCCGTCGCCTTCGAGATGTCGCCGATATTCATGACCGGGCCTCCAGCGGCCCGAGCCCGCGCAGCCGAAGCGCGTTCGACAGCACGAAGAGGCTCGAGCAGGCCATCGCCCCCGCCGCCAGCATCGGCGACAGCATGAGCCCGTTCAGCGGATAAAGCACCCCCGCCGCAACCGGGATCAGCGCAACGTTATAGGCGAAGGCCCAGAACAGGTTCTGGCGGATATTGGCCAGCGTCCGGCGGCTGACATGGAGCGCGTTGACGACGCCCTGCGGATCGCCCGACATCAGCACCACGTCGCCCGCCTCGATGGCGACATCGGTGCCGGTGCCGATGGCAAGCCCCACATCGGCCGCAGCCAGCGCGGGCGCGTCGTTGAGCCCGTCGCCGACGAAGGCGACGGGGCCCTCGGCGCGGAGCCCCTGCAGCGCCTCGACCTTGCCGCCGGGCAGAACGCCTGCCACCACATGGCCGATGCCAAGCTCGGCCGCGACGGCGCGCGCGGTCGGCTCGGTATCGCCGGTGATCAGCGCGGTCGCGACACCCATCCGGTGCAGCCCCGCGATCGCCGCGCGCGCCGAGGGCTTGATCGGGTCGGCCAGCGCCAGCACCCCCGCCGCACGCCCGTCGAGGGCCACGAAAACGGGCGTTGCCCCCGTGGCGGCCAGCGTCGCCGCCTCGGCCTCGAGGGGGCCAAGCGCGATGCCCTCGCGCGCCATCAGCCGTTCGGCGCCCACCAGGACATCACGGCCGCCGACCCGGCCCCTGACGCCGAAACCGGGCAACGCCTCGACGCCCTCGGCCTCGGGATGATCTGGCGCGGCGGCCAGGATGGCGCGGGCCAGCGGATGCTCCGATCGGGCCTCGAGCGCGGCGGCCGCGGCCAGGACCTCGCCGCGATCAAAGCCCTCGGCCAGCCGCGCTTCGGTCAGTTCGGGGCGGCCCTCGGTCAGGGTGCCGGTCTTGTCGAAGGCGACCGTCGCGACGCCCGACAGGCTTTGCAACGCATCGCCCTTGCGGAAGAGAACCCCCATTTCGGCGGCGCGGCCCGTGCCCACCATCACCGAGGTCGGCGTGGCCAGCCCCATGGCGCAGGGACAGGCGACGATCAGCACCGAGACGCCCGCGACCAATGCGAGGCCCAGCGCCGGGTCGGGCCCGACGATCAGCCAGACAGCCACGGTCAGCGCGGCGGCGGCCAGGACGGCGGGCACGAAGATGCCGGTGATCCGGTCGGCCAGCGCCTGCACCGGCAGCTTGGCGCCCTGCGCCGTCTCGACCATCGCCACGATCTGGGCCAGCGCGGTCTCGCGGCCGACCCGGGTGGCGCGGAACCTCAGCGCGGCCGCGCCATTGACGGTGCCGCCGGTGACCGCGTCGCCGGGCGCCTTGTCGGCGGGCATCGGCTCGCCGGTCAGCATCGATTCGTCGACCGGCCCCTGCCCCTCGACGATCTCGCCATCGGTAGGGATGCGCTCGCCGGGGCGGACCTCGATCAGATCGCCGGGGGCAAGCAGCTCGACGGGCCGGTCCTCGAGACCCGTTTCAGTGACGACCCGGGCGCTGTGCGGTTGCAGCCCCATCAGATGCCGGATCGCCTCGCCGGTGCGGCCCCGGGCGCGGGCCTCGAGGGTGCGGCCGATCAGGATCAGGGTGACGATGACCGCCGCGGCCTCGAAATAGACATGGGCCGTTCCGGCGGGCAGCAGGCTGGGCGCGAAGGTCGCGAGCGTGGAATAGCCCCAGGCCGCGCCGGTGCCGAGCGCGACCAGCGCGTTCATGTCGGGCGCGCCCTTCAGCAGGAGCGGCACGCCCTTCAGGAAGAAGGACCGGCCCGGACCGGCGAGGATCGCGGTGGTCAGCAGGAACGAAACGACGCGCAGCCCGGTTTCCGAGACGATCCCGGCCAGCGCCTCGCGGGCGCCGGGGATCACGTGACCGCCCATTTCCAGAAGCACCACGGGCAGCGCCAGCAGACCCGCGATCCAGGCCCGGCGAGCGAGCTTGCGGGCCTCGGCGGCCTGGGCCGCGCCGGGTTCGGGCCGCGCCTCGGCGGTCAGCGGGGTCGCCGGATAGCCTGCCTCGGTCACCGCGCGGGCCAGCGCACGGGCATCGGCCAGGCCCTCGGCGGCGGTCACGCGGGCCTGACCGGTCGCGAGGTTCATCGCCGCCGACAGAACCCCGGGCTGGGCCAGCAGCGTGCGCTCGATCCGGCCGGTGCAGGAGGCACAGGTCGCGCCCTCGACGTTGAGCGAGATGTCGGTCCGGGCGACGCCGAAGCCCGCCCCCTCGACCGCCCCGATCAGCGGCGCGGGCGGACCGGAATGCTCGACCTCGGCGGTGCCGGTCGCGAGGTTGACCCGGGCGGCCTCGACCTCGGGCAGCTCGGTCAGGGCGCGCTCGACCCGCCGCACGCAGCCCGCGCAATGCAGCCCTTCGAGCTTCAGCCTGGTGGTGGTGATCGCGGTCATGACAGCCTCCGTGCAGCGTCCGTCGGATTGGATGCCCCTCAGATAGGGCCTCCAGTCGCTGGAAGGTCAAGGGCCCTGCCGCGCTTTGTCAGGGAAACCGACCGCCTGGGGGCTCGCGCGAATTTTCTGCGAAAATTCGGGGCCGGAGACCGGCCTATCGCGGCAGGAACGCGCCCTGGCGGCCCACAATGTAGCCGTGGATGCGCCGACCGGCCGCGCTGAGCGCGGTATCGCTGCGATGGACCAGGAACCACTGCCGCACCAGCGGCAGCGCGGGGGCGTCCAGTTCGACCAGCCGCCCGGCGGCCAGTTCCTCGACCACCGTGTGACGCGAGATCAGCGCGATCCCGAGCCCCGCCATCACCGCCTGCTTGATGGTCTCGTTGCTTTCCAGCTCGATCACCCGTTGCGGACGCCCCTTGCCCAGCCGCTCGATGAACCGATCCATCAGGACGCGGGTTCCGGACTCCACCTCGCGCGCGAGAAAGGTTTCGGCCAGCACCCGTTCGGCCGCGATCCGCTCCTGCCCGGCCAGCGGGTGATCGGGCGGCGCGATCAGCACATGGGGATGCGGTCCCAGCACCGTCGCATGCACTTCGGGCACCCGGGGCGGCCGCCCCATGATCGCGATATCGACGCTTGCCGCCTGCAGCGCCGTCACCACCATTTCGCGCGAGCCCACCCGCAGGATCACGTCGATCTCGGCAAAGGCGCGGTGCAGCTCGGCCACCAGGCGCGGCGCAAAATACTTGGCGGTGGCGACGACGCCCAGCGTCACCATCCCCTCCATCCCCTCGTTGAGCGCGCGCACATGATCGACGCAGGCCTCGAGCGCGGTCTCGATCGCGCGCGCGCCCACCAGAACCGCCTCGCCCTGGCGCGTGAGTCGCGCCACGCCCTGGGGGCCGCGATCGACCAGGCGGGCGCCGAAATTCTCTTCGAGCTGGCGCAGCTGGGTATGGACGGCCGGGGTCGTCAGGTGGATCGACTCGGCCGCCGCCGTCAGGGTCCCGTGCTCGGCCACGGCACGCAACGCCCTGAGTTGCTTGAAGGTTACCGCTTCGGGTCGGAGTGTCGACATGAGGTTTTCAAAAAAATCTAACACAGGTTCCGCGTTTTTAAATTCTCCACCATGCCGTCATCCTTTAGCAACCGGTATCGACAACGCGTCGCCAGATTCGGGAGAAATTTATGCAACGAGAAAATCCGATCCGGGATTTGCAGCATATCCCCGCCGCACTTCAGCCCATCCTGAACGCGCTCTGCGAGGTCGGCATCGACCTGTCGCGGGTGATCCAGCGCGGGCCGCTGGGCGGCGCGCTGGGGGCCGCGGTCGGCGAAAACCTGGGCGGCGACACCCAGAAGGCGCTGGACCTGATGGCCGACGACGCCTTCTGCGAACGTCTCAAGACCGCCAATGTCCGCTTCTATGCCTCGGAAGAACAGGACGTCGTGGCCGAGCTTGACCCCGCGGGCGCCTATGCCGTTGCCATCGACCCGCTCGACGGGTCCTCGAACATCGACGTCAACGTCTCGATAGGCACGATCTTCTCGATCTTCGAGGCGGCCGCGACCGGCGATGCCAGCGTGCTGCGCCCGGCCAGCGAACAGATCGGCGCGGGCTACATCATCTACGGGCCGCAGACGATGCTGGTCTGCACCTTCGGCAAGGGCACCCAGGAATACCTTCTGGACCCCGACAGCAAGCAGTTCGTGCTGGTGGCCGAGGCCGTGAAGGTGCCCGACACCTCGCGCGAATTCGCCATCAACGCCTCGAACTACCGGCACTGGTCGCGGCCGATCCGGGCCTATATCGACGATTGCCTCGCCGGCGAGGAAGGCCCGCGCGCCTCGAACTTCAACATGCGCTGGGTCGCCTCGCTGGTGGCCGAAACCCACCGGATCCTGACCCGGGGCGGCGTCTTCCTGTACCCCGGCGATGCCCGCAAGGGCTACGAGCGCGGCCGTCTGCGGATGGTCTATGAATGCGCGCCCATCGCCTTCGTGATCCAGCAGGCCGGCGGGCTCGCGACCGACGCGCAGGACCCGATCCTGGGCAAGACCGCCGAAAGCCTGCATGCCCGCACGCCGTTCGTCTTCGGCTCGACCGACAAGGTCAGCCGCATCGCCGCCTATCACGACCTGCCGGACGAAGAGGTCAATGCCCTGTTCGGCAATCGCGGCCTGTTCCGCGTCTGAGTTCCTGGAGGACAGTCATGAGCAAGAAGCATCCGATCATCTCCGTTACCGGCTCCTCCGGGGCAGGCACCTCGACGGTCAAGCACACCTTCGACCAGATCTTCCGCCGCGAGGGCGTGAACGCGGTCTCGATCGAGGGCGACGCCTTCCACCGCTTCAACCGTAAGGACATGAAGTCCGAGCTCGACCGCCAATACGCGGGCGGCAATGTCGGCTTCAGCCATTTCAGCTATGAGGCGAACGAGCTGAAGGAGCTGGAAAAGGTCTTCAGCCAGTATGCCGAGACCGGCACCGGCCGCACCCGCCACTATGTGCACGATGCCGACGAGGCCGAGAAATACGGCGTGCCTCCGGGCGAGTTCACCGACTGGGCGCCGTTCGAGGACGGGTCGGACCTGCTGTTCTACGAGGGCCTGCACGGCTCGGTCGTCAATGACGAGGTCAACATCGCCCAGCACGCCGATCTCAAGATCGGGGTGGTGCCGGTGATCAACCTCGAATGGATCCAGAAGATCCACCGCGACAAGGAAAAGCGCGGCTACACCACCGAGGCCATTACCGACGTGATCC
Source organism: Rhodovulum kholense (assembly GCF_003053725.1). Classification (GTDB taxonomy): domain Bacteria; phylum Pseudomonadota; class Alphaproteobacteria; order Rhodobacterales; family Rhodobacteraceae; genus Rhodovulum; species Rhodovulum kholense. The sequence continues at coordinate 53,058 of NZ_QAYC01000010.1, forward strand.
TGCGCCGGATGTATGCCTATGTGCATTGCATCTGCCCGCAATTCACCCAGACCGACATCAACTTCCAGCGCGTGCCCGTGGTCGACACCTCGAACCCCTTCGTCGCCCGCTGGATCCCCACCCCCGACGAAAGCCTCGTCGTGATCCGGTTCCGCAACCCGCGCGGCATCGACTTTTCCTACCTGGTCTCGATGATCCACGGGTCCTGGATGAGCCGCGCCAACTCGATCGTGATCCCGGGCGGCAAGCTCGACCTCGCGATGCAGCTTATCCTGACGCCGATGATCAATCGCCTCGTCTCCGAATCGAAACGCGCCTGAGGAGGGTTCCGAATGAACGCGCCCACCAAGATCGACACCAGCGCCGAAGCGCTGATGGCCACCGCCATCCGGGTCCTGACCATGGATGCGGTGCAAGCCGCCAATTCGGGCCATCCGGGCATGCCGATGGGCATGGCCGACGTGGCCGCGGTGCTCTTCAACCGGTTCATGCAGATCGACCCATCCTGCCCGAAATGGCCCGACCGCGACCGCTTTGTGCTGTCGGCGGGGCACGGGTCCATGCTGGTCTATTCGATCAACCACATGCTGGGCTACGCCGACATGGACATGGACCAGATCCGCAGCTTCCGGCAATGGGGCGCCCGCACGGCGGGCCATCCGGAATACGGCCATGCCGACGGGATCGAGACCACGACCGGCCCGCTGGGTCAGGGCATCACCACCGCGGTCGGCATGGCGCTGGCCGAACGGATGCATAATGCGCGCTTCGGCGACGATCTGGTCGATCACTACACCTACGTGATCGCGGGCGACGGCTGCCTGATGGAAGGCATCAGCCACGAGGCCATCGACATGGCCGGGCACTGGCAGCTGGGCCGGATGATCGTGCTGTGGGACGACAACAAGATCACCATCGACGGCTCGACCGAGCTGTCGACCTCGGTCGACCAGAAGGCGCGGTTCGCCGCCGCCGGCTGGCATGTGCAGGAGGTCGACGGTCACGACCGCGAGGCCATCGCCGCCGCCATCGAGGCCGCGCGCAAGGACCCGCGCCCGTCGCTGATCGACTGCAAGACGGTGATCGGTCAGGGCGCGCCCAACAAGGCGGGCAGCCACAAGGTTCATGGCGCGCCGCTGGGGGCCGAGGAAATCGCCGCGACCCGCACCGCGCTGGGCTGGGCCCACGAGGCTTTCACCCTGCCGAAGGACGTCTATGCCGCCTGGCAGGCGGTTGCCGCGCGCGGCCGTCAGGCTCGCGAGGGCTGGGAGGCGCGTCTGCTGTGCAACGAGCATGGCGGCGCCTTCGAGAAATCGCTGGCCAGGCCCGACAAGGTGGCCATGGCCGAGGCCATCGCGGCCTACAAGCAGAAGCTTTCGGCCGATGCGCCTAAGGTCGCGACCCGGAAAGCGTCGGAAATGGCGCTGGAGGTCGTGAACGCGACCCTGCCCAATTCCATCGGCGGCTCGGCCGACCTGACGGGCTCGAACCTGACGCTGACCAAGGGCATGGCGCCGGTCAGCAAGGACAATTACGGCGGCACCTACATCCATTACGGCATCCGCGAATTCGGCATGTCGGCGGCGATGAACGGGATCGCGCTCCACGGGGGCTTCTTCCCCTATGGCGGCACCTTCCTCGTCTTTGCCGACTATGCGCGGCCCGCGATCCGGCTGTCGGCGCTGATGGGGCTGCCGGTCGCCTATGTCATGACCCATGACTCGATCGGTCTGGGCGAGGATGGCCCGACCCACCAGCCGGTGGAACATCTGGCGAGCCTGCGCGCCATGCCCAACCTCAACGTCTTCCGGCCCGCCGATGTGGTCGAGACCGCCGAGGCCTGGGAAATCGCCGCGACCTCGGAGAGGACCCCGAGCCTGCTGGCGCTGTCGCGCCAGAACCTGCCCTGCCTGCGGACCGAGCACCGGATCGAGAACCTGACCGCCAAGGGCGCCTATGTGCTGCGCGAGCCCGAGGGCGGACGCGACGTGACGCTGATCGCCACCGGCTCGGAAGTCGAGATCGCGATGAATGCGGCCGACGAGCTGGCGCGCCAGGACGTCAAGGCGGCCGTTGTCTCTGCCCCCTGTTTCGAGCTATTCGCAGCACAGGACGAGGCCTACCGTGCCTCCGTCCTCGGCGACGCACCCCGGGTCGGGGTCGAGGCTGCCGTGGAACAGGGCTGGGCGCCGCTTCTGGGCGCCAGATCCGCCTTCGTGGGCATGACCGGCTTCGGCGCCTCGGCGCCGGCAGACGACCTTTACAAGCATTTCGGCATCACCGCCGAAGCCGTGGCCGCCGCCGCGAAGAAACTGATCAGGTAAGACAAGAAGGGTGGAAGATGACAGTTAAGGTAGCAATCAACGGCTTCGGCCGGATCGGGCGCAACGTGCTGCGGGCGATCGTTGAATCGGGCCGCACCGATATCGAGGTCGTCGCGATCAACGATCTGGGCCCGGTCGAGACCAACGCCCACCTGATGCGCTACGACAGCGTTCACGGCCGCTTCCCCGGCACCGTGACCGTGAGCGGCGACACCATCGACGTGGGCCGCGGCCCGATCAAGGTGACCGCGATCCGCGACCCCAAGGAGCTGCCCTGGGGCGATGTCGATGTGGCGCTGGAATGCACGGGCATCTTTACCGCCCGCGACAAGGCCGCGATCCATCTGGAAAACGGCTCGAAGCGGGTGCTGATCTCGGCGCCGGGCGCCGGGGCCGACAAGACCATCGTCTATGGCGTGAACCATGACGTGCTGACCAAGGACGATCTGGTCGTCTCGAACGCCTCCTGCACGACGAACTGCCTGTCGCCGGTCGCCAAGGCCCTGAACGATGCCATCGGCATCACCCGCGGCTTCATGACCACGATCCACAGCTACACCGGCGACCAGCCGACGCTGGACACGATGCACAAGGATCTCTATCGCGCCCGCGCCGCGGCGATGTCGATGATCCCGACCTCGACCGGGGCCGCCAAGGCCGTGGGTCTCGTGCTGCCGGAACTGAACGGCAAGCTCGACGGCGTCGCGATCCGGGTGCCGACGCCGAACGTCTCGGTCGTCGATCTGGTCTTCGAGGCCTCGAAGGCGACCACCGTCGACGAGGTCAACGCGGCCATCCGGGCGGCGGCCGACGGTCCGATGAAGGGCATTCTCGGCTATACCGACGAGAAACTGGTCTCGTCGGACTTCAACCACGACCCGCATTCCTCGGTCTTCCACATGGACCAGACCAAGGTGATGGACGGCACCATGGTCCGCATCCTGACCTGGTATGACAACGAATGGGGCTTCTCCAACCGGATGGCGGATACCGCCGTGGCCATGGGGGCCCTGATCTGATGGCGCCGACGCCCCTGACATCGCTGGATGTTTCGGGCAGACGCCTGGCGGTCCGGGCGGATCTGAACGTTCCGCTCGGCCCCGACGGGGTGGGCGATGCCACGCGCATCGCCCGGTTCGCCAGGGGCATGAAACCGCTTCTGGCACAAGGCGCGCGGCTGGTGGTTCTCAGCCATCTCGGCCGTCCCGAGGGCGAGTTGACCCCGGCCCTGTCGCTGGAACGGGTCAAGGGCGCACTGGCCGATGCCCTGGAGGCGCCTGTGCGCTTCATCGACACCTGCGCGGGCCCCATGGCCGAGCGCGCCAGCCTCGCGCTGGCCCCGGGCGAGGTTCTGCTGTGCGAGAACCTGCGCTTCGAGCGCGGCGAGGAAGTGAACGACCCGCGGCTCGGGGCGGATCTGGCCCGGCTGGGCGACATCTATGTCAACGATGCCTTTTCCTGCTGTCACCGGCTGCATGCCTCGACCACGGCGGCGGTCGACGCCGCCGAGACGGTCGCCGCCGGACCGCTGCTGCTGGAAGAGCTGGCCCAGCTCGACCGGGCGCTCGATACCCCGCTCTCGCCCTCGGTGGCGCTGGTCGGCGGGCGCTCGATGGCCGAACGGCTGGGGCTTCTGAAACGGCTGGTGGCCAAGATCGACACCGTCCTGCTGGGGGGCGGGCTGGCCAATACCTTCCTGTTCGCGCGCGGCTACAGCATCGGCAAGTCGTTCTGCGAACCCGAACTGGCCGACGAGATCCTCGAGATCGCGGCGCTGGCCGAGGTCGCGGGCTGCAGGATCGTGATGCCCAGGGACTTCGTCGTCGACGGGCTGCAACATGCGGGCCAGCATGCCTATCCGGTGCCGCTGGGCGGCATCCGCCCGAACCGCCGGGTCTACGATCTGGGACCCGATACGGTCGAGCTGTATCGCGGCCTCCTGCGCACGGCCCGCACCATCGTCTGGAACGGGCCGATGGGCACCTACGAAACCCCGCCCTTCGACGGCGCGACCCGGGCACTGGCCGAAACCGTGGCCGAACAGACCCGGGCCGGGATCTGCGTGTCGGTCGCGGGCGGCGGGGACACGCTGGTCGCGCTGAACCGCTCGGGCCTCGCCCATGATTTCACCTATGTCTCCACCGCCGGTGGAGCATTCCTCGAATGGCTGGAGGGGCGGCCGCTCCCCGGTCTCGAAGCCCTCGAACGCGCCCAGCGCGCAGACTGACGGAGATTAACGATGGCTCTTATCACCCTTCGCCAACTCCTGGACCACGCGGCCGAGCACGGCTACGGCGTCCCGGCGTTCAACATCAACAACATGGAACAGGGCCTGTCGATCATGGAGGCCGCCAAGGCCTGCGACGCGCCGGTCATCATCCAGGCGAGCCGTGGCGCGCGCCAATATGCCAATGACATCATGCTGGCGAAGATGATCGAGGCGCTGTCGATGATCTATCCCGACATCCCGCTTTGCATGCATCAGGACCACGGCAACAACGAGGCGACCTGCCTGTCGGCCATCAAGCACGGCTTTACCTCGGTGATGATGGACGGCTCGCTGGAAGGCGACGGCAAGACGCCCGCGTCCTACGAGTATAACGTCGACATCACCAAGCGCGTGGCCGACATGGCGCATTGGGTCGGTGCCTCGGTCGAGGGCGAGCTGGGCGTTCTGGGCAGCCTGGAAACCGGCATGGGCGAAGCCGAGGACGGCCATGGCGCCGAGGGCGAGCTGAGCCACGACCAGCTGCTGACCGACCCCGATCAGGCCGCCGATTTCGTCGCCAAGACCCGGGTCGATGCGCTGGCCATCGCCTGCGGCACCAGCCACGGAGCCTACAAGTTCACCCAGAAGCCCACCGGCGAGACGCTGGCGATGAGCGTGATCGAGAAGATCCACGCCAAGCTGCCCGACACGCACCTGGTGATGCACGGCTCGTCCTCGGTGCCGCAATACCTGCAGGACCTGATCAACGAGAATGGCGGCGCGATGCCCCAGACCTATGGCGTGCCGGTCGAAGAGATCGAGCGCGGCATCAAGATGGGCGTGCGCAAGGTCAATATCGACACCGACAACCGGATGGCGATGACCGGCACCTTCCGCCGCATCGCGCAGGAAAACCCGGCCGAATTCGACCCGCGGAAATTCCTCAAGCCCGCGATGGCCGAGATGACCAAGCTGTGCAAGGACCGGTTCGAGCGCTTCGGCACCGCCGGCAATGCCTCGCGGATCAAGCCGATCCCGATGGAGGACATGGCCAAGCGCTATGCCGATGGCAGCCTCGATCCGAAGACGAAATAAATCTCTGGCGCCCGGCCCTCGCGGGGGCCGGGCCCGCTCCGGAAACGCGCGCAACGTAGAACGAAGACCACCGGAACCCGGGGACAAGACGAACCGAAAGGCCATAGGAAATGGATCAGTCGAACCGATATGCCCGCCTCGACCTCGATGAGAAAGCGCTCATCGCCGGCGGCCGTCACGTGCTTTGCGCCTATACGATGAAGCCCAAGGGGGACGGGGACTACCTAGCCACCGCGGCGCATTTCGCCGCCGAAAGCTCGACCGGCACCAATGTCGAGGTGCACACCACCGACGATTTCACCAAGGGCGTCGATGCGCTCGTCTACGAGATCGACCCCGAAAACGAGGTGATGAAGATCGCCTATCCGGTCGAGCTGTTCGACCGCAACATCATCGACGGCCGCGCCATGCTGGCCTCGTTCCTGACGCTGACGATCGGCAACAACCAGGGCATGGGCGACGTGGCGCATGCCAAGATGCGCGACTTCTACGTGCCGCCGGCCTATCTGCGGCTCTTCGACGGGCCGGTGATGAACATCGCCGACATGTGGCGCGTTCTGGGCCGCAGCGTCACCGATGGCGGCATGGTGGTGGGCACCATCATCAAGCCGAAACTCGGCCTGCGCCCGCAGCCCTTCGCGGATGCCTGCTACGAATTCTGGCTGGGTGGAGACTTCATCAAGAACGATGAGCCGCAAGGCAACCAGGTCTTCGCGCCGCTGAAAGAGACGATCCGTCTGGTCGCCGACGCGATGAAGCGCGCCCAGGACAAGACCGGCGAGGCCAAGCTGTTCTCGGCCAACATCACCGCCGACGACCATTATGAAATGCTGGCCCGGGGTGAATACATCCTCGAGACCTTCGGCGAGAATGCCGATCACGTGGCCTTCCTCGTCGATGGCTATGTGGCCGGTCCGGCGGCGATCACCACCGCGCGCCGCGCCTTCCCGCACCAGTTCCTGCACTATCACCGCGCGGGCCACGGCGCCGTGACCTCGCCGGAATCCCAACGCGGCTACACCGCCTTCGTGCTGTCCAAGATGGCGCGTCTGCAGGGCGCCTCGGGCATCCACACCGGCACCATGGGCTTTGGCAAGATGGAGGGCGATCCGTCCGACAAGATCATGGCCTTCATGCTGACCGACGACGTGGCCGAGGGCCCCTTCTACCGGCAGGACTGGCTGGGGATGAAACCCACCACCCCGATCATCTCGGGCGGCATGAACGCGCTGCGGCTGCCGGGCTTCTTCGACAATCTGGGCCATTCCAACGTGATCCAGACCTCGGGCGGCGGCGCCTTCGGCCATGTCGATGGCGGCACCGCGGGGGCGATCTCGCTGCGCCAGGCCCATGACGCCTGGAAGTCGGGCGTCGGCCTTGTCGACTACGCCAAGGAGCACAAGGAACTGGCCCGGGCCTTCGAAAGCTTCCCGCAGGATGCCGACAAGCTTTACCCCGGCTGGCGCGAAGCGCTGGGCGCTGTCGCCGCCGAATGACGCTCCGGCGCGGCCCTGCCCCGGGGCCGCGCCAACCTTGCAAAAACCGGCCCTATCGGGAGGAACCCCAAGATGTTCGACCGTTCGATCAAGATCGCGCCCTCGATCCTGTCTGCCGATTTCGCGAATTTCGGCGCCGAGATTCGGGCCATCGAGGCGCAGGGCGCCGACTGGGTGCATGTCGATGTGATGGACGGGCATTTCGTCCCGAACCTGACCTTCGGCCCGCCCGCGGTGAAGGCGTTCCGCCCGCATGTGAAGACCTTCATGGACGTCCACCTGATGATCTCGCCGGTCGATGCCTATATCGAGGCCTATGCCGAGGCGGGCGCCGACATGATCACCGCCCATATCGAGGCGGGCCCGCATATCCACCGCACCCTGCAGGCGATCAAGGCGCAGGGCGTCAAGGCGGGCGTTGTGCTGAACCCCGCGACGCCTGCGGAAAGCGTCGAGCATATCCTCGATCTCTGCGACATGGTCCTGATCATGACCGTGAACCCGGGCTTCGGCGGGCAGAAATTCATCCATTCCGGCATCGAGAAGACCCGCAAGGTCCGCGCCATGATCGGCGACCGCCCGATCCATATCCAGATCGACGGCGGCATCACCCCCGAGACCGCGCCCCTCGTGGTCGAGGCGGGCGCCGATGTGCTGGTCGCGGGCTCGGCCGTCTTCAAGGGCGGCTCGGTCGATGCGCCCGAGGTCTATGGCGCCAATATCCGCGCGATCCGCGAAGCCGCCGAAGGCGCGCGCAAGGCGGCCTGAAGCCAGACCACAGGTCCGGGAGGGCGCGGGCCGCGCGCCCTTCCGCGCCCCGTTGCCCCCGGGGCGGCTCTGTCACACTGAGGGACCGCCACCAAAGGACCGGCTGGCCCGCCCGCCGCCCCGCGTTACCTTCTTTCCGGCACCCGTGTCCCATTCGAAGGAGGTTTCCATGGCCGTCTCTCCCCCCGTCTGCGATTTCGGCTGGACCGCCCCGGACTTCGCCCTGCCCGGCACCGACGGAAAGACCCACAGGCTTTCGGACATCCGCGGCCCCAGGGGCACGCTGGTCATGTTCATCTGCAACCACTGCCCCTATGTGCTGGCGGTCCGCGACAGGCTGATCCGCGACGCGCGCGACCTGCAAGGCCTTGGGATCGGCGTTGCCGCGATCTGTTCGAACGACGCCTCGGCCTATCCCGAGGACGGGATCGAGGGCATGCGCCGCGTCGCCGAGGAACTTGACCTTCCCTTCCCCTATCTCCATGACGAGGACCAGTCGGTCGCGCGGGCCTATGGCGCTGTCTGCACCCCGGATTTCTTCGGCTTCGATGCCGGGATGGGGCTGCAATATCGCGGACGGCTGGATGCCTCGCGCAAGCAGGCGGGCCCGCCCGACCTGCGCCGCGACCTTTACGAGGCGATGAAACAGGTGGCCGAGACCGGCCACGGACCCGCCGAGCAGATCCCGTCGATGGGATGCTCGATCAAATGGAAGGATGCCGCGTGAAGGCCATCATCTTCGATCTCGACGGGACGCTGATCGACAGCGCCCCCGATATCCATGCCGCCGTGAACCGGACGCTTGCCGGGATGGGCCGGGAGGCGCTTGACCTCGACACCATCCGCGCCTTTATCGGTGACGGAGTGCAGGTCTTGATGGAGCGCGTGATCGAAGCCCGCGGGCTTGACGCCGGTCAGCGCGACGCCATGGTCGAGACGTTCCTTGGCCATTACGAAGCCGACCCGGCGACGCTGACGACGCTGTATCCCGGCGTCGAGGACGCGCTGGAACAGTTCCGCGACGAAGGCTGGGCGATGGGCGTCTGCACCAACAAGCCCGAGGCGCCCTCGCGCGCCATCCTCAAGACCTTCGGCATCGACGGCTTCTTCGGCGCGGTGGTCGGCGGCGACACGCTCGAGGTCAAGAAGCCCGACCCGAAACCGCTTCTGGCGGTGCGCGACCAGCTTCAGGCCAAGCAGGCGGTCTTTGTCGGCGACAGCGAGATCGACGCGGCGACGGCACTGGCCACCGGCATGCGCTTTGCGCTCTTTACCGAGGGCTATCACCGGTCCGAGGATGTCGACGACATCCCGCAGGATGCACGGTTTTCCGATTATGACGTGCTGGTCGCCATCGTGGCGCGGCTCGCCGACGAGCTGAGATGACCATCAAGGCCCTGATCTTCGATCTCGACGGCACGCTGGCCGAGACCGAGGAAACCCACCGGGCGGCGTTCAACGCGACTTTCGCCGCCCATGGGCTCGACTGGCACTGGTCGCGCGAGGACTATGCCGTTCTGCTGAAGACCGGCGGCGGCAAGGAGCGGCTGCGCGCCTTTCAGGCGGGGCTGCCCGAGGCGGCGCGGCTGCCCGAGGCCGATATCCTGCGGCTTCATGCCGAAAAGACCGAAACCTTCGGCCGGATGATCGCCGAAGGCGCGGTCGGGCTGCGCCCCGGGGTCGAGGACCTGATCCTGCATGCCCGCGAGGCCGAGATGGCCATCGCCATGGCCACCACCACCTCGCGGCCGAATGTCGAGGTGCTGGCGCGGACCTGCTGGGGCAGGCCCGCCGACCGGGTCTTCGACGTGATCGCCTCGGGCGACGAGGTCGAGCGCAAGAAGCCCGACCCCGCGATCTACCGGCTGGCGCTCGACCGGCTGGGGATGCCGCCGCGTGAGTGCCTTGCCTTCGAGGACAGCCATATCGGCCTGCAATCGGCGCGGGCGGCAGGGCTTGGGGTCGTCATCACCCCCAGCACCTATACCGAGGGCGAGGATTTCACCGGCGCCGCGCATTGCGCGCCGACGCTGGAACAGCGCAACTGGCCGCTGATCCTGAAGGCGATGCTGCTGAGCTACTAGCGCCAGGACAGCAGACGGCCGCCGGTCCAGAGCCGCGTCTTCGACCGGCGGCGGAAGATCAGCGGCAGGTGCAGCGCGCCCGAGAAGGGCGTCGGCCGCCGCGTCGTCAGCGCCGCCGTGACCGCGCCCTTCGACAGCATCGCCACGCCGAAGAAATCGGAAAACGGGGTCGAGCCGTTCTCGGCCATGTTCCATTTGGTATCGGTCACGATCCGGTCGGCCTGGATCAGGCTTTTCGGAAACCGCTCGTCATTCTTTCCGGTCATGGGGGTCCCTCGCATGCGCCTCTTTTCAGCAGGTTACCCCCGGACCGAAGATCGCGCCATAGGCCCAGAGAGCGCAGGGACGAGGCCGCGGCCGGGCCGTGGCGAGACGGCCGCAGCCGACCCCGCGCCCGTCGCCGCGCTCAGGCGGCGGGCAGGCGGTTCTCGACCAGTTCGACATACCAGGAGGACCCGAAGGGGATCGCCTCGTCGTCGAAATTGTAGGCCGGGTGGTGCACCGAGGCGGTGTCGCCATTGCCGAGGAAGATATAGGCGCCGGGCCGTTCTAGCAGCATGTAGCTGAAATCCTCGCCCCCCATCAGCGGCGCGGTGGCCGGATCGACCCGGCCCGAGACCTTCTCGGCCATCGCGACCGCGAAATCGGTCTGCTCGGGGGCGTTGGCGGTCACCGGATAGTTGCGCTGATAGCGCACCTTGGCCGTCGCGCCATAGGCCGCCGCCGTCGCCTCGGCCACCGCGGCAACGCGCGCCTCGGCCAGATCGCGCATGCCCTCTTCCAGCGTCCGGACCGTGCCTTTCAGCTCGACGGTCTGGGGGATCACGTTATAGGCCTCGGATTCGGTGCGGAAGGTGCAGACCGACACCACGATCTGTTTCAGCGGATCGGCATTCCGCGACGCGATGGATTGCAGCGCGACGACGATATGCGAGGCCACCAGCGTCGTGTCGATGCATTCATGGGGCTTGGCGGCATGCCCGCCCCTGCCGGTGACGGTGATGTCGAATTCGTCGGTCGCGGCCATGATCGGCCCGGGCCGGATCGCGAAGGCGCCGACCGGGATGCCGGGCATGTTGTGCATGCCATAGACTTCCTCGATGCCGAACCGCTCCATCAGCCCGTCCTCGCACATCGCCAGACCGCCCGCGCCGCCCTCTTCGGCGGGCTGGAAGATCACCACCGCGCGGCCGTCGAAATTGCGGGTCTCGGCCAGGTATCTGGCGGCCCCCAGCAGCATCGCGGTATGGCCGTCATGGCCGCAGGCATGCATCTTGCCGGGCGTCTTCGAGGCATAGGGCAGCCCCGTCGCCTCGAGGATCGGCAAGGCGTCCATGTCGGCCCGCAGCCCGATCGCCCGCCCCTGCCCGTCCGAGCGGCCCTTGATCACCCCGACCACGCCCGACCGCCCGATCCCTTCAACCACCTCGTCGCAGCCGAATTCCCTCAGCTTCGCGGCCACCAGCGCCGAGGTGCGCGGCAGGTCGTACATCAGTTCGGGATTCTCGTGGATGTCCCGGCGCCAGGCGGCAATCTCGGGCTGCATCTCGGCGAGGCGGTTCTTGACGGGCATGCGCGTTTACTCCTTCAGATGGTCGAGCAGCCGGGCCATGAAGGCCTCGCCCTGCCGGAACTGGTCGAGGGTGATGTATTCGTCGGGCTGATGCGCCTGGGCGATGTCGCCGGGGCCGCAGACGACGGTGGAAAAGCCGCCCTCCTGGAATTGCCCGGCCTCGGTCGCGTAGCTGACCACATGGGTGGCGTTGTCGCCGGTCAGCCGGCGAGCCAGAGCCTCGGCCGCGCCGTCCGCCTCGGGGGCAAGCGCGGGCACCGAGAAGGTGTCCTCGACCGTGATCGCGGTCTCGGGACGGATCGCCTTCATGCCCGCCTCGACCCGCGCCACCTCGGCCATCAGCGCCTCGCGGCAGGCGGCGAGACTGTCCGAGGGCACGCAGCGGTAATCGAGCCCCATCCGGCAATCGGCGGCAGTGATGTTCTGCGCGGTGCCGCCCGCGATCTCGCCGACATGCACGGTGGTCCAGGGCGGATCGAAAAGCCCGTCATCGCCTTCGGGCGGGCGGGAACGGTTCAGGTCATTCGCGTCATTCGCCCACTGGATCAGCCGCCCCGCCTCCATCACCGCCGAGACGCCCTTGTGCTGCATCGAGGAATGCACCTCATGGCCCTTCAGCCGGATCTCGAAACCGATATTGCCCTTGTGGCCGGTCACCACCTGCAGCATCGAGGGCTCGCCCACGATCACCGCCGCGGCCTTGGGCAGGTCCGCGCGCGCCATTGCCGCGATCAGCGCCGGTGCGGCCAGGCAGCCCAGCTCTTCGTCATAGCTCAGCGCCAGTTGCAGCGGGCGCGCCACGTCGCGGGATTTGGCCTCGACCAGCGCCCAGATCGCCAGCGCGTCGAAGCCCTTCATGTCGCAGGCGCCGCGCCCGTAGAGCCGTCCGTTCCGTTCGGTCAGCTCCCAGGGGTCCGAGCTCCAGTCCTGTCCGTCGACGGGCACCACATCGGTATGGCCCGACAGCATCACGCCGCCCGGGACCCAAGGTCCGGCATGGGCATAAAGGCTGGCCTTGGACCGCACCGGGTTCCAGACCCGGGCGCAATGGATGCCGAACCCGGTCAGATACTCTTCGACCCAGTCGATGAGATCGAGGTTGCCATCGCGGCTGACCGTAGGGAAAGATACAAGTTTTTCAAACAGTTGACGCTGTGTCAGCGGGCTGACCATGGGGGGGCTCCGGGATGGGTCTTGCGCCGAGACTGCGGCCCGCGCCGGACAAGGTCAAGCGTCAACGCTGAAATATTGAACGCAAGGTCAAAATTTCCGCAAGGTCGGGCGGCCCTGAGGCAGATTGATATTGCGGAGCGCGGTTTCACTGGTCACACTTTGGGCGAAATCACCGGCGCCACGTCCGGGAAACCAGAAAAGTACAATCATAGCAGCAACTTCAGGGAGTTTGCATGCCAGATGGGGCTTCGCCCATCCTCGAGGTGCAGGGTCTGCAGACCGTGTTTCGCACCCGGGGCGGTGATATTCACGCGGTCAATTCCGTCGATTTCCACCTGCAGCCGGGCGAGTTGCTGGGCGTGGTCGGCGAAAGCGGGTCGGGCAAATCGGTCACCATGATGTCGCTGATCGGGCTTCTGCCCTCGCCCCCGGCCGAGGTCCGGGCGGGCACGGTGCGGTTTGGCGGCGACGACCTGCTGCGGATGCCCGCCCGACAGCTGCGCGACATTCGCGGCGCGCGCATCGGCTTTGTCTTCCAGGACCCGATGACCAGCCTCAACCCGGTCTTTCCGGTGGGCTTTCAGATCATGGAGCCGCTGCGCAAGCATATGGGGCTTGACCGCGCCGCCGCGCGGCGCCGCGCGCAAGAGCTGCTGGAACTGGTCGGCATCCCCGATGCCGCGCGGCGGCTGGGCGATTTCCCGCACCAGTTCTCGGGCGGCATGCGCCAGCGGGTGATGATCGCGATGGCGCTGGCCTGCGACCCCGAGGTGCTGATCGCGGACGAGCCCACCACCGCGCTGGACGTCACGATCCAGGCCCAGATCCTCGTGCTGATGAAGGACCTGCGCGAACGGCTGGGCATGGCGGTGATCTGGATCACCCATGATCTGGGCGTGATCGCGGGCATCGCCGACCGGGTGATGGTGATGTATGGCGGCCAGGTGGTGGAACAGGCGCCGGTCAAGGCGCTGTTCGCGCGGCCCCAGCACCCCTATACCCGCGCGCTTCTGCAGACCGTGCCCCATGTCACCGGCGCCCGGGCCGACCGGCTGAAGGTGATCGAGGGCCAGCCTCCGGTGCTGTCGGGCCCGCCCCGCGCCTGCCCGTTCCGCGCCCGCTGTCCCCATGCCTTCGAGACCTGCGCCCGCGCCAACCCGGCGCGCGTCGCGGTCGGCCCGGACCATGACGCCGCCTGTTTCTGGGATGTCGACCGGGGAGCGCCCCGCCATGTCTGAAACCACAATGTCTGATCAAAGCCCCCGGCCGCTGGTCGAGATACGCGATCTCAGGATGCATTTCCCGATCCATGCCGGGGTGCTGCGCCGCCGGGTCGGCGCGGTGCGCGCGGTCGACGGTGTCAGCTTCGACATCCACGAGGGCGAGACGCTGGGCCTCGTGGGCGAATCGGGCTGCGGGAAATCCACCTGCGGCCGCGCGATCCTCAGGCTTTACGACATCACCTCGGGCTCGATCCGGATCGAGGGCGACGAGATCGGCACGCTTGGTCAGGACGCGCTGCGCCCGCGCCGGCCGCGGATGCAGATGGTGTTTCAGGACCCGCAGGCCAGCCTCAATCCGCGCATGACGGTGGCCCGCATCATCGGCGAACCGCTCGACGAACACACGACGCTGAGCCGCGCCGAAAAGCTGGACCGGATCTACGAGCTGATGGACGCGGTCGGGCTGAACCGGAATTTCGCGAACCGCTACCCGCACCAGTTCTCGGGGGGACAGCGCCAGCGGATCGGGATCGCCCGGGCGCTGGCCTTGAACCCGAAATTCATCGTCTGCGACGAACCCATCGCGGCGCTCGACGTCTCGATTCAGGCGCAGGTGGTGAACCTGCTGGAGGACCTGCAGGACCGGTTCGGGCTGACCTATCTTTTCATCAGCCACGACCTGTCGATGGTGCGCCATATCGCCGACCGGGTGGCGGTGATGTATCTGGGCCGCGTGGTCGAGCTGGCGCCCCGCGACAGCCTGTATGGCGCACCGCTGCACCCCTACACGCAGGCGCTTCTGTCGGCGGTGCCCGAACCCGACCCGGGCCTGGAAGCGAGCCGCCGCCACATCATCCTGAAGGGCGACGTGCCCTCGCCGGCCAATCCGCCCGAGGGGTGCAACTTCTGCACCCGCTGCCCGCAGGCGATGCCGGTCTGCCACCGGATCGACCCCGAGATGCGCGAGCTGAGGCCCGGGCATTTCGCGGCCTGCCACCTGCACGACCCGGATCATGCCCCGACCGCCGAACCTACGGCGGCGAACGACCAACCCCAACAAGGAGAGTGACATGACAGCGAAACACGCCCTTCTGGGCGCCGCCGCGGCCCTTGCCCTGGCGCCCGCCGCGTTCGCCGAACGCGGCAGCGACGGTCAGGTGAACATCATCTACTGGCAGGGCCCCTCGACGATGAACCCGTACCTGTCGGGCGGCATCAAGGAACTGGAGGCGGCGAGCCTGTCGCTGGAGCCGCTGGCGCGCTACGATCCCGATGGCAACATGGTGCCGTTCCTGGCCGAAAGCGTGCCGACGCTGGAAAACGGCGGCGTGTCCGAAGACCTGAAATCGGTCACCTGGAAGATCAAGCCGGGCCTGCTGTGGTCGGACGGCACCCCCGTCACCTCGGCCGATGTGCGGTTCACCTGGCAATACTGCACGGCCGACGGCGGCGGCTGTTCGCAGTCGGAAAAATACAACGACGTGGCCGATGTCGAGACGCCCGACGAGCTGACCGCCATTGTCCGCTTCTCGGTGCCGAAGCCCTATCCCTACGGTCCCTTCGTCGGCAACCAGGCCCCGATCCTGCAGGCCGCGCAATTCGCCGACTGCCTCGGCGCCAAGGCCCCCGGTTGCACCGACGCCAATTTCATGCCGGTCGGCACCGGCCCCTTCATCGTCACCGATTTCCGGCCCAATGACGTGATCGCGCTGAAAGCCAACGAGCATTACCGCGACCCCGAGAAACCCGCCTTCGCCACGGTGAACTTCAAGGGCGGCGGCGATGCCATGGCCGCGGGCCGGTCGGTGCTGGAAACCGGCGAATACGATTTCGCCTGGAACCTGCAACTGGCGCCCGAGGTGCTGGACCAGATGGCCGCCGCCGGCAAGGGCGAGGTCGAGGTCGCCTTCGGCACGCTGGTCGAGCGGATCATGGTCAACTTCACCGATCCCGACCCGAAATGGGGGGAGCGCCGCGCGACCGCCGACCATCCGCACCCGTTCCTGACCGACAAGGCGGTGCGCAAGGCGCTGTCGATGGCCATCGACCGCGACCTCCTGACCGAGATCGGCTACGGGCAGGCCGGGCGGACCACCTGCAACGTGCTGGCCGCACCCGAGATCTATGCCTCGGAGGCCAACGAGGGCTGCCTCGTGCAGGATATCGAGGGCGCAAAGGCGCTGCTCGATCAGGCGGGCTGGGTCCCCGGCCCCGACGGCGTGCGCCAGAAGGACGGGATGCGGCTGAGCATGCTCTTCCAGTCCTCGACCAATGCGGTCCGGCAGGACTTTCAGGCGCTGATCAAGCAGTGGTGGTCGGAAATCGGCGTCGAGAGCGAGCTGCGCAATGTCGATTCGTCGGTCTTCTTCGGCGGCGATCCCGGCAGCCCCGACACGTTCCAGAAGTTCTATGCCGATGTCGAGATGTATGCCAACAGCTTCGACGGCACCGATCCCGAGGCCTACATGGCCAACTGGATCTGCGAAGAGGCGCCCCGCCCCGAAACCCAGTGGCAGGGCAACAACATGCCGCGCTACTGCAACGAGGCCTATGACGGGCTGGTCGCCGAAATGGCCAAGACCGGCAAGATGGACGAACGGATCGCGCTGGCCAAGGAGATGAACGACATCCTGATGCAGGATTACGTGATGCTGCCTCTGGTCCATCGGGGCCGGGTCTCGGCCCGGGCCACGTCGCTGGGCGGCTTCGTCATGAATGCCTGGGACAGCGAGCTCTGGAACGCGGCCGACTGGTACCGCGTGAAATGAGCCCATGGGGGGCGCCCTGCCCGGGCGCCTCCTCCCTGCCCGCCCATCGAGCCCGAGGCCGTCCATAATGTTCACCTACACGATCCGCCGGCTGCTGATCGCGATCCCGACGCTGCTGGTCATCAGCCTCATCATCTTTCTTGTGGTGACGCTCGCCCCCAGCGACCCGACCGCGAACCTGCCGCTGTCGATCCCCTCCGAGGTCCGCGCCCAGATGCGCGAGGCGCTGGGGCTGAACGAACCGATCCTCGTGCGCTACCTGCTGTGGCTGAGGCAGTTCTTCCTCTACGAGCCCCTGCACATGCTGGACCAGGCCTTCGGCCTCAGCCTCGCCGGCGAGGACATGCAGCGCATCCTCAGCTGGCAGACCCGCAGCCCGGTCGCCGACCTGATCGTCCAGCGCCTGCCGCAGACGCTCTGGGTCGTCGGCACCTCCTATGTGGTGGGGGTGCTGATCGCGCTGCCCATCGGCATCGTCTCGGCCTACCGGCAATACAGCTGGTTCGACCAGATCGGCACCTTCGTCTCGATGGTGGGCTTTTCGGTGCCGACCTTCTTCACGGGCGTGCTGCTGATCGTGATCTTCTCGGTCCATCTGGGCTGGTTCCCCTCGATCTACGACACGACGCTGAGGGTCACCGACCTGTCGACCTTCTGGCTGCAGATCAAGCAGATGATCATGCCGGTCGCGGTGCTGGCGCTGTATAACGCGGCCCAGATCAGCCGCTTCATGCGCGCCTCGATGCTGGACAACCTCAACCAGGACTATGTGCGCACCGCCCGCGCCAAGGGCATGACCGAGCGCGTCGTGGTGCTGTTGCACGTCCTGAGAAACTCGATGATCCCGGTCGTCACGGTGATCGCGCTGGGGGTGCCCACGGTCTTTGGCGGCGCCATCATCACCGAACAGGTCTTCAAGGTGAACGGCATCGGCCAGCTGCTGATCATCGCGATCCAGGGCGGCGACGTGCCCACGGTGCAGACCCTGACCTTCATCTTCGCCGTGCTGATCGTCCTGTTCAACCTGATCGCCGATGTGCTTTACGGCCTGCTCGACCCGAGGATCCGCTATGACTGACGCCCCGATGATCGAGACGATGGAAATCGCCCGGCCGCCCCGCAACCAGTGGCTCGATGTCTGGGACCAGTTCCGCAGCCATCGCGGCGCGCTTCTGGGCGCGGCCTTCTTCGCCTTCATCCTGGCCGCGGTGTTTCTGGGCCCGCTGATCTGGCAGATCGACCCGACCTATATCGACATCCGCGCCCGCAACCAGGGCCCGAGCCTCGCCCACCCGTTCGGCACCGACCAGCTGGGGCGCGACACGCTGGCGCGGATGCTGGCGGGCGGGCAGGTCTCGCTGGCGGTGGGGCTGACCGCGATGGGCCTGTCGCTGGTGCTGGGCACGCTGATCGGCGTGCTCGCGGGCTATTTCCGGCGGCTCGACGGGGCGCTGATGCGGCTGACCGACCTGTTCCTCGCGCTGCCGCTGCTGCCCTTGCTGCTGGTCATCATCATGCTTTTCCGCGACGCGCTGCGCAGCGCCTTCGGCCCCGAGGGCGGCATCTTCGTGCTGATCGTCTTCGTGATCGGCATCACGTCCTGGATGCAGACCGCGCGGATCGTGCGGGGCGATGTGCTGGCACTGAAGGAACAGGAATTCGTGCTGGCCGCGCGGTCCATCGGCACGCCCTCGCGGCGGATGATCACGCGCCATATCCTGCCCAACGTGCTGTCGCCGATCATGGTCTCGGCGACGCTGGGGATCGCCAACGCGATCATCACCGAAAGTGCCCTGTCCTTTCTGGGGCTCGGCTTCCCGTCCGATTTCCCGACCTGGGGGCGGCTTCTGTTCGATTCGACCGATTATCTGCAGCAATATCCCGAACGCGTGATCTGGCCCGGACTCGCGATCTCGCTGACGGTGCTGAGCGTGAACTACATGGGCGACGGGCTGCGCGACGCGCTCGATCCGCGGATCCGGGGGCGCTGAGCCCCCGAAGGGCGGCGGCTCAGTGCTCCATGCCGCGGCGGATCTGGCGGATCATCAGCCAGACCACCAGCACGACAACGGGCGTCACGACGGCGGTGGCCAGCGCCTTCGACACGCCCAGGACCTCGGCGCCCGGGGCAATCATGTAGGCCACGAGGCTGACCGCGTAATAGCTGATCGCGACCACCGACAGCCCCTCGACCGTGCGCTGGAGGCGCAGTTGCAGATCGGCCCGCCGGTCCATGCTTTCCAGCAGCTTCTGGTTCTGGGCCGAGCGTTCGACATCGACCTGGGTTCGCAGAAGGTTCGCGGCGCGGACCGCGCGCCGGGTCATCGAATCGAGCTGCGCCTCGGTCGCCTTCACCGTCCGCATCGACGGATCGTAGCGACGCATCATGAATTCGGCGAAGGTCTGGCGGTGCTGGAACCGCTCTTCGCGCAGGATCTCGATCCGCTGATGCACCAAAGCCTCGTAGGCGGTGGTAGCCGAAAAGCGGAAGGCCGATTGCGCCAGCAGGCTTTCCAGCTCGGCCGAGACGGCCAGAAGGTTCCGAAGCGTCTCTTCGGGGATCCGGTTGCCGCGGTTCATCTCGCCCACCAGCTCGCTCAGCTGCGGGTCAAGCTCGGCCAGGCGCTCATTGACCTGCCGCGCCCGGGGCAAGCCCAGCATCGACATCGCCTTGTAGGTCTCGATCTCGGTCAGCCGCTGGACGATACGCCCGATCCGCCGCTGGCCGATCCCCGGCTCGACGAAGACCGCCATGCGCATGTGTCCGCCATTGTCGATGCGGAAATCGGTGGCCATCACCGCGGCATCGTCGAGGATTGCCGCCGCCGACAGGCTGTCGGGCGCGAACCATTCGCCCAGCCGCGCGCCGATCTGGTCCGGCCCTTCCCTCACCTGCTCGATCCGGATCAGCGCCGAGGTCAGCCGCGCGCCGGGCGCGGTGTCGAGCCAGTCGTCGGGAAAGACCTCGAAGGCGGACGGGTCGAACGCGCGGTCGGCGACACCGGGGGTGAAGACGGTGTAGGTCACGAACTCGGTATGGCTTTCCCATTTCATCTTGTGCCGGCCCATCTGGCCGAAGAAATGGGTGTCGCCGGGCTTGGGATGCTGCGCGCCGAACCGGTCGAGCAGGTCGATCACATGCGCCCGGTCGGCATCGCGGTCACGGATCGCGGCGTCAAGCGGCGGCTTGATGGCCAGAAAGGCCGCATGGCAGGGCGCCTCGAGCGAGGGGAACGGCCGGGCATGCAGCTCGTTCGTCAGCGCATAGCGCAGCGGATGGTCCTGGATCGGCATGGAGGCTGGCCTTCTGTTCCCGCGAGTCACACCACCTCTAGCCGAGCCGCGCGATTTGTAAACGCGTCAGGGCGCGCTTGTGCGCGCGGCCCCTGCGGGGCCCGGGTATTTGGACCAAGAAGAAATGGAAAGCGGGGCTTCTTCTTGGCCAAAATACCCCAAATCCGGCGGCCCGGTCAGGGCCGCCCGCTGAAGGATTGCGCCGAAGGCGCGCCTCTGGACAAGCTGCCGGATGCAGAACGCCCCGCCGGAGGGGCGGGGCGCTTGCTGGTCTAGGCCAGGACTGGCTAGGACTAGCCTCAGCGGATCATCGACAGCAGCTTGTCGAGGCTCTGCTTGGCGTCACCATAGAACATCCGCGTGTTCTCCTTGTAGAACAGCGGGTTCTCGATCCCCGAATAGCCGGTGCCCTGACCGCGCTTCGACACGATCACCTGCTTGGCCTTCCAGACTTCCAGAACCGGCATGCCCGCGATGGGCGAGTTCGGGTCGTCCTGGGCCGCCGGGTTCACGATGTCGTTCGAGCCGATGACGATGGCCACGTCGGTCTGCGGGAAGTCCTCGTTGATCTCGTCCATTTCCAGCACGATGTCGTAGGGGACCTTGGCCTCGGCCAGCAGCACGTTCATGTGCCCCGGCAGACGGCCCGCCACCGGGTGGATGGCAAAGCGCACGGTCTTGCCCTGCTTGCGCAGATGCTCGGTCAGCACGGAAACCGAGTTCTGCGCCTGGGCGACGGCCATGCCGTAGCCCGGCACGATGATGACGCTGTCCGCATCCTCGAGCGCCGCGGCCACGCCATCGGCGTCGATCGCGACCATCTCGCCCTCGACCTCGGCCGCGGGGCCGCCGGTGCCGCCGAAGCCGCCCAGGATCACGCTGACGAAATGCCGGTTCATCGCGCGGCACATGATGTAGCTGAGGATCGCCCCCGACGAACCGACAAGCGCGCCGGTCACGATCAGCAGGTCATTGCCCAACGTGAAGCCGATGGCGGCCGCGGCCCAGCCCGAATAGCTGTTCAGCATCGAGACTACGACCGGCATGTCGGCGCCGCCGATGCCCATGATCAGGTGCCAGCCGATGAAGCCCGCGAGAAGCGCCATCAGGACCATGGTCCAGATGCCCGCGCCGGTGAAGTAGAGATAACCCAGCGCGATGGCCGCGAGCACCGCGACCAGGTTCAGGATGTGACCGCCCGGCAGCTTGTGCGGCTTGCCGTCGATCTTGCCCGCAAGCTTGCCGAAGGCCACGACGGACCCGGTGAAGGTCACCGCCCCGATGAAGATGCCGAGGAAGACCTCGACCTTCAGGATCGAGATCTCGACAGGCGTCTTGTGCGCCAGCACGGCGGCGAAGCCCCGCAGCGCCTCGACCGCGGCGCCGTCATCAGCCGCCTTCAGCGCCATGACGTGGTTGAGTTCAAGCTGGGCATTGAGACCGATGAAGACCGCAGCGAGGCCGACGAAGCTGTGCAGCGCCGCCACCAGCTGCGGCATCTCGGTCATCTCGACCCGGCGCGCGACCTCGTAGCCGGCATAGCCGCCGATCAGGACGGCCGGGATCAGCAGCCAGTAATGGCCGATGCCGGGGCCGAAGACGGTGCCCAGCACCGCAAGCCCCATGCCGACGATGCCGTACCAGACGGCGCGCTTGGCCTTTTCCTGGTTCGACAGCCCGCCGAGCGCGAGGATGAAGAGAACGGCGGCGGCGATATAGGCCGCGGAAACGATACCGATGGACATATCCCCTGCCCCCTCAAGATTTCTGGAACATGGCCAGCATCCGGCGTGTCACCAGGAAGCCACCCACGATGTTGATCGTCGCGATCAGGACAGAGAATGTGGCGAGGATCACCACCAGCCAGTTGCCCGACCCGATCTGCAGAAGCGCGCCCAGGATGATGATCCCCGAGATCGCGTTGGTCACCGCCATCAGCGGCGTGTGCAGCGAGTGGCTGACATTCCAGATCACCTGGAAGCCGACGAAGCAGCTCAGCGCGAAGACGATGAAATGGCTCATGAAGCTTTCCGGCGCGAAGGCTCCGATCAGCGCCATCAGAAGACCGCCCGCGACCAGCATGCCGACCTGGGTGATCGTCTGCTTGCGGAAGGCGGCGGCCTCCTGGGCCTTCTTCTCTTCGGGGGTCAGCTCTTTCGGCTTTTCCTTCCTGGGCGCAGCCGCGATCGCCTTCACCTTGGGCGGCGGCGGCGGGAAGGTGATCTCGCCCTCATGGGTGACGGTCGCGCCCCGGATCACGTCGTCTTCCATGTTATGCACGACCTGGCCATCCTTGCCGGGCGTCAGGTCGGTCATCATGTGACGGATGTTGGTGGCGTAAAGCGTCGAGGATTGCGTCGCCATGCGGCTGGCGAAATCGGTATAGCCGACCACGGTCACGCCATTGTCGCTGACGATCTTCTCGCCGGGCCGGGTCAGGTCGCAGTTGCCGCCCTTCTCGGCGGCCAGATCGACCACGACCGAGCCGGGCTTCATCGCCGCCACCATGTCCTCGAGCCAGAGCTTGGGCGCGGGACGGCCGGGGATCAGCGCGGTGGTGATGACGATGTCCATGTCGGGCGCCAGCTCGCGGAATTTCTCAAGCTGCTTTTCCCGGAATTCCGGCGAGGAAGGCTTGGCATAGCCGCCCGATTCAGACCCGTCGGCGGTGCTGTCCTCGAAGTCGAGGAACACGAATTCGGCGCCCAT
The DNA here is from genome assembly GCF_003053725.1 of Rhodovulum kholense. Lineage (GTDB taxonomy): Bacteria > Pseudomonadota > Alphaproteobacteria > Rhodobacterales > Rhodobacteraceae > Rhodovulum > Rhodovulum kholense. The sequence goes on from NZ_QAYC01000010.1 coordinate 75,774, forward strand.
CGACTCGATCTGCTCGGCCACTTCGGGACGCACGTCGAAGGCATAGACCATGGCCCCCAGCGAGGTCGCCGTGCCGATCGCGGCCAGACCCGCGACACCCGCGCCGACCACCAGCACCTTGGCCGGGGGCACCTTGCCCGCCGCCGTCACCTGGCCGGTGAAGAAGCGCCCGAAATTCGACCCCGCCTCGATCACCGCGCGGTAGCCCGCGATATTGGCCATCGACGAAAGCGCATCCATCTTCTGCGCCCGGCTGATCCGCGGCACCATGTCCATCGCGATCACGGTGGCGCCCCTGGCCTTGCACTGCTCGAGCAGTGCCTCGTTCTGAGCGGGCCAGAAGAAGCTGATCAGCGTCTGCCCCTTGCGCAGCCGCGCCACCTCCTCGGCGACAGGCTCGCGCACCTTGACGACGATGTCGGCGCCCTGCCAGAGCGCCGCGGCGGATTGCACCACCTTGACGCCGGCCTTTTCATAAGCCGCATCGGCGAAGCCGGCGGCCTCGCCCGCGCCGGCCTCGATCAGACAGTCATAGCCCAGCTTCCGAAGCTGGACCGCAGAGTCGGGGGTCATGGCCACGCGGGCCTCACCCTCCAGGATCTCTTTCGGTGCCCCGATTTTCACGTTCTAGTCCCCTCTTTCAGGCGTTGGGCCGCTGCAGGCCGCTGTCTCATAGCATTGCGCAACAATGTTTCACAAGTTGCAGGGTTGGCTATTCCCTTGTTTCAGGTTTTTCCGTCAGATCAGATCCAGCGCCGCACCCGGGCGCAATAGGCGTCATACTCCGATCCGAAGGCGTCCCGGATCAGCGCTTCTTCCCGCCGGATGAAGCGCCATTCGATCAGCTTCAGGAAGACCGGCACGAGGATCAGGCTCGGCACCGCGTCCCAGATCAGGATCAGCCCAAGCAGGATGGCCGCGTCGGCAAGATAGATCGGATTGCGCGAAAGGCGATAAGGACCTTCGACCACCAGGCAATCGGGCCGCTCGCGCGGGATCAGCGAGGTTCCCGCCAGAACCACCCGCAGCGCCGCCCAACCCGAAAGCCCCAGCCCGAAGGCCAGCGCCACCGCCCCCGCGACGTCGCCCGCCCGGCCGAGAAAGGCCAGCGGAAGCACTGACGCTTGCGCCCAGGCCAGCCCCGCGAAGAGCGCCAGCCAGACCGGCGGTAGTTCCAGGTAGTGCAGCAGCCGGGCCATCGGATCTCCGTCACGCATGTCGCCCCCCTTTAGAGAGTCCCTGCCGCCACGATCAAGGGGCTGAATCGTCATCCCCCTTGAACCCGGCGCCGTCCCGCGCCTAGTCTGTAGGCAAGGAGACCTCGATATGACCGATTTTGCGGCCACGCGAGCCCAGTTCCATATTCCCGAGGATGTGATCTATCTCGACGGAAATTCGCTCGGGCCATTGCCGCGAACGGCAGAGGCGCGGGTGGCCGCGGCGGTCCGCGAGGAATGGGGCGAAATGCTGATCGGCGGCTGGAACCGGGCCGGCTGGATCGAGATGCCCCGCATCCTGGGCGACCGGATCGGCACGCTGATCGGGGCCGAGCCCGGATCGGTCGTCCTGGGCGACACGGTGTCGATCAAGATCTACCAGGCGCTCGCGGCGGCGCTGGAGATGCGGCCCGACCGCCGCGTGGTGCTGAGCGATCGCGGCAATTTCCCGACCGATCTCTATATGGCGCAAGGGCTGATCGCGAGCCTCGGCCGGGGCCACACCTTGCGCATGGTCGCGCCCGAAGAGGTCGAGGCGGCCATCGACGAGGACGTCGCGGTCGTGCTGCTGACCGAGGTCGACTACCGCACCGGGCGGCTGCATGACATGGCCCGGCTGACCGCGCGGGCGCAGGCGGCAGGCGCCCTGACGATCTGGGATCTCGCGCATTCGGCGGGCGCGCTGCCCGTCGATCTGGCGGGCGCCGGCGCCGATTTCGCAGCCGGCTGCACCTACAAGTACCTCAATGCCGGGCCCGGCGCCCCGGCCTACATCTATGTGGCGCCGCGCCATTCCGACAGGGCGCTGCCTGCGCTGTCGGGCTGGTTCGGCCATGCCGCCCCCTTCGCATTCGAGCCCGGCTACCGGCCCGGCGTGGGTATCGACCGGATGCGGATCGGCACGCCGCCGGTGTTGCAGATGGCGGTGGTCGAGGCCGCGCTGGGGGTCTGGGAGGGCGTCTCGCTTGCGGACGTGCGGCAGCGGTCGATCCAGCTGTCCGACCTGTTCATCGCCGAGGTCGAAAGCCGCTGCCCGCAGCTGACCCTGCTGACCCCGCGCGATCCAAGCCGCCGCGGCAGTCAGGTGTCGTTCGGTTTCTCCGAAGGTTATGCTGCGATCCAGGCGCTGATCGCGCGCGGCGTCGTCGGCGATTTCCGCGCCCCCGACATCATGCGCTTCGGCATCACCCCGCTTTACATCGGCGAGGAGGAGCTTATGCGCGCGGCACTGATCCTTCAGGACGTGATGGAGAACCGGCTATGGGACGAACCGGCCTATCGTTTCCGCGCCGCCGTCACCTGACCGGCCGCCCCCCGCGCCTGCGGCTGCGCCGCGCCCGGCCCGGCGACGGGGCGCCGACCCGCGCGGTGTTTCACGATGCGGTGCATCGCGGCGCCTCGCTCAGCTATTCGCCGGAAGAGCGCGATGCCTGGTCGCCCTCGCCCGAGGTGCCAGACGATTGGGAACAGAAGCTGCTGAGCCGCCACACCGTCATCGCCGAAATCCGCGGCGCGCTGGTGGGGTTCATGACGCTGAGCGAGGACGGCTATCTGGATTTCGCCTATGTCGCCCCCGACTGGACCGGGCGCGGCATCGGCCGGGCGCTGTTGCAGGCGATCCTGCGCGAGGCGCGCCGGACCGGGCTCGGCCGCCTTTCGACCGAGGCAAGCCTTGTGGCCCGGCCCTTCTTCGCCCGCCATGGCTGGCGCGAAACGGCCCGGCAAAGCGTCATCCGCCATGGCGTTGCCCTGACGAATTTCCGCATGGAAATAGATCTTTAGACGGCACTCCTCGCGCGATGCGCGAGGTCTGGCATGGGCTCAGGCGGTCTTCAGCACCGCCGGGCGTTCGCCCTCGGCCCAGGCGGCCACGGCCTTCCCGAATGCCTCGAACAGCGGCCGCGACACCGGATCGCGGGCGGCGCGGTATTCGGGATGCCATTGCACCGCCAGCGCAAAGCCCGGCGCATCGGCCACATGGATCGCCTCGGGCGTGCCGTCCGGCGCCACCCCCTCGATAACGATCCGCGGCCCGGGCCGCTTGATGCCCTGCCCGTGCAGCGTGTTGGTCATCACCTCGGTCGCACCCAGGATGCGGTGGAAAATGCCGCCCTCGGTCAGGCAGACCTTGTGGCGCAGGGCGAATTTCTCTTCCAGCGAGCCATCGGGCGGCATCCGGTGGTTCATGCGCCCGGGCAGGTCGCGGATTTCGGGATGCAGCGTGCCACCCATCGCGACATTGACTTCCTGAAAGCCGCGGCAGATGGCGAAGAAGGGCTGGCCGCGCTCGACAAGGGCGCGGATCAGCGGCAGGGCGATGGCATCGCGCGCCCGGTCGAAGGCGCCATGCGCCTCGGTCTCGGCCTCGCCATATTCCTCGGGATGGACGTTGGGCCGCCCGCCGGTGAACAGGAAGCCATCGAAACAGTCGAGCAGCTCGGGCACGGAGACGAAGCGCGGATCGGCCGGGATCAGCAGCGGGATCGCGCCCACGACCTCGGCCACTGCCTCGGAGTTCATCGTGCCACCGGCATGGGCGGGGTATTGGTCGTTCAGAAGATAGCTGTTGCCGATGATACCGACCCTGGGGCGTGCCATGGGAGCCTCGTGTTCGCGTTTCCTCAGAGGATATAGGGCATTTCCACGGGGGTGAAGAGCCGGGGCCGGGGCGCGGCAATGCTGCGGCATGACGCCCTCCGGACGCACATTTCCCGGCGATTCCGCCTATTTCCCGGGCCTGTCCGGTCCGGCGCGACCGGATCTGCACAGGCGCTGTGCATCTCGGCCCCCGGCGCGGGCCTAGAGATCGAATGCCAGTTGCCGCCGGTCGGCCGGGCGTCGCCGCGCCCGTGCAGGCGCGGGACGAACGGGCCGCGCGGGGTCGGTCGCAATGTCGATCACCGGCGCCGGATAGCGCCGCCCGGGCCGAGCCAACGGTCCTCTCCAGGTCCAGGGCGCATGGCGCGCGGGCCCGGGCAGATCGGCAAGTTCGGGCAGCCAGGCGCCCAGCATCGCGCCCTCGGGATCAAGATCGCGCGCCTGCCGCAGCGGATCGGCGGGCCGGGCCGCCGCCGCCCGCATCCGCGCCCGATGGAGCACAGGGTGGTAATCGAGGCAAAGCCGCGCCAGCACCCGCCCGCAATCCTCCGGATCGAGGCCCAGGAGCCCGATCCCGGCCGAGGCCAGCAGCCCCAGCCAGGACGGATCGATGAGGCCCGAATGGCAAAGCGCCCGCATCGGCGCATCGACCGCGGGCAGCCCGGTCTCGCCCTTCTCCCAGGCGGCAAAGCGGGCGGCATGGTCCGGCGGCCGGGGCGTGTCGCCGCGTCCGGTCGGGGCGCGCATCAGACGTGCCCGGCGGGCGAGCCCGGCTGTCAGCGGCCCCGCGCCAGCGGCCCGTGCCGCGCGCGACACCTCGGCCGCCGAGAGCGTGCCCCAGGCCAGATGCGCCGACAGCGCGCGCTCCGGCGCCGGATCGGACAGAGCCGCCTCCAGAACCCGCTCGGCTTCGGCCCGGCCGCCGCGTGGCCGTCCCGGACAGGGATCGAAGCCAAGCCCCAGATCGCGCGCCCCGGGGATCGCGGCGGGGACCAGCCCGTCGAGCCCGCGAAGCGCCCCGGGCGGCGGCAGGGCGGCCCCGCGCGGCGCCCGGACTTCCTCGAAGGCGATGCCGCTCCCCCGCGCCCAAGGCGCGGCGTCACCGCCCGTGCCATCGTCCAGCGTCAGCACGCGCGTCACCGGCCAGCGCGCCGCGCACCGCGCCAGCACCTCGGCGGGCGGCCCCGCCTCGATCTGCAGGGCCGCGCCCCGGGCGGCCAGCGCGTCCGACAGCGCGGCCAGCCCCTCGGCCACAAAGCGCCAGTGCCGGGCCGAGGCCTCGGGCGCGGCCCAGACCGCCGGATCGACGATGTAAAGCGGCAGCACGGCGCCCTCGCCCGCCGCGGCCCGCGCCAGCGCCGGGTGATCCTCAAGACGCAGATCGCGCCGGAGCCAGAGAATCGTGACCTCCATGACCGGAACATAAATCGAACATCCGGGGCCCCGCCACGGGCATCTTGCGCTTGGGCCTGAGGGGTATAGGTCTGGGGGGTCCGAATTGGAGAGACAGATGACAGACGCCGCGCCGCAGCCCGTGTTCCTGAAGGACTACACCCCTTTCGGTTTTCTGGTGGACCAGGTCGAGCTGAACTTTCACCTGCAGCCGACCGCGACGCGGGTCCGCGCGAAGATCGCCTTCCGCCCCAATCCGGCGGCCCGCGACCGGCGCTTCTTCCTGCATGGCGAGGATCTGACGCTGATCTCGGCCGCCATCGACGGCAGCCCCGTCACCCCCGAGATCACCCCCGAGGGTCTGAGCTGTCCGGTGCCCGAGGCGCCTTTCGTCTGGGAGGCCGAGGTCGAAATCGCACCGGCGGAAAATACAGCTCTGGAAGGGCTTTACATGTCGAACGGCATGTATTGCACGCAGTGCGAGGCGGAAGGGTTCCGCAAGATCACCTTCTATCCCGACCGCCCCGACGTGATGGCGCCGTTCCGGGTGCGCGTCGATTGCGACCTGCCGGTGCTGCTGTCGAACGGCAACCCGGTGGCCCAAGGCGCGGGCTGGGCCGAATGGAACGACCCCTGGCCCAAGCCCAGCTATCTGTTCGCGCTGGTCGCGGGCGAGCTGGTGGCGACCTCGGACCGGTTCACCACCTCGGAAGGCCGCGAGGTCGCGCTGAATGTCTGGGTCCGCCCCGCCGATCAGGGCAAGGCCGACTATGCCCTCGACAGCCTGATCCGGTCGATGAAATGGGACGAAGAGGTCTATGGCCGGGCTTATGACCTTGACGTCTTCAACATCGTCGCGGTCGACGATTTCAACATGGGCGCGATGGAGAACAAGGGGCTCAACGTCTTCAACTCGCGCTATGTGCTGGCCAGCCCCGAGACCGCGACCGACCGCGATTACGAGAATATCGAGCGGATCATCGCGCACGAATATTTCCACAACTGGACCGGCGACCGCATCACCTGCCGCGACTGGTTCCAGCTGTCGCTGAAAGAGGGGCTGACGGTCTTCCGCGACTCGCAATTCTCGGCCGACATGCGGTCCGCCGCGGTCAAGCGGATCGAGGATGTGATGACCCTGCGCGCGCGTCAGTTCCGCGAGGATAACGGCCCGCTGGCGCATCCGGTGCGGCCCGAAAGCTATACTGAAATCAACAACTTCTACACCGCGACCGTCTATGAGAAAGGCGCCGAGGTGATCGGCATGCTGCGCCGTCTGGTGGGGCCCGAGGGCTATGCCAGGGCGCTCGATCTCTACTTTGCGCGCCATGACGGGCAGGCCTGCACCATCGAGGACTGGCTGCAGGTCTTCGAGGAGGCGACGGGCCGCGACCTGACCCAGTTCAAGCGCTGGTATTCGCAGGCCGGAACGCCCCGCGTGAAGGTCACGGAAGACTTCAGGGACGGCACGTATACTCTTCATCTGGAACAGAAAACGCCACCCACCCCGGGGCAGGACGAAAAGCAGCCGCAAGTCATTCCGCTGGCGGTGGGGCTGCTGTCGTCCAATGGCGACGAGGTATTGCCGACGACCGTCATCGAACTGACCGAGGCACGGCAGGACGCCGTCTTCGAGGGGCTTGCGGCGAAGCCCGTGCCCTCGCTCTTGCGCGGCTTCTCGGCGCCGGTGATCCTTGAACGCGACAGCGCGCCCGAGGAACGCGCCTTCCTGCTGGCCCATGACACCGACCCGTTCAACAAATGGGAGGCCGGGCGGTCGCTGGCGCGCGAGGTGCTGATCGCGATGGTGACCGAGGAAGCGGCGCCTGCGCCTGCCTGGCTGGACGCGCTGGCCGCCGTCGCCCGCGACGAGGCGCTGGACCCAGCCTTCCGGGCGCTGGCGCTGAGGCTGCCGGGCGAGGACGAACTGGCCGAGGCGCTGGCCGAGCGCGGCACCGTGCCCGACCCGCTGGCGATCCATGCCGCGCGCGAACGCGCCAAGACCGCCGTCGCCCGCCATCTGGACCCGCTCTGGGCGGGGCTTTACGCGCAGATGGACTGCCCCGGCCCCTACAGCCCCGGGGCGGCCGATGCCGGGCGGCGCGCGCTGAGGCTCGCGGCACTTGGCTACATGGCGCGGCTTGACGGCGGCGCCCGGGCGCAGGCGCATTTCGCGGCCGCCGACAACATGACCGACGAGATCGGCGCGCTGAGCGTGCTTCTGGAAACCGGCGGCGCGGACGAGGCGCTTGACCGCTTTGCCCGGCGCTGGGGCCATGACCGGCTGGTGATGGACAAGTGGTTCGGGTTGCAGGCGACGCTGGCCGCGCCCGAGCGCGCGGTGGCGGTGACCCGCGCGCTGACCGAGCATCCCGAGTTCACCTGGAAGAACCCCAACCGGTTCCGCGCGGTGATCGGCGGCTTTTCAGCCAATGCCGCGGGCTTCCACGACGCCTCGGGCGCGGGCTACGATCTGGTCGCGGACTGGCTGATCCGGCTCGATGCGGTCAACCCGCAGACCGCGGCCCGGATGTCGACCGCCTTCGAGACCTGGGCGCGCTATGACGCGGGCCGCCGGGAAAAAGCGCAGGCGGCGCTGGAACGGATCGCCGCCCGCGAGGGTTTGAGCCGGGACATGGGAGAGATGGTGGACCGGCTGCTTGCCGCCGGGCGGATCGCCGCCTGAGCCCGTGGTCAGGGTCGGGAATTGCTTTGACCGGAGCCGGCGGAATCGGCTCTGGTGTCACGGAAGCGTCATTCGGGTGTGGTGACAAGGCGCATGAAAGAAAGAATCGATCCGCTCATCGAGGAACGGGCCCCCTGGCTATTTGCCGATCATCCCTGGAGCGGGCCGTCCCGGCGGCTCTTGAACGGGGTTTTGGGCTATGACCGGACCGTTGCCCTGGGCGAGGTCCTGCAGGACCATCCCTCGCATGTGATCATGGACGAAATGGCCCGGCTGCTGGCGCGCGACCTGCGCGGCACCGGGATCGAGAACATTCCGGCCTCGGGTCCGGCGATGATCGTGGCGAACCACCCGACGGGCATCGCCGACGGGGTTATGCTGTGGAGCCTCCTGCGCCAGCGCCGCCCCGATCTGTTCTTCTACGCCAACCGCGACATCCTGCGGGTACTGCCGCAGATGGAAGAGATCATTGCCCCGGTCGAGTGGCGCGAGGAAAAGCGCAGCCATGCCAAGACCCGCGAGACCATGGCCTATACCCGCGCCGCGATCGAGAAGGGGCGGCTGGCGGTGATCTTCCCCTCGGGGCGGCTGGCCAAGCGGCGCGGGCTGTCGCTGCACGAGCGGCCCTGGATGCCGTCGGCGGCGATGATCGCGCGCAAGTTCGACCTGCCGGTGATCCCCATCAATATCCGCGCCCGGAACTCGGTGCTGTTCTATCTGTTCGATCTGATCCACCCGACGTTGAGGGATATCACGCTCTTTCACGAGACCCTCAACAAGGAGCGTCAGCCCTATCGGATGACGGTGGGCGAACCGATCGCGCCGGGCGCCCTGCCGGTTCGGTCGGAGGACGGGATCGAGATGCTGCGCGCGGCGACGCTCGCACTTGGCGGGCGCTACGCGCCGCGGGTGAGCCTGGTGCAGAATTCGCGCCGGCCGAGCTGGGTGAAATCGACCGCGCTGAGCTAAAGCACGGAATTGGTGGCCCCGCCGTCGAGCAGGATGTTCTGGCCGACGATGAACCCCGCCTGGGTCGAGCAAAGGAACGCACAGGCGGCGCCGAATTCGGCGGGCGTGCCGTAGCGACGCGCCGGAATGGTTGCCGCGCGCCGGGCCCGCGCCTCGTCGAGGGTGATGCCATCGGCCTCGGCCACGCCTCGATCCAGCGCGTCGGCCCGGTCGGTGGCATGGATCCCGGGCAGCAGGTTGTTGATTGTCACCCCATGCGGCGCCACCTGCCGAGCGGTGCCCGCGACATAGCCGGTCAGCCCGGCCCGGGCCGAATTCGACAGACCCAGCACCGGGATCGGCGCCTTGACCGACTGGCTGGTGATGTTGACCACCCGGCCCCAGCCCCGGTCGATCATTCCGGGCAGTAGCGCCTTCATCAGCGCGATGGGCGTCAGCATGTTGGCATCGAGCGCCGCGATGAAATCGGCGCGCTCCCAGTCCGACCAGAGCCCGGGCGGCGGGCCGCCGGCATTGGTGACGAGGATGTCGACCGGACCGGCTGCCTCCAGCACCGTGGCGCGCCCGTCTTCCGACACGATGTCGGCCGCGACCGGGGTCACCGTCACGCCATGCCGCTCGCGGATGTCTTCGGCGGTGGCCAAAAGCGCCTCGGCGCCACGGGCGTTGATCACAAGGTCGACCCCTGCGGCCGCCAGCGCTTCGGCGCAGCCCCGGCCAAGCCCCTTCGACGCGGCGCAGACCAGCGCCCGTTTGCCCTTCAGTCCCAGATCCATTGCGGTTCTCCCTGTCGACGTCCGCCCCGGCTTAGCAGCCGCGGGTGCTGCGGAAAAGCCCAGGCGCGGAGGCCAGGGCGCGTTGCGCCCCGACGCGACGCGGGCGGGTCCGGGTGCGAAAATTCGCGAATTTTCGTGTTGTGGCGTTCGGAAGCGCAATTCTTCTGCGAAGAATTGCAGCGCGAGCGATGGCCGGGCGCCGGTCCCGATCAGGCAGTGAGGGCCGCCAGCAGCGGGGTCCATTGCGCGCGAAGCGCGGCATAGGCGCGCTGCGGCTTGTCGAAGACCGTCAATCCCTGCTCGGCCAGGTCGCCATAGGCCACGCGGTCCGCGATCTCGGCCACCGGCGCCTGCCCGACCTGCTCGGCCAGGGCCCGGATCCGGTGCGCGTCGCGACCGCGCGGGCGGACCCGGTTCGCAACCAGTTCGACCCCGACCTTGCCCTTCCGGATCCGTTTCAACTCGGCGATCTCCTTCAGAAACCGCCGGGTCGCATCCTCGTCGAAGAAGGACGGCATGACCGGCACCACCACCGCGCGCGCCTCGGCCACGAGACCGGCCGCGGCCTCGTCATAGATCGCCCCCGGCGCATCGACGATCACCCAGTCGGTGCCCTTGCCGCCCTTGCCGGCGCCGATCTCGGCCGACCAGTCCAGCGAACGGATCTCGGGCACGCCTGCGGGGCGGCGCTTGAGCCAGCGCAGCGCGGATTTCTGCGGGTCCGCATCGGCCAGAGCCACCTTCCAGCCGCCATCGGCCAGCGCCGCGGCCAGCGTCACCGCGATCGTCGTCTTGCCGCAGCCGCCCTTGCGATTGGCGATCAGCACCGTCTTCATCCCCACCCCTTTCGTCTTCGACCGCCCCACCATACCCGTTCACACCTGCTATGCAATGTATATACGGAACCGACACCATGTCGCCCTTGAAGCCTGCCCCTGGCGCCCCGACCTGACGTTGACAGACCCAAGGGAGGACACGATGACTGCCACGATCCTGATTGCCACCGATCTCAGCCCGCGCGCCGACCGCGCCGTGAACCGCGCCTTCCGGCTGGCCCGCGCGATGGACGCCGACGTCCTGTTGGCGACGGTCATCGACAGCGACTTGCCCGAGGACGTGGCCCGCCCGATGGCCGAGGCCGCCGCCGCGCGGCTGACCCGCTTTGCCGCCGCGATCCCGCAGGCGGCCGAGGTCCGCCACGCCACCCGCATCGTGACCGGCGATCCCAGCAGCGCGATCCCCCGGCTGGCCGATGAGACCGACGCCGCGCTGGTGGTGCTGGGCCTGCATCGCGACCGGCCCTTCCTCGATCTGCTGCGCGAAACCACGATGGAGCGGATCGTCCGCCACATCTCGCGCCCGGTTCTGCTGGTGCGCGACCCGGTCGATCACGACTATGCCGCGCTGCTGGCTGCGCTCGACTTTGCCCCGGCCTCGACCGCCGCGCTGCAGATCGCCGCGCGTCTGGCACCCGAGGCCGCGATCCACGGCGTGCACGCGCTGCACATCCCCTATCGCGGCTTCATCGCGCCCCATGGCAGTTCCATCGCCATCGCCCCCTTCCGCCGCAGCGCCGAGATGCGCCTGGCCGAGTGGCGCGCGCAGAACGACCTGCCCGCCCGGCTGGCCGATGTCGCCCTCGTCGAAGGCGCCGCCCATCTGGTGCTGAACGCCGAGATCGAGGCCCGTCGCCCCGACCTTCTGGTCCTTGGCGCCCATGGCCGCGCGGGCGCCGCGCCCTCGATCCTGGGCTCGCTGGCCAATGACCTGATGCGCGCCCCGCCCTGCGACCTGCTGGTCGCGCGCTAGCGCCCGCTTTACGCCTGGGCGGGGCCGATCTAGGCTTCGCCCGGGCGGAGGAGACGGGCGGTGGGCAATCCCCAACATCTGGAGTGGCTGCTGGAAGGCGTTGAGGCCTGGAACGCGCGGCGGAGGAGGCAGGGTTTTGCGCCAGATTTGAGCGGCATGGATGTCCGGGAAGCTTTCGAGAAGGCAGGAAAACTCGCGAACAATAGCATTGATCTTACGAGAGCGGATCTTCGGCAAGCAGATTTTCGGAAAGCAACTCTCAAAGGGGCCAATCTCAAACGAGCGGACTTGTGGGGCGCGGACTTCTCTGGCGCGGACCTCGAAGCAGCAAACCTGGAGAACCTAGATCTCCTCGGGTCCAATTTCAGTTGGGCAAAACTTAAGAACGCAAAACTCGTAGCCGCCAACTTTACTTTTGCTATTCTGGACGGGGCAGATCTCGAAGGGGCATGTCTGCGGCAAACGATCTTGGACGCGGCTGAACTAGATCAGACAAACTTCACGAAAACTGTTTTCGAGGCCACTAGAATACGGACAGTATTTGTTCGGCCGCGTGAAGAAGAATCCAGCCGCCCCGAATACACAGATATGTCTTTATCCTTCGGACTTACGCAAGCTCAGATTGAAGGAATATGGGGAGATACTGGCACGATTCTGCCCGAGCGGCTGCACTATCCGGCGCATTGGCCTGATCCGAAACCGCCGCAGGTGTCCATCGACGGGAACGCGCCGCCGCCCCTCCCCGCAGGCACTGCACCCAGCGATATCGAAGAACAGGACGGGCGGCTGGTTCTGGTGAATATCTCCCCGCCGCCCCGGAGCGATCTGGAAACGATCCATGGCGATCTGCGCGAGGACCTGGCCGCGCTGCTGTCGAGTGGCGCTTTCGACAACATTTCCAGAGGCCTCGGAACCGCCTTGTCGCGCTATGCCGGGATCGTCGATTGCGCCTATGCCGATCTCGATCAGATCCGGTTCGGCGTTCAAACCAAGGCCCTGAGACTGAAACTCGACGCCTCCCGGCAAGACCTTTCGGAGGCCGCGCCGGAGAAGACCGGCGATCTGGACGCTGCCCTGTTGTCGGCGGAACTGATCGCCGCCCGACTGCCGGACTGGCAGGCGTTTCTCAAGGAAACCGCCGAAGACAGGGCACCGGTGGCCGCGCATGAAGACGAGATCGCGGAGGCCATCGAGGGCGCGGCCGAGCGGATGAAGGAGGACCCCACACATTTTGCCCCGGCTCTGCCGGAGCGGCTGTCGGAATACGTGAACACGGCCACCATCGAAGGCTACCTTGCTGCGACGACGCTTCTGAACGATCTGACCTTCGTCACCATGACCGAACTGAGGCGACTGGTCCGGGACACCGGCAGTGAGGCTCGCGAGCTGGCGATCAAGGGACTGGCCCTCGGCGTGGTCACGGGGCTTGGGGCCACCCTGAGCAAGCTGGCCGGAATTCTGCCCGCCGAATTCGACTGGATCCTGCCCTGGCTGAGGTACATTCCGACGCTGTTCGGGTAATGGACAGTGCCACCCCGCTCGCTTATATCCGCGGCCATGCTGGATGCCCCGCCGAACCGCCCCGCCCTGCCGCCGGAAATTGCCCGGAGGCGCACCTTTGCCATCATCTCGCACCCCGATGCGGGCAAGACCACGCTGACCGAGAAGTTCCTGCTGTATGGCGGTGCGATCCAGATGGCCGGACAGGTGCGGGCCAAGGGCGAGGCGCGGCGGACGCGGTCGGACTTCATGAAGATGGAACAGGACCGGGGCATTTCCGTCTCGGCCTCGGCGATGTCCTTTGACTATCGCGAGTTCCGCTTCAATCTGGTCGACACCCCCGGCCACAGCGACTTTTCCGAGGATACCTATCGCACCCTGACCGCGGTCGACGCGGCGGTGATGGTGATCGACGGCGCCAAGGGTGTGGAAAGCCAGACCCGGAAGCTGTTCGAGGTCTGCCGGCTGCGCGATCTGCCGATCCTGACCTTCTGCAACAAGATGGACCGCGAAAGCCGCGACACCTTCGAGATCATCGACGAGATCCAGGAGATGCTGGCGATCCATGTGACGCCCGCTTCCTGGCCGATCGGGGTCGGGCGCGAGTTTCTGGGCTGCTACGACATGCTCAGGAACCGGCTCGAGCTGATGGACCGGGCCGACCGCAACAAGGTGGCCGAGTCGATCAAGATCGAGGGGCTCGACGATCCGAAACTGGCCGAGCATGTGCCGCAGGATCTGCGCGAGAAGCTGATCGAAGAGGTCGAGATGGCGAAGGAGCTTTTGCCCGCGCTCGACCCGCAGGCGGTGCTGGAAGGGCATATGACGCCGATCTGGTTCGGCTCGGCGATCAACTCGTTCGGGGTGAAGGAGCTGATGGACGGCATCGCCACCTATGGCCCCGAGCCGCAGATCCAGGCGGCCGAACCGCGCCAGATCGCGCCCGAGGAACCGACCGTCGCGGGCTTCGTCTTCAAGGTGCAGGCCAACATGGACCCCAAGCACCGCGACCGGGTGGCCTTCGTGCGTCTCGCCTCGGGCCATTTCCAGCGCGGCATGAAGCTGACCCATGTGCGCTCGAAAAAGCCGATCACGGTGTCGAGCCCGGTGCTGTTTCTGGCGGCCGACCGCGAACTGGCCGAAGAGGCCTGGGCGGGCGACATCATCGGCATCCCGAACCACGGGCAATTGCGCATCGGCGACACGCTGACCGAGGGCGAGGCGCTGAAGGTCACGGGCATTCCTTCGTTTGCGCCGGAGCTGCTGAAGAACTGCCGCGCGGGCGACCCGATGAAGGCCAAGCATCTCGACAAGGCCCTGATGCAGTTCGCCGAGGAGGGCGCGGCCAAGGTCTTCAAGCCGATGGTGGGCGCGGGCTTCATCGTGGGCGTCGTGGGCGCGCTGCAATTCGAGGTGCTGGCCAGCCGGATCGAACAGGAATACGGCCTGCCGGTGCGCTTCGAGCCCTCGCAATTCACCTCGGCCCGCTGGGTCCATGGCGAGAAGACGGCGGTCGAGAGCTTCGTTCAGAAGAACAAGCAGCACATGGCGACCGACAATGACGGCGACGTGGTCTACATGACCCGGCTGCAATGGGACATCGACCGCGTGGTCCGCGACCATCCCGAACTGACGCTGTCGGCAACCAAGGAAATGCAGACCAACTGATCGCGAGGCGGCGGGCCCCGAGGCCCGCCGTTTTCCGGTCGTCAGGCGACGGCTTTTTCCGGCCCGGTGCCGGCATCGCGCATCGCGGACTGGATAAAGGCGATGCTTTCGGCCAGCTTCGCCGTTTCCCAGTCGTTCAGGCTGACCGGAAGCTGTTTCACGATCCCCTCGCGCCCCAGCACGCAGGGCATGCTGAGCGCCACGTCGCCGTCATGGCCATACTGGCCGCGCAGGGTGGTGCAGGCGGGAAAGACGCTGCGTTCATCCAGCAGCACGGCGCGCGCCATCGTCACCGCCGACTGGGCGACACCCGCATTGGTCCAGCCCTTGCCGTTGAAGACGTCATAGGCGGCGCTGATGACCCGGGCCTTGACCGTCTCGGGGTCGCGGATGTCGTCCAGCGCCTCGAAATGGCGGCCGAGATCTGCGAAGGGGATGCCCGCCACATTGACATGGCTCAGGACCGGGAAGGCGGTGCTGCCATGTTCGCCCATCATGAAGCCGGTGACCGATTTCGGGTCGATCCCGCAGGCGTCGGCCACGACCTTCCGGAGCCGCGCTGAATCAAGCATCGTCCCCGTCCCGAAGACCCGCCCGCGCGGATAGCCGAATTCGTTCTCGGCGATGTAGACCATGGTATCGAGCGGATTGGTGATCAGGATGACGATGGCCTCGGTCGTGTGCCTGACGATCCCCGCCATCACCTCGCGGATGACCTTGCAATTGGTGGTGGTCAAGAGGGTGCGGTCGGGCTCGGCCTTGGGATCGTCGGGGTCGGGAATGACGCTTGGCCCCGCGGCCACAACAATCACGTCGGCGTCGACGCATTGCTCGTAGCCGCCCGAGGTGACCTTGATATTGCTCATATAGGGCAAGGCCGTCGCCTGCGCCTGGTCGAGCGCCTCGCCGAAGGCCACGTTTTCGAGGATGTCGATGACGCCGATCTCGGCAAAAAGGCCGATCTTCATGGCATCGGCCAGGACATAGGACCCGACATGCCCTGCCCCGATGACAACGAGCTTGTTGGTGTGCATTCTCTTCTCCTTGCATCTTCCAGACGGCCGCCGGACAGCCCCGCTGGCGCCGCCCGGGGGCCGCTCTCGCGCCGGGCGGCCGCAGCACCCGCATCGCTTGGGTCGCAGACCGCAACCGGCCGCGGCGCCGGGCGCCAGAGTCTCGCGCGAAAGCTGAGCCGAGCTAGATCACCTTTCGGCGGCAGCCGAAATGGCAAATGGCGCAAAAGCGCGCGAGCCAGGAAATCCCCCGATCCCGGCGCGCGTCCCCCGGCAAAAGAAAGGCGCGAGAGCCGCCGCCCCCCGCGCCTTCCCCATTGTCCGGTTTGTCGGGCGATTACTTCGCCGACAGCAGCTCCGGCACGCTCAGCAGCATCACCTCGTTATCGGCGGCGGCGTCGAGCTTGCGGCCCGACGAGAACGGCAGGTTGTTGTCGTTGGCGACCAGGATATGGGTGTCGTCGACCCGCATCACGTCCTCGATGGTGAAGAACGGGAAGGTGAACTTGCCCGTCAGATCGCGTGCCGCATCGGTGTCAAGCCGGGCCACCCCGTCGGGATCGGCGATGTCCATCAGGTCGATATGGCCGATCCGGCGGACGAACCCGTCGGCATCCACATCCGACGTGTCGATCAGCACGATCCACTTGTGCAGCGCGGGTTCCGGGAAGCAGTCGGCGGCTGGCGCGCCGTCGCATTTCAGGCTGGGATCGCCCTCGCCGTTGTCGCGCTCGATCACCAGCGCGTGGGTGTCGTCGATGAAGTTGAAATCGCCGATGGCCGTCGCGCCCTCGGCAAGGGCGAACTTGAACATCTCGCCGGTCCAGTCCTTCGATGCCGTATCGAAAGCCATCACCCGCAGGAAATCGCCCTCGGGCTTGCCGTCATCGCCGAGGATCGGTTTTTCGAGCATCGCCCAGAGCTTGGACGTGCCGGGCTGCAGGGCCATGCCCTCGTAGCCGCCCGAGCGCTGCGATTTCCAGTCGGTGCCGGGCACCGAGGTCGCGGACACGGCGGGGTTGTCGGCGCCTTTCAGTTCCTTGCCATCGGCCATGGTCGGGTAGACGCCCAGCACCACGCCGTCGAGCGAGACGTTCAGCAGGTAGGGGCCGAATTCCTCGCCGATCCAGAGCGAGCCGTCGACCAGCTGAAGGCTTTCGAGGTCGAAATCGGCGCCGGTCAGATAGCGGCCCTCGCTGCCCTCATAGGCGATGCGGAAGGGCACCCTGAAATCGGGATCGCGCAGGAAGACGGTTTCCTTCACGTCCACCTTGCCGGTCGCGAAATCGGGCGCGATGCGGTGGAAGAACAGCATCGCGTCGGGGCTGTTGGCCTTGGACCCGAAGCCGTTATCGGTCAGCGCATAGACCGACCCGTCCTCGGCGCGGTCCATCGCGAAACCCGAAAAGCCCTGCAGCGGCTGGCCGATGAAGGGCAGCGCGATGCCGGTCGCGCGGTTGCCGTGCAGCTTGCCAGTGTCGCCCATCGCGCTCATCGGCACCATGTTCCGCGCGGTCCCGGTGAACTTGCCCGAGATCCAGGCGTCGCGCGGCGCATCGGCGGGCGGCGCGACCATGGTCATCGCGGGCAGCACCGCGTGACCGGCCAGCGTTGCCGGAAAGGTCTCTTCGGCCAGCGCCGGCGCGGCGCAGGCGATGGCCGCGGCCGAAAGCAGGAACAGACTGTTTTTCATCGTTGATTCCCTATCTCGATGAGCGTGTGCCCGTTGCCCTACAGAGGCCCTGCAACAGCCGCGAATCCGCCCCGTGTCAGTTCCATGACAAGATCCCGGGCGCAGGTCCCGCCCCTTGAATTCGCGCGCCGCCGCCGCGACATGACAGCGAGACCCGTTTTCGTCCGCGCCGCCCGTCGGCCGTCCTCCGTTCACCCGACCGACCGCCGATGAGTGCCCCAGACGACTGGATCATCTCGAGCCTTCTCGAAGACCTTGCGGCGCTGGCGCTGGCGAGCGACCGCGTCAGCGTGGCCGATCTGATCGAGACGCTGGGCGCGCGCGGCTTCGGGCCGCTGCTGGTGATGCTCTCGGCCTTCCTGATCCTGCCGGTCGGCATGCTGCCCGGCCTGCCCGGGGTGGTCGCGGTCTTCATGATCCTGATCGGCGGGCGAATGATCACCGGCAAGACCACGCTCTGGCTGCCCGGGCGGCTGCGTCGGGTGCATCTTTCGGGCCATGTGCTGGCGGTCTCGGTCGCACGGGCACAACCGGCCGCCCTGTGGCTGCGCCCGCTGCTGGCGCCGCGGCTTGTGACGTTTGTGGAAAGCGGTCTGGCCACCCGCCTGATCGCGCTGATCCTGATGGCGACGGGGGTTCTGATCTTCCTGCTGGGCTTCATCCCCGGCCTGCCCTTCGTGCTGTCACTGCATGTGCTGATGCTGGGGCTTGCGATGTCGACCCGCGACGGGCTGGTCGCGTTCCTGGCCTATTGCATGCTCTTGCCGGAAATCGTCTTCATCTGGCGGGTCTTCACCTGACCCATGACACCTCAGGCGCGCGCACACGGGCGTTCAACTTGACGAAAGCGCGAGTTTGCTCTATCGAGCCGCGAATGAGGATCTGACTGGCAATACGGCCGGTCTAGGCCGCGTGCGACAGGTGCGGCCATGATGCTGCAACTGAGCCAAGGACTTACATGACGACTTTTGCTGAACTGGGGCTCGACCCCAAGGTTCTTTCCGCCGTTTCCGACGCGGGCTACACCGCGCCGACCCCGATCCAGGCCGGGGCCATCCCCCCTGCGCTTGAAGGTCGCGACGTTCTGGGCATCGCCCAGACCGGCACCGGCAAGACGGCCAGCTTCGTTCTGCCGATGATCACCCTGCTCGGCCGCGGCCGGGCCCGGGCGCGGATGCCGCGCAGCCTGGTGCTGGCGCCGACCCGCGAACTGGCCGCCCAGGTCGCCGAGAACTTCGACACCTATGCCAAGAAGACCAAGCTGTCGAAGGCGCTTCTGATCGGCGGTGTCAGCTTCAAGGAACAGGACGCGCTGATCGACAAGGGCGTCGACGTGCTGATCGCGACGCCCGGCCGCTTGCTGGACCATTTCGAGCGCGGCAAGCTGCTGCTGACCGGCGTCCAGATCATGGTAGTGGACGAGGCCGACCGGATGCTCGACATGGGCTTCATCCCGGATATCGAGCGGATCTTCCAGCTGACCCCCTTCACCCGGCAGACGCTGTTCTTCTCGGCCACCATGGCGCCCGAGATCGAGCGTGTGACCAACACCTTCCTCTCGGCCCCGGCCAAGATCGAGGTCGCCCGCCGCGCCAGTGCCGCCGAAAGCATCGAACAGGCCGTGATCTGCTATACCGCCTCGCGCAAGGACCGGCAGGCCAAGGAAAAGCGCGAGCTGCTGCGCGCGCTGATCGACCGCGAGGGCGAGGGCTGCAAGAACGCCATCATCTTCTGCAACCGCAAGACCGAGGTCGACATCGTCGCCAAGTCGCTCAAGACCCATGGTTATGACGCGGCCCCGATCCATGGCGATCTGGACCAGTCGCAGCGGACCCGGACGCTGGAATCCTTCCGCGAAGGCAAGCTGCGGTTCCTGATCGCCTCGGACGTCGCCGCGCGCGGTCTGGACGTGCCCGCGGTCAGCCATGTGTTCAACTACGACGTGCCCTCCCATGCCGAGGATTACGTGCACCGGATCGGCCGCACCGGCCGCGCGGGCCGCGAGGGCAAGGCGCTGACCATCTGCGTGCCCCATGACGAGAAATGGCTGACTGCCATCGAGGATCTGGTCGAAAAGCAGATCCCCCGCGTCGACAGCCCGCTGAAAGGCGGCAGCGACGATCGCGGCAAGCGCGGCCGTCATGCCGACGAGGCCGGCGCCTCGGCGCCGGAGCGGACCGAAGAGCGCAGCAGCGCCCGGCCCCAGCGCGGCGACCGCCGGGAGCGGAACAGCGACAGGGGGGCCGAGCGACAGCCCGACAGGACCGCCGACCGGCATGGCGAGGACCGCAACTCTCATACCCACGAGCGGTCGGACAGCCACGACCGCAACAGGCAGGGCCGGAGCGGCGCCAACAACCGGCGCGGCGGCCGCGACCGCGGCTATCGGGACGAACCCGTGGTGGGGATGGGCGATCACATGCCCGCCTTCCTGCTGCGGTCGTTCAAGCCGAAAAGCGAACCCGAACCGGTGACCGAGGATCAGGTGGAAGAGAGCGCCGAATAAGCGCCCCCGCACCTGCTGGCACAACGAGACATGACGAAAAAGGCGCCCCGTCGGGCGCCTTTTCATTTCCTGTCGCGTGCTGGCGCTAAGGCCGGGGCCCCGGCCCCTGATCTCAGGCCCCAGACTGAGGCTCGAGACCGGGACTTGGGGCCGGGGCTTGAAACCGGGCCCGGGGCTCAGGCGCTCAGGCGCTCAGGCGGCTGATGACCACCACGACCTCGGGCTTCTTGCCGATCTCGGTCTGTGCCGACTGACGCACGATCCGGCGCATCGCCTCCTCGATCTTGTCGTCATCGGCCAGCGTCTTGTCGTCGGCCCGGCGCAGGAACTGGTCCAGATCCTCCTCCAGCACCTCGGACAGCGCCGCGCGGGACCGCCCGGTCTCGGGCAGGCCGGTCAGATCGACCCAGGGCTCGCCCAGCGGCTCGTCCTCTTCGTCGAGGATCACGGTCACGACCACCAGCCCGTTCAGCGCCATGCGGATGCGGTCGCGGACGATCCCGTCCATCGCGCCGATCTGCACCGCGCCGTCAAGATAGGTCCGCCCGGTCTCGATGAATTCGACCGGCTGCGGCCGGTCGCCGCCCAGATCCAGCATCGTGCCGTTGACCGCCACCACCGCCGGCAGCCCGTTCTCGGCGGCCAGTTTCACATGCTCGCGCAGGTGGCGGTGTTCGCCATGCATCGGCACGACCATTTCGGGCTTCATCAGGGTATGGATGCGCGACAGGTCCGGCCGGTTGGCATGGCCCGAGACGTGGTAAAGATCGGCATCGTCCGACACCACGTCGACGCCCATTTCGGACAGTGCGTTGACGATGCGGATCACGTCGCGCTCGTTGCCCGGAATGGTCTTGGACGAAAAGAGGAAAAGATCGCCCGCAGCGAGGCTGAGCCCCATGTACTTGCCGCGCGACAGCTGGGCCGAGGCGGCGCGCCGTTCGCCCTGGCTGCCGGTCACGATCAGCATCACCTTGTCACGCGGCAGGTCGGCCGCCTCTTCGGGGCTGACGACCTTGGGAAAATCGGTCAGCACGCCGCTTTCGACGCCCGCCTCGATCATCCGCCGCATCGCCCGGCCCAGAAGACAGATCGACCGACCCGCATCGCGCCCGGCCTCGGCCAGGGTCTTCAGCCGCGCGATGTTCGAGGCGAAGGTGGTGGCCACCACCATGCCCTCGGCCCGTTCCACAAGCTGGCGGATCGCCGGACCCACCGTGGTTTCGGACCGACCCGGATTGGGCGAGAAGACGTTGGTCGAATCGCAGGTCAGCACCTTGACGCCGTCCGCCGCGACCTCGGCCCAGAGATCGGGGTCGAAGGGGTCGCCGACGATGGGCGTGCGGTCGAGCTTGAAATCGCCGGTATGAACGATCCGCCCCACCGGCGTGTCGATGACCAGCCCCGAGCTTTCGGGAATCGAATGCGACACCGGCAGATAGGACACCTGGAACGGTCCCGCCGCGATCCGGTTCGGCCAGGGCTCGACGAAGCGGACGGTTTCGGGGTCCTGGCCCTGATCCTCCATCTTCAGCCGGGCAATGGTGCCGGTGAAGGGTCGGGCATAGACCGGCGCCTTGAGCCGCGGCCAGAGATGCCCCAAAGCGCCCACATGATCCTCATGGGCATGGGTGATGAAGATCGCCTCGAGCCGGTCGCGGCGTTCCTCGAGCCAGGCGATGTCGGCGAAGATCAGGTCGACGCCGGGGCTTGTGTCCATGTTGGGAAAGGTCACGCCCAGGTCCACGAGGATCAGACGCTCCTTCCCGGGGGCGCCATAGCCGTAGACATAGGCGTTCATGCCGATTTCCCCGGCGCCGCCGAGGGGAAGGTAGATCAGTCTGTTCTTGCTCATATCGCCCCGTTTTCCTTGTTATAGGCGTGGATCACGGTCAGCCCGTGCATGGTCAGGTCGTCCTCGATCTGGTCGAACAGGACATCGCCCTGCGCGAACAGAGGCGCAAGCCCCCCGGTGCCGATGACGCGCATCGGCCGGTCATATTCCGTGCGGATCCTGTCGCAGATCTCGCGCACCAGACCCACATAGCCCCAGAACACACCTGACTGCATGCAGGCAACCGTATTCGTGCCGATCACCCGGTCGGGCTTTGTTACATCCACATGCGGCAGCGCCGCCGCCGCCATGTGCAGCGCCTCGAGGCTGAGATTCACCCCCGGCGCGATCACGCCGCCCAGATAGGCCCCGTCCTGCCCGACCACGTCGAAGGTGGTGGCAGTGCCGAAATCGACCACGATCAGATCGCCCCCGTGCCGGTCGAAGGCCCCGGCCGTGTTGACCAGCCGGTCGGGCCCGACATTGGTGCCCTGATCGACCCGGGGCAAGTGCGGCAACAGGCATTCGGGCTTGCCCACGACCCAGGGGCGGATGTTGAAGAACCGGTCGGTGAAGACCCGCAGGTTGAAGACGACCCGCGGCACCGTCGACGAGATGATGGCGTCGGTGATCTCGGGCTCGATCCGATAGCGCGCCAGCAAGGTCGAGAACCAGACATAGTACTGATCGGCCGTTCGGGTATGCTCGGTCGCCGTCCTGAGCGTGCAGAGGAACCTTTCACCGTCCCAAAGCGAAAACACCGTATTGGTGTTGCCGCAGTCGATGCAAAGAAGCATGGGGTCCCCCGTCAGAAGAACACGTCCGCAGCAGCGATGGCACGCCGCCCGCCGGGCGTCTCTAGGACAAGCTGCCCGTCCTCGTCCACTGTCAGGAACCGCCCCGACACCTCTTCGGCGCCCATCCGCGCGGTGATCGTGTCGCCCAGCCGCGCGGCGCGTTCCAGCCAGGCTGACCGCAACGGCCCGAAACCCTCGTCGCGGAAGAAGCGGTCCTGATGGGCGAAATGCTCGGCGAAGAAGGCCAGGAATTCCAGCGGATCGACGGCATCGCCGATCTCTTCGGCCAGCGTCACCGGCATCAAGGCCCGGGGCTCGACCACCGAGGCCTCGGGCAAGGCGTTGAGATTGACCCCCAGCCCGATCGACAGCCGCCCGACCTCGGACATCGTCCCTTCGGATTCAAGCAGGATGCCCGCCAGCTTGCCGCCGTTCAGCAGCACGTCATTGGGCCATTTCAGCGTGATCGCCTCGCGGTCCTCGACATAGGCCAGACAGGTTGCATACAGCGAAAACGAGGTCACGAAGGAATAAAGCGCGGCCGTCGCGGGCGGGCAGCCCGGCGCCAGCACCAGGGTCGCGGCAAGGTTTCCCTCGGGCGCGCCCCAGGCCCGGCCCCGGCGGCCGACGCCCGCCGTCTGGCGGCGGGCGACGATCCAGGTCGGCCGCGTGATGTCGCGGCGCCGCCGGGCCTCGGCCATGGTGCTGTCGACCTCGTCGAGCAGGATCAGGTCATGCCCGGCCGGCCAGTGCCAGCCCTGCCCCTCAGTTGACAAGGGTCTGAGCCGCGGCCAGCGCCAGCCCCTCGACACCGAAGAGGTTCACGACCCCCACGATCATCGCGAAGGACGCGACCATCATGATGCCCCACATCACCGGCGGCATGGTTCCGTCGAGGCGGCGGTCGCCCTCCTCGCCGAAATACATGTAGAAGACGATGCGCAGGTAGTAGAAGGCCGAGATCACCGAGGCGATCACGCCCGCCACGGCCAGCCAGACATAGCCGCCATCGACCGCCGCCTTGATGACGTAGAACTTCCCGAAGAAGCCCACGAAGGGCGGCACGCCCGCAAGGCTGAACAGAAGCATCATCAGCGCCAGCGCCTTCAGCGGCTCGACCGAGGCATACATGTTCAGGCTGCGGATATCGACGACCGGCTGGCCGTCCTTCTGCATGCCCATGATGAAGGCGAAGGTGCCGATGCTCATGGTGACATAGATCGCCATGTAGACCAGCATCGCCTGCACGCCAAGCGCGGTGCCCGCGACCAGCCCCATCAGCGCGAAGCCCATATGGGCAATCGAGGAATAGGCCATCAGCCGCTTGAAGTTGCGCTGGCCGATCCCGGCGAAGGCCCCAAGGAACATCGACAGCAGCGACAGAACCGCGATCACCTGCCCCCAGTCGCCCGGGACCGACCCGAAGGCGTCGAACAGCACCCGCGCGAACAACGCCATCGCGGCCATCTTGGGCGCGGTCGCGAAGAAGGCGGTCACGGGCGTCGGCGCACCCTCATAGACATCGGGCGTCCACATGTGGAAGGGCACGGCCGAGACCTTGAAGGCAAGGCCCGTGATCATGAAGACCAGCCCGAAAAGCAGCCCGATGCCGATCGGCCCGTCGCCGATCGAGGCAAGGATGCCCGCAAACAGCGTGGTGCCGGAATAGCCGTAGGTCAGCGAGGCGCCATAGAGCAGCAAGCCCGAAGACAGCGCGCCGAGTACGAAGTACTTCAGCCCGGCCTCGGTCGATTTCAGGTTGTCGCGCCGGATCGCGGCGACGACATACAGCGCCAGCGATTGCAGCTCGAGCCCCATGTAAAGCGTCATCAGATCGCCCGCCGAGACCATCAGCATCATGCCGACGACCGCCAGCGTGATCAGCACCGGGAATTCAAACAGCAACGTCTTCTGGCGGCGCATGTAGTCCTGGCTCATCAGCATGACAAGCGCGGCCGAGGCCAGCACCACCACCTTGGCGAAGCGGGCGAAGCCGTCATCGATCAGCGCGCCGCCGAAGGCGGTTTCGGTGGGCCCCGCGGTCAGCCCGATCCAGACCGCCAGCGCCAGCATCAGCGCCGAGGTGGTCCAGACCAGCATTGGCGCCGCCTTGTCCTTGCCGGTATAGACGGCCCCGACCAGCGCCAGCATCGCGTAGACCGAAAGGATGATTTCCGGCAGGACGACGGAAAGATCGTCAGAGATCATCTCGTTCCCCTCAGTTTCCGGCCAGCTGGGTCGAGACGGGCGTCTCGGCCAGTGCCATCTGGTAGTTCGAAAGAAGCGCCTCGACCGAGGGCCCGATGATGTCGGTCACCAGCGACGGGTAGACGCCCAGAAGCAGGGTCATCGCCACCAGCGGCGCGAAGATCGCGCGTTCACGCAGGTTCATGTCGGTGATGGTGCGCAGGCTTTCCTTGATCAGGTCGCCAAAGACCACCCGGCGGTAAAGCCACAGCGCATAGGCCGCCGACAGGATCACCCCGGTCGCGGCGACCGCCGCCACCCAGGTATTGACCTGGAAGATGCCCGCCAGCGTCAGGAACTCGCCGATGAAGCCCGAGGTGCCCGGCAGCCCCACATTGGCCATGGTGAACAGCATGAAGACCAGCGCATAGGCGGGCATGCGGTTCACCAGCCCGCCATAGGCGTCGATCTCGCGGGTGTGCATCCGGTCGTAGATGACGCCCACGCAGAGGAAGAGCGCGCCCGAGACGAAGCCGTGGCTCAGCATCTGGAAGATCGCGCCGTCGACGCCCTGCTGGTTCGCGGCAAAGATGCCCATGGTCACGTAGCCCATATGGGCGACCGAGGAATAGGCGATCAGCTTCTTCATGTCCTGCTGCGCCAGCGCCACCAGCGAGGTGTAGACGATGGCGATGGCCGACATCCAGAAGATCAGCGGCGCCCAGATGTCCGAAGCGACCGGGAACATCGGCAGGCTGAAGCGCAGGAAGCCGTAGCCGCCCATCTTCAGCATGATCGCCGCCAGCACCACGGACCCCGCCGTCGGCGCCTGCACGTGGGCGTCGGGCAGCCAGGTATGGACCGGCCACATCGGCATCTTGACCGCGAAGGAGGCGAGGAAAGCGAACCACAGGAAGGTCTGCATGCCGCCGACAATCGTCTTGCCGCCGATCACGATGTCGCCCGCGCTGAACTGATGCGCCAGCAGGGTCGGAATGTCGGTGGTGCCCGCATCCATGTACATGGCCACCATCGCCACCAGCATCAGGACGGACCCGAGGAAGGTGTAGAGGAAGAACTTGAAGGTGGCGTAGATCCGGTCCTTGCCGCCCCAGATGCCGATGATCAGGAACATCGGGATCAGGCCGCCCTCGAAGAACAGGTAGAACAGCACCAGATCGAGCGCGCAGAAGACGCCGAGCATCAGCGTTTCCAGCACCAGGAAGGCGATCATGTATTCCTTCACCCGGTGCGTCACCGTCCAGCAGGCGCCGATGGTGATCGGCATCAGGAAGGTGGTCAGCATCACGAAGAGGATCGAGATGCCGTCGACGCCCATCTTGTAGCGCAGGCCCAGCAGCCAGGACCGGTCCTCGACGAACTGGAAGCCGGCATCCGAGGGATCGAACTCGAACAGCACGAAGAGCGAGATCAGGAAGGTCGCCGTCGTCGCGATCAGTGCCACCCATTTCGCGTTGGCCTGATCCGAGGGGCTGTCGCCCTTGAGGAAGACGCCGAGGATCAGCGCCGCGATCAGGGGCGTGAAGGTGATGATCGAAAGCAGGTTGTCCATTACTCGGCCCCTCCGGTCAGAGCCATCCAGGTAACGAGTACGGCAATGCCGATGACCATGGCGAAGGCGTAGTGGAACAGATAGCCCGACTGCAGCCGCCCGGCGACGCGGGTGAAGAAGGGCACGATGCCCATCGCCACCCCGTTGATGCCGCCGTCGATGATGCTGCCATCGCCTCCCTTCCAGAGCGCCCGGCCGATATTGCGCGCGGGCTGGACGATGATCGCGTCATAAAGCTCGTCGAAATACCACTTGTTCAGCAGGAACAGGTACAGCGGACGGGCCGCACGCGCGGTCTGGCCCGGAAGCTCGGGCTTGTTGATGTAGAAGAGCCACGCCACGGCGAAACCCGCAAGCATCGCCAGGAAGGGCGCGGCCTTGACCCATTGCGGCGCGTGATGGGCGTTTTCCATCGCGTGGTTGTCGGGCGCGGTATAGATCGCGCCCTGCCCCGGCAACGCGGCCGCGGCTTCGCCCTCGGCGGCGGTCTCGCCATGCCCCGCGACGGCGGCCACCTCATGCGAGGGCACCCCGTAGAAGCGGTTCACGCTGTCATGGTCGCCGAAGAAGTTGCCGTACCACATCATGCCCGCCAGCACCGCCCCGACGCTCAGCACGCCCAGCGGCACCAGCATGGTCACGGGGCTTTCATGGGCATGGTCATGGGCATGCCGGTCGCCCTTCGGTTCGCCGAAGAAGGTCATGAAGATCAGCCGCCAGGAATAGAAGCTGGTGAAGGCCGCGGCGATCACGAGCATCCAGAAGGCGAAATAGGCATGCCCGCCCCAGGCGCTTTCGATGATGGCATCCTTCGACAGGAAGCCCGCGAAGCCGATATGGGTCAGCGGAATGCCGACGCCGGTGATCGCGAGCGTGCCGATCACCATGGTCCAGAAGGTGAACGGGATCTTCTTGCGAAGCCCGCCATAGTTCCGCATGTCCTGTTCGTGATGCATGGCATGGATCACCGAGCCCGCGCAGAGGAACAGCAGCGCCTTGAAGAAGGCATGCGTCAGCAGGTGGAACATCGCCGCCGAATAGACCCCGACGCCCGCCGCCACGAACATGTAGCCCAGCTGCGAGCAGGTCGAATAGGCGATCACCCGCTTGATGTCGTTCTGCACCAGCCCCACGGTCGCCGCGAAGAAGGCCGTGGTGGCGCCGATGAAGACGATCATGTTTTTCGCATCGGGCGCGAATTCCAGCACCGGCGACATCCGGCAGACCAGGAACACCCCGGCCGTGACCATGGTCGCGGCGTGGATCAGCGCCGAGACGGGCGTCGGCCCCTCCATCGCGTCGGGCAGCCAGGTATGCAGGAACAGCTGCGCCGATTTCCCCATCGCCCCGATGAACAGCAGCACACCGACCACATTAGCCGCGCTCCAGGTCCCGTTCAGGAAGCTCAGCTGCATCGTCGCCAGCTGGGGCGCATTGTCGAAGATGTCGTCGAAGCGGACGCTGTCGAGCAGGAAGAACAGCGCGAACATCGCCAGCAGGAAGCCGAAATCGCCGACCCGGTTGACCACGAAGGCCTTGATCGCCGCGGCATTGGCCGAGGGCTTGCGGTAATAGAACCCGATCAAGAGGTAGGAGGCGACGCCCACGCCCTCCCAGCCGAAGAACAGCTGCACGAGGTTGTCGGCCGTCACCAGCGCCAGCATGGTGAAGGTGAAGAAGGACAGATAGGCGAAGAAGCGCGGCTTGTAGCTTTCGCCCTCGCGCCATTCGGGGTCATGCGCCATGTAGCCGAAGCTGTAGAGATGGACGAAGGCCGACACCGTCGTCACCACGATCAGCATGATAGCGGTCAGCCGGTCGACCCGGATCGCCCAGTCGGCCACGAAGCTGCCGCTGTCGATCCAGCGGAAGATCTCGACCTGGCGCATCTCGCCGTCGAAGCCCATGAACACGACCCAGGAGAACAGCATCGACAGGAATACCATCGCGGTGGTGATCCACATCGCGGCCTTCTCGCCGAACATCCGGTAGCCGAAGCCGCACAGCAGCGCGCCGATCAGCGGGGCGAAGAGGATGATCTTTTCCATGAGCCCCTAGCCTTTCATCACGTTGACATCATCGACCGCGATCGACCCGCGGTTGCGGTAGAAGCAGACCAGGATGGCAAGCCCGATGGCGGCCTCGGCCGCGGCGACGGTCAGCACGAACATGGTGAAGATCTGGCCGACCAGATCGCCCAGATAGGCCGAGAAGGCGACCAGGTTGATGTTGACCGACAAGAGCATCAGCTCGATCGACATCAGGATGACGATCACGTTCTTGCGGTTCACGAAGATCCCGAAGATGGCGATGACGAACAACGCCGCGGCCACCGTCAGGTAATGTTCCAGTCCGATCATTCCGTCCCTCCGGGCCGTCCGCCCGCTATTCCCGTCCGTTCCGGGGTCGCGGCGCCGCTCACAGCCCCTGCCCCGGTTTCACGTCTTTCAGTTCCATCGCCTTCGCCGGGTCGCGATACATCTGCGCCAGCACGTTCTGACGCTTGACGTTCGGCCGGTGGCGAAGCGTCAGCACGATGGCCCCGATCATCGCGACCAGCAGCACCAGCCCGGCGGCCTGGAAGAGATGGATGTAGTCGTCATAGATGAGCTGACCGATCGCCAGCGTGTTGTGAATCTCGGCCGGATCGGGCGTCGGCGCGCCCCGCAGCGCCGCAGCGCCGTCCGAGCTTTTCCAGACGCCGTAGACCAGCACCAGCTGCGCCAGGAAAACCGCGCCGATGAGCCCCGCGATGGGGAAATAGGCCGCCATCTTCGCCTTGAGCTCGGTGAAATCGACATCGAGCATCATCACGACGAACAGGAACAGCACGGCGACGGCGCCGACATAGACGATCACCATCAGCATCGCCACGAATTCGGCCCCGAGCAGCACGAAGAGCCCGGCCGAGCTCAGAAAGGCGAGGATCAGCCACAGGACCGAATGCACGGGGTTGCGCGCCAGGACCACGAAGAGGCCCGAGACCACGGTCACCACCGAAAACGCATAGAACGCGAATTCACCCAGGGTCATTTGCCCGTCTCCTCGTCCTTTTCGTCGAACACCGTCTGCGCCAGTTCCAGCGCCCGGCTCATGGCGGGAATGCCGCCCAGCATCGCCATCTGGTAGATCACCTCGGCGACTTCCCGTTCCGTGGCCCCCGCCTCGAGCGCGTGGCGCACGGTGACCTTGAACTGGGCATCGGCCTGCGCGCCCAGCACCGTGAGCCCCGCGATCACCGCCAGCAGCCGGGTCTTGCTGTCCAGCCCCTCGGGGTTGAACGTGTTGCCCCACATCATGTCCATGAAGTCCTTGGGCATGGTCGGGATCAGCTTGTCGAACCCGTGCACCTGGAAGCTTTCCAACGCCGGGTTGAAGGCGCGGGCCATCTTGTGGCTCTGCTCCAGCATCTGTTCGAAGAGTTTCGCGTATCCGCTCATCTGTAGGGCGCGTCCAGTTCGAGGTTGCGGGCGATCTCGGCCTCCCAGCGGTCGCCGTTCTCCAGCAGCTTGGCCTTGTCGTAGAACAGCTCTTCGCGGGTTTCGGTCGCGAATTCGAAATTCGGCCCCTCGACGATGGCATCGACCGGGCAGGCCTCCTGGCAGAAGCCGCAATAGATGCACTTGGTCATGTCGATGTCGTAGCGCGTGGTCCGGCGCGAGCCGTCCTCGCGGGGTTCGGCGTCGATGGTGATGGCCTGGGCCGGGCAGATCGCCTCGCAGAGCTTGCAGGCGATGCAGCGTTCCTCGCCCGAGGGATAGCGCCGCAGCGCATGCTCGCCCCGGAAACGCGGGCTGAGCGGCCCCTTTTCATGCGGATAGTTCAGCGTGGCCTTGGGGGCGAAGAAATACTTCATCCCGAGCTTGAAGCCTTCGAAGAAGTCCAGAAGCAGGAAGTACTTGCCCGCCCGTTGCCAGTCGATTGCAGCCATGTCAGCCTCCCACCGCCCAGCGGGCATAGGCGCCGCCGAACAGTTCGAATTGTGCGAAGAAGGCCACCGCGACGACCCAGATCAGCGACATCGGCAGGAACACCTTCCAGCCCAGCCGCATCAGCTGGTCGTAGCGGTAGCGCGGGACGATGGCCTTGACCATCGAGAAGAGGAAGAAGAACACCGCCATCTTGGCCACCATCCAGATCGCGCCGTCGGGCAGACCCGGGATCGGCGACAGCCAGCCGCCGAAGAACAGAAGGCTGATCAGCGCGCACATCAGGAAGATCGCGATGTATTCGCAGGCCATGAACAGCAGGAAGGGCGTCGAGCCGTATTCCACCTGATAGCCCGCGACCAGTTCGGACTCGGCCTCGGGAAGGTCGAAGGGCGGGCGGTTGGTTTCGGCCAGCGCCGAGATGAAGAACAGGAACACCATCGGGAAATGCGGCAGCCAGTACCAGGACAGGAAGCCGAAGCGGCCGTCCTGGGCGGCGACGATGTCGCCGAAGTTCAAAGAGCCCGTCGACAGGATCACCCCGATGATGATCAGCCCGATCGACACCTCGTAGGAGATCATCTGCGCCGCAGACCGCAGCGAGCCGAGGAAGGCGTATTTCGAGTTCGAGGCCCAGCCGCCCATGATGACGCCGTAAACCTCGAGCGACGAGATCGCGAGGATGTAGAGCACGGCCACGTTGATGTCGGCCATCACCAGCCGGTCCGAGAACGGGATCACCGCCCAGCACAAGAGCGGCATCACGAAGGCGATGAGCGGCGCGATGAAGAAGACCGGGCGGTCGACCCCCGCGGGGATCACCACCTCCTTGACCACGTATTTCAGCGCGTCGGCCACGGTCTGCAGGATCCCGAAGACCCCCACCACGTTGGGCCCGCGCCGCATCTGCACCGCCGCCCAGATCTTGCGGTCGCCATAGACCAGGAACAGCAGCGAAACCATCACGAAGGCAATGACCAGCAGGCCATGTCCCATGATCGTCAGCGCCAGCCCAATGCCGGTATCCATGAAGTCAGCCATCTCGCCTCGTCATTCCTCAGACCGTCGGTACGCCCCGCGCGGCGCAGTCTTTTATTTCCTGCCGGGCATCGACCCGGCTGACGCCCCGCGGAAACGTCCTTGTCATCATGTAGACCGCGTCTGCCGTCCAGACGCCGCCCTGCTCGCGGCCGATCCGCGTGCGCAGATGGCGCGCGAAGCCGAACCCGGTGTCGAGCGCATGCCGCGCGACCGCGCAGCGCCCGTACTCGTCCAGCGCCGCGACCCCGCCGGGATCGCGCATCTTCAGCGCCACCTCGACCAGCCCGTCCTTCAGCGCCGTGGTCTCGGCACCCAGATAGGCGGGCACGACGCCCTCACGATTGGCGCCCGGCAACGGCGAACAGCCCGCCGCGGTTCCGGTGGCCACCGCAACGGCCAGCCCGGCCATATGTCGGGGCGCCAGACCCACCCTACTCTGCCGCCATCGGTGCGGCGCGCCGGGCCTTGGCATTGGCCGACAGCTCGGCCATCAGCGCCGAGGCGCGGGCAATCGGGTTGGTCAGGTAGAAATCCTTGACCGCGTAGCGGAACTCGGCCCGGGCGGGCTCGGAGACCGGCAGCGGCTGCCAGTGGTTCACGATCACCTCGTCGACCAGCGCCAGATCCGGCGCCGCCGCGACCAGCTTGCGGCGCAGCTGCACCAGATCGTTGAAGGGCAGCGTCGCGCCCAGTTCGGCCGACAGCGCCCGCAGGATCGCCCAGTTTTCCTTGGCCTCGCCCGGCGGGAAGCCCGCGCGCAGCGCCATCTGCGGCCGCCCTTCGGTATTGACGAACAGCCCCGCCTCTTCGGTGTAGGCCGCGCCGGGCAGGATGATGTCGGCACGATGCGCGCCGCGGTCGCCATGGCTGCCCTGATAGATGACGAAGGGCCCCTCGCCGATCTCGACCTCGTCGGCACCCAGATTGTAGATGACCTCGGCGCCTTTCGTCGCGGCCTCGATCCCGCCCTCGGTGACGGCGCCCAGATCCAGCGCGCCGACCCGCGAGGCGGCGGTGTGCAGCACCAGAAGTCCCGCGCCCAGCCCGCCCGCCAGCGCCATCGCCTGGCTGAGGACGGCCGCGCCATCGACCTCGATCAGCGCGCCCTGCCCGACGATGACCAGCGCGCCTTCTGCCGGTTTCGCGGCTTTCGCCAGCTTCACCAGCGCCGCGCGGTCCGAGCCTTCCTCAATCACGTCATAGGTCAGATCGACGGCCGGGCCGACCCTATGCACGGCCGCGCCGTGCATCCAGGCCTTGCGGATGCGGGCGTTCAGCACCGGCGACTCGGCGCGGGGATTGGTGCTGATCAGATAGATCTGCCGGGCATGGTCGATATCCTCGATGGCCGCGGTGCCGACATAGGCCGAGCGGTTGCCCGCAGGCAGCTTGGCCCCGTCGGTCCGGCATTCGACCGTGCCGCCCAGACCCTCGACCAGCGATTTCAGCGCGAAGATCGCCTCGGCCGGGGCCAGATCGCCGATGAGCCCGGTCACCTTGCGCCCGGTCATGGCGGCGGCGGCGGCGCGCAGCGCCTCGGGCCAGGTTGCGGGCCGAAGCTTGCCGTTCTCGCGGAGATAGGGCCGGTCGAGCCGCTGGCGTTTCAGCCCGTCCCAGACAAAGCGGGTCTTGTCCGAGATCCATTCCTCGTTCACGCCGTCATGGTTGCGCGGCAGGATCCGCATCACCTCGCGGCCCTTGGTATCGACCCGGATGTTCGAACCGAGCGCGTCCATCACGTCGATGGTTTCGGTCTTGGTCAGCTCCCAGGGCCGGGCGGTGAAGGCATAGGGTTTCGAGGTCAGCGCGCCCACGGGGCACAGGTCGATGATGTTGCCCTGCAACTCGCTGTCGAGCGTCTGGCCCAGATAGGAGGTGATCTCGGCATCCTCGCCGCGCCCGGTCTGGCCCATCTGGGTGATGCCCGCGACCTCGGTCGTGAAGCGCACGCAGCGGGTACAGGAGATGCAGCGGGTCATGCAGGTGCCGACCAGCGGTCCCAGATCGGGGTCGATCGAGGCGCGCTTGGGTTCGCGATAGCGGCTGAAATCGACGCCATAGGCCATCGCCTGGTCCTGCAGGTCGCATTCGCCGCCCTGATCGCAGATCGGGCAGTCGAGCGGGTGGTTGATCAGCAGGAACTCCATCACCCCCTCGCGGGCCTTCTTGACCATGGGCGAGTTGGTCTTGACGACCGGCGGCGCACCGTCGGGGCCGGGGCGCAGGTCCTTG
Source organism: Rhodovulum kholense (assembly GCF_003053725.1). GTDB lineage: Bacteria > Pseudomonadota > Alphaproteobacteria > Rhodobacterales > Rhodobacteraceae > Rhodovulum > Rhodovulum kholense. The sequence goes on from NZ_QAYC01000010.1 coordinate 109,194, forward strand.
ACCTGCATCGCGCAGGAGGCGGCGGGCTTCGGCGGGCCGCCGACGATCTCGACCAGACACATCCGGCAGTTCCCGGCGATGGACAGGCGTTCATGGTAGCAGAAGCGCGGGATCTCGATCCCGGCGACCTCGCAGGCCTGAAGCACCGTCATGGCCGGGTCGACCTCGATCTCTGTGCCGTCGATGATGATCTTGCGTAGCTGTGCCATGCTCTTGCCTTGTCGCTTGCTGCGTCCCGCCCCCGGTCCGGCGGGCTGCGTCCTAGATCCCGGGGCGGGCGCGCCCGGCGCCCGTCCCCGCCGCAAAGGCCGCCCATCCGGCGCCCCTCCGGCCTGTTCCTGCCCCCATCGGCCCTGCCCGCAGCGCCATGCCTAGCGCGCCCTCAGCAGCCGGCCGATTTCGGTCCGGGCCCTGATTTCGGCCAGACCGACCGGGCAATAGCTTTCGGGCTGGTCGCTCCGGACGCCCCGCGCCGCCAGCCAGTCGCGCGCGGCGCCCTCGACCCGCGCCTTCTCGGCCTTGTCCTCGACGAAGGCCCGGATCTCGGCATCCGAATAGCCAAGCCGCGATGCCCGCGATTTCAACCCGCGCATATAGCCATAGGCGGTCAGCATCCGCGCCTCGATCCGCGGGCATTTCTTGCGGATCATGTTGGCGGTCGCGATCACCTGCAGCCCCTCGACGATCCCGGCCTGGTCGCGAAGCGCCGGACGCGCCTCGGCCCCCTCGGCCGTGGCCGCGGCGGCAAGGGCAAGCGTCGCGGCAAGCGCCGCAGCCCGTCCTCGGGGCGATATGACCGCCCCCGCGATCACGCCGCCGCCACCGCGCTGTCGCGCCCGATGGTCCGCGCCTCGAACTCCGCGCGGTCGGTGATGATCTTCCTGAGCTCGCTCATCCGCCTACTCCGCCGCCAGGACGCCCGAACGCCCGGTCTTCTGCGACCGGATCCGATCCTCGATCTCGTCGCGGAAATGCCGGATCAGGCCCTGGATCGGCCAGGCGGCCGCGTCGCCGAGGGCGCAGATTGTGTGGCCCTCGACCTGCTTGGTGACATCGAACAGCATGTCGATCTCTTCGATCTCGGCTTCGCCCCTCACCAGACGGTCCATCACCCGCATCATCCAGCCGGTGCCCTCGCGGCAGGGCGTGCACTGGCCGCAGCTTTCATGCTTGTAGAATTTCGCGAAGCGCCAGATCGCCTTGATGATATCGGTCGACTGGTCCATCACGATGACCGCCGCGGTGCCGAGCCCCGAGCGCTGCTCGCGCAGCCAGTCGAAATCCATGATCGCATCCTCGCAGATGCTGGCAGGCAGAAGCGGCACCGAACAGCCGCCCGGGATCACCGCCTTGAGATTGTCCCAGCCGCCGCGCACGCCGCCGCAATGGCGGTCCAGCAACTCGCGCAGCCCGATCGACATGCTTTCCTCGACCACGCAGGGACGGTTCACATGGCCCGAGACGGCGAAAAGCTTGGTGCCCGCGTTGTTCGGCCGCCCGAAGGACGCGAACCAGTCGCCGCCCCGGCGCAGGATGGTCGGCACGACCGCGATGGATTCGACATTGTTGACCGTGGTCGGGCAGCCGTAAAGCCCCGAGCCCGCCGGGAAGGGCGGCTTCATCCGCGGCATGCCCTTCTTGCCCTCGAGGCTTTCGAGCAGGGCGGTTTCCTCGCCGCAGATATAGGCGCCGGCGCCGTGATGCAGGTACAGGTCGAAATCCCAGCCCGACTTGGCGGCATTGGCGCCCAGAAGCCCGGCGTCATAGGCCTCGTCGATGGCCGCCTGCAGCGCCTCGCGCTCGCGGATATATTCGCCCCGGATGTAGATATAGGCGGCATGCGCGCCCATCGCGAAAGAGGCGATCAGCGCGCCCTCGATCAGCGTATGGGGGTCGTGCCGCATGATTTCGCGGTCCTTGCAGGTGCCCGGCTCGGACTCGTCGGCGTTGATTACAAGGTAGTGCGGCCTTCCGTCGCTTTCCTTCGGCATGAAGGACCATTTAAGCCCGGTAGGGAAACCAGCCCCGCCACGGCCGCGCAAACCGGATTTCTTCATCTCGTCGATGATCCAGTCCCGGCCCTTGGCGATGACCTGAGCCGTGCCGTCCCAATGTCCCCGGGCGCGCGCGCCGGAGAGGCTGCGGTCGAACATCCCGTAGAGATTGGTAAAGATCCGGTCCTGATCGGTCAGCATGGTTCGTCCCCGCTGTGGTGTCCTGACGCGGCCTCGCGGCCTGCTGGGTCTTGGCGCGGCCGGCGGGCTGGCATGGCCACCCGCCGGGCGCTTTGATGATCTTGCAGGACCCCGGCCGCGGCCGTTCGCAAACGGCCCGCCTGCCCTGCCTCGCTCAGGCCTCGCTGGCCAGAGCCTTGGCCTGTGCCACCCAGTCATCCCGGCTGACACGGCCTTTGAAGCCTTCCAGGTTCTCGTCCATCCAGGCAATGTCTTCGGCCGTCCAGGACGCGATCTGGTCGTAGTGATAGATCCCCAGATCGTTCACCTGCTTCTCCAGTTTAGGACCGACGCCCTTGATCTTCTTGAGGTCGTCAGCACCGCCGGCCCGAGGAGCCGACAGAGCGGCGGGACGGCTCCCCACCTTTTCTTCAGCGGCAGTGGGCGCCGCTTCAGGCTTTGGGGACGCGGTCTCCATCACCGGAGCCTTGGGCGCCGCCTTGGGGGCAGGCGCGGCCTTCGGCGCCGATTTCGGCACAGTGGGGGCCACTTTCGGACCGCCGGGCTTCGGACGGTTCGGGATCACGATTGCGGCATTGGCATCGCGATAGGGCTTCATCGCGGCCATCGCCTCGCGCTTCTTGGCGACCATGGCCGAGAATTCGGCATCGGTGTGGCAGAAGCCCCAGGTCAGGACGGCGCCAGCCACAAAGAAGGTGCCAACGCCACCAATGAAGGCGCCGAGGGCCCAGAGGCCGATGGCATAGCCGATGGTGGCCACGGTCAGACCGCAAAGCGCGGCGACCAGCCACCAGAAGATGGCAAACTTGAGTCTTGCTTCTGTGCGAGAAATGTTCATGCGTTCTCTCCGCTACGACGGTTTTTCTTCCGAAGCCATTTGTAACGCCTTAGCTTCCGCCTGTCTTGACGTCTTCCGCCGCAGCCCCCGCCCGACGCCAGGACGTCAGCAGCGGCACTTCGGTTCCATCGATCCGCTTGACCGTATCGCCGATATCGAGCGCCCGCGCCGCGGACGCATTGTGGGCGTTGACCTTCTCGCCGCCGGTCAGGCTGGACAGCGCCCCCTTGGGTTCCGAGGCGAACCGGCCGTTCTGCGGCCCCGGCACCGGGACGTCGCCCTTCGCCAGCGCATCGAGGATCTCGGCCAGCCGGTCGGCGGTGAGGTCTTCGTAATAGTCCTTGCCGACCTGCATCATCGGCGCGTTCGAGCAGGCGCCGAGGCATTCGACCTCTTCCCAGCTGAACTTGCCGTCGGCCGACAGCGTGTGCGGGGTCGGCGCGATCTTGTCCTTGCAGATCGCGATCAGGTCCTCGGCGCCGCAGATCAGGCAAGACGTGGTGCCGCAGATCTGCACATGGGCGACCGAGCCGGTCGGCACCAGCTGGAACATGAAATAGAAGGTCGCGACCTCGAGCGCCCGGATATAGGGCATGCCCAGCATGTCGGCGACATATTCGATGGCCGGGCGGGTCAGCCAGCCTTCCTGCTCTTGCGCGCGCCACAGCAGCGGAATGATCGCCGAGGCCTGGCGGCCTTCGGGATATTTCGTCAGCTGCGCCTCGGCCCATTTGCGATTCTCGGGCGTGAAGGCGAAGCTGTCGGGCTGGTGGGGGTGGAGGCGTCTCAGCATCGGTCGGAAAACTCTTGGTATTCAGGGGATTGGGCGCCGCATATCATCGGTCGACCTCGCCGAAGACGATGTCGAGCGTGCCGATGATGGCCGCCACGTCGGCCAGCATGTGGCCTTTCGAGATATGATCCATGGACTGCATGTGCAGGAAGCCCGGCGCACGCAGCTTGGCCCGGTAGGGCTTGTTGGTGCCGTCGGCCACGAGATAGACCCCGAATTCGCCCTTCGGCGCCTCGACCGCGGCATAGACCTCGCCTGCGGGCACGTGGAAACCCTCGGTGTACAGCTTGAAGTGATGGATCAGCGCTTCCATCGAGGTCTTCATGTCGGACCGTTTCGGCGGCGTGATCTTGCCGCGCGCCAGCACCTCGCCCGGTTCCTTGCGCAGCTTGGCGCAGGCCTGGCGGATGATGTGAGTCGACTGGCGCATCTCTTCCATGCGGACCAGATAGCGGTCGTAACAGTCGCCGTTCTTGCCGACCGGGATCTCGAAATCGAACTCGCTGTAGCATTCATAGGGCTGCGCCCGGCGCAAATCCCACGCCAGACCCGAGCCGCGCACCATCACGCCCGAGTAGCCCCAGTCGAGGATGTCCTGTTCGCTGACGATGCCGATATCGACGTTGCGCTGCTTGAAGATCCGGTTCTCGGTCAGAAGCCCGTTCAGATCGTCAAGCACCCGCGGGAAGTCCACGGCCCAGGCGTCGATATCCTCGATCAGCTGGGGCGGCAGGTCCTGATGCACGCCGCCGGGGCGGAAATAGGCGGCGTGAAGCCGGGCCCCGCAGGCGCGCTCGTAGAAGACCATCAGCTTCTCGCGCTCTTCGAAGCCCCAGAGAGGGGGCGTCAGCGCGCCCACATCCATCGCCTGAGTCGTGACGTTCAGCAGGTGGTTCAACACCCGCCCGATTTCGCAGAACAGCACCCGGATCAGCTGCGCCCGGCGCGGCACCTCGATCCCGGTCAGTTTCTCGATGGCCAGGCACCAGGCATGTTCCTGGTTCATCGGGGCCACGTAATCGAGCCGGTCGAGATAGGGCAGGTTCTGCAGATAGGTGCGGCTTTCCATCAGCTTCTCGGTGCCGCGATGCAAAAGCCCGATATGCGGGTCGGCGCGCTCGACGATCTCGCCGTCAAGCTCCAGCACAAGACGCAGAACCCCGTGCGCCGCAGGGTGTTGCGGGCCGAAGTTGATGTTGAAGTTGCGGATCTTCTGTTCGTCGGTCCGCACGTCCTGGAAGGCGTTGTCCTTCATGTCAGACCCCCATCCGGTGAGCTTGCCAGGCTGCGGGCACCCGCCCCAGCCGGTCGGCCACGTAATCGTATTGCGGCGCCAGCCACCGGGCGGCGGCATCGCGCTGATCGTCGGTCATCGGCAATTCGGGGCCAGCATGGACCCGCAGCGCCAGTTGCGCCGGCCTTGGCGCGATCCCCAGAAACCGGCACAGCCGATCGACGGTCTCGTCCGAGAACAGCTCTTCGTAGAAGGCCAGCCAGAGCCGCGCCGGATCGATGGCTGCCCGGACCCGGCCCAGCACAGCGCGATAATCGCCGCGCCGCGCAATGTGGTCCTCGCCCCCCTTCAGCACGCGCGCCAGGATACGCCCGGCGCGCGGCCCCAGCGCCTCGCCCTCGGCCGCCCGGCGCCGCGCGATCATCCGCACATGGCTCCAGAGCCGCTCGACCGGGTCGCGCAGCAGGTAGACAAAGCGCACATCGGCGGCGAGCCCGGCCATCCGGTGCAGCCGCGCCTCGGGCAGCAGGCCATAGGCGGGCGTGATGTCGGCCACCAGCGGCCGCGCGCCGCGACCCTTTTCGAGATAGGCCAGATAGGCGGCCTCGTCCCCGCTGGCCATCACTCCCGCCAGATCGCGCAGATCGGCAAGACGCGTGCCGCGCGGCACCGGACGGCGCCCGGCCAGCCCGGCGGCCTTCTCTTCCAGCAGGGTCCGTTCCCGTTCCAGTCGGCCCTCTTCCAGGGCATCGAAGAAATGCAGCTCTTTCACCGACCGCATGTGACAGTCGGGATGGTCCGCCAGATAGCGGCCAAGCCAGCTGGTCCCCGCCTTGGGGGCCCCGAGACCGAAGAGGATACGCGCGACTGCCATCAGGCCTTGGCCTTCTCGTCGCCGGGCAGGATGTAGTCGGCGCCTTCCCAGGGCGACATGAAGTCGAACTGGCGGAATTCCTGCACCAGCTTGACGGGTTCGTAGACGACGCGTTTCTGCGCCTCGTCATAGCGGACCTCGGTATAGCCGGTGGTCGGGAAGTCCTTGCGCAGCGGATGGCCGCGGAAGCCGTAATCGGTCAGCAGCCGCCTCAGGTCGGGATGGCCCGAGAAGACGATCCCGAACATGTCGAACACCTCGCGCTCGAACCAGTTGGCCGAGGGGTGGACCGACACGATCGACGGGATCATCTCGTCCTCGCGCACCGCACAGCGAATGCGGACCCGCTGGTTCTGGTACATAGACAGGAAGTGATAGACGACGACAAAGCGGGCATCGCGTTCGGGGTGGTCGACCGCGGTGATGTCGACCAGCGACGAGAACCGGCAGCCCGCATCCGAGCGCAGGAATTCGGTGAAGGCCACGATCGCGGCCGGGGCGGCGTCGATGTTCAGCTCGCCATGCGCGACCTCCCAGCCGATCACGCAATCGGGGCGCTTGGCCGCGATCAGGGCGCCGAGTTCTTTCAGCGTCTCGTCCATGGCTTACCTCACGATGGTCCCGGTGCGGCGGATCTTGCGCTGCAATTGCAGGATGCCGTACAGCAGCGCCTCGGCGGTGGGCGGACAGCCCGGCACGTAGATGTCGACCGGCACCACGCGGTCGCAGCCGCGCACCACCGAATAGGAATAGTGGTAATAGCCGCCACCATTGGCGCAGGAGCCCATCGAGATCACATAGCGCGGCTCGGGCATCTGGTCGTAGACCTTGCGCAGCGCGGGCGCCATCTTGTTGGTCAGCGTGCCCGCGACGATCATCAGGTCGGACTGGCGCGGGCTGGCGCGCGGCGCGGTGCCGAAGCGTTCCAGATCGTAGCGCGGCATCGAGGTCTGCATCATCTCGACCGCGCAGCAGGCCAGCCCGAAGGTCATCCAGTGCAGCGACCCGGTCCGCGCCCAGTTGATGATGTCGGCCGTCGAGGTGACCAGGAAGCCCCGGTCCTGCAGCTCGGCATTCAAGGCCTGGGTCGCCGTTTCGGGATCGCCCCCGGCGGTGTTGGGGCCAGTCATCACGCCCATTCGAGCGCCCCCTTCTTCCATTCATAGGCAAAGCCGATCGTCAGAACGGCCAGGAAAACCATCATCGACCAGAACCCGACAAGCCCGATGGTGCCGAAAGCGACGGCCCAGGGAAAGAGAAATGCAATCTCGAGGTCGAAGATGATGAAAAGGATCGCCACCAGGTAGAACCGCACGTCGAAGGTCATGCGCGCGTCGTCGAAGGCGTTGAACCCGCATTCATAGGCCGACAGCTTTTCGGGGTCGGGATGGCGAACCGCAACGATCACCGCCGACAGCATCAGGATCAAACCAAGCCCAATGGCCATGCCGAAAAATATCGCGATGGGAAGGTAGTTGCTCAGGAGCTGGTCCACCTCGGTCTCCCTGTCTTGCGTGCCGCGCGCGGCCCGGTGCCGTGCGCACTGGTTTTCCGACCATGACGTTAGTCGGGGCCACGGCAGAGGGTCAACCGCCCCGCCCCGCGATCCGCGCCACTCTGTTACAGTGCCGCAGCAGAAATGTATACAGTCGTGCGCATTGAAAATGCGACGATCCGGCTTTTGCCGTCAAAGCCATGTTAAAAAGGGTTTTCCGCCTTGGTTTCGGTCGGTTTACGTGCCGAAACGCAGGTGGCTCACCGGTCGGACGGCAGCGCCCAGCCGGGTTTGCGGCGGTCGAAGAAGGCCGCGATTCCCTCAGCCGCTTCGGGGGTTTCCCAGGCCGCGACCAGCCGGGCGATGCTGGCCTCGATGACCACGTCGTCGATCCGCGGCCCGAGGCTCAGCACCTGCGCCTTGGCCCGCGCGACCGCCTCCGGCGCGCAGGCCAGATAGGGCGCGATCTCGGCCTCGACCGCGTCGTCCAGACCGGCGGCGGGCACCGCGCGGGCCAGCAGGCCAAGCGCCACCGCCTCGGCCGCGTCGAAGCGCCGCCCCGACATGAACACCCGCCGGGCACGGGCCTCGCCCAGCCGCGCCACGACATAGGGGCCGATGGTGGCGGGAATCAGCCCCAGCCGGGTCTCGGTCAGCGCGAACCGGGCGGTCTCGACGCCGATGGCCACGTCGCAGACGGAAATCAGCCCGATGCCGCCGCCGAAGGCCTGTCCTTGGACCCGGCCGATCAGCGGTTTCGGCATCTCGTTCAGCGCGCGCAGCATCCCGGCCAGCTTGCGCGCCTCGGCCGCGCGGGTGGCGGCATCGGCCTGCATCTGTTCCTTCATCCAGCCCAGATCGCCGCCCGCGCAAAAGCTTTCGCCCGCCCCGGTCAGCACCACCGCACGGACCGCCGGATCGGCGCCCAGAGCCTCGGCGGCCCCGGTCAGCGCCGCGATCAGGTCCGAGGACAGCGCATTATGCTTGTCCTCGCGCCGCAGCGTGACCCGCGCGACGCCGCGCCCGTCGATCCCGATCTCAAGCCCGTCCTGCATCCTGCCCCTCCCGTTGGCGGTTTCGGGCCAAAGCCTAGCCGCGGCCCCGGCCCGGGGGCAAGCCGGCCCGCCGAAGCGGCCTTGCAACGCCGCCCGGCCTCGGGCAGCTAGAGGCATGGCCAAACCCAGCACCGTCTTCACCTGCACCGCTTGCGGCGCGACCCAGACCAAATGGTCCGGGCGCTGCGAGGCCTGCGGCGCCTGGAACACCATCGTCGAGGACGTGCCGCTGAGCGCGGGCCCGGCGAAGAAGTCGTTGGGACCCGCGCGCGGGCGGCGGCTGGCGCTCAGCGATCTGGCGACGTCGGAACCCGAACCGCCCCGCGCGGCCTCGGGCCTGGGCGAATTCGACCGGGTGCTGGGCGGCGGGCTGGTCCCGGCCTCGGCGATTCTGGTCGGCGGCGATCCGGGCATCGGCAAGTCGACACTGTTGCTGCAGGCGGCGGCGGCCTTCGCCAATCAGGGGCTCAAATGCCTTTACATCTCGGGCGAGGAGGCCAGCGCGCAGGTGCGGATGCGGGCGCGGCGGCTGGGGCTGGCCGAGGCGCCGGTGAAGCTGGCCACCGAAACCGACCTCCGCGCGATCCTGACCACGCTCGAGGCCGAAAAGCCCGACCTGGCCATCATCGACTCGATCCAGACGCTCTGGGCCGACATGGTCGACAGCGCGCCGGGCTCGGTCGCGCAGGTGCGCGCCTCGGCGCATGAACTGACCGTCTTCGCCAAGCGCCACGGCACCGCGGTGATGCTGGTCGGCCATGTCACCAAGGAAGGCCAGATCGCTGGCCCCCGTGTCGTCGAGCACATGGTCGACACGGTGCTTTATTTCGAGGGCGAGCGCGGCCACCAGTTCCGCATCCTGCGCAGCGTCAAGAACCGCTTCGGCCCGGCCGACGAAATCGGCGTCTTCGAGATGACCAGCGGCGGGCTGGCCGAGGTGGCGAATCCTTCGGCGCTGTTCCTGTCCGAACGCGGCACCCCTGCCCCGGGCGCGGCCGTCTTCGCGGGCATCGAGGGCACCCGGCCGGTGCTGACCGAAATCCAGGCGCTGGTCGCGCCCTCGCCGCTGGGTACACCGCGGCGAAGTGCTGTCGGGCTCGATGCCGGGCGGCTCTCGACGACGCTGGCGGTGCTGGAGGCGCGCTGCGGCATCCCCTTTGCCGGCTTCGACGTCTATCTGAACGTGGCCGGCGGGCTGAAGGTCACCGAACCCGCCGCCGATCTGGCGGTCGCGGCCGCCTTGCTGTCGGCGCGCGAAGATGTCGCCCTGCCCCCCGACTGTGTCCTTTTCGGCGAAATTTCCCTGTCCGGGGCGCTGCGGCCCGTGGCCCAGACCGAAAACCGGTTGAAAGAGGCGCTGAAACTTGGTTTTTCCAGCGCGATCGCGCCCGAACGCAGCAAGCTCGGCGCACCCGGCGGCATGAAGGTCCGGCAAATGCCCGACCTGACCGCCTTCGTCGGGGAAATATTCGGCGCCGGCTAGCCCGAGGAGGGACCTGATCCATGGACTCATTCACCGTCGTTGACGGCATCGTTGCCGCCGTGATCCTGGTCTCGGCCGTGCTTGCCTATTCGCGCGGCGTGGTGCGCGAGGTCATGGCCATAGCGGGCTGGATCATCGCGGCAATCGTCGCCTTCACCTTCGCGCCGCAGGCCGAGCCGCTGGTGCGCGAGATCCCGTACCTGGGCGATTTCATCGGAAGCTCCTGCGAAATCGCGATCCTGGCCTCCTTCGCGGCGGTGTTCGCTGCAGCGCTGGTCGTGGTGTCGCTGTTCACGCCGCTTCTGTCCTCGATGATCCAGGGCTCGGTGCTGGGGGGCGTCGACCAGAGCCTCGGGTTTCTCTTCGGCGCGGTGCGCGGCGCGCTTCTGGTGGCCGTCGCCTTCTTCGTCTACGGCATGGTCATCACCGATCACAGCTTCCCGGCGGTTGAAAACTCGCGCTCGTCCGCGGTCTTCGCGTCGCTGACCGCCAAGATCGCCGAGACCAATCCCGACCAGGCGCTTGGCTGGCTGACGACCCAGTACGAACAGCTCGTGGGCACCTGCGGCGCGCCGCAATAAGCCCCGCGCCGCTTTCCCCTTCGCTGCCCCGCGCACAGCCGAGTCGCGCGGGCGTGAACCTTTCTTAATGATCCTTTCGTGACACCGGACGCCGGAGGGACTAGAGAAGGGCCAACTTCCTTCAGACGGATTCGGAGCCCCGCTGCCCATGCGCCAGCAATCCTTCCGCACCATGCCCCCTGCGCATCCCTTTGACGACGACAAGCTCAAGGAGGAATGCGGGGTCTTCGGCGTGATCGGCCTGGCGGATGCCGCCAATTTCGTGGCCCTCGGCCTGCACGCCCTTCAGCATCGCGGCCAGGAGGCAGGCGGGATCGTCTCTTACGACCCGGTCACCGGCTTCCAGTCGGCCCGCCGCTTCGGCTATGTGCGCGACAACTTTACCAAGGCCAGCCTGATGGAGACCCTGCCCGGGTCGCTGGCCATCGGCCATGTGCGCTATTCGACCGCCGGGTCCAAGGGTCAGACCGCCATCCGCGACGTGCAACCCTTCTTCGGCGAATTCTCGATGGGCGGCGCGGCCATCGCCCATAACGGCAACATCACCAATGCCGAGGCACTGCGCCGCGAGCTGATCGAGCATGGCTCGATCTTCCAGAGCTCGTCGGACAGCGAATGCATCATCCATCTGATGGCGCGCTCGTTCCAGAAGACCATTCCCGAACGCATGAAGGACGCGCTGCGCCGGGTCGAGGGCGCCTTTTCGGTCGTCGCGATGACCCGCACCAAGCTCATTGGCGTGCGCGACCCGCTGGGGGTGCGCCCGCTGGTGCTGGGCCGGATCGGCGACGGCTGGGTCCTGAGTTCGGAAACCTGCGCGCTCGACATCATCGGGGCCGAATTCGTGCGCGAGGTGGCGCCGGGGGAAATGGTGCTGATCTCGCCCGAGAAGGGCGTCGAGAGCTTTCACCCCTTCGAGCGCCGCGCCTCGCGCTTCTGCATCTTCGAGCATGTCTATTTCTCGCGCCCCGACTCGATCCTGGGCGGCCGCTCGGTCTACGAGACCCGGCGCCAGATCGGGATCGAACTGGCCCGCGAGGCGCCGGTAGAGGCCGATCTGGTCTGCCCGGTGCCCGACAGCGGCACCCCCGCCGCCATCGGCTTCAGCCATGAAAGCGGCATCCCCTACGGGATGGGGATCATCCGCAACCAGTATATGGGCCGGACCTTCATCGAGCCGACCGAACAGATCCGCAACATGGGCGTGCGGCTCAAGCTGAACGTCAACCGCGCCCTGATCGCGGGCAAGCGGATCATTCTGGTCGACGACAGCGTCGTGCGCGGCACCACCAGTCGCAAGATCCGCGAGATGATTCTGGATGCGGGTGCGGCCGAGGTCCATTTCCGGATCGCCAGCCCGCCCACCGCCTGGCCCTGCTTTTACGGGGTCGACACGCCCCAGCGCGACAAGCTTCTCGCCAGCCACATGTCCGAGGACGAGATGCGCGACTATCTGGGCGTCGACAGCCTCAAGTTCATCTCGCTCGACGGGCTTTATCGCGCCGTGGGCGAGGTCGAAGGCCGCAACAACCGCTGCCCGCAATATTGCGACGCCTGCTTCTCGGGCGAATACCCGGTGGCGCCCAGCGACATGATCCAGAAGGGCTTCCAGACCAAGGCGGCCGAATAGGCCGCCTGCGCCGGATTGTCGCCCGGCCGGTCCCGCCCGGGACCGAGATCTTGACGCCATCGCTCAGGTATTCCAAGGACCGTCCATGACAGACCAGAAACTCGCCCTTGTGACTGGCGCCTCGCGCGGATTCGGCGCGGCGGTGGCCGAAGAACTGGCCCGCGCGGGCTATCACGTCGTCGCCGTCGGCCGCACCACCGGTGCGCTCGAAGAGCTTGACGACCGGATCAAGGCTCTGGGCGGCAGCGCCACGCTGGCGCCCATGGACATCACCGAAACCGACGCGATGCGGACGCTGTGCCGGGGCATCTACGACCGCTGGGGCCATGTCGATCTGTGGGTCCATGCCGCGATCCAGTCGCCGCCCTTCAGCCCGGCCGAGCAGATCGACCTGCCGTTCTGGACCAAGGCCGTCAAGGCCGATGTCGAGGCGCTGGGGGTGCTGGTGTCCTTCGTCGCGCCCTTGCTGCGGGTTGCGCCGGGCGGCGGCAGCGCGGTCCTGATCGACGATCTGGCCGAAGGCCCCTTCCTCGGCGCCTATGCCGCCTGCAAGGCCGCGCAGCGCGCCCTGTTCGCGGCCTGGGAGGCGGAACAGGCGCGGCTGCAGGACGTGCATGTCCGCCGCTTCGTGCCCGCGCCGATGGCCACCAATCACCGCAACCGGCTGTATCCCGGCGAAAACACCGAGACGCTGGCGCGCCCGGCCGACGAGGCGCGCCGTCTGGCCGCCGATCTCGGCCTGGCCTGACCGCACCGCGCCGCTTGCGCGACCGGAGCCCGGAGAGCGCCCGCGTTCTCCGGGGCGGGATGTCGGTCCCACCCTCCCGCAAGGTTTCCGGTCCCGGGCCCCGGCATCGCCTTTACGCCTCGGGCCCGCTCCACTATGGAAGGGCCATAAGGCAAGGTTGAGCAGATGCGCATTCTCATCACGAATGACGACGGGATCAACGCCCCCGGGCTGGCGGTGCTCGAGGCCATCGCGGCCGAGGTCGCGGGCCCGACCGGCGAGGTCTGGGTGGTCGCGCCCGCCTTCGAGCAGTCGGGCGTCGGCCACATGATTTCCTATACCCGTCCGATGATGATCGCAGAGCTGGGGCCGCGCCGCTTCGCGGCCGAGGGCTCGCCCGCCGATTGCGTGCTGGCCGGGCTTTACGACGTGATGACCGAGGCCCGGCCCGATCTGGTGCTGTCCGGCGTCAATCGCGGCAACAACGCCGCCGAGAACGTTCTGTATTCGGGCACCATCGGCGGGGCGATGGAGGCCGCGCTGCAGGGCCTGCCCGCGATCGCGCTGTCGCAATATCTGGGGCCGCTGAATTACGACGAGGATCTGCAATTCGCGGCGGCTGCGGCCCATGGCGCGGCGACGGTCAATGCGCTGCTTGACCGGGGGTCCTGGGACGGCGCCGATTACCGGCTGTTCTACAACGTGAATTTCCCGCCCGTCCCGGCCGATCAGGTCAAGGGGCTGAGGGTCGGGCCGCAGGGCTACCGCCGCGACGCCTCTTTCGGGGTCGAGCCGCATCTGTCGCCCTCGGGGCGCAGGTTTCTCTGGATCCGGGGCGGCGCGCAGAACCTGCCGACCGCGCCCGGGTCGGACGCGGCGCTGAACCTCGACGGCTATATCGCGGTGACGCCGCTGCGCGCCGATCTGACCGCCCATGACTGCATCGCCGACGTGAAGGCCCGACTGGAATGACCGGAGACGACGCGACGGCAGAACGCAAGATGCAGTTCCTGTTCGCGCTGCGGTCGAAGGGCGTGACCGACAAGCGGGTGCTGACCGCGATGGAAGAGATCGACCGGGGCCAGTTCGTCACCGGCCATTTCGCGCGGCATGCCTATGACGACACGCCGCTGCCCATCGCCTGCGGCCAGACCATAAGCCAGCCCTCGGTGGTGGCGATCATGACCCAGGCGCTGAACCTGCAGCCGCGCAACAAGGTGCTCGAAATCGGCACCGGCTCGGGCTATCAGGCGGCGGTGCTGTCGCGGCTGTCGCGCCGCGTCTATACCGTCGAGCGTCACCGCAGGCTTGCCGCCGAGGCGCAGAAGCGGTTCGAGGCGCTGGGGCTGACCAATGTCACCGCGATGGCCGCCGACGGATCGCGCGGGCTGCCCGATCAGGCGCCCTTCGACCGCATTCTTGTGACCGCCGCCGCCGAAGACCCGCCCGGCCCCCTATTGGCCCAGTTGCGGGTTGGCGGTATCATGATCGTGCCGGTCGGACAGTCGGACACGGTGCAGCGGCTGATCAAGGTCACCCGCGGCGAGACCGGGTTCGACTATGAAGAGCTTCGGCAGGTCCGGTTCGTGCCGCTTCTCGAGGGGCTCGGTCAGGACTGAGACGAAAGACGACTGAGGCCTGAGGACTGAGGACTGAGACGCCTGAGGCACTTGTTGGCGACTCCAGGAGCCGACGGACGCAAGACGAGAGACCCGAGGGTCCGGCGGAACGGGCCCCGTACGCAGTGAGGATCGAGCGATGGCCCACACCTCCCCCGACCGCCGGTTTCCGGCCCGGCTTCTGGCCCTTGGCCTCGGGATGACCCTGGTCGCCGGCTGCGAGAGCGGCTGGGACTACGATTTCCGCAATCTCGGCAACAACCCCGAGCCGCCGCGGGTCGAGGCCGCGCCCCGGCCCGAGCCCGATCAGCGCGGCGTGATTTCCTACCCGACCTATCAGGTCGCGGTGGCGCGGCGCGGCGATCGCCTTTCGGATGTGGCCGCGCGGGTCGGCCTGCCCGCCTCCGAGCTCGCCTCCTATAACGGCATCTCCGCCGATGCGACGCTGAACAATGGAGAGGTGATCGCCCTGCCCCGCCGGGTCGCGGATGCGGGCGGTGTCGTCGCCGCGCCGCCGGGCAACGGCACGATCACGCCCGCGGGCGCGGCCCCGGGCCAGGTCGACATCGCGACGCTGGCGGGCAACGCGCTCGACCGCGCGGGCGGCACCGCCCCGGCCGCCGGCCAGCCCGCCGGGCAGGAGCCGATCCGGCACAAGGTCGTGCGCGGCGAGACCGCCTATTCCATCGCGCGGCTCTACAACGTGACGCCCCGCTCGCTGGCGGACTGGAACGGGCTGGGGCCCGATCTGACGGTGCGCGAGGGGCAGTACCTGCTGATCCCGGTCGCGGCACAGCAAAGCCAGCCCTCGGGCGCGGCGGCCGCGGGCACGGCGGTCGCCACCGCGCAGACCACCGAACGTCCGGGCCAGGGCTCGGCGCTGGCGGCGCCACCCTCGGCAGCGACCCCGCTGCCCAAGCCCGAACCCTCGGCCAAGCCCGCGGTGCCGGCCTCGCCGGAGATGGCCAAGGAACAAAGCACCCCCGCCGCGCGCTTCGCGATGCCGGTTTCGGGCAGCATCATCCGCGGCTATCAGAAGGGCAAGAACGACGGGATCGACATCTCGGCCAAGGCGGGAACGGCGGTCAAGGCCGCCGCCGACGGCACGGTCGCCGCGATCACCCGGGATACCGACCAGGTGCCGATCCTCGTCGTGCGTCATTCCGACAACATGCTGTCGGTCTATGCGAATATCGACGGCATCGCGGTTCAGAAGGGCGCGAAGGTCACCCGTGGGCAGACCGTGGCGCAGGTCCGTTCCGGCAACCCCGCCTTCCTGCATTTCGAACTGCGCAAGGGCTTCGAGAGCGTCGACCCGATGCCCTATCTGACGCCGTAAGAGCCCGCGAGGCGTCCCCGGAAGGGGGCGCCCTCCGGGCGAAAAAATCTTCGCAGAAGATTTTTGGCCCGGCGCCTGCGGCGCCGGGTTTCGGGTATTTGAACCAAGAAGAAGCGGAAGGGCGCGGTCAAATCCGAATGCCGCGGCGTGCCGCGAGGTCGGTGAAATACTGCCAGGCGACACGGCCCGACCGCGCCCCGCGCGTGGCCTGCCATTCGATCGCCTCGGCACGCAGCGTTTCGGGTTCGATCTCGATGCCGTGCGCCGCGCAATAGGCCCGGATCATCCCGAGGTACTCGTCCTGGCTGCAGGGGTGGAACCCGAGCCAGAGCCCGAACCGGTCCGAAAGCGACACCTTCTCTTCCGTCGCCTCCGAGGGGCTGATCGCGGTCGAGCGTTCGTTCTCGATCATGTCGCGGGGCATCAGGTGGCGCCGGTTCGACGTGGCGTAGAACACGACATTGGCCGGGCGCCCCTCGATCCCGCCGTCAAGCACCGCCTTCAGCGACTTGTAATGCTGGTCATCATGGCTGAACGACAGGTCATCGCAGAACAGCACGAAACGTTCGGACGCCCCGCGCAGCAGCGTCAGAAGCCGTCCCACCGAGGGCAGATCTTCGCGCTGGACCTCGACCAGCTTCAGCGGATGCCCTTCGGCCGCCACCGCGGCATGGACCGCCTTGACGAGGCTCGACTTGCCCATCCCGCGTGCGCCCCAGAGAAGCGCGTTGTTGGCGGGCAGGCCGCGGGCGAAATGCCGGGTATTCTCAAGCAGCGTATCCCGCGACCGGTCGATCCCCTGCAAGAGCGTCAGATCGACCCGATTGACCTCGGGCACCGGCATCAGCCGGTCGGGCGAGACCTGCCACAGAAACGCCTCGGCGGCCGCGAAATCGGGCGCCGCAGCCGGGGCGGGATAGCGCCGCTCGAGCGCCTCGGCGATCCGCTGCAAGCTCTGCGCGGCATCGGGCCCGAGCGCGCCGCTCACGTCCGGCCCTCGCCGTCCTGCACCGCAGCCCCGTCCTCTTCCTCGTCATCGTCAAACCAGAGGCCCTGGGCGCGCAGCTCCTTTTCGCGGACTTTCTCGCCGCGCCGCACGAGAAGGATCGAAATCTCGTAAAGCCCGTAGACCACCGTGAAGAGGATCACCTGGGTGATCACGTCGGGAGGTGTCACGATGGCGGCCAGCACCAGAATGCCCACCACCGCGTATTTGCGCACCGACGAAAGCCCCGCGGCCGAGACCAGTTCGGCCTTGCCCATCAGCGTCAGCAGCACCGGCAGCTGGAAGCAGAGCCCGAAGGCCAGGATGAACTTGATCGTCAGCGAGAGATACTCCTGCACCGATCCGTGGAAGGTGATGCCCGCGGTTTCCGACGCGCCCCCGCCCTCGGCCCCGAGCGAGCCGACCTGCTGGAAGCCCAGGAAGAAATCGAAGGCCAGCGGCGTGATGATGAAATAGGCGAAGGCCCCGCCAAGGATGAACATGAAGGGCGAGGCCAGCAGGAAGGGCAGGAAGGCGCGCTTTTCCGAGCGGTACAGCCCGGGCGCGACGAAGCGCCAGAGCTGGAAGGCGATGAACGGAAAGGCCAGCGCGAAGCCGCCCACCAGCGAGATCTGGATCGCGACGAAGAAGCCTTCCTGCAGCTTGATCAGGTAAAGCCCGCATTCCTGCCCGCGCTCGGCCAGTGCCGAACAGATCGGATGGGTCAGGACGTTGAAGATCGGATTCCAGACCGTGAAGCAGGCCACCATCGCCGCGACGAAGGCCGCCAGCGCATAGATCAGCCGGGTGCGAAGCTCGGCCAGATGCTCGATCAGCGGCGCCGAGGTATCGTCGATGTCATCGCTGCTCATGCGTCGCTCGTCTTGTCGGGGGTCGGCCCGGGCGTGTCTCCGGGGGCGGCCGCGCCTTCGGCGGCGCGGTTGGCCGCGCCCTTCTCGGCCATCGCCTTGCGGATCTTCTCGGCCTGGGCGGCGCGCTCTTCGGTCATCTGCGCGGTCGCCTCACCGGCGTTGGTCTCACCAGCCTTGGTCTCACCGGCCTTGGGCAGCTTCGGTTCCCATTTCTCGAACCGGTCGGCGGCCTCGTTCAGGCGGTCGAGTCCCAGCTTGCGCGGATTGGCGATGTCCTTGAGATCGTTGACCGTATCCTTGACGCCCGCCTGATCGGCCGCGTCATCCATCGCGCGCTGAAACTCGCGCGCCATGTTGCGGGCCTTGGCGGTAAACCGGCCCAGCGTGCGGAACATCGCGGGCAGGTCCTTCGGCCCCACGACGATCAGCGCCACGATGCCGATCAGCAGCAGTTCGGTCCAGCCGATATCGAACATGGGGTCAGGCTCGCGACAGGCGGATTACGCCTTGTCCCTTTCGGTCTCGGGGGTGACGTCACGGGCGGAATCGAGGCTTTTCTGGGCCTCGTCGGTCTCTTCCTTGACGCCCTTCTTGAAGGCTGTGATGCCCTTGCCGACCTCGCCCATCAGCGACGAGATCTTGCCGCGCCCGAACAGCACCAGCACGACGACGGCGATCAGAAGCAGGCCGGGAAGGCCGATATTATTCAGCATGGTCTTCTCCCTCGGGGCGCACCGCCCCTCCAGCGACACAGGTGTCACACATCTATTGAGTCTTGCCGCCGGTTCAAAGACCCATTCGCCCGGTTGGCCGCGATTATTTGCCCCCGCCGTCTCCGATGCCAGAGGGACCTGCGCGCGTCGGCCCCCTTGCGGGCGAGCGGGGAATCCTTCCACTCTCGCGGGCGTGGCAGAGGGGCCCACGGCAAGCGGATGGAGACGACCGGATGCACAGCGAAGACGTGAACGGCAAGGTTCTGGAACACTGGAACTGCGACGACCTGCAGGCGGCAATGGCCGCGGGCGAGGTCGTGACGATCGATGTGAGAACGCCGCAGGAATACATGTTCGAACATATCAAGGGCGCCCTGCTGCTGCCGCTGTCGGGGTTCGATCCGGCCTTCCTGCCCGAGGGCGGCGACAAGCGGCTGGTGTTCCATTGCGGCTCGGGCGTGCGCTCGCGCAAGGTGGCCGAGGCCTGGCTGGCCGCGGGTCATGACCGAGTCGCGCATCTGGAAGGCGGATTCGCCGCCTGGAAGGCCGCGCTCAAGCCCTATGTCGGCACCGACATGGCCACCGGCGCGCCGGTACCGGTGAATGTGAAGGCCGGCTGAGCCCGGCCGCAGAACCCGACACCCCAGGCACCGGGGCCGACCGGCATCAGGCGGCACGGCCCCCGCCCTCTCGGGGAAAGACGAAACAGCGGTCGCGACGGATCGTCAGCCACATGGGCGTGCCGGGCTGCGGCAGGAAGACCGCGGGCACCGTGGCGCGCAGCGCCGATCCGTCATGGTCCATGCGGAACTCGACCAGGCTTTCCGACCCCATGAAACGGGCGCGTTCGACGCAGGCGCGCGCCGCCACCCCCTCTTCGGCGGTGGGATTCGGTCCGCGGCCGTTGCGGTCGAAGTCGATCCGCAGATGCTGCGGCCGGATGATGATGTCGACCTCGGCGCCATCGGCCATGCCGGGGGTCAGGAACTTGCCGAAAGGCGTTTCCGTCAGAAGGTTCTGGACGCGCCCCCGGATCACGTTGATGTCGCTGAAGAAGGCGGCCGCCGCCCGGTCGACGGGCGCGTTGTATATATTGTAAGGCGCGCCCTGCTGGACGATCCGCCCGCCGCGCATCAGCGCGATCTCGTCGGCCATCCGCATCGCTTCGTCGGGCTCGTGGGTGACCAGAAGAACCGCCGCGCCCTCGTCCTTCAGCACCTGCAGCGTCTGGTCGCGAATTTCGTCGCGCAGCCGGTTATCGAGCCCCGAAAAGGGTTCGTCCATCAGCATGATCTTGGGCCGGGGCGCCAGCGCGCGGGCCAGCGCCACGCGCTGCTGTTCGCCGCCCGACAATTCGTGCGGATAGGCGTCGATGAACCGGCCAAGCGCGACCCGGTCCAGCAGATCCTCAACCCGTGCCCGCCGCGCGGCCTTGGGTCCGGTCAGCCCGAAGGCCACGTTCTCGGCCACGCTGAGATGCGGAAAGAGCGCGAAGTCCTGGAACATCAGCCCGACCGAGCGGCGCTCGGGCGGCAGGCGAAAGACGGTGTCGCAGACCAGTTGCCCGTCGATCCGGATCTCGCCCGCGTCCTGCCGGTCGACGCCCGCGATGATCCGCAGCGTCGTCGACTTGCCGCAGCCCGAGGGCCCCAGAAGGCAGGTGACCTGCCCCGGCAGCACAGTCAGACTGACATCGTCGACCACCTTGCGCCCGCCGAAGACACGGTCGATGCGGCGGATATCGAGCCTCGGGATCATATTTGTCGGGTTCGGGTCCGGGGTCGGACGGGCGGTCTGCAGCGTCACAGGGGCCTCGCGCTATTTCCGATGGAAACTATCGGATTTGCCCCTGTGCTGGCAATGCCCGGATTGGTCAAAGGGCCGCGTGCGGGCCGGATCGCTGTCGGCGAAGGTGTCGGCGGACCGAAATGCGCCGCGCGCTCAGCCGCGGCAGTAGGATTGCGACCGGGTCCAGGCGGCGATTTCCTCGCGCTTGGACGAGACCGCCATCGGCCCCCAGTCGGCGGCGACACCGCGGCCGGAGGCGGCGACCACGCCGTCGCGGGCGACCGCGCTGGCGGCGATCCGCACGGCACAGCGCAGATTGGCCTCGCCATCGGTCAGGGCGGACCCGCTGGTCGCGGCGCAGCCATGATAGCGCGCGGTCGCGGGCGAGATCTGCAAGAGCCCGAACCAGCGGCCGCCGCCGCCGACCGCGGCCTCGTTCCAGGTGCTTTCATGCTTGGCCAGCGCCGAGAAGAGCCCCGCCCAGAAGGCGCGGCGCTGCGCCGGACGGGCCTTGGCATAGGCCGGGCACCAGGCATCGATATCGGCGGGAACGGTCTCGGTCAGCCCGCCGCCATACAGCGTCAGCGCGTCGAGGCTTGCCCGTGTCCAGTCCGTCGCTTCCGGCATGTGGTCCCACCGCATCGAGGGGAGACTGCGCCCCCGGTCCGCGATATCGGACTGATCACAGGCGGCGGTCAGCGCGAGAAGGCACACAAGCAGGAACAGACGCATCGGAACTCCGGAGGATACGCCGGTCCTTCAGTCCGGCGTTTCCTTATCCTCGGGATCGTCCTGCGGGGCAACAAATTGGGCATAATCTGCGCGGATGCCCGCCGAAACAGTGGCGAGTTCCCGCCGCCGGAGCCATTTCCCCCGGCTCTCCAGCTCTCGCGCGATCTCCTCGATGAAGCTGTCGAGATCCTCCAGGGACCGCGCGGTGATGATCCCGCCACTACGCATGACCGGGCGTCCGGTCCATCTGGCCCCGGCATTTTCAAGATCGGTCCGGATCGCGGGATGGGAGGTCACCGCGACGCCCGAGATGGCCCCAACCTCGACCAGCAGCCAGGGCGCATGGCAGATCGCGGCGACCATCCGGCCGCCGGACAGGAACTGGTTCACCAGCCGCACCGCCGCGAAACTCGTCCGCAGCGCCCCGGAATTGAGCTGACCGCCGGGCAGGACGAGGCCGTCGTACTCGTCGGCGTCGACATGGGTCAGCGGCATCGTTGCCTCGATTTCAGCAAACCAGTTGCCGTCTCTCCAGCTGGTGACGCTGGCCCCTCCGGGGGTCGCAATATCGACCCGCGCGCCCATGTCGCGCAAGCCGGTCACCGCCGCTTCCAGTTCCCCGTGCTCGACCCCGTCGGTGGCGAGGACGAGCACTGCGGCCGATTTCATTGTATTCTCCTGTCGGTTAAAGAGGTCCGGTCGGCGGCACGCGCGACACCCGGTGGCCAAAACGACCAGTGCGCCAATCTAGCACATAGGTTAACGTAGCGTAACCCTCGCGACGGACCAGAGCCTATCACTTTAAATCGCCCGCCTGCTGCGGCCGGGCGGCCGGATCATCCCCTTGCCCGCGCCCGTCCCCTGCCCTAAACATGCGCCCTGCCGCAGATGAGGATGCCGCCATGCTTGACCTGACCTTCGAGCCCCCCAAACCCAAGGTGATTTCCGGCGCCAAGGCCGAATGGGAACTGGTGATCGGCCTCGAGGTCCATGCCCAGGTGGCCTCGAACTCCAAGCTGTTTTCGGGCGCCTCGACCGGCTTCGGCGCCGAGCCGAATTCGCATGTCGCCTTCGTCGACGCGGCGATGCCGGGCATGCTGCCCGTGATCAACGAATTCTGCGTGGCGCAGGCGGTGCGCACGGGGCTGGGGCTGAAGGCCGAGATCAATCTCTTTTCGGCATTCGACCGCAAGAACTACTTCTATCCCGACCTGCCGCAGGGCTATCAGATCAGCCAGCTTTACCACCCCATCGTGGGCGAGGGCGAGGTGATCGTCGACATGGGGCCGGGCATCGCCCGCCGGGTGCGGATCGAACGCATCCATCTGGAACAGGACGCGGGCAAGTCGATCCACGACATGGACCCGAACATGTCCTTCGTCGACCTGAACCGGACCGGCGTCGCGCTGATGGAGATCGTCTCGCGCCCCGATATCCGAGGCCCCGAAGAGGCGGCCGCCTATGTCGGCAAGCTGCGCCAGATCCTGCGCTATCTGGGCACCTGCGACGGCAACATGCAGAACGGCAACCTGCGCGCCGATGTGAACGTCTCGATCTGCCAGCCCGGCGCCTACGAGAAATTCCGCGAGACCGGCGATCCGTCGTTTCTGGGCACGCGCTGCGAGATCAAGAACATGAACTCGATGCGCTTCATCCAGGCCGCGATCGAGTACGAGGCCCGGCGCCAGATCGCCATCGTCGAGGATGGCGGCACCGTCGATCAGGAAACCCGGCTTTACGATCCCGACAAGGGCGAGACGCGCTCGATGCGCTCGAAGGAAGAGGCGCATGACTACCGCTACTTCCCCTGCCCCGACCTGCTGCCGCTGGAAATCGAGCAGGCCTGGGTCGACGAGATCGCGGCCTCGCTGCCCGAGCTGCCCGACGCCAAGAAGGCGCGTTTCGTCACCGAATTCGGGCTGACCGAATACGATGCCAGCGTGCTGACGGCCGAGGTCGAATCCGCCGCCTATTTCGAGGCGGTTGCGCAGGGCCGCGACGGCAAGGCGGCCGCCAACTGGGTCATCAACGAACTGTTCGGCCGCCTGAAGAAGGACGACCGCGACATCACCGACAGCCCGGTCAGCCCGGCCCAGCTGGGCGGCATCCTCGATCTGATCGCGGCGGGCGACATCTCGGGCAAGATCGCCAAGGACCTGTTCGAGATCGTCTATACCGAAGGCGGCGACCCGGCCGAGATCGTGGCGGCGCGCGGGATGAAGCAGGTCACCGATCTGGGCGCCATCGAGAAGGCCGTCGACGAAATCATCGCCGCGAACCCCGCCCAGGTCGAGAAGGCCAAGGCCAACCCGAAACTCGCGGGCTGGTTCGTCGGTCAGGTGCTGAAGGCCACCGGGGGCAAGGCCAACCCTCAGGCCGTGAACGAGATCGTGGCCCGGAAACTGGGGTGATCCATGCCCGTCCTTTATGAGTACCGGGTCCTTCCGGCCCCCGAGCGCGGCCGCCGCGTGCGGGGCGCCAAGGGCCCGGCAGAACGCTTTGCCCATGCCCTGGAAGACGCCATGAACGAGATGGCGGCCGAGGGCTGGGAATATGTCCGGGCCGAAAGCCTGCCCTCGGAAGAACGCCAGGGGCTTTTCAGCGGCAGCAGCCGGACCGTGCGCAACGTGCTGGTCTTCCGACGCCCGCGCGGCGCGGGCGCGGGACAGGACGCAGCCTTCCGCCATGGCAGCCCCGAAGAGATCGCGACGGCCGCGGCCGCCTCGGTCCACGCCCTGCCGGAACGGACCTACCCGCCGCTCGGCGCGCCTTCGCGCGGGCCGGTGCCCCGGCCCGACCGGCCGCTTGGCGGCGCCCGGCCCTGGAACGACGAGGACTGAGCCCCTTGTGTCGGGAAAGACCGGGACGCCGCGTCTAGACGGCGATTTCCAGCGCCAGCGCGTGGATCCGGCCCATCAGATCGGGGCCAAGCGCCTTGTGGACCGCGCGTTCCCGCGCCACGCGCGACATCGGCGCGAAGGCCGGGGCCGCGATCTTCACGCGGAAATGGCTTTCGCCGCCCTCCTGATACCCCGCGTGATGGCGGTGGCGTTCGCTTTCGTCCAGCACTTCAAGCTGCGTCGGCTGGAACGCGCGTTCCAGGCTGTCGCGGATTTGATCGGCTCGGCCCATTTTTCTCCATCGCCCCCTTCATTCTCATCTTCAAGTGACTAAACTCTCGGGTCCGAGTCGAAAAGGTGCTGCCATGACCAAGACCGATCCCTTCGGGTTCGACATTTCCGTATCGGCCGACAAGAAGCGGCGCACCCGGGGCCGCCGGGGCATGTCGGGCGCCTTCGAGACCTCACGGCGCAAATGCGAGCATCCCGGCTGCGACCTCGACGGCCAGTACCGCGCGCCGAAATCGCCCGACCAGCTCGACGAGTATTTCTGGTTCTGCAAGGACCATGTGCGCGAATACAACCTCAAGTGGAACTTCTTCAACGGCGCCACCGAAGAGGAATTCGACGCCCAGATCGACAAGGACCGGGTCTGGGAGCGCGAGACCCAGCCCTTCGGCAATCGCGACGAACAGCGCGCCTGGGCGCGGCTCGGGGTCGACGACCCGCATCAGGTGCTGGGCGAGAACGCGACCCGCAACCCCGGCAAGACCGGCACCACGACCCGGCGGCTGCCGCCGACCGAGCGCAAGGCGCTGGAAATCCTCGAGGCGCAGGACAGCTGGACCAAGGCCGAGATCCGCAAGCAGTACAAGTCGCTGGTCAAGGACCTGCACCCCGACATGAACGGCGGCAACCGCGCCGACGAGGAACGCCTGCAAGAGGTCGTCTGGGCCTGGGACCAGATCAAGGACAGCCGCAGTTTCCGCTAGGCAGGCGCGAAGGTCAGGCTGACCCCGTTGATGCAGTGCCGCTTGCCGGTGGGCGGCGGCCCGTCATCGAAGACATGCCCCAGATGGCTGCCGCAGCGGCGGCAATGGACCTCGGTCCGGACCATGAAGAAGCTGCGGTCCGGCCGGGTGCGGACGGCGTCTGGCAAGGACCGGGTGAAGCTCGGCCAGCCGGTGCCGCTGTCGAACTTGTCCTTTGATGCATAAAGCGGCAGATCGCAGCCCTTGCAGTGGAAGACTCCGTCGCGGTGTTCGTCGTTCAGCGGGCTGGTGAAGGCGCGCTCGGTGCCCTCCTCGCGCATCACCCTGTATTCGAGCGGGCCGAGCCGTGCCCGCCACTCGGCCTCGCTGCGCATCACCTCGAACCGCTCTTCGGCGGCGGCGGCCGGGCGAACCAGCGCCGCCCCGGCGGCGCCCAGCAGAACCCGGCCCAGAAATAGGCGGCGGAACATCCTTTCCTCCCCTTGGTGTTCGTCCAACGTCCCCTGGCATAGCTGGCGCGGCCGCCGCGCGGGGCAAGCTCAAGAGAAGTCACGATCGGCGGCCCGGCGCAGCCCCCGATCCGGCCTGCGGTCCGGGCGGCCATGGGGTCCTGCCCCTTGCACCCCCCCGAGATATGTTCCAAGACGGCGGGAGACGACGCCAATCCGACGGGGCCAGGATGACCAGTGCAGTGAAACCCACCGAAGAGATCTCGGTTCGCGAGGTCTTCGGCATCGACACCGACATGATCGTGAAGGGGTTCGAGACGCCGACCGACCGGGTGCCCGATCTCGACCCGACCTACAAGTTCGATCCCGACACCACGCTGGCGATCCTTGCGGGCTTTACCCATAACCGCCGGGTGATGATCCAGGGCTATCACGGCACCGGCAAGTCGACCCATATCGAGCAGGTCGCGGCGCGGCTGAACTGGCCCTGCGTGCGGGTCAACCTCGACAGCCATATCAGCCGGATCGACCTGATCGGCAAGGATGCGATCAAGCTCAAGGACGGGGTCCAGGTCACCGAGTTCCAGGAGGGCATCCTGCCCTGGGCGCTGCGCAATCCCTGCGCCATCGTCTTCGACGAATACGACGCCGGCCGCGCCGATGTGATGTTCGTGATCCAGCGGGTGCTGGAGGTCGACGGCAAGCTGACGCTTCTGGACCAGAACCAGGTGATCACCCCCCACCCCTATTTCCGGCTGTTCGCGACGGCGAACACCGTGGGGCTGGGCGACACGACCGGGCTTTATCACGGCACCCAGCAGATCAACCAGGGCCAGATGGACCGCTGGTCGCTGGTCGCAACGCTGAACTACCTGTCCCATGACGCCGAGACCGCGATCGTTCTGGCCAAATGCCCGCATTACAACACCGACAAGGGCCGCAAGCAGATCGGCCATATGGTGACCGTGGCCGATCTGACCCGGACCGCCTTCATGAACGGCGATCTCTCGACGGTGATGAGCCCGCGGACGGTGATCGCCTGGGCGCAGAACGCCGAGATCTTCCGCAGCGTGGGCTTTGCCTTCCGGGTGACCTTCCTGAACAAATGCGACGAGCTTGAACGCCAGACCGTGGCCGAGTTCTATCAGCGCCTGTTCGACGAGGAACTGCCCGAAAGTGCCGCGAGCATGAGCCTGGGGTAAGACCGTGCATATCGGGCTGATCGGCGGGATCGGTGTCGCGGCGACGGTGGTCTACTACCAGCGCCTGACCGCCGCCGCCGACCGGCTCGGGGTGCCCCTGCGGCTGACCATCAGCCATGGCGACATCCACAGCCTGATCCGCAACAATCTGGACGATGCGCGCGAGGCTCAGGCCGCGATCTTCGCGGACCGGCTGGCCGGGCTGAAGGGCGCGGGCTGCGACTGTGCCGCGCTGACCTCGCTAGGCGCGCATTTCTGCTTTGACGAGTTGAACCAGCGGGGTGTGCTGCCGCTGGTGTCGGGCGTCGCGCCGCTTGACGACGAGTTCGCGGCGCGGGGGCTGCGCCGGGTGGGTCTTCTGGGCACGCAGGTGGTGATGGAGACCCGGCTTTACGGCCAGTTGCGCCGCACCGAGGCCGTCGCGCTCGATGCCGAGGCCGAGGCGCTGGGCCGGACCTATCGCGAGATCGCGGTCGCGGGGCAGTGCGATCCCGACCGGCGCCGGGTGCTGCTGGACGCCGGGCGGCGCATGGTCGAGGATCTGGGCGCCGAGGCCATCGTGCTGGCGGGCACCGATCTCAACCTCGCCTTCGACGGCACCGATCC
Source organism: Rhodovulum kholense (assembly GCF_003053725.1). Lineage (GTDB taxonomy): Bacteria > Pseudomonadota > Alphaproteobacteria > Rhodobacterales > Rhodobacteraceae > Rhodovulum > Rhodovulum kholense. Next base: position 136,236 of record NZ_QAYC01000010.1, read on the forward strand.
GGGCTATCCGGTGATCGACGCGCTCGACGTGCATGTGGCGCTGCTGGCGCAGCTTGCGGCGGGTGCTGTCGCGCTGTCCGATGTGGCGGCCTGAGCCGCGCCCGCTTCGCATCGCGGCGGCGGCGTTGACCGCCTGTCTCGCCGCCGTCGCCCCTGCCCCGGCCCGGACCGCCGACCCGGCCTTTCCCGCTATCGACTGTGCCGCGCTCTGGTACGCCACCGCCGATTTCCGCGCCCGCTACGCGCTGGCCGAAGGGTCGCCTGACGAGGCCCGCGCCATGGCCCGCGCCTTTCGCGACGCGGGCGTCGCGCTTACGGACGACCCGGAGGCGGCAGTCGATGCGCGCATCGACAAGCTGCGCCCGATCTACCTGCTGCTGATGAGGCGATACATCCTGGACGGGAATCGCCGCGCACGCGACCAGTATGTCCGCCTGTCGGGCCTCTGCGACGATTTCGGCCGCGAGAAGGCCCTGCCCGGCCACCGGGTTCCGGACCGATAGGCCGGCCCGTCCCTTGCCGACAAGGCGGATGGCCCCGGGCCATGACAGCATGTTTACATCACTCGTATATACATCTTGACGCAGCGTCGATCTGTCATACCATTGTCATATGGAAAAGGCAGGCACACGCATAGCGGGAATCGCCCTAATTCTGGCGCTGGCGGCCACCGCCGCGGCTGCCCGCCCCGCGACGCCCGGCACCCCCTGGAAGCGGGCCGAGCTGTTCGCCACCTGCTCGGGCCGCCTTGCGGCCGTGTCGGCGCGCCAGCAGGCGGTCGACGATCCGGCCTGGCCCCGCACGATGGACCAGCGCGACATGTTCAACCTGATGCTCGAGGCGACCCTGCCCGAGGCGATCCGCTTCGGCGTGCCGAAGGACGAACCCGTGCTGTGGCGCTCGGCCGGCTGGACCGAGATGGCGGGCCTTCTGGCCGATATCGCCTACAGCTTCGACAGCGGCCGCGCCGACCGGGCACGCGCGGCGCTGGCCGACCGGATGTCGGATTGCACCGGGCTGCTTCTGGGCGGCTGAGCCGGAACGACCGTCTTTCCCCGCGCGGCCACTGGCCAATTCCGGTCAACCTTTCTAGATTGACCTCCGCAAGCCACGCGGACCCTGCCCCATGACCAAACCCACCGACAATCCCGCCGATCCGTTCAAGAAGGCGCTGGCCGAGGCCACCAAGGTCATGGCCGACGACCCCGATCTTGGCATCAGCTATTCGGTGGACCCGCCGGGGCTGACCGACGACGCGGTGCGGCTGCCGCAGGTCTCGCGCCGAATGACCCGCGACGAGGTGCTGCTGGCGCGCGGCACGGCCGACGCCTTTGCGCTGCGCCACAAGTATCACGACAGCGCCACCCATTCGCGCTATCGCCCCTCGGGGCAGATGGCGCGGGATCTCTACGAGGCGATGGAGATGGCCCGCTGCGAGGCGGTGGGCGCGCGCGTCATGCCCGGCACCGCCAGCAATATCGACGCGATGATCGGCGCCGAGGCCGCGAAGAAGGGCTATGCCCAGGCCCGCGAGGCAAGCGAAGTGCCGCTGCCGGTCGCGGCGGCCTATATGGTGCGCCATCTGGCGACCGGCCGCCCGCTGCCCAAGGGCGCCGATCAGGCCATGGAACTGTGGCGCGGGTTCATCGAGGAGCAGGCCGGCGCGGCGCTGGACGGGCTCGACCATGCGCTGGCCGATCAGGCGGCCTTTGCGCGGCTGTCCCGCAAGGTGATCGCCGATCTGGGCTATGCCGATCAGCTGGGCGACGACCCCGACGCCGATCAGAACGACGACGAGGACAGTTCGGCCGAGACCGAGGAAGACGCGCCCGAGGAATATGGCGAGGAGGAAAGCCAGGACAGCGACGAGGCCGATGCCAGCCCCGAGCAGTCCCAGGACGACCTGCAGGACGCCGCCCAGGCCCATGTCAATCCTGACGATGTCAGTGACATGGAGATGGGCGAAGAGACCGAGCTGCCCGAGGGCGAGGCGCCGCTGGAACCTCCGCCGCCCGCGCCCCATTCCGAGGCCGATCCCGAATACAAGGTCTTCACCGCCGCCTTCGACGAAGAGATCGGCGCCCAGGATCTGGCGGAACCGGCCGAGCTGGAACGGCTGCGCGCCTATCTGGATCAACAGCTCGACCCGCTGAAGGGCGCGGTCGGCCGTCTTGCCAACAAGCTGCAGCGGCGGCTGCAAGCCCAGCAGAACCGCAGCTGGGAATTCGACCGCGAGGAAGGCATTCTCGATGCCGGACGGCTGGCCCGCGTCGTGGCGAACCCGACGACGCCGCTCAGCTTCAAGGTCGAGAAGGATACCGAGTTCCGCGATACCGTGGTGACGCTGCTTCTGGACAATTCGGGCTCGATGCGCGGGCGGCCGATCTCGATCGCCGCGATCTGCGCCGATGTGCTGGCGCGCACGCTTGAACGCTGTCAGGTCAAGGTCGAGATCCTTGGCTTTACCACCCGCGCCTGGAAGGGCGGGCAATCGCGCGAACAATGGCTGGCCGAGGGCCGTCCGCAAGGCCCGGGCCGCCTGAACGACCTGCGCCACATCGTCTACAAGAATGCCGATGCGCCCTGGCGGCGGGCGCGCGAAAATCTGGGTCTGATGATGAAAGAGGGCCTGCTGAAGGAAAATATCGACGGCGAGGCGCTGGAATGGGCGCACAGGCGGATGCTGGTGCGGCCCGAGGCGCGCAAGATCCTGATGGTGATCTCGGACGGCGCGCCGGTGGACGATTCGACCCTGTCGGTCAATGCCGCCAATTACCTTGAAAAGCACCTGCGCGACGTGATCGCCATGGTCGAACGCCGCAAGGCGGTCGAGCTGATCGCCATCGGCATCGGCCATGACGTGACGCGCTATTATCAGCGCGCCGTGACCATCACCGATGTCGAACAGCTGGCGGGCGCGATGACCGAACAGCTGGCCGCGCTGTTCGACAAGGACCCCCGCGCCCGCGCGCGGATGTTCGGGATCAGGAAGGCAAGCTAGATGTTCCAGAGCTTCGACAGCAGCACCCGTCCCGAGGACGGCCCGGTCCGGCTGGCCCGCCTGCGCGAGGAAATGGCCCGCGAGGGGCTGACGGGTTTTCTGGTGCCCCGCGCCGATGCCCATCAGGGCGAATATGTGGCGCCCCATGACGACCGTCTGGCCTGGCTGACGGGCTTCACCGGCTCGGCCGGGATCGCCTGCATCCTGATGGACCGCGCCGGTGTCTTCATCGACGGGCGCTATCGGGTACAGGTCAAGGCGCAGGTCGATCTGGCGCATTTCACGCCGGTGCCCTGGCCCGAGACGAAACCCGGCGACTGGCTGAAGGCGGCGCTGCCGCAGGGCGGCGCGGTCGGGATCGACCCCTGGCTGCACACGCCGAAAGAGCTGGACGCGCTGACCGAGGCGCTGGCGGGCACCCAGGTCTCGATCCGCGAGACGCCCAATCTGGTCGACCGGATCTGGGCCGACCAGCCCGCCCCGCCGCAAGGCCCGATCGCGCCCTATCCCGAGGATCTGGCGGGCGAATCCCACGCCGACAAGCGCGCCCGGATCGGGCGGCTGCTGGCCGAGGCAGGGCAGAGTGCGGCCGTGCTGACCCTGCCCGATTCCATCGCCTGGCTGCTGAACGTGCGCGGCGCGGACATTCCGCGCAACCCGGTGCCCCATGCCTTCGCGATCCTGCATGACGACGGGCGGGTGACGCTTTATGCCGACCCGGCCAAGGTGACCGACGCGCTGAAGGTCCATCTGGGCCCCGAGATCACTTTGCGCCCCGCAGGCGCCTTCGGGCCGGGTCTGCGCAGCCTTCCGGGCAAGGTCCGGGTCGATCCGGCTTCGGCGCCGCTGTGGGTGCTGCGCCAGCTCGAGGATGCGGGCGTAGAGGTCGCGCTGGCCGAAGATCCCTGTATCCTGCCCAAGGCGCGCAAGACCGCCGCCGAGCTGGCGGGCGCGCGCGCCGCCCATGCCCGCGACGCCGTCGCGATGATCGAGTTCCTGGCCTGGATCGACGCCGAGGCGCCCAAGGGCGGGCTGACCGAGATCGACGTGGTGCGCGGGCTGGAAGAGTTCCGCGCCGCGACCGGCAAGCTTCGCGACATCAGCTTCGAGACCATCGCGGGCGCGGGGCCGAATGGCGCCATCGTGCATTACCGGGTGACCGAGGCCACCAACCGCCGCGTCGCGCCCGGCGATCTGCTGCTGGTCGATTCGGGCGGGCAATATCTCGACGGGACCACCGACATCACCCGCACCGTGGCCGTGGGCCCGGTGCCCGAAGATGCGAAGGCGCCCTTTACCAGGGTGCTGAAGGGCATGATCGCGATCTCGCGGGCGCGGTTCCCCAAGGGGCTCGCGGGCCGCGATCTCGATGCGCTGGCGCGCAATGCGCTCTGGCAGGCCGGGCAGGATTACGACCATGGCACCGGCCATGGCGTCGGCGCCTATCTGTGCGTCCATGAAGGGCCGCAGCGCATCGCCCGGATCTCGACCGTGCCGCTGGAGCCCGGGATGATCCTGTCGAACGAACCTGGCTATTACCGCGAGGGCGCCTTCGGCATCCGGATCGAGAACCTGATCGCGGTCGAGGAGGCCCCGGCGCTGTCGGGCGGCGACGACCGGCGGATGCTGTCCTTCGAGACGCTGACCTGGGTGCCCATCGACCGTCGGCTGATCGCCCCCGAGATGCTGGATGCGGGCGAGCGCGCCTGGCTCGACGCCTATCACGCCGAGGTCGCGCACCGGGCCGGGCCGGATCTCTCGGACCGGGCGCGGGCCTGGCTGACCGGGGCGACGCTGCCGATCTGACCGGCGGCCCGACCGGCCCCGTCCGACCGGTCGAAGAGACCGCGGGCCCGGGCGGAACTGGACAAGACAAAGCCAAGCATGACAGAACGGCGGCGCAAAACCTGCCGCCGTGAGGCATCCGACAGGACCGAGGGAGAACACGCATGTCCGACCATATCACGATCCACAAGGCCGAGGGGGCCTGGGTGGTCCGGGCCGGAGGCGCGGTGATCGCCGAAAGCCGGAACGCACTGGAACTGTCCGAGGGCAGCCTGAAGCCCGTCATCTACTTCCCGCGCGAGGATGTGGCGATGGCCTTCCTCGACCGCTCGGACAGCCGGACCACCTGCCCGCACAAGGGCGTGGCCAGCTATTTCACCCTGCGCGCAAAAAGCTACGACATCGAGGACGCGGCCTGGTCCTACGAGGATCCGAAACCGGGCCTCGAACGCATCGCGGGGCATCTGGCCTTCTATGCCGACAAGGTGACGGTCGAACAGCTTTAGGCCCGTTCGCCACAGGGACACCTGCCGCTCAGGAATGCTCCTCGGCGGCGGTCATCGCCAGCGCCCGCGAATAGGCGCGCAGCGCATCGACATGGAAAAGCGCGCCCAACAGCGCAGGCTCGCCCCCGTCGGCGGGGCGGGCCACCACCGGCACGAAGCCGTGGCCCCATTTCTCGAAGACCGGCAGCGCCTCGACCAGGGTCGCGTCCGCCTCGAACATCACCCCCTGCCCGATCAGTTCCGCGCAGGCCGCCTCTGACGGCGCGCCGGCGCTGTCCTTCGCGCGCATCAGCACGCCTGCGGTAAAGGCAGCCAGCAGATAGGATTGCGGCCCCGCCGCCAGCCGCTTGCCGCGCCGTTCCAGCTGGGTCAGGAAGAAGGACCGGTTGACGAGGCGGCTGGCCAAAGCGGTCGACAGCGAGACCGCCACCATGACCGCCAGCCCCGTCTGCCAGTCGCCCGTCATCTCGAAGACGATCATCGTGGTCGAGATCGGCGCGCCCAGCACCGCCGCCGCGACCGCCCCCATGCCCGCCAGCGCATACAGCGTCTCGGCCCCCGAGACATTGGGAAAGGCCGCGGTCGCGACATAACCGAAGGCGAGCCCGGTCAGCGCCCCCACCATCAGCGAGGGCGAGAACACGCCGCCGCCCATCCGTCCGGCCATGGTCAGCGACACGGCCACGCATTTCAGCAGGCAGAACACCACCGCCTCGTGAAAGATCAGCGTGCCCGTCAGCGCGGCCGAGGTGGTCTCGTACCCGACGCCGATGATATGCGGAAACCAGATCGCCATCGCGCCGAGGCCCAGCCCCGAGACCGCAGGCCGCAGCCAGCGCGGCATCCGGGTCTTGCGCTGGACCGCGTCGCCGATCCCCTCGGCCCAGAAGATCGACCGCATCAGGATCACCGCGACCAGACCGCAGACCAGCCCCAGCAGCAGAAAGGCGGGCAGTTCGCCATAAAAGGCCAGCCGGTCGTCCTGCGGCAGGGTGAATTCCGGCACGCCGCCGAATTCAAGCCGGTTGATGACCGTGCCCGCCACCGCCGCCACGGTGATGGGCGCGAAGGCATGGACCGCGAAATGCCGCAAGACGACCTCGAGCGCGAAGAGCGTGCCCGCGATCGGCGCGTTGAACGAGGCCGAGACGGCGGCCGCGACGGCGCAGCCCAGAAGGTCGCGCCCGGTGATGCCGTCGGCATGGATGCGGTTCGACACCCAGGTCGCGACCACGCCCGCCATATGCACCACCGGCCCCTCGCGCCCGGTCGAGCCGCCCGAGGACAGCGTGATCAGCGAGGCCAGCGCCGAGGCGATCCCCGCCTTGACCTCGACCCGGCCCTCGTTCAGCGCGGCGCCCTCGATGACGTCGGCAACCGAGCGCACCCGCGCATCGGGGGTAAAGCGGTGCAGCACCAGCCCGACCACCAGGCCGCCGCAGGCCGGGATCAGCAGGATCCAGGCCCAGTGCACGGTCTCGGCAAAGCTGTGCAGCCGGTGCGGGTCCTCGACGCCGTAAAGCGCGCCCTGCAGCGCATCGATCCCCAGACGAAAGCCAAGCGCCGCGAATCCCGCCGCCACACCGATGGCCGCAGCAATGAACCAGAATTGGACCTGGGTCGGCCCATGGACGCGCAGCACACGCATTGCGTCATTCAACAGGCGGAAAAAGCCACCGAGAGTTGTCGATTTCCGCCTTTTCACCCCGTCCTGCCCGGCATTTCGCCTCTTTTGGCCGCGTAGATTTGCCGAGGCTTTTCCCGGCCGCCGCTCTCGCCTAGGGTGCCCGCCGCTGGAACCGTATGGAGTACCCCGATGTCGAAACCGGACGCCCTCACCGAACTCGGGGAAATGCTAGGCGATCGCTTCAGCCGCTCCAAGTCCGATCTGGATCTTCACGGGCGGAACGAGACCTATTTCCCCTTCCTGCCGCCCGAGGCCGTCGTCTATCCCGAGACGACCGAAGAGGTCGCAAAGATCGTGCGGATCTGCGCGGCGCACGGGGTGCCGCTGACCGGCTGGGGCCGGGGCACGTCGCTGGAAGGGCACGCGCTGGCGCTGAAGGGCGGGATTTCGGTCGATTTCAGCCGGATGAACCGGGTGCTGAAGGTCCATCCCGAGGATATGGACGTGGTGGTTCAGCCCGGGCTGACCCGCGAGGAGCTGAACCGCGAGCTGCGCGCGACCGGGCTTTTCTTCCCGGTCGATCCCGGCGCCAATGCCTCGCTGGGCGGCATGGCCTCGACCCGGGCCTCGGGCACCACGGCGGTGCGCTACGGCACCATGCGCGAGAACGTCCTGGGGCTTGAGGTCGTGCTGGCGGACGGGCGGGTGATCCGCACCGGGACGCGGGCGCGGAAATCGGCGGCGGGTTATGATCTGACCGGGCTGTTCGTGGGCTCGGAAGGCACGCTGGGGCTCATCACCGAACTGACGCTGAAACTGCATGGTCAGCCCGAGGCGATTTCGGCCGCGGTCTGCGCCTTCGACGAAATCGGCCCGGCCGTCGATACCGTGATCCAGACCATCCAGCTGGGCATCCCGATGGCCCGGATCGAGTTCGTCGATGCCGCGACCGCCGCCGCCTTCAATTCCTATGCGGGCGCAGAGATGCCCGAGAAACCGCATCTGATGATCGAGTTTCACGGGTCGGCCTCGGCGGTGGCGGAACAGGCCGAAAGCTTCGGACAGATCGTTGCCGACAATGGCGGCGACGGGTTCAGCTGGTCGTCGCGTCCCGAGGACCGCACGGCCCTCTGGACCATGCGCCACAACGCCTATTACGCCTGTCTGGGGCTGCGCCCCGGCGCGACCGCGCTGGTCACCGACATGTGCGTGCCGATCTCGCGGCTGGCCGAGGCGGTCGAAGAGACCCGCGCCGACATCGCCCGGTCCTCGATCCCCGGGCCGATCCTCGGCCATGTGGGCGACGGCAACTTCCACGCGATCCTGCTGGTCGAGCCCGGCAACGCGGCCGAACTGGCCGAGGCCAAGGCGCTGGCCCACCGCATGGTCGAGCGGGCGCTGCGCCTGGGCGGCACGGTCACCGGCGAACATGGCATCGGCATGGGCAAGCTCGGCTACATGGAAGAAGAACACGGCCAGGCCTGGGAGGTGATGGGCCAGATCAAGCGCGTCCTCGACCCCTCGGCGCTGATGAACCCCGGCAAGATGGTGCCCGGGAACTGACCAGCTGACCTTCGGGCAGCCAGGTCCGGTTCCCGCCGCCCGCAGGCGCGGGGCCGCCCCTTGCGCGGCCCCCGGCGCAACGGACAGACAGGCCCCGATGGCAGGCGGTGCCCCGCCCGGATGGCCTTGCGAAACGCAGCGATCCGCCTTTCCGCACTGGTGCCGATGAGGTTTTGCCGCTACACTGCCCACCAGACCCGGAAAACGGGCATTGACAGAGGCTGATCGAGGCAGTGGCCCATGACGGAGATGGTCTATGGCACCGCGCCCATACGGGCGGGTGAACCCGTCCTGCCGCGCTGGTGGCGGACGGTAGACAAGTGGGCGATGTCCTGCGTGCTGTTGCTGTTCGGCGTGGGCATGTTGCTGGGCCTTGCGGCCTCGCCGCCGCTGGCCGAGAAAAACGGCTTTCCTCCCTTCTATTACGTGGAACGTCAGGCGGTCTATGGCGGGCTCGCGCTCTGCACGATGCTGATCGTCTCGATGTTCTCGCCGACACAGGTGCGGCGGCTCGGGGTCATCGGCTGCGGTGCGGCGCTGCTGGCGCTGGTGTTCCTGCCGGTCTTCGGCACCGATTTCGGCAAGGGCGCGGTGCGCTGGTATTCGCTGGGATTCGGTTCGGTCCAGCCTTCGGAATTCCTCAAGCCCGGCTTCATAATCCTGACCGCCTGGCTGATGGCGGCGGCGCAGGAGGTCGAGGGCCCGCCCGGCAAGACCATGTCGCTGGCGCTGGCCGTGGTCGTCGTGAGCTTTCTGGCCCTGCAGCCCGATTTCGGACAGGCGGCGCTGATCCTCTTTGCCTGGGGGGTGATGTATTTCGTGGCGGGCGCCCCTTTCATGATCCTGGTGGCGGTGGCTGGCGGCGTCGTCTTCGCAGGCACCATCGCCTATGAGAATTCAGACCACTTCGCGCGCCGGATCGACGGCTTCCTGAACCCCGAGATCGACCCGCGCACCCAGCTTGGCTATGCCACCAACGCGATCCGCGAGGGCGGCTTCTTCGGGGTCGGCGTGGGCGAAGGCCAGGTGAAATGGTCTCTGCCCGATGCGCATACCGACTTCATCATCGCGGTCGCGGCCGAGGAATACGGCCTCGTGCTGGTCGCTGTCATCATCGCGCTGTACTGCGCCATCGTGATCCGGTCGCTCTTCCGGCTGCTGAAAGAGCGCGATCCCTTCATCCGGATCGCGGGCACCGGGCTTGCCTGCACCTTCGGCGTGCAGGCGCTGATCAACATGGGCGTCGCCGTCAAGTTGTTGCCCGCCAAGGGCATGACCCTGCCCTTCGTCAGCTATGGCGGCTCGTCGCTGATCGCGGGCGGTATCATGGTCGGCATGCTGCTGGCCCTGACCCGGAACCGGCCCCAGGGTGAGATCACCGACCTTCTGCGCCGGAGGACCCGCGAATGAGCGCCCCGCTTCTGGTCATCGCCGCCGGGGGCACCGGCGGGCACATGTTCCCGGCCCAGGCACTAGCCGAGACGATGCTGGCGCGCGGCTGGCGCGTGAAGCTGTCGACCGATGCGCGCGGCGCGCGCTATGCGGGCGGCTTTCCCGACGCGGTCGAGATCGAGACCATCGCCGCCGACAGCCCCGACCGGGGCGGTCTTGTGGCACGCGCGGCCTCGCCCATTCGGCTGGGCGCTGGCGTCGCCGCGATGCTGTGGCGGATGCTGCGCGACAAGCCGGCCGTCGTCGCGGGCTTCGGCGGCTATCCCTCCTTCCCGGCCCTGACGGCGGCGACGCTGCTCAAGCGGCCTCGGATGATCCACGAACAGAACGGCGTGCTGGGCAAGGTCAACCGGCTGTTCGCGCCCAAGGTCCATGCGGTCGCCTGCGGGGTCTGGCCGACCGAGCTGCCCGAGGGGGTCGAGGCCTTCCATACCGGCAACCCGATCCGGGCCGCCGTGCGCGAACGCGCGGGCGCCCCCTATATCCCGCCCGGCGACTATCCGATGAGCCTCGTTGCCATCGGCGGCAGCCAGGGCGCACGGGCGCTGTCGGACAGCGTGCCCGCAGCCATCGCCGCCCTGCCCGCCGAGATGCGCGGCTATCTCAGGGTGTCGCATCAGGCCCGCGAGGAGGATCTGGACCGCGTGATCGCGGCCTATGACGCCGCGGGCGTCACGGCCGAGGTCCGGCCCTTTTTCGACGACATTCCCGCCCGGCTGGCCGAGGCGCAGCTGGTGATCAGCCGCTCGGGCGCGTCGTCGGTGGCCGATATAGCCGCCATCGGGCGGCCCGCGATCCTGATCCCCTACCCGCATGCCGCGGGCGATCACCAGACCGCCAATGCGCGTGGCCTGGTCGCGGCGGGGGCCGCGATCCTGATCCCCGAATCCGCCCTTGACCCGGCCGCGCTTTCAGACCAGATCGCCACGGTTCTGGGCCAGCCCAAGGGGGCGATGCAGATGGCCGTGGCGGCGATGCGCTGCGGCAAACCCGATGCCGTCGACGGGCTGGCCGAGATCGTCGAGGCACTGGGCGGAGAAGGAAAATGATGAACGCGGCGACAAAGCTGCCGACCGATGTGGGGCCGATCCATTTCGTCGGGATCGGAGGCATCGGCATGTCGGGCATTGCCGAGGTGCTGTTGAACCTCGGCTACCGGGTGCAGGGCTCGGACCTGAAATCGAGCAAGATCACCGACCGGCTGGCGGGCCTTGGCGCGACCGTCTTCGAGGGCCAGCGCGAGGAAAACCTGGAAAACGCCGAGGTCGTGGTGATTTCCTCGGCCATCAAGCCCGGCAACCCCGAGCTTGACGCGGCGCGGCGGCGCGGCCTGCCCATCGTGCGCCGGGCCGAGATGCTGGCCGAGCTGATGCGGCTGAAATCGAACGTCGCGATCGCGGGCACCCATGGCAAGACCACCACGACGACGATGGTGGCGACGCTTCTCGATGCGGGCGGGCTCGATCCCACCGTCATCAACGGCGGCATCATCCATGCCTATGGCTCGAACGCCCGGATGGGCGCAGGCGAATGGATGGTGGTCGAGGCCGACGAATCCGACGGCACCTTCAACCGGCTGCCCGCGACCATCGCGGTCGTGACCAATATCGACCCCGAACACATGGAGCACTGGGGCAGTTTCGAGGCACTGCGGCAGGGCTTTTACGACTTCGTGTCGAACATCCCGTTCTACGGGCTTGCGGTCTGCTGCACCGATCATCCCGAGGTGCAAGCGCTGGTCGGCCGGGTGACCGACCGCAAGGTGGTGACCTTCGGCTTCAACGCCCAGGCCGATGTGCGCGCGGTGAACCTGCGCTATCGCGCGGGCCAGGCCGAATTCGACATCGCGCTGCAGACCGAAGACATGCTGATCGAGGGCTGCACCCTGCCGATGCCCGGCGATCACAACGTCTCGAACGCGCTCGGCGCGGTGGCGGTCGCCCGCCATCTGGGGCTGAAGGCCGACGAGATCCGCGGCGCGTTGGCGGCCTTCGGCGGGGTCAACCGGCGCTTTACCAAGGTGGGCGAGGCCAACGGGATCGCCATCATCGACGATTACGGCCACCACCCGGTGGAAATCGCCGCCGTGCTGAAAGCCGCGCGGCAAGCGACGGAAGGGCGCGTCATCGCCGTACATCAACCGCACCGCTACACGCGGCTGCATTCGCTGTTCGACGATTTCTGCACCTGTTTCAACGAGGCCGATGTGGTGGGCATTGCCGAAGTCTATGGCGCGGGCGAGGACCCGATCCCGGGCGCGACCCGCGACGATCTGGTCGCCGGGCTGATCCGGCACGGCCATCGCCATGCCCGGGCCATCCTTTGCGAAGACGATCTTGAACGGCTGGTGCGCGAGCAGGCCGGGCCGGGCGACATGGTGGTCTGCCTCGGCGCGGGCACGATCAGCGCCTGGGCCAACAACCTGCCCGCGCGGCTGAGGGATAAGGGAGCGGACGGAGCGGCATGATTCCCTATCTGGTCATAGCAATCTGCGGTGCGGCGCTGGTGGCGGGCGTGCTGGGCCTGCGGGCGCTGAGACGCACCTCGCCCTCGATCACCGCGGCGGTCCTGCTGACGGCGGCGGTGGTCGCGGTCTCGCTGGTTCCGACCGGCGATCTCTTCGGCCCCGAGGCCGCCTTGGCCGGGCCGTTCCGCGAATCCGCCACGTTGCTGATCGACCTGCCCGCGGGCATCGGCGGCGCGCTCGGGGCACTCTCGGGCGACAACCGGTCCGAAGGCGGCGCAGAATGATCGCGCGCAGGGTCAGGGGCCACACCGTCCCGGCCCGCCCGTCCGCCCCGCCTCCGTCCGCCCCGCCTCCGTCCGCCCCGCCTCTGGCCGTACGCGCGACCGGCGGCACGCCATCCGCCAGTCGCCCCGCCAGTCCTCGCCACCGGGCACGGCCCGACAGTCCCGCCACCTCGGTCCGAAAGGCCCCGAAATGACCCTCTCGCTGATTCTCGCCTGTCTCTGGGTGCTGGTCGCGACCGCGGTCGGCCTTTTGCCCGAAAAGCTCCACTGGCCAGGCGCCTATGCCCTGATCGCCACCGGCATCCCGCTGGTGGGCTTCGTGACCTACCAGAGCGGCCCGGTCTGGGGCCTCATCGCCCTGGCGGCGGGGGTGTCCATCTTGCGCTGGCCGCTGATCTATCTGGGCCGCAGCCTGACCAAGCGCAGGCGCAGCCATACCGGCGAATGACCGGGCCGACGCTCCTTCTGGCCTATGCCAGTTGGGCCGTCGGTCCCGTCGTGGCCTATGCAGCACTCGGCCACGGGCTCAAGCGCAGCGCCATCGGGTTCACCGTGCTCTTCGGCCTTTACACCACCGCCGTCTGGCTGATCTGGGGCGGCTTGCAGCTTCAGAAGGCCGACGGCGGCGGCGGTCTCGCCCCCATCGCGGTGCTGGCGCCCTGGGGGGGCGTTGCGGTGCTGTCAGCGCTGTTATATGCGCTCGGCGCATGGATCGGAGACGGCGAATGACCCCAATGCCCGCGACCCGCGGCACGCTCACCCCCGGCCGGAGCCTGGCCGACCTGACTTGGCTGCGCGTCGGCGGCCCGGCCGACTGGCTGTTCCAGCCCGCCGATATCGAGGATCTGGCCGCCTTCCTTGCCGCCCTGCCGCCCGAGATCCCGGTCTTTCCGATGGGCGTTGGCTCGAACCTGATCGTGCGCGACGGCGGGCTAAGGGGGGTCGTGATCCGGCTCGGCCGCGGCTTCAACGCGATCTCGGTCGCGGGTGGGCAGGTGACGGCCGGGGCTGCGGCGCTCGATTCCTTCGTGGCGCGTCAGGCGGCGGCGGCGGGGGTCGACCTGAGCTTCCTGCGCACCATTCCGGGCGCCATCGGCGGCGCGGTGCGGATGAATGCGGGCTGCTATGGGCGCTATCTCGCAGATGTCTTCGTCTCGGCCCGCGCGGTCACGCGCCAGGGCGAGATCGTGACGCTGACGGCCGAAGACCTGAACTTCCGCTACCGGCAGACCGACCTGCCCGAGGGCTGGGTCATCGCCGAAGCCGTGCTGGCCGGGCCCCCGGGCGATCCCGAGGCGCTGGCGGCGCGAATGGCGGACCAGCTGGCGCGCCGCGACGCCTCGCAGCCCACCAAAGAGCGAACCGCCGGATCGACCTTCCGCAACCCGGTTGGCCACAGCTCGACCGGTGCGGCAGATGACACCCACGAGCTGAAAGCCTGGAGCCTGATCGATGCTGCGGGCTTAAGGGGGCTTCGCAAGGGCGGCGCGCAAATATCTGAAAAGCATTCGAATTTCCTGATCAACACTGGCGGCGCAACGGCGGCGGATCTGGAAGGGCTTGGCGAGGACGTCCGAAAAAGGGTTTTTCAATCCTCGGGAATACAGCTAGAATGGGAGGTACTGAGGGTCGGCGAACCGGCCCCGGTCGAACCATAAGCGCGCGGAGCGAAAAGGCCCGCGCAACACGAGGCAGCACCAGTGGCGGGCGAGTCGAGCAGGACAGCCCCCCGTGTGGCGGTATTGATGGGTGGCCCCTCGTCGGAACGCGAGGTGTCGCTGTCGTCCGGGCGCGAATGCGCCATCGCCCTGCGAGGGGAAGGCTTCGACGTGATCGAGGTGGATGCCGGGCAGGACCTGCCCGAGCAGCTGCGCGTGGTCGCGCCCGATGTCGTCTTCAATGCATTGCATGGCCGCTGGGGCGAGGATGGCTGCGTCCAGGGCCTGCTGGAATGGCTGCGCCTTCCCTATACCCATTCGGGCGTGCTGGCCTCGGCCCTGGCGATGGACAAGCAGCGGTCGAAAGAGGCCTATCGCTCCGCCGGGCTGCCGGTGGTCGAAAGCCGTCTGGCCTGCAAGGCCGAGGTCTCGGCGCGCCATGTCATCGCGCCCCCCTATGTGGTCAAGCCCAACAACGAGGGCTCGTCGGTCGGCATCCATATCGTCCATGAGGCCGCCAACACCCCGCCCCAGCTTGGCGCCGAGATGCCCGAGATCGTCATGGTCGAAACCTATGCGCCGGGCCGCGAGCTGACGACCACGGTGATGGGCGACCGGGCGCTGACCGTGACCGACATCCTGACAGACGGCTGGTATGACTATCACGCCAAATACGCGCAGGGCGGCTCGCGCCATGTGGTGCCCGCCGATCTGCCCGGCGAGATCTTCGAGGCCTGCCTCGACTTCGCGCTGCGCGCCCATGACGCGCTGGGCTGCCGGGGCGTCAGCCGGACCGATTTCCGCTGGGACGACAGCCGCGGGCTCGACGGGCTGATCCTGCTGGAAACCAATACCCAACCCGGGATGACCCCCACCTCGCTGGCGCCCGAACAGGCCGCGCAGTGCGGGATTTCCTTCGGCCAGCTCTGCCGCTGGCTGGTGGAGGACGCCTCATGCGACCGCTGAGCCCGCCCTCGTTCCGCGATCCCGCGCCGTCGCGCTGGGCCTATCGCGCCCAGCGGCTGTGGCTGACGCCCTTCGTCCGCAAGGCGGTGCTGAAGGGGCTGCCGCTGGTGGTGCTGGCCGCGATCCCGGCGATCTGGCTGGCCGATGCCGACCGCCGCGCCGCCATCGGCGACAGCCTTGCCGAGTTCCGCCGGGACATCGAGACCCGGCCCGAATTCATGGTCAAGCTTCTGGTCATCGAGGGCGCCTCGGCGCCGATCGACCGCGAGATCCGCGCCACCGTGCCGCTGAACCTGCCCGCCTCGTCCTTCGATCTGGACCTCGAGGCGATGCGGCAGGCGGTCACCGCGCTCGATGCCGTGAAATCGGCCGAGCTGCGGATCCGGTCCGGCGGCGTGCTGGAAATGAAGATCCAGCAGCGCGAGGCGGCGCTTGTCTGGCGCAGCCGCGACGGGCTGAGCCTGCTCGATGCCGAAGGCCGCCGCGTTGCCGCGCTCGACAGCCGCGAATCCCGCGCCGACCTGCCCCTGATCGCGGGCGATGGTGCCGAAACGGCCGCGCCCGAGGCGATGGCGCTGTTCGCCGCCGCCGCACCGATCTCCGAACGGGTGCGCGGGCTCGTGCGCATGGGCGAACGCCGCTGGGACGTGGTTCTGGACCGCGACCAGCGCATCCTTCTGCCCGAAACCGGCGCGGTCGCGGCGCTGGAACGGGTGATCGCGCTTGAGGACGTGTCGGGCATGCTGGCGCGCGACATCGTCGCGGTCGACCTGCGCAACCCGTCGCGGCCGACGCTGAGGCTGGCACCGGCCGCCATCGAAGACTTCCGGAAAATCCAGACAACACAGGCAGGAGCGGTGAATTGATGACGGACCTCTATCACTCGCAGCGGGCGATGCGGCGGATGCGCAAGCTGGCGATGGACCGGGGCGTGATCGCCATCCTCGACGTGGGCAGCTCGAAAGTCGCCTGTCTGGTGCTGCGCTTCGACGGCATCGCGCCGCGCGGCGGGGTCGAGCAGATGGGCGCGCTGGCCGGGCAGTCGCGGTTCCGGGTGATCGGTGCCGCCACAACCCGCTCGCGCGGGATCCGCTTTGGCGAGATCCACGGCATGAACGAGGCCGAACGCGCGATCCGCACGGCGCTGCAGGCAGCCCAGAAGATGGCGCAGGTGCGCGTCGATCAGGTGATCGCCTGCTTCTCGGGCGGCGAGCCTCGCTCCTACGGTCTCGACGGTCAGGTCACGGTGCTGGACGATGCGGTCGCCGAACAGGACGTCGCCCGGGTCTTGGCTGCCTGCGACATGCCCGAGATCGGCGCGAACCGCGAGGTGCTGCATGCCCAGCCGGTGAATTTCGCGCTCGACCACCGTTCGGGCCTTGTCGATCCGCGCGGTCAGGTCGGCCACCGGCTGGCCTGCGACATGCATATGCTGACGGTCGATGGCGGCGCGGTGCAGAACCTCGTCCATTGCATCAAGCGCTGCGATCTGGAACCGGCGGGGCTGGCCTCGTCGGCCTATGCCGCAGGCATCTCGGCGCTGGTCGAGGACGAACAGGAACTGGGTGCGGCCTGCATCGACCTGGGCGGCGGCGCGACCGGGATCTCGATCTTCATCAAGAAGCACATGATCTATGCCGACAGCGTGCGGATGGGCGGCGAACATGTGACCTCGGACATTTCGAAGGGGCTGCATGTGCCGCTGTCGACCGCCGAGCGGATCAAGACGCTTTATGGCGGCGTGGTCGCGACCGGCATGGACGACCGCGAGATGATCGATCTGGGCGGCGACAGCGGCGATTACGAGACCGACAGCCGCTCGGTCAGCCGGGCCGAGCTGATCGGGATCATGCGCCCCCGGGTCGAGGAGATCCTCGAAGAGGTGCGCGCGCGTCTCGACGCCGCGGGCTTCGAGCATCTGCCGAGCCAGCGGATCGTCTTGACCGGGGGCGGCAGCCAGATCCCGGGACTTGACGGACTGGCCGCGCGAATCCTCGGCAACCAGGTCCGGCTCGGCCGGCCGCTTCGGGTGCACGGGCTGCCGCAATCGGCGACCGGCCCCGGATTCGCGGCGCTGGTGGGCTTGTGCCTTTTCGCCGCGCAGCCGCAGGACGAATGGTGGGATTTCGAGATGCCGATGGATCGGTATCCGGCCCGATCGCTGAAAAGGGCCGTCAGATGGTTCAAGGAAAACTGGTGAACGCAAGATATCGGGTGATCGGCAAAATCTCGCGGACAGCTGTCAAGCCGCATATGGATTTTGTGGTATTAAAGCGTTTTTTCCGTGACGATCACGCACTAGTTGCGTAGGATAAGACTAGATTTTGCGTAGAACGGCCCCCGGGCCACAAAGAAAACAGCAGGCGGACCAAACCTATGGCACTAAACCTCACCATGCCTGAGCAGGAAGAGCTCAAGCCGCGGATCACGGTGTTCGGCGTCGGTGGCGCCGGGGGCAACGCCGTCAACAACATGATCGAGAAGCGTCTGGAAGGCGTCGAGTTCGTGGTGGCGAACACCGATGCCCAGGCGCTTCAGCAATCGAATGCGCAGGCCCGGATCCAGATGGGCGTGAAGGTGACCGAGGGTCTCGGCGCCGGGGCCCGTCCGACGGTGGGCGCGGCTGCGGCCGAGGAATCGATCGAGCAGATCGTCGATCATCTGGCGGGCGCGCATATGTGCTTCATCACCGCCGGGATGGGCGGCGGCACCGGCACCGGGGCTGCTCCGATCATCGCCCAGGCGGCGCGCGAGCTGGGGGTTCTGACCGTCGGCGTGGTGACCAAGCCCTTCCAGTTCGAGGGCTCCAAGCGGATGCGTCAGGCCGAGGACGGCGTCGAGAACCTGCAAAAGGTCGTCGACACGCTGATCATCATCCCCAACCAGAACCTGTTCCGGCTGGCCAACGAGAAGACCACCTTCACCGAGGCCTTCTCGATGGCCGATGACGTGCTTTATCAGGGCGTGAAGGGCGTGACCGACCTGATGGTCCGTCCGGGCCTGATCAACCTCGACTTCGCCGACGTGCGCGCGGTGATGGACGAGATGGGCAAGGCGATGATGGGCACCGGCGAGGCCGATGGCGAGGATCGCGCGATCCAGGCCGCCGAGGCGGCGATCGCCAACCCGCTGCTGGACGAAATCAGCCTCAACGGCGCCAAGGGCGTGCTGATCAACATCACCGGCGGCTACGACCTGACGCTGTTCGAACTGGACGAGGCCGCGAACCGCATCCGCGACGTGGTCGATCCCGATGCCAACATCATCGTCGGCTCGACCCTCGATCCGGACATGGACGGGCGGATGCGCGTGTCGGTCGTGGCGACCGGCATCGACGCCGCCGCGCGGACCGAGGACATTCCGCTGCCGCGCCGCCCGATGCGCGAGCCGCTGCGCCGCGCCGAGGTGCAGGACGCCCCGGCCGCCGCCCAGCCCGCACATGTGCAGGCCCCGGCCCAGCGTCCCGCCGCCGTTGCCGCCGTGCGCGAGCCGGTGGTTCAGGAGCCGGTCGAGGAACCCTCGCTCTTCTCGAGCTTCGATCCGGCCAATGCCGGGCCGAACGCCGAGGATCTGGTCGAGACGGCCCGCGGCGGCGCCGATCTGCCCCCGCCCGCCTACCAGCCGGCCGAGGAGCCCGAAGCCGAAAGCTTCGTCGCGCCGCGTCCGCGGTCTCCGGGCGAGCCGACCCCCGAGACGCTGGCCCGCCTGCGCGCGGCCGTCGCCAAGACCCCGGCCCGCCAGCCGGTTCAGGCGACGATGACGGCCGGGCAGCCGGACGATCAGCGGGGTGACAAGGGCCGGTTCGGCATCGGGTCGCTCATCAACCGGATGTCGGGCCATGCGCCGGAGCAACCCGAGCGGAGCCCCCACACCTACCGCCAGCAGCCGCCGCTTTATAGCCGCGGGCCGGCGGCCTATCAGGAAGAAGAGGATCTGGACCCCGATCAGGAACGGATCGAGATCCCGGCCTTCCTGCGGCGTCAGGCCAACTGACCGCCGCCCGCCCGGGGGGCGCCATGGGCGCAGCTCGGCAGATTGCGAGACAGGGGCCGGTTCGCCGGCCCCGTTTTCGTTTCGCCCCCTCGCGTGTTCGTGCGGAAGTGACGCTACGTCGGATTGAGGCACGCCATCAGGGGTGCAGAATTTTCCATTTCATTTCAAGTCCCTGCAAGGCAGGCGAGTTCTCGCCGACCAGGCCGGGCCGTTGTTTCAGACCGTTGCAATGTTTGAATTGAGCAGACCGGGGCGGGCCTCTACATCCAAGATGCCGGGACGTGCGAAGCCCGGATCAACCGAGAGCAGGTCCGAAATGCAGACGACGCTGAAATCCCCGATCACCTTCACGGGCACCGGCCTTCACACCGGGCGTCCGGTGCGCCTGACGATCCATCCTGCCTCTGCCGAATACGGATTGTGGTTCCGCCGCACCGATATCGACGGGCCCGATGCGCTGATCCCGGCGCGCTGGGATGCGGTCGAGCCGTCGCGGCTGTGCACCAAGCTGGCCAATGGGCGGGCCTCGGTGATGACGGTCGAACACCTGATGGCGGCGCTTGCCGGCTGCGGCGTGCATAACGCGCTGATCGAGATCGACGGCCCCGAAGTGCCGGTGATGGACGGATCCTCCGCGCCCTTCGTGCAGGGCATCCTGTCGCGCGGCCTGCGCCGCCTCGCGGCCCCTGTCCGCGTGCTGCGCATCCTCGAACATGTCGAAGTCGCCGAGGGCGACGCCCGCGCCAGCCTCGGCCCGGCCGAGACGTTCGAGATCGACTTCGAGATCACCTTCGCCGATACCGCCATCGGCCATCAGGCCCGGCGGCTGAACATGGCCAACGGCGCCTTCGTGCGCGAGCTGTGCGACAGCCGCACCTTCTGCCGCAACGCCGATGTCGAGGCGATGCGTGCGGCCGGTCTGGCGCTGGGCGGCACCTTCGACAATGCCGTCGTGTTCGATGGCGACAAGGTCCTGAGCCCCGGCGGGCTGCGTCACCGCGACGAACCCGTGCGCCACAAGATGCTGGATGCGCTGGGCGATCTGGCGCTCGCCGGCGCCCCGATCCTGGGGCGTTATCGCGGCGAACGCGCTGGGCATGCGCTGACCAACCGTCTGCTGCGCGCGCTTTTTTCGCAGCCCGGGGCGTTCCGGCTGGAAACCTGTTCGCCCGACCAGGGCGCGGTCCTGCCCGGCTTCGGCGTCAATTCCGCCGATCTGAAGGCCGTTGCCTGAGCGCTGCAGTTTCCGCGCCAAAGGCGTTTTGCACCGGATTTTTCTGTGCTAGGACAGCCCCAAGGCCCGGAAGGAGTGCGCATCAAGCACCGGTCGCGGGCAGCGTTTGAGGACGGGGTAACGGGCAGATGGCGACAGGCAGCAGGCGCATCGGAGCGGTAGCGGCAATCTTGGTGCTTTCGCTCACGGCGGCCTGCGACCCGATCGGGTCGCGCAAGCCGCCGCCGCTCGAATCCTACGATGCGCCCACCATCTTCCAGATGGCCGAGACCAAGCTGGAGAAGGATCGCGACCTCGAGGAGGCCGCGCGCCTTTATGGCGAGGTCGAACGGCTTTATCCCTATTCGGAATGGGCTAAGCGCGCTCTCATCATGCAGGCCTATACCTATCATCAGGCCAAGGATTACGAGAACGCCCGCGCCTCGGCGCAGCGCTATATCGACTTCTATCCGGCCGACGAGGATGCGGCCTATGCCCAGTATCTGCTGGCGCTGAGCTATTATGACCAGATCGACCTCGTGGGCCGCGACCAGGGCCTGACCTTCCAGGCGCTGCAGGCGCTTCGGACCGTGATCGAGCGCTATCCGGACAGCGAATATGCCCAGTCCGCGATCCTCAAGTTCGACCTCGCCTTCAACCATCTGGCGGCGAAAGAGATGGAAGTCGGCCGGTTCTATCTGAAAAGAAAGAACTATGCGGCGGCGGTCAACCGGTTCCGGGTCGTGGTCGAGGACTTCCAGACCACCACCCACACCGCCGAGGCGCTGTACCGGCTGATCGAGGCCTATCTGGCGCTGGGGCTCGACAGCGAAGCGCAGACGGCCGGCGCGATCCTCGGTCACAACTTCCAGAGCACCGACTGGTACGCGGACGGCTACAAGCTGCTGCAGGCCAAGGGTCTGGAACCCGAGGCCAAGGGCGACGGCTGGCTCAGCACGATCTACCGGCAGATGATCAAGGGCGAGTGGCTCTGATCCGAGCGCGGGACCTGGGGTGATGCTGCGCAGTCTCGACATCCGGGACATGCTGATCATCGACCGGCTGGAGCTTGCGTTCCGGCCGGGGCTGAACGTGCTGACCGGCGAGACCGGCGCTGGCAAGTCGATCCTTCTCGATTCCCTGGGCTTCGTTCTGGGCTGGCGCGGCCGCGCCGATCTGGTGCGCACCGGCGCCGCCCAGGGCGAGGTCGTGGCAGTGTTCGAGCTGCCCGCCGGACACCCGGCCCGCGCGGTTCTGGCCGAGGTCGGGCTCGAGGCCGGGGACGAGCTGATCCTGCGCCGGGTCAACAGCGCCGAAGGCCGCAAGACCGCCTGGGTCAACGACCGACGGGTCTCGGGCGAGGTTCTGCGGGCACTGTCGGACACGCTTGTGGAATTGCACGGCCAGCAGGATGACCGCGGGCTTCTCAATCCGCGCGGCCACCGTCAGCTGCTGGATGCCTTCGGCGGACTCGACGCCCAGCTTGACGCCGTGCGGGCCGCCTGGCGCGCCCGCTCCCGTGCCGACCGCGCGGTCGCCGAGGCCGAAGCGCGGCTAGCCGCGCTCCGCGCCGAAGAGGATTTCCTGCGCCACGCGGTCGCCGAGATGACCGCTTTGGCGCCCGAGCCCGGCGAAGAGGCCGAACTCGACGCCCGCCGCCGGACCATGCAGGCGGCCGAGCGCATCCGCGAGGATATCGCCCGCGCCCATGCCGCCCTCGGCACCGGCGAGGGCGCCGAGGGGCGGATGGGCGACGCGCTGCGCTGGCTCGAGGGGGCGGCGGACCGGGCCGAAGGACGGCTCGAGGCGCCGCTGGCCGCGCTCTCGCGCGCGCTGATCGAGCTTGGCGAGGCGGTGCAGGGGGTGGAGGACTGCCTCGAGGCGCTCGAGTTCGATCCGGGCGCGCTGGAAACGACGGAAGAGCGGCTTTTCGCGATCCGGGCGCTGGCGCGCAAGCATGGCGTTCTGCCCGACGATCTGGGCCGTCTGGCCGAGGACCTTCAGACCCGGTTGACGGCGCTCGATGCCGGCGAGGGCGATCTGGCCGGGCTGCGACGGGCCGCAGAAACCGCGCGGGCGGCCTTTGACGCGGCGGCGGCGGCGCTGAGCGAGGCCCGCCGCGCGGCGGCGGTGCGGCTCGACGCGGCGATGGCGGGCGAGCTTGCGCCGCTCAAAATGGAACGGGCCATCTTTTCGACCGGGATCGCCGAGGCCGAGCCCGGCCCGGAGGGTCGCGATGCGGTGGCCTTCACCGTGGCGACCAATCCGGGCGCCCCTGCGGGACCGCTGAACCGGATCGCGTCCGGGGGCGAGCTGTCCCGGTTCCTGCTGGCGCTGAAGGTCTGCCTCGTGCGGGGGGCAAGCCCGCTGACGCTTATCTTCGACGAGATCGACCGCGGTGTCGGCGGGGCCACGGCCGATGCGGTTGGCCGGAGGCTGGCAGCCCTGGCGGGCTCGGCCCAGGTGCTGGTCGTGACCCATTCGCCCCAGGTCGCCGCGCAAGGCGATCATCACTGGCGTGTGGAAAAGCGTGTCGAGGGGAACGTGACGCTGTCGACCGTGACGCCCCTCGATGCCGCGGCGCGGGTCGATGAAATCGCCCGGATGATGTCGGGCGACACCGTGACCGATGCGGCGCGGGCCGCGGCGCGGGCGCTTTTGTCCTCTTGAGAGTCAAAGGCCCGGGCCAGGCGCGATTTTTCTGCGAAAAATCGGGGCCAGGGCGCGCGGGCGCGTGCGGTCAGTTACCGCCCTGCCCGGCCTCGATCTTGCGCCAGCGCGCGACGTTGCGATTATGCTCGTCGAGGGTCTGGGCGAAGGCATGGCCGCCCGTCCCGTCGGCCACGAAATAGAGATAGTCCGTGGTTTCCGGGTTCAGAGTGGCCTCGATCGAGGCGCGGCCCGGATTGGCGATGGGCGTCGGCGGCAGGCCGTCGATCAGATAGGTATTGTAAGGTGTCTGCCGCGCCAGTTCGCTTTGCCGGATGCCGCGGCCGAGCGGGGCCTTGCCGTCCGTCAGCCCGTAGATCACGGTCGGATCGGTCTGCAGCCGGATGCCCCGTTCCAGCCGGTTCACGAAGACACTCGCGACCCGGCGGCGCTCGTCCGGCACGCCGGTCTCCTTCTCGACGATCGAGGCCAGAACCAGCGCCTCTTCCTTGCTGGCCAGCGGCAGCCCCTCGGCGCGCGTCTCCCAGAGCCGGTCCAGAAGCGCGCTTTGCCGCTCCGCCATCTCGACCAGAAGGGTCCCCCGGTCCATCCCGGGCGTCACCTCGTAGCTGTCCGGGGCAAGGCTGCCCTCTGCCGGAAGCTCGGCAATCTCGCCCTTGAGAAACGCCGCCTGTTTCAGTTCCTCGACCACCTGCCAGCTGGTCACGCCCTCGGCCAGCGTCACCCGGTAGCGCAGATCGGGTTCGGCCATCAGCGCGTCATAGCCCTCGGGCACCTCGCCCGCCCGGGGGTCGAAGGCCAGCACCTCCTCATAGCGCCCGGTCGCCGGATCAAGCGTCCGGACCTGCAGCTCGGCGCTGGCGATGCCGATCCGGAAATTGACATCCGTGCCGCAGGTCGAGCGGCCCGCGCGGGTCACCAGATCGACGATCTCTTCCATCGAGGACTGGGCCGGCAGCAGGAAGCTGCCGGCCTTCAATTCGGCATCCTTGCCCGCATAGCGCGCCCCGAGCCGGAAGATCAGCGGATGGCTGACGGCCCCCTCGCCGCCCAGATCGCGCGACACCCCGGCCATGGTCGAGCCCGGCTCGACCCGCAGGCAGATCGCGGTCTCAAGCGGTCCCGGCGCGGCATATTTCTGCTTGGCCCAGATCACCAGGCCGCCCGCCAGCAGCAGCACCACGATGAACAGCGTCAGCGCGTTCGAGGCGACAGCCTTCCACATCAGCGGTCCCCGCGGCCCATCACGAGCGACGCATTCGTGCCGCCGAAGCCGAAGGAATTCGACAGCGCGACGCCGATCTCGCGCCGGACCGCCGCCTTGGGCGCAAGGTCGATCCGCGCCCCCTCGGGCGGCGTGTCGAGGTTCAGCGTGGGCGGCGCCACCTGGTCGCGCAGCGCGAGGATGCAGAAGATCGCCTCGACCGCGCCCGCGGCCCCCAGCAGGTGGCCGATCGAGGATTTGGTCGAGGACATGGTGGTGGCCCCTGCCGTCTCGCCCAGCAGCCGCTCGACAGCGCCCAGCTCGATGGTGTCGGCCATGGTCGAGGTGCCATGGGCGTTGATGTAGTCGATATCGGCCGGGTTCAGCCCTGCGCGTTTCAGAGCCGCCTGCATCGAGCGGAAGCCGCCATCGCCATCCTCCGCCGGCGCGGTGATGTGATAGGCATCGCCCGACAGCCCGTAGCCCAGCACCTCGGCATAGATCTTCGCGCCGCGCGCCTTCGCGTGTTCCATCTCCTCGAGGATCACCACGCCAGCGCCCTCGCCCATCACGAAGCCGTCGCGCTCGGCGTCCCAGGGCCGCGAGGCGGTCTCGGGCGCATCGGCGCGCTTGGTCGACAGCGCCTTGCAGGCGTTGAAGCCCGCGATGCCGATCTCGGAAATCGGGCTTTCGGTGCCGCCCGCGACCATCACGTCGGCATCCCCCCACTGGATCAGACGCGCAGCGTCGCCGATGGCATGCGCCCCGGTCGAGCAGGCGGTCACCACCGCGTGGTTCGGCCCCTTGAAACCGAAGCGGATCGAGACCTGACCCGAAGCGAGGTTGATCAGCGCCGAGGGAATGAAGAAGGGCGACACCCGGCGCGGCCCCTTTTCCTGAATCAGCACGGCCGTATCGGCGATGGCGTTGAGCCCGCCGATGCCCGAGCCGATCATCACGCCCGTGCGCTCGCGCTCGGCGTCGGTCTCGGGCGCCCAGCCGGAATCGGCCACCGCCTGGGTCGCCGCGGCCATCGCATAAAGGATGAAATCGTCGACCTTCCGACGCTCTTTCGGCTCCATCCATTCATCGGGGTTGAAGGTGCCGTTCGAGCCGTCGCCGAACGGGATCTCGGCGGCATAGGTCGTGACCACGCGGCTTGCATCGAAGCGAGTGATCGGGCCGATGCCCGACTGTCCCGCCAGCAGGCGCTTCCAGGTTTCCTCAACCCCACAGGCCAGCGGGGACACCATCCCCAGCCCGGTGACAACCACACGACGCATATGCCTCTCCTCGCTCTTGGCCCCGGCCCAGGCCCATTCCGGCGATCTGATACAGCGGTTTGGGCGTAATGGGCAA
This sequence comes from Rhodovulum kholense, assembly GCF_003053725.1. Classification (GTDB taxonomy): domain Bacteria; phylum Pseudomonadota; class Alphaproteobacteria; order Rhodobacterales; family Rhodobacteraceae; genus Rhodovulum; species Rhodovulum kholense. The sequence goes on from NZ_QAYC01000010.1 coordinate 161,984, forward strand.
GGGAGCGGCTGTCCCAGCGGCGTTTTCGGCAAGCCACCGCGGCGATGGCAAACATTCGTCAACGGATTGCCGCAATACTTCGCTCTGCTCGCCGACAAAGGATGACACGCGCCATGGGACCCGGTCGCGCCATGTCTGTCTTGCCGCTCATCGCGCTGACCGCGCTTTTCCTGCTGACCGGGGGTCTGACCGGCGGCAGCGCGCTGCGCGCGGCGCCGCCCTGCCCGATGCATGACTGGCTGGTCTGGATCTATGTCGAAGGCGAAACCCTCGGCCGCGACGGAGCCGGGCTGATCCGGCTGGATCACGCGCTGAAGCTGTCCGGGGCGGTCAAAAGCGCCGATACCGAACGCCTGTCGCGCCTGATGGGCAAGGTCGGTCTGGACGACGGGTTGCCGGTGGTCGCCGATTATGTCGGGCTGGTGGGTCAGCGGCTGAGCTTCGCGCCTCCCGAACCGGACACCCAGGAGGTGGCGCAGCGCATGCAGGGCTATCTGCAGGACCTGCGGTGCGGGGCCGATCCCGGCTGGCGGGCCGATCTGACCCTGCCCGAGACCGGCCCGCCCGGGACCGAAGCCCGGCCGGTGCAAGCGGCCGGCGTGCTGTCCGAAGGCGCGGAGGGCGCACCCGATGCCGAGGACGCCCCGTCCGCGGCGCATGCCGTGGCGGCCACGCCAGAGCATTCTGCGCAGGGGGCCGAGCCCGCGACGCCACCCGAGACGTCTCCTGACAACGAACTGGAGGCTCCGTCCGCCTCCCGTGGCGGTGCCGCCACCAGCACCGAGGCCCTGAAAGCCAAGCCCGGCTTCTCCGAAGACGCCATCAGCGACGGTCAGGTCGGCACTCGTCTGCCGTCGATGCTGAAACAGCCCGCGGCCGCCGGGCCGTTGCGCTGGTTCCTGATGGGCGGCGTCGGGCTCGCCATTCTGGCCGCGATAGCCGGAACGGTGCTGGTGCTGCGCGCCCGGCTTCGACGCAAGGCACCGCGCACGGCCTGCCACATGAACGCGGTGCTGCGCCTGCCCGACAGCCGTTGCCCGACCGTTGCCGTCGACATCAGCCCGAACGGTGCCAAGCTCAATCTCACGACCGAACCCGAACCCGGCTTGCGGGGCACGCTGGAACTCAGCGGTGTCGAGGTGCCTTGCCGCATCGCCTGGTCGACTCATTTCTTCGTCGGGCTGGTCTTTCTGCGCACTCTTGAGAAGGCCGAGTTCGAAACCCTGTTGCACTGGCACCGCTGGGACAATGCCATTGAAACCGACAAGCCGGGTCAGGCAAAGACCCCGACGCGCGCCGAAGCGCCGGCCAGATCGCCTGGCGGTGCCCCGGCCGCCGCGACGGGTTCCGCCGGGGGCGGCCGTCCGCTCAAGGCATAGGCATCTCGGCCGCCTTCCTTGCCGCCGACAAAGCATCGACCGGCCACCCGCTGGTCCGCCGGAAGAACCATCGTCAGGATTGGCGCTCCGGGGATTTGGGCCGGGCCAGGGCCAGGCGTCGCACTCCGAAGGGAGGGCCCCACTCCGGCCGCTCAGCCGTACCGTCACGCGCGCCCCGAAGGCGCCGAACGGGACGTTCTCTGTCAGCCGAGTTCCCTGCGGAGACCGTCCCGGAGGTCCTGGGGTGGCCTGTCCTGGCTCTGCCGCCGACCAACGACCCACCCTGTCCGGCAAAGGCGCCGTGACGGACGGTCTTCGCGAAGAGCGCCCGGCGTCGCATGGCGGCCGCCGCGCTTTCGCTTGGGCAGAGACGGGTCGGGCCTGCCGGAAGCCATCCCGGCACCGGCCCAACGGCCCGGCCCCGTCACTGCCGAGCCTGCCCACCGGCCTTCCGGGGGCGACCCGATCCAGGCTCGCGACCGGACAGCCCCCTTACTCGGTCCGATCCGTTCGATCGGAAGGGCCGTCGCCGAAAGTCCGGATTCGGTCTGGGGGACGTCGTTCCGGCCCTCGAGCCGCCTCACGCGCCTGTGGCCGGACGGGCCTTGCAGGGAGACCGCCAAACCGGCCAGACCACCGCCCCGGCTTTGACGGACGTGCAACCGCGAGGTCGGCGGATGCCGCATGCCAGGACGAGATTGCGAAGAAACCTTCCCCCGGGGCGGCCGCCCGGCCGCAGAGGTCACGCCGGACGGAGGCCCCGGATCTGCCCCGGCGAAATGCCGCGCCCGGGCATACAGGGGCGGACAGATCGCGGTCTGTCTCACATGAAAAAGGCGGCGCCCCGGGGGCACCGCCTTCTGATCCGTCAGAGGATCGGAGCCGCTCAGGCGGCGTCCTGGATGAACTTCACCGCGTCGCCGAAGGTCTGGATGGTTTCGGCCGCGTCGTCCGGGATCTCGATCCCGAATTCTTCCTCGAAGGCCATGACCAGTTCCACGGTGTCAAGGCTGTCCGCGCCCAGATCGTCGATGAACGAGGCGTTCTCGGTCACCTTGTCTTCCTCGACGCCCAGATGCTCGACGACGATCTTTTTCACGCGGTCCGCGATGTCGCTCATTTCCATTCCTCACATTTGCTCAGGCAGCGAGCCCGTCTTGATGCTGTTGGCCAGGAGAGGCCCTTTTCCCCGCGCGGGCGCGGGAGATGCAACGCGCGGGGTGCCCCCCGGCAAAAACTGCGCCGCCTATAACACATCGTTTACACGACGCAAACGCTTTCGCGTCGCAGGCGGCGGCGGGGTCAGACCATCACCATCCCGCCATTCACATGAACTGTCGCGCCGGTGACATAGCCCGCCTCGGGGCTGGCCAGATAGACCACGGCGGCGGCAATCTCTTCGGGGGTGCCCATGCGTCCCATCGGCACCGCGCCGAGGATTCCCGACTTCTGCTCGTCGGTCAGCTTGTCGGTCATCGCGGTCTCGATGAAGCCGGGCGCCACGCAGTTGACCGTGACCCCGCGCGAGGCCAGCTCGTGCGCCAGCGACTTCGACAGGCCCACAAGACCGGCCTTGGCCGCGCAGTAGTTCGCCTGCCCCGGATTGCCGGTGGTGCCGACGACCGAGGTGATGTTGACGATCCGGCCCCAGCGCGCCTTCATCATGCCGCGCATCGCGCCCCGGCACAGCCGCATCGCCGCCGTCAGGTTGACGTCCAGCACCGACTGCCAGTCCTCGTCCTTGAGCCGCATGAACAGCATGTCGCGGGTGATGCCGGCATTGTTCACAAGGATGTCGAGCCCGCCCATGGCCTCGGCGGCGGCCTTCGGCAACGCCTCGACGGCCTCGGGGTCCGAGAGGTTGCAGGGCAGCACATGGGCGCGCTCGCCGAGATCGGCCGCCAGCTCGGCCAGCGGTGCCTCGCGGGTGCCCGACAGGCCAACGGTCGCGCCCTGGGCATGCAGCGCGCGCGCGATGGCGCCGCCGATGCCGCCCGAGGCGCCGGTCACCAGCGCGGTCTTTCCGGTCAGATCGAACATGTGGTCTTTCCTCCGTTCAGGCCGCGGCGTTCAAGCCGCCGCGTTCATGCTGTCGACGGCCGCGGTCACCTCTTCGGGCGAGCCGACCTGCCGGGTCGCGACCTCGCGCGCGATGCGCTTGACCATGCCCGACAGCGCCTTGCCCGCGCCGATTTCCCAGATGTCCGTGACGCCCTGCCCGGCCATCCAGGCGACGGATTCGCGCCAGCGGACGGCGCCGGTCACCTGCTCGACCAGCAGCGCCCGGATCATCGCCGGATCGGTCTCGCCGCAGGCGCGCACATTGGCCACGACCGGCACCAGCGGGGTCTCGATCTCGACATCGTCCAGCGCCTCGGCCATGGCGGTCGCCGCCGGCGCCATCAGCGCGCAGTGGAAGGGCGCCGAGACCGGCAGCATCACCGCACGCTTGGCGCCGCGCGCCTTGGCCAGCTCGACCGCACGCTCGACCGCCGCCGCATGGCCCGAAATCACCACCTGGGCCGGGTCGTTGTCATTGGCGGCCTGCACCACCTGCCCCGCCGCCGCCTCGGCCGCGATCTCGCGCACCGCAGCCAGATCGAGCCCCAGCAGCGCCGCCATCGCGCCCTCGCCGACCGGCACCGCCGCCTGCATCGCCTCGCCGCGCAGCCGCAGAAGCCGCGCGGTATCCGCGAGGCTGATCGCGCCCGCCGCGCACAGCGCCGAATATTCGCCCAGCGAATGGCCCGCCACGAAGGACGCGGCCGTCACCGACACGCCCTCGGCACCAAGCGCCGCCATCGCCGCCATCGAGGTCGCCATCAACGCCGGTTGCGCATTGCGGGTCAGCGTCAACTCGGCCTGATCGCCCTGCCAGATCAGCGCCGAGAGGCTTTCGCCCAGTGCCTCGTCGACCTCTTCGAACACGGCCCGGGCCTGCGGATAGGCGTCGGCCAGGGCCTTGCCCATGCCGATCGTCTGCGCCCCCTGGCCCGGAAATACGAATGCACGCATCGAATGCCCCTTGCCCTCACTTGTCTGGGCGTCGATCTAACGGCTTGGACCGGGCTTGCCAAGCGCGCGCGGACCGCGAGGGCGCCTCGCGCCGATCAGCCGCGGCGGGCAAGGAAGTCGGGGCCGCACAGATCCTCGACCTCGCGGGCCTCGATATTGGCGACGTTGCGCCGGACCCGGGCGGCGTGGCGGCGGGCCTCGACCGACTGGTTCGAGCCGCGCGCGATCTTGGCCGCCAGTTCCTGTTCCGAACGCGTATAGTAGTGATTGAGCTGCAGGTGATCGGCCGAATAGAAGGCCGGATCGGCGCGGCCCTTGTGGTCGGTCTGCTCGCCCCGGTCGTTCCAGGTGACGGCTTTCCCGCCGATCCAGACGCTGTGCACCTTGAGCGCGGTCACGCGCGTCGCATCGACCACCGTCTTGAAATTGGTCACCCCGCGCGCCCCGCTGAGGGGGTCGGCCGCGCGGCGGGTATAGTTCGCGACAATCCCGCCCTCGGGCGGAGCGTCATGGCCATTGCGGCCGAAATTGTGCCAGGGCAGCGTCACCGAGGGGATGTCGCCCAGATGGGCGAGCGCGGCGTCGAGGCTGTCGGCTTGTTTCGGCACCAGAAACTCGTCGGCATCGATGCAGGCCATCCAGCGATGGGCGCCCCCGAAATTGCGCAAGGCATGGGCATAGGCCAGCACCTGATTGTGGATCTCGCGCCCCGACCGTCCGTCGAACAGCTTCTGGTCCCAGGGCAGCAGGGTCAGCCGGTCGCCCAGAGCGGCGGCCAGTTCGGCGGCGGTGCCGTCGGTAGAGCCGTTGTCATAGGCGTAGACATGGGCGGCCCCGGCGGCGCGGTGGAAGCGTGCCCATTCGCCGATATGGCGCGCCTCGTTCCGCACGATCAGCACGATGGCCAGCCCTGCGCGGCCGGGCCGGGCCGCGGGTGGCGCGAAGGACAGTTTGGTGATCGGCCGCTTGAAGAACCCGCGCATGCTCGCTCCGGACAGACTGGACCGGCGCGACACTAGCGGGACGGCGGCCGGGATGCCAGCCGCCGCCCCGCCTGCCGGATCAGTTCGCGGCCTTGCCCGCCTCGATCGAGATATGGACCTCGACCTCGTCGCTGACCGCGGGCACGTATTCGCCCATGTCGAAGTCAGACCGTTTCAGCGTCGTGGTGGCGGCAAAGCCCAGCCAGTCGCGGTTTTCCATTGGATGGGTGCCGTGCCGGGTCAGCGTCGCGTCCAGCACCACCGGTTTGGTGATCCCGTTCAGGGTCAGATCGCCGGTGATCTTCGCGGTGTCGTCGCCGGTGACCTCGATATCGGTCGAGGTGAAGGTCACCAGATCGTTGTTCGCCGCGTCGAAGAAAGCGTCGGACATGAAATGCTCGAACCGCGCGTCCCAGCCGGTGAAAAGCACCTCGGTCGGGATCGAGACCGACACGCTGGAGGCCGCCGGGTCCTCGGCATCGAAGGCGATCTTGCCCTGCCAGCCCGAAAACAGGTTCCAGGTGGTCGAGAAGCCGAGATGTTCATAGGAAAACAGCACCTGGCTGTGGCCGGGATCGAGATCGTAGTCGACCGCGGCTGCGGAAGCCGGCAGCGCAGTCAGGGCGACGAGGGCGGCGGCAGCCGCGGCGTGGATCGGGTTCATGGACAACTCCTGTTCGTGGGTCGGATCCTTGGGTCGCACCGCCCGGGGGCGGTCCGCTGTGACAGAGGTCGTCTTGCCCGCCACTCTGCGCAACTGCACAGAGACCCACAGACTCTGTTCGGCTCCGAACAGAAGTCATGGGCGCGAAACCCTGGCCCCGGCGCCCGACGCAGCCAGGCCCGCGCCCGGGTTGCATCGGGTGGCAATCCCTGTATAAGGCGCAGGTCCTTCCGACCGAACGGTATCCGGTGCGGCCTCTCGTGGGCGGGACGGAAGGTGTCGCAAGACCTCGCCCTTTGAAGTGCACCTGCAACAGAACTGGAGTATGCATGCCGCTTTACGAGCATGTCTTCATCGCGCGCCAGGACCTGTCCAACGCGCAGGCCGAAGGCCTTGTCGAACACTTCTCCACCGTCCTCGCGGATAACGGCGGCAAGGTCGTCGAAAGCGAGTACTGGGGCGTCAAGACGATGGCCTACAAGATCAACAAGAACCGCAAGGGCCATTACGCCTATCTGCGCACCGACGCCCCGGCGCCGGCGGTGCAGGAGATGGAACGCCTGATGCGGCTGCACGAGGACGTCATGCGGGTTCTGACCGTCAAGGTCGATGCCCATGAGGAAGGCCCCTCGGTGCAGATGCAGAAACGCGAAGAACGCGGCGACCGCCGCGAGCGTCGTTGACCTTCCGCCTGAGCAAAGGAGCCTAAATCATGGCCGCAAAACCGTTTTTCCGCCGTCGCAAGGTCTGCCCCTTCTCGGGCGAGAACGCGCCGAAGATCGACTACAAGGACACCCGTCTGCTGCAGCGCTACATCTCCGAGCGCGGCAAGATCGTGCCCTCGCGCATCACCGCCGTCTCGGCCAAGAAGCAGCGTGAACTGGCCCGCGCCATCAAGCGCGCCCGCTTCCTCGCCCTGCTGCCCTACGCCGTGAAGTAAGGAGCGACCCCATGCAAGTGATCCTTCTGGAACGCGTGGCCAAGCTTGGCCAGATGGGCGAGGTCGTCAACGTCAAGGACGGCTATGCCCGCAATTTCCTGCTGCCGCAGGGCAAGGCGCTGCGCGCCAACGCGACCAACATCGCCCGCTTCGAGGCCGACAAGGCCCAGCTCGAGGCGCGCAACCTCGAGACCAAGAAAGAAGCCGAAGCGCTGGCCGGGAAACTGGACGGTCAGCAATTCGTCGTGATTCGCTCGGCCTCGGACGGCGGCGCGCTTTACGGCTCGGTCACGCCCCGCGACATCGCCGATGCCGCGACCGAGGCAGGCTTCTCGGTCGACCGCAAGCAGGTCGTGCTGGCCGGTCCGATCAAGGAACTGGGCCTGCACACGGTCCATGTGCTGCTGCACCCCGAGGTCGATGTGACCGTGGCGGTCAACGTGGCCCGCTCGGCCGAAGAGGCCGAACTGCAGGCGTCGGGCAAGTCGATCCAGGAACTGGCCGCCGAGGAAGAAGCCGCGGCCGAGTTCGAGATCCAGGAACTGTTCGACGATATCGGGTCGGCCGCGTCCGACGACGAGGAGGACGAGCAGGCCTGATCGCCCGCGACACCTGTTGCACGCCTTTGAAACGCGCCGTCCCTTCGGGGGCGGCGCTTTTCGTTTGCGGGCCTGGCGGCGGACCGCAAGACAGACCGTGCCGGGCCCGATGATGCTGCTTTGACGCGGATTCGGATAGAATGGCTTCGTTTTTCGTATTTTCATTTCGCGGAGGAAGAAAATGTTGACCGAAAGTTCCATTGAAGACATCCGAGAGACCGGCCGCGTCATCACGCCGGCCGCCGAGGCCGACAAGACCAAGCTCGGTCCGCTGAAGGACCTTCCCGGCCGCTGGAGCAACGACGCCCTGCCCGGCCGCGGCTGGAACATCATCGCCCTGCCCTTCTTCGAAGGCCCGTTCAAGTACCGCCTGCTGATGAACCAGTATAACGAGGACCTGACCTTCGAGATCGCCGATACCGGGGTGCCGAACCGCGGCATCGAGACCGCCGCCGCCGGGATCAGCGGCGACCAGTTCGTCGTCGCGCTGGACTATCAGCAGGTGACGACCCAGATCGCCGCCGCCGACTTTCCCGAAAGCGGGCTGAAGGCCCGGAACGAGACGCCGATCCATCACGAGCCGGGCCTGTTCCTGCACATGACCAACAAGGCCAGGTCGGACGAGGCGCTGGGCACCTTCGACGTCGCGCGGCTGGGCACCATCCCGCACGGGGATTCCGTGCTGGCGCTGGGCACTGTCAAAAAGAGCCTCGGCATCCCGCCGATGAGCGGCCTGCCGGTCGGCTCCCGTCTGGGTCACACCGTGCTGGACGAAGTGCTGAAGCCGGTCGACGAGGCCAACCGCAACGACTATGTCGCGCCCTACCGCCATTTTCACCACGCCCCGTTCAAGGGCACGCTGGCGGGCCTTCCGGACTTCCCGGGTTTCGAGCCGGTCGATACCACACGGCTGCTGCGCGAGGCGATTGCGGGCGAGACCGTGCTGGAAACCACCGTGCTCGATTTCGACACCACCATCGAAAGCGGCGGCATCCTGAACATTCCCTTCGTGGTCGACGAGGCCAATGCCACCTCGATGCGCTCGATCTTCTGGATCCACAAGGTCAAGGGCAACAGCCCCGACAAGCCGCGCATGCTGCTGCAATATGCGCAATTCGTGTTCCTGGACTTCTTCCCGCGCGGCGACGGCTCGCCGGGGCTGATCCGCTGGCCGCACATTTCGATCAACACCATGGAAAAGGTCGAGGACGACCCGAAGCCCATGTACGCCATGGTCCGCGACGGCAAGTTCGACAGCAACGTCGCCTGATCGCCCCACGGCCGGGCGCGCAAGAAAAAGGCCGCCCCGAGGGGCGGCCTGTCCTGTCCCTGGCCTCCGGAGTTCCCGGAGCCGCGGGTTTTATTCTTCTTCGAGCTTCTCGACAGCGGCCTGCAGCTCGTCCTTGCTGACCGGCTTTTCGGTCACGTCAGCCAGTTCGAAGACATAGTCGACGACCTTGTCCTCGAAGAGCGGCGCCCGGATCTGCTGCTGCAGCGCCTGGTTCTGGCGGACATATTCGAAGAACTGACGTTCCTGACCGGGGAACTGGCGCGCCTGGGCCAGAACCGCCTGGGTCATCTCGTTGTCCGACACCGACACCTCGGCCTTGCGGCCGATCTCGGCCAGAAGCAGGCCCAGACGCACGCGGCGTTCGGCGAGCTTCAGATGCTCTTCGGTCGGCTCGATGGCGCCATGGTCATGGCCGTGATCGTCGGGATGCTCTTCGTGATACAGCTGGTGGGCGATCTGCCCGGCCTCGGCCTCGAGCAGGCTCGGGGGCACCTCGAAGCTCACCGCCTCGTCCAGCGCGTCCAGCAGGGCGCGTTTCATCACGGCGCGGGCGGCACCGCTGAATTCGGCCTTCAGACGCTCGGCCACCTGGCCTTTCAGCGCCTCCAGATCCTCGGCGCCGAACTGCTTGGCCAGATCGTCGTCGATCTCGGCCGATTTCGGCGCCTTGACCGCCTTGACGGTGACGTCGAAGGTGGCTTCCTTGCCCTTGAGGTTCTCGGCCCCGTAGTTTTCCGGGAAGGTGACGGTGACGGTCACCTCATCCTCGGCCTTGGCGCCGACCAGCTGATCCTCGAAACCGGGGATGAAGCTGTCCGAGCCCAGAACCAGCGGATAATCCTCGGCCGAGCCGCCCTCGAAGGGCTCGTCGCCCAGCTTGCCGACGAAGTCGATGATGACCTGATCGCCTTCCTTGGCCTTCGAGCCCTTGCGGCGGTCGGTATAGGTCTGGGCGGTGGCGGCCAGCTTTTCCAGAGCCTCGGTGATCTCGGCATCGGCCGGTTCCACCACCAGCTTTTCAAGCTTGATCGCCTTGAGGTCGGTTTCCGGGATCTCGGGCAGCGCCTCGTAGGTCATCTCGACGGTGACGTCATCGCCGGGCTTCCAGTCCTCGCTGGTCATCTTGACCTGGGGCTGCATCGCCGGGCGGTCGCCGGTTTCCTCGAAATGGCTGCTCATGGCGCCGTCGATGGTTTCCTGCATGGACTCGCCCATCAGACGCTCGCCGAACTGCTTTTTCAGCAGCGGCATCGGGACCTTGCCCTTGCGGAAGCCCTTCATCTCGATCTGGGGCTGGGCCTCGGCGAGCTTCTCGTTGACCTTCGCCTCCAGTTCGGCGGCGGTCACGGTGATCGTGTAGCCGCGCTTCAGGCCGTCTTTCAGGGTCTCGGTGACCTGCATCTGCGTATCGTCCTTCTCATCCATTCGGGGCGGGACCGGCGGGGAGATCCCCCAAGGCCAGGCGGCGCCAGCCCCAACATTCGACGCCGGTCGTTCGGAAACAACCATATGATTTCTTCGTTTCCGGGGCACGGGTCCGGGTACAGGGGTACGCCGGTCGGTTACACCGGGAAACGCTTCCGGCGCCTTCTACGCGAGCCCGCCCCGTGGGGCAAGGGGCTCGACGGCCCGAAAGGCGGCCCGAAAGACGGCCCGACACGCGGCCCGGGCGGGCCTTCGCCCCCGGGCGGCGGCGCCCTGTCCGGCAGGGGCCGGATCAGAGCCCGTAAAGATCGGGGAAGCTGACCTTGCCGGTCCAGGAGGGATAAAGAAAGCTGCCCTCGTCGGTGTCGATCGACACACAGCGCGACAAAAGCCAGTTCCGCACTGCCGGGCCATCGGCACAGGGCTCGATTTCGCCCAGCGAGCGGCCGAGCGAGACAAAGCCCGCGACGATGGCCGAGGCCGCCGAGCTGCCGCCGAAGCGGCAGAAATACGACCCGAACTCGCGCAGCCCCTCGGGCGGCTCGTCGCTGGCATAGGGGCTGTAGGAATAGCCGTGGCGGCCCGGCACATCGGTCGAGACGATCTCGAAATGCGAGAATTTGCGGTTGTCGTTATGGGGCGGGCACAGCCGGTCGGCAAAGCGCGCCTGCTGCTCGTCGAGCCGGACCGAGACCCGGTCGAAGGTTTCCGCGTCGTTGCTGGGCGCCAGCAGCGTCGCGCCCGCCACCTGCGAATAGCCCGCGACCATGCCCTTGGCATTCGCCGCGCCGACCGCGATGACGCCATTATGTTCGCTGGCCAGGTTGGCCGGATAGATGCCGCCGCTTTCCTGCGAATTGCCCGCCGCGCAGATGACGGGGCGGCGCATCGAGACCGCCACGATCAGCCGGGCGAGTTCATCCCAGAGCGCCCGCTCGCGCGGCGGGATCTCGACCTGGGTCGCAAGCGAGCCCAGATCCTCGCCATCGAGATCGACGCTGGCCAGCTCGGGCACGATCCGTCCCGGATCGGGGATCGAGCGCGGCAGCAGCACCACATCGGCGCCGATGATCTCGGCATAAAGGAAGGCCAGGATCAGCATCTCGGGATCGGTGTCGAAATTGGTCGAGATCGGCACCAGCTCGCAGAACGGATCGACGCCCGCATAGGGCAGCGGCACCGAAAGCGCCTGCGCGCCCGCGCCGCGATACTCGGCCGCGATCTCGACCAGCGCCGGACGCGCGCCGACGAGGCCCGCAATGGCGGTACCATGGTTCGAGAAATCGGGCGAGGTCGCGGGCGCCACGCCGTTCACATGGGCGATGGCCCCGGGCGACAGCCGGTCGACCAGCTCGCCCAGCAGCGCGCGCGTCTCGGGCAGATCGTCGGGCACGGTGGTCGCCAGATTGGGCAGATCGAGCGTCAGGCGGTGATCGCCCGGATGGCAGGGAAAGGCCCCGAGCCGGTTCGAAAAGAAGTCGATGGCCAGATCGCGCGCGATCGCGGGCACGAGGCAAGGATGATCGACCGCGACCGAGGTGTCGATCACCGCCACGCGGCTTTTGCGGCCCTTGCAGGGCGCAGGCCCGTCGCGCAGCAGGCCCAGCACGCCGATGCTTTCCAGATGCCAGAGCGCGGCATAGTCGTCATAGATCTCGCGACCCTGCGGCCGGCGGGTATCGTCACCGAACATCTCAGATCCACTCCTTCTGGGCGGCAAGCATCTGGTCCCGGCACACGACCTCCAGGACCGGCAGGATCATCCGGGCTAGGTCATGCCCCGCCCGCGTGTCGCTGGGATAGTGCAGCCCCGCCCATTCGCGGTTCTCGGCCACCCGGCGCGCGGCGACGAAGACCTCGGAACTGGCCGGATGCTCGGGCACGATCCGCGACAGCACGAAGGCGACCGAAAAGGACTGGAACGAGTGGTTCGACGGATAGGAGGCATGCGCCGGGATCGGCAGGAACGGCCTGAGGCGCGGCTCGACATTGTTGGGGCGCAGGACGTCGAAGCGTTCCTTGTAGCGCAGGCCGATCTCGTCGCACAGAAGCAGCACCAGCAGCACCAGACCGATGGTCGCCGAATAACCCGACCGCCCCTCGATGCCATAGGGGCGCAGATAGGCCGACAGTTCCAGCCGGCTTTCGCGCAGGATTTCCTCGCGGCGCATCGCCTCTTCCCCCCGCCGGAGCCGCACCTGCTTTTTCAGTAGCTCGATGGCTTCGGCGCGCAGCTGGTCAAGCGCAGGCGGCAGCGCCACCGGCAGGTCGATCCATTTCGGCTCCATCCCGTACAGCGCCGCGCGTTCGCGCCAGGGTTCCAGCGTCAGCTGCGCGCCATCGGTATCGGCGCCGCTTTCGCGGTTCTCGCTGGCATTCCGGTTGCGGTTGCGGTTCCGGTTGCGATTGCGGTTCCGGTTCAGGCTGGACCGGTTCATCGCCAGAAGCGTCGACAAGGACCCGCCCGCCGCCGCCTCTCCGGCGTCGAAGCCGGGAAATCCGGCATCGCTCAGGCTGCCCCCCGCGCCTTTCAGCACAAGACCGGTCGTCGAGACGACGAATTCGGCCTTCTTCAATATCTCCAAGGAATTGCTCACCTTTCCCCCCTCAACATCCGGCACGGGCAAGGCCCTCCAGAACATGGTCGCAGGCCTCGCGGCGCGGCAGCCGGAACCGCATTTCGCGCGTTTCGCGGTCGGCGAAACCGGGATCGAGCGCCAGCAGATCGGCGCGCAGCGTCTCGGCCGCGTCGCCCTCGCCCAGATGGCCCAGCGCCGCCAGCGTGTAGCGCATCGCCGCGTTGAACCGCGGCTGCTTGACCAGCGCGCAGCGGCCAAGCTGGACCGCGCGGGCGTGATCGCCCGTCAGCATCGCCACCATGCAGGCTGTGGTCTCGTAGGTATAGCTGATGGGGCTGTACTTGCCGAGATTGACCGCCCGTTCCGAAGCGGCGCGGGCGCGGTCGAGATCGCCGCAATAAAGCTCGTGCAGCGCCAGATGGTCCCAGACAAAGGCCTGCATCGGGTTCAGCTTGACCGCGCGGCCGAAGATCTCGGCGGCGATGTCGTGGCGGTCCAGCACGAAGCCCATGACATGGCCGATGCAGGCCAGCGCAATCGAGTTGAACGGATTGTCCTGCAGGATGTCCATCGCCAGCGCCTCGGTCCGCTCGCGCCGCTCGGCGTCCCAGCCGCCGATATTCTCGCCCAGCGCAAAGGAACTGGCATAGGCGCTGAGGCTCGGGAACAGGCTGTTCTCGGTGCGCTCGTTCAGCCGGTCCAGAACCTCGGTCGTCGCCTGCATGCGCGCGGGGTCGAGGTCGAACATGCCCGCCAGCACGCCATAGCCGATCAGCGCGCTGTAGTCGTTGCGGATGCCGGTCGGGCCGTCGCGGGTGCTGCCGATGATCTTGGCCATATGGTCGACATTCTGCGCCACGAACTGGTTGGTCAGCGCGAATTCGTCCTCGTAGAAATCCTTCTGCCGGGTCTGCATCGACTGGCTGAGCACCAGCGAATTGGAGCCGTTCTCGTAGACGAGGAAACTGACCGAGACGGTGTCGCCCACCACAAGCGTGCGGGTCCGGATCAGGAAATCGGGTTCGCCCTGGCGCGGTTCGGGCGCGCCCGCCCCCGCCTCGCGCAGATCGACGATCTGCACCGGGTGATAGTCGCGCAGCGCCCGGGCCACGGATTCGATGATGTAATCGCCGATGAAGGCCCCGCTTCTCAGCCCGCCATGGACGATCCCGGGCAGGAGCCCGATCTCGATCCCCCGCGGCATCCGCCGCGCGGCGGGCGCGGCCGTCGGGCGCGCAGGTCCGGTGGGGGGCCCGGCCTTTCGGGCTGCGGGGCCGCCCGACCCGATCTCGTCGCGCAGCCGCGCCCAGGCGGACCGCTCCAGCGTCAGCCAGTCCTCGAATTCCTCGTCGGGAATGTCGAGCCCTTCCAGCAGGTCGGCGCCCGGGTCCACCCCCGCGGGAAGCCGCCCGCCCCCCTCGCGGATCGCCCGAAGATCGACCCAGAGCCGGTCGAGATCGAGGCAGAGCGCGTTACGGTCGGTGGTCAGGAGCGTGTCGTCCACCGCCTTCAGCGCGCGCTTCAGTTCATAGACCGACTGGCGCAGGCTGCCCGATGCGCGGCCCTCGTCGCTTTCGCTCCAGAGCTTGTCGCGCAACCAGATCCGCGTGCGCGTGCCCCGCGGCGACAGCGCCAGAAGCGCCAGAAGCGCCTGCGCCTTGCGGCTTTTCGGCGTGATGTCGCGCCCCTCGGCATCGGTCAGGCAGAGTGCGCCCAGAAGGTGCAACCGCGCAGATCCGCTTCCTGTCTCGCTCCCGGTCATGTCCGTCCCCCCAGACGTCAGCGACAGGCCCGGCGGACCCCGGCTCCGGGGCCCGCGCTCCGATTCGAATGACCCATTCGAATTGGTCTTGATTTAACGCTAACCCGGTTCCGTCAGGCCACCGTTAATTTTCCGGTAACTTTCGGCCAGCGCGCCTGGCCGCCCGGGACGGCCCGCCTGCGGCAAAGCGTACCCGCCGCGCGCTTCTCAGCCTGCCGGCAACCCGCTATAGGCGGTCCGAGGACGAAGGAGACCGCCAGCCATGCCCGAGCTTTCCCCCGAACGCGGCGAGCCCGTGATCCGCACCATCGCCATGCCCGCCGACACCAACCCGGCGGGCGACATCTTCGGCGGCTGGCTGATGTCGCAGATGGACCTTGCCGCGGGCAGCGTGGCGGCCCGCGTCGCGCGCGGGCGCGCCGCGACCATCGCGGTCGAGGGCATGCAGTTTCTCAAGCCGGTGAAGGTCGGCGACGAGGTCACGCTTTATGCCAAGCTGGTCAAACGCGGCCGCAGTTCGATGACCATCGAGGTCCGGGCCTGGCACCGGCCGCGCTGTCAGGAATGGAGCGAACAGGTCACCAAGGGCCTTTTCACCTTCGTCGCCATCGACGACTCCGGCCGGTCGCGCCCCCTGCCCGACCCGGTTCAGGCGGGCTGAGAGGGCCCGCAAACGGCCGGGGCGGCTCAGAACGCCTTGAAGGTCAGCGTGGTCAGCGACCGGTCGATGCCCGGAATGTCCAGCAGCCGGTCATTGACGAACTTGCCCACATCCTCGGATTTCGGGATGTAAAGCTTCATCAGCAGATCGTAATCGCCGCTGGTCGAGTAAAGCTCGGAATGGATCTCGCGCAGGACGATCTCTTCGGCCACCTCATAGGTCTTGCCCGGGCGGCAACGCAATTGCACGAAGACGCAAGTGGTCATGGGCGGCTCCTTCTCGGCTGATGCCGCGCAAACCTACCAGAGCCCCGGGCACCTTCAAGCCGCAATCGCCCGTGCCGCACGGCCCCCCTCTTGGCCCGGCGCCCGCCCGCGCCTATAAGCGGCCCGGACCCACTGGCGGAGGCACCCATGCGGACGGCGAAGATCACGCGCAAGACGGCCGAAACCGACATTTCCGTCGAGATCGGCCTCGACGGCACCGGACGCTACGACATCGCGACCGGGGTCGGCTTCTTCGACCACATGCTGGACCAGCTGGCCCGCCATTCGCTGATCGACATGACCGTGCGCTGTCAGGGCGACACCCATATCGACGACCATCACAGCGTCGAGGATGTGGGTATTGCCCTCGGTCAGGCGCTGGCCAAGGCGCTGGGCGACAAGCGCGGCATCCGCCGCTACGGGTCCTGCCTCCTGCCGATGGACGATGCGCTGGTGCGCGCGGCCCTCGATCTGTCGGGGCGGCCCTATCTGGTCTGGTCGGTCGATTTCCCGACCCAGAAGATCGGCGGCTTCGATACTGAACTGGTGCGCGAGTTCTTCCAGGCGCTGTCGACCCATGGCGGGATCACGCTGCATGTCGATGCCCTGCACGGGATCAACAGCCACCATATCGCCGAAGCGGCCTTCAAGGCGGTGGCGCGCGCGCTCCGCGACGCGGTCGAGACCGATCCGCGCAAGGCCGATGCCATTCCGTCCACCAAGGGGGCGCTTTAGACCGATGCTGACCGCCATCGTCGATTACGAGTCGGGCAACCTGCATTCCGCCCAGAAGGCCTTCGAGCGTGTCGCCCGCGAAACCGGGGCGGGCACGGTCGCGATCACCTCTGACCCCGACACGATCCGACGCGCCGACCGCGTGGTGCTGCCGGGCGACGGGGCCTATCCGGCCTGCCACCGCGCGCTGTTCGATCATCGCGGCGTCTTCGAGGCCATCGAAGAGGCCGTGGTCGCGGGCGGGCGGCCCTTCCTCGGGATCTGCATCGGCATGCAGATGATGGCAAGCCGCGGCCATGAATACGAGGAAACCCCGGGTTTCGACTGGATCGGCGGCGAGGTGGTGCGGATCGAGCCCGCCGAGGCGCATCTGAAGGTGCCGCATATGGGCTGGAACGATCTGGTGCTGGACGCGGCGCACCCGGTTCTGGACGGCATCGCGACCGGCGATCACGCCTATTTCGTGCATTCCTACCAGTTCCGCGTCGCCGATCCGGCGCACCGGCTGGCGCATTGCGACTATGGCGGCCCGGTCACCGCCATCGTCGGGCGGGGCACCATGGTGGGCACCCAGTTCCACCCGGAAAAGAGCCAGGCGACCGGGCTGCGGCTGATTGCCAATTTCCTCGGCTGGGCGCCCTGAACCTGGGCGCCCTGAACCCTAACCTTCGGGAAAGACCCGCCGCGCCAGCAGCACCCGCGACAGCGCGGTCACGAAACAGAGCGCGCCGAAGCCCCAGGCCAGCGGCGCGAACCAGGACGGGATCAGACAGATCGCGACGAAGAAGGCGATGGTTTCGGTCCCTTCCAGCAACCCTCCGGTGAAATAGAGCGACTTCACGCCACGGGCGCGGGTCTCCATCTTGCGGCGTTCGGCCAGGATCGCAAAGCCGAGGAAGGTGGCACCGTTCACATAGAAGCTGGTCAGCAGGAAAGCCCCCGCCGCCCCGTTCGCCGCAGGGTCCAGCAGCACGAAGCCCAGCGGCACCGCGCCATAAACCAGGAAATCGGCAACGATATCGAGATAGCCGCCGAAATCGGTCTTGCGGCTGGCCCGCGCCACCGCCCCGTCAAGCCCGTCCGCCAGCCGCCCGGCCAGCATCGGCCAAAGCGCAAGCCCCGGCAACCCCAGCGCGATCAGCCCCGCCGCCGCGAGCCCGAGCCCGAGCCCCGCCAGCGTCACCCCGTCCGCCGTCACCCCTCGCGCCGCCAGCCGCTGGCCCAGCCGGTCGAGCGGCGGGTCGATCAGACGGCGCATCATCCCGTCAAGCATGCCTGTCCCTCTTCTGCCGCGCCCCAGACTGCCGCTGCAGGGCGTCCGGCCGCAAGCCCCGACAGGGCCCGGTCCCGGCCCGATCCCGCCGAATCGGACGGATCTCCCGCCGTAAGAGCAGGGACGCGGCGCGCACAGGTTACCGAAATGATCGCTCCACTTGTCTTGAGCACCCGACGTCCCAATGGCTTACCGGATCCTGAGCGGGGCCCATGACGCCCGCGCGAAAAGATCCTCTTAGGGCAGTTACTCTAGATCTGATTGCATTCGAGTTCGGGAAAGGGTGTCCCATGTCCGCTGTCTTCAAGAAGATCCCCGTGCGGATCTACGCCATCGTTCTGTTGTCGCTGGCGCTTTCGTCTTTGCTTTTTGTCTTGCTGATGTCGCGTGCCACGGATCTGGCCTACAAAATCCGCGAAGCCGAACTGCACGATCTGACCGGACAGGCGGTCAGCCTTCTGGAAGACCTCGACCGGCAGGTGACGGCCGGTGAAATCGGCCTCGAAGAGGCCCAGGCACGCGGCCAGGCGCTTCTGACCTCGCTGCATTTCGGCGAGTCCGGTTACATTTTTGCCATCGACCACGACCTTGTGGTGCGGGTGCATCCGACCATGCCCGACTGGGTGGGCACCAGCCAGGCCGACTATTCCGACGTCAACGGGCTGAAGATCTTCCAGGAGATGCGCAAGGTCGCGCAAGCCGACGGCAAGGGCTGGATCAGGTACTGGTTCAAGAAACCGGGCGCGACCGAGGCCGAGATGAAGGTCAGCTTCATCGAGGACTTCAAACCCTGGGGCTGGATGGTCGGCACGGGGGCCTATGTCGCGGATATCGAGGAAGAACTTGCCGCGATCCGGACGCCCGCCATTATCACGCTCGTGATCGGCATATTGCTGATGGTGGCGGTTTCGACCGTGCTGATCCGCAGCGTCACCGGGCCGCTTGCGGCGCTGGTGAAATCCATGAGCGATGTCGCCAATGCGCGCTACGATGCCGACATCCCCGCGGCAAAGCGCCAGGACGAAATCGGCGTTCTGGGGCGCGATCTGGCCGCGTTCCGCGACAAGCTCGCCGAGTCCGAACGGCTTGCCGCCGCCCGCGAGGAGGACCGCCGCGAACAGGAACGCGTGGTGACCGATCTGGGTGTGGGGCTGCGGGCGCTGTCCGAGGGCGATCTGACCCGGACCATCGACACGACCTTCGCGCCAGCCTACGAACAGCTGCGTCAGGACTTCAACGCCACCATCGATACGCTGAACGCGCTGATGGGCGAAATCGTCGAGAACTCGACCGAAATCACCACCCGCGCCGAGGAAATCAGCGGCGCCTCCGACGACCTGTCGCGCCGAACCGAAAACCAGGCCGCCACGCTGGAAGAGACCGCCGCCGCGATGGACGAGATGACCGCCAGCGTGCGCGCCGCCGCCGACGGCGCGGCCCAGGTCGAAAACGTGGTGCGCGAGGCGCGCGGCAATGCCGAACAGTC
>NZ_QAYC01000011.1 GCF_003053725.1 Rhodovulum kholense
TTCGATGCCTTCATGCGTTTCCGCTCCTCTCCCAGCCAGGAAAGATTAGCCGAAAACTCCAGCTTCAAACGGTCCAGTTTTCAGGGAACAGAGCAGAGCATCAAAGTGAGGAACCTCTGACATGTCGATTTGGCGCGCGCTGCGAACATGGGGCCATCTCAATGCACCTACCATCGGCGATGACCTGAACCTTCCTGCATTACGGTACTCCTTGCGCATGGTTGATGAGGGCACGCTGGAGGTGCAGCGGTTTGACAATGGCTGGCTCAGGCTGGGAGCATGGTTCTGTTTTTTCCTGTTGATGTATTTCGTGGTGCTGTCCTGGTGTGAGCAGAACATCCTGTGGGACAATATTCAGATCTGGCTGAATTCAGAGGCGTATTTCAGGGCTGCGCTCGAACGCCTTGTCAAGCGTAGCCCCGAAGTTTATGGAAATGAGGACTTCACTTCTTTCTACAAAAGAATGATGGAAATGCACGGCGACCGCTGGATCGGCGGCGCCATCTTCCTCGCGCTGCCCTGCTTCTTCTTCATCGCCGCCTGCATCTGGCCCCGCTACCGGCCCATCCGGTTCAACCGCAAACTCGGGATCGCCTGCACCTGGTCCTGGGGGCGCTTCTTCCTCAGCCGGAGTGATCCGTCTTTGGGGCTGGGCCGGGGGGTAGGAGATTTCGAGCCCATGCTCCGCCGTCTCACCATTGTCACGGCAGGCATGGGCACCCCGGACAGCCACAGCATCGGTGCGCTTGTCGTGAGGCTGCGCCACCACCGGTGGACACGCCACAAGGAAAGCTGGGCTCTCGGCGTATTCCCCCCGGCTTGCATCGGCCAGAACAGTCAGATTTCAATTGCGATCAGCGATTTCCTGACCAATCCCGTGCGCCCGGACTGGTGCGATGCACTGGAACGGCAGCCCTCGCCCCTCTTCTGGGCGCATCGTCTGGCTCTGAGGGTCGTGACCTTCTCGCTGCTGCCCGCCTGGTGGCCGCGCCGGACCCGGAAGATGATCCGACACCATCTCGAGATCCGTGCCGCCGAAGAGAAGGCCGTGGCCGAAGCACGCGAAGCGCTCCGCCGCAGGGCGAACGGGATGGACTGAGACAGGCGCGATCCCGAAACTCGCAACCATATATGCTGGACTTGTCCAATATCGCAGGCGCGAGAATGAATGCCCGCTTTTCGCTTTCGACCTGTCCACCGGGATTGTTGAGTGATCGTCGGCAATCGGCAGCGAACTGCCAGGCTTGCTCGGGGGCCAAGCCGCGCAGCCTCGGGGTCCCACGTTTCAATTTCCCCGGCCGAGCGGACGACAGGTCTGGCAGTGGCGGCCCATTGCGAAGGCCTCGTCTCCGGCCTCTTGCCCCGCGGACGGAAAGCTGCCAGTGATCGACGCGTCGGTTTCCTTCGGGAATGAAAAGGGAATCCGTGCCGATCTCGGTCGGGAAACGGAACTGCCCCCGCAACTGTAGGCGGCGAGCATCTCTCGATAGGCCACTGGGGTCACACCCGGGAAGGCGAGAGGCGCAGCGACCCGTCAGTCAGGAGACCTGCCGACGAGAGTGAAACCACGACCGGACGGGGTGTGCCGGGGCGGGATACCTTATGTGGCCGCCCTGCCGTATTCGGTTCGCGTCTCGTCCCTGATGGTCCTGTCTGACGGGACGGATCGGATGAAACCGACTTTCATGATCGCCGCGCTGCTGGTCGGCACAGCCCTGCCCCTGCACGCGCAGGAAACGGAATACCCCCTGACATTGACAAATTGCGGGCTCGAGGTCTCTTTCGACGCCGCCCCGGACAGTGTCGTGACCATCGGCCAGTCGGCGACCGAGATCCTGTACGCGCTTGGCCTCGCGCCGAAGGTTTCCGGCACGTCCGTCTGGTTCAATCCGGTCCTGCCGGAATACGCCGAGGTGAACGACGGGATCGAGCGGCTGGCCGACAACGACCCCAGCTTCGAGAGCGTGGTCGGCAAGAAACCCGGACTGGTCGCCGTGCAGTACGAATGGCACGTCGGCGAAAGCGGCATCGTGGCCACGCGCGGGATGTTCCACGACATCGGCATCCCGACCTACATCCTGCCCGCCGATTGCGACACCAAGGACAATTCCACCGGCGGCGATGGAACGCGCACCGGCGCCTTCGAGACCGCGTCCGTCTACAAGGGGATCCGCGAACTGGCGGCGATCTTCGATGTGCAGCCCGCGGGCGATGCGCTGGTCTCGGATCTGCAGGCCACCGAAAGCGCCGCGATCGCGCGCGCGGAAGACCTTGAACTGCCCGAAGATCTGTCGGCGGTGTTCTGGTTTTCTTCGGCGGATCTCGAGATCGACCCCTATGTCGCCGGGCGGCTCGGGGCGCCGGGCTACATGATGGCGAAGCTTGGGATCGAGAACGTCATCGAGTCCGATGAGGAATGGCCGACGGTCGGATGGGAAAGCATCGCCCGCGCCGATCCCGACATCATCGTCGTCGCCTCCATGGACCGCCGCCGCTTCCCGGCAGACGACGTGGAGAAGAAGCTGGAGTTCCTGCGCACCGACCCGGTCGCGCGCCAGATGACAGCCGTGCGGGACGGGCGGATCGTGCAGATGGACGCCCACGCGATGAGCGCGACGATGCGGTCGATCTACGGGTTGCAGGCGCTGTCCGAGGCGCTTTCGAAGATGTCCTTCGAATGACCATGGAGGCTGCGCCCGTGCGTGCCGTGACATGGCGCGGCCTCTGGCTGGCGCCTGTCGTTCTGGGCATGACGATCCTGGCCGGGACGGCAATCGGCGAGACCCGGTTGCCCTTCGTCACGGTGCTCAGGACGCTGGCAAACCACCTGTGGGGCGCTGGCTATCCGGTGGACGGGATCGAGGCGGGGATCATCTGGAGCTATCGCCTGCCACGCGCCCTGGTGGCGGCGTGTTGCGGGGCAGGGCTGGCGCTGACCGGCGTCGTTCTCCAGGCGCTCTTGCGCAACCCGCTGGCGGATCCCTACCTGATGGGCCTTTCGGCAGGCGCCTCGACCGGGGCGGTGCTGGTGACGGTCGCGGGCCTGGGCGGCGGCGCGATCTCGATGTCGCTTGGCGCACTGACCGGGGCGCTTCTTGCCTTCGGTTGTGTCGCGGTTCTGGCCCGAGCCGTGAGCGGGGATGTGGGAGGCGGACGCGCAACACAGGCCGCCGCCGCCCTCATCCTCGCCGGGATCGCCGGTTCGCAGCTGTTCAACGCGCTGACCGCCTTCATCATCGCCCGGTCTGCCAATGCCGAACAGGCGCGCGGCATCATGTTCTGGCTGATGGGCAACCTTTCGGGGATCAGGTGGGACGACGTGGGCGCCTGCATGGCCGTCTCTGTTGCGGGCGTCGCCCTCTGCCTGTGGCACCGGCGCGGGCTTGACGCCTTCACCTTCGGGGCAGACGGGGCCGCCTCTCTGGGGATCAACGTCCCGGCGCTGCGCGGCAGCCTCATCGCCGCGACCGCCGTCATGGTCGGAGTGCTCGTGTCGAAAGTGGGTGCCATCGGGTTTGTCGGCCTCGTCGTGCCCCATGCCATGCGGTTTCTCGTGGGCGCCCGTCACGACCGGCTGGTGCCTGCCTCGGCGCTGGCCGGGGCGGTGTTTCTGGTCGCTGCCGACGTGATCAGCCGCAGTCTCGTACCGGGCCAGGTTTTGCCCATAGGGGTGGTGACCGCGCTTGTGGGCGCCCCCGCCTTCGCGCTGATCCTCGTGCACGGAGCGCGCAAATGAAGGTCGAGCTGCGGCACCTGTCGGCCAGGATCCACCGCGCGCCCTTGCTGGAGGATATTTCGGTCCGCATCGACCGCGGGGAACTCTTCGGCCTCGTCGGCCCCAACGGATCGGGCAAATCCACGCTGATGCGCTGTCTCGCGGGGCTGCAGCGTCCGACCTCGGGCGGCATTCTGGTGGATGATGCAGATCTTGCGCGGATGCCCGCCCGGCACCGCGCGCGGCGCATCGCCTTCGTCCAACAACAGGCCGATACGACGGACCGTCTGACCGTTCGGCAAGCGGTGGACCTGGGGCGCATCCCCTACCTCTCTGCCCTGCGGGGATGGGGGCGTTCCGATGAGACCGCGGTCGAGGCCGCTCTGACGGCCGTGGAGATGACCGCCTTCGCCGGTCGTCTCTGGCATACCCTCTCGGGTGGCGAACGCCAGCGCGTCCACATCGCGCGCGCCCTCGCGCAGGATCCAAGGCTCCTGCTCCTCGACGAGCCGACCAACCATCTCGATATCCGGCATCAGCTCTCGCTCATGGCGCTGGTCCGGGCACTGCCCATCACCCGTGTCATCGCGCTGCACGATCTGAACCAGGCCACGGCCTGCGACCGGATCGGCGTGCTGTCCGGGGGCAGGCTTGTCGCGACGGGTCTGCCCCGCGACGTGCTGAACGAGGATCTTCTGGCCGAGGTCTTCGGCGTCGCTGCGACGCGCCATGCCGCTCCGGACGGATCGCCACGCCTTCACTTCTCTCATGCCCTCTAAAGGATCGCCCCATGCGCCTGTTCGCCGGCCTGCTTGCCCTGGTTCCCCTTGCGGGACACGCCGAGACCCATGACGTCAGAATGCTGACCCGCGGCGAGACCGGCGCCATGATCTACGAGCCCGCCTATCTCGAGATCGCACCCGGCGATACCGTGCGCTTCCTTCCCGCGCAGCGTGGCCACAACGCGGCCTCCATCCCCGAGATGCTGCCAGAGGGTGCGGATCGCTTCATCGGCCAGATCGACGAAGAGATCGCGGTGATCTTCGAGGTCGAGGGGCGCTACGGCATCAAGTGCTCGCCGCACTATGCCATGGGCATGGTGATGATCGTCGATGTGGGAGAGGTCGACGGGGCGGCGCCTCTTCCGGATGGTCTGCCGGATCGCGCCAGAGAGCGGATGTCGGACCTGCTCGGCCGATAGGGCCCGGGTTCAGGTCGGGGGCGCCCCCCGAATTCACACCGAGACCCAATGGCCACCGCCAGCGTCACCACGCCCCGGGGCATCACCGCGGATGGGCTTTTGGGCGCCCGTGCATGCTGCCCCGCACGCAACAAGTGGTTAATTTGCAGTCCAGGACCACCACATGTTGACATCCGACAAGGATCGATAGATGGTGGCGCCGTCATGGTTTCCCGGGGCGATCCGGGGACGAAAGAGGGAAGCCGGTGCAGACCCGTCTGGGTCAAATCCGGCGCTGCCCCCGCAACTGTGAGCGGCGAGCGAAGCTGACGACGCCACTGGGTCCACCCGTCGAAAGACCGGGGCCCGGGAAGGCCAGCCGAGTGTCGACCCGCAAGCCAGGAGACCTGCCATGACGGACGGCAACAACCAGAGGCGGAGGGCCTCGGGGTGCGTTTGCGATCCGCGGCGGGCAGGTCCGTCGCCATGGCTCTCGTGTCCCAAGGTCCGACAGGAAACGGCAGACAATGGGGCGAGACATGACCATCACCGTCTATTTCAGACCGGCACCGACGCGACCGCCCCTGCAGATGAAAAGGACCGGACGTCCCGATGATGCAGACAGGTGATGCGATGACCGCTCTTCTCCCCCAATCCGTCGTGACCCGCGACGGGCAGGTGGTTCCTTTCGACAGCGGCCGCATCGCGCGGGCCGTCGCCCGCGCGGGCGAGGCCACCGGCGAGTTCGGCGCCGAGGAGGCCGCGCGCCTGACCGATCGGGTGGTGCGGGTCCTGAGCTTCCGCCATGCGGGCGGCGCGCCCGGCGTCGAAGAGATCCAGGATGCGGTCGAACAGGCGCTGATCGGCGCCAACCGGATGGTGACGGTGCGCGCCTATGCGGTCTATCGCGACCAGCATGCGCGGCTGCGCGAGGACCGGCGGGTGCTGGTCGATGTGGAAAGCTCGATCAACGAATATCTCGACCGGTCCGACTGGCGGGTGAACGCCAACGCGAACCAGGGCTATTCGCTGGGCGGCATGATCCTGAACACCTCGGGCAAGGTGACGGCCAATTACTGGCTGAGCCATATCTACCCGCCGGAAGTCGGCCGGGCCCACCGCGAGGGCGATATCCATATCCACGATCTCGACATGTTCGCGGGCTATTGCGCGGGCTGGTCGCTGCGGACGCTCTTGCGCGAGGGGCTGAACGGCGTGCCCGGCACCATCGAATCCGCCCCGCCGATGCATCTGACCAGCGCGTTGGGCCAGATCGTCAATTTCCTCGGCACGCTGCAGAACGAATGGGCCGGTGCGCAGGCCTTCAGTTCCTTCGACACCTATCTCGCGCCCTATGTGCGGCTCGACGGGCTGGACTATGCCGCCGTGCGGCAAGCGATGCAGGAATTCATCTACAACCTCAACGTCCCCTCGCGCTGGGGCACCCAGACACCCTTCACGAACCTCACCTTCGACTGGACCTGTCCCGCCGATCTGGCGGACCAGGTGCCGATCGTCGGCGGGCGCGAGGTCGATTTCACCTATGGCGCGTTGCAGGCCGAGATGGACCTCATCAACCGCGCCTACATGGAGGTGATGACCGAGGGCGACGCCCGTGGCCGGGTCTTCACCTTCCCGATCCCGACCTACAACATCACGCCCGATTTCCCCTGGGACAGCGAGAATGCTGGCTATCTCTTCGAGATGACAGCGAAATACGGGCTGCCCTATTTCCAGAACTTCGTGAACTCGGAACTGGAGCCGCACATGGTCCGGTCCATGTGCTGCCGGTTGCAGCTGGACCTGACCGAACTCTTGAAACGCGGCAACGGGCTTTTCGGGTCGGCCGAGCAGACCGGGTCGCTTGGTGTCGTCACCATCAACTGCGCCCGGCTGGGCTATCTGCACAAGGGCGACGAGGCGGGACTGCTGGCTGCGCTCGACCGGCTGGCGGGGATCGCGAAGACCAGTCTGGAACTCAAGCGCAAGGTGATCGAGCGCCATATCGAGGCGGGGCTTTTCCCTTACACCAAGCGCTATCTCGGAACGCTCAGGAACCATTTCTCGACGCTGGGCGTGAATGGCGTGAACGAGATGATCCGGAACTTCACCGATGATCGCGAGACCATCGCGACCGAGGTGGGCCAGGCGCTTGC
The DNA here is from genome assembly GCF_003053725.1 of Rhodovulum kholense. Taxonomy (GTDB): domain Bacteria; phylum Pseudomonadota; class Alphaproteobacteria; order Rhodobacterales; family Rhodobacteraceae; genus Rhodovulum; species Rhodovulum kholense. Next base: position 7,052 of record NZ_QAYC01000011.1, read on the forward strand.
CGTCAGGCTGATGGATCACCTGCGCGCCCGGATGGTCGAATTCCAGGAAGAGACCGGGCACATGTACAATCTCGAGGCCACGCCCGCCGAGGGCACGACCTACCGCTTTGCCCGCGAGGACCGGAAGCGCTTCCCGGGCATCCTGCAGGCGGGCACGGACGATCAGCCCTATTACACCAACTCGACCCAGCTTCCCGTGGGATATACCTCCGACCCGTTCGAGGCGCTGGAACATCAGGAGCCGCTGCAGGCGCGCTATACCGGCGGCACGGTCCTGCATCTTTACATGGGCGAGCGGATCTCTTCGGCCGAGGCCTGCAAGAAGCTCGTCCGCCGGGCGCTGTCGTCGTTCCGCCTGCCCTATATCACCGTGACGCCCACCTTCTCGATCTGCCCCAAACACGGGTATCTCGCGGGCGAGCACGAATTCTGCCCCAAATGCGACGCCGAGCTGATCGCGGCGAAGCACGCGAAAGCCAGCTGAAGGAGTTATCCGATGACCCTGATCGACAAGACCCTGACCGCCCGCGATGCCGAGATCGTCCTGACGGACGAGGAGCGCACGCGCTGCGAGGTCTGGACCCGGGTGATGGGCTATCACCGCCCGATGGCGTCCTTCAACACCGGCAAGAAGGGCGAGGCCGCCGAGCGGGTCTATTTCGACGAGACGGCGGCGCGGCTTGGCTGAGATCGCGGTCGCGGGGTTCGTTCGGCATTCGACGGTCGACTGGCCGGGCGAGCTGGTGGCGACGGTCTTCTGTCAGGGCTGCCCCTGGGCCTGCCGTTACTGCCACAATCCGGCGCTGCTGGCGGCGGGACCGGGCAGCATCGCCTGGGCCGAGGTCATGGCCTTCCTGCGCCGCCGCCGCGGGTTGCTCGACGGTGTCGTGATCTCGGGCGGCGAGCCGACATTGCAGAAGGATCTGGCGGCCGCCCTGTCCGAGATCCGGGCACTGGGATTCCGCACCGGTCTGCATACCGGCGGACCCTATCCGGCCCGGCTGGCGCAGGCGGCGCCCCTGCTCGACTGGGTGGGGTTCGACGTCAAGGCGCCTTTCGGGGCCTATGACCGGATCACCGGCGTTCCGGGCAGCGGCGCGAAGGCGCGCGACAGCCTGATCCTGCTGCGCGACAGCGGGGTCGCACTCGATCCGCGCACCACGGTTCATCCCGCGCTTCTGAGCGCTGCGGATCTGGCGCGGGTCGATGCCGAGCTTGGCGCTTTGGGCCTGCCGCCCTCGCGCCGCCAGCCGTTTCGCGCGGAGGGCTGCGCCGATCAGGCGCTCGGCGCCCGGGCCGGGGCATAGGGCGAGAATTGCGCGCGGCCGGGATCGGCGGCCAGAGGGCGGCCCAGCATCGGGAAGGCGCGTTGCGAACACTCTTCGCGGGGGCAGATCTTGCAGCCCGCCCCGATCGGCGTCACCGCCGCCCGATCGCCCAGATCCAACCCTTGGGAATAGACCAGCCGCCCGGCATGGGCGATGTCGCAGCCAAGCGCCACCGCGAAGACCTTTCCGGGCGAGCCAAAGCGGCCGTGGCGGCTCTGGACCACGCGGGTGTCCTGTGCCTGACCATTCGCCGCCGTGCAGGCGCCAGGCCCGGATCGCGGTGCAGAGTCCCTATCGGCGCTCCGGGGCGCCTCTGAACCTGCTGATTGACAGCACCGGGATTCGTTTCCGCGGCGACGGCGAATGGCTTTCGCGCAAGCATGGCGCGACGCGCAGACGCGAATGGCGAAAGGTGCATCTGGCGATGGACACGGCCAATGGCGACATCCGCGCGGTCGAATTCACCTCCAGCAGGCACGGCGACAGCCCAGTCCCGCCGGAGCTCCTGTCGCAGATCCCCGCTGGCGAAGAGATCGCAACAGTCACCGCCGGTGGAGCATACGACACGCGCCGCGGCCACCCGCGTGGCAAGGTCGGGTTTCCGTGCTCGCCTTTCGCGGCCCCCGGCAAGCGCCAAGTCGGATTGCCCCGGCCAACTCGCGAGCAACTTCCATAACCTCGGCTGCCCGGGCCTTGGCCTCGTGGCAGTTCGAACCTTCATCTATGGTGAACGAGATATTCCCGATGTGTTGGGACGACGCGCCAGGAAAACTCTTGCGGTTTGTGTCCTGCCCGACGGGCTGATCGACGTCATCGCCCCGGAGCAGGTCTCTTGCGAAAGGCGCGAAGATCGTCCTGCATCGACGGACGCCTTGGATCCGAAGGTCGGGGCGGGTAAGCCCACGCAGAATTTTAGACGGCTGAAGCAGCAAGCTGCGCATTGCCGTCAAGTCATTATAAAATATCAATTTTCTTTCGATATGACTGCCGCCTTTGCGCCTGGGGGCGAACTATCTGTTTTTGCAAGATTTTGTACGCCGATAGCGGAAAATGCCACAGCCGTGGCACGATGTGCCATGCTCTGTCAGGTGGCTGGAAGACGAGAATGCCACGCCGTTGCTGATCAGCATAGAATACGGCACCCCCAGGCGCCGGGCCCCAGGCGGGCAGCCTGCGGACCGGCTGGACGATCTCGGTCTGTCGGAGCGGCGCGGCGCCACAGCGAAGCCGGACGGCCCTTCCGGCGACCGGCACGGGCCGGTCAGAAGGTCATCTTCACCCCGATCCCGATCTCGCGCGGTTCGACCAGCGTCGCCTCGTAGCCGCCGACAACGGCGCGGCTGGCGCGCAGATAGGTGACCGCGTCCTCGTCGAAGAGGTTGTTGACATAGCCGTAGAGCTGCAGGTTGTCCTGCAGATCATAGGCGATGCGCGTATTCGCCACCGTGTAGGAATCGACGAAGCTTGCCGACAGGTTGTCGTCATCCGAGAAATAGGACCCGCTGTAGCGCACATTACCCGACAGCGTCAGATCGGGACGGATCTTCCAGTCGGCGCCTAGGCTGATGGTCTGGCCGGGGGCGCGGCCGAACTCGTTGCCGCTGTAATCGGCACCCGCGCTCGAGAATTTCTCGATTTCGGTCGAAAGCAGGCCGAGGCTGCCGTAAAGGCGCAGCGTCTGGCTTGCCTCGTAATCGAAGCCCAGCTCCAGCCCGTAGGCGTTGGCCTCTTCGGCATTCACCGTCACCGCCTCGAAATAGCCGGCCACGGCCTCCGAGGTGACGTAGCGCTGCATGTTCTTGAAATCGGTGTAGAACAGGTTGGCACTCAACCCCAAACGGTCGTCCAGTACCCGGGTGCGCGCGAAGAGCTCGTAATCGGTCGAGGTCTCGGGGTCGAAGGTGACCCATTCGCCCGAGGTCAGCCCCAGCGTCACGCCGCCCGGGTTGTAGCCCTTGGACACCATCGCGCCGATGGTGGTCGTGTCATTCACGTCATAGGACAGCGACAGCTTGGGCAGCCAGTCGTCGAAGGTCTCGTCATAATCCAGATCATCGGTCGCGAACGAACTCGACCCCTCGCGCTGCACCCGGTCGCGCTGGTAGCGGACCGACCCGCTGATGGTCCAGCGGTCGGCGAAATCGTAATCGAGGCCGGCGAAGACGCCGAGGCTGTCCTTGGTGTCGTCAAAGGCGGTCGCGCCGCGCAGGTTCAGTGTCTCGTCGCTGTCGGTATGGGAGAGGTAAAGCCCGGCGACCCCGCTCAGCGCAGTGGCCTCATTGCCGAAGGTCAGCCGGGTCTCGTTGGAATAGCTGTCCTGATCGATCGTCGCAGAGCCCGCCGTCTCGGGCGAGGTGGTGCGCCGGGTATAAAGCGACGAGAATTGCGACTGGTTGGTCAGGGTCACGCCATTATCGAATTCCTGTTTCAGATCGAGGATCGTGGTGTTGGTGAACTGCTTCCAGCTGGGGTTCTGGGTGACGGTGCTGTCATAGTCTGAAAACGGCACGGTCGCCGCTTCCCAGGTCGGGCGGTTGCCGTCGGTATGCGAGAAGGTCAGCATCGCCTCGAAGCCCGGCATCGCCGCGGGCGTCCACAAGAGCTTGAACCGCGCGGTCTGCGACAGGTGGTCCTGATCGGTCCCGCCCAGCGAGAAGGCGGGATTGACATAGTCGATGTAATTGTCGCGCGCGGAGTAATCCAGCGCGATCCGCGCGGCCAGGTCCGGCGCCACCGCGCCCGAGGCCATCAGCGAGGCGCGGCGCTTGCCGCCCGAGCCGTATTCCAGCCGCACCGCCCCCTCGCGCTCGAAGGTCGGGTCCTTGGTCTTCACGACCAGCGCGCCGGCGATGCTGTTGGCGCCCTGGCTGATGGTCTGCGGGCCGCGGAACAGCTCGATATGGTCCACGTCCCAGATCGAGGTCGTGGAATAGACCAGTTCGTTGTAGCTGAGGTAATGCCCGTCGAGGTTGACCGCGAGCCGGGGCACCGAGCCGCCGAAGAAGGCGGGCGCACCCGAGTTCGGGCCCTCGCCGTCCTGGCCACGGATCGTGGGCGCGCCGCCCTGCCCGCCCGAGGCGGCATAGGTCACGTTGGCCATGTCGCGGACAATGTCCTTGACGCTGTCCTTGCCTTGCGCCGCCTCGATATCGGCTTCTTCCACCGCCGTTACCGACGCGGCCGTCTTCTGGAAGCTGCGGATCAGGGTGTCGCCGATAATGAAGAGGGTGCCAAGGGAATAGGCGTCGTCGGACAGATCCTGCGCCCTGGTTGCGGTGGGGGAAACTGCGCAAAGCGCAACAATGCTGGCGCCGCCGAACAGGCGTGCGACTCGTCGCTGTACCATGTCAAATGCCCTAGAGTTTTCGTGCTTGCGATATGGCTGGCGACGAGATGGTGGTGGTCTGCCCGTGCGGGGGCGCGGAATCGTTAGCTCACGTGAGCAATTTCTAGCGCATGGCCCCCTGAATGCAATATAGTATATAAAAACACTCAGGTTTGCGCCGCTCTGTCGCAGGTTGCGGCCTTATACCTGACTGAAACGCTAATATTTCCTGTTGACCCCTCCCGCCGCTGTGACATTCTGCTCTCCGGCAGCCAGGCCCGTCCGGGTCGATGCGCAGCGGCCTCCCCCCGATTGGCCGGGGATTTCGCGGCGCGCATCACGCGACCTCCTTCTCCTTTTTCCCGGTCCATCCGTTTCCGTTGCGGGCGGACTATCCCCGGATCCGGAAGCCCCGATCCCGGTGCGAAAACCTTATTTCAAGCAGACCGCGGAGGTTGATGCGTGACCCTGCCCCTTCCTGATGCCACCCTGACCGAGGCGCCCTCGCTGCCGCCCGATCAGCCCTTCAGCTTTCGCAATGCCCGTGACCAGGTCCGGGGTCAGGTCTGCGCGACCGGCCCGGTCCGGCCGCTGGACCGGGCCGGAGCGGATACCCTGGCGGACCGGGTCGCCCCCTTCTTCGGGGCCGCCCGTGATGCCGACGACGACGGGGCGCTGATCGGCGGAGCGCTGCCCTTCGACAAGGCCCGGCCCGACTGCCTGTGGCAGGTCGCGGGCGGCCACGGGGCCTGGCCGGGCGCCAACGCCGGGGGCCCGGCCCGGTCGGTTCCAGAGCGAAGGCCGACACGGCCCTGTCCCCAGCCTCCGGCGACCGGCTACATGGACAGCGTCGCCCGCGCGCTGGAGATCATGCGCGCCGAACGCGGCCTGCCCGATGCCCTGACCAAGGTCGTGCTCGCCCGCAGCCTGCTGGTCGAGGACCGGATGGCTTTCGCGCTGCCCGGGCTGATGGCGCGGCTTGCCGAGGATCCCGCCGTGACCGTCTTCCAGGTGGCCCTGCCGCAGGACGCCGATGGCAGCGCCCCCCGCCAGCTGGTCGGGGCCACGCCCGAGCTGCTGCTGCGCAAGCGCGGGGACAGCGTCGTCTCGCATCCGCTGGCGGGCTCTGCGCGCCGGCTCGACGACCCCGAGGCAGACGCGCGCAACGCCAACGCCCTGGCCCGTTCGGAAAAGGACCGCCGCGAACACGGGCTGGTGGTCGAATACATCCTCGACATGCTCGCGCCGGTCTGCAAACGGCTGGGCACGCCTGAGGGCACGGCGCTGACCACCACCCGCTCGATGTGGCATATCGGAACCCGGATCGAGGGCCGGCTGAAGGACCCCGAGACGCCCGCCATCCTGCTGGCTGCCGCGCTGCATCCGACGCCCGCCGTCTGCGGCCTGCCCTGCGACCGTGCCGCCCGGCTGATCCGCGACCTGGAACCGGTGGCGCGCGATTTCTACGCCGGCGCGGTGGGCTGGTGCGACCGGCGGGGCGACGGAGATTGGTACGTGGCGATCCGCTGCGCCGAGCTTTGCGGCGCGCGCGCACGGCTGTTCGCGGGCGCGGGGATCGTGCTGGGCTCGGACCCCCGGGCCGAAGCCTCCGAGACCGGCGCCAAGTTCGGCGCCTTCCTCAGCGCGCTGGGGCTGCCCCCCGACGCGGCGCTGTCCGATCCTTCCCTGCATAACCAGCCGAACGGATGACCCATGGCCCTTCCCGAGATTGCTTCCTACCCGCTGCCCGCGCCCGACTCGCTGCCCCGCTCCCGCGCGCCCTGGCGGCTCGACCCCGACCGCGCCGCCCTTCTGATCCATGACATGCAGCGCTATTTCTGTGCCCCCTACCCGCGCGATGCGGCCCCGCTGCCGGGCGTCATCGCCAATATCGCCGCCCTCGCGCGGGCGGCGCGGGCCGCGGGGGTGCCGGTCTTCTACACCGCGCAGGAGGGCGATCAGCTTCGCGCCGACCGCGGCCTGCAGGCCGATCTCTGGGGGCCCGGCATGTCGCGCGACCCCGATCATCAGGACATCCTGTCCGAGCTTGCCCCGGCGGAGGGCGACATCGTCCTGGTCAAGCACCGCTACAGCGCCTTTCAGCGCTCGAATCTCGACAGCCTGATGCGGGCGCGCGGCCGGGACCAGCTGATGATTGCGGGCGTCTATGCCCATATCGGCTGCCTCGCCACCGCCGCCGAGGCGTTTCAGCGCGACATCCAGCCCTTTGCCCTGGCCGATGCACAGGCCGATTTCGACGCCGCGCGACATGACATGGCATTGCGCTGGGTCGCCGGATGCTGCGGCGGCGTGATCGCCACCCGCGACGCGCTGGCCACCCTGCCCGCGGAGGCCGCATGCGCCTGAGCGGGTTCGAGGGGCGCACGGCCCTGGTGACGGGGGCCGCGGGCGGGATCGGCCGGGCCTGCGTCGAGCTGCTGAGCCAAGCGGGCGCCCGGGTCGTGGCGACCGATACCGCCGCCGCGATCGAGGCCCTTGCCGAGCGCCCGAGGGCCGCTGCCTGGCTGCCCTGCGATCTGCGCGATCCGGAGGCGGTGGGCGCGATGGTCGAGGCGGCCGAGACCCGCGCCGGGCCGCTGAGCCTTGGCATTCATGCCGCCGGAGTGCTGGCGACGGGGCCGCTTCTGGAGATGTCGGCCGAGGACTGGCGGCGGGTGCAGGGCATCAATCTCGATGGCAGCTTCCATTTGCTGCAGGCGCTGGGGCGGCGGCTTGTCCGTCGGCCGGGGGCGGCGCTGGTGGTGGTCAGCTCGAATGGCGGCGGGATTCCCCGGCTCGACATGGGCGCCTATTGCGCCTCGAAGGCGGCGCTGACCATGCTGACCCGCTGCCTCGGGCTCGAGCTTGCCCGCCATGGGGTGCGCTGCAACGTGATCGCGCCGGGCTCGACCCTGACGCCGATGCAGACCGGCATGTGGCAGGACGAGGACGGCGCCGGGCGGGTCATCGCGGGCGATCCGCAAAGTTATCGCGCGGGCATCCCGCTGGGCAAGCTCGCCACGCCCGAGGACATCGCACGGGCGGCGATGTTCCTCCTGTCCGAGGAGGCGGGCCATGTCACCATGGCCGATCTCTACGTCGATGGCGGCGCAACCCTGCGGGGCTAGAGCGCGACCGCCGTCATCACGCCCTGTTCATGGGCGATCAGCACCGGCTCGATCCGGCGCCCGGCTTCCCAGCCGGGGGCCAGATCGCAGGTCAGGCACAGCAGCGGCGGCTGCGTCGCGCCGCCGGGCAACAGCCGCGCCGCGTCGAAATCGAACCGCCGCCCGATCCTCGGGCTCAGCGCCTTGAACAGGCTTTCCTTGGCCGAAAAGATCAGCCCCACCCAGACCGGGTCCGTGCCGAAGCAGGCGCGCTCTTCCGGCGTCAGGGCCACGGGCGCAATCTCGGCCGCGACCCTTGGCGAAAGCGGGCCCTCGATATCCACGCCCAGCCCGGCCCGGCGCGCCGAAGGCCCGACCAGCGCCAGCGCCTGCCCGCCGGAATGGCTGATCGAGCCGGTCAGTCCCGCAGGCCAGAGCGGCGCGCCATCCGCGCCCCGCCCGGCCAGGCAGGGCATGCCCGTCAGGGACGCGCTGGCCGCCGCCGCCGCCAGCCGGCCGGCCCGGAACTCGGCCGCCCGGCGCGCCTTCGGTCCCTCGGTCCGGGCAACCGGAACCACCGCCGCCCGGCAATCGGGCAGGGCCGCGCCCAGCCGGGCCAGCGCGGCCTCGACCCTGGCCGGCCCTCGCAGGCATTCAGCCATCGCGCCGGGCGTCGATCAGCGCGGTCCAGGCGTCCAGCGTCGGCTCTCTCGCCAGATCCTCGAAGCCGACATGGATGCCATGGGCTTTCAGTTCGGCCGCCAGCTTCATCACGCGCAGGGAATCGAGCCCGTAATAGATCAGGCTCTCGGCCGGATCGATCGGGCCTTCATCCTCCAGAAGGCTGTTCAGCCGGGCGCTCAGCCAGTCGCGATCGGGGACCGTGCTCGTGGTGGTCAGGGTCATGTCATCCTCTCCTTCGGGGCGTCATTGGGGGGGCAGCATGGCGGCGCGCAGGGCCTTCTTGTCGGGCTTGCCCACGGGCGTCAGCGGGATCGTCTCGACAAAGGCAAAACGGTCGGGCAGCTTGTATTCGGCAACCCCCAGCGCGATCAGATGGCGGCGCAGCTCGACTGCGCGCAGCTTCTTGCGCGCCACCAGAACCGCGCAACCGCGCTCGCCCAGCCGGGCATCGGGCTGGGCCACCAGCGCCGCCTGCAGGATGTCGGGATGCCGCAGCAGAAGGCCCTCGACCTCTTCGGCCGCGATCTTCTCGCCGCCCCGGTTGATCTGGTCCTTCACCCGGCCGACGACGCTGAGATAGCCCTGGGCATCGCGCCGCACCAGATCGCCGCTGTGATAGAAGCCCTCGGCATCGAACACCGCGGCATTCTGCGCGGGGCTGCGGAAATAGCCCCGGAAGGTATAGGGCCCGCGCACCCAGAGCCGCCCGGTCTGGCCGGGCGCGCAGGGGCGGCCATCGGCATCCAGCACCCGGACCTCGTCATCGGGGCTGATCGGGCGGCCCTGGGTGGCAAAGACCCGCCCGGGCGGATCGTCGAGCCTTGTGTAATTGACCAGCCCCTCGGCCATGCCGAAGACCTGTTGCAGCGCGCAACCCAGCAGCTCGGGCACCTGCCGCGCCTGCGCCTCGGCAAAGCTCGCCCCGCCGACCTGCACCAGACGCAGGCTGTCGGGCACCGGCAGGCCCTCGCGCGCGGCCTCGAGCCAGAGCGCCACCGCCGAGGGGACCAGCGCGGCCATCGTCACCCGGTGACGACGCATGAGACCGAAGCACAGATGCGGCTCGGGGCTTTCGGCCATCACCACGGTACCACCGGCCCGGAACACCCCCAGCGCGCCGGGCGAACTCAACAGATAGTTATGCGGCGCGGGCAGCGCGACCAGAAAGCGCGTATGTGCATCGACGCCGCAGATCTCGACGCTGGCGCGGACGGAATAGTCGTAATCGTCATGGGTGCGCGGGATCAGCTTGGGCGTGCCGGTACTGCCCCCGGACAGCTGGAAGAAGGCGACGCCCGCAGGATCGGGTGCAGGCAGCGGCGCCCCGGGCAGATCGGCCCCGGGGTCCATCCAGCGCGCAATGTCATGATCGGGTCCGGTCTCGTCCAACCACAGGCCGAGGCGTGGTGCCAGCCCGTCCCGCCGCAGCGCGTCGGTAAAGCCGTCATCCGCGAACAGAGGATGGGTGCGGGCGCCGACCAGCAGCGCCGGTTCCAGTTGCTCGACATAGGCCCGCATCTCATGGGCGCGGTGGCTGTAAAGCGCGTTCACCGGGCGGATGCCCGCCTTCAGCAGGGCAAGGAAGGTGATGTAGAACTCGGCCCGGTTCGGCAGCTGCACCACCGCGTGATCGCCCGGGCCCAGCCCGGCCGCGATCAGCCGCCCGGCCAGGACCGAGGACATCCGCTCGAGCGCCCCATAGCTGAAGGACCGATTGCCGCAGAGGATGGCCGTGGCATCGGGCCGGGTGGCCGCCTGCTGGCGCACGCCTTCCGTCAGGGGCAGGCCCAGCCAATAGCCCCGTTCGCGATAGCGACGCGCCAGATCCTCGGGCCAGGGGGTGAAATCGTCCATCAAGATCCGGTCCTTGTGCGGCGGCCGAAATCGGCCGGAAATCAATACCCTGTCTGCCGCCCGGCCCGCGCGGGCGCGGCGCCCGGCTTGCGCCGATTTGCTCCGGTTGACGGGCGCTGATAGTTGAGTATTTATGTCAGGAACTGTCAACAGGGTCGTTGCCGATGTATGATCTGACGCCGATGCAGGCGGCCTGCTGGTCCGGCGGACATGCCGGGGGGCAAGGGGCCCCGGGCCCCTCGGCACATCTTTATGTCGAACTCGACCGCACCGGTCGCGCCCTCGATCCCGACCGGCTGGAGCGCGCGATTGCCGCCCTGATCGCCCGCCATGCCAATCTGCGGCTGGCGGTCACGGCGGATGGCACGGCCCGGATCCTGCCGCCGCGCCCGGGGCCCTTCCTCGACCGGCACGATCTCCGCCGACTTGACGCGCTCGATTGCCAGCTGGCCCTCGAACGCATCCGCGCGGACCAAAGCCATCAGCGGCTGGCGCTGGAGCGGGGCGAGGCCGTGGCGTTTTCCCTCAGCCTGCTGCCCGGCGGCGGCAGCCGGCTGCATGTCGATCTGGACATGATCGCGGCCGATCCTTCCTGCTTTCCCGACCTGATGGAAGATCTGGCCCGGCTCTACGAGGAGGGACCCGGCTCTGCGCTGCCGGAGGCAGGCGATTTCGCCGCCCATCTCGAGGCGCGGCGCAGCGACCCGGACGGCCCCGCCCGCGCCGCCGCCGCCCGGGCCTGGTGGCAGGAGCGCATCGCCGCCCTGCCCGCGGCCCCGGATCTGCCGCGCCCGCCCGGACGGCGGGAAGAGCCCCCCCGCACCGCCCGCCTGGCCGAGCGACTGGACCCAGCCCGGACCCGGGACCTGATGCGCCGCGCCCGCGAGATGCGGGTCACGCCCACCGCGCTGACGCTGGCGCTTTTCGCACAGGAACTGGCCCGCGCCTGCGGCCAGCCCGCCTTGCGCCTGACCGTGCCGATGTTCCACCGCCCAGAAGGCGAGACCGCAATCATCGGCGACTTTTCCGATTTTGCGCTTTTCGGGGTCGCGGGCGCAGAGCCCGACCTGTCCGTCCTTGCCCGCCGGGTGCAGGCCGATCTGGCAGGCGCGATCACCCACAGCGCCCATCCGGGCCCCGGCCAGATGCGCGATCTGGCCCGCCATCTGGGCCATGTCCCCGAGGCCCCCGTGGTCTTCACCGCCGGGTTCGATCACCCGCGCGGCTCGATCCTGTCCGACCGCGCGCGGCGCTGCCTTGGCGATCTGGTCTGGTCGGTCTCGCAGGGGCCGGGCGTGGCGCTCGACGCGCAGATCGCGCGGCTGGGGGAGGGGCTGCTCGTCAACTGGGACATCCGGCTGGATCTGATCGAGCAGGACTGGATTACCCGCCTTTTCAGGATCTTCATGGATCGCCTTCATGCTCTGGCAGATGCCCCGCCTGCGCCGGAAAGCTGGCCTCTCACCCCCCTGCAGCGTGCCTATCTGGCGGGCCGCGAGGAGGTGCTGCCGCTGGGCGGCGTCGCCATGCACGAGGCGCGGCTCTTTCGCGGCAGGCTGGACGAGGCGGCCCTCGGCGCGCGGCTTCAGGCGCTCTGCGACGCGCATCCGGCACTGCGGCTGCGCATCGATGCCGAGGCCGGGCGGCAATATCTGGCCCGGCACCCCAAGCTGCCGCTCGTGACCCACGACCTGCGCGCCGCGCCCGATGCCGAGGCCCGGCTGCAGGCGGTCTGGCAGGATTTCGCCCGCAGCCCCTGTCCGCTGGATGGCCCGCTGGATGGCCCGCTCTGGCAGGTCTGCGCCCTGCTCCTGCCCGAGGGGCAGGAGGACGCGCTGGCCGTCAAGTTCGACGGCCTCGGGCTGGACGGACCCGCCATCGCCCAGATCTGCGCCGAGCTTTTCGCCACCGACCCGCCGTCTGCCCACACCCCCGCCGCTGCTCGCCTGCCCGTTCCGCCGCCGGTTCCGGCCGGGGAGCGGGCCGCCGATGCCGCCTACTGGGCCGAGGCCCTGGCCCGCGTCGAAAGCGCGCCGCGCCTGCCCTGGCGCAGACCGCCCGACCGGCCGGGACCGGCGCGTTACCGGCGTGCCTCGCGGATCCTTGCGCCCGAACTGATCGCCCCCCTGCGCCGCACGGCCGCCCGCGAGGGGCTGTTCCTGAACACGCTTCTCGGCTTTGCGATCCTCGAGGTGCTGGCCCGCTTCACCCCCGATCTGCGGATCTGCGCGGGCCTGCCCACCGCCCCGGCGCTTGACCGCGAGGCCTTGGGCAACCGCGCCTCCTTCATCGTGATCGACCATGACGCGACTTCCGGCACACCGCGCGAGCGGGCCGCGGCGCTTCAGGCGCAGACCATGGCGGGGCTCGGGCATATGGGCTTTTCCGGGGTGGATCTGGCGCGCCAGCTCATGGGACAGACCGGCGGGCCGCTGGCCCTGCCGGTGGTGCTGACCAACGGGCTGGACTGGCAGGGGTTGCCCGCGGGCGCGCCGATGCGCCAGGTGGACGGGCTGACCCAGACGCCCCAGGTCGCGCTCGACATCCGCCTGATGCGCGCGCCCGGCGGCGGGATCGAGATCGCCGCGGACCATGCCGAGGATATCCTTGCCCCCGCAACCGTGACCGCCATGCTGGAGGCCGCCCTGCGCGCGCTGGAAAGCATGGCCGACACCGGCGCGCTGAGCCTGCCCGACCCGCTGATCGCCGTGGATCTGCCGCCCGACCGCCCCCATGTGCCCGATCCTGCCCCGCATCTGGTCAGGATCGCGGAGGCCCTGAACCACGCGCAGGGCCCCGCGCTGATCTGCGGCGAGGAAAGCCTCGACTATCCCGCGCTCCGCGCGCGGGTCACCGCCGCCCTTGCGGGGCTCGCCGCGCAGGGGATCGGCCCCGGCGACGTGCTGGCCCTCCACCTGCCGCGCGGGATCGATCACGTGGTCCTGCAACTGGCCGCGGCGATGGCCGGGATCGTCTGGGTGCCGGTCGATGCAACCGCGCCGCCTGCCCGCCGGGAGTATCTGCTGGACCGCGCGGCACCCGCTCTGATCGTCTCGGAGCAGGAACTTCCGGGGCGGCGCTGCCTGCGCCCCGGCGATCTGCCCCGGCCCGGCGGCACGCTGCCGGACGCGGCCAGCCTGCGCGCGCGCAGCCTCGATACCGGGCCAGGCTATTACCTCTTCACCTCGGGCACCACCGGCGCGCCCAAATGCGTGGTGCTGTCGAACCGCGCCACCGCCAATGTGCTGGACCAGACCCTGTCGGCCTGGCGGGTCAGCCCGGAAGACGTGCTGATCTCGGTCACGCCGCTGCATCACGACATGTCGCTTTTCGATCTTTTCGGCGGGCTTGCCGCCGGGGCCTCCGTGGTGCTGCCCGCCGCCGGGCACGAGAAGGACGCGGTGGAATGGGCCCGGCTGGTCGCGCGGCACCGGGTGACGCTCTGGGTATCGGTGCCGGCGATCCTGGAGATGCTGCTGGCCTGCGCCCGTCCCGGACAGATCGAAAGCCTGCGCCTGATCGCCCAGGGCGGCGACTACATCAAACCCGCCACCGTGGCGGAGCTGCGCAGGCTCTGCCCCGCCGCGCGGCTGATCTCGCTGGGCGGCCCCACCGAAACCACGATCTGGAGCATCTGGCACGAGATCGGTCCCGGCTTCGAGCCCGACGACGGACCTGCCCCCGGGACTGCCCCCGTCCCCTATGGCCGTCCCCTCGACGGGGCCGGGTACCGGATCTGCAACCCGCTGGGAGAGCCCTGCCCGCCCGGCGTTACCGGGCGCATCCACACCATGGGCGACTGCCTGTCGCTGGGCTATCTGGAGGCGGGCGGCCTGAGCCAGGACGGTTTCGTCACCCTGCCCGACCCGGACGGCACGCCCCGTCGCGCCTTCCGCACCGGCGATCTGGGCCAATGGTCCCCCGACCGGCCGGGACAGATCCTGTTTGCCGGCCGGGTCGGCGGCTATGTCAAGGTGCGCGGCGTCCGCGTGAGCCTTGGCGAGATCGAGGCCACGCTGGCCGATCACCCCGCCCTGTCCCAGGCCATGGTGGTCGACCTGGCCCCGGGCGACGGGCGCGAGACCACGCTGGCGGCGCTTTATGCGGCGCGCGACGGTCAGCCCCCCGGCATCGCGGAGCTGCGCGCCTGGCTGCGCGGTCGGCTGCCGCAATCGCACCTGCCCGACCGGTTCCTGGCCGTGGCGGCGCTGCCGCTCTCGTCCAACGGCAAGCCCGATCGTGGCGCCGCCCGGGCGCTGGCCCTGTCCCCCGCCGCGCCATGTTCCGACAGGCTGGGCCGGGAGGTCCTCGACATCTACCTGCGGCAGACCGGCCCGGACCCCGAGGCCACCATCGACAGCCCGCTGATCGAGCTGGGTCTGCTGCCCGAGCACCTGATCCCCGTGGCCGCGGCGCTGAATGCCCGCTTCGGCACGGCGCTGCGCCCCTCCCGGCTGATCCCGGCGCGCACTGCCCGGCAGGCCGCGCAGCTGATCCCGCCCCGTCCCGAACCGGAGGATCTCCGATGACCGCAGAGCCCCCGGGCGCCGCCTGGCTGGAGCTGACCCTCGCCCAGCTCGATTTCTGGGAGGAGTTCCGCTTTCACCCGGACCGGCCGCTCTCTACCGTGGCCCATTGCATCGAGATCGAGGGCGCGGCGGAGGAGATCGCCCTTGTCGCCGCCCTGTCCCGGCTTGCGCGCGAGGCCGAGGTGCTGGCGCTGCGTTTTCGCGACGGGCCGGGCGGGCCGCGCCAGCGGGTCGATCCCGGTGGCGTTCCGGCGGTGCGCGTCCAGGACCTGCGGGGCGCCGCCGATCCGGAGGCCCGTGCCCGCCGGATGATGGCAGACGACATCGCCCGGCCCATCGACCTGGAACGCGATCCGCTTGCCGCGCTCTGGCTGTTGCGGGTGGGGCCGCGCCGCTGGCTGTGGTACCTGCGCGGCCACCATATCGTGCTGGACGGCTACGGCATGTCGCTGATCGAGCGGCGCGCCGGGGCGCTTTACGCCGAGGCGCTCGGCAAATGCGCGGGTCCCGGACCGTTCCTGCCCTTCGCCCGCTACCTCGAGGAGGAAACCGTCTATCGCGCGGGCCCCCGCCATGACCGCGACCGGGCCCACTGGGCCGAGGTCCTGCGCGACATCCCCGACCTGGTCGTCCTGCCCAAGGGGGCCGAGGACTACGCCCCCACACCGGTTGCCGTCGCGCCCGACCTGCCCGCCGGGCTGGACGCCCGGCTGCAACGGGCGGCCCGCGCGGCGGGGATGGGCTGGCCCGACCTCCTGACCCTGCTCAGCGCCGCCTGGATCGCGCGCGATCGCCCCGACGGCGCGCCGGGGCTGCCGGTCTGGCTGCCCTATCAGAGCCGTCTGGGCAGCGTTGCCGCCGCCATTCCGGCGATGGTGGTGAACATCCTGCCCCTGATCGTCTCGCATCGACCGGAGGAAACGCTGGGGGCCTATCTCGAGCGCAGCGGGCGGGCACTGCGCGGACTGCGCCGCCACGGCCGTTACCGGGTCGAACAGCTGGCCGCCGATCGCGGCCTGCGGGCGGGCGAGCGGTTCTTCTTCTCGCCGCTGGTCAATGTGCTGCCCTTCGATCCGCCCGAATTCTCCGGTTGCAGCGCGCGCAGCGAGGTGCTGGCCGCCGGTCCCGGCGACGGCTTCAACCTGACCTGGACCGCCCGCACCGACGGCTCGGATCTGGCCTTGTCGATCGACGCCGATCCTGCCGCTGCCGAGGAGGTTGCCGCTGCTGCCCGCACGCTTGTTCCCTTTCTTGCGCGCGCCTGCGCCCCGGGCGCGCGGGACCGTCCCCTCGCGGATCTGCTTGCGGAGGGCCCCGCCGGTCCCGCGCCATGCCGCCCCCCCCGTACCGCTCGCCCCATTGCCAGCCGACAGGAGAAGACATGAACCGCCGTTCCTTCCTGACCCTTGCCACCTGCGCCGCAGCACTTGGCAGCTCTGCCGGGGCCGTCACGGGCTGGCCGCGTCGCCTGACCAATGCCGATGGCAGCGAAACCGACCTGCCCCGGGTGCCTGCCCGGATCCTGTCGACCTCGGTCACGCTGACCGGCAGCCTGCTGGCCATCGGCGCACCGGTGATCGCCAGCGCCACCACCGTGCGCGGCGGCTTCTTCGACCAGTGGCAGGCGGTGGCCCGGACCCGCGGCGTCGAAAAGCTCTGGCGCGCGGGCTCGATCGATCTCGAGGCCGCCTGGGCGTTGCAGCCCGACCTGATCCTGGTTTCGGCGGGCGGCGCCGATTCCGCGCTGGCGCAGCGTGCGGCCCTGGCCGAGGTGGCCCCCGTGCTGGTTCTCGATTACGGTGCGATGGCCTGGGAAGACCTGACTGCAAGGCTTGCCCGGGCCACCGGCCGCGAGGCCGAGGCAGAGGCCCTGCTGGCGGGCTTTGCCGAGACGCTCGACGCCACCCGCGCCGTTCTGACCCTGCCTGAAGGCCGCGCCAATATCGTCAGCTATAACGGCCCCGGCGCGCCCAATCCCGTGGCCCGGGCCGGGGGCGCCCATGGCCGCCTGCTGACCGGGCTGGGTTTCGATCTCGAAGACCCGCCGACCGGCTGGCAAAGCGCCTCGATGCCCGCCTCGGCCGATGTGGTGCGCGCCTCATACGAGCATCTCACCCAGCTGAGCGCCGAGACCACCTTCCTGCTGGCGGGCACAAAGGCCGATGCCGCGCGCTTCATGGCCGACCCGATCCTTGCCAACCTGCCCTCGGTGCAGCGCGGACAGGTTTACGGGCTGGGGAAGAACTCGTTCCGCATCGACTATTACAGCGCCCGCGAGGTCGTCGACGGCATCGCCCGCCAGTTCGGCGGGGCCTGAGCCCGTGGCCCGCACAAGACGGCTTTGGCCGACCCTCGGGCTGTTGGTGGCGGTGACGCTGGCAAGCCTGTTTTTCGGCCCGCGCGAGATCACGACCGATGTCACGCTGGAGGCCCTGCTTCGGTTCGACCCGACCGACGGCGCGCATCTTCTGGTGCGCGAACAACGCCTGCCGCGCGCCCTGCTGGCGCTGGTGGTGGGGGCAGCGCTCGGGGCGGCGGGGGCGATGATGCAGACGCTGACCCGCAACCCGCTGGCCGATCCGGGGCTTCTGGGGGTCTCGGCCGGGGCGACGCTGGCCATCGTCTGCCTGATCGCGCTGACCGGGCGGATCGATATCGCGGGCTCGCTCTGGGCCGGGATCTTTGGCGCCGGGCTTGGCGGCGCGGCGGTCTTCGCGCTTGGCGGCATGGCGCAGACCCGCGATCCGGTCCGGCTGGTGCTGGCAGGGGCGGCGCTGTCGATCGTGTTGCTGACCCTGACCCGGCTTGTCACCGTCAATGTCGAGGCCCATGTCTTCGACCAGTTCCGCCACTGGGCGGTCGGCTCGCTGCAGGGCCGCGACTGGCAGGTGCTGGGGCCTGCCGCGGCCCTTGTCAGCCTTGGCGCGCTGGCCGCGCTGGCGCTTGCCCGTCCGCTCGACGCGCTGGCGCTGGGGCAGGATTTCGGCCAGAGCCTCGGGGCCGATCCGCGCCGGATCTGGCTGGCCGCCGCGGGCGTCATCGTGGTGCTGGGCGGCGTGGCGACGGCGGCCGCGGGCCCCATCGCCTTTGTCGGCCTCTCGGCCCCGCATCTCGCGCGCCATATCGTCGGCCCCGCCCATCGCGGGCTTCTGCTGGCCTCGATGATCCTCGGCGGTGCGCTGGTCGGCATCGCCGATCTGGCCGGACGGGTGATCGGCGGACCGAGCCAGATCGATGTCGGCATCATGGCCGCGCTGATCGGCGGGCCGGTCTTCGTGGCGCTGGCCCGCCGGATGCGGATGAACGCGCTGTGAGCGGGGCCGCGCATATCGTCTGGCGCTGGCGCGGCCTGTCGCTCCGGAGCGGGCGGCGGGCGCTTTGGGTCAATCTCGCGCTGATGCTCCTGCTCGCGGCCGGGGCGCTGGTCTCGCTGCGACTGGGGCGGATCGCCATCGGCCCGGCCGAGATCTGGCAGGTGCTGGCGGGCGAGGCGCCCTCGCGCATGCTGGACCATGTGGTGATGGATATCCGCCTGCCGCGTCTTCTGGTGACGCTGGGCGCGGGGGCGGCGCTGGGGGCCTCGGGCGCGATCTTCCAGACGGTGTCGCGGAACCCGCTGGGCTCGCCCGACGTGATCGGCTTCACCGCGGGCGCGGCCAGCGGCGCGCTGGTCTGGATCATCGGCTTCGGCGGATCCGGGGCGGGCGTGGTGCCCGCGGCGCTGGCGGGCGCGCTTCTGACCGGGATCTGCGTCTACCTGCTGGCGCGCAAGGACGGGCGGGTCGGTGCCTACCGGCTGGTCCTGACCGGCATCGGCGTCGGCGCGATCCTCAGCGCCTTCAACGCGCTTCTGCTGGTGCGCGGAGACCTCGACGCCGCGATTTCCGGCAACCTCTGGCTTGCCGGCTCGGTCGAGGGCCGCAGCTGGGGCCATGTCTGGCCGCTCTGGCTGGGGCTGGGGCTTTTGATGCCGCCGCTTCTGCTGGGGATGCGCCCGCTGGGGCTGATGGCCATGGGCGACGATCTGGCCGGCCCCCTGGGCGTGCCGGTCGAGCGGGCGCGGCGGTGGATGCTGGCGGGCGCGGTGACGCTGGCCGCGCTGGCCACGGCGGCGGCGGGCCCCATAGCCTTCGTGGCGCTGGCCGCGCCGCAACTGGTCCGGAGGCTTGCGCGCATGCCCGATCAGCCCCTGATCGGCGCCGCGCTGATGGGGGCTGCGCTGATGCTGGGCGCGGACCTGCTCAGCCGCCTCGCCCCCTGGGGCGCGATCCTGCCGATCGGCCAGGTCACCGGCGTCATCGGCGGGCTTTACCTGATCTGGCTGCTGACCCGCAAAAGACGGCGGGGATAGGCGATGCCCCATCCCAGCAAGGAGGACAGAGCATGACCACCCACGGCCCGGAACAGGCCCTGCACACCCGTCCGTCCCGGCCCGGCGAGGGACGCGCCTGGCTGGCGCATCAGCAATCCGACGAGGGGCTCGCCCCCCGGATCGCCCAGGTTTCGCTGCCCGATCACCTGGAACCGGGCGCGGTGGCCGTCGCCCTGGCCGGGCGGCTGGCCGGGCGGGCCGAGCTGACGCGGCTCTACCGCTTCGACGAGGCGTGCGGGCTGCTGGTGACGCCCGGCCGCGGCCGTCCCGACCTGCGCCTCCGCTGGGCCGCAAGCGCGGACGGGATCGGCCCCGTTATCGACAGCTGCGCCGCCGCGCCCTGGGATCTGTCGCACGAGCCGCCCCTGCGCGTCGTGCTGGTGCTGGCCCCCGGCGCCGCGCGGCTGGCCCTGATCCGTCACCCGGTGGCCGACGATCTGCCCGACAGCGCCACGCTGCTGGCCGAGCTGGTCCCCGGGGCGCAGCCCGCATCCGAAACCGGGACCGCGACCGGCGACGCCATCACCCGGCTCATCCTCACGGAATTCCGCAGCGCGCTGGAGGCGCCGCAGATGACGGCCGATTGCGATTTCTTCGACATGGGCGGGCATTCCCTGACCGCCACCCGGGTCATCGGCCGGCTGGCCGCGACCCACGGGATCGAGCTGCGCCTGAACGATCTCTTCCTCCACCCGACGGCCGCGGCGCTGGCCCCGCTGGCGCGCCGGACCGGGACCGGCCTCGCTCCGGTGCCGGCCCGTTCCGCGGCCCCCGCAGACCGGGCGCCGCTTTCCCTGGCCCAGGCCTCGCTGTGGAAGATCTATGAGGCGCTCGGCTTCGGCCCGGTTTTCAACATCCCCTTCGTCCTGCGTTTCCTCGACCCGGTCGACGAGACAGTCTTTGCCACCGCCTTTCGCGACGTGATGGAGCGTCACCCGGCGCTGCGCAGCCGGTTCGCAGACAGCCCCGACGGGGTGCTGCAGGAGGCCGTTCCGATGGCAGAGCTCGACCGCATGGGCTGGTTCATGCCCTCGGGCGATGTCGAGGATCCGGCCCCGGTGCTGGCCGCCGAGGCGGCCCATGATTTCGACCTGGCGCGCGAGCTGCCTGTCCGGCTCCGCTTCATCCGGACCGGCGAGGGACAGCTTTTGTCCTTTCTCTTCCACCACATCGTTCTGGACGAGTGGTCGGTCAACCTGATGATGGACGAGCTGGCCCGCGCCTATGCCGCCCGCGCCGCGGGGCGGCCGCCGCTCTGGGCCGGGCCTGCCGCGCCCTTCCACGCCTTTGCCCGCCGCCAGGCGGCCAGAGGCCCCGATCCGCGCGCGCTGAGTTACTGGCTCGACGCGCTGCGCGACGCGCCCCCGCCCTGCCCGATCCGCCGTCCCGATGCGCCGCCGCTGCCCCGGGATCCGGACGCCGCCAATGATGCGGGGGGCGCGTGGTGCGAGATCGCGCTGGAGCCCCATGTCTCGGACGGCCTCTATGCCCTGTCCAAGGCCTGTTCGGCCTCGCTGTTCAACACCGTCTACGCGGCGATTTCGGTGGCACTGCAACGACTTGCTGGGCTGGACGCGCTGACCGTCGGGACCTCGGCCTCGGGCCGGACCGATCCCGACTATTTCGACACGATCGGCTATTTCACCACTGTCACCGCGCATTGCCTGCGCGCGCCCGGCCATCTGACCCCGCGCGCCCTGATCGGCACCGTGCGCGACATGATCAACGGCTCGCTGCCCCATTGCGAGATCCCCATCGACCTGGTCGAGGAAAGGCTGTCCGACGGCACATCCGCCCCCGGCGCGCATATGTTCGAGGTCTTCATCCAGATCCATGCCCGCAACGCCCTGAACGGCGCGCTGGAGGGCCCCGACGGCCCGGTCCGCTTTCGCCAGGTGGACCCGGACAAGACCGACTCGGTGCTGGGGCTGCAATTCGAGGTGGTCGAGGACGTGATCGGCGGCGAGCGGGGCCTGCGCATGATGATGAGCTATCGCCACGCCCATTACAGCGCCGATGACGTCGCCGGGCTGGTGGCCGCCGTGACCCGCAGCTGCACCGCCTTCGCCCGCGAGGGGGCCGCCGACCTGCCCCTCGACGCGCTTCTGTCCTGACCCCACCGCGCCCGCGCATTGCCAGCCCGAGGTTCCCATGACCCGACCCGATCCCGGCCCGTTCACCGCCCAGATCTCTGCGCAGATCTCCGGCCAGATCCCTGCCGATGACCCCGCCACCGGCCCGCGGCTGACCGCCCATGCCCTGGGCCTCAGCTATGCCGGAAAGCCGGTCTGCCGGGACATCACGCTGGAGGTGCCCGAGGGCCGCGTCTCGGTCATCCTGGGGCCGAATGGCTGCGGGAAATCGACCCTGTTGCGGGGGCTTTGCAACCTTCTGCCGGCGCAAAGCGGGCAGGTGCTGCTGGACGGGCGGAACATCGCCCGGATGCCCGCGCGCGCGCTGGCCTGCCAGGTGGGGCTGTTGCCGCAAAGCGCGCAGGCGCCCGCGGGCATCACCGTGGGCGATCTGGTGGCGCGCGGCCGCTATCCCCATCAGGGCCCGTTCCGGCAATGGAGCGAGAGGGACGAACGGATCGTCGCCGAGGCCATGGCCGCCACCGGCATCGCCGATCTGGCCGGGCGCGATGTCGACGCGCTGTCGGGCGGGCAGCGCCAGCGGGTCTGGATCGCGCTGGTGCTGGCGCAGGAAACCCCGATCCTGCTGCTGGACGAGCCCACGACCTATCTCGACATCGCCCATCAGCTTGACCTGTTGCGCCTGCTGCAACGGCTCAACCGCGAGCGGGGGCGCACCATCGTCGCGGTGCTGCACGATCTGAACCAGGCCTGCCGCTATGCCGACCACCTGATCGTCATGGCCGAGGGCGCGCTGGTGGCCGAGGGCACGCCGCGCGATCTGATGACGCCCGAGCTGCTGCGCCGGGTCTTCGGGCTCGATGCGCTGATCCTCGACGATCCGGTCAGCCATACGCCGCTGATCGTGGCGCGCTGATCAGCCCGCCACCGACCAGCGCTTGCGCGCGCCCTGCGCGGCCCACATCCGGGCATAGCGCCCGCCCTGCCCGATCAGCGCCCCGTGGCGGCCCGCCTGCACCAGCTTACCGTTCTCGATGACAAGGATCTGGTCGGCCCCGACGATGGTCGACAGCCGGTGCGCGATCACGATCACCGTCTTCTCGGCCACCAGCGCATCCAGCGCGCTCTGCACCGCCAGCTCGCTTTCGGTATCGAGCGCCGCCGTCGGTTCGTCCAGCACCACGATGGGCGCGTCCTTCAGAAGCGCCCGCGCGATCGAGATCCGCTGACGCTCGCCGCCCGACAGCCGCCCGCCGATCTCGCCCAGGGGCGTGTGCCAGCCCTGCGGCAGCCGCTCGATGAAATCCAGGCATTGCGCGGCGGCGGCGGCGGCGCGGACCTCGTCATCGCTGGCCTCGGGGCGGCCCATGCGGATATTGGCCAGCACCGTGTCGTTGAACAGGTAGACGTCCTGGAACACGACCGAGACCAGCCCGTCGATCCGGTCCGCGGGGATCTGCCGCAGATCGACCCCGCCGATGGTGACGTGTCCCTTTTGCGGATCGAAATGGCGCAGCAGCAGCCGGGTCAGCGTGGTCTTGCCGCAGCCCGAGGGCCCGACCAGCGCGGTCAGCGAGCGTTCGGGCAGCACCGCGTCGAAATCGCGGATCGTGGGGCTGTCGGCATTGGCATAGGTGAAGCCCACGCCCTCGAACCGGATCTCATGGCTCTCGGGCATGGCGGGCGGGTCCATCTGCGGTGCCGGGCGGATCGCCATCAGGGCCGCGATCCGTTCCAGCGCGGCCTCCATCACCTCGAGCATGGCGGTATAGAGGATGAAGGTCGACAGCGGTTCCGACAGCCGCACCACGATGACGAAGACCGCGCCAAGGGCCGCCGGATGCAGGCTGCCCGCGACCACCAGCCAGACGCCCACGCCCAGCACCGCGACCAGCCCCAGTTCGACCACGCTGGCCACGATGATGTTGGGCTTGGCGCCCTTGCGATGGCCGAAGATCTGGATCTGTTCGAGCTTGCGGAAGGTGGCCGAGAGCCGCTCGGCCTTCTCGCCCGCCCGGCCCACGGCGCGCAGGATCGGCAGCCCCTGGGTATATTCCAGCACATCGGCGCTGGCCTCCTGGTGGGCCTGTCCGAGGATGCGCTTGCCCCGCCCCAGTGCCGGGCGCCGCCAACGGTAAAGCGGCACGATGGCCGGGAAGACCAGCAGCAGCAAGAGCCCCAGCCGCCAGTCGAACAGCAATATCCCCAGCGCCGCGCAGAAGGGTGTCACCACCGCGGTGAAGACGAGGTTCAGCACCGTCAGCGCATAAAGCAGGTTCTCGTCGACATTGCCCAGCACCATCGAGTTCAGCTCTCCCGCGCGCCTGTCCTGAAGCTGCTCGAGCGGAATTTCCCGCAGCTTGGCGCCCAGACGGCTGCGCAGCCGCCAGGTCGCGCGCACCATGCGCCCGTCGAAGTCGAACCCCTGTGCGACCCAGCGCAGCGCCGAGGCCGTGCCCATCAGGACGACCATCACCCCGAACCAGACCAGCGCCTCGCCCAGCCCCGGCCCGGTGGCCGCTGCCGTGAACAAGGGCGCGATGGCCGCCAGCCCGAAGCCCTGAAGCGCGGCCGCGGCGATCAGGCCTGCCAGCGCCCGGCGCAGCCCCGGCGCATCCTCGGGTCCGACGCTGTCGGCCAGCTGGCGGAAGGTGGTGAGAAAGGAGGTGGCGCCCGTCTTTCCTGCCTTGCGGGGGGCTGCCTTGGCATTTGCTGGCGCGTTCATCGGGCCACCTCCGCGGTCACCGGAGCCCGGGCCGCGCCCAGCGACCAGCTCTGTGCCTTTTCGTAATTCTGCCAGAGCCTTGCATAGGTTCCCCCGGCCTCCAGCAGCGCGTCATGGCTGCCCCTTTCGGCGATCCGGCCCCGCTCGAAGACAAGGATCTGGTCGGCATCGCGGATCGTCGCCAGTCGGTGCGCCACCATGATGACCGTGCGCCCGCGCATGAGTTCCGACAGCGCCGCGATCAGCTCGGCCTCGTTTTCCGGATCGGCAAAGGCCGTGGCCTCGTCCAGCACCAGCAGCGGCCGGTCCTGCAACAGCGCGCGGGCGATGGCGATGCGCTGGCGCTGGCCGCCCGACAGGAACACGCCACGCTCGCCCACCGGCGTGTCATAGCCCTGCGGCAACGCGCGGATGAAGCCGTCGGCCTGGGCCGCGCGCGCCGCCGCGATCACCTGCTCGTCGCTGGCATCGGGGCGACCGATCCGGATATTGCCCGCGATCGTGTCGGCGAAAAGGAAGCTCTCCTGGAAGACGAAGGCCACCTTTTCCAGAAGATCGTCGGGGGCAAGCGCCCGGATATCGGTGCCGTCAAGGCAGATCCGCCCCGCCGTGACATCCCAGAAACGCGGGATCAGCCGCGCGACCGTGGTCTTGCCCGCGCCCGAGGGCCCGACCAGCGCGGTCACGCTGCCCTGCGCCACCGCGAAGCTGACATCCCGCAAGGCGGGCGCCAGATCCGGGCCATAGGCAAAACGCACACCCTCGAAGCTCAGCGCCGGGGCGCCTTCGGGGGCTGCGACAGGCAGATCGGCGCGGCGCTCAAGCTCGCGGGCCTGCATCACCTCTTCGATCCGGGCAACGCTGAGGCTCACCTTCTCGATCATGTGGCGCAGCATCATCATCGGCATCATCGCCTCGGCCATGCCGGTGCAGATCAGAAGCACCCCCAGCCAGCGCGACATCTCGAGATCGCCCGCGGCCGTCAGGATCAGCCCCGCCCCCAGCACAAGCGTCAGGGTCGGCATCGGGCTGAGAACCAGCCAGGAGAACCGTGCCGGAAAGCCCGCCGCGCGGTACCAGTCGAGCATCACTTTCAGATAGCCGTCCAGCGCCGCCTGATAGCGCCCGAAGCTTTGCTGTCCGCTGTCGAAATTACGGACCACCGGCATCGCCTGCACATATTCGACCACCGCCGCGCTGACCTTCTCGCGGGCGGCGTTATAGGCCCGGACCATGTCGCGCCGCCGGCGCTGCGCCCGCGTCAGGATGCCATAGCCCAGCCCCAGTACCGCCAGCGTCACCAGAGCCAGCCGCCAGTCGAGCCAGAGCAGCACCGCCAGCGTCACCACCGGTGTCACATAGGCGCGGGCATAAAGCGGCGTGCTGTCGGCCACGAAGACATGCAAGGCCTTGACGTCGTCATGGATCACCTTGGCCAGCGCGCCCGCGCCCTGGGTCTCGACATAGCCCAAGGGCACCCGCGCCAGCCGCGCGGCCAGCCCGTTGCGCAACAGGCGTTCCAGCCGGAACGCGGCGTAATGGGCCTGATTGAAGGCCCCCAGCCGCGCCACATAGGCCCCGATAGTGCAGATCACGACACCCGCGAACAGCCCCCATGGCAGGCTGCCCGGCTCTGCCGCCAGCTGCCCGACCGCTGCCATCAGCAGCACCATCACCGCCAGCGTGAACAGCGCCGAGCCGGCCGAGATCGCCATCGCCAGCCAGATCCGGGGGCGCACCGGCTTCAGGATGCCCCAAGGGGATACCCGCCTGCGCCTTGCGGGCGGCGCATCCTGCGGTGAAGTGTCCTGCCGGGACGTGTCTTGCCGCGGCCCGAGGGCCTGTCCATCCATCGCCATATGCCTGCCTTGCCGTCGATCTGCATGTGCTGGCTGAAAGCCTGACGGGCGGGCTTGTGGCTGGATATTTCCGGGTGACAATGGCGGCCCGGCGGGGGAAATTCAAGCCTCGCGGCCCGGGCTGATGCGGGGGCTATTGCAGGGACTGGCGCGGGGGCGATGCCGGGCGGGACGCGCGCGCCGCTGCCCCGGATTTCCCCTGGCGAAGGCGCTTGGCAACAGGCATGGCAAAGCCGTAACCGCGGCGCGACCGATCCTCGTCCCGACCCGCAGGGCGGCGCCCCGGCAGAAACCGCTTGCCCGAATCCCGAAGCTCGGCCAGCAATATACGGAAAAAAGGGAACAAAACGCGGGAAACCGTAACAAACGGTTCCGGGTCCGAGGGCAGAAATGGTCCGCAGGCAGGAACGCATCGACCTGTTGGGCGGAGAGCACGCGCAAGAGCTTTCCGAAAGATTACAGGCACATAGGGCACAGCTCTTTCCCCCCGGACGCCAAGCGGACCCTGCGCCGATTCCCCTCGGGTGAGGTCGCCCAGCTTCTGGGCGTCAAGGATGCCTATCTGCGCAAGCTGCATCTGGACGGCAAGGGCCCATCGCCAGAGATTCGCGCCAATGGCCACCGCTATTACAGCCCCGAGAACATCCAGGAGCTGCGCAAGTTCCTCGAGGCCGGGACGAAAACGCCCGGCACCTACCTGCCCGGACGGCGCGAGGGCGACCATCTGCAGGTCATCACCGTCATCAACTTCAAGGGCGGGTCGCCGCGCTGAAGGCGCTGCACCTGCCGATCAAGGCCATGGTGCGGGAGCTGGACGATTGCGGGTTGGTGATCGCGCAGGGCCAGGAAAACGCCGCGCGGCGCGATCTGACCTTCATCGAACGGGCCAATTTCGCCCGCCAGATGCGCGACGCGGGTTATGACCGCAAGATCATCTGCGACGCGCTCCATGTCGACAAGATATTGATTTCGCAAATGCTTTCCGTAGCTGACCGGGTCCTGATCGAGGTGATCGGGTCGGCGCCGGGCATCGGGCGCGACCGCTGGCTGGCCTTGGCCGACAAGCTCAAGGGCCGCGATCTGGCCGACCGGGCAGTGGGCGAGAGTTCCGACGCCCGGTTCGAGGCGGTGATGGCGGCTCTGGCCCAACCTCGCCCCCCTGCCCCGCGCCCCCGCATCGTGACCGTCGCCGATGGCCGCGCGCTGGCCGAGGTGGCGCGCAAGCGCGGCCGCACCGTGCTCAGCGTCGACAATGGCGTGTCGGCCGGGTTCGAGAAGTGGCTGGTCGAGAACCTCGCCCATCTGCATGGCGACTGGCAGGACGGGCGCGAGGACTGAGAAGAGCAGCGTAAACACCAAAAGGAGGCACGAGACAGGAAGGACCAAAAGAAGAAGCCTCCGAGGACGCATCCCGAGAGGCCCCTATCGTTGTCCAGCACCTTCGATTCTGGGCCATGAGTTGACATCTCTCAACCGCCGCAGTTGCGGGCGGGCCGGAAAGCTTTGCCTCGTGAATGGCCATGCAGGTCTTGACAACGACGCCCTTCGGGCATCCGCGACATCCGCGAAGCGGCAGCCCTGGTATCGATAACCGTGATGACCGGGATGAAGCTTTTGCGCGAGCCAGCGTTCTTCTATGCAACTTGCAATCCTTTCCTGTCAGGGCGGGCGAAGGCCCGACAACTGATTACCGCCTATCAGATGATTTCCAGAAGCAAGGGGAGTTGAGATGGCTCCTGCCGCACTTCCCCTCACATTCGCCGGTCGGCCGGGCTGGGCCGTCCTTGGCGTGGTCGGCCTCGGCACACTCCTTTGGTATGGAGCAACGCGCGAGCGCGCGCCGGCAGTCCCCCGCACCGAGACCGACACCCAGACCAAAACCTGCGACCGGCCATGGACGGTTCGGGTGCATGCCCAGGGCAACGACTGCGGCGGCACCTCGTCATCGACAATCGGCGCACCGCCCATCGTCAAGACCAGTGCTCCGGTCACCCACGCCGAGGGGATTGCGCTTTCCAATGCCACCTGGGCACTGCTGAACAAGCACCAACAGGCGATCCGCGTCCAGTCGAAGACAAAGCTCGAGCGCTATATCAATTCCAATCCTCCGCTGGGACAGCGCTCGTTTCCTGCCAGCGACCGCTCCGGCGGCAAGCGGATGGACATCGACAATTACGGCTGTTCGCCGAATTTCCCGGTGTAGCGCATGGATCGCAGCGCACTTGAGGCACTCCCCAACTTTCCCTTTTCCCGCTTCCGCACCAGCGAGGCCGAGTTCCTCCTGCTCGAACTCTACTGGCCAGCGGTGATCCGCGAAGCAATCGGCCCCGAGGCGGGCGCACTGGTGGTGCCGCTGGCCGAGGCGGACCAGGACAGCCAGAATTTCGGAACGCCGGTGCTTCTGAGCTTCTGGATCCCGCGGATCGGACGCGGGCTGCGGCTGCTTCACAACGACCCGCCGGACGGGGAGAGCCGATCCGAAAGCCAGCTCTTTGCCTCGGCCGCCATCCGGCAGCAACCTCCCGGATGGGAGCTGCCTGCCGATGGCCAGAGCGCTCCGGCCGTCGACCGCATGGAAGAGCTGGTGGTGATCGCAGACACAGACCCTGCGGTCGCGGATGCCGTGGCCGAGGCAGCGCGTCTCTTCTTGCTGAAGGACATCCCGCTTGCCGATATGCAGGCCTATTGCGACGAGCTGGAGGCGGAATGGCTGGCGAAATAGGGGACGGCGCGCCTGATCTCTGGCCCGCTGGATGGTATCCCCCGGAAGTCCTCACCACCGCGCAGACGCCAGCAGAATTGCGCGCATGGCTGTGGAGCGGCCTTGATGCGCGCATCCGCAGCTTTGCATGGTGGGCCTCTGCCTCCGAGAGCGAAGGCTTTCTGCTCCTCTATCACCAGTCCGTCGCGCAATTGGGTTTCTGGCTCTCGCCCGGGCTAAGGGGGCGCGGCTGGGGCAAAGTGGCGTTGCGCCGCGCTCTCACGCAGCTGCCGAACGATGCCAATACAGTCGTCCTCGCAGAAATAGCGAAGGAGAACACCGTCGCCAACCGGACCGCGCGCGCGGGTGGGATGCGTTTGATTGCCGATCAGGCCCACCGAACGATCTTCTGCCTTGATCGCCCATAGACACGCCAAGGTTCCTTTTAAAAAGCTGCACTGTTCTGGCGCGTTGAGAATTTGCGAGCGGACCGTGCCTTATCCCCGGGAAGATCACTCTCTGCCGTAAGCGGACTGTCCGCTTACGGGTTGGCTGCAATCGAAAACCGCTATTTGTATCGACCCAGCGGACTCTGCTCAGGTTAGGCCGCTAATCTGCATGCCTCGACAGGCGTGCGCATGGCAAGCGCCTGATGAGGGCGGCGGTGGGTGTAGAATGCGGTCCAGTCACCGATCACACGCATCGCATGTTGAATGGTCTCAAAACGGTGGCGATGCACGCACTGCTCCTTGAGCGTCCGGATGATGCGCGCGACCATGCCGTTCTGCTGCGGGCAGTGCGGGGTGATGAACTCCTGCTTCAGCCCGTAGCTGCGGACGATGGCCGTGAAGTGGTGGCTGGTGAAGAATGAGCCATTGAGGCGCCATTGGTTCGAGCCCGATGGCGAATGCCGTTGTCCGACCTCAGCAGGAACCCCTCCTCGACCCGGCCCAGGGTGCCGAACCTCGCGATCACGGCATGTTCCAGCGCGGCGCTGGCGGTCGTGGCCTTGCCCGACTTCGACAGGTGCCAGCCCAACAGCTCGCGGGTGTGGCAGTCGACCACCAAGGCCAGTGAAGCCCGGCCGTCCTTGCCGGTCCAGATGCGGGCGAGATCGGTCGACCATCTCTCGTTCGGCGCAGCTGCGACTGAAGGAACGGCCTGAATGCGGGGCCGCATGCCCACGGCGCGCTTGCGAACCTGCCAACCCTTGATCTGGAGTGAGGCATCGAACGCCATCGGTCCGAGAGAGATGCCGAACCCTCTGCACCGTGTTCTTGTTGAAGCCCAGGAGCCAGGCCACGGTCCGATATCCGAAGGACGGCTCCTCCTCGATCATCTTCCTGATCGGATCGGCAAAGCGGGGATCGACCTTCGGCGCGGGTTTCACCGGTGTGTAGCAGACCATGCGCCGGGGAATGCCGAACCACGTGCAGAGCTTGGCGATCGACACCGCAAGGCGCTCCGCCAAGAGGCCCTGCTGGATGCGACGGATCAATTCCCGTCCTGCGCATCCAGCAAGGCCTGAAGCTTTTTTCGGGCCCGTAGCTCCAGCATGGCCTCGCCATAGGCTTGCCTTACAGGTGCCGGAGCTGCTTCTCGTATTGCTCGCGGATGTCGAGCGGGTTGGCGCGCAGGGAATTCTCCATACCCCGCTTCGCATCCTCGACCCAGCCCTCGATCTCGGAGGGTGTGAGGTCGAATGATCGACTTGCCTCCGACACGGTCGTCTTGCCCTGGATGATCTCGATCACCAGAGCGTTCGGATGCATCCTCGGACCGATGGCGGATTGCAGCCTCACTCCGCTTCGCCGTCCAACGCTTGATGCTGTCGTCCATCGTCATGCTCATTGCTACGTTCTCCCTTGTGGCATGAGCAGCTTTTCACTCGGTCGATACAGCCGCCCCCCCCCGACAGCGCCGCCATGCCCATCGCAGGGACGAGGAAATGGCGGCGGCCGACATCTGATCGGCCGCGTTCCGGCACGGTCGGCCCCGGCGGGGCCGCAACGGTTCTAGCGGCAGGCTTCACTTCATGTGCCGCGAGAAACAGCCAAGCATCGGCCCCCCGGGTCGACGCCCGAAATAGAAGGGCAACGTGGACAGGAAATTCCCGTCGCGATCAAGAGCCGTCACCCGGTGATCGGCAAAGCAGACCAGCCGCCGGTCCGATCCGAAAAGCAGCGCCGCGCCCCTGGCCTCTTCTCGCGACAGGAGCGGACGCAGGCTGGCAACCTTATCCGACGCCCATGGCGCGGAGTCGAGGATCATGGCCGCCGCCGCGTCCGCATCGGCCTTACCAAGCATGTAGGCCAACCGCGAAAGATACGGCCGGGCGATCTCTACCAAGGCCACGCGATCCTTTCGTTCCACTGCCCGATGCAGCCGCGCCATCGCCTGCCAGAGCGCATCGCGCATCTCGGGCGTATCGGTCAGCGGCTCGGTTCCGGCCCAGGCGACATCGCCCAGCGACGGATCGTCGACCTGAAACTCGATGGCGAGGATCCGCGTGTATTCGGGACGCGTGGCGTTGCCCTTGCCGGACCGGATCACGAAGGGCTCTTCGGCTCCGGCACGGATCCGAGAAATGGTGCCCGCATCGCGGCGCACCGGAATCCCGCTGAAGATCTCCGTCTCGCGCGGCGCGAGCCGGCCCTCGTCCATATCGTAGCTGGCATTGAACAGGATGGCAGGCTCCTGCCGTCCCTGCGCCAGTTCGGCCTGGATCGCGACATCCGGGTTGGGGGTGTAGTTGCGCTCCTCGGGATTGAGCGGCTCATAGGCGATGTCGATCCGGTTCGCGCCATCGCGCAGGAAATCCGGCACGAAGAACGTCCAGGCCATGTCCTTGAGCGAGGTGTGAAGCGCCGTCGGAGCGCCGTTTACGAACAGTTCGACCGTCGCGTTCCGGGCCATGCAGGAAAGCGTGTAGGTGTTTCGCGACCCCTCCGAGCCTTGCGCCCATGGCCTCGACGGCAGCCCAACCACCGCAGTTGCAGCCAGCGCTCCGCCCAGAAAGCGACGACGGAGCGCAAGGGCCGGGGCCTCGAGGGTCACGCCATATCCCTCGAGAAGCAGGCCAGGAACGGGCCACCCGGTTGCCGCGCGAAATAGACCGGCAGCATCGACAGGAAATCACCGTCGTGATCGAGCGCCGCCACCTGGTAATCGGCAAAGCAGACCAGCCGCCGGTCCGACCCGAAATGCAGCGCAACCTTCTGGGCCTCTTCGCGCGACAGCAGCGGGCGCATGCCTGCTGCTCTGTCGGAGGCCCAGGCCACCTTGCCGAAAAGGAAATCCGCCATCGTGGCCGCATCGGGCCTGCCCAGCATGTAGGCCAGGCGCGCCAGAAACGGCCGGGCGATCTCGACGAAGGCCGCGCGATCCTTCCGTTCCACCGCCTGATGCAGCCGCGCCATCGCCTGCCAGAGCGCATCGCGCATCTCGGGCGTGTCGGTCAGCGGCTCGGTTCCGGCCCAGGCGACATCGCGCAGCGCGGGATCGTCGATCTGGAACTCGACGCCCAGCATGCGCGAATACTCCGGGCGCGTCCCCTTTCCGAAACCGAATTCCATGACATAGGGCTCTTCGGGGCCGACCCGGGGTCGGGAAATGCTGCCGACGTCGCCCTGCACCGGATTGCCACCGAAGATGGTCTTCGGCCGGAGCGCGAGGCGGCCCTGCTCCATGTCGTAACTGGCGTTGAAGAGAACGGCTGCCGGCAGCCTTCCCCGCGACAATTCCATCTGGATCGCCACGTCCGGATTGGGCGTGTAATTTCGCTCGGCCGGATTGATCGGCTCGTAGGCGATATCGATCCGGTTCGTGCCGTCGCGCAGAAAGTCGCGCACGGGCCAACTCCAGACCATCTTCTCCAGAGACGCATGAAGCGCCGTCGGCGCACCGTTGATGAATAGCTCGACCGTCGCGTTTTCAGCGAAACAGGAAAGCCCGTAATTTCTTTGCGGCCCCTCCGAGCCTTGCGCCCATGGCCTCGACGGCAGCACAACCACCGCAGTTGCAGCCAGCGCTCCGCCCAGAAAGCGACGACGGAGCGCAAGGGCCGGGGACTCGAGGGTCACGCCATATCCCTCGAGAAGCAGGCCAGGAACGGGCCACCCGGTTGCCGCGCGAAATAGAGCGGCAGGGCCGACAGCACCTCGCCGCCCGCATCGGTCGCGGCAACCCGGCGGTCCGAGAATTCCACGAGCCGCCGGTCCGAGCCGAAGGCCAGCGTGGCGCTCCGCGCTTCCTGGCGCGACAAGAGCGGCACCATTCCCGCGGCACGCTCCGACGCCCAGGGCGCCCGGGCCAGGATCGTGTCGGCCGCCGCCCCCGCATCGGGTTTGCCCCAGATATGCGCCATCCGCGCCAGATAGGGCCCCGCGATCTCGACGAAGCCCTCGCGGTCGCGCCGCTCGACGGCCTGATGCAGCCGCGCCATCGCCTGCCACAGCGCGTCGCGGGTGTCGCCGTCATCCTCGAGCGGCTCGGTCCCGGCCCAGGCCACGTCGCCCAGCGGCGCATCGTCGATCCGAAACTCGACCGGGACGATCCGCGTGAACTCCCGCGAGGGCTTGCCGTCGCCGAACCAGATCGTGAAGGGCCGCTCGGCCTCGGGTCTGGGCCGCGAGATATTGCCCAGATCGGGCTGCACCGGCCGCCCGCTGAACACCGTCAGGGGCTCGGATACCAGCCGTTCCTCCTCCATGCCGTAGCGCGCGTTCAGGAGCGTGGCCTCGCCCAGGCGCCCCTGCGACAGCTGGATCTGCACCGAGACCTCGGGCGTGGGCGTATAGCTGCGCTTCTCGACATCGAGGGGTTCATAGACCACATCCAGCCGGTTCGCCCCGTCGCGCAGCAGCTCGGTCGCCGGGAAGGAAAAGACCAGATCCCCGGGGCTGGCATGCAGGATCGTCGGCGCGCCGTTCAGATAGACCTCCAGAACCGCATGATGCCCCATGCAGATCAGGGAATAGGCATTCGTCGGATAATCAGTCATCTTTCCTCTCGCAAAAACTTTTGTGGCGCCCATGCCGGCGAATGCCGCGGCAGCGGCGAGAAACCGGCGCCGGCCCGGCTGCCGTTCAGATCCAGCCATCTTTTTCTCCCTCGGGCGACATGATCTCGAGCGTGTAATCCGGTTCGGCGAGGTTGCTTTTCGCGGTGACACCCCCCGAAACGCTGCTTGTCGAGGCGTAATCGCCGAAGACATCGCTGCTCGAGTCCGATTTCGACGCCGCTGCGGACACCGACACCGTGGCATAGGCCCGCAAGACGACGCCCTCGAAATGATAAAGCTTCTCGGTCTTTCGGCCGCCACCCTGACTCCGCACGACGCGACCGCCGAAATGCCAGCCCGTGCTGACCGAGGCCCCGGCCGCCGCTTCGGCCTTGAAGAACCAGGTTTCGGCCTCGAGCCTTGCGTCGGCAAAGACCTTACCGGTGATCCTGGCCTTCGCGGTGAAGGTATGCTCGATCTCTTCCAGGCGGGCCTCCCAATCATCGGCATTGCCGATGGTGAGGCTGGCGATATCGCCGATACCATAGCTCAGATCGCCCGCGCCGCCGACCTCGATGGCACATTGCGCCGAGGCCGAAACCGCATTGCCCGGATTGGCCAGACGCCGCCGGATCTCGGGGCCCCTGGGGAAGCGCGACAGGAACAGATCCAACAGGTCCATCTTGCCGGTCACCGACAGCCCGTAGGTCACCTCGCAGCCCGACAGGGCCAGCGACAGATCGGGCGAGGCCTCCTTGCCCTTCAGCTCGAGAGTGCCGATCTTCAGCCCCAGCTTGAGTTCGATCCCGATCGACGAGCCGAAGGCATCCGATTGCGGCGCCCGCAGCGCATCCGGCGAACCCGACTCGCCGGCCAGACCGTTCATCGCGTCCTGAATGTCCTCGATGAAGGAGATCAGAGGAGTGCTTTCGCCCTGCTGCTGCCGCTCCTGCGCCCGGGTCGCGGGGGCCTGCTTCTCCTCGGCCTCGCCGGATTTCTCGAATTCCAGGGTCTGGTTGCCGACCTCGCCGGTGATCTTGCCGGTCAGCTTGGCCGACAGCGTCGGCAGGCGGCTCGAGAAGATCGTGATGCCGACGCTGCCCTCGAGCTCGGCCTCGAGCTTGGCATGCGGCAGCGGGCAGACCGTCAGCCCGCCGAAGCCTGTCCCGACGCACTGGTTGGCCCCGGCCGCAGGACTGCGCTGCGCCCGATAGGTCGAGCTCTGGATCGCGAGCCCCAGAATATAGACTGCGGTGATCACCTCTGGCGGCAGGATCTTGCCCGACAGCGCCGGCATCTGGAACGGCGTGGTGACGATCCGCTCGTCGCTGTCGGGAATGTCGGAATTGTCGTCGGCGAAATTCGACGGCCGCAGCGAGGGCACGCCCGCCTTGCCCTGCTTGCAGTCCTCCTTGCTGGTGATCTTCAGCCTGGCCTTGGCCGAGGGCTGGCCGCCATAAGGGTCCTTGCAGGTCAGAAACAGCGTGCGCGGTCCGTTCTCGGGCACGGGCCAGGTCACCTTGCGGCTGGCATCCCCGGCATCCTCGATCACGAATTCCTTGAGACAACAGGGCTCGCCCGGGGCGCAGTCGCAGGCCGCGCCGCCATTGGCCAGATCGAAGACCTCGGCCTCTTCCCGCGCGCGCAGCGCGTTGGCCTGCTCCACCGCCCGGTCAAGCTGCTCCTGCAGCATCCGGCGGTGGCCGGGCGAGGTCTCGGCCGCGATCATCGGCGGGTTCATCGTCAGCGTGTTCAGCATGAGGGGCGGCTGCGGCATGTCGGACCCCAGGGCCCAAAGCAGCGCCTCTTCGGCATTCATCGTCGGTCCCGCCATCATCCCTGTCCTGTCCTGAGTGCAGGCGCGGCCAGAACCGCGCCCCCGCGTTCGCCAAGCGCCATCGCCAGCCAGCGCAGCAGCCGGTCCTTGCGCTGGAACGGCAGGCCGCGGCGATCCTCGAGAATCGCCGCGGCCCGGCGATCCCTGTCCGCGAAATCGGCGCCGAAGAACAGCACCGCGCGAGCCAGCGCGCCCACCTGCGCCCGCGACGGCATGTCGTGGAGTTCGCCCAGCCGCATTGCCTGGCTGGCGGCCTCAAGGCAGGCCTCGGGGCCCTTGTCCTGCCCCAGCGAACGGTACAGCCCGCGCGCCACCGACTGCGCCGTGCGTTCCCGCTTGAGCCGGTCGAAGCGGGCGAATTCGGCCTCGGTCACATGCAGGTTGCCGGGTGCCACCG
The DNA here is from genome assembly GCF_003053725.1 of Rhodovulum kholense. Classification (GTDB taxonomy): domain Bacteria; phylum Pseudomonadota; class Alphaproteobacteria; order Rhodobacterales; family Rhodobacteraceae; genus Rhodovulum; species Rhodovulum kholense. The sequence continues at coordinate 42,865 of NZ_QAYC01000011.1, forward strand.
CCCGCCCGCGCGGCGCCAGCCGCACCAGCCTGCCCTGCAGCGTCGCGGGATCGTCAAGCGGCCCGACCGGGTCGCCGGGCAGATGCGCGGCCAGCGACAGCTCGGGCGAAAGCGGCAGGAAAAAGCGCCGCACAGGGGCCGCGAAGCCCGCGAAACGCGCGGGTTCCAGCGCCTGGGCCATGTCCGACAGCACCCGCGGATCGTGAAAGCGGAAATACAGCGGCGCCGCCTCGCGCCCGGGCAGCCAGGCCATGGTGTAGCGCCGGAAATGCGCCCGCAGCGCCATCGCCCCGGCCTGGCTCTGGAAGCAGATCCCGGCATGGCGGTCGGGCGCCAGCGCCATCAGCGCGCGGCTGACCGGATCGCGGCTCGACAGCGGCACCAGCCAGGGCGCGGCGGCCTGACGGTCGGCATCGGGCGTGGCATAGAGGCAAAGCGCGCCCTGCGCGCGGTCGCGCAAGAGCTCCAGCGCATCGGGCCAGCAGACCGGGTCGATCAGCGCCCAGGCCGGGCCGGGCCCCTCGAACAGCGCGGGCCAGCCGCATTCCGCGAAATCGAGCGCCCTGAGCCCGGCCGCTTGCGGGCGCTCGCGGCTCGGCGCCGGGCTGTCGAGAAAGACCGGACGCCCGCGCCCGAGCGAGACGCTCGCCGCCGGATCGATCGAAAGGCTTTGCGGGTCGAGCGGCTCGAAACCGGTCATCCGGTAGCCTTGGGCCAGCAGCGCCTCGGCGACATGGGCCCTGAATTCGGGATGGTCCGGCGCGCGCATCGCGACCTGTCCGCCGACCTCGGCGGCAAGGCGATCGCGGGCCGTGTAGCGGGCCGCAAGAAGCGGGTCGGAGGGACGTGTCACAGCCCGGGCTCCGTGCGGCGCAGCACCGCATCGGACCGCTGGTTTTCCTTTGAAACGAACAGCATGGTTCTCACTCGTCACAGTCGTGCCAGGTCGGCGCAACGGCAACATAGAGGCATTCCAGGCAGCAGCAATCGCCGCGGGCCGGATTTTCGGCGAGATCCTGCCGGCCCGGTCCGGCGCCTATTCGTCTGCCTCCGGTCCCGGCGGCACCAGCTCGAGATGCGCCAGCGCGACCCCGGCCCCGTCGCCCCGCCCGGCGATTTCCTCCAGCAGCGCAGGCAGCAGGCGCGCGGCGGGGGTGCCGTCGGCAGCGGTCGCGGCCGACGCCAGCGGCCGGGTCGCGGCCACCGCCAGCAAAAGCTGTGGCGCGGCAGGAGCGCCCTCGGGCAGGCTCAGGCCGAAGCGCAGGTTGCCATCCGGCCCGATCCGGTCGGTCAGGTCGTAGACCGCCCCGTCGGGCGCGACCAGCGCCACCCAGAGCCGCGCCGGACCGGGTGCCGCGACCGCGGCCAGAACCTCCTCGCCGCTCGCGACCCGCTCGGGCGTCGCCGACAGCACCGGTAACGGGCCGGGCCGGGCCTGAAGGCTGCGGGCGAAATCGAGCACGGCGCATTGCGCCTCGGCGACCGGCCGGTCGAGCACCGCCGGGCGGCTGCCGAATTGCGCCTCGTAGGCCTCGGCCAGCGCGGCATTGTCCGTGGCGTTGTCCGTGGCCGCGTCCCCGCGCCGGTGCCCGTAGCGCTCGACCACGCCGGCGCGCGGCCCGGTCTCGACCCGGGTCAGATAGCTGCAGGGCCCGCTTTGCCAGGCGGCCAGGAACCCGGCACGACCGGCCTCCTGGCGCGGCGGCAGCCGGGCCTCGATCCCGCCCTCGGGGGGCTTGCCCGGACCGATCAGCCCGGTGGTCCAGCCATACCAGCCGGCCGCGCCCAGAAGCGCCAGAAACACCAAAGCGAGCCCGCCGATCAGCCGCAGCGCGGCGCGGTCGCGGGGCGGCTCGGGCCCCGGATCGGGCACCAGATCGGACGCGGGCCCCGCGCCCCGCCCGGACCCGGCCGCGCGCGCGGCGCCCGGCCGTCCCAGCCCGGGCGGCAGGGTCAGCCCGCCGGGCACCGCCACGCTGGGTCCGCCATAGCGCGGCGGCAACAGATGCGGATGCTCGATCAGCCGCAGCACCTCGTCCATCGAGGCCGGGCGCGCCGCCGGGTCGGGTTCGAGCATATGGCTCAGCAGCGGCCTGAGCCCGGGCGACACGCCGGACAGGTCGGGCACGCGCTGCCGCCGCTCGGCCGCCTCCTCGATGCTGTTGCCCATCGGCAGCGCGCGGCCGGACAGCGCCGCCCCCACCAGCAGCGCCAGCCCGTAGATATCGGTCTCGGGGCCGACATGGCCGCCGAAATGGCCAAGCTGCTCGGGCGCGACATATTTCAGCTTGCCCGCGAAGGTGCCCGGCGCCTCGTCCTCGGACAGCCGCGCCGACCGGGCGATGCCGAAATCGATCAGCCGGGCCTCGGCCACCGCGCCGCCGGGCAGCATCACGTTGTCGGGCGACAGGTCGCGATGGATCACGCCCAGGGCATGCGCCCGGGACAGGGCCCGGGCCAGCCTGCGGATCAGCGCCTCGGCGGCGGCCGGCGGCAACGGCCCCGAGCGCGCCATATGGTCCGACAGCGTGATGCCCTCGATGAATTCCATCACCAGGAAATAGCGGTCGAGCGCATGGTCGTGGACGTAGTTGTAATACCGCACGATGGCATCGTCGGCGAGCTGGCGCAGCATCCGCGCCTCGCTGCGGAACAGCGCGCCCGCGCGCGGATCGGCGGCCAGATCCGGCAGGATCGCCTTGATCGCGACCGGATCGCCGGTGCCGATCTCGACGCCGTGATAGACCGCCCCCATCCCGCCCGCGTTGAGCACCCCGGCGATCCGGTAATTGTTGTTGATGACGGTTCCGGCCGACAGGATCGGCACGCGGGCCTCCGCCGCCGCCGGGGACGCATCCGGCCCGGCCGGGGATGGGGGCGCCGCGATCCGGGTCGCGTCTTCTGCGCCGCCCGGCGCCACGAAGGCGGTGCGCTCGTCATCCGCGGCCTCGGGCGCGACCGGCGCGGCCGAGAGGCGCGTCCGGTCGGACGCCGCGCCCTCCTCTGCGGGCGGCGGGGACGAGATCTCCCTGCGGTCGGGGTCGGGGCCGGTCCCGTCCTGCCCCCCGTTCCGCGGTTCGTCGGCTCCGGTCATAGCGGCGGCGCCGTCTTCTCGTCATCGTCATCGCCGCTGCGGCAGGCCAGCACCACGGCGGTGACATTGTCGCGCGCGCCCCGCGCCACGGTCTCGGCGATCAGCGCGTCGCAGGCGGCCTGCGGCGGCAGATCCAGCAGGATGTCGGCGATCTCGGCATCGTCCAGATGCTCGGTCAGCCCGTCCGAGCAGAGCAGGAACAGATCGCCCGGCGCGATCCGGCCCGAGACGATGTCGCATTCCGGGGCGGGGCCGACCCCGATGGCGCGGGTGATGACATTGCGCCGGGGCCAGGTCCTGGCCTCTTCCGGCGTGATCCGCCCCGCCTCCAGCGCGGCGCGCAGCTCGGTATGGTCGCGGCTCTGCTGCACCAGATGGCCGTCGCGCAGCAGATAGCCCCGGCTGTCGCCGCACCAGACCACGGCATAGCCATCCGCATGCACCAGCAGCGCCGCCACGGTCGAGCCGATCGGCCCCGCAGCCAGCTCGGCCGAATGCGCGCGGATGCGGTCATTGGCGCGGATCAGCCGCTCCATGAAGCGGGCCTGCAGATCGACCGCCGAGGCGGGCAGCCCGGCCTCGGCCAGCTCGGCGACGATGGCCTGGCTGGCGAATTCGCCCGCCGCATGCCCGCCCATGCCGTCGGCCACCGCCCAGAGCCCCAGATCGGGCCGGGCGATCATGTCGTCCTCGTTGATCTCGCGGCGGCAGCCGACATCGGTCGCCATCCCGGTCTCGAGCAGGAAGCAGCCGTTCCAATGCGCCGCTGGCCTCATTGCTGCGCTCCCGCGTCGCAGCCATCGGCGGGCACCCCCGCCAGCATCCAGGCCAGCGCCCTCGCTTCGGGCAGCCCGGTTCCGGCCAGCCATTGCGCGGCGCAGCGCCCGTTGCCCGGGGTCCAGAACTGCGCCCGCACAAGCCCGGCCCGCTCGGCCTCGACCGACCGCGCCGCGCGCAACAGCGCGCCGAGATCGCCATCGGGCCGATGCGCCCAGACCACGGGACCTTCGGCCGCCCGCCCCGCCGGTTCGGCCTCGATGGCCAGATCGAGCCCGCGCAGCAGCGCCCGCGCCCCGTGCCCCGGCTCGGCCCGGTCCAGATGCGCCGACAGCGCCGCCCACAGATCCTGGCTGCCATCGGAGGCGGTCGGCGGCGCGACCTCGGCGCCCTCGGTCAGAAGCAGCAGCGGATAGCGCCGCCCGACCCGGTCGCAGGAGGGCCGCAGGACCCCGGCCAGCGTCCGCCCCAGAACCGCGCGCCCGACCCGGAAGCGCAGCTCCTGCGCGCCGTCCCAGAACGGCCCCCAGTCCTGGCCCAGCTCGTCGCGCAGCTCGGCCAGCGTGGCATCGATCCAGCCGGTCAACCCGTCGGCCACCTCGTCCGACAACCCCGCGCGCAGGAAGTCGCCATAGCCCGGATGCTTGCCCAGAAGCCCGATGCTTGCCCGTCCCGTCCCGGTCATGGCCGGTCCTCGACCGAGACCGGACAGGAGAATTGCGCCAGCTCGGGCATCAGGAAGGGCACCGTCGTCGAATCGAACGAGAAACGGTAGGTGATCGAGCGCCCGCCGACATCCTGCGTGACCTCGACCGAGGTGCCGTTGACCCGGCTCCGGCCGGTGCGCAGGAAGGTCACGATGTCCCAGCGGCCGGCATCGAAGCGGATGCCGTTCGGCCGCCCCGACTGCTGCGGGAACAGCCCCAGCGACACGCCCGATCCGGGGCCCGGCCAGCTGAGTTCGCCCGGGGTCGAGCCGGGCTGGGTCCGCAATTCTGACCCGTTGATCGCCAGCACCGCCAGATTGACCGAGGGCGAGGACGAGATATGCGTCACCGCCATGTCGACCCGCGGCTCGGAGGCGCCCGAGGCGAAGAAGGCCATGCGGATCGCCTCGATCCGGTCGAAGGCCTTCAGCAGGTCGGGCGAGAGTCGTTCGCCGATGGAACTGCCCGGGACCGGTTCCAGCCCGTCGGGGCCGCGCGTCACATGCGGCTGCAGATAGGTGGTGAAGAAACGGTCGGCCCGGCCGCCCGGCGCGAAGAACTGCCCGAAAATGGCGGGCGAGACATGGCGCCCGCCCTCGGTGAAGGGGAAATAGGGCTCGATGAATTCGCGGCAGAAGGCGCCGACCTCGTCATTCATCGCCCGCTCGATCTGGCCCAGACTGGCATCCTGCGCCTCCGAGCGGAACTCGGCCTCGACCGCGCTCAGCATCCGGCCGAGATCGGGCGGCAGGGCGCTGTTGTTCATGGTCAGCGCCGACAGGGTCTGGCGCAGCAGGGTCTCGTCGGCGGGGCTGGGGGCCAGCGCGGCATTGCGCCGGTTCTCGCGCAGCGCGGCCAGATTGGCCAGCACCGCGTCGATGGGCCGGGCGCCGGGCTCGCCGGTCAGCAGCCGTTGCCAGTCGGCGAAATCGTCCGAGATCCGCTGGACCTGGGCACGCTGCGAGTCCTCGGACACGGCGCCCGCCCGAACCTGGCTCTTGCCGCGGGCCTGGACCGCATCCAGCACCACGCGCTGGAACACGCCCGAGCGCGAATAGATCCGCGAGAAGGCCGCATCGCCCATGTTCCCCGCCAGATCGCCGCCCGCGGCGGCCTTGGCCGCATCCTCGGGCGCCATCGCGTCGATCTCGTCGTAAAGCCGGCTCAGCCGGGTCTGGCGGCCGATTTCCTCGACCAGCCGGGCCAGCGGCGAATCGACCGGCGAGGCGGCGGCGGCCAGCGCGTCATAGCGCGGCGGGTCGGCCGACATCCGCGCCAGCGTCAGCCGCGACAGCAGCCCGGTCCAGGCGGCGTCGAATTCCTGCCGGTAGCGCCGGTGCAGATCGCGCTCGAGGCTGCCCAGCTGGCGGTCGTAATCGACCCGGTCGGCGGCCTCGCCCAGCACCCAGCGGTCATCCTTCAGACGCGCGCGGGCATTGGTCAGCTCGTCGAGGAAGAAGCCCCAATAGCCCTCGAAGGTGTAAAGCCCCGGCACCGAAAGACTATCCAGCGGCGTGCCGTCGGTGGTGGCCAGCACCCGCTCGACCTGGCCGCCGATGGCCTCGGCCGGCGCAAAGGCCGGCAGGCCCGAGGTCAGCGCCCGGTCGCGGATCGAGGCATAGGCCTGATCGGCCAGCGGCAAGGTGACGATGGCATCGCGCGCCTTGCGCACGATCTCGGGGTCGATGCCGATGGTGATCCGGCGATCGCCGTCGAGATCGAGCATCGCCTCGAGATGCTGGGTCAGCTCCTCGCGCAGCCGAAACTCGCCCGGCGCGGCGAAGCGGGCGCGCCAGATCTCGTCGAAATAGCCCGCGACGACGGCATCGTCCTCGGCGCCGCGCGTCCCGCCCTGCCCGCCCAAAAGCAGATAGACCTTGAGCGCGCGGTAGATCGCGGCGGTGTCGTCCTCGGCGATGAGCTGTGGCAGGCTGTTTTCCAGCGCCAGGATCAGCCGCGGCCGCAGCATCCGTTCCAGTCCGTCGGAATAGGCGCGGTCGGCGGCGGCGTGCAGCTCGTCATGGCGCGACAGCCCCAGCCCCTCGAACAGGCCCGGACGGCGCGGATCGACATAGCCCGCGGTCATCTGCCGAAGCCGCTGCAGCTGCGGCAGCACCACCGAGGCATCGGGATCGTCGATGACGGTGCGCGCCAGCTCGTTGCGCGCCGCGTCGCGATAGGCGGCGGCATCGGCATCGGCGGCGGCCAGCAGGCTGGCATTCTGCCAGAAGCTGTAGCCGAACCCCGCCATGCCGCCCAGCGTGACCGCAGCGATCAGCACCATGGCGGCACTGCGCAGGATCTGGCGGCGGCGCACCGCGCGGCGGTCGAAGCCGACCCAGTCGCGCTCCTCGAAGATCACCTTCTTCAGCAGGTCATGCAGGAAGTAGCTGCGGCCCTTGCCCGACAGGAAGGCGGGCTGGAAGGCGGCCTCGTCGCCGCCCTTGGCCATCGCCCCCAGCACCTGGTCGATGGGCGTGCCCTCCTGGGTGCCCGAGGTGAAGTAGAAGCCCCTCAGGATCGCGTTCGACTGATAGCGCGTCGGCGCGAAGACCCGGCGCAGAAAGTCCGAGACGGTGTCGCGCAGCATCGCCATCTGCCCGGGCAGCCCGAAGATCGCGATCCGGGCCGCGCCGTCGGGCTCTTCGGTCATGCGGTCGCTGACCTCGTCCGACAGCCGCGCCACCAGCGCGTCGAATTCGGCCGGAACCAGTTCGCAGGTGCGCGCGCTGCGGTCGCGGGTCTGGAAGGTGGTGCCCCAGACCAGCCGCCGCCGCGACTGGCTGAACGAGCCGAAATATTCCCGGAACCCCGAGATCAGGTCGGCCTTGGTGAACAGCACATAGACCGGCACGTCGATCTTGAGCGTCTCGTGCAGCTCGGCCAGCCGGCTGCGCACGGTCTCGGCATGGCGCGTCAGGTCGGCCTCGGAGGCGGTCATCATGTCGGCCACCGAAAACGCCAGGATCACGCCGTTCACGGGCTGGTCGGGACGGCCCTTCTTGAGAAGCTGCAGGAACGAGGTCCAGCTGGCGCGGTCGGCCTCGGCATCGCTGTCCTGGGTGGTATAGCGCCCGGCGGTGTCGATCAGCACCGCCTCTTCGGCGAACCACCAGTCGCAGTTGCGGGTGCCGCCGAAGCCCTCGACGCCCGAGCCGGGCCCGTCCTGGCCCGGAAAGCCGATGCCGGAATTCGCAAGCGCGGTGGTCTTGCCCGCGCCCGGCGGGCCGATGATCACATACCAGGGCAGATCGTAGAGCGCGCTCTTGCCGCCCGAGCGGCGCAGCTTGGCCAGCGCCTGCTGCATGCGCTCGGCCAGCACCCGGCCATCGCCCGCGGGCTCGGCCATCAGGCTGTCTTCCAGCGCCTCGGCGCGGCGGCGGCGGCGCAGCCAGCCGAGGCCATAGACCAGCCCCAGCGTGCCCGCGATCAGCGCGATCAGCCCGACCCGGAACCAGACCGAGGCCAGCAGCGCCGATCCGGTCATCGGCAGCCCGAACCAGATCGCGGCGCCAAGCGCCACGAGCCCCAGAACGATCAGAAGGACGCGCATCCAGCGCGCCCGCCACATGGCGGCGAAGGCGGCGCCCACCGCCCGAAGAGCTCTTCGCATCCCGCTCAGTCCTCCCGAGGTATCATGATCTCGACACGCCGGTTCATCGCCCGGCCTTCGGGCGTGTCGTTCCCGGCGACCGGATCGGTCGCGCCCTTGCCCTCGGCGCTCAGTCGCGCCGGATCGGCGACCAGACCGCCCAGCCGTTCGGCCACCGTCTCGGCCCGGGCCAGCGACAGGTCCTGGTTGCTGCGGAACCGGCCGCGCCCCGACATCGGCACGCTGTCGGTATGACCGACCACCCGCACCGGCCCGGTCTCGCCATCGAGCATCGCCGCGATCTCGGCCAGCAGCGGCCCGGACCCGTCCTCGAGATCGGCCGAGCCGGTGGCGAAGCGCAGCGCCTCGCGCAGCCGCACCAGCACCCAGTCATTGACCTGATCGACCTCGACCCGGCCCGCCTCCAGCGGTTCGGCCAGCGCGGTGCGGATCCGGTCCATCTGCGTCGTCTCGGGCGCCTCATAGGGCGCGATCACGGGTTCGGTCCGCTCGATCGCGATCTCGGGCTGTCCGGCATGCAGCGCCAGGATGTCGTCGCGCACCGTCGCCCCCTGCCGGGTCAGCAGCGTCGAGAGCGTGGCGAACAGCGCCACCAGCATCGCCGCGGCGATGGCCGCGATCACCCAGAGCGGGGTCTGCCCGCCGCGCCTGCGCGCATCGAGCGGCACCGGCGTCCAGTGCGGCGAGACATCGTCATCGGGCCGCGGCGAGATCCGGCGCAGGGTCTCGTAGATGGCGCTGCGGATACGCGCCAGCTCGGCCGCGCCCGAGGGCATCGCCCGGTACTGCCCCTCGAAGCCCAGCGACAGGCAGACCAGCATCAGTTCAAGCAGGTGATAACGCTGCCCGGGCGCCTTCATCGCCTCGTCCATCTTGCGGAAAAAGCCGATCCCCGACGAGCGTTCGCCGAAGAACCGCGCCACCATCGAATATTGCAGCCACATCGCCCGGTCGGCGCCGGGCAGGTTCTGCACGATGTCGTCGGCGGTGGCCGAAAGCGCATATTTGGCGTCCCGCACCTCGGAGGCGGGCAGCCCGGCGGCCAGACAGCGCCGCTCGATATCGTCGATCTCGCGGGTGACATGGTCGATCAGCGGCCCGGCCTGCATCTCGACCAGCCCGGTCCGGAGCCGTCCCAGCAGGATCAGAAGCTGGGTCGCCTCGGCCAGAAGCGGGTTCGAGGCGGCCCCGCGGTCCGCATCGGCCGCCCGCAGCGCGTCGTCCAGCGCGATCCGCGCCTGGGCCATCGGGCGCGGATCGGCCTCGGGGCGGCGGATCTCGGGGAAGATCCCGGCCGCCGCACTGCGCTGTCCGGTGCCCGGCCGGTAGAAGGGATGCGGCCCCGGCGAGGGGGGCATCGGCGGCACGCCCGACCCGCGCGGGGGCTGGCCGGTGGCGGTGCGCTCGGGCGGGGTCTGCGGATAGACGGTCCAGCCCGAGCCCGGCGGATAGGTCAGCGGATGGGGGGGCAGCGGCGGCGGCGGCAGCGGCTGCCCGAACACGGTCTTGTCGTCGTCGTCGTCGCTGTCTGCCATCACGCCCCCTCCGGCACCGCCCAGAGTTCAAGCTTGAGATCGGGCCAGTTGCCCGCGAAATGCATCCCGATCGCGGGCGCGCTGGAAAACTCGCTCCAGAGCGGGGTCGAGCGGTCGAGCAGGAAATAGACATTGGTCGAGACCACCCGGATCTGCCGCGGCGGGTTGGGCAGATGCACCAGCCCGATGCCCGGAAGGTTGTTGTTGATGATGGTCTTCATCTGGGTCGAGGGACCGACCTTGCAAAGCTGCGGGAACTGCTGCTGGACCTCGGCCAGCGGCAGGCCGGAACCGACCTCCAGCACGAAGGTCGCCTGGGCGAAGAGGTTCCGGTCGTTGATCAGCGCGGCATAGGAATTGGCGCGCACCTCCTGCAGGGGCAGCCGGACCGCGCGGCCCACGTCACGCGCCAGCAGCCGCTGGATATCGGCCACCACCGGCGGAAAGCTCGCCTTGGGGTCGTCATGGCGATAGGCCTCGTAGGCCGGCGCGCGGCGCTCGCCCTGATCGAAGGTCGCAAGCTCGCCCGCCAGCCCGACCAGCTTTTCATACAGCCGTTCGGGATGCACGGTCGCCATGGATTTCAGGTGCCGGAGCACCGGCAGCTCGCGGTTCAGAAGCATCAGCATCAGATAGTCGCCCGCCTGCATCCCGCCACCCGAGGAGGGATCGGCCGCATAGCGCGCCAGCGTGTCGAGCTTCGATTCGATCCAGCCGATCACCCGGCCCAGATAGCCGTCATAGGCCGGATGCACCGCAAGCCGCAGCGCGGTCGGCGGCACCCGGTCGTCAAGCGTGACGATGCCGTCGCGCAGATCCAGCACCCGGCCGAGCCTCAGGCACTGATAGCCCGGCCTGGGCGTCTTGCGCAGCACGAGCTCCAGCCGCGGATGGGCCACTTCCAGCACCTGTTCCGACCGCGCGGCGGCGGCATTGTCGGCCACCGTCTCGCGGCCCAGCACATAGCGCGTGGCGGCATCGGCGGCGGCGGGGGCGACCTCCTGGCCGTCGACCGGCGCATCGGGCAGGGTCAGCCAGAGATCGAGCCCGGCCCCGTCCTCGGGCACCTCGACCGCGACCGGCAGGGGCGAGGCGCCGGGGGCCTCGAAGGCGGTGCCGTCAGGCATCGTGCCCGCCGCCGCCAGAAGGCCGATCCGGCCCTGTTGCAGCATGTCGCGGTCGAAGCGCAGCTCGGCCAGGCCCCAGGGATAGGGCGACAGTGCGGCCACCTGCGCGCGGATCAGATGTTCGAGATGACGGTCGGCCTGCTGCAGGTGATGCGGCTGCAGGAACAGACCCTCTTTCCAGGCGACCTTGCTGAAACGGGACATGGCTCGAATGGCTTCCTATCTCTTTGTCGTGTTTCTCGGGCAGGCGCCCGCGAAGGCGCCCGCCCCGGCCCGGGGCCTAGAACTGGAACCGCATCTGCGCGGTCACGCCCCAGCCATCCAGATCGTCGCCGAACCGGCTGTCGACCCGCAGCGAGGCGTCCATCTGCCGGGCCGGCCCGGCCTGACCCTTGCCGAAGACGCGGGTATAGTTGAACCCCGCGCTGAGCTCGCGATAGTCGCCAAGCCCGTCATTCTCCGACAGCATCGGCGCGCCCAGCGGCACGCCGTTCGAGTCGAGTTCGTAATACTTCGCCACCGAGCGGTCGGAAAAGTCGTGATAGGCGGTAGCGGTGGCGAAAAGGTTCAGCGCCGAGACCCCCGAGGGCAGAACCCGGCTGCGCGACAGCGTCACCGAGGCAAAGCCGATCTGGTTGGTGATCGGGTCGAATTTCAGCACCCCGTCATCGGCGTCATCGGCCGGATCGTTGCCGAAATACAGATCGTCCGACTTGGTCCGGCTGATCGAGAAGCCAAGCGACGGGATCAGGCTGAACCCGCTGTCCCGGCCCAGCGGCAAGGCATAGCCCATCGTGCCCGAAACCGTGTGCCCGGTGCTGTCATAGCTCTGGTCGTCGACCCCCAGCCGCTCGCCAAAGGCGCCCGGCGCCACCCGGTTCTCCAGATCGAACTCGGTCCGGTTCAGCGTGACCTGCAGGTCGGCGAAGAACCGGCCCCGGGAGGCGCCGACATAGGCCCCGCCGTAAAGCTGCTGGAAATCGGTCTGGTTGCGGCTGGTCTGGATGCCCGCGTTGACGGTGCCGGTATCGGGATCGAACAGATAGACGGGTTGCCGGATCGACCCGTCATTGAGCCCGACAATGGCGCCGAAACTGAGGTTCCAGCCCCCCTCGCCGCCATCGAAGCAGCTGTAGTCGAGCCCGGCCTGCACCCCGCCATAGCTGGCGTCGATCTCGGTCGAGAAACTGCCCAGATCGGTGTGCGAGCTGCCGCTGGCGGTGGCCTTCCCGCCCATCGCCCGGCCCCAGCTGCCCCAGCCGCAGGGCGAGCCTTCGGTCGAGGCCAGCCCCGAGACATAGGGGCTGGTCGGCCGGTTCACCACCGAGCCGATCAGCGACTGGGTCAGCGCCAGACCGCTGGCCAGACCGCCGAAGGCCGGGTTCGCCCCCGAGATCAGCCCCCAGCCGTCGCCGCTGGCATTGCGGTCGAGCCGGTAGAGGATGCTGCCGCTCGAGGGCAATCCGGTCGAGCTGACCGACAATCCGCCATCGGACCCGTAGGACAGCAGGTCGAGCCGGTTCCTGATCTGGCCGTAATCGCCCGCGGTCAGGTCGTTGAAGGCCAGCACCACGCTGCCGCTCGCGACCCCGTCGATAGAGATCGCATCGGCGCTCTGGGCGCCGTCGGTCAGGTCGATATCCATCCCGATGGTGCCGTTCAGGTCCGCATTGCCCGTCACCTGGAGACGGTCGCCGGTGGTGCCGTCGGACAGGCTCAGCGCCGCGCCATTCGACAGGCTCAGATCGCCGTCGACGGTCGCGCTGCCCGAGGCCCGCAGCAGGCCGGACGAGGTCAGATCGGCCTCGAGCCGGCTGCCATCGGCCAGCGTGACGGTGCCGTAGCTGGTCACCAGACCGCCGGTGACGGTGGCATTCTCGCCAAGGCTCAGCCTGCCGTCGGTCGTGCCCCCGCGGCCCAGATCGAAACTGCTGCCGAAATCGAGACTGCCCGCCACCAGATAGGACCCGAGCCCGGCAATGGCGCCGGTGATCCCGGCCGCATCGCCCGCCGCCACCCGGACCGTGCCGTCATTGCCAAGCGTGCCGTCGATGGTGCCGCCAAGCAGGATCTCGCCGTCATTGTCGACCGCCCCGGCAACGGTGCCGTCGATCTCGGCCTCCGCACTTTCGGCATTCACCAGATCCGTCTCCAGCCTGCCGGTCGCGGCCACGCTCAGCCGGGCGCCGTCGCGGTTCCGGAAGCTGCCGCCGGTGCCGCCCTTCAGCGTGCCGGCGGCGATGGTCGCGGTGCCGTCATTCACCGCATCGGTGCTGTCGGCCATGGTCAGGGTGCCCGATTGCAGGGCCAAGGTGCCGCCCCCGGCGATGCCGAGACCGCCGTCAAGCGCCAGATCGCCGGTCACCCGCGCCTCCGAGCCGCTTCCGGCCGTCAGCGCCCCGCCGATCCGCCCCGAGACCGAGGCCAGCGCCCCGCCCGTCGCCGCGACATCGCCCGAGACCGTGCCCGAGGACAGGAAGGTGCCGCCCGAGGCCGCGACCGATCCGCCGATCGTGCCGCTGTTCCCGGTCTGGCCGCCCGTCACCGCCGCATCGCCGGTGATGCTGCCGGTATTCTCGACCTGGCCCGCGCTTGTCAGCGAGGCGAGCGTTCCCGCCGTTTCCAGGCGGCCCGCGCTGCCGACCGTGGTCTGCGCCGCGACCGAGCCGGTGGCGCCGATCGCCAGCGTGCCGCCGGTCACATCGGCCGTACCGCCGACCGCGATATCGACATCGGCCGTGCCGCCCGAGACGTCGAGATCGCCCGAAAGCGCGCCCCCTTCCAGCGAGGCACTGCCGCCCGAGACCGACAGCCCGGTCAGGCTGCCCGCCGTCACCGTCAGCGCCCCGGCCGAGACCGACACGTCCTGCAGGCTGCCGCTGCTGGTGGCGGTGCCGCCGGTCACGCTCAGATCGCCCGAGATCGTGCCGGCATTGCCCAGCGTGCCCGAACTGGTGACATCCGCCGCGATCTCGGCACCCGCCGTGTTGGTCAGGCTGCCCGCCGAGGTGACGGTATCCGCCTCAAGCCGCCCGTCATTGGTCACGCTGCCGCCCGTCGCGGTGTCGAGCGCGGCCAGGCCCAGCGTCGCGCCGGTGCCGATCGTGACCGATCCGGCGTTGTCCAGCGTGGTCTCGGTGCCGGTCACGCTGTCGCTGTCGCCGATCTCGATGCTGCCGGTCGATGTGTTCGACAGCACATTCGGGGTCGCGCCGCCCAGCGTGATGGTGTCATTGCCGCCGTCGGTGGTGACGATCCGGCCGGCATTGGTGATCGCCTCGTCGCCGGCCCCGTCGCTGTCCGAGGCAATCGTGCCCCCGCCCGCGAACGCGATCAGCCCGGTCCCGAGGTTCTCGATGGCACCGGTATCGGTGACGCTGCCGCCATCGGCGACATTGATGTCCCCGGTATTGATCAGCGTGTTGCCGGTGCCTTCCAGCGCGGCGCCCGCGCCCAGCGTCAGCGTGCCGTCATTCTCGATCCGGTCGGCCTCCAGACGCCCGCCCGCGCCGACCTCGACCGTGCCGCTGTTCGACACCGTGCCGACCCCGGTCAGGGCGACCCCGTCGCCGACCTCCAGCCGGCCGGCATTCTCGACATCGTTGCCCGCGCCGTCGAGCGACTCGACGATCCGGGTCAACCCGCCCTGGCCGGTCTCGAGCGTATCCCTGAGATCGTTCTGAAGATCGAGTTCGCCGTCGTTCACGACCGCGCCGACAAAGTCGATATCGCCCGTCATCGAGGCGCCGTCGCCGATCGTGATGGTGTCGGCCGACACGGTCAGGGCGCCATTCCGGGCCGCGATGCTGCCATTGGTGGTGAAGCCGCCGCCCCCGGTCAGGGTCAGCGCGGCAGCCGCGCCGCCCGCGGTCTCGATGCGGCCGTCATTGGTGACATTTCCCGCGACCGTGGTCGTGCCCGACAGCCGCAGCGTGCCCGCGCCGCTGCCCGTGTCGCCCTCGATGGAGAGATCGTCGCCGAAGCTGCCGCCCTCCGAGACCAGCACCCCGCCGCCGCCGACGGTGCTTTTGCCCCCGACCGTGCCGCCATTGGTGGCGGTGCCCCCCGACACGTCGAGCGCGCCGCCAATCCTGCCGCTCGAGGACAACGAGCCGCCCTCGACCGAAACATCGTCCGACAGCGTGCCGCTGTTGGTCAGCGCACCGCCCGCGACCGTGACCGCGCCGCCGATGCTGCCGGTATTGCCGACCGTCCCCGCGGCAAGCTCCAGCCCGCCGGTCACGCTGCCGCTGTTGTCATAGCGGCCGCCGGTGACGGAAACCCCGCCCGAGACCGTCCCGGCCGTCTCGGCGTCGCCGTCCGAGACGGCGAGCCCCCCGTTCAGCGCGCTGTCCTCGCCCGCCTCGAGTCGTCCGCCGCTCACCTCGACCGCGCCGGTCACGCTGCCGTCGATCTCGGCCATGCCGCCCGAAACCGTCAGCGTGTCGTCGATCTGCCCGTCCGAGGACAATGTGCCGCCCGACACCGTGACCGCCCCCGACAGCCTGCCAGAATTGCTCAGCGTGCCGCCCTCGACCGATGTCGCACCGGTCACCGTCCCGCTGTTGTCGAAACTGCCCGCCTTCTGGGTCAGGGCGGCGATCCGGTCCGCATTGGCGCTGCCGGTGCCGGAATTGACAACCGCCCCGGCCGAGCCCTCGTCCAGCACGAAGCGCCCCGCGGAGGCCACTTCGACATCGCCGAGCCGCCCGTCGCCGGCCAGCGTCAGCGTGCCGCCGGAAACCGACGTGCCCCCCGACAGCGTGTTCTGCCCGGTCAGCAGGACCGTGCCGTCGGTGACCAGCGACAGCCGGCCCGCCGCGCCATCGGCCAGCACGCCGCCGAAATCGCTGCCCTCGCCCAGGCTCACCGTGGCGTCTCCGGACCCGCTCAGGATCGTGCCGTTGCCGGTCAGCGCGGCGATACCGGCGTCGCGTCCGGCCAGGTCCAGCACCGCGTCCGACCCGATCCGCGTACCCGCCGCCGCGGCAAATGCCGCCGCCGCCGCGTCCGAGCCCACCTGGAAAGTGGCGGAGTCGAAGCCCAGCGTGACGCCGTCCGCCATCGCGACGGACGCCATCTGCAACGCGACGGTGGCGCCGGCCGCTTCCGCCGAGAAGGACAGATCGCCCGCCAGATCCATCGTCCCGGTCAGGGTCAGGCTCGAGCCCGCCGCGGCGACCAGCCCGCTCGCGGTTCCGGCCTCGGTCGAGATCGCCCCGCCGAAATCGTCGGCGATGTCGGCGACCAGCGTCCCGCCCGCCAGCGCGACCGCATTGTCGTTGAGCGCGCCCGCGGCATCGCCGATCCGCAGCCGCCCGTCCTCGACCCGGAAGCCGCCCTGAAATCCCGACAGCGACCCCTCCAGCGCGACCGAACTGCCGCCCGTCACGGTCAGCCCGCCGCTGCCGGTGATCGCCAGCCCGAAGTCCGAGCTGCCGCCTCCCGCCACCGTCAGGCCCCCGCCGGTCAGCTCGAGCGCCCCCGCGGCGCCCGCGGCCGAGGCAAGCCCGCCCACGGTCTCGTCATCCTCGATCCGCAGCACCGACGCCGCCCGCCCGTCGATCCCGCCCGACAGCGTAAGCGTGGCATCGTCGGCCAGCGCCGCCCCGCCCGAAACCACCGCCTTGCCCTCTTCCAGCACGGTCCCGCCGGTCTGGCTGTTCGTTCCCGAAAGCGCGATCTCGGCGCCCGGCGCGGCGCGCAGCCGCAGCGTCCCGGTCCCCGAGATGTCGCCCGCAAGCCCGGTATCGACAGCCGCCTCGACCAGCAGATCGTCCTCCAGCACAAAGGCCAGCGTCTCGTCCATGAAGCCGCCGCTGCCCGCGACGGTCAAACGCGCCGCACTCCCGGAGGCGCCGCCGGGCAGGGCGAAGGCCAGCGTGCCCCCGGTCAGCACCGCGTCGGAGCCCCCGGTCAGATCGAGCGCGCTCAGCGTGGCGCGGCCGGCCTCGAGATCGATCGCCCCCGCCGCGGCATCCCCCAGAACGACATCGGCCGGCACGCCGTCGAGACCCGGCGCACCGCCGCCGATCGGGATGCCCGCCGAGTCTTCCCAATTTCCGGGATCGGCCCAGACACCGTCTACGCCCGTGCCGTTCCAATGGACCGTATCGGCCCCGGCCATTGCGGCACCCAGAGTGAGCCCGGCCGCCAATGCGGTGGTGCTTCGCAATGCCTGTCGCAGGAGTTTTCCGATTTGCGGCGAAAACGGCCGCCCGATACTCTCGCTCCGGACCAAGCCGGCCTCCGTGACCAATACCATAACAACCCCTTGGTGAATCGACTCAATTACAAATCCATGGACCCAGCCAGACCGCCGCGGCATATTGCTCCGCTTTGGTCTTAATAGTTGAGGCGGCAGGGACAACCCATAGCCGTCATTTCGCCTTCTTTATGAACTTATTCGCCCACAATACCCTTTTGGGCGATCCGACTGTGTCGGATTCACCGCAAATCGAATCCCGCCAGCGCCAGCGCCGCCGCCCCCAGCGCAGCCCCTCGCCCCCGGGCGAAGACCTGGTCGGCACGCCGCCCGATCTCGGCGCGCAGTCCCGAGACCGGCCGGTCGGTCGCCACCGCAAGCAGCAGTTGCGATGTGTCGCGCGCCGGTCCGGCCAGGGTCACCGGCACGTCGAACCGCGCCCGGTTTCCGGCGAAGGACAGGAACCGCTGCAGGTCCTGGACGACGCCGTTATTGTCGATCAGAAGCAACAATACATAGCGCCCGCCGACCCCGCGCAGGCCGCCGGTCAGCCGCCCGCCCGACGCGACCTCGGTCCGGTCGAGCCCCAGCCCCAGCCGCGTCGCGGGATAATCGGGACTGTCGCGCAGCAGCTCCAGCACCGGGCATTGCCGCGGATCGATCAGGCGGCGCCGCTGGGCGGTTCCGGCCAGATCGCCGGTCAGAAGCCGCCCGGCATAGTCGGCCATCGCCGCCTCTGACGCCGCCAGCAGGTCGACCCCGGCACCGCCTTCCGTATCGCGCCGGGGCAAGGCCAGAAGGCAGTCGGGCGCCGGGGTTTCGCGGATTCGGCGAATCAGGTCCGCCGCCGCCAGATCGCGGGCGCGGGGCTCGGACGGCCCGGCGGCGGGACGCCGCGCGATGCCCGTGCCCGTCCCCTTGGCCGTGCCGGGCCCTGAGCCGGCCCCAATGCCGACCGGGGCGATTCGGTTCGGCGCGACCGCGACCGCCGCCACCCCCGACCGCGCCATCACCGGCGAGACCCGATGCGGCGCCACCGGCTGCGGCACGGCGGCCGCCAGCGGGGCGGCCGAGGGGGCGGGCGGCGATGGCGCGCGCCCGACCGTCCCGCCCCCCATCGCGGCGCGGCGCCCGGGCGGGCTGTCCGGTCCGCTCGCAGGCTCGGGGCCGTCCGCGGTGTCCTCGCCCGGCCCCAGCGCCGGATCGGCGGCATTGGCCCGGCCTTCACTCAGCCGCAGCCCGGCCAGCGTGTCGCTGTCCAGCCGCTCCAGCGTCACCTGGAACCGCGGCGCGGGTCGGTCCCGCGACACCGGGTCGCGCGCGATCCAGAGCGCGACCGCTCCCCCCAGCACGGCATGCGCGGCCAGCGCCGCGAGCCCGGAGAGGGCCCAGCCGCGCCGGGGCTCGGGTCCATAGGGCAGATAGCTCATCGCCCTGCCCCGCCGCCGCCCGCGCGCACCGTCACCAGAACCACCTCGCGCCCGTCGAACCCGGCCGAGCCCAGCAGATGCAGCAGTTGCCGGGCCGGGGCGCTGCGATCGATCAGCAGATGCACCCGTGAGGCCCCCGCCAGCGCTTCGGGCAGCCCGGCCAGCGTCACCGCCTGCCCGTCCAGCGCCAACCGGCCGTCGGGCGTCAGCTCCAGCAACGGCCGGGGCAGCCGCGCCGGGTCGAAGGCCCGGGTCTCGGCCAGCCGCAGCCCGGTCGGCGCGTCGCGGTTCCAGAGCCCGCCGCTGACCAGAAAGAACAGGATCAGCAGCAGCACCAGATTGACGATGGCAATCGCCGTGTCGGGCCCGTCCCGGCGCCGCCGCACCGGCAGGATCGTCCCCCGTCGCATCGGCTCAGCCCTCCCCGCCGAGGCCAAGCCGGACCTCGGTCAGCCCCGCCGCCCGCAGCCGGTCGAGCGCGGTCGTCAGGTCCTGCACCCGCGCGCCCGGCCCCGCCAGCAGAACCACCGGCGGCACCGGATCGCGCGCCGCCAGCGCCCGTGCCAGCGCGCCGATCTCGTCGAAACCGAAGCGCTGGCCGCCCGCGATCAGGCTGCCCGGCCCGATCTGCCAGAGCCGGGTGCCCGCGGGCAGCACCGCCCCCGCCGTCTCGGCGCCCGCATCCCCGCCGGGCGCCCGGGTCTCGGCCAGCCGGTCGCCCGCGGCCGGCGTCAGCGGCAAGAGCGCATAGGGCGTCAGCCCCGAGGACAGCATGAAGAAGATCAGAAGCTGGAACATGGTGTCGGCCAGCGCGGTCAGCGCAAAGTGCGGGCGGCGCACCCTGCGGGGCGCCCCAAGCAGCGGCGGCCGCGCCATCGCGGGTCAGACCCCGCCGTCGGAATCGACCCGGCCATAGATCGCGGCCGAGATCGCCGCCTCCAGCAGCGTGCGCTCGGCCTCGATCCGGCCCTCGAACCAGGTCGCCAGCGCATTGGCGACCAGCGCCAGCGCCAGCCCGGCCGCGGTCGTGGTCAGCGCCGTCCAGATCCCGCCCGCGAGGCTGGCCGGATCGGCGGCCTCGGCCGCCAGCGACAGCGCCGAGAAGGCGTCGATCATGCCGACCACGGTGCCCAGCAGCCCCAGCATCGGCGCCGAGCTGACGATCAGTTCCAGCGCGCGCATCCGCTCGCCCATCCGCGCCAGCTCGATCAGCGCGGTCTGGCGGCCCAGCTCCTCGGCATAGCCGGTCTCGCCCGGCCGCGCCTGCGCCGCCGACATCACCGCGCGCAGCACCCGGCCCAGCACCGCGCGCCCGGCCACGGCCCGCTCCATCGCCTCCTCGACCCGGCCCGACAGCCAGCAGTCCAGCACGGTTTCCGCCAGCGCCCGGCGGCCGACGCCCATGCGGCGGAACTGCCAGGCCTTCCAGATCGAGATGGTCAGCGCCATCACCGACAGCACCCCGAGCGCGGCGAAGACCGCAAGCGTGGCCGGCATCAGCAGACCGGAGTCGGACAGGTTGGACATGCGCGATTCTCCTCGGCGCTCGGTGGGGGACGCGGGGGGGGGGTATCAGAGACCGAACTGGATCGCGCCGCGGGCCCGGGTCTCGAGCCCGTCGAGGCAAAGCGGGCTTTCGGCGCCGTCCTCGGCCCGGACGCAGCCGGGCGCGGCATTGACCACGATCCGCGAGATCGCGTCGCAGGGCTGGTCCGGCATGTCGAACTGCACCACCCGGGTCTTGCCGGGGGCCATCGCCCCGAAATCGAGCACCAGAAGCTGGCTGACGATCCCCTCGGCATCGAACACCGCGACCTCATAGGCGATCTCGGACAGGCCGGTCTCGCTGCGGTTGGTGGCGACATAGGTCAGGCGGCAGGCGCCCGCAGGCGTCTCGGCGGCGGCGTTCAGCTCGACCAGCATGCCGGAGGCGGCCTCGGAGCTTCCCTGGGCACGGGCGGGTCCGGCCGAGGCCAGTATCGGGGCCAGTATCGGGGCCAGGGCCAGCGCGGTCAGCACCGGAACGAAACGCGGGATACGGATCATGGAAGCCTCTCGGATCGGGCGGGTCTCGCAACCTTTGCAAAAGAAACCGGCGCCCGAGTCAACCGCAACAGTGCCGCCGAGCGGGACGGGATCAGCGATAGACCCCGATCAGGTAATGCGCGCTGTCGACCTGCTCGGGCAAGCCGACCTCGGCCGCGGCCTCCTGCCGGAACGGCGGGCGCGGCGGCGGCGCCATATCGGCCGCCGCACCGCGGCGAGGCCCCAGCCGGGGACCGACCCCGGAACCGAGCCGGGGCGTCTCGATCGACACAAGCCGAGGGCCCTGGGGCACCGGCACGGATTCGGGAAGCGCGGCCGCGACGGGCAGGGCCGGTTCCGGCCGCGCGGCCTCTCCCGCCCCTGCGGGAACCGCCGGGACCGTCCGCCGCCGGAACACCGGCAAGGCCGGATCGGCCGCAGGCGTGACGGCCGCAGGAACGACAGCCGCAGGAACCACGGCGGCGGGCGCCGAAACGGCCACGCGACGCTCCGAAACCAGACCATGGCCGAAGGCCAGAGCGATGCCGCCCGCGACCGTCAGGCCGACCAGCAGCGAACCAAGTGCAGTGGCGCGTATCATGCAGCAATATCTAGCAGATCCCGTCGCCGCGCACAGCGGGCAAGCACCGGACCCGCCGCCCGTCGGCCGGTCTTTGCCAACCGCGGCCCGCGCGGGGGCTTGCCTTGGTCCCGGCCCCCGTGCTTTGCCGGAAGCCGCCCGCGCCCCGAGGATCATCGATGCCCCGCGCCCCGCTCGCCCGTCCTGCCCTGCTCTGCGCCCCGCTTTGCGCGCTGCTGGCGGCCGCCCCCGCGCTGGCGGGGTTCTCGGTCTGCAACCGCAGCCTCGACGAGGTCAACCTCGCGCTCGGCCAGCCCGGCGAGGACGGCTTCGAGACCTCGGGCTGGTGGCTGATCGGGCCCGGCGAATGCGCCAGCCCGCTCGACCGGCCGCTCGATGCGCGCTTTCTCTATGTCTTCGCGCTGGACGCCTTCGGCCGGGTGCTGCTGGAGGGCGCCACCCCGATGTGCGTCGGTCCCGGCCGGTTCGAGATCCGCGGCGCGACCGATTGCCTGACCCGCGGCTATCTCGAGGCCCGGTTCCGCGAGGTGGATACCGGCAATGCCGCCGATTTCACGCTGACGCTGCACCCCGCCGCCCAGTGACCGGCCGAATGATCGCGGCACCCGACCCGGCTGCATCCCGCGCGGATTTGCGCTATGACCTCTGAGGCAACGAGGGCAGGACGACAGCCGGGATGAGGATCGGAAACCATGCCAGAACGCGCTGGCCGGCCGCGGCCGGGCTGGCCCTGTGGCTGTTGCCCGCCATCGCGCTTGCCAGCGAAACGCCGGATCCGGCAGAGACCGCGCCCGCCCCGCGCCGCGTCGCCCCCGTCCGGGTCGTGCCCGCCGCGCCCGTCACCCCGGTCCTGACCGCACGCCCCGAGGTCCCGGCGGTCGAGATCTTCACCCCGCCCCCGCGCGAAAGCCTCGCCGCCCTGCCCCGGGCCGAGGGCCTGCCCGAGCCCTCGGTCATCGTCGGGCTGCTCAACCCCGGTACAGAGGACCTTCCGGTCTGGTCGGACCTCGCCACCCGCACGCGCCTGAGGCAGGACGACCCCGAGGGCTTTGCCCGTCTCGTCGCCGCGGGCGCACTCGATCCGCCCGAGGATGCCCTGCCCCGCGCGATCCAGACCGAACTGGCGCGGATGAACTGCTATCGCGGCGGCATCGACGGGCTCTGGGGCGAGGGCTCGCGCGCCGCCGTCGCGCGCTATTTCGCCGAACGCGGGCTGGGTCCGGCCCCGGACGCGCCCTCGCCCGGGCTGTTCCGCCGGATCGTCGCGGCCGAAGACGTGGCCTGCCCCGCCCCGCCCGCGCCAACGACCGCGCGCGCGCAGGCGCCCCGCCGCCAGACCGCGCCCGAGCCCTCGGGCGGGCCCGCGCCGCCGATCCGGCTCTCGCCCGCGCTGGGGGTGTTCCGGTGAACCCGCCCGGGTTCGGCGTCGATCCCGCCTTCCGCGCCGCCGCCGCCCGCGCCCGGGCCCGGCGGCGGCGGCGGCTGGTCCGGCCGATCCTGCTGGGCCTGCTTGCGCTGGGGCTGGCGACGGCCGGATGGCGACTGGCCCGCGACCGCCCCGAAACGCCGCCGCCCGCCATCGCGACCGGCGACGATCTTGCCATGGTGCCCGAGGCCGAGCCCGACCCGGACATGCCCACCGCGCCCGACCCGTCGCTGGCGCTGCGCGGTCTGCCGCGCGATCCGATGGTGCTGCGGCTCTCGGCCAGGCCTTCGGCCCCCGCCCGCACCCTGCCCGGCCCGCCGGGTTTCGAACCCGGACGCGCGGGCCCGCCCGCCCCCGACCGGCTGACCCTGATTAAGGTCGGGCTCGGCCCGGGCAGCGGGCCGCGCGCGCTCGACCCGCCCTCGAGCCGCGAGGATCTGGCGCTTTACCAGGCCCGCCGCAGCCGCGCCCTTGCCCGGCGCAGCAGCACCGCGCCCGGCGATCTTGCCTTGAGCCTTCAGCCCGAGGCCGCCCGGCGCCCCTTCTTCGCCGACAGCCTGCTGAGGCTCGGTCCCGGTGCCGATCTGGCGACGGCGCTGACGGGCGCCGGGCTCGGGGCCGAGGCCGCCCGCGCCGCGGCCGGGGCGCTGCCGACGCTGGCCGATCCGCCCCGGCTGGCCGCGCTGCGACTCCGGCCCGGCAGCGGCACCGAGGCCGAACCCGAACTGCTGCAACTCTCGCTTTACGGCGCTGACGGCTATCTGACGACGCTGGCCCGGCTCGGCGCCGGGCGCTATGCCCGCGCCGCCGACCCCTGGGCCGACCGCGACCTTGCCAGCGAGGGCCGGACCGCGCCCGAGGCCCCGCCGCGTCTGCTGGACGCGGTCTACAGCGCGGCGCTCGGCGCCGGGCTCGGCCCCGACCTGACCGGCGAGATGATCGTGCTGCTGGCGCAGCGCATGGATCTGGGCCGCCCGGCCGCGCCCGACGACCGGCTGCGGGTGCTTTACGCGACCCGGCCGGGGCCCGGCGGCGCGGCGCGGCTGTTCTATGTCGGGCTGGGCGGGCACAGCGGCTGCTATGTGCTGCCGATGCCCGCGGGCGGCCATGCCTGCGCCGGAGCCGGATCGCTGGCCGGATCGCTGGCCGGATCGATGGCGGGCGCCACCGCCGGGATCGACGACGCCGCCGCGGTCGAGACCCTCGTCGCCCGCATCGTCCATGTCGAAAGCGGCGGCCGGGCGGATGCCAGGAACCCGCTGTCAAGCGCGCTCGGGCTCGGGCAGTTCATCTCCTCGACCTGGCTGCGGATGATGCGCGAGCACCATCCCGAGCTGACCGCGCGGATGGATCGTGCCGCACTTCTGGCGCTTCGGACCGATCCGGTCCTGAGTGTCGAGATGGTCTATGCGCTGGCCCGCGAGAATGCCGCCTACCTGGCCGCCCGGGGCCATGGCCTGACCCCGGGACGGCTGTATCTGGCGCATTTCCTCGGCGCCGAGGGCGCCAACCGCGCGCTTTCCGCCGATCCCGCGGCCGGGGTGGCCGAAATCATGGGCCCGGCCGTGGTCAGCGCGAACCCGTTCCTCACCGGCAAGACCATCGGCGAGCTGCTGGCCTGGGCCGACCGCAAGATGACCGGCACCGCCGCGCCCGCCGTGATCTCGCCCGAGATCCGCCGCTACCGCGAAACCGTCGACGCGATCCTCGCGACCGGCTGAGACGCGGGCCTCAGAGCCGCCGCATCACCTCGCGCATCACCCAGAGGCTGGCGGTATCGCGCGCCTGCGCCTGCGCGGCCCTTGCGGCGGGGCTCGGGTTCGGGCTCGTGCCGGCGGGCGTCTCGCCCGGGCTCACCTTGATCGCCTCCTGGGTCAGCTTGCCGCCCATCTCCGACAGGAAGGGATAGGCGCGGTTCGACATCTGCCCGCCATGATTGTCCAGAAGCCGGACCGCGCCGCGCAGGCGCTGCCCCATCCAGCGGCTGTTCTCCTTCGCCAGCGCGCCGACATAGCGACCGCTGACCTGGTTGATCAGGGCCGCGCTCAGCGCCCGTTCCAGCGTGGCATCGTTGACATAGACCCCCTCGAAGGTCTCGGCGCCGGTGTCGATCGCAAGGCTCATCGCCGCGGTCATGGTCGGCGAGGCCCCCGCCGCCGTGGCCGCCCCGGTGATCTGCCGGGTGCCCAGCGGCAGCAGGAACAGCCCGCCCTTGATCGCCGCCTTCGAGGCCGAGCCGGTATCCTGATAGGTCGCCGTCGCCGACAGCCCCGCGCCCGCGCCCGAAGCGACGGCGATGGTGGTGCCGCCGGTCGCCACGGTGGCGATCACGCCCAGCGTCAGCACCGAGCTGTCGCGCACCCCCTTGGCCACCTTGATCGCGGTTTCGGCATGGTCGATGGCGGCCTGGTTGATATCCTGGGCCGAGCGGTAGATCGACTGGTTGGCGCTCATCAGCCGGTCGGTCTCGCGCCTCAGCCCGATCAGATAGGCCTGGGCGTCATCGGCCGCGCCCAGCATCAGCGTGGCGAAGCGGCGGCCCTCGACCTCCTCGATCTCGGTCTTGCGCGCCAGCATCCGGTTGACGTCGGTTTCGACATTGGCCAGCTCGCGCGCAAGATAGAGCTTCTGGATCAGGCTGTCGCGCGAGGTCACGACCCGGGTCGTCTCGTTCATCGCCCTCAGCCGGGCATAATGGGCGATCAGGCGCAGCGCGGCCTGCTGGTCATAGCTCCAGCTGACGCCGGCATCGTCGACAAAACATTGGGTCACGCGTTTCCTCCTTCGAAACTGTAGGCCAGCGCGCCGTCTTGCAGCAGGATCTCGACCCGCGCGATGCCCTCGCCTGACACCATCCGCCCCAGCACCTCGCGCGAGAGGTCGGGCAGGATGGTATTGGTGATGATGTTGTCGATCATCCGACCGCCGCTGTCGGGGTCGCGGCACTGATCGACGATATGGTCCATGACGGCGTCGCCATAGACAAGCTCGGCGCCATGGGCGCCCCGCATCCGGGCCTCGACCGCCGCAAGCTTCAGCCGGACGATGGCCGCCAGCCCCTCGGCCGAGAGCGGCAGATAGGGGATCGAGACCACCCGGCCCAGCAGTGCGGGCGGGAAGATCTCGAGCTGGCGCGGCTTCAGCGCCGCCGTGACCTCGTCCAGATCGGGCCGCGTTCGGCCCTCTTCGGCCATCGCCATGATGGTGTCGGTGCCGACATTCGAGGTCAGCAGGATCAGGGTGTTGCGGAAATCGATGCGGCGGCCGTTGCCATCCTCCATCCAGCCCTTGTCGAAGACCTGGAAGAAGATCTCGTGCACATCGGGATGCGCCTTCTCGACCTCGTCGAGCAGTACCACTGAATAGGGCTTGCGCCGCACCGCCTCGGTCAGCCGCCCGCCCTCGCCATAGCCGACATAGCCGGGCGGCGCGCCCTTCAGAAGGCTGACGGTATGGGCCTCCTGGAACTCGGACATGTTGATGGTGATCATGTTCTGCGCGCCGCCATACAGCGCCTCGGCCAGCGCGATGGCGGTCTCGGTCTTGCCGACGCCCGAAGGCCCGCACAGCATGAACACCCCGATCGGCTTCTCGGGATTGGCCAGCCCCGCGCGCGAGGTCTCGATCCGCCGGGCGATGGCGGCCAGGGCATGGTCCTGCCCCACCACCCGCTCGCGCAGATGATCCTTCAGGGTCAGGACCGCCTGCAGCTCGTCCCGCACCATCCGCCCGGTCGGGATGCCGGTCCAGTCCGAGATCACCTGCGCCACGGTCTGGGCGCCGACATGGGGCTCGACCATCCGGGTCTCGGGATCGCCCGCCTGAAGCGTGGCAAGACGCTCATGCATCTCGGCCCGCAAGGCGTCGAGATCGAGCGGCGCGTCGCCCTCACCAGCCTCGCTTTCACAGCTCTCGCTGTCGCCGGTCTCGCCCTCACCCGCCGTACCCGCGCCCGCGATCCGGGCACGCAACCCCAGGATCTGCTCGACCAGCACCTTCTGCTCGTCATGAAGCTCTTCCAGCCGGACCAGATCCTCGGCGGCTTCGGCGCGTTCGGCCTCCAGCTCGGCGATCCGCTCGCCCGCCTCCTCGCCCAGATCCAGCGCCGCGCGCTTGGCGGCGATCTCGCTGTCGAGCGCGTCGATCCGGGCCTTCAGATCCTCGATCCGCGCCGGGACCGAGGCCTGGCTGACAGCGACCCGCGCCGCGGCCGTGTCCAGCAGCGAGACCGCCTTGTCCGGCAGCTGCCGCGCCGGGATATAGCGCTGCGACAGCTGGACGGCGGCCACCACCGCCTCGTCCGAGATCCGCACGCCGTGATGGGCCTCCATCGGGCCGAGAATGCCGCGCAGCATCGCGCAGCAGGTCCCGACATCGGGCTCGTCGACCGTGACCGGCTGAAAGCGCCGGGTCAGGGCCGGGTCCTTCTCGATATGCTGGCGGTATTCCGACCAGGTGGTCGCGGCGATGGTGCGCAGCGTGCCCCGCGCCAGCGCCGGTTTCAGCAGGTTCGCGGCATCGCCTGTGCCCGCCTGCCCGCCCGCGCCGATCAGGGTATGGGCCTCGTCGATGAACAGGATGATCGGCACATCCGAGGCCTGCACCTCGTCGATCACCGATTTCAGCCGCTGCTCGAACTCGCCCCGCATCGAGGCCCCGGCCTGCATCGACTGGATGTCGAGCATGTAAAGCCGCGTGCCCTTCAGCCTGGGCGGCACCTCGCCCGCGGCAAGCTTCTGGGCAAAGCCCTCGACCACGGCGGTCTTGCCGACCCCGGCCTCGCCGGTCAGGATCGGGTTGTTCTGGCGGCGGCGCAGAAGCGCGTCGATCACCTGCCGGATCTCGTCATCGCGCCCGACGACGCGGTCGAGCCGCCCGGCCTCGGCCTCGGCGGTCATGTCCTGGGCAAACCGGCCCAGGGCCGACTGCCCGCCGCCACGCCCGGCCGCCCCCTCGGCGCCCTCGCCGCGCGCGGTCAGCCCCGAGCCATCCATCGGGCGCATGCCCTCTTCCTCGGAGGCGGCCCAGAGGCTGCGCGACTCCTGCCCCAGCCGGTCGACCGAGATCTCGGCAAAGACCTTCGACAGCTGCAGCAGGTGCCGCTTGAGCCCCGGATCGTTCAGAAGCGCGGTCAGCACATGGCCGGTCCGGATCTGGGCCTCGCCGAAGAACAGCGTGGCATAGGTCCAGGCATGGTTCAGCGCATCCGACAGCACCTCGGAAATGCCGGGCGTCTCGGTCACGTTCTTCTGCAAGGCGGCCATCGCCCCGTCGAGATCGCGCAGCACCCGGCCACGGTCGAGCCCCAGCTCGTTCAGCGTGACCGAGATGTCGGCATTCTGGTTCGAGACCGAATGGAACAGCCAGTGGCAAAGATCGACATGGCGGTTCTTCTCGCCCCGGGCATGGCGCATGCCCTGCAGGAAGGCGTCGTATCCGGCACGGTTCATCTTGCCGGCATAGGTCTCGATGGTGATCTCGGTCATGTCTCGTCAGGCTCTTTCGGATCTTCGTGTCAGGCCGCGACGGCGGCCGGGGCCGCCGCTGCGGGCCGGGGGGCATCGTGCTCGCGATTCAGGTCGAACCGCGCGATATGGACCATCTGGTCGGGGTTGTCGGGATCGGGCGCGAGGCAGGCCATCCAGCCCAGCCGGGCCGAGCGGCCCAGCACGGCCGGCACAACTTTGGGCTGCGGCAGCCAGAGCGCGGCCTCGATCTCAAGCGTCTCGCCCAGATACCAGCGGCACAGCTCGGCCAGCTCGCGATTGTCGGGACCGCCGGGCAGGAAGCGGTCGAAGGCGGCCATGTCGGGCACATGCAGATGGACCCGGATCCGGTCGCTGATGGTGCGGGCCCGCGCCCCCAGATGGGCGTCGCGCCCCAGACTGGCCGCCCCCAGCCCCAGCCGGGTTTCGGTCCCGGGCTCGAAATCGAGCCAGCCCGGCACCATCTCCTCGATCTCGACCCGCGCCCGGCCCTCGAAATGCAGCCCCAGCATCTGGCGCAGCCGGACCGGGCTTTTGACCCGGCCCGCGGCCAGCGGCACCAGCCGGGCCAGCGCGGTGTCGGGCACCCGGCCCCGGTCGCGGAAGGCCGGCGTCGCGGTCCCGGCAAAGGCCAGCAGATAGCCCTGGAAACGGTCGTCGGGATGGTCGAACTGGGTGATCGGGCGGGCATCGGACCAGGCCCGGAAGAACAGCTCCTGAAACCGTTCGGTGAAGATGTCGGTGAAGGCGGTGAAGCTTTCATCGCCCGCATCGAACCAGCGCCGGACCTCTTCGGTCCAGGCCAGGGGCAGCGCGCCGAAGGCACCGTAAAAGCCCAGGAACTGGGCCCTGAGGACCGGCCTTCCGCGCCCGTCCCGCCCGGCCCGCGACAGATCCGAGACCGGGAAGGCCAGGAACGGGTCCTGCCCCAGCCGCACCACCGCCTCGGCGGCGCGGGCATTGCGCCCGATCCGGGGCGCGTCAGGGGCGGCGCGCTCCAGCGCCCGGAGCGCCGCGAACAGCCCCACCCCCTCGGCCGCAGTCGCCTCGGCCGCGCGGCGGTCGGAAAAGCTCTCGCCCGTCACAGGATCGGCCCGCTGCCCGAGCGCGGCGGCCAGGTCCGGATCGCGCCGCGCTGAACCGACGCGACACGGACCTGGGTAAAGCTGTTCACCGCGGCATATTCCGACAGGAAGCGGTCGAGCACCGCGCCGATCAGCATCACGCCCGTGCTCTCGTAATCGCTTTCGTCGAAGCTCAGCGAAATCTCGGTGCCGCGCGCCAGGTGATAGCCGTCGGCCATGGCGACCGAGCGCGTCACCGGCCGGGTCTCGACCGAACGCAGCCCGCGCACCCCGGCCTCGGCCGCGCTGTCCGAGAAATCGGCGAACAGCGCCAGCATCTCGCGCAGCGCCGCCGCGCTGTCGCCGTCCTGCCGCCCGCCCAGCCCGAACTGGTTCAGCGACAGATACGAGATCAGCCGCCAGTAGACATCGCCCGCCCCCGCGCGCGGCCCCGCGCCCGGATCGGCCCGGCCCAGCGGGTTGCGCGGCGGCGTCGGCCCGGCCCGGCAGGCCAGCGACACGGTGACATCGTCGGTCATGTGGAAATCGCCCTCGCTGCCCGCGATCGGCAGCTCGGCGGGCAGATGCCGGTTGGAACAGAGCGCGCGGACCTGCAGCCGCTGGATATCGTCGCCGCCATCGGGCTCGTAGACCGAGATGAAGGTCTCGGTGCCGCGATAGCGGTTGCGCGCCGGGCCGAAGCGAAGCTCGCGCGCGGTCAGGCGGCGGGGCTTGCGCCGCGCGGTGTAATACAGCGTCCGGCGCGGGTCCTGTCCGCCCTCGGGCAGCGCGTAAAGCGGCTGCACCCGCTCCTTGCTGCCATGAGTGGCGTAATGGGCATGGACGTCGAGAATATCGAGCAGCTCGTAATGGGTGACCGGCGTCGCATTGGGCGTGACCACATATTCATGCTGCTTGCCGTCGATCCGCACGGTCGAGGACATCTCCTCGAACAGGTTCACGGCAGGCGCGCAGTTCAGCGCGATATCGCCCTCGGACAGCCGCTCGGCCAGGCGCGGATCGGCGCGGTCGAACTCGACGATCACCTGAACCTCGGACCCGCGCAGCCGGGGCAGATGGTCGGCCAACCCCCGGATGCGGAAGCCCAGGAACTTGCGCGGGAAGACGAAATATTCGCGCAGCAGGGCGAAGCCGTCGAACAGCCGCGTGTGATGCGGGAAAAGCCGCTCGTCGGGGTCGAAGCCCACCTGTTCCAGACAATCGGGCGGCAGCCGCGCGAAGACCGGATCGCCCTGCGCATCGAGCCAGCGCAACGAGACCCTGAGGCTGCGCGCGAAGATCTGTTCATACAGCGCCACCGCCTCGGCCATCGGCCCGGTCAGGTGCAGATCCAGCCGGTCGAGCTCCAGCTCGGCAAGCGGCGCCGACCCGTCGGCCAGCCCGGACGGCGCGATCCGCGCCAGATCGAGCACCAGCCCGGCCTTGGTGCCCTCGGCGATCTCCTGCCCCAGCGCGCCGACCGGCCCCGCCCCCGACAGGTAGCGCAGCCCCGACAGCTTCAGCGGCCAGATCGTCAGCGGCGCGGCCAGCGAGAACCGGCAGGCGATGCGCTTGTCGGCATCGCGAAAGCGCGCATCCATATAGGCGCCGGGGTCGAAGCGCAGCCCCTTGACGATGTCGGAATTCCCGGCCGGAACCGAGGCCTCGACCAGCATCGCCGAGGGCGTCGGCGCCAGCGCATCGGGAAAGACCTGATCCAGCAGCGCCTCGGTAAAGCCGCGGAACTCGTCCTGCAGCTTGAGCTGCACCCGCGCGGCGAGGAAGGCCGAGCCCTCCAGCAGCCCCGCGACGGTGGGGTCGAGATTGTCGGCCATCAGCCCGCCCAGCCGGTCGGCCAGGCCCGGATAGTCGCGGGCGAATTCGGCGGTGCGTTCCTTCAGCAGCGCCAGTTCGCGGTTATAGGTGTCGCGCAGCGCCGGGTTCACGACCGCATCCTCAGATCCGACATGTCCATCTTGCCCGCGCCCAGATCGACCTCGGCATCGAAGCCCACCGACAGGTCGACCGGGTCGCCGGTCAGCTCGCCCTCGACCGTGACCGACAGGCGCTGGCCGCTGTCGCCATCGGCATCGACCACCCGGACCTCGAGCGTACCGGGCAGAAAGCGCGGCTCGTGGCGCAACAGCGACTCGCGGATCGATTCGACGATGGCGGGACTGTGAAACTCGGCCGGCGAGACCGAGGACAGGTCGCGGAAGCCGTAATTCAGGATCGAGTTCGCCACATGCGGCGCATCGCTCAGATCGATCGCGGCATCGAGCCGGATGGTGTTCAGCAGCGCATCCAGATCGGCCTGCAGATGGGCGCGCAGGATGCTGGCCGATATGCCCTCGCGGCGCGGCTTGGCACGGGCCGAAACCTCGGTCTCGCCATCCTCGGCGGGCCGGTTCGCGCGGCGGGCGTCATGGTCCTCATGGGCCGAACGGAAGATCTGGAAAATCGAGATCTTGGCGCGGTCCCGGTCGCGCCAGGCCTCACGGGCCCCGGGCCCGGTCTCCTGCGGAGGTCCGGCCATTGCCTCTCCCGATGCTGGTTGCAAGACCCGGCCCGCGGCCGGTCAGGGCGAAAGGCGAAGGCCGGAACTCCGGCCTCCGCGGCTGTCGCTGGGGCGTTTCCGCCTCAGGCCGCCCATTCCTTGTTCTCGGCGATCTCCCAGCCGGCGGTGCTTTCGGGACCGGCGCCGCCGGTTTCCTCCTGCATGGTGTAGGTCACCTGGAAGGCACGGAAGTTCAGCGTCAGGGTTTCCTGCACGCGGTCCAGACCGTCCTTCGAGCCGCCGGTGACATAGGACGTGATCATCACGTCCTTGAGGTCGATCTTGAGATAGTCGACCGGAGCAGAGCCGCCCGACTTGCGCACCACCAGCTGACCGCCGGTGATATGCTCGCCCGAGCAGCAGCGCTTGATCAGGTCATGGGTGGCGGCATCGACGTATTTGGTCAGGGTGATGTCCTGGACATCGACCTTGCCGCCGCCGCCGCCGTGACCCATGTGGGTCGTGCCCGACTGGCTCAGGCCCCAGTTCCAGGACAGCACGTCGATCCAGTCCTTGTGTTTGTCATCAAGGGATTCGCCCTTGATGTTGTTCTCGAGCTTTAGGAAGCAATCGATGGCCATTGCGCGGTACCTCACTCTAATTGCGCGTTCAGGGATGGCGGTCGGGGTCGAGGCCTTTTATTTGCCGGCCGGTTATTTGCCGACTGGCAGCCTCGACACGAGGCTCATGCCGATATCCATGCCTTCCAGCTGGAAATGCGGCCTGAGATAGAACTTGCCCTGGTAATATCCGGGGTTCAGTTCATCCTCGATCACTTCGACCTTTGCCCCCGCCAGCGGTTTGCGAGCCTTCTCCATCTCGCTGGCGCTCTCGGGATTGCCCGAGACATACTTGTTGATCCAGGCCTGCAGGTCCTTTTCAAGCTGCAGCCGGTCGGGGCTCTGGCCGATCTTGTCGCGCACCATGACCTTCAGGTAATGGGCAAAGCGCGACACTGCGAAAATATAGGGGATCCGCGAGGACATGTTGTCCGAGGCGGTCGCCCGGTCATCGACATATTTCTTTGGACGGTAAAGGGACTGGGCGCCAATGAATGCGGCCTTGTCGGTATGCTGGCGGTGGATCAGCCCGATCAGCCCGGCCTTGGACAGTTCGCCCTCGCGCCGGTCGGTGATCGACACCTCGGTCGGACATTTCATGTCCTTGGCGCCGTCGCCGGTATCGAACAGATGGGTCGGCAGGTTCGCCACCTCGCCGCCCGAGGTCACGCCCCGGATCCGCACCGTCCAGCCATATTCCTTGAACGCCCGGTTGATGTTCGCCGCCATCGCATGGGCCGCGTTCATCCAGGCGTACCGCTTGCCGTCATGGCCGTCGGTTTCCTCGACGAAGTTGAACTCCTCGACCACCGAGTTGGAATTCGGCCCGTAGGGCTCGCGCGCCAGCACGCGCGGCGCGACCAGCGCCACGAAGCGCGAATTCTCGCTGTCGCGCAGGCTGTTCCACTGCGCGTATTCCGGCGTCTCGAAGATCTCGGACAGATCCGGCGGCACCGAGATCTCGTTCCAGCTGTCCAGTCCCAGCAGATCGGGCGCCGCGCCCGAGATGAAGGGCGCCAGCGACGCCTCGGCGATCTTGGCCACCGATTGCAGCAGGTTCACGTCGGGCGAGGAATGGTCGAAATAGTAATCGCCCACCAGCGCGCCGAACGGCTTGCCGCCCAGCGTGCCCAGGTTCTGCTCGTAGATCATCGTGTGCAGGGGCGACTTGTCCCATTTGGCGCCGGGATAGCGCCGCATCATCGCCTGCAGCTCGGGTTTCGAGATGTTCAGCACCTTGACCCGCAGCGAGGCATCGGTCTCGGCATTGTTCAGCGTGTAGGCCAGCCCGCGCCACGAAGCCTCGATCTGCTGGAACTCGGCCGCATGCAGGATCTCGTTGACCTGATCGCTCAGCTTCTCGTCGAGCCGCGCGATCATCGCGTCCAGCGTGTCGATCACGTCCTCGGCGATCAGCTCGCTCGACCCCAGCGCCTCGCGCGCCAGCGCCGTCACCGCATTGTCGACCTCGCGCGCGGCAATGTCGCTGCGCGGCTTGATGGTCTGCTTCAGGATGTCCTGGAATTCCGAAAGCTCGTCGAGCGCGCCTTCGGCCGCACCCGCCTGCCGTTCTGCGTTCTGAGTCATTTACCCCATTCCCCCCGGAAGCTCACGTGTCTTCCGACGACGCGTCGTCGCGCGCCGCCCGGTCCGCCAGCGCCGCCATCAGTTCGGGATCGGCCAGCAGACGTTTGATATGTTCCTGGGCGCGGGGCTTGGTGCCCATGTAGCGCTGCAGGTTGGCAAGCTGTTCGCGCGCTTCCAGAAGCTGGCGCAGCGCGGGCACCTGACGGGCCACCGCGGCCGGTTCCAGATCCTCCATCTTCTCGAACTGGAGGTTCACCGCCAGCTTCTCGCCCGACCCCGGCTGCAGCCGGTTCTCGACGGTGAAGGTGACGCCCGGCGCGACCGAGGCCATGTAATCGTCCAGCGTGTCCTTGGTCACATCGGTAAAGCTGCGATCCTCGACCGCCGGTTTCTCGACCCCCGGATTGTTGCCAGACAGGTCCGACATCACCCCCATGACAAAGGGCAGCTCGACCATCTTCTCGCTATCGTAGGGGTCTTGATACTGGATCTGGACCCGCGGCGGACGATTGCGCTTGATGAAACCGGAACCGGAGTTCGATGACATTATTTTCCTTCCTTTATCAGTCTCTTGTCGTCATTCCACCGGAACGCGCCGCCTGTTGCTTGGAACCGTTCCTGATCGAAATTGTCAACGCAGAGATGCACTGCGTCAGAAGATCGGCGGAACTTCGACCATTTCAACATACCTTAACGTCCTCCCTCCGCCGATGGCAGCAATTCCCGCAGGATGGACGGGAAATCCTTACCTAGATAGGCTTGCGCCCGCTCCAGCAGCATCGGGACCGGGCTTGAACGTTCGGTGCGGCGGAAATGATCCTCGACCGCGCGCATCGTTCCTGCGGCCTGTTCGGCGCTGTCGATGGCCGGCGGCGGCGGGCGCAGGGTCGATTCGGCCCGCGCCGGGGCCGGGTCGGCGGGCCCGGCCTCCTCGGTCAGGCTGCGCAGCCGCGCGCTGTCCAGCACAAAGCCGGTCTCGGGACCGAAGCCGATCTGCGCCTCGGCCGCGCGGCCGGGCATCAGCACCTCCAGCGCCTCGATCAGCGGCCGCCCGATCAGCAGCCGCGCCTGCGTCACCAGCAGCAGCGCGGGCGAGGACGGCTCGGCGCGGCGGTAATAGGCCTCGCAGGCCTCCAGCAGCCGCCTTGCATGGTCCTGGTCGCGCACCTCGGGCGCCCCGGCCGGAAGCGCGCGATCACGCGGCGGCACCTGCACCGGGGCGCTGTGCGGCACCGGCTCGGGCGCAGGCGCCTCGGGGATCGGCACCGGCGCGGCCAGATCGGGGCGGACCGCGACGATCGCCCCCCGCATCTCGGCCAGAACGCCCGTCAGCGGGTCCAGATGCGGGGTGAAGGGCGCCTCGGGATCGGCCGCGCAGGCGGCAACGATCCGCGTCACCGCCGCCATCGCCCGGTCGAGCGCGGTGAGGGTCCGCGTCAGCCGCGCCCCGTTGCCCGGATCGGCCAGCACCGCGGTCAGCGACTCGGTCGACAGCCCGCTTTCGCCCTGCAGCGGCGTCGCCTGCCCGGCCGCCACCCGCAGCTTGCGCAGCGTCACCTCGGCGCTTCCGGCCAGCCCGGCCCAGGTCAGCGGCTGGATCACCGTCGCCGGAGCGGCCAGCTCGGCCAGCGCCTCGCGCCGTTCGGCCGGATCGCCCTCGGCCCCGGGATGCACCTCGCGCGGATAGCGTTCCAGCAGCAGCGCCACCGTCTCGAGCGTCTCGGCCACGTCGGGAACCCGCCCCGCCAGCGCCAGCCATTGCACCCGCAGCGCCAACAGCCGCAGATCGCGGCTGCGCCCCAGCAGCGCATCGATCTGGCGCAGCTCCGCGGCCAGATCCAGCGTGCCGGGATCGAAGACCCTGTCGGGCGAGACCGAGCCATCGGGCCGGGTCACCCCCGGACGGGCATAGGCATCGGGAAGACGGCCGAGCGCCGCGAAATAATAGGCGTCGAAATCCGGATCCATCCGCGCGTTGAGATCGGGCCCGCAGGGGCCGTCGTCGACCATCGGTTCCGCGAGGGAATCAAGACCCATGAGGCACCTCTTAAAATTTCCGTCGACCGCGCTTTGCGACCCAAATCCATTGGCAAGACCGTCAGCACAGATATGTAGGCGAGCTTGCACCAGATCAACCTACGCTAATCCGGCATTGCCCCCTGCGCCCGGGCATAGGCTTCGGCAAAGGCATCGAGGAAGGCGTCGAGCATGCCATTTTCGCCTTTCCCGGCAAGGGCATCCCACCGCGCGACATAGCTGTCCCAGGCTCGCGCCTTGCGCGAGCCGGCCAGCAGATTTCCGCCGGTCGTCCCGGCTTCGACCGCCTCGGGCGCCAGACCCTCCAGAACCGCGGCCAGCGCCGGCTGAATCGCCGCGAAAATGCCCTGCTGATGGCGGGCAAGATCCGCCAGAGCGGTCTCGAATCCCTCGGGCCCGGCCAGAAAGCCGTCGCGCGGGACCAGAAACAGCACCTCCAGCGCCGCGTCGGTATCGGGCAGGAACTTCATCGGATTGTTGCCGCTGGCGCTGCGCATGGTGCGTTCGCCCGACCGGGTGAACTGCTTGACGCTGGCGCGGTCGCGCAGCATCCGCATCACGCCCCCGGTCGCGACCCGCGCGACCCGGCCCAGATCGCGCGCCAGCGCCTCGGCATCCGCGCCCTGCGCCAGATCCGGGTCAAGCCCCGCCCCCTCGCAGAACGCCCGCAGGAAGGCCTCGTCCCGCCCGGAACCCGCCGCAGACGAAGACGGCGACGCGGCGGCGGCCGGATCGCGGCCCGGCGGGTGGAAGGGCTGCGGCTCGGGCGCGACCGGCGGGGTGCCCGAGGGCGGGCGCCGGGGTGCGTGCCCACCAGCCCCAGCCCCGGCGCCTGCGCCTGCGCCAGTCCCGGCGGGCGCGAACGGACCCGGCGCCGCAGGAGCGGCAGGCGCCAGCGGCACGAAGCCGTGCAGACCGTCATCGCGCCCGGCCACCGGCCCGAACGGGGCACGCGCGGGCCCCGACACCGGAGACGCGACCGGGGCGGCGGCCAGCGCGCCGAAATCCCAGGGGTCGTCCTCGGCCGGCAGGGCGCCACCGCCCCCCGCGCCGGTCGCCGGGCCCTCGGCCCCCTCCGCCACCGCGATCACATAGGGGCCGACCCGGAACCGGTCGCCCGGCACCAGCGGATGCGGCCCCTGCAGCCGATGGGGATGCCCGTCGAGAAAGGTGCCGTTGGTCGACAGATCGACCAGCCAATAGCGCCCCTCGCTGAATTTCAGGTCGA
Source organism: Rhodovulum kholense (assembly GCF_003053725.1). Classification (GTDB taxonomy): domain Bacteria; phylum Pseudomonadota; class Alphaproteobacteria; order Rhodobacterales; family Rhodobacteraceae; genus Rhodovulum; species Rhodovulum kholense. Next base: position 79,924 of record NZ_QAYC01000011.1, read on the forward strand.
AATGATGGCCCGAGACATGCCGCGCCGGATCGGGCAGCACCCAGTCCATGCCGCGCCGCCGTCCGACGCACAGATCGCGCCCGTCCAGCCCGATCCAGGTCGGGCTGCCATCGGCCAGCCGCTCGGCATTCTCTATCCGCAAGATCAACATCATCGGATCTCCAGATACCCCGGCCCCGCCGCTCGTTCCAGAGCGTCCTGCGCGCAGGTCCGCCCCCGCGCCCGGCCCGTCAGCAGGTCTTCAGCTCGGACCCGGTGGTGATCTGGCCGCCATGATCGGTGCGCGACCCGATCCGCGCCACCGGACGCCCGTCGCAGAACGCCACATCCGAACCGTCGACGATGACCGCGCCGCAGCTGATCTTGTCGCCGACCAGCGCCACCGGGCGACCGTCGCAGAAGGTCTTGCCCGAGGCGGTCACGATCTCGCCCTTGCCATGCTTGGGGCAGACATGCAGATCGCCCAGCCGCGCCACAGGTTTCATCGCCTGATCCTTCTCATGCATCCGCCAGCGGACAATGGCTGACGAAGGGGGTGCCCTCGCCCGCCGCCGCCTTCAAGACCTCGGGGATCGCCGGAACCGCCGCCGCCCCGGGCGAGGCCGAGCCCACATTCAGGACCGGCACCGCATTGACCGCGCCGCCCTCCAGCGTCAGCGCCGCGCCGCCCGCGACCAGCGTGATCTTGGACGCGTCGATCACGATCTCGCCGCCCGCCTTCAGCGTCAGATCGCCCCCGGCCCGGACCGCCAGATCGGCCGCCACATCCATGCCGCGCCCGGCCTCGGTCTTCTCGCTGACCGCGCCGGTCACGGTGACATCCATCCGGCCCTCGACAGTCTCGGTCCGGTTTGCCGCGACCGCCAGCATCGAATCGTTGCCGACCGAGACGGTATCGTCGAATTCGACCCGCCGCTGCGCCGAATTCTCGACATGCACGTCCAGATTCTTCTGCGCATGCATGTAGATGAACTCTTCGCCCGCCTGATCCTCGAAGGTCAGCTCGTTGAAGCCCTCGCCCTCGTGGCTCTTGGTCTTGAAGACCGACCGCGACTTGTGTTCGGGCAGCGCGGCGGGCGGGGCGTTGCGGCCGTTATAGACGCATCCCGTGACCAGCGGCTTGTCGGGATCGCCGTCGAGGAACTCGACCACCACCTCCATCCCCACGCGCGGGATCACCATGCCGCCCCAGCCCGGCCCGGCCCAGCTCTGGCTGACCCGGCAGCGCATCGACAGATCCTCGTCGAGATCCCAGTGGAACCGCACCAGGATCCGTCCGTATTCGTCGCAATCGACCTCGCCCTCGCCCGCCACCGTCGCGGTCTGGGGGCCGCGCACATCGGCGCGCGGGGTCTTCAGTTCGGGCAGAAGCGGCGCCTCGGCGGGCATCAGCACATAGCGCCCGGTATAGGCATAGCCGTTGCTGCCCTCGCCGCCCGAGCCGTAATTGTCCGAGGTGTAGCTGTGGGTCGCCACGAGACAGAGATAGTCCTCGCCGGTGCCGGGCACGTCATCGCCCTCCAGCGTGACCCGCATCCCCGCCGCCAGCGCCGGAATGTCACCCACCGCCTCGAAGCGGCGGTCCTGGCCGCGTTCGGCGCCCAGCCGCAGCTCGGCCACCTGCTGGCCGCGGCCCTGATCGAGATAATCGCCCGGCCAGTCGAAGCTTTCGATCTGGCCATGCTCGAAGCCCGCATCGCCCGTGCGGTCGGTCTCCATCGCCGCGACCGGGGTCTTGAAGTTGTAATCGGTCAGCCGGATCGCGCCGGTCGTGATCCGCCGCGCCGGGCGCCACTCCCAGAAATGCTCGACATCCTCCTGATGATGCCCGTCGACCGGCCGGAACGGCCGCGCGCCGATCGCGCCATGGGCCTCGGCCATGTCGGTCAGCACCATCTCGTGGCTGCCGCGCGCATGGCGGAAATGATAGGAAATCCCGTGCCGCTCCATCATCCGGCAGGCGAAGGCCAGATCGGTTTCGCCATATTGCACGGTATATTCCAGCTCGGGATACTCGCCCGACAGCTCGACCGACAGCCGGCCCGCCGAGGCATAGGACCCGAACAGCTCCTCGAGGATCTCGACCACGGTCCGGTTGTGAAAGATCCGCTGGTTGCGCCTGAGCCCGGCCAGCCACAGCCAGGGGCGCAGCCGCAGCCGGTAGCGATGCCCGTTCTCGCCCGCCCCGAGCCAGCGCGCCTCGGTGACGATGCCGTCGAAATCGCGCTCGGCCCGGTCATGCGCGACCAGCGTCACCGTGGCATGGGTGCCCAGCAAGGCGTCGAAATCCAGATCGGCGCGGGCGCCAAGGCACCCCACTTCGAAATCGAACAGCCCGTTGACCCGCTCGCTGCCCTCGACGCGCTGAAGCACCAGCTCGTTCTCGCCAAGGGCGGTCTCGAGCCGCCCCATCCGCGCCTTCTGATCGAAAAATGCTGCCATGACCGTCCCCACTCGTCTCGTCCCAGTCCGCGATACGCAAGCTATCGCCGCAACGCCCGGGTGCAAGGGTTTGCCGCCGGATGCCGCCGCAATGGGCGGGATCGCGCAGACCGGGCCGCCGCCCCTGCCCCGGTTTGTCGGCGACACGCCTCCTCGATCCGGTTCAGCTCCCCGGCCGGCGGCGCTTGCTGCGTGCGGCGTCCGGCCATGTCACGCCGCCTTCCGGAAAGCGCCGCACCCGGGCCCCTGTGACGGGCCCGACTTGTGCCGGGGCTCAGAACGGGTTCTCGATCCGCACCCCGGTCGGTTCGAAATCCGCGACATTGCCGGTGACCACGGTCGCGCCGTGCTGAAGCGCGGTCGCCGCGATCATCAGGTCGGCCCCCGGATGGCCGATCTCGGCCGAAAGCCGGCCCCAGATCCGCGCCTCGGCGGCGCCGAAGGGCAGCAGGCGGTCGGCGAAGACCAGCATGGTCCGGTCGAGCCAGACCCGCAGGTCGCGGGCGAAACCGGGGTCGCGGGCCTCCTGCTGGCGGATGCCGCGCTCGATCTCGCCCAGGGTGATGACGCTGAGAAACAGCTCGGGCTCGGGCCGTGCGGCCAGCCAGGCGCGAACCTGCGGCGCGCGGTCGGGGCGGCGCACCGCGGAAATGACATTGGTGTCGATCAGATACATCAGAAGCGGACATCGCGCGGGCGGGCCTCGGCGCGCCCGATCCCGGTGGTCTCGCTCTCCGGGGCGGGGAAGGCCAGCAGATGTTCGGCAAAGCTCTCGCGGGCGGCGGCGGCGCCTTTCAAAAGGCGCCGGTAGTCATCGGCCGACAGCACCACGACCGCGGGCTTGCCGCGGCGGGTGACTTCCTGGGGCACCCCGGCCAGAGCCGCCTCGACGACCGCGCTGAACCGGTTCTTGGCATCCTGCAATGTCCACATGGGACGGACCTCCGCATCATCTGGCTAGACAGATGGCTAGACGAACGCGATCTGTCAAGGGACCGTCCGCCGGTTTGGGCCATCCCGGCCCCGCGCCGCGCCAACCCTGCGCGGGGGCGACCGGGGCGGAAGATGTCGATGACCTTCCCTTCGCCAGCGACGCTTCGGCAAGGCGCCGGATCCGTCCCCCTTCGAGCCGGACGGAGATTGCCGATGCCACGCGGCTCTCCAGGCCGAAAGCCAATGCCGGAGATGGCGACGCCTTCGAACGGCGCGGCCTTCGCCTCGTGGCGAGATCCGACCCCGGCAGAGGGAACCAGCGCGGTCCCGGGCGAGCCGAGGACGCTCGAGATGGCGCATTGCCCGGACAATCTTCCTTTCCGCACATCGAAGCGGCGGGCTTCCGGACATCGGCACGCTGCCTGCAGTCCCCGGCCACAATCTGGACTGCGCGGCGCGGCTCACGGATCACCCGCGCCAGCGGAACGATCCGGCCGTCTTTCATGGGCTTGGCCCGCCTCTTCTTCCCAACCCGGATTGCCCGAGCGCGAGGTCCGGCGGCGCCATTGCCGCGTCACCGGCACCTGCGCTTGGCGGCAAGACCCGTGCCCCCTGCCCCGCGGCTATCGTCCGGGACCTCCGCGCCCCCGTCGGGTCAGGTTCGCGGCGGCAGGCAGCAGCGCGACGATCAGGAAGACCCGCAGCACATGATGCGCGATGACCATCGCCGGGTCGATCATCAGCGCCAGCGCCACCACGCCCAGCTCGGGCGCCCCACCCGGCAGATAGGCCAGAAACAACGCCGACACGTCCGCTCCGGCCACCGGGGCGAAGGCGACCGCTGCGACCAGAGCCCCCAGCGCCATGAAGCCCCCCACCAGCGCCGCCAGCCAGCCGTCGCGGGCGATCTCGCGCATCGTATAGGCGGCGAAGCGGCCGCCGACGCCCGCCCCGATCACGATCTGGGCGGCGCAGGACAGCACCGCGGGCACATGCACGTCGAGCAGCCCGGTCGCATGCAAGGCCGCCGAGGCGAACAGCGGGATCAGCAGCAGCGCCGAGGGAAAGTTGATCCGCCGCGCCACCGCCCAGCTTGCCAGCGCTGCCAGCGCCAGCGCGCCATGGCGCAGCGGGTCCAGCGCCTCGGCATGGGCGAAGGCCGCGCGGTTCGCATCGGCAAGATCGGTGCCGGACAGAAGCTGGATGATCACGGGCGTCAGCACCAGCAGCACCAGCAGCCGGGCGGTATGGCACAGCGCCACGCGGTTGATCTCGGCCGGATAGTCCTCGACCAGGATCGACACCACCGACAGCCCCCCGGGCATCGAGGCGAACAGCGCGGTGGTCCGGTCCATCCGGCCCCAGCGCAGGAACACGCCGAAGGCGACCAGGCAGACGGCCAAAGACAGCGCCGACATGACCAGCAGGCTCGACCACCAGGTTCCGGCGCGCGCGACCACCTCGGGAGTGAAACCGGTGCCCAGCATGGTGCCGATGCCGACCATGGCATAACCGCGCCAGGGCCGGGGCAGGACCGGCTGGAACCGGGTCGCCTGCGCGGCCAGCGCCGTCGCCGCGAGACTGCCCAGAACCCAGGGGAGCGGCAGGTCGAGCGCGAAGAACAGCCCCCCGCCAAGCGCCCCGATGCCCAGCGTGACGGCCCCGCGCGCGGGCGCGGACAGACCCGCGAGGCTCATGCGGCGGCCGCGCGGCGCCTGCGCCAGGCTTTCAGCACCGGCACGCCCACCAGCACCAGCACCATGATCACGAACAGCACCAGCGCGATCGGCCGCTCCAGCAGGTAGGCCATCGGATGACGGCCCGAGATCTGCAACGTGCGCACCACCTCGCCCTCCATCATCCGCCCCAGCAGCAGCCCGATCACCGTGGCCGCCACCGGATAGCCGTTCCGCCGCATCAGCCAGCCGATCCCGGCAAAGACCGCGACGGTCAGCGGCCCGGCGATCGTGCCGGTGATACCGTAGCCGCCCCAGGCGCAGAGCGCCAGCACAGAGGGCACCAGATAGGGCAGCGGCACCCGCACGACGAGCCCCAGCACCCGCAGCATCAGCAACCCGACAATGGCCAGCAACACCACCTGCCCCAGATTGCCGATGATGATCGAATAGACCACGTCTGTCTGGTTGCGGATGAAGGACGGCCCGCCCACGATGTTGTGAAACGAGAAGGCCGCCAGCAGCACCGCGGTCGCCGCCCCGCCGGGAATCCCCAGCGCCAGCAGCGCGGTCATCGACCCGCCCTCGGAACTGGAATTGGCCGACTCGGCCGCGATCACGCCCTCGGGCGCGCCCTTGCCGAACTGCTCGGGATGGCGCGAACTGCGCCGCGCCTCGCCATAGGACACGAGGTTCGCGACCGAGGACCCGACGCCCGGGATCGCCCCGATCAGCGCGCCGATCAGGCTGCCCCGGATCAGCACGCCGGGATGGCGGAAGATCTGCGCGCCGCCCAGCAGGATCCGGCGCATCGAGATGTCCCGCTGGGCCTTGTCCTCGACCAGGAAATTGCTGCCGCGCAGGCGCAACAGTTCCGAGGCCGCGAAGATCCCGATCATCGCGGGCACGACCGGAATGCCGTCGATCAGATAGGGATTGCCGATGGTCGTGCGCATGACGCCCGTCGTCGACATGCCGATCTGGCTCAGCATCAGCCCGAACATCCCCGCCAGCAGCCCCTTGGGCATGCTGGTGGTGTTCAGCGTCGCGATCAGCGTCAGCCCCCAAAGCACCACGACGACCATCTCCATCGGGCCGATCTTCAGCACGAAGGCGGCCAGCGGGTCGATCAGGAACAGAAGCAGGATATAGCCCACGAAGGCGCCCACGACCGAGGCCGCAAGCCCCAGCCCCAGCGCCTCGTTATGCTTGCCCTGCCGCGCCATCGGATAGCCGTCGAAGGCGGTGGCGATGGACGAGGACGACCCGGGAATGTTCATCAGGATCGCCGTCACCCCTCCGCCATAGGCGCCGCCGGTGAAGATCGAGGTCAGGAACAGCATCGCCTGCAGGAAATCCATGCCGAAGGTCACCGGCAGGAAGATCGCCATCGCCATCGAGATCTGAAGCCCCGGGATCGACCCGAAGATCAGCCCGATCAGCAGGCCCGGGATCACCCAGAGCCAGGGCGAGAAGCTGGAAAACAGCAGATCGAAAGCCTGGGACAGCGCGAAATGGTCGATCATGTCACAGCACCAGCGTCGTCATCGGATAGGGAAAGAGCGCGCCGAAGCCCTCGACCATCAGCACCGTGAAGAGGGCGGCGTAAAGCGGCGGCTGCCACTTGCCCTGCCCGCCCGACACCACGACGCCTGCCCAGACGAACAGGAAGGTCGCGACATCGAAGCCGACCGTCGTCAGCCCGAAGCAGAACACCGCGAAGCCCGCCAGCAAGGCCAGATCGCCCCAGGCCGAATAATGCGCCTCCTGCGGGTCGGGCTCGGGCCTCAGCAGCGCGGTCGCCACGATGATCAGGCACAGCACCACCAGCAGCACCGCGACCGGCGCCACGACGACAAGGTTGTTCAGCGTGCTGGAGGCCGAGACCGCGCTCCAGGTGATATAGCCCGTGACGCAAAGCACGAGGCCAAGCGTGATGGCATGGGTCGGGGCGAAGCGCCGGATCATGGACGGTCTCCGAATTCGGGGCGGTAACGCCGCGAGGGCGCAGGGCCCCCGCGGCTGTCCGGGTCGGACAAGCGGGTCAGGCGGGCCGGATCACTCGGTCGGCTGGAACCGCTTGAGGATCTCGAAGTTCGACTCGATGATCTCGGTGGTCCGCTCGGGGCCAAGCCACTCCGTCCCGATGTCCTGGGCCTCGAGGCTCGCGACGAAGTCCGGGTCCTGCAGCACGGTGTGATAGGCCTCGACCATCTTCTCGAAGGCCTCGGGGTTCTTGTCGCGGAAGCTCGCATGGGCTGCGAGGCCGCGCATCGACCCGGCCAGCACCGGCGCCTTGTCGAGCCCGTTCTCGGTCAGCACCGCGTTCAGCGTCGGCGCGTCCCAGTCCTTCAGCGGCGCATCGGCCGCCACCGCCAGCGGGCGCACATATTCCGCGATCGACAGCGTCCCGTCCGCGGCCAGCACCGTCAGGTCGACCTGCCCGCCCGCGACCGCGGTGCGCGCCGACCCGCCCGACTGGTAGGTCACGACGTTGATATCGCCCTCGGACAGGCCGAAGGCCTCCATCGCCAGCGCCAGGTTGATCGCCCCGGTCGAGTTCGGCACCACCGAGGCTTTCAGCGTGCCCGGATTGTCCTTCGCCGCCTGCATGAACGCCCCGAGGCTCTCGTAGGGCGTCTTGGCGTTGACCGCGAACAGGTCGTAATCGTTCCACTGGGCGTTGATGAAGGCGAAATCCTTCAGCGAATAATCCGCATCGAAGCGCAGGATCGCGTTCGAGATATAGGGATGGATCGACGAGGCCAGGAAGTAGCTGCCGTCATCGGGCATGTTCATGAAATAGGTATGCCCGACATGGCCGCCGCCGCCTTCCTGGTTCACGACCGAGATCGGCACCCCCAGTTCCTGCTGCATCCGCTGCGCCAGCGCCCGGGCCGTCCGGTCCGCCGACCCGCCGGGGCCAAGCGCCACGACAAAGGTGATCTTGCGGGGCGGCCAGGCGGTGTCCGCGCTCGCGCCCAGCGGGGCAAGGGCGGTGGCCAGCGACAGCCCGAGCGCCGCGGCGGCAAACTGCCGGCGTTTCATGTTCATGGATGATCCTCCTCCGATTGCGCCAGATTTTGTAGCACAATTTTCTGACTATAAGCCGATTTCGTCACTCGAACGTATTACAATCCGCTTGTCAAGCAACCCGTTCATGTTGACATGCGCCTTGCAATGGACAAGTTTGTAGTACAATTTTTGCGCGCATGCAGCGCGGACCCATGCAAGGGTCCACCCAGGACAAGGACGGCAGACCCCCATGCAGACGGCGGAAAGCAAGGTCATGGCGACAGAGCGCGTGGCGGCCTCCCTGCGGGCCGAGATCCTGTCCGGCACGCTGCAACCGGGCGCCCGTCTGGGCGAGGTGGCGCTTGCGGGCCGGTTTCAGGTCAGCCGCGGCCCGGTGCGTGCCGCGTTGCAGGACCTCTGCGAAAGCGGGCTCGTCGCCATCGTGCCGAACAGCGGCGCGCGGGTGCGCGAGGTCGGGCGCGAGGATGCCCGCGCGCTTTATCAGGTGCGCGCCGCCCTCGAGGCCGAGGCCGCCCGGCTGGCCGCCGCCCGCGCCGATGCCGTCAGCGCCGGGTCGTTCCGCGCCCTGCTGGACCAGCACGCCCGCGACGTGGCCGCCCATCCCGAGGGCGCCTATCTGCAGGGCAGCGGCGACCGGGACTTTCACATCGTCATCGCCCGCGTCGCCGGCAACCCGATCATCCTGCGCTACCTGACCCGCGAGCTCTATCCGCAGCTTCTGCTGCTGCGGCTCAAGCATCGCAACGTGACCGGCCGGGGCGCCACCGCGCTGCGCGAACACGAACGCATCTCCGAGGCCATCGCCGCGGGCGATGCCGAGGTCGCGGGCATCCTGATGCACCGCCATATCCAGAACAGCTGGGCCGCGCTCGAGGCGCAACTGTCCGGCCCCGAGGAGGAAGATCGTTGACCCAGACCGCCATTCCCGCCGCCTTCCTCCGCGGCGGCACCTCGAAAGCCGTGGTGCTGAAACGCGCCGACCTGCCTGCGGACGAAACCGCCTGGCCCGCGCTTTTCGCCGGGATCATGGGCTCGCCCGACCCGAACAAGCGGCAGCTGAACGGCATGGGCGGCGGGATCTCGTCGCTCAGCAAGGTCTGCGTGATCGGCCCGCCGACCCGCGAGGATGCCGATATCGACTATACCTTCGCGCAGATCGGCGTGACCACCGACGCCGTCGATTTCTCGGGCAATTGCGGCAACATGAGTTCCGCCATGGGCCCCTTCGCCTATGACGAGGGGCTGGTCGCGGGCCCCCGCGACGGCGAGGCCGTGGTGCGCATCCACAACACCAATTCCGGCAAGATCATCCGCGCCCGGTTCGCCGTGGCGGGCGGCCGCGCAACGGTCTCGGGCGATCTGGAAATCCCCGGCGTCACCGGCACCGGCGCCCCGGTCGCGCTCGATTTCCTCGACCCCGCGAACACGTGCGGCCATGGCGCCCTGCCGACCGGGCGCATCTGCGACCGGATGGTCCTGTCGGACGGGCGCGCGGTGGCGGTGACGATGATCGACGCCGCCGTGCCCTCGGTCTTCGTGGCCGCCGCCGATCCGGGCGGCGACACCTGCGCCCATCCCGAGGCCATCGACGCCGATACCGCGCTGATGGACCGGCTGGAAGAGATCCGCCAGCGCGCCTCGGTCGCGATGCGGCTTGCCCCCGACATGGCGGCCGCCGCGGCGCGCATCGCGACGCCCAAGGTCGCGATGGTGGGACCCCCGGCCGCCTATCGCGACCTGTCGGGGCAAATCCATCCCGCCGAGGGCCATGACCTCCAGATCCGGATGATTTCGGCCGGACAGGCGCATCGCGCGGTGCCGGTCACCGGCGCGCTGGCGCTGGCCTCGGCGGCGGTGCTGCCGGGGTCGGTGGTGGCCGGGCAATGCGGCCCCGCGGCCGACCCCGAGAAGCTGCGGATCGGCACCCCCAGCGGCATCGTCACCGTCGGCGCGACCCGCGACCCCGCCAGCGGCCAGATCCTTGCCGCGCGCATCCTGCGCACCCAGCGGCGGTTGATGGATGGCAGGGTCTACGCCCCCTGCCCCGCCGCCAGGACCTGACACCCCCCAAGACCCACCGCTCCCAGGCACAGAGACCACAGAAAGACGAGGCACCATGCTCAATCACGACGTCAACCGCGGCTTCCGGAACCGGATCGCACAGGGCGGCGCCCTGCTCCTGCCGGGCGCGGCCAATGCGCTGGCCGCGCGGATCATCGAGGATCTCGGCTTCGAGGCGGTCTATCTGTCCGGCGCGGGCCTGACCAATACCTATCTGGGCATGCCCGATCTGGCCTTCGTCAGCCTGCCCGAGATCGCCCAGCATACGGCGACGATCCGCGACGCGACCGACCTGCCGATCGTGGTCGATGCCGATAACGGCTTCGGCAACGCGCTGAACGTGCGCCACACGATCCGCACCCTCGAACGCGCGGGCGCCAGCGCGATCCAGCTCGAGGACCAGAAGACGCCCAAGCGCTGCGGCCATTTCTCGGGCAAGGAGGTCGTGCCGCTGGCCGAGGCCCGCTCGCGGATCAAGGCCGCGGTCGATGCCCGGCAGGATGCGAACACGCTGATCGTCGCCCGCACCGATGCCCGCGCCACCGACGGCTATACCGAGGCGCTGGACCGGGCCGCGGCCTTTGTCGAGGACGGCGCCGACATCACCTTCGTCGAGGCCCCGCAAAGCGTCGAGGAACTGGCCGGTATCCCCAAGGCCCTGCCCGGCACGCCGCAGATCGTCAATCTGGTGGTCGGCGGCAAGACCCCGATCCTCGATCTGGCCGAGCTGGACGGGATGGGCTTCAAGCTGGTGCTGTACGCCAATGTCGCGCTGCAATCGGCGGTCTACGGCATGCAAAAGGCGCTGGGTCAGCTGCGCGAACAGGGGCGGATGGACGAATCGGGCCCGCTCGCGGGCTTCCTCGAACGCCAGCGCGTGGTCCGGAAGGACTTCTTCGACGATCTGGAAAAGCATTACGCCTTCTGATCGGCCCCGGGGGGCGGGTCCCTGTGGCCCCCCTCCCCTCGCCTGCCCCGGCGCGGCCGGGCTAGGGGCCGTTCCGGCGGCCGCACCGCCCTGCGGCCAGCGTGCGCCAGATATCAAGCACCAGCGCGCCAAAGCCGCCCGCGAGTCCGAAGCTCACCGAGGCGGCCGGGTCCGCGCCCCCGGACAGAAGGGCATGCCCCGCCGCGACGACGGCGGCGGACAGGAAGACCGCCCTGACGGTCGATGCCCGGCCGGTTTTCATCTCGCTGTCATCCCGGGGTCCTCCGGCGCTCAGGCGAAGGAGAAGCGGTGATAGTTCTTCTTCACCGACACGATGAAGGCCGCCCCGCAATACAGCCATCCGACCACCGGAACGGCCTTCAGCGCCAGCCGCCACGAAAGCTTCCGGATCGCCCGGCGCTTGATCTCGGCCCAGGCCGCGCTGGCGACGAACAGCTTGAAGACCCCCTCGCCCAGTTCGACGACCTCCTGCCAGTCCTTGCTGGAAATACGCGCGACCAGGTCTTCCAGCGCCGTGCGCAACCCCGGGTCGCTGTCGATCAGCGAAACGATCAGGCTGGCATCGCCGATGGAAATGCCCATGGTTTCCAGAAGGATATCGGCCGCGACGATCAGATCGGTATCGGGCCGTCCGGCCACGGGCCCGGCATAGGCCGGGATGGCGGGAATGCTTGCCGGGGTCACGAGATCGGGCGACGGCGCCAGCGGCACGCCCTCGGCGGCCAGCATCGCGACCACGGTCCGCTGCGCGGCCAGCCCGCCTTGGTCGAAGCCAAGCGGAACGAGGTCGGGCAAGGCTTCGGGAAGGCCCGCCAGATAGGCCGTGGCCGTGTCGGCGGTGGCGAACCGGCCGGTCTCGCGGGCCAGAGCCAATGTCTGCCGTCGCGCGTCGAAATCGGTCTTCAGGAAGTCGATGAGGGCGAAGTCGATTTCCTCAAGCGCGATCCCGACCGCGAAATCCCGGACCCTGCGCGCCTCTTCGATGGCCAGCGCCAGGGCGCGATAGTCGTCGGCCCCCTGCCCGAAGACCGGTGCGGCGCGGGCCGCGATCAGGCCAGCACCGGCCCCCAGCACCAGCCGCCGGGTCATGCGACGCCCCGCTTCCGGGGCGGGCGGTTCCCTCTCCATCCTGTCCCTCCCTGTTTCCCGGGGGCAGGATAGCGCGATTCCCGCGGTTTCTGCCCGGCTTTCTGCCCCGACCTTCCCCGCGGGGAAGGTCCGGCCGGTCAATGGATGACCTCGACCCGGGCGATACTCGGGTCGGCCCGGCGTACCGCGGCGGTCAGCGCCTGGATCAGATGGGTCGCGATATAGCTCTGGCAGAAGGCCGAGGGTGCCGACAGCACCAGGGTCCCCTGCCCTCTTTCGACCTCGGTCAGCCGCGCGAGCCAGGCGCGGAAGATCGCGGGCTGTTCCTCGGACAGGATCGCCCGAGCGCGGCCCCAGACCCCCTCTGCCTCTTCGGTAAGACTGACCGCGGGCCGCAGCGGCACGACCTTGCCGGCGGGGTCCGGTTCGGGCGGACGGGCGCCCAGACGGGCGACGAAATCCTCGCCGATCAGCGGCCAGCACGGCCGGGTGTCCTCGGCGATCTGCAGCGTGTCGAGCCGGTAGGTGCTGATCCGGCCCCGGCTGCCCCGGGTCTTCTGCACCAGCCAGCCTGCGGCGCGCAGGCGGGCCATCTCGCGCTTGACGGTGCGCTCGTCGCAGGACCAGAGCCGCGCGATCTCGCGCTGGCCGACGCACAGCTCGTCACGTTGCCAGTTGTAGCGCGTGGTGATCAGGGCCATGAGGCGCAGCGTGCGGGTCTGCGTGGCCCTGTCGCCCGCCAGGCCATGGGCGGCAAGGGCCGACAACAGATCGTACTTCCGCGATGCGGCCTGCACTCCGACGGGCTTGACACTCTGCATGGCCTTACCTGTTCGCCCCCGGATCTTCGACGGGGGTCCGACTGCTCCGGGCGTGGTGCCTCTGGTTTTCGACGGCGTATTCAACGCTCTTTCATTGATGTCGCCCATTTACGTCCGGGGTTTCGATTCTGTCAAGCGGCGGGCGCGACGGTGGCCTGCGATCCCGATTTCGAAAGACTGACTCAGGGTATCTCTGGTATTGGGGGTCATCCAGACTGTCCCCTTGAATCGCGGTTTTGTCCCCCAATCCGTAGAGGTCGCCACGCGGCTGTCCCCTAGATCGGCCGCGCTTTGGCGGGCGGCTGCCCCGGTCGGCCGGGACGCCGATTCGCCCGGAGCCGCGGGGGCCGTGCCCAACCGACAGGCCAAACCTTCCCCGCGGGGAAGGTTGCGACAGAGGTAACTTGGATTTTGCATTTTTGCAAGATTGGGCGTATTTCAGGATAAGAACCCAATTTGCGTTGAGGCAGAGCATGTACACCCATACGGATCTGGCCCGGCTCCAGTCCCAGTCCCTGAAGATGCAGGGATGGATCCGGCAGCACACCTTCAGCCCGGAGAACTCCAAGCAGTTGCGCCGCTTCTCGTCCTGGGAGGTGGCCGAGCTGATCCTGAAGATCAACCAGTCGACCTTTCGCGGCAAACTGGCCGCCGATCCGAGCCTTCCCGGCGGCGAGGTCGAGGAGGACGGGCGCCAGCGCTGGTTCTCGCTCGAGGAGATCAACGAGCTGCGCCGCCGGATGAAGGCCAACCGGAAAAGCCTGATGCCGCCGCGCCCGGCGGGCAAGCGCGCCTTCCGCGCCGCGGTCGCGAACTTCAAGGGCGGCGCGGGCAAGTCGACCGTGGCGCTGCATCTGGCGCATGCGGCGGCGCTCGACGGCTACCGGGTGCTGGTCGTCGATTTCGACCCGCAGGCGACGCTGAGCCATTCGATGGGGCTGACCGATGTCAGCGAGGATTACACCGTCTGGGGGATCATGGCGCGCGACCTGATCCGCGAGACCGACCGGATGAACTCGGCCGTCACGGGGGCGGCCAGCGGCACCGCCCTGCCCGAGCGCAAGCTGCCCGCCTCGCTGCGCGACATGGGGCTCGACGAGCTGCGCCATGCCGATTTCATCCAGAAGACCTGCTGGTCGACGATCGACATCGTGCCCTCCTGTGCCAACGCGGCCTTCGTCGAATTCGCCAGCGCCCAGTACCGCCACCTGAACCCGGAATGGACCTTCTTCGCCGCCGTCTCGCGCTATCTCGACGGGATCGCGGACGACGATTACGACCTGATCCTTTTCGACTGTCCGCCCGCCATCGGCTATCAGTCGATGAACGCGGTCTTCGCGGCCGACATGCTGTATATCCCCTCGGGGCCGGGCTACTGGGAATATGACAGCACCACGTCCTTTATCGGGCAGCTGTCCGAGGCGCTCGAAGATCTGGCCGCCGGGTTCGGAAGCACCTTCCCCGCGGGGAAGGTTTCGCTGCCGAAATCCTTCGTCGACATCCGCTTTCTGATGACCCGCTACGAGCCCGGCAACGACCTGCACCGCGCGATGCTGGAAGCCTTCCGCAAGGTTTTCGGCGATCATGTGACCACGCATCCGGTCGAGATGACCCGCGCGGTCGAGCAGTCGGGGCGGTTCCTGAGTTCGGTCTACGAGATCGACTACCGCAACATGACCCGCGAAACCTGGCGCCGCGCCAGGGCCAGTTTCGACCGCGCCTATGAAGAGTTCCGCGGTACCGTGCTGGCCGGCTGGGACAAGATCTGAGGAGACGCCGATGGTCAGGAAGAAACGCCGCATGTTCGATATCGACATGCCCGAGGACATGCCCGCCGAACGGTCGGCCGAGGTCCCGAACCCGCCGGGCGCCGAACCGCCCGCGGCCGCGCCAGAGACGAAAACCTTCCCCGCGGGGAAGGTCGGTGACCCGTCCGGGGCCGCGCGCCGCCGCGGTCCGATGGCCACGGCGATCGGCGAAACCGCCCATTCAGCCCGCGAACGGCAAGAGATCGAGGCCCGGATCCGGGCCGAGAACGACGCGCTGGCCCATGAGCATGTGCGGCTGAAACGGCTTGGCCTGGTGCTGGAGAGCATTCCGCTGGAGGCGGTCGATACCGCCAAGCTGGTGCGCGACCGCAAGCCCGGCGCGGACCCCGAGCTGGAGGATCTGAAGGCCTCGATCGTCTCGATCGGGCTGTCGAACCCGATCCGGGTCGAGGCGGCGGGGCAGGGGCGGTATGAACTGATCCAGGGCTACCGGCGTCTCGCGGCCTACAAGGCGCTGCTGGCCGAGACCGGCGATGCCGAGGCCTGGGGCACGATCCCGGCCGCGGTCATGCCGGAGGGCGAGGGGATCGAGACGCTTTATCGCCGGATGGTCGACGAGAACCTGGTGCGCAAGGACATCTCGTTCTACGAGATGGCCCAGCTTGCGGTCGATTACGCCGCCGATCCCGCGACCCCCGAGACCGATCCCGACCGCGCGGTGGCCTTGCTGTTCAAGTCGGCCCGCTACCAGAAGCGCAGCTATATCCGCGGCTTCATCAAGGTGGTCGAGCGGATGAAGGGCATCCTGGCCTATCCCGAGGAGCTGCCGCGCGCGCTGGGGCTGGCGCTGGCGCAGCGGCTGGAGGAGGACCCCGAGTGCCGCGCCGCCATCGCCGAGACGCTGAAGGGCTGGGAGGGGCGCACCGTGGCCGACGAGCTGGCCGCGATCCGGCAGCAGCTTGGTGTCGAGGCCGGGGCCGAGGAGGACCCGCGCGCCGCCCCGAAGCCCGCGCCGAAACGGGCGGGCGGCAGCAAGGCCAAGACCAGCTTTCAGCTGAACCGCAAGGAGGGGCGGGCGCGCTGCACCGCCGCCGACGGGCGGCTGGAGATCCGCCTGCCCCGGGACTTCTCGACCATCGACCGGCGGCGGCTGGAAGAGGCCGTGCGGCAGATGCTGGACCGGCTGGAGTGACCCCGGCGGCAGGGCAGGGACCTTCCCCGCGGGGAAGGTTTTCGGCGGCGGGGGGGCGCGGCCCCGATCTTGCGCGGATCTTGCCTGACGCGGCGGACGCCTGTAGGATGCTTGCAGGCCATACGTATGAAGCGAGAGGATAGATGGGGCGCGTCAAGGTGAATTTGACCATCGATGCGGCGGTGTCCGAAGAGGCGCGGGCGCTGGGGCTGAACATGTCGCGGCTGGCCGAAGAGGCCATCGCCGCCGCCGCGCGCGCCGAGCGCAACCGGCACTGGCGCGAAGAGAACCGCGCCGCCATCGAGGCCTATGCGGACGAGGTCGGCACGGCCGGGCTGCCGCTGGCGCGCTACCGCAGCTTCTGAGCGGGGCAGGGGATGGCGCAGTTCGATGTCTACCGCCTGGCGGGCGGCCTGCTTGTGGTCGATCTGCAGACCGATCTGATCGGGATCGAGGCGTCGCGCCTTGTGGCGCCCCTGCGCGAGGCGGGGCGCTATGCCGCCTTTCCGGGCCTGACGCCGCGCGTCGAGATCGCGGGCGCGGCCTATATCGTCCGGGTGCAGGAACTGGCCGCGGTTCCGGGGGCCGAGCTGCGCGACCGCGTCGGGTCGCTGGCCGAGGCGCGCGACGCGCTGAAGCGCGCGCTCGACATCCTGATCGACGGGGTCTGACCGGCTCGGTCTGATCGGCCGGGGCCGCTCAGAGCAAAAGCGACATCGGGTCTTCGAGCCCCTTCCGGATTTCGGCCAGAAGCTGCGCCCCGAGCGCGCCGTCGACCGAGCGGTGATCGACCGACAGCGTCAGGCTCATCACCGGGGCCAGCACGATCTGATCGCCCCGCCCCATGGGGCGCCGTTCGGCCGCGCCCGCCGCGAGGATGCAGCTTTGCGGCGGATTGACGATGGCCGAGAAGCTGCGCACCCCGTACATGCCGAGATTCGAGACCGAGAAGCCGCCGCCCTGATACTCCTCGGGTTTCAGGCTGCCTGCGCGGGCGCGGGCGGCCAGGTCCTTCATCTCGGCCGAGAGCGTGCCGAGGCTCATCCGGTCGGCGCCGCGCAGGATCGGCGTCATCAGCCCGCCATCGGTGGCGACCGCGACCGCGATGTCGATGGTCGAAAGCTGCCAGAGCTCGTCGCCGCGCCAGATCACATTGGCCTCGGGCAGCCGGGCGAGCGCACGGGCCGCGGCCTTGACGATGAAGTCGTTGACCGAGATCCGCGCAGCGCCCTCGCGGCCATCGTTGACCTGCGTGCGCAGGGTCAGCAGCGCCTCGAGATCGGCCTCGGCTTCGAGGTAGAAATGCGGGATGGTCTGCTTGGCCTCGACGAGGCGGCGGGCGATGGTGCGGCGCATCTGCGAGACGGGCCGCGCCTCATAGGGGCCGAGGCCGGGCGGGATCGGGGCTGTTGCCGTTGTTGGTTCGGGCGCCGGTTCGGCCGTGGTTTCCTTCGGCGCACTGGCGATCAGCCGCTCGATATCGACCCGGACGATGCGGCCCTTCGGCCCCGAGCCCGACAGCCCGTCGAGTGTCAGCCCGGCCTGCGTCGCCAGCCGCCGGGCCAGCGGCGAGGCGCGGGGGCGGTCGGGCTCCGCCGCCGGACCCATGGCGGGGGCCATCGCGGCGGGCGCAGAAGCAGGAGCGGGGGCAGGGGCAGAAGCAGCGGCCTCGGGGGCTGGCGCGGGCAGGGTTTCGCCCTCGGCCAGCAGGACCGCGATCACCTGGCCGACATCGGCCCGGGTGCCCGCCTTGACGGCGAGGCGGCCGACGCGGCCCGGGGCCTCGGCCTCAAGCTCCATCGTGGCCTTGTCGGTCTCGACCTCGGCCAGAGGTTGGCCCTTCTCGACCCGGTCGCCGGGGCCGACCAGCCAGGCGGCGATGACGGCATCTTCCATCCCGGCCGAAAGCGCGGGCAACGTAAGCTCGGTGGCCATGTCGGTCTCCTTGTCCGTGGGCTCAGGCTCTGTGGGTTCAGGCTCTGTGGGCGCGGGCGGTCATTCGGCGGCGAGCGGGCGGCCCTGATCGGCCATCGCCGCCCGGATCGCCTGGACGATATCGGCGGGGCGGGCACAGGCCGCGGCCTCGAGCACCTTCGAGATCGAGGGAGAGGCCTCGCCGCCCGTCACCCGCTGCACCGGCTGGTCGAGCCAGTCGAAGACCCGGCGCTGCAGCTCGTCGGCCAGCATCCCGCCATAGGAGGTGCCGCGCGCGCCCTGCTCGACGATCAGCACGTTGTTGGTCTTGCGGATCGAGGCCTCGATGGTTTCCCAGTCGAGGCTGGCGCGGTCGAGGCTGCGCAGATCGATGATCTCGGCATCGACGCCGAGGTCTTCGACCACGGCACGGGTCTTCTCGACCATGGCCAGATAGGTCAGGATCGTCAGCCGGTTGCCGGGACGCACGACCTTGGCCTTGCCGAGCGGGATGCAGTAATCGAGATCGTCGACCGGCGCCGCGCCTTTCGAGGCGTAGAGATCGACATGTTCGATCACCAAGACCGGGTCGTCGCAGCGCAGCGCCGAATTCATCAGCCCGACATAGTCGAAGGGCGTCGAGGGCGCGACGATGCGCCAGCCCGGGGCGGTGGCGAAGATGCCCGCCGGGTCCATCGAATGCTGCGAGCCGTAGCCCGTGCCCATCGCGACCTTGGTGCGCAGCACCAGCGGCATCGGGCTGTCGCCGCCGAACATGTGCCGGGCCTTGCCGATCTGGTTGAAGACCTGATCGGCCGCGACCCACATGAAGTCGGGATACATGAACTCGATCACCGGGCGCACGCGGCCATCGGCGGCCATGCCGGCGGCCAGCCCGGTAAAGGCGTTCTCGGCGATGGGGGTGCCGAGGCAGCGGTCGGGGAAGTCTTGCGACAGCCCCCGCGTCGCGCCGTTGGTGCCGCCCTTCAGCCGGTGCACATCCTCGCCCAGCACGACGATGCGCTCGTCGGTGTCCATCCGCCGGTGCATGACATTGGCCACCGCGTCGATGAATTTGGCATTGGCATCGAGCGCGCCCGAGAAGCTGTCTTCTTCCTCGTAGCGGGCGCCGTCCATCTCGCTCAGATCGCCGCGCAGCCCGGCATCGCGGAAGCTTTCCTCGGGCCAGAGCGACGGGATGACCCGGGTCTTGCCCTCGACGGTCTCGGTCAGCTCGCCCGCGATCTCTTCCATCATCGCCGCGCAGCGGGCCCGCAGCCCCGCCACCGCGTCCTCGCCGATGATCTGGCGGGTCTGCAACAGCCCGGCCAGCCCCTCGATCGGGTCGCGGGCGCGCCATTCGGCCTCTTCGGCCTTGTCGCGATAGCCGAAGGCCGAGCCGGGCAGGGGGCCGTTCTGGTGGAAATAGCGGTAAAGGTCGGCCTCGATCACCACCGGGCCCTCGCCCGCGCGCATGATCCGGTTGGCCTCATGCGAGGCGATCAGGACCGACAGCGCATCCATCCCGTCGACCTTGAAGGCGGGGATGCCGAAGGCGAGGCCCCGGGCCGAAAGCCGCGGCTCGGCGGTGGCCTCGCTGACATGGGTCGAGACGGCGTAGCGGTTGTTTTCTATGAAGAAACAGATCGGCAGTTTCCAGGCGGCGGCCAGGTTCATGGTTTCGAGAACCGACCCGATATTGACCGCGCCATCGCCGAAATAGGTGTAGACGACATCGCCGGTTCCGGCCTGCTGATGCGCCCAAGCCGCGCCCGCGGCCATCGGCACGCCGCCGCCGACAATGGCATTGGTGCCGAGATTGCCGGCCTCGGCCCAGCGAAGATGCATCGAGCCGCCCCGGCCCCGGCAGAAGCCCTGCGACAGCCCCATGATCTCGGCCAGGGTCTTCTTCGACAGGTCGCGGATCTCGCCGTCGAACTCGGCCTCGGGGTCGATCCCCGCCTCGGCGACATAGGCTAGCGCCTTGGCCAGGAACTGGTGATGCGCCCGGTGCGAGCCGTTGACCTGGTCGGTCGGCCGCATCGCCAGCGCCGAGCCGACAGCGCCGCCTTCCTGCCCGATGGCGGAATGGGCGGGGCCGTGGACGAGGCCGCGTCCGGCGAGGTCCAGCACCTTCTCCTCGAAGGCGCGGATCAGGCAGAGCTGCGACAGCATGGTGCGCCCGGTCTCGGGGTCGAGCGCAGTGCGGTCGGCCTCGGTCGCGCGGATCTCGCGCCAGGGGGCCAGCGGGGTGAGGTCGGTGAAATCGGGCATGAGGGGGCTCCGGGAAATTGGGGTCAGGCGGCGAGGAAGCCGCCATCGACGGGCAGCACGGTGCCGGTGATGAAGCTTGCGCGG
The DNA here is from genome assembly GCF_003053725.1 of Rhodovulum kholense. Classification (GTDB taxonomy): domain Bacteria; phylum Pseudomonadota; class Alphaproteobacteria; order Rhodobacterales; family Rhodobacteraceae; genus Rhodovulum; species Rhodovulum kholense. Next base: position 100,164 of record NZ_QAYC01000011.1, read on the forward strand.
TCCGAGGCGAGGAAGAGGATGGGGGCGACCAGTTCGGCCTGCGTCCCGATCCGGCCCAGCATGGCGCGGGTCAGGAACCAGTCGGCGCCGCCGGGGCGGGCGAGCTGGGCATTGGCCATCTCGCTGTCCATGATGCCGGGGGCGACGGCGTTGACGCGGACCCCGTGCGGGGCCAGATCGCGCGCCATGGCCTGGGTCAGCGAGCGGATCGCGCCCTTCGAGGTCACGTAACCGGCGGTCGAGCCGCCCGCGACGAAGCCCGCGACGGAAGACAGCTGCACCACATTGCCGCGCCGGGCGATCAGGGCCGGGGTCAGGGCGCGCGCGACGTTGAAGGCGCCGCCCAGATTGACGGCGATGACCCGGTCCCAGACCTCGGCCTGCGCGGGGTCGTCGAAGGTGGCGCGGCCCGCGACGCCCGCATTGCTGACCAGAACGTCGAGCCCGTCAAGCGTTGCCGCCAGCGCCTCGACGGCCGCGCGGTCGGTGACATCGAGCGGGATTGCGCGGGCCGTCAGCCCACGGGCGCTGAGCGCCTCGGCGGTGGCGGCCAGCGTTGCCGGTTCGATATCGGCCAGAAGCGTTTCGGCCCCGGCTTGGGCGAAGCCTTCGGCGATGGCGGCGCCAAGGCCCCGGCCCGCGCCGGTGACAAGCACCCTTTTTCCCTGGAAATCGGTCATGGGTCTCTCCTCAGGCCATGTGCAGGCCGCCATTGACCTGCAGCGTCTCGCCGGTGATGAACCCGGCCGCGTCGGAACAGAGAAAGGCGATGGCGGCGGCCACTTCCCCGGGCTGGCCGAGCCGCTTCAGGGGCGTGTTGGCCAGCGTCGCCTCGGCCCGGGTCTTCATGTAATCGCCGATCATCGGGGTCTCGATGATGCCGGGCGCGATGCCGTTCACGCGGGTCGTGGGCCCCAGCTCGTGGGCGAGGCTGCGGGTCAGCGACACCATCGCGCCCTTCGAGGCGGCGTAATGCGCATTGGTCAGCGCGCCGCGATAGGCTGCCATCGACGAGAGCGTGACGATGGAAGAGCCATCGCGCAGATGCGGCACCGCGCGGCGCAGCAGGTAGAACACCCCGTCGAGATTGATCGACAGCGTCCGGCGCCAGGCGGCATCGGTCATGTCCGCGAAGGGTTCGGCCAGGTAGATGCCGGCCGATGGCACGATGTGGTCGATGCCGCCGAACGCGGCCACGGCCTCGTCGACCAGCGCCTGGGCGGCATCGGGATCGGCGGCGTCGATCTGCTGGCAGATCCGCGCGCCCGGTCCGGGCAGGGTGGCGGCGAAGGCCTCGAGCGGCGCGAGATCGCGATCGGCCAGAAGAAGATGCGCGCCGCCTGCGGCGAAGATCCGGGCGACCTCGCGGCCGATGCCGCCATTGGCGCCGGTCAGGATCAGCGACCGTCCGGTGAAATCGAATGAGGTGGTTGCGCGCGCCCGGGGCGTGCGGTGGCGGTCGGGCATCGCCGATCCTCCCTGATGGCTGCCGTTGGTCGGGACAGTTGCATAAATTGGTCGGACCAGTCAACATGGCTCCTGCGTCCTTTTGCGGGAAGACCGGCGGGAGACTGTATCTTCATCCAATGCAACAAGGGTGTTAGGCTTGGCCGATCCGGTCTGACCGGTTGGCACGGCACAGCGAAGGAAGGACGGTGGCATGGGCAGGGACCTGCCGGACGATATCGCGGCACGGCTGGGCCAGAGGCTTGCGGGCGGCGAATTCGGGGCCGGGGAACGGCTGCCGAGCGAACGCGCGCTGGCGGCCGAATACGGGGTGTCGCGGGCGGTGGTGCGCGAGGCGCTGTCGCATCTGAAATCCGACGGGCTGGTCGAGGCCCGGGCGGGGTCGGGCGTCTTCGTCACCGGGAATCGCGAGGCGCGGGCGTTCCGGATGGCCGGGGTCGATCTCGATGGCACCGAGGCGCTGGCGCAGGTGATGGAACTGCTCGAGGCGGTCGAGGTGGCGGCGACGCGCTCGGCCGCGCTGCACCGGGACGCGGCGGATCTGAAGGCGATCCGGCGGGCGCTGATCGGGATGGAATATGCCATCGCCAGCGACGAGCTGGGCGACGAGGAGGATTTCGCCTTTCATCAGGCCATCGTCGAGGCCACCCATAACCCGCATTTCGTGTCGCTCTGCAAGCATCTGGAATTCGGCGCGCGCGACGTGATCCGGAAGGCCCGCGCCAATACCCGCGCCAACCTGTCGGATCTGCTGGACGCGGTGCAGGCCGAGCATCAGGCGATCTACCGCGCCATTGCCGAGGGCGATCCGGACGCCGCCGCCGCCGCCGCCGCGCGCCATCTGCGCAATGCGGCCGAACGGACCCAGCTTTACCGGCACCGGGAGCGCGGCGCATGAGCGGGGTGCATGAGGGCGGCTGCCTCTGCGGCGCGGTGCGGTTCCGCGTCACCGGCGACTTCGAGCATTTCTTCCTGTGCCATTGCGCGCGCTGCCGCCATGACAGCGGCTCGGCCTTCGCGGCGACGCTGTTCTCGGGGGCGGCGCGGCTCGACTGGCTGGCCGGGCGGGAACAGGTGCGGACCTTCCGGCTGGAGGGTACCCGCCATGGGCGGGCCTTTTGCGGGCGCTGCGGCTCGGCTTTGCCGCTGGAGACCGAGGGCGCGGGGCTGGCGGTGCCGGCCGGATGCCTTGACGGCCATCCGGGGATCGCGCCCGGGGCGCATATCTGCTGGGCCGATCGCGCGGTCTGGGAGGATGCGCTGGAGCACGCCCCCCGGCTTGCGGGGCTGCCGGGCGCGGAGTGAGCTCCGGAAGGGGGCGCCGCCCTCCCTGTCGGAAGGACGGCGCCGGGGGACGGGCCGGGGCGCGGAAAGCCCGGTCGGGCCGGGAGGGAGCGCCGCGCCGCTTTGGCCCGTTTGCCGGCCGCGATCAGATCGCGGCGGTGACGGTCATGGTCGAGAGATAGGCCTCGATCCCCTCGATCCCGCCTTCCGAGCCGTAGCCCGAATCGAGCACGCCGCCGAACGGGGTTTCGGGCAGGGCGAGGGCGAAATGGTTGATGCCCAGCATTCCCGATTTCAGCCGGTCCTGCACCGCTTGCGAAACCTCCATCGAGCGGGTGAAGAGATAGGCGCCCAGCCCCACCGGCAGCCGGTTGGCCTCGGCCAGCGATGCCTCAAGGCCCTCGCTGCGGATCACCAGCGCGATCGGGCCGAAGGGTTCCTCGGTCATCGCCAGCATCTCGGGGGTCATGCCCGAGACCACGGTGGGGGCGAAGAAATTGCCGATATTGCCGACGCGCGCGCCGCCGGTTTCGACCTTCGCGCCCTTGGCTTCGGCATCGGCGACCATCTCGGCCACCTGGGTCAGCTGGGCCTTCTGGGTCAGCGGCCCCATCTGGGTGCCCTCTTCCAGCCCGTCGCCCAGTTTGAGCGCGGCCGCGCCCTCGGCCAGACGGGCAACGAAGGCGTCATGCACCGCATCGTCGACGATGAAGCGGGTGGGCGAGACGCAGACCTGGCCCGCGTTGCGGTATTTCCACTGCACCGCCATCGGCACCAGCCGGTCGAGATCGGCATCGGCCGCGACGATGACGGGACCATGGCCGCCGAGCTCCATCGTCACCTTCTTGAGGTGCTGGCCCGCCTGGGCCGCGACGATGCGGCCGACCCGGGTCGAGCCGGTCAGCGAGACCTTGCGGATTTCGGGGGCCGCGATCAGCGCGTCGGAAATCTCGGAGGTCTTGCCCCAGACGACCGAGATCGTGGCCGGGGGCAGGCCCGCATCGAGCAGCGCCTGGCCGATCATCCAGGCGCTGCCGGGGGTTTCCGAGGCCGGCTTGATCACCACCGAACAGCCCGCACCAAGCGCCGGGGCGACCTTCTGCATGGTGTTCCAGGCCGGGAAGTTCCAGGGCGTGAAGCAGGCCACCGGCCCGGCGGGCTTCTTCAGCACGCTGATGTGGATCGAGGGCGCGCGCGAGGGCACGATCCGGCCATAGACGCGGCGGCCCTCTTCGGCGAACCAGTCCAGAAGATCGGCCGAGCCCAGCCATTCGCCCCGGGCCTCGGCCAGCGGCTTGCCCTGTTCGAGCGTCATCACACGGGCGGCCCGGTCGGCGCGCTCGCGCATCAGGTCGGCGGCGCGGCGCATCACCTTCGAGCGGTCGTAGGGCGACAGCGTCGACCAGTCGGCAAAGCCCTTCAGCGACAGGCGCGCGGCCTCTTCGGCCTCGGCCCGGCCCGCGCGCGGGATCGTCGCGAGGTCCTGCCCGTTGGCGGGGTTCGACACGGTCATCGTGCCTTCGCTGGCGGTGGCGCGGGCCTCGCCGCCGAGGATGAGGGTCAGGTCGGGATACATATGGGTCTCCATCCGGTTTCGGGGGCTGTTTCGGGGCTCAGCCCGCCGGGATCAGGTCTTGGGCGGCCTTCTGCGCGATCATCATCACCGCCGCCTGGGTGTTGCCCGACACCATCTCGGGCATGACCGAGGCATCGGCCACGCGCAGCCCGGCGATGCCCCGGACCGTCAGGTCGGGAGCGACCACCGCGCCCGGGTCGGTGCCCATGCGGCAGGTTCCGGCGGCGTGATAGATGGTCTGCCCGTTGGCGCGCGCGAATTCCAGCCAGTCGGCATCGCCCTGGCAATCGGGTCCCGGGCTGAGTTCGCGCACCCGGTAGGCATCCATGGGGGCCTGCCCGACGATGGCGCGGCCCAGCTTCATGCCGTCGACCATGGCGCGGCGGTCCTCTTCGGCATCGAGGAAATTCGGCCGGATCCTGGGTTGCACCGCGATGTCGGGCGAGGTGGCATGGATCGAGCCGCGCGATTGCGGGCGCAGCTGGGTCACGCCCAGCGTCATGCCGGGGAAGCGGTCGAGCTTGCGCTCGGCGGCATTGGCGTAGCTGGCATGCATGAAGAAATACTGCACGTCGGGCCGGTCGAGACCCTCGCGCGAGCGCAGGAAGCCATGCGCGAGCCCGGTGCCGTAGGTCAGGACGCCCCGCCGGTTCAGCGCATATTTCGCGACCTCGCCCAGCACCTTGGGAAAGCGCGTCAGCTCGTTCAGCGTGACGGGGTGCGAGACGCGCCAGTTCATCCGGGTGCAGAAATGGTCGAGATAGTTCTCGCCGATGCCGGGCAGGTCGTGGACGACCTCGATGCCAAGCGCGCGCAGCCGGTCGGCATCGCCGATGCCCGACAGTTCCAAGAGTTGCGGGGTCTGGACGGCGCCTGCGGTCAGGATCACCTCGCTTGCCAGGATGGTCAGCGGGCCGCCGGGGCGGGCCAGGGTGACGCCGGTGGCGCGGCGGCCCTCCAGCAGGATGCGGGTGGCGCGGGCATGGGTCAGGACGGTCAAGTTGGGGCGGCGGCGCGCCTGCGCCAGCCAGGCGCGGGCGGCCGAGTGACGCTCGCCGCGCTCCTGGTTGACCTGATACCAGCCGACGCCCTCTTGCCCCGCGCCGTTATAGTCGGGGTTGAAGCGCTGGCCCTGGGCCGCGGCGGCGTCGAGGAAGGCCTGTCCGACGGGGTTTTTCTCGACCACCTCGCAGACGGGCAGGGGGCCGTCCTTGCCGCGCATGCCGTCCGGGTCGGGCCCCGCCCAGCGTTCGAGCGCGCGGAAATGCGGCAGCACATCGGCCCAGCCCCAGCCGGTGCAGCCGCGCGCCGCCCAGAGGTCGTAATCCTGCGGCTGGCCGCGCACGTAGATCATGCCGTTGATCAGGGTCGAGCCGCCCAGCCCCTTGCCGCGCGGAATGGCGATCCGGCGGTTCCGGGTGGCGGGCTCGGCCTCGGACCAGAAGCCCCAGTTATAGGCGGGGTTGGTCAGAAGCTTGTAGAACCCGGCGGGGATGGTGATCCAGGGCGACCGGGCCTCGCCGCCCGCCTCGCACAGAAGCACAGAGGCGCGGCCCGAGCGGCTGAGCGCCTCGGCGAGGATGCACCCCGCCGTGCCGCCGCCGACGATGACGTAATCGAAGCGGCTGCGGTCGGGCAGGGGCTTATGCATCGCGGGCCGCGCCGGGAAGGGCGCCCAGATGCTCGGCCATCAGCCGGATCTGCTGGCGCAGCATCGGCAGGCCGGGATGGACCCGCGCCCCCGCCGCGCGGGCGGCGGCCAGAAGCCGGGTCTCGACCGGGTCCATGATCGCGTCGGCCACGACCTGACCGGCATGGAAGGCGGTATCCCCGAGCGGCAGCGGATCTTCCGGTTTCAGCCCCAGCGAGGTGGCGTTGACGATCAGATCGCGGCTTGCCGTCTCGGGCGCCCCGGCGGCGACGGGCACGTCCGGATAGGCCAGGGCCACCCGGGCGGCGAGATCCTCGGCCTTGCCGTGCGAGCGGTTGACGATGGTCAGGCGCGCGACCCCGGCCTCGGCCAGGGCAAAGGCGATGGCAGCCCCCGCGCCGCCCGCGCCCAGAAGGCAGGCATTCCTGCCGCGCGGCTCGATCCCTTCCGAGCGCAGCCCCTCGACGAAGCCGAGCCCGTCGAGAATGGCGCCGGTCAGCGTGCCGTCGGCCTCGCGCCGCACCACATTGACCGCGCCGATCCGGCCCGCGTCACCCAGCAGCCGGTCGCAGAGCGCGACGATCTTCGTCTTGTGCGGCACGGTGACGACGAAGCCGCCAAGGCTTTCGATGCCCTTCAGGCCCGCGACGACGGTGGCGAGGTTCTCGGGATGGACCTGCATCGGCACCATCACCCCGTCGATCCCCTCGGCCGCGCAGAGCGCGTTGATTTCCTGAGGCGTTTTCACATGGCCGATGGGATCGGCGAGAATGGACCAGACCCTGGTCTTGCCGGTGATCATCGTTTCCCTCATGTCATCAGAAGGCCGCCGGCGACGTCGATCGTCTGGCCGGTGACGAAGCTCGATTCCGCATCCGTGAGCCAGAGCGCGGCCTCGGCCACCTCGGCGGGCTCGCCCAGACGCCCCAGAGGCGTCATCTCGACCTGGGCCGCGTTGACCTCGGGGGCGACGCCCAGCACCATCGGCGTCTCGATCCGGCCCGGGGCCAGCGCGTTGACGCGGATGCCATGGGGGCCCAGCTCGCCCGCCAGATGGCGGGTGAAGCCGAGGATCGCGGATTTGGTTGCGGCGTAATGGCAGGCGACCACCGGCATGAAGGTCTTGCCCGCGACCGAGGACATGTTGACGATCCAGCCGCGCCGGGCCGCGACCATGCCCGGCGCCAGCGCGCGGACGGTGTTGAAGCTGCCGGTGAGGTTCACGTCGAGCACGCGGCGGAACTCGGCCGGGTCCATTTGCCAGACCTTGTGGGCGACGCCGTCATGCTTGGGCGAGATGCCCGCATTGTTGATGACGGTGTCGAAATTGCCTCCGGCGGCCTCGAGCGCGGCGGAAAGCGCGGTGTAATCCGAGACATCGCAGGTCACGGGCAGGACCGATCCGGCGGTGCCGGAGGCCGCGATCTGCGTGGTCGCTTGGGCCACGGCTTCGGGGTCGAGATCGCAAAGCGCGACAGTCGCGCCGCGGGCGGCGAAGGCTTCGGCAATGGCCAGCCCGATGCCCCGGGCGCCGCCGGTGACCAGCACGCGGCGGCCCTGATGCGACAGGCGGGTGCGGAAGTCGGGGCGGACAGTTTCGCTGCGGGTCATGGTCATATCCCCAGATAGGCCTGCCGGACATAGTCGTCCTGCAGCAGGTCTTCGGCGCTTTCGGAAATGACGACGCGCCCGTTTTCAAGAACATAGCCCCGCTGCGCGACCTTGAGCGTCGAATAGACGTTCTGTTCTACGATCAGCACGGTGGTGCCCTTGGCGGCGATCTGCTGCACCACCTCGAAGACCTGCGAGACGATGATCGGCGCAAGCCCCAGCGAGGGTTCGTCGAACATCAGAAGCCGCGGATTGGCCATCATGCCCCGGGCGATGGCGACCATCTGCTGTTCGCCCCCCGACAGCGAGGAGGCGGTCTGGTGCAGCCGCTCGCGGACGCGGGGGAAGATGTCCAGCACCTCCTCCAGACGTTCGTCCTGAAAATCGCGCGCGGCGCGGCGATAGGCGCCCATCAGAAGGTTCTCGCGCACGGTCATGTCGGGGAAAAGCTGGCGCCCCTCGGGGATCAGGGTGATGCCCCGGTCGACGACCTGATCGCCCCTGAGGCGGGTGATGTCCTCGCCGCAGAAGGTGATCCTGCCCGAGGTCGGCGTGATCAGCCCGGCGATGGTGCGAAGCGTCGTCGTCTTGCCGGCGCCATTGGCGCCGACAATGGTGACGATCTCGCCTTCCTTCACGTCGAGGCTGACATCCTGCAGGATCGAGGTCGGGCCGTAGCCGGCATGGATGTTTTCAACGGTGAGCATTGGCGAACTCCTTGCCCAGATAGGCCTCGATCACATGCGGGTCGCGGACCACCTCATGGGGGTCGCCCTCGGCAATGACCTCGCCCGCGGCCAAGACCAGCACCCGGTCAGAGAGGGACATCACCGCCTGCATCACATGCTCGATGGCGATGATCGACACGCCGCTGTCGCGGATCGACAGCATCAGGTCGATGGCGCGGCGCACATCGGTCTGGTTGATGCCCGCCATCACCTCGTCGAGCAGCAGGATGCGCGGCTCCATCGCCATGACCCGGGCGACCTCGAGCCGCTTGAGCCCGCCGATGGTCAGCCCGCGCGCCTCGTCCTGCAGCAGCGGGCCGAGACCCATCCGCCAGGCGGTCTGGCGCGCGGCCTCGCGGGCGTCGTGTTCGTCATGGTGGCGGTAGAAGGCGCCGACCATGATGTTCTCCTCGACCGTCATCGCCGCGAAGGGCTGGACGATCTGGAAGGTCCGGCCGACGCCGAGGGCCGCGAAATCTGCCGGGTTGACCGGGGTGTGATAGCCGCCATCGGGGCCACGCACGGTGACCGAGCCCTCATTCGGGGTCAGGAAACCCGAGAGCATGTTGAACAGCGTGGTCTTGCCCGCGCCATTCGGCCCGATCAGCCCCAGCACCTCGCCCTCGCGCAGGGTGAAGTTGACGTTCTTCGTGACATGCAGCCCGCCGAAGCGCTTGTTGAGGTTCTGAACCCGCATCACGTCGCGGCCGATGCCCTCACGGTCGGGCGAGGGGGGCGTCGTGGCCTGTGCGGGGGCCTTGATGCTGTCGGTCTGGGTGGTCTGCTCGTCCTCGTCCAGCTCGTGATGCGGCGCGCGGCGGAACTTCTGCAACAGGCCGATGATGCCGTTCGGCATGAACAGCACCGCCAGGAGCAGCACGACGCCATAGACGAAGCCATGCAGCCCCAGCGCCGAGGCGCCGAACGAGGCCCGCGCCCATTCGGTCAGCGGCACCAGCAGGACGGCGCCCAGAAGCGGACCCGAGACGGTGCCGAGCCCGCCGATCAGCGCGAACATCGCGATCTGGATCGAGAAGGTCAGCGAGAACATCGCCGAGGGCTCGATGAAGGTCAGGTACATGGCGTGGAAGGTGCCCAGCATCGCGCAGAGCGCCGAGGAGATGGCGACCGCGACCAGCCGCACCTGCACGGTCTTCACGCCCGCGGCCTTGGCGGCGGATTCGCGTTCGCGGGTGGCGATCAGGTAGAAGCCGAGCCGCGAACGGCGCACCGCCCAGACCACGACCAGCACCGCGCAGAGCATGCCGAAGATGATCAGCAGGGACGGCCAGCGTTCGCGGAAGACCATCCAGGTCCAGCCCAGTTTCAGCGGGATCATCTTGCCGGTGGCGCCGCCGGTGAAGTCCGAGAAATGCAGCGTCAGGACCCGGAACACCTCGAGAAAGGCGATCGAGGCCAGCGAGAAGAAGGGCCCCTTGAGACGGAAGCAGGGATAGGAGATTGCCATGCCGACGATCGCCGCGATGCCCGCGCCCGCGAACATGCCGATCCAGGGGGTGATGCCGAGATTGACGAGGATCACCGCGGTATAGGCGCCGATGCCGTAGAAGGTGGCGTGCCCCAGCGAGAGCTGTCCGGCAAAGCCGCCGACCAGGTTCCAGGCCGAGGACAGCGCCGCCATCAGGCAGATGGTGACGAAGATATGGGTGACGAAGGCGTTGCCGATCCCCAGCGGGATCAGCAGGAGCGAGGCCAGCACCAGGACCACGCCGATGGCGGGCCAGGGCAGCGACGGGGCGGGCACGGAGGGACCGGAGGTCGTTTCGTTGCTCATGGGACAGGCCTCAGGACAGGTGCGACAGGTTTTGCCGGGCGCCGAACAGGCCCGAGGGCCTCAGGATCAGGATCAGCAGGAACAGGCCGAAGACGACGGCCTCGCGCAGGTCCGAGCCGATGTAATAGCCCGACAGCGCATCGACCTCGCCGATGATCAGCGCGCCGAGGAAGGCGCCGGGGATCGAGCCGAGCCCGCCCAGCACCACCACCACGAAGGCGGTCAGCACGAAATAGGTGCCGATATTGGACGAGGTCGGGTAAAGCGGCGCGATCAGCACGGCGGCAAGGCCCACGCAGGCGGCGCCGAGCCCGAAGGTCAGCACGTAGATGTGGTTGACATTGATGCCCATCAGCTCGGCCGCGCCGCGGTTCTGGGCGACGGCGCGGATGGCGCGTCCGGTCTGGGTGTATTTCAGGAACAGCTCGAGCCCGATCACCAGCACGATGGCCGCGCCGAAGATCATCACCTGCCCGGTCAGCAGCCGCAGCTCGCCGAATTCGAGCGGCGCGCGCAGGCCATGCGGCGGGGTGTTGGCGATGTCGGCGCCGAAGATCAGGAGCGCGAGGTTGATCAGCGCGGTCGACAGGCCGACGGTGGCGAAGATCTGGATATGGTCGTCGCGGGCCGACATCAGCGGCTGGATCAACAGTCTTTGCGTCAGCGCGCCCATCACGAACAGCACCGGCACGACGACGATCACCGCCGCATAGGGGTGCAGCCCCATCTGGGTGGTGATCAGCCAGGTGATGAACATGCCGCCCATCAGGAATTCGCCATGGGCGAAGTTGACCACCTTGATGATGCCGAAGATCAGCGTCAGCCCGATGCTGACGATGGCGAAGAGGCCGCCCAGCATCAGGCCGTTCAGAAGGATTTGCAGGAATGTCGTCATGTCGGCTCCGCCACGTTCGGAGGGCGGGCGGCACCCGCCCCCGCCGGTTTCGGGGGGTGTTCGCTGCCAGCGCGGCCAGCGGGGCCGGGGCAGATCCTGGAAGACGTCCGGCGACAGGGCCGGAGCCGGGGGCCGGACCGGTCCGCCGGTCGGCCCCCGATGCGGTCAGCCGAACCCGTCCGCCGGGCCGGCCAACCGCGACACGGTCACTCGGACTGGCGGATCTCGGCGACGGCGGCATCCGGCGGATAGACCGTCAGGAGCTTGCCGTCCTGCCATTGCATGCCCATCATCCGCGCGCGCTCGTTCTGGTTGGTGTCGTCGAACTTGACGCCATAGCCCGCCGCGGTGGAGCCATCGGGAATGTCCATCGCCTTGACCGAGGCGACGATCTGGTCGGGTTCGAAGCCCTCGCCCTCGCCGATGGCCTGAAGCACCGCGAGCGCGCCGACATAGTTGGTCAGCGAATGGCCCGAGCGCGGCTCTTCGCCATATTTGGCGCGATAGGCGTCGAGGAAGGTCTCGATGCCGGGGGTGAAGTCGGGGTTGATGGCGTATTGGGTGAAATCGACGTCATAGACGCCGTCGATCACATCGGTGCCGACCGCATCGGCCGTCGGCTGCATCGAATAGCCGCCGCCGCCGCCGATGATCGCCATCGGCTTGTAACCCGCCTCGTTGGCCTGCTGCAGGAACAGCACCGTGTCGTTCTGATACGAGGTCTGCAGCACCACGTCGACGCCCTTGCCCTTGAGGTCGAGCACCAGCGAGGACATGTCGACGATATTGGCCGGGTAGCCCGATTTCAGCACCACGTTCAGCCCGCGCTCCTTGGCATGGGCGACCTCGTGACCGGCGACCGAGGTGCCGTAGGAGCTGTCTTCGTAGATGATGCCGATCTTGAGATCCTCGGGCGCCTTGCCGGCGGCGGGGGCGATCTGGTCGGCCAGCATGTCGATGACGGCGATGCCCATGTTCTCGGCCGTGGGGTTGGTGCGGAACAGATAGGTCATGCCGCGCCCGGTGACCTCGTCGGCGACGGCGCCGAGCTCGAAATAGGGGATGCCGGCCAGTTCGGTCACCTGCGAGGCCGCGATCACCCGCGACGAGGAATAGGTGCCGAAGACCGCCTTGACGCCTTCGAGCGAGATCAGCCGGCGGGCCTCGCCGATGGCCTGGTTGTTGTCGACGGCATCGCCGCGCTCGAGCACGATCCGGTCGCCGTGAAGGCCGCCCGCGGCATTGATCTGGTCGACCGCAAGGTCGAGCCCGCGCGCGCTTTCCTCGCCCAGAAGCGCCAGCGGGCCGCTGAAGGGGTAAAGCGAGCCGATCTTGACATCGGCGAATGCGCCGCTGGCAAGGCTCAGGCCGAGCGCTGTGCCCAGCAGGATGGATCTGGTGGTCATGGTGGTTCCTCCCGTTTCGATTGACGTCATGTGGGGGCCGGTGGCGCGCCCGGGCATGTCGGATCGCGCGGCCGGTCGGCCCGGGTTTCGGGGGCGTCCCCGGCTCAGGCGGCCGGGGTCAGCAGGACGATCTTGCCGGTATGGGCCGAGGCTTCGAGCCGGGCATGGGCGTCCTGCACCCGGTCCAGCGCAAAGGTTGAATCGATCACCGGCCGCGCGCCCTGCTCGAGGATCAGGGGCAGCACCTCCGCCTCGACCTCGCGGGCCAGTTCGGCCTTCATCGCCAGCGGCCGCGCCCGAAGCGTCGAGCCGCAGAGCGTCAGGCGCTTGAACAGCACCGGGCCCATGTCCAGATCGGCGCGCGAGCCCTGCTGGAAGGCGATCTGGGCGATCCGCCCGTCTTCGGCCACCAGATCGAGATTGCGCTGCATGTAGGGGCCGCCGACCATGTCGAGGATCACCTCGGGGCCCTTGCCGCCGGTCAGATCGCGCACCGCGGCGACGAAATCGGTGTCGCGGTAATTGACCGAGGCCCTGGCGCCCAGCTGCGCCGAGGCGCGGCATTTCTCGTCGCTGCCGCAGGTGGTGATCACCTCGGCGCCGATCGCCCGGGCCAGCAGCGTCGCGGTGACGCCGATGCCCGAGGTCCCGCCATGGATCAGCGCGGTTTCCCCGGGTTTCAGCCCGGCGCGGATGAAGAGGTTCGACCAGACGGTGAAATAGGTCTCGGGGATGCCCGCGGCCTCGGTCATCGACAGGCCCTCGGGCACCGGCAGCGCGACATCGGCCTGCACGATGGCCTCTTCGGCATAGGCGCCGCCCGCGACCAGCGCCATCACCCGGTCGCCGGGGGCATAGCGGGTCACGCCGGGGCCGGTCTCGATGACCTCGCCCGACAGCTCCAGCCCCAGCACGTCGGAGGCCCCGGGCGGCGGCGGGTAATTGCCCTCGCGCTGCATCGCATCGGGGCGGTTCACGCCCGCGCCATGGACACGGACCCGCATCTCGCCCGGCCCGGGGGCGGGCAGGGTCCGGGTTTCAAGGGTCAGCGCCTCGGGGCCCCCCGGAACGGGGGCGGTCACGGACAGGACGCCGGTCATCGGGCGGGTCCGTCAGGGGCGTGGCGCTTTGCCTTCCCGGTTTCCAGCGACTGTGACAGTTTGAACATGCAACCTCCCGTTTGCCGTCGGCGGCTCCCCTTCCGCCCTGCGACGTTATGTGTAATTTGTTATAACAACATGTCAACACAGTTTCGGGGAGGAGCGGAGGTGAGGACGCGATGAGCGAGGCCGATACAGGGGCCTGGATCAGGCCGGTCGAGAAACAAAGCCTGAGCGAACAGGCCTATAGGGGATTGCGTCAGGCGCTGATGCGGGGCGAGTTGCAGCCCGGCACGGTGCTGACGCTGCGCCCGCTGTCCCAGCGATTCGGGATCAGCGCGACACCGATGCGCGAGGCGCTGATGCGGCTGGTGGCCGAGAATGCGCTGCGGCTCGATGCGCGGGGGCGGACCTGCGTGCCGCATCTGACCCGCGGCATCCTGATGGAGATCCGCAGCATCCGCGAGCATCTGGAGGGCAATGCCGCGGCCGAGGCGGCGCGGGTGGCCGCGCCCGGGGATATCGATGCGCTGGAGGACATGCACCGCCGGATGATCGCGGCGCAGGATGCGGGCGATTTCGCCGATGCGATCGGCGAGAATACCCGCTTTCACCTGATGCTGTGCGAGATGGCCGGGCAGCCGGTCGCGCTCGATCTGGTGTCCAATCTCTGGATGCGCTGCGGGCCGATCCTGTCGCACCTCTACGATGGCGGCATCCCCCCCAACTGGGAGCCGCACCCCCATCGCCGGATCGTCGCGGCGATCCGCGCGGGCGATGCCGCGGCCGCCCGCGACGCCCTGATCTACGACATTCGCGGCAATGGCGAGGGGCTTCTGGCCCATGTCGCCGACAGCCTGCCCGATTAGGGCAGGCTGCGGGCAGGCTCAGGCGGCGGCCAGATCGGCGATGAGCCCCAGCGGGTGACGGGCCGGGACATTGGCCAGCCGCTCGGTCTGGCAGCGACAGGAAAAGCCGGTGGCGAGGACCGGCGCCCCGGCCTCGATCTTCGGCGCCCAGGACATGGCGAACAGGCGTTTCGAGACGGTCTGGTGGCGGGTCTTGTGCCCGAAGAGCCCCGCCATGCCGCAACAGCCGGTGGCGGGGGTGTCGATTTCCACGCCCAGGGCCGCGAAGACCCGGCGCCAGTCGGCGGCGGCCTGCGCCGCGCCGGTCGCCTCGGTGCAATGTGTGAAAAGCCTCGGCGCCGGGCCTGTCGCGGCGAGATCGGGAAAGCGGCGGCCCGCCGCGAGCTCGCGAGAGAGGAATTCCTGCGGCAGCAGCACGGGCGGCAGCGCGATGCCCGCCTGCGGATAATCCTGCCGCAGCTGCATCACCAGCGCCGGGTCGAGCCCGATCAGCGGCGCGCCGGTTGCGGCGGCGGCCTCAAGATGCCGCCTGAGGCGGTCGGCCATCGTTTTGAAGCGCGGATCGCCCAGGCTTTGCGCGGTCTTGCCCGCGGGACGCATCGCAAGCATGCGCGGCCGGTAGCCAAGCGCCTTCAGCCCGGCCAGCGCATCGGTCCGCGCCGCACCGTCGAACAGCGCCGAGAACCAGTCCTCGATGACGATCACCGTGCCCTCGGGCAGCGGCCGGGCCAGATCGGCGGCGCCGATCCGGTCGGCGCGGGGCAGGGCGGGGGCCAGTGCCTTGGGCAGATCGACCGTGCCGGTCAGCGCCCCCCCGATCCGGGCCAGCAGCGGCCAGACCGGGCGCAACATCGGCGCAAGGGCCTGAAGCGTCACGCTTTCCCGCTCGGCCAGCAGCATCAGCCGGTCGGCCAGCGGGCGCGCTTTCCGGGCATAGAGATCGGCATAGAAGGCCGCGCGCATGGCGGGGATGTCGACCTGCACCGGGCAGCTCGACGCGCAGGCCTTGCAGCCGAGGCAGGCATCGAGCGTCGCTGTCAGATCGGCCTCGAGCGCGGCATCCACGCGGCCCTTCAGCCGCGCCTGCCGCCAGGCGCGCAGCGCATCAGCCCGGCCCTTGGGGCTTTGGCGCAGATCGGCGGTGGCCTTGAAGGAGGGGCACATCGGCGTCGCCGCGGCATAGGACAGGCATTGCGCATTGCCGTTGCAGCGAAAGGCGCGGGTCAGCGCATCGCCCTCGGGCGCGTTGAAGGGGCGGAACGGGATGTCGTCGATGGCGGGCACGGGTGCGTCAAGGCCCACCAGCTTGCCCGGATTGCAGCGCCCGGCCGGGTCGAAGGCGGCCTTGACGCCCTGCAGGCCCGCATAGGCTTCGGGCCCGATCCAGTCGCGCAGATAGGCGCCGCGCACCCCCTTGCCATGTTCGCCCCAGAAGATGCCGCCATGCTTGCGGGTCAGCGCGAAGACCGCGTCCGAGACGGCGACCAGCCTCTCGCGGTCGGTGTCGATGTTCAGCGCGGGCCGCACATGCAGACAGCCGACATCGACATGGCCATAGATCCCGAACTCGAGCCCATGGGCGTCCAGCACCGCCAGAAAGTCGTCGAGGAAGGCGGGCAGGTTTTCGGGCGGCACCACGCAATCCTCGACAAAGGCCACGGGGCGCGCGCGCCCGTCGACCTTGCCCAGAAGCCCGACACCCGCCGAACGCACCGCCCAGAGTTCGCGGATCTCGGCGGCATCGCGCGCCATGTGGATCGCCCGGGCGCCGGGCAGGGCCCTTATCGCGGTCTCGCAGGCGGTCAGGCGGGATTGCAGATCGTCCGGGTCTTCGCCGTTGAACTCGATGAAGACATAGGCCAGCGGCTGGCCACGGCTTGCGCGCAGCGCGGGCGGCAGCCGGGTCAGGATGCCCGCGCCATCGGCCAGCTTCTGTACCCGCTCGTCCATCACCTCGATGGCGGTGGGCTCGAACTCGGCCAGCGGCAGGGCCGAGGCCAGCGCCTCGCGGAAGCTGCCGAAGCCCGCGACCAGCAGGCGCTTTTCGCGCGCGAGCGGGCGAAGGGCCACGCGGATTTTCGTGACAAGCCCCAGCGTGCCCTCGGCGCCCAGAAACAGCCGCCACCACTCGAAGCCGCCCGGCTCGGGGCAGGCGCGGTCCAGATCGTAGCCGGTGAAGCGGCGGTTCAGCCGGGGCGTCGCCGCGATGAAGGCCGCGCGGCCCCCCCGGGCGGCGGCCTCGGCCGCGTCCAGCATCGGGCGGGCCCAGTCGGGGGCGGGGACGAGGCTGGACAGCAGGCCCTCGGGCCGGGCGATCTCGAGCGCGAGGATATTGTCCGAGGTCTTGCCATAGACCCGGCTGCCCTTGCCCGAGGCATCGGTCGAGACCATGCCGCCGATGGTGCAGCGGGTCGAGGTCGAGGTCTCGGGCGCGAAGAACACCCCATGCGGGCGCAGCCGCTCGTTCAGATCGTCCAGCACCATGCCCGGTTCGACATCGGCCCAGCCTTCGGCGGCATCGAAATCCAGCAGCCGGTGCATGTGGCGGCGGGTGTCGACGATGACCCCGCGGCTGAGGCTCTGGCCATTGGTGCCGGTGCCGCCGCCTCGCGCGGTGATGGGCATTCCGGCAAAGCGCGGCGCGGCCATGACCCGTTCCAGCGTGACCATGTCGGCGGCATCCATCGGCGCCACGACCAGATCGGGCATCACCTGATAGACCGAATTGTCGGTCGACATCGCCGTGCGCAGCGCCCGGTCGGTCTCGATCTCGCCCCGGAACCCGGCGGCGCGCAGCGCGGTCGTGAGGGCAGGCGGGCTTTGATCGGTCATGGCGGCCTTTCGCGGTGTCTTCGGGTCGGGGGATCTTGAACCACAGATCCCGGCTTCGTAGAAATGGAAAGACATGAAGCTGGGTTCGGAAAATCTGAATATCACGCTCCGCCACCTGCGGGCGCTGCATGCGATCCGGGCGCAGGGCAGTTTCGCGCGGGCGGCAGAGGCGCTGGGGGTCGTGCCCTCGGCTCTGACCGAGACCGTGCGCCAGGCCGAAGAGGAGGTCGGGGCCCCGCTTTTCGACCGCCGGATGCGGCCGCCGCAGCCGACGCCGCTGGGGCTGGCCTTCCTTGAGGAAACCGCGCCGGTGCTGGCCGGTCTCGACCGGGCGCTTGGGCGGATGCGGGCGCAGGCTGGGCTGAGCGCGGGGCGGCTTGCGGTCGGCGCCGCGCCCTCGGCCATTGGCGATCTGGTCGGGCCCGCGCTGGCGCGGTTCCGCGCGGCGCATCCGGGGATTTCCTGCCTCTTGCATGACGATGTGGCCGAGCGGCTGGCGGGGCTTGTTTCGGACGGGACGCTGGATCTGGCGGTGGCGGGGCGGGCGCGGCAAAGCCCCGACCTGACCCAGACCGAGCTGCGGCGCGATCCGTTCGGGCTGGCCTGCGGGGCGGGGCACCGGCTGGCCGCGCGGGGTGCCGTGACCCTGTCCGAGATCGATCCGGCCGAGGTCATCACGCTGTCAGCCGAGACCGGCACGCGGCAATTGCTGGCGGGCGCCGCGGCCCTGCCCGAGGCGCTGAAAGAGACCGGACTGCAGGCGCATTCGACCATCGCGCAGCTCTGCATGATCCGGGCCGGGCTGGGGGTCGCGTTGATGCCGAAAGCGGCGGTGGGGCTGTTCGGCGATCCGGCGATCCGGTTCGTTCCGGTGACGGATCTGGGGCTTTGGCGGGCGCTTTACCTGCTGGAACCGGCGCGGCGGGCGCGGTCGCATGTGGCGGCGGCGTTTCTGGAAGAGCTGGGGGCGCGCTAGGGCGAGGGTTCAGGCGCCGGGGCGGAGCGGGGCGTAATGGACCTCGCCGCGGGGCAGGCGCAGGCTGCGGTCGGCGGCCTCGTCGGTGACCAGATGCCCGATTTCGTCCAGACGGCAGATCGAGACCCGGCTTTCGGTGCCGATCTTTTCCGAATGGCACAGCATGATGCAGTCGCGCGACCGGCGCATCATGGCGCGGGCGACCTCGGCCTCGTGCAGGGCGTAATCGGTGGCGCCCCGGTCGGCATGCAGCCCGACCGGCGAGATCACCGCGTAATCGGCGAGGAAGCGGTCGATTTCCGACAGGGTCATCTCGCCATAGGTGGCGGGCACATCGGCATGGGGCCGCCCGCCCAACAGAAGCGTGTCGCAGGTCTGGGCGGGACCGGCGAGCCGGGCGATGTCGAGCGAATTGGTGATGATCCGCATGTCGCCCACCCGCGCCAGCGCCCGGGCAAAGGCGCAGGTGGTGGTGCCCGCATCCACGAAGACGGTCGAGCCGGGCGGGATCAGCGTCGCGGCCAGCGCGCCGATGGCAGCCTTCTTGCCGGCATGGGCGACCAGACGTTCGGAAAAGGCGGGCTCGGGGGCGATGTCGCGCTCGACCGGGGTGGCGCCGCCATGGACCCGGACCAGAACGCCCTCCTGCTCCATCTCCATCAGGTCGCGGCGCACGGTTTCGCGCGAGACATCGAACATCCGCGCCAGCTGGTTGGTGAAAACCCGGCGCTCGACGGCCAGAAGCTCCAGCACCCTGGATTGTCTTTCATAGGACTGCATCTTTGGCGGCCTCTTGTTACCTGCGGATACCCTAACAGGTTGCAGGGGATTCGCCACATCGACGTTGAATTTTTGTGGATTTATGGGCAAAATACCGCAGGAATTGGCAAGTTGCCTGCATATCATCTGCACTTTTGCCACGCAAACTCGCGCAATCCTCGGGCATTTTGCGAAATGTGAGGCATTTTGTGCGTTTTTCTTGACTTGAGGGCACGCCTTTGTGGAGGCTGGCGGCAGAACACATCGAAATGCAAGACCGGGGTTGGCACTTATGAGCGAGTTGGGCGATGCGCTGCGTTTCGCGAACGACACGGCGGACGAGGCGGGGCGCATCGCGCTGCAGCATTTCCGCCAGCCGCTGGATGTCGAGAGCAAGGCCGATGACAGCCCCGTGACCCTGGCCGACCGCGCGGTCGAGGCGCTGATGCGCGACCGGATCATGGCGCGCTTCCCCGCCCATGGCATCTTCGGCGAGGAAGAGGCGCCGCTGCGCCCCGACAGCGACCATCTTTGGGTGGTCGATCCGATCGACGGCACCAAGAGCTATGTCACCGGCAATCCGCTGTTCGGCGGGCTGATGGCGCTTTTGAAGGACGGCGCGCCCTGTCTGGGCCAGATCGACATGCCCGCGCTTGGCGAACGCTGGTGCGGGGTCGCGGGCCAGGCCACCACCCTGAACGGCCGGCCCTGCCGCACCAGCGGCTGTACCGATCCGGCCGGGGCCTTCGCCTATACGACCGATCCCATGCTGTTTGCGGGCGCCGATACCGAGGTGCTGGAGATGCTGCGCCGGTCGGTCCGGATGCTGCGCTTCGGCGGCGATTGCTATGCCTATGCGCTGCTGGCCTCGGGCCATTGCGATCTGGTGCTGGAAACCGGGCTGCAGCCTTACGACTACCTGCCGCTGGTGCAGGTCATCCGCGGCGCGGGCGGGGTCATCACCGACTGGCAGGGCCAGCCGCTTGGCGTCGGATCGAGCGGCGAGGTGCTGGCCGCGGCCACGCCCGAGCTGCATGCCGCGATGCTGGACCGGATTGCACGCCTGCGGGCAGGGCAGGCGGCCTGAGGCAGCGATCCCGGATCAACCGGGGCCTGCCGTCATGACGACAACAGACAGACCAACAAGGAGTGGACGACCATGGATAGGCGGAATTTTCTCCGATACGGCGCGATGGCCGGGGCGGCGCTGGGGGCGGCGCGGATCAACCCCGATTTCTTCTTCAGCTCGGCCTTTGCGCAGGAGGCCCGCCCGCTGGTCTTCCTGTCGGCCGAGAACATCACCGGCAACTGGGACCCGACCGCGCACACGACGCTGTCGCAGACCAATATCGAGGGCTTCGTCATGGGCTATCTGACCCGGGCCCCGATGCGCCCCGACGATCCCGAAAAGGTGGTCTATGAACTCGCGACCGAGATCGCGGAACTGGATGCCCACCGGTTGCAGATCAAGCTGCGCGAGGGCGTCACCTTCCATGACGGCAAGCCCTTCACCGCCGAGGACGTCAAGGCGACTTTCGAATACGGCGCCAAGCTCGACCGGCCCAAGCAGGTCTATCCGGGCGGCCCCGACACCTTCGCAGTCGAGACCCCCGACGATCATACGGTGATCGTCGATACCTCGAAGGGCGGCTATGGCGCCTCGCTGTTCATCTTCCTCGCCTCCTATCTGCCGATCCTGTCCGCGAAGGACGTGGCCGAGGGCCCCAAGGGGGTGCTGTCGCAGCGGCTGAACGGCACCGGCCCGTTCCGCTTTGTCGAACAGCGCGGCAACGACACGGTGATGGAGGCCTATGAGGGCTATTTCCGCGGCGCCCCCAAGGTCACGGGCGTCACCTTCTCGTTCGTGGGCGATGCGACGACGCGGATGCTGTCGCTGATGAACGGGCAGGCCGATGTCATCGAGCGGCTGGAACCCGAACAGGTCGAGACGCTGGAGAAACGCGACGACATCAAGATCTCGCGGCTGGTCTCGGTCGAGAACAAGTACCTGTGGTTCCGCTGTTCCAAGCCGCCCTTCGACGACTGGCGCGTCCGCAAGGCCGCCTGCCATGCCATCGACCGCAGCATGATCATGGAGATCATGGGCTCGGCCGGCGAGGCCTCGTCGAATTTCGTCTCGCCGATCAAGTTCGGCTATGTCGATCTGGAGAATTACCCCGAATACGATCCCGAGGAATGCCAGCGCCTGCTGGCCGAGGCGGGCTATCCGGGCGGCGAGGGCCTGCCCGAGCTGGAATACATCACCTCGACCGGCTTCTATCCCAAGACCAAGGAATATGGCGAGCTGATCGCGGCGCTGCTGCAGGAACAGGGCTTTCCGGTCACGCTGAACGTGATGGAGGTCGCGGCCTGGAACGAGCGGCTTTACGACCGCCCCGGCGGCGGCCCGGGCCATATGGTCGATTGCGGCTGGTCCACCGGCTCGCCCGAACCCGATCTGGTGTTGCGCACGCATTTCCATTCCAGCTCCAAGCGGATCTGCGGCATCGTCGATCCCGAGATCGACGCGGCGCTCGATGCCGAACGCGATGCGCCCTCGCTGGAGGCGCGCAAGGAAAGCCTGCAGACGAACCTGATGCCGATGCTGGCCGAGAAGGTTCCGGCGCTGAGCCTGTTCACCTCGGTGCTGATCCACGGGATGCGGGCCAATGTGGACGGGCTCTTCATCTATCCCGATGGCCAGTCCGATGCGTCCGTGACGACCCTCGGCTGACCGGCCGGCCGGAGCCCCGCCACTCCTCCTTGGGGGCTCCGGCCATTGACGGGACTGCCACGCATTCGGGAGCTTGCCGATGTTCATCCTACGATTCCTCGCGCGGCGGCTGGGGCAGGGCGCGATCATCATCTTTCTGGTCTCGGCCCTGATCTTCACGCTGTTGCGCGTCGTGCCGGGCGATCCGGTGCGGCTGATGGTGGGGGGCATGGCCCCCGACACCCTGGTCGAGGAAATCGCCGCCGAAATGGGGCTGCGCGATCCGATCCATGTCCAGTTCGGCCGCTACATGGGCAAGGTGCTGCAGGGCGATCTGGGCGAATCCTTCGTGCGGCCCGCCAGCGGCGCGGCCGTGGGAGGCGCGAGCTTCGACGATTCCACCCGGGGCGAGCGCGCCAAGGTACTGGACCTGATCGCCGAGACCGCGCCGATGACCCTGCAACTGGCGGTGCTGGCCATGGTCTTTGCGCTGATGATCGGGGTGCCCATCGGCGTCTGGGGCGGGCTTTACCCGGGGCGGCTGCCCGACCGGCTGGCGCTTTATACCTCGTCGCTGTTCGTGAGCCTGCCGAATTTCTGGCTGGGGATCGTTCTGGCGCTGTTGTTGTCGGTCAAGCTGAACCTTCTGCCCGCCATCGGCTATCGGGGCTTTTCCTACACCATTCTGCCGGCGCTGGTGCTGGCGGTCGAGATCGCGCCCTTCATCATCCGCACCCTGACCGTCTCGGTCGCGGGCGTGATGGGCCAGAGCTTCATCGACATCGCGAAGGTGCGCGGCCTCTCGCGCAACCAGATCGTCTTTCGCCATGCGCTGAAGAATTCGGCGGTGCCGCTTCTGAACCTTCTGGGCGTGCAGTTCTCGATGCTTCTGGGCGGGGTTCTCGTGATCGAGTTCATCTTCGACTATCCGGGGCTCGGCCTTCTGACCATCAACGCGGTGATGCAGCGCGATTTCCCGCTGATCCAGGGCATCGCCATCGTCACCGCCGCCGTCTTCGTCCTGATCAACATCGCCGTGGACCTTCTGGCCACCGCCATCGATCCGAGGCTCGATTACTGATGACCAGCACCGACATGCCCCTTGCCATGGCCGGCCCCGAGGCCGGGCGCCGGATCTCGACCCGGATCTGGCAGACCGCCTTCGCCTCGGTCGAGTTCCGGATCGGTCTGGCCGTCTTCGTTCTGCTGCTGCTGGCGGCGCTGTTGTACCCCGAGCTGAGCGGCATCGACCCGACCAAGATGAACATCCGCGCCAAGCTGACCCCGCCCTTGTTCATGGGCGAGGGCTGGGACTGGGCGCATCCGCTGGGCACCGATCAGCTGGGCCGCGACATGCTGTCCCGCGCGCTGGTGGGGCTGCGCTATTCGCTTCTGATCGGGGTCTCGACCACGGTCCTGATGCTGCTGGCGGGCGCGATGATCGGGCTTTTCGCGGGTTATTTCGGCGGGCGCACCGATACCGTGCTGATGCGGCTGACCGATGCCCAGCTCTCGGTCCCGATGATCATCCTCGCGATCACCATCCTCGGCGTGTCGCGGCCCACCATCCCCTCGATCATCCTGGTTCTGGGGCTGGCGGGCTGGCCGGTCTATGCGCGGGTGATGCGTTCGACCGTGATGGCCGAGCGCAAGAAGGAATATGTGCGCGGCGCGATGGTGCTGGGGGCCACCGATCTGCGGATCATGTTCACCCTGCTGCTGCCGCTGGTGCTGCCGCCGATGGCCTTCGTCGCGGTCTTGGATATCGCGCGGATGATGATCTTTGAAAGCGTGCTGGGGTTCCTGGGTCTGGGCGTGCAGCCGCCCACGCCGACATTCGGCAATGTCATCGCCGACGGGCGCAAGTACCTGATGAATGCCTGGTGGATCGCCACCATGCCTGGCGTCTTCCTGGTGCTGACCCTGACCAGCATCAACCTGATGGGCGCCGCGCTCGAACGCGCCCGGAACGCGATCTATGGAGGGGCGTGAGATGGCCTTGGACACGACCGGAGCTACCGAAACGTTGCTCAGCGTGCGCGGCCTCGGCGTCGCGGCGGGCGACAAGCCGATCCTGACCGATATCTCCTTCGATCTGGCGCCGTGCTCGATCCTGTCGGTGATCGGGGAAAGCGGTTCGGGCAAGACCGTGCTGGCCCGCGCGCTGGCCAGCTGGCTGTCGGCGCCGCTGCGGGTGACGGGCGGCGAGATCCGGTTTCGCGGCCGCGATCTGGTGGCCGATCCGGGCCATGCCCGCAGCCTTGCCGGGCGCGAGATCGCCTATGTCGGCGGCAACCCGGCGGGCGCGCTCGACCCGACCATGACCGTTGGCGCGCAGCTGGTGGAAAAGCTGCGCGCGGTGCGGCCCGACATCCCGGCGGCCGAGGCGCGGGCCAAGGCGATCCGGTTGCTGGAGGCGGTGCATATCCCCTCGGCCGCGCGGCGGTTCCACGAATATCCGTTCCAGTATTCGGGCGGCATGATGCAGCGGGCGATGATCGTCGATGCGCTGATCTCGGACCCCGCGCTGCTGATCGCCGACAACATCACCCAGCCGCTGGACGTGACCGTCGCCGCCCAGATCCTCAAGCTGATGCGTGAGCTGAACCACGACTTCTCGACCGCGATCCTGTTCATCTGCTCGTCGCTGCCGGTGGCCTGCGATGCCTCGGACGAGGTGATGGTGCTGCATGAGGGCCGGGTGGTCGAGCGCCAGACCCCGGCCGCGCTGGTGGCCCGGCCCGGGCACAGCTACACGCGCGAGCTGATCGCCGAACTGCCGACGCTCTGGCAGGGCGGCGAGACCGGCGCGGGGCGCGAGATCGACCGGAACCGCCGCGCGATCATGTCGGTCCGGGGGCTGGCCAAGGCCTATGAGGTGCGCGCGCGCGGCCAGGCGGGCGTGTCGCGGGTGCAGGCCGTGCGCAATGTCGATTTCGACGTCTTCCCGGGCGACAATTTCGGGGTCGTGGGCGAATCCGGCTGCGGGAAATCCTCGCTGATGCGGCTTTTGACCGGGCTGGAACGGCCCGATGCGGGGTCGGTCTTCTTCGAGGGCGAGAATGTCGCCGCCGCCAGCCCGAAACGCCTGCGCGCGCTGCGCCGCAAGTTCCAGCTGGTGTTGCAGGACCCTTACGGCTGCCTGCCGCCGCAATCGCCGATCGGCGCGATCCTTGAGGAACCGCTGAAGATCCACCGGATCGGCAGCGCCGCCGAGCGGCGCGACCGGGCGCGCGCGGTGATGGCCGAGGTCGGGCTTTCGGACAGTCTGTACCGCGCATTGCCGACCGGGCTGTCGGCGGGCCAGCGCCAGCGGCTGAACGTCGCCCGCGCGATGATCCTGGAACCCCGGCTGCTGATCATGGACGAGACGCTGTCGGCGCTCGATCAGACCGAACAGGGCAAGCTGCTGGATCTGTTCGACAAGCTGCAGGCCCAGCACGGCTTTACCTACATCTTCATCTCGCATGACCTGACCATGGTGCGGCAGGTCTGTTCGCGGATCGCGGTGATGTATCTGGGCGAAACCGTCGAGGTCGCGCCCAACGAGCGGCTCTTCTTCGATCCCGGCCATCCCTACAGCCGCGCGTTGCTGTCGGCCGCGCCGACGCTGGAAGAACGCCGCTACCGCCCCGAGGACTGCCTGCTGGAGGGCGAACCCCCCAGCCCCATCGACCTGCCCCCGGGCTGCGCCTTTGCCAGCCGCTGCCCGCAGGCCTTCGACCGCTGCCGGGCCGAGAACCCGGCGCTCCGCGCCCGCGGCGATCACGCGCTGGCCGCCTGTTTCCTCAACCCCGACCCCGACATCGCGCTGCATGAAACCGCCACGGAGACGCCCCATGCCTGAGACCCCGAGCCTTGCCCGCATCGACGCGGAGCTTCTGAACCAGCTGATGGAAAAGGTGTCGGAATTCGGCTCGACCGGCGATGGCGGGGTCGACCGCCCGGTGCTGACCGATGCCCACAAGGCCGCCCGCGACTGGTTCCGGGCCGAGCTGACCGCGCGCGGCTATTCCGTGCTGGTCGACGCCATCGGCAACCTGTTCGGGCGGATCGACCTTGCGGGGCCGGACGCGCCGCTGGTGATGATCGGATCGCATCTCGACAGCCAGCCCAAAGGCGGGCGGTTCGACGGCGCCTATGGGGTGATGGCGGCGCTGGCCGCGGTCGAGAGCTTTCGCAAGGGAACCGAGGCGCCGCGCTGCAACTACGTCATCGCCGACTGGATGAACGAGGAGGGCGCGCGGTTCCAGCCCAGCCTTCTGGGCTCGTCGGTCTTCGCGGGGCTTGTCGATCTCGACTGGGCGCTGGCGCGGCGCGACCGCGACGGGAAAAGCGTAGGCGAAGAGCTGGTCCGCACCGGCTACAAGGGCACCGACGCGGCGCCGACGCCCGATCTGTATCTCGAGATCCATATCGAGGGGGATTCCAAGATGGAAACGGCGGGCGCGCGCATCGCCCCCTTCCTGCGCCACTGGGGCGCGCTGAAGGTGCGGATCGAGGTCACGGGCGAACAGAACCATACCGGCCCGACGCCGATGGAGGACCGCAAGGATGCGGTTCTGGGCGCGGCCCATATCATCGCCGAGGTGCGGCGGCTGGCGGATGTGGCCGAGGACACGCTGTTCACCTCGGTCGCGCGGGTCGATATCTCGCCCAATTCGCCCAATATCGTGCCCGGCAAGGCCATCCTGTTCTGCGAATTGCGCGCGCCCGAACAGGCGATGCTGGACTGGTCCGAGGCCAGCCTGCGCGCGGCGCTGCCCGATCTGGCGGCACGGGCGCGGACCACGGCCGAGATCGTGTCCGTCGACCGCCGTCCGGCCGGAAAGTTCGACCCCCGGCTGGCGATGCTGACCGAGCGGGTGGCAGACGATTTCGGGCTGCCGAAGATGCAGCTCGACACCATCG
Organism: Rhodovulum kholense; assembly: GCF_003053725.1. Lineage (GTDB taxonomy): Bacteria > Pseudomonadota > Alphaproteobacteria > Rhodobacterales > Rhodobacteraceae > Rhodovulum > Rhodovulum kholense. The sequence goes on from NZ_QAYC01000011.1 coordinate 126,737, forward strand.
GCGGGCATGACGCGGTGGCGGTGAACGCGATCCTGCCGGCGCTGGTGATCGCCGTGCCCTCGGTCGGCGGCGTGATCCACCGCAACGACGAATATACCAGCCCCGAGGATCTGGCGGCGGGCGGCGACGTGCTGACCGACATGGTCCGCCGGATCGACCGCGCGGGCGGCGATCTGGATCTTGCCCTCGGGGCCAACGCATGACCGGCGCGCTTGTCACAGACGAGATGATGGCCGCCGCCTGTGCCGCGGCCGGGCTGGCCCGCGACGGGATGCGTCCCGGGCCAGCACCGCTGGCCTCGCCCAGCTATCTGGCGCTGGAAAGCGCCTCGGTCCTGACCGGCGGGGTCTTTCTCAAGGTCATGCATCCCGAGATGCGGGAGGGGTTCGACCTCGACGCCGCCATGGCGCTGGCCCGGCAGGCGGGTGAGGCGGGGGTCGGGCCCAGGGTGCTGTGGTCGGACGCCGCGCAGGGCGCCATCGCCATGGAGGCCCTGACCGAGGCCGATGGCTGGCACCGGGCGATGCAGAAGGACTTGCAGGAGCCGCCGGTTCTGGCCGCCGCGATGGCCGCGCTGAAGGCGCTGCACGCGACGCCCGCGCTCGCCACCCGCTTCGATCCCTTCGCGCAGATCGACGCGCAGATCGCCGAATTCGGCCGGATCGGCGCGCCGCTGCCCGACGATATCGACTGGCTGCGCCGGTTGATCGGGGCGGCCGAGCCGGTGCTGCGGACGGGCGCGACGCTGGCGCCCTGCCGCAATGACGGGTCCGCCTCGAACCTGATGCTGGGGCCCGGGGGGGCCGTGCGGCTGGTTGATTACGACCGGGCGGGGATGAACGACCCGCTTTACGATCTGGGGGTCCTGCTGGCCGAGGCCACCGATTTCGAGCGCGACATGCGGGCGGGTTTCGCCGCCTATGCCGGGGGCGTCGACGACGCGGGCTTTGCCCGCGCCCGGCTCTGGTCCTTCGTCGATGACATGCTGCACGCGCTTTGGGCGCGGCTGAAGGCGCGGACCTCGGTCCGGGGCGGCGTCGAATGGCTGAAATACGGCGAATGGCGGCTGATGCGGCTGCGGATGGCGCTGAACCATCCGCAATTCGAGCAGAAGATCCGGCTGGCGGGAGGGGCGGCATGAGCATGAAGACACTGGGCCAGGCCGCGCATCCGATGGAAGAGGCGATCGAGGCGGTGATCGCCAAGGCGCCGCTGTTCCGGGGCGGGGTGGGCATGGTCTATGGCCCGGTCTCGGGCGGGATCAGCAACGAGAACTGGCGCGTGACCGCGACCGATGGCAGTGGCGACTGGTTCGTCAAGATCCCCGGCAACGGCACCGAGATGTTCATCGACCGCGCGGCCGCCTTCGAGGCCTCGCAGAAGGCGGCGGCGGCGGGGCTCGGCCCCCGGGTCTATGACGATCTGGCCGCCGAGGGCGTCGAGATCAACGATTTCATGGCCGACCGCCGCCCCTCGACCCACAGCGATTTCGCGGTTCCCGAAAACCGCCGCGCGGCCATCGCTGCCTATCGCCGGATGCACGCGCTGCCGCCCTTGGCCGCGACCAAGACCGTCTTCGACATGATCGACGAACACGCCGCCCAGGCCGCCGATCTGGGCGCGCCGCGGTTTCGCGACCATGACTGGATCATGCTGAACGAGGCCATGGCGCGCGCGGCGCTGATGGCCTCGGGGCTCGATCTGGTGCCCTGTTTCAACGATCCGATGCCGGGGAATTTCATGATGGGCGAGGACGGCTCGATCCTGCTGATCGACTACGAATATGCCTCGATGAACGACCGCTGCTACGATCTGGGGATCTGGTTCGGCGAGATGTTCTTTACCCCCGCGCAGGAACTTGAGCTGATCGAGGCCTATTTCGGCGCGGTCCGTCCCGAGATCGTGTCGCGGGTCATCGTCCACAAGGCGCTGGCCGACGTGAAATGGGCGCTGTGGTCGATGGTGCAGCTGAAGGTGTCGCGACTGGCCTTCGATTTTCACAAATACGGAATGTGGAAGCTGATGCGGTTTCGCCAGATCACCGGCCATGCCGACTGGCCCGGGCATCTGCGGACGGTCTGAGCGGGAAAGGCGGGAAACATGCCCCGATACTGTGCCATCGCCGGGGGCGAGCGGTTCGCCTTCGACAGTCTGGCCCGGCTGCTGGCCGCAGCGACGCCGGAACGCTCGGGCGACCAGCTTGCGGGCATCGCGGCCCAAAGCGCGACCGAACGGGTCGCGGCGCGGCGGGCGCTGGCCGATCTGCCGCTGGCCGAGTTCCTCACCGAGGCGGTCGTGCCCTATGAGGCCGACGAGGTCACGCGGCTGATCCTCGACAGCCATGACCGCGCGGCCTTCGCCCCCTTCGCTGCGATGACGGTGGGCGATTTCCGCGACTGGCTGCTGTCGCCCGCGGCCCATGCGAAAAGACTTGCCGCCGCGGCGCCGGGGCTGACGCCCGAGATGGTCGCGGCGGTGTCGAAGATCATGCGCAATCAGGACCTGATCCGGGTGGCGCGCAAGGTCGAGGTGGTGACCGCCTTTCGCAACACCATCGGCAAGGCCGGGACTCTGTCGACCCGGTTGCAGCCCAACCACCCGGCCGACGACGTGTGCGGCATCGCGGTCTCGACGCTGGACGGGCTGCTGTTCGGGGCAGGGGACGCGGTGATCGGCATCAACCCGGCCTCGGACAACCTCGCGAATTGCGCGGGCCTGCTGGCGGCGCTGGACGAGATGGTGACGGCTCTGGCCATCCCGACCCAGACCTGCGTGCTGACCCATGTGACCAACGCGCTCCGCCTGATCGAGGGCGGCGCGCCGGTCGATCTGATCTTCCAGTCGGTGGCCGGGACCGAGGCCGCGAACGAGGGGTTCGGCGTCAGCCTGTCGATCCTCGCCGAGGCGCATGCGGCCGGGCGCAGCCTCGGCCGGGGCACGGTCGGCGACAACCTGATGTATTTCGAGACCGGGCAGGGGGCCGCGCTGTCGGCCGAGGCCCATCACGGCGTCGATCAGCAGACGCTGGAGGCCCGCGCCTATGGCGTCGCCCGCGCCTTCCGGCCGCTTCTGGTCAACACCGTCGTGGGCTTCATCGGGCCGGAATACCTGTTCGACGGCAAGCAGATCATCCGCGCCGGGCTCGAGGATCATTTCTGCGGCAAGCTGCTGGGCCTGCCGATGGGGGTCGATGTCTGCTATACCAACCATGTCGAGGCCGATCAGGACGACATGGACGTGCTGATGACGCTGTTGACCCGGGCGGGGGTGACCTTCCTGATTACCGTGCCGGGGGCGGATGACGTCATGCTGGGCTATCAGAGCCTCGCCTTCGAGGATATCGGCTATCTGCGCGAGGTGACCGGGCTGCGGCCCGCGCCGGAATTCGAGATGTGGCTGGCGCGCACGGGGCTGGCACAGGGGGCGGCCGCGCTGCCCGATCCCGAGGCGCTTGGCCGCCGCATGGGGATCGTGGCATGAGCGGCGCCGTCAGCGCGGGGTTCGACCGGCTGCGGACGCTGACGCCCGCCCGGGTGCGGCTCGATGCGGGCGCGGGGCCGGTGCCGCTGGGCGCGCTTCTCGACTTTCACGAGGCCCATGCGGCGGCGCGCGACGCGATCCGCGCCCGGCCCGACTGGGACGCTCTGGCCGCCGCGCTGGCGCCGCTGGCCACGATCCGGGTGCAAAGCCGCGCGGTCGAGCGCAGCGTCTATCTGCGCCGCCCCGATCTTGGCCGCCGCCTGGCCGAGCCGGTGGACCTGCCGCACACGGGCTGTCCGCTGGTGGTGGTGGTGGGCGACGGGCTGTCGGCCCCGGCGCTGGCCCATGCCGCACCGGTGATCGCGGCGCTGCGCGCGGCGTTGCCCGAGCTGGACGCCACGCCCGTCATCCTGGCCGAGGGCGCGCGCGTGGCGCTTGGCGACGACATCGCCGAACGGATGGGGGCCGCCATGTGCCTGATGCTGATCGGTGAGCGGCCGGGGCTGAGCGTCTCGGACAGTCTGGGGGCCTATCTGACCGCCGATCCGGTGCCCGGCACGCGGGACAGCGCGCGCAACTGCGTGTCGAACATCCACCGGACCGGCGGGCTGTCGCCCGAGGCGGCGGCCGCGCGCATCGCCTGGCTGATCGGCGCGGCGCGTCGGCTGGGCCGGACCGGGGTCGCGCTGAAGGATGAAAGCGGGACCGCGCCGGCTCTGGGACAGGCCTGATCCGGCCGCCCCGGTGCCTCCGCAGATCTGCCCAAAAATTAATCATCCCATTAAGGATTGGGTAAGTTGGGGTTTGCAGCGGGTTACCCACAGGTTCCTCCCCAGATTCTGGGGATAGGATCGAAACCTCGGGTGGCCCGGTCCCATGGCCCTTGGGCGAACCCGGACAACTGAGATCTGGAACAGGAAAGGGGGCGGCGCGCTGGTCGCCGCCAGCGCGGCGGAAGATCCGGGCCTGCGACGGGGGCTCAGGGCCCGGGCGCCGCCTGGGATGGCAGCGCCCGGGGGAGCGGCCCCGGGAACAGGGGGGAGCCCGGGGCCTGTCTGGTCAGGCCGCGCGCGCGCGCCGGGCCCGAATGTGTTTCCAGACCGGCGGCAGCACCGTGGTCAGGACCAGAAGCGCGATCAGCACCATGCAGATCGGCCGGGTGAACAGGATATGTTCGTTGCGCACATCCAGCAGCAGAGACAGGCGCAGGTTGCTTTCGATCAGCGGCCCGAGGATCACCCCCAGCGCCACCGGCGCCAGCGGCAGGCCGGTCTTGCTCATGACATAGCCCAGCAGGCCGAAGCCGAACATCAGCCAGACATCGAACAGCGAGTTCTGCACGCAATAGGCGCCGACGATGCTGAGGCAGATGATCAGCGGGATCAGCAGCGGGCGCGGGATCCGCAGCACCTGGGCGAAGAGATTGGTCGCGAAGGAGCCGCCCAGCGGGATCAGGATCAGCGATGTCAGGAACATCTGGATCATGAAGCCGTAGATGATGTCGGCGCTGTTGCGGAACAGGTCGGGGCCGGGTTGCAGACCGTGCACAAGCAGCCCGCCCATGATCACCGCCGCGACCGAGCTGCCGGGAATGCCCAGCGTCACCGTCGGGATCAGCGCCGCAGCATTATCGGCATTGTTGCCGAATTCCGAGGCGGCGATGCCTTCGGGATTGCCCTTGCCGAAGCTCTCGGGGTCCTTCGACATCCGCTTGGCGCGCTCATAGGCCAGGAAGGACACGAAGCTGCCGCTGGCGCCGGGCAGAAGCCCGACGAAGATGCCGTAGAAATAGGCCCAGCTCCAGATCCTGAAGTAGCGCGGGATCTCGCGGATGGTCTTCAGGAAGGGCTGGAAGTCCAGCCTGATCCGGGCGCCCACGGCCCTGGCGGTGTCCTCGGCCATCTCGAGACAGGGCGGGATGGCGTAAAGCCCGACCATCAGCACGACGATGTCGATGCCCGATTCCAGCTCGAGCTGGCCGAAGGTGAAGCGGTCGGTCGACATCACCGGGTCGAGCCCGATCATGCCGATGAAAAGCCCGATCAGCGCCGAGAGCAGGCCCTTGGGCAGATCCTCGCCCAGAAAGACCGCGACCGCGGCCATGCCGAAGATGCCGACCCAGAACACCTCGGGCGGGCCGAAGGCCAGGGTCACCAGCGACAGGGGCGGCGCCAGCACCATCATCGCGATCGCGCTCATCATGCCGCCGAAGGCCGAGGACAGGAGCGCGATCTGAAGAGCATATCCGGCGCGGCCCTGCTGGGCCAGCGGGTAGCCGTCGAAGGTGGTCACGATGGCGGCGGGGGTGCCGGGGATGCGCAACAGGATCGCGGGGATCGCGCCGCCATACATGGCGCCGTTATAGATGCCCGCCATCATGCCGAGCGCGACCAGCGGGTCCATGGTGAAGGTCAGGGGCAGCAGGACCGCGATGCTCATGGTCGCGGTCAGCCCGGGCAGCGAGCCGACGACGATCCCGACCAGCACGCCGCCGACCATGGCCAGCAGGTTGGGGAAGGTCAGAACCGCGGGCAGCGCGTCGAGAAGCGGGGAAAACAGGTCCATCTCAGCTGCCTCCGAGCCGGGTCCAGATCTCGGCCGGCAGCGGGCGCGAGAGGATCTGGATGAAGACGATATAGACCATCGCGAGGAAGCCCGCGGTGGTGGCCAGAATCGGCAGCGGCCGCCGATAGCCGAGCGCGACCGCCAGAACCGGGATCGTCACCGCGGATGTGGTGAGAAAGCCCAGGTATCTCAGCCCGATCAGGGCCAGGGCCGTGCCTCCCGCGACCAGCGCGAAGCGGCCGGGGCTGGCGAAGAAATCCGGAGTTTCGCCGGTCCGGCGCTGTTTCAGATGGCCGCGGACGGCGATGACGAGGCCCAGCAGCACGGCGGGGACCAGCACCAGAAGGGGAAAGACGCGGGCATCGGCCCCGAACCCCAGCGCCCTGTGAATACCGAGCGCGGCGAGAACCGCCACGCCCGTTCCCAGAACGACATCATTATGGATGGATTTCATGATGTCCTTTCGACGGGGTTACTCGAGCCAGGGGCTTTCGGCCCAGATCTTGCGCATGGCCTTGTCGAAGGCGTCGAGCTGGGCCGTGAAATCGGCGCTGTCGGCGAAATCGAGCACCACGCCCTGGTTCTGGGCGTCCTTGCGGAAATCGGGGTCGTTGACCGCCTGGGCGATGGCCGCGGAGAGTTTCTCGACCGCCTCGTCGGGCATGCCCTTCGGCCCGGCGAAACCGCGCTGCGACGAGGCGACGACGTCGAAGCCCTGTTCCTTCAGGGTCGGCACCTCGGGCGCGAGGTCCGAGCGCTTGTCGGCCATGATGCCCAGAATGTCGATCGAGTCCTGATAGTTGACCGCTTCGCCCAGATTGAAGCTGCCGACCGCGACATGGCCGCCCATGGTGGCGTTGCGCGCGGCGACGCCGGGGAAGGGCACGAAGGTGAACTCGGCCCCGGTCAGCTTTTCAAGCTGCAGCCCGGCCAGATGGTCGTCGCCGCCGAAATTGCCGGTGGCCATGGTCACCACCTTGGGATTCTCCTTCGCATAATCGACCAGACCGGCAATGTCCTTGAACTGGCTGCCCTTCTTGACATTCAGCGCCGCCGGGTCGGTGACCATGTTGGCGATGATGGTGAAATCCTGCCAGGTGAACTCGGCCTTGCCCTCGATCGGCTTGGTCACGATCGACGGCGTGGTGATGACGCCGATGGTATAGCCGTCGGGCCTGGCGTCATGCACCGCCTGCCAGCCGATGATGCCCGAGGCGCCGGTGCGGTTCTCGACCACGATGCTGGCGCCGTCGCCCAGGTATTTCTCGATATAGGGCGCAACCGTGCGCACCATGATGTCGCTGCCGCCGCCGGCGCCATAGGGCACGACGATGGTGATGGGCTTTTCGGGATAATCGGCCAGCGCGGCGGTTCCGGCCAGAAGCCCGATCGCGGCCAAAGAGGCGGTGATGCGTTTCATGGGTCTCTCCTTGTTGCGTCTTGTCGGACGGGACGGTTAAGGCGCCGTCACGCCACGTTCCATTTTTCCAGTGCGGGCATCAGCCAGCCGGGTTTCGGCGAGCCCGAGGCGATGGCCTCGATCCGGGCGCCCTCCTTGGCGAGCTTGTCGCGGCAAAGCGGCAGCAGCGCGGCGGCATCGGCGGCGGGCACCACCATCACCCCGTCATCGTCGCCGATGATGATGTCGCCGTGCTGGACGACGACGTTGCCGACCGCGACCGGACTGTTGACATGGCCCGGCCCGAGCTTGCGCGAGCCGCGGGCGCAGGTGCCGCGGGCGAAAAGCTGGAACCCGCTTTCGGCGATCCAGGCGCTGTCGCGGCACATGCCGTCCAGCACCAGCCCGCCGAGGCCGCGCGCCATGGCGGCGCGGGTCATCAGCTCGCCCCAGACGCCCGAATGGCGGTCGTTCGAGGTCGAGGCGACGAGGATGTCGCCCGGCTCGGCCGCGTGCAGCGCCGCATGCAGCATCAGGTTGTCATCGGGCGGCATCGCCACGGTGACAGCGCGGCCGCAGAGATGCATGCCCCGGGCGATCGGCTTGATCCCGGCATCCATGATGTTGCGGCGGCCATAGCAGTCATTCGCGACCGGTGCCGGAATGTCGTTGAACCCGGCGGCGAATTCGGCGCTCAGCGGATGGTTCACGGGGGCGACCGAACAGTCGAAGCTCATGCGGAGGGTCCTTGCTTGGCGGGCGTAAGTCGGGCCACGGCGGCGCGCAGCTTGAGGCAGGCCTCTTCGAGCACCTCGATGCCGCAGGCGAACGAGATCCGGAAGAAGGGCGACAGTCCGAAGGCGGCGCCCGGCACGCAGACCACCTCGGCCTCCTCGACGAAATAGCGCGTGAGGTCGGCATCGCTGGCGATGGTGCCGCCATCCGGCCTTGTGGCGCCGATCAGGGGCGCGCAGTTGACGAACAGATAGAAGGCGCCGTCGGGGGCGTGGCAGGACAGCCCTTCGGTTTCATTGATCAATTGGACGCCAAGCGCGCGGCGGGCGCGGAAGGCCTCGAGATTGGGGCCCATGAAGGCGCGCGAGCCGGTCAGCGCCGCCAGCGCGCCGAATTGCGCGGGATGCATCACGCCGCCGGTGGTCTGGCCCTGATAGGTGCGCATCGCGTCGATCAGGTCCTGCGGCCCGGCCGCGAAGCCGACCCGCCAGCCGGTCATGCACCAGGCTTTCGAGACGCCATTGGCGGTCAGCGTCCGGGCCTTCATCGCCTCGGAGGTCTGGGCGATGGTGAAATAGGGCGCGCTGCCATAGCGCAGATGTTCATAGATGTCGTCGCTGAGGACCATGACCTGCGGATGACGCTCCAGCACCTCGGCCAGGGCGCGGATCTCGGCCTCGGTCAGGATGGTGCCGGTCGGGTTGCAGGGGTTGTTGAGGATCAGCCAGCGGGTATTCCCGGTGATCGCGGCCTCGAGTACCTCGGGCCGCAGCCGGAAATTGTCGTCCCAGCGGGTTTCGAGCACCACCGGCACGCCGCCGTTCAGCCGCACCATCTCGGAATAGCTGACCCAGCCCGGCGCCGGGATCAGAACCTCCTGGCCGGGCTCGAGGCTGGCGGCCATCGCGTTGAAGATGATCTGCTTGACGCCATTGGCGACGATCACCTGGCTGGCGCGGTAATCGAGATCGTTGTCGAGGTGGAACTTCTGGCAGATCGCCTCGCGCAGCGCCGGGATGCCCTGGACCGGCGGATAGCCGGTGCGGTTCTCGGCCAGCGCGGTGACGCAGGCGGCCTTGATGTGATCGGGGGTCGGGAAATCGGGCTCGCCGGTCGCCAGCGAGATCACCCGGCGGCCCTGGCTGCGCAGATCCCGCGCCAGCTGCGCCGCCTCGAGCGAGGCCGAGGGCTTGGTGTCGCGCATCCGGCGGCTGACGGGGTCCGGGGCGGGGTCCGGGACAGATCTGGCGGCGGTCTGGGGGTCGGCTTTGTTCATCTCTGCTCATGCCGCGACCGCGCACCCCGCGCAGCGGAGGTCGAGTCTGGCACGTCCTCGAAAGTTCGGAATATGTCGGACGCGACGGGTCGTGTACGATGGTACGCCGCGCTGGGGGCACGCTATCCAGTCAAAATAGGTTTACGCAAGCGATTAATTCTTACCTTTATGTCAAGGAAATCTTTCTATAGATCGAACCTCGGCGGTGCTTTCGGCGCGGGTCCGCCAAGCGTCTGAAACCCCGCGCAAACCTTGCCGCCGCTTGCGGAGCCCTGCCATGTCGATCCGCCGCCTGAAGACCCTCGTCGCGATTTCGCGCCATGGCAGCCTGTCGGCCGCCGCCGCCAGCGAGCATCTGACCCGCTCGGCGGTCTCGTTGCAGATGAAGCAGTTCGAGGAGGATCTGGGCGTCGAGATCTTCGACCGGCGGCGGCGCATTCCCGAGCTGAACGCCCGCGGGCGGCTTCTGGTGCCCAAGGCGATCGAGGTTCTGGCCGCCTATGACGAGCTGCGCCGCACCGCGCGGGGCGAGGCCACCATCACCGGCACGCTGAATATCGGCGCGATGTTCACCGCCATGACCGGGGCGGTGCCGCATGCGATGAAGCGGATGCGCGCGCTTTATCCCGACCTGCATATCCAGGCCGCGCCCGCCCATTCGGCCAATCTGGTGGCGCCGGTCGATCGCGGTGCGCTGGACGCGGCCTTCATCGGGCGGCCGCCGGTGCTGGGCTCGCGGCTGGTCTTCCACACCGTCACCGAAGAGCCGTTCCACCTGTTGACCGCCGAGGATTGCCCGCTCGACGATCCGCGCGAGATCCTCGAGACCTATCCCTTCATCCGGATCAGCCGCTCGCTCTGGTCGGGGCAGCTGATCGACGACTGGCTGGTGCGCGAGGACATCACCGTCAACGAGGCGATGGAACTTGACGGCATCCAGATGATCTCGACCATGGTCTATCACGGGCTGGGCGTGGCGGTGGTGCCAAGGCGCTGCGTGCCCGCGCCGAACCCGGTCGCGGTGCGCGAGATCGCGATCCCCAGCCTGGCCGGGCGGCCGGTCGGTATCCTTGCCCGCGATGACAGCCCCAAGGCCAGCCTGATCGACGCCTTCTGCACCCAGATGCGCCTGGTCGTGGCCGAGATCGGTCGCCGCGATGCGCCAGACGGCCTTGATCAGGGCGCGTAAAGCTCGGCGATGGCGTTCCGCTCATTCTCGGTGATGGCTTCGAGCCTGTGCTCGATAGGACCGCGCAGCTCGTTCTGCGCCGCCTCGGGGTCGCGCGCGCACCGCCTCCGGAATGCGCCGGTGCGGCGCGGTGGTGACGACCCCTGAGCTCCTGTCGCAGATCCCCGCCGGCGAAGAGAGCGCAACAGTCACCGCCGAAGGAGCATATGACACGCGCCGCGGCCATGCCGCAATTATCGCGCATGGTGCAGACCCGATCCTCCCGATCCGTCGCAATGGCCGCGCCTGGAAACCCGACGGCCCCGCCGCGATGTCGCGAAACGAGATCCTGCGAGCGACGCGATGTCTGGGGCGATCGATCTGGAGGAAATGGGCCGGCGATCACGTCCGAAGTCGCGTCGAGGCCCGGATGAACCGCCTGAAGCTCTTGGGGGATGGGATCATGCCACGGGACCCCGATCGCCAGACCGCCGAAGTCCAGATCCGCGTCATTCGCCATTGTCGCTCGGACCAATGGCGCGACATGGGTCATTCATGAACCGCTGCTCGGCCCTTGGACGGGCCGAGGTCAAAGCCATCGCCTGAAACATGCGGGGAAAGGGGACCCTCGTTCTGCCGTTTGATTGATGCAACAAGGCCTCTTGGAAGAGAGCAAGTTGACATAAGATACCTTATTGGCCGCAGGATTGTGCCCGCAAAGTTAAAGTGTCCCATATCTGCAAAGCAGAAGTGCTACTTTGGGCCAGCTTTTGCGGCCGAGAATCTCGCGGAAGGACACGAACTGACGGTCTCGCGCGAGACGCTCGGGAAGTGGATGCGGGATGCCGGGATCTGGCTCTCCCGCAAACAGCGCCGGACCGTTGCCTCCGAAGCGATTCCGCGCCCCGGCCGGTGTTGCGCGAGCGGCGACGTGCGGCGCGGTCGGCAGCCCTGCCCGGCTGACCCGCCGGTTGATCGGTTTCGCGCCCTGGGCTTCCTCGATCCGCGGGGCGAGCGGAAAGCAGAGGTCAGCATGAATAGCGCCGTTGTCTTCCCGGTGCCGCCCTTATGGCTATACGCCGTAATACCTTTGATGTCCCTCGCAGCTTTCCTCAGCTTCATGCCATCGGCCGCAATACACGTCACGGCGGAATGGCGGCACCACGACATCACGGCGATCCGGCAACATGGCCACAAGGCGAGACGGCGACCCGTCCAGACGGCGTCGAGGCAACGCGGCCACACGGAAAACAACCCAAGCTTGGCGCCCCGATGGATGCGTCGCGCAACGACGTCCTTGCGTACATGTCGTTCCCGCGAGAGCACTGGACGCAGATCGCGTCCACGAACCCGTTGGAACGGGTGAACCGAGAGGTAAAGTGACGTGCCGATGTCATCGGGATCTTTCCCAACGACGCGTGGGCCGTGGCGAGGCGATACATGAGCCTTGAAACCCTGGCCCGCGTCACCGACAATCCCACCGTCAGGTTGCCCGCCGTGGCATCCTGACGAGGCCCGGACATCTCCGAAGGTCAGCGTGACCTAGTCCCGGTCGATGCCATCGATGAAGCCCGCCATCCCTGCCTCCCGCCAACTCGCGGAAGCTTACCACGGTACAGCGTTTCCACACAGCCTCGGCCAATACTGTTGAAAAACACCCGCTGCGCCCGAGAGACCGTCTCAGGTTAGGACGTTGTTCTGCACTCGGGCAGGAAATGACCGTTTACAAGGCAGGGTCGCGCGCAAGCAGAACCGTTTCCCATGGAATGGCACTCCGTGGATGCTCCAGCGAGTTTTTCAACAGCTTCCTGCCAAAGGCGCCTCGCGGCCCTGCCCTTCACCCTCGGCCTCCGGATCGGGAAGCGGCTAAAGCGTCGCATGGTTCGGCGAGCCCGACACGATCGTCCCGCCGCCGGAGGTCTTGGAGCCCAGGATCGCGACCGGGCGTTCATCGCAGGTCATCTGCGACGCCCCCGAGACGATGACGCAGCCGCAGGCGCATTTGTCTCCGACCCGTGCGACCTGCCGTCCGTCGATCAGCGCAGAGCCGCCCGTCACGATGACATTGGAGCCATGCCCCGTGACCGGGCAGACATGGGTATCTCCGACGCGCGCGATCGGGGGCATCAGACATCCTCCTTGATGGCGGCGCATTCCTCGCAGAGCGGCAGGCCTTCCTTGGCCGCCAGCTTCAGCGTCGGAACCTGGGCCGAGCCCGACCCGCCGACCGAGACATTGCCCTTGAGCCTGATATTCGCCGCTTCCAGTGTGATGCCCGAGCCGTCGATGGTGATCTTGCCGCCCGGCCCCTTGATCTGGAACTTCTCGAAGGCCATCAGCGTGTGCTTGCCGGTATTGTTGGTGATCGAGGTCCCCACGTCGAGCACGTATTTGCCCGCCACCTCGCCCTGGTAGTTGCGGCCTACCTCGTAGAGGTGATCGGCCCAGACCGACTGCTTGTGGATATTGCCGACGCGGTGGATGTGATCCTTGCCGTAATCTTCCTGCTGATTGCGACCCACCGTGTAATACATGTCCTGGCCGATGGTCTCGCGATGGTCGTTGCCCACCGATTTCGAGCGGTCATGGCCGATGGAATGGCTTTCGTCATTCTCGATGATCGTGTTGTGGTCCTTCTGCGCATGCATGAAGACCTCTTCACGGTCCTTCTCGTCCTCGAAACGGAACTCGTTATAGCCCGCGCCCTGATGGGTGTCCGACTTGAAGGTCGAGACCGTCTTGTTGGCGGGCAAGTCGTAGGGAACCCTATTCCGCCCGTTATAGACGCATCCCGTGACCAGCGGCTTGTCCGGGTCGCCATCGAGGAACTCGACCACCACCTCCATGCCGATCCGCGGGATCACCATCCCGCCCCAGCCAGCACCGGCCCAGCTTTGCGATACCCGGCAGCGCATCGACCAGGCCTCGTCCAGGTCCCAGTGGAACCGCACCAGGATCCGGCCGTATTCGTCGCAGTCGATCTCGCCCTCGCCGACCACCGTCGCCGTCTGCGGCCCCCGCACGTCGGCCCGGGCGGTCTTCTGTTCGGGCAAAAGCGGCGCCTCGACCGGCATCAGGACGTATTGCCCGTCATAGGCGCGGCCGTCGCCATCGTCCGACCCGCCCGAGCCGTAATTATCCGCCGTATAGGAATGCCGGGCGCTCAGGCACAGGTACTCGCCGCCGGTCCCGGGCACCGGATCGCCCGACAGCGTCACCCGGAGCCCCGCGCCAAGCGCCACGATATCGCCCTCGGCCTCGTAACGCCGGTCCTGGCCGCGTTCGCCCTGGGCGCGCAGCTCGGCCACCACCCGGCCGCGGCCCTGATCGAGATAGTCGCCCGGCCAGTCGAAGCTTTCGATCTGGCCCTGTTCGTAGGCGGCGTCGCCCAGATGGTCGGTTTCCATCGCCGCCACCGGCGTCTTGAAATTGTAGTCCGTCAGCCGGATTGCACCGGTCGTGATCCGCCGCGCGGGCCGCCAGGCGCGGAAATGCGAGACCTCCTCCTGGTGGTGGCCCTCGGCCGGCCGGAAGGGGCGGGCGCCGATGCTGTCATGGGCCTCGACCTGGTCGGTCAGCACCATCTCATGGGCGCCCTCGGCATGGCGGAAGTGATAGCTGATCCCGTGCCGCTCCATCATCCGGCAGGCAAAGGCCAGATCGCTCTCGCGATACTGCACGGTATATTCGAGCTCGGGGTAATCGTTCGCGAGTTCCACCGTCAGCGCGCCCGCGTCGGCATAGGCCGAGAGCAGCTCGGTCAGGATCTCTACCACGGTCTTGTTTTGAAAGATCCGCTGGTTACGGCGGAGGCTGGCAAGAAAAGCCCAGGGCCTGAGCCGCAGCCGGTAGCGATGGCCATTGTCGCCCGAGCCCAGCCAGCGGGCCTCGGTGACGATGCCGTCGAAGGCGCGTTCGCCTTCCTTCGTGGTGAGGGTGACGGTGGTGTGGGTGCCGATCAGCCGGTCGAAATCGAGATCGGCCGAGGCAGCGAGGCAGTCCGCCGAATAGTCGAACAGGGCGTTCAGGTGATCGACGCCCTCGAACCGGCGGAGCACCAGGACGTCCTGCCCCAGCACCGTGGAAATCCGGCCCATGCGGGCGTCCTGACGGAAGAAGCCACTCATGAAATACCCTCTTTTAATACCGCATAAGTAGTAATTCCTAGCCCTTCCTGGCAACCCTTGGGACAGGATTTTGTTCGGGGGCCTGCCGTCATTGGCGGCATCGCGCCGACGCCAAGGAGCTTTCGGCAGATTCGCGAAACGATCCTGTCACCACAGCCTTGCCTCCTTGAGGCGACCTTACGAGGGTTTCCTTTCGCGCCCTCCCCCATCTCGCGTGTCCTCCTCTCGCCACAGACCGGCCCCGATCAAGGCGCCGGCCTGGCATTCCAGCGACCGCTCGGCGGCAAAGCCGATCATCTCCCGCAGCGGAGCGACGTAAGGGGTCTTCCCGACAAGGTCACGCAGGGGCAGCATGTCGGGGATGACCAGTGACGGAGCCGCGCCCTCGGCGCGGGTCCGGCAGGAGGCCACCGTCAAGCACGGCGAAATCCCGTGCCATCCAGGAAACCCTGCATCTTCTCAAGAGCCCCGAAAACGCGGCCCGCCTGCGGTCATCCATCGCCCAGCTGGAGGCTGGCGAGGGCACCGAGCGTGACATCGACCTGTGAAGATCGTCTTTTCGGACAATGCCCGGGAGGATTATCTCTGGTGGCAATCCCCGGGACACGAGAAGGAACTGGCGCGCATCGACACCCTCATCAAGGCTGCCGCCAGAACGCCGTTCAAGGGGCCGGGCAAGCTGGATCCGCTGAAGGGAGATCTTCGCGGCTGGTGGTCGCGGCGAATCACGGACGAACATCGCTTCGTCTATCGCATCAGCGGCAAGGGGGATGAGCAATCATTGCAGATTGCCCAACTGCGCTACCATTACTGACAGCAAGCCCCCATGGCGGCCATTTCTCTGTGCCGGCTGCGCATGCGCGCGGTTCAGCGCCGTGCCGACAGTGGACTGACCGACAGGGTGGAAATGCGGCATGGTCGCAAGGGCGCATTCCCTTTCGGCCGGAAGGCGGCGCGGCATCAGCACACTCCGTCAAGCATGAACGGGCAGTCTCTTGCCGAGACCCGGCCAGGCCTGCCGCATTGGCGCATGCAGGACGCCATTGCGCATCGGATCGAGCGTCAAGAGACGTGCGGCATCCATGAGAGAGTCGCGACGCGACCGCGGAGGAGGTCGACCGCTGGCTGGAAAGCTGCGGAACCGACAAGGACCTGTCCGCTTCTGGAGGTCACAAGCAAGACTCGCCCTTTCGAAAACCCGGGACCGGCACCGTGTTCAGTCCCGGCATCTGGTGGATCGGGTCAACGATGAATCCGTCCGGCTCTGAAGCCCAGATCTTGCAGATGTATTCGTAAGGCGTGAGGCCGCTGAGTGCCTTGAGCCTGCGGGCGAAGGTGCAGGCGGCCATGAAGTCGGCAAGGTGCGTGCGCAGTTGATCATGGCTGTCGTAATGGTGGCGCTTCACCGTTGCTTGCTTGATAGATCGGTTCATCCGCTCGACCTGGCCATTGGTCCAAGGATGGTTCCAGTCCGACGAATGGATCGCACCATCAAGCCGTGGGATCAAACAGCTAGGAACTATTCTGAGCAAGAACTGAATGCGTACCAGGACTTGACAAGCTTCCTGAAAATCGAAGACGCCACGTCCGGCGACATGCGGTTCGAGATCCACTGCCCCTCGATCCGAAGCGTGGCGGATCTGTCAAAGCTTTCCGCAACCGTGCGCTTCATCTCTCCCGTCATCGGGATCGGCGGCGGCGGGCTGAGTGGTCCGGTTGTGCCCGCAATCCTCAATTCATAAGCCCCGGCCTCGTTCACCTGCAACTGGCGGAAAAGCCCGGCCGGGACGGAGACCGGATATCGGAACTGCGGGTCGATGCAAGCCACCCCAAACTCACCGGCGGGAAATTTACCGACAGGCTGAGGTGCCCTGCTCCCCAACCTTGGACCGCCGGAAGTTGGATTTTTCGGGCTGCCTCACGATGACGGGCCGGTGACGCCATCGGGATAATGCATGGCAATCGGGACGTTGTATCCGAGCGCGCTGTGGGGTCGGTCCTCGTTGTAGTGTCGACGCCAAGCTTCCAACTTTTCGCGGGCGTCGGCAAGGCTCATGAACCAGTGGGCGTTCAGGC
>NZ_QAYC01000012.1 GCF_003053725.1 Rhodovulum kholense
CCGCCCGCGACCATCTTCGACAGGAACTCGCCCTTGGCCTTGCTGTCCATCTGCAGCATCGCCTCGCGGTTCCATTCCGCAAACCACCGCCCGCGCTTGGCGGGCGGGATCAGATCCTTCAGGATCCGGCTTTCCAGACGGCGCAGGAGCGGATTGATGCCGGTGCGGAGCCAGGCCATCATGATCGCCTCGACGCCGGTGCCCCACATGGTCTGGCCCTGGGCGGCATGGCCGATGACCACGGGCGGCGTGCCGAACCAGCGGCAGACATCCTCGACCTGGAAGCGCCGCGTTTCCAGCAATTGCGCATCCTCGGGGTTCATCTGCAGCTGGCGGTACTTGAGCCCCGCCTCAAGCGCCAGCGTCTTGCCCGCCCTCTCGCTCGAGACATAGGCCTCGAGCATGCGGCCCAGCTGGGCGCGCTGATCGGGGGTCAGGGTCTGGTCGCTCTCGATCACGCCCGAGGGCATCATCGCGTTTGAGAACACCCGCGCCGCGGTCTCGTCGGCCGCAAGCGCCGAGCCGAAGCTCTGCACCCCGAAGCGGATCGCGCTCATCCCGATCCCGTCGCCACCGCCGAAACCGCGCACATGGAAGACCTTCGAAGGCGGCAGCACATGGGTCCGGCCGTCCTCGGTCACGCGGTAATCGAACCGGCCATCGTCGCGCCGGACCGGCAGCACGTTGAAGAGCGGGCGCAGGCCGACCAGGCGGCTGCCCACCGTCAGCTTCTCGGAATAGGCATTGCCCTGCAGCAGCAGATGCGCGACCTGCGCCTCCCAGAACTCCATCGCGGTCTGCCCGGCCGAGGGCGAGAGGGTCAGGATCCCGGCCAGATCCGCCTCGATCCGGGCCCGGCTGCCATTGGCCCCGCGTTCGTAAAGCGCGACGGGCAGCGCGCCGATCAGTTCGGAATTGCCCTTCACGCAGGCCCAGGCCGCCGAGACCGTCAGCGCCGAGCTGGCCGAGACCCGCTGGCCCGCCTTGCTCTGCCGCCCGAGGCCCGCGAACGGGTCGGGCGAACCGGTCGAGACCACCTCCCAGCCGCTTTCGCCCTCGCGCAGCGCCTGGCGCAGGCCCTGCCACGCGCCACGGAAAGCCCCCTGCGTCGCCCGGCCGATCATATCGCCATCACCGGATTGTCGAGAAAGCCCGAGAGGTCGCGGCGCGCGGCTTCGGGGTTCAGGCTCATCAGATAGACGGCGTTGAAGGCGGCCATCAGCGGGTCGATCTTGCCCGCGCCGGACACGGCCTTGGTCACGATCACGGCGTTCCCCCTCGGTTCGGTCTTGGCATTGCCCACGCACCAGGACATCAGCGGCTGGCCGCCATGGATCAGCGAGCCGTCGAAGAGCTTGCGCTCGGTGCCCTTGATCGCGCCGTTCAGCTTGTAGCCCTGGGTGACGCTGGCCAGCGTCTCATGCGGCACGCCCGCGAGCTGCAGCGCATCGACGATGGCGGCGACCCCTTCCGGGTCGAGCCCGACGCCGCCGCGCGCGGGCAAAAGCCCGGCCTCGTGGATCTTCAGCACCAACGCCACCAGTTCCTCGATATCGCGCGTCGCCTCGCCCTCGGCGCAGATCGTCAGCGCATCCTCGGCCGCGAGATCGCGGAGCTTTTCCGCGATGCTCTTGCGGCGCGACAGCACCACCTCATGGGCCCAGGCCGCGCGCCAGAGCTGCCAGCGCTTGGTCACGGCATGGCGGCCGAGGACGGCGAGGCCCAGGAGATCGTCCATGCCGCCCCCGTCGATGCCGATGGTCGCGACCTCGGAACTCTCGATCAGCGCCTCGAGATCGAGCGCGGGCTCGGTCGCGGCCAGCCAGTGATGCGCCCCGGTCCAGCCGCCCAGGTGATGGCCAAGCCCGATCTGGATGTTCAGATGCTGGCTCGACCAGCGGGCGACCTCCTCGGGCGAGGTCTCGACCGCCTTGCGGAACTCGGGGATCAGCCGGTCCACCGTGATCGAGCGGCCGAGGTTCGGCAGCACCGGCGCCCAGAGCGCGGGGTCTTTCCAGGGCTCGTCCTTCGCCCCCTGGATCGTCTCGGGCAGCTCGTAAAGCACCGGCAGCATGCGCACATCTTCCGCGATCACCCCGTCGCGGACCTTCCGGGCATATTCCAGCTCGGCCTTGAAGACGCCCTGGGGCGGGATCTCGCTTTGGGTGGTGATGATCACCAGCAGCGATCTGGGGTTGGTGATCATGCCGCCCCGGATCTGGCCGATCACTCGGGCCGCGAAGTGGCGTTCGGCCATCACATGCAGTTCGTCGAGGATGGCGAAGGCGGGGATGCCGCCGGTCGTCACCGCCGGGTCGAAGCTCGTGACCTTCAGCTTGGCGTTCATCGGGCGGCCCGTCGCCGGGTCGGGATAGATGTCGGTGATCTGCTTCTTGTGCTCGTCGACGCGGAAGCGCTTGGAAAGCCACTCATCGGCCGCGATCATCGCCTGCATCTGCCCGAAACAGGTATCGGCCACCGATTGCGTCGGCCCGACCACCACGCCCTTGATGTTCGGGACCGTGTTCATCTGCAGCGCGACCAGCCCGATGGCGGCGGCATTGGTGGTCTTGCCGTTCTTCTTCGGCACCAGGTTGAAGATCTCGCCGACCTGCCGCGCGCCGGTCGCGGGATCGATGGACCCGAAGGCCGCGCGGACGATGTCGCGCATCCACTCGCCCGCGGCCTCGGCCATGGTCGGCTGGCCCGCCACGTCGGGCACCACCAGCTTGTCGAAGAGCTGCACCGCCACATCGGCGAGGTTCGCATCCAGCGCCAGGTCCGGGATCGGCGTCTCGCCCGCCTGCAGCTTCTCCCACCAGTCCGGGCAGGCGGCCCAGCTGGCGGCTTTGGCTTCCCCCGTCATTGTCTGGGAATCCGGTCATAGAGGGACCCGTAGTCCTCGGCCGGTTGCGCCGCCGCCTCGAGGCGCTCCTGCTTCTTGCCCTTGGGCTCGGGTCTCGGGTCCTCGGGCTCGGCGCGGGGCTTTGGCGCGGGCGGCGCGACCCGGTCGATCCGCTCCTGCAGCTGGCGGACGCTCGGCGTGTGCCCCTCGCGCGCCCGCTTCATCAGAACGTCGAGACACATGCCCTCGACCATCAGCCGCCCGTGCTGCAACTCGCGGGAAAAATACTTGCGCAGCGTCTTCTCATCGCAGCCAAGCTCGACCGCGATCATCTCATGCGACCAGCCCGCCGCCCGGCGCGCGGCCACAAAGTCCTGATTTGCCTTGTCTTTCCGAAAGCAGGGCCGCCCCCGCCGGTCGCGGAGCGGCTCCACCGGGTTGCCGAAGAGATCCACGGCCCCGGGCTCGGGGGAAAAATCGTCTGTCATCGGGAAAAAAATCTCCGACTGGGAGAGGCGCCGGTCTTTAACCCCGGGGCTTCGGGAGTTTTGACCCACCCCCCCGTGGGGCTGTCGGGCTCAGTCGCCTGCCGCCCGTTCCGCGCGTTGCTTCGCGCCATCATGCCAGGCCTTCGAGACGGCCTGCAGGTTGTCTTCGTCCCAGAAAAGCGCCGGGTCGCCCCGGTGCGGGCGGATATGGTCGATCACCGCGCTGTCGGGCGCGGGCGCCCGCCCTACCAGCGCCACGCCGGTCTGTTCGCAGACATAGCCCGCCCGCGCGAGGATCTTGCGCCGCAGCCTCGACCACCGCGCCGTGCGATACCACGCCCGCCACGGCTTCACCCGGTCCCGCTCCCGATCCTGCGCCCGCGCATCGCCCGGCACCGCCCCAATCCGGGGCGCAGGGGCCGCCAGCCGCGGCGGCATCGCCGTCAGTCTTGGGGGCATCGGCACCTCCCGCAAACGCAAAGCGCCCGGAGCAGGGGGATCCGCTCCGGGCGCAAATTGGGTGACGGCACTATGTCAACGGGGGCAGATACTCGTCAAGAAAATTGTTTCCAGGGGCGTGGCGGTTCCAGGTCACTCGCACGCAAGTCTGGGCTTCCGGAACCCGTCGACGATCCACGCCTTACCCTGTTGCGATGCCGTCAGGGTGTAAACGCACGTCTCGGAATACGGCACGTAGGATGTCGATTGCCCGAACGCGGTTGCGGTGCCGCCCGCGCCATAGACGGTTGCCGTCGATGTCGTCGGAACCGCAACCGTGCCGGTATCATGGATCGTCCATTGATACGCCCGCCGTCCATCTTCGAGATCGATGACATTGCTCGGGGCGCCGTAGTCCAGCATCGCTTCGGTCACCGGCTTGCCGACATAGCTATTGAGAACCTGCGAGGCACAGCCGCTCAGGACGATGGCGAAGAGGACGGTCAAAGCGCGCAAACAGATCTTCCTTTCTGGTGTTCAATGGCTGGAGCCAGGCTTATTGGCTCTGCGCGCGGACGATAGACGAACCGGGCGTTGTTTCCGATAGTCTGATAACATGGTCTCATTTCCCTCGCTCTATTTGTGGCCTGCTGTATCTTCGTTGCCCGAAGGCTCGCAGCGTCTGAGCTGGGGTTCTTGTCGAAGACTTGGCGTGTCCCCGATCCTCTTCGAAGGCGTCCCGTATTTGCCATGAGTGCTGTCGCGTGAGATCGCAAGCAGGTCCCTCGTCATCTCGGCTGTATCTAGGATAGCCTTTGTCTGCTGAGTCAGCATGATCGAGATCAGGCCAATTGTGACTGTCAGCAGCCCAGGTGCTGCCGAAAGAAACCTTGGGAGGACCGAACCGCTGGAAGATCCGAAACCTCCGGGCTCGAAGCCACCACCAACTGCAAATCCGACGATGGATGCGATGATCCCCAGAGTGACGAGCAGCCAACCAAAGATCTCTATCAAAGCGCAAACAAATCGCCCTGTGCCGTAGCTTCGCTCGTAGCCAAACACTTGCAATGCTCCTTCAAACTTAAACCCGCTAAAACTGCGGTTTTGAGCTTTCAAGTGTCAACCCCACGGCGTCATCGGGGGCATGTCCCCGGTGACGCAGATCCGCACGAGATCGGCGGCGCCGAGCGCCGCCTGCACCTCCAGCAGATAGCCCCACCAGTCGAGATAGGCCCGACGCGCCGCCGCGATCTGGGCGAGGGTCGGCGCCCAGACGCAGGGGGTGTAGCGGGCGCGGTCGTGGACGATCACGCCCTTGCGGTTGCGGCGGGGGATCGGCTGCCAGCCGTCCGACAGTTCGGCGCTGTCGCTCGCCCGGCCATAGGCGCGGTGCTGGTTCTGCTGCCACTCGGCGGGGCGAAGCCGCGGGCGGGCGTCGGGCACCCAGTCCGGCGTGCGGCCCGCGCGGGCAAGATCCGCGACCAGCGTCGCCGCGTACCAGGGCAGCGTGTTGCGGACCACCGTCGCGATCAGTTCGGCATCGTCATGCGGACGGGACCGGCCGCGGCTGGTGTCGACCCGGGTGCCCAGCCGCGCGTGCTCGAGGGCGACATATTCCATGCCATAGGGCCGCCAGCCGGTACCGCCGACCGCCTCGATCTCGTCGTGGTCGAGCCGTGCGCATTCGGCGCCGAAGGCCCATTCCAGCGCCGCGCGCACCGGCATCGCGCGCCGGATCGGACCTTTCCGCTGCCCCTGCCTCTGCATCTGCCTGTCCAGCATCATCGCGCGCTCCTGCATCTTGTGGCTCCTGACGGGGTTTGACCCCGTATGTTGTTTCTCGGTTCGAGCGATACGGCCCCACCGGCCTGAAACGGCCCCGGCGCGGCCCGAAATCCGCGCCGTTTCCAGGGCGCCGATCACCTCGTAACCTTCTGTCTTTCCTTGCTTCTTTTCTTCTTCCACGGCTTGAACGGCCTGAACGGCTTGAAAATCAAAGGTACGCGCAAGAATGGGGTCTCTCATGATCCTGCCCTCTATCTCGCGCGCACGCGCGGACCCCGAAATCTCGGGCCGTTCGGGCCGTTCCGGCCGAGATTTTCCGTGCAAGCCGTTGATATCGCTTGCACCCCCACGCCCCGTGGTCGCCGTCGTCTCGGGCCGTGAGGGGCGGTTTCGGGCCGGTCGGGCCGGTGATCCGGGGCGGTCGGACGGCCCGAAGCCTCCGATGGATCGGAAACGGGGTGCGGGGCGGGGCGCATCAGAACGGCTCGTCGACAGGGGCGCCCGCGCCATTCGAGAGGCGTTCGGCCATCCGCGCCCTGAACTCGTCGGTGAGACGAATGCCGCGATAGCCGGTTGCCCCGCGCTTGCCGGGGATGAAGCTCTTGCCGGTCTGGGGATGGCGCCAGCGGCTGGCCTTCTGCTTGAGCCGGTTCGAGACCGTCCGGCCACCCCAGCGGGTCTCGCCGCGATCCTCCAGCCAGAAGTTGAAGGCCTCGATCAGGTCGCGGGAATGGATGAAATCATCCTCGGCGCCGGTGACGATGGCGCTTTCGGTCAGGAAGGCGCCCACCGGATCGCTCTCCTCGCGGTATTCGGCCGTGGCCTCCAGCACCCGCTCGGGCGGGCGCAAGCCCCCTTCGAGGAAGTCGGTCAGCCCGCCGATCAGCCAGTTCAGGATGCCCGGGGCTTCCTCCCAGAGCTTGTTGGCAAGGTCCGGGTCGCGCCGGTCCTCGGGGATCTGCACATCGAAGGGCGCCAGCAGCACCCGGCGCCAGATCCCGTCATCGGTGCCGCGGATCTCGGGCTTGTGGTTGCCGCTCATGGTCAGCTTGAAATAGGGCGAGAACTCCAGGAAATCGCTGTGCAGCGCCCGGATCATCAGGGGCTCGCCGCCGGTCAGTTCCTTGATCAGGCCCTCCTGCAGGCGCTGGCCCTCGTCGGGTTCCGAGGTCCGCACGAAACGCGCGCCCATCAGCGGGATCAGGTCGGGCGTGGCATCGCCCCCGCCGCGCCGGTTGGTGCCGGTCAGCGACTCGATCCGGGCGGTGGCGGCATAGGGGCCGAGCACCCGGGCGATGGTGTCGACCAGCACCGATTTGCCGTTGGCGCCGCCGCCATAAAAGAAGGCGAGGCGCTGCATCTTGATCCCGGTCATCGAGAGCCCCATCCAGCGCTGGACGAACTCGCGCACGGTGGCGTCGGGCAGGATCTCCTCGAGGAAGGCGTCCCAGCGCGGGGCTTTCGCGGCGCGGTCATAGGCGACCGGCATGATCTTCGACAGCAGGTCCTCGCGGAGGTGCTCGGACTGGACGCGCATCTCGGCCACGGGCGACATCCCCTCGGCCCCAGCCGCCGAAAACCGCAGGGTGCCCGAGAGGGTGTTGATGGTCGGCGGATCAGCGTCGAGATCCTCGTAGGCGCGGGCGAGCGCGGGCTGCGCTTGGTCGATCATGTTGCCGATGGGGCCGCTGTTTCCGGCGTTCTTGGCATGGGTCAGGCGGCGGCCGATCAGCGACTTGCGGTCCTTCAGTATCGCCTCGATGGACTTCAGCCGGGCGCGGATGCCGCCGCATTCCTCGTCATGGCCGGTCCCGCGCTCGGCCTCGGGCAGGGCCTCGAGTGCTGCGAGGCGGGCCAGCAGATCCCGTTCCTCGCCGATCACCTTCCTCTCGGCCTTGGTCGGCTCCAGGAACTCGACCTCCTGCTCGATCAGCGCCCAGATCCGCTGGGCCTTGCGTCGGACGGCCAGCTCGTCGGGGTCCTTTTCCCAATGGGTGCCGGTCCAGACGAACCAGCCGACCCGGGGCACGAAGGTCAGATCCTCGCCGAAATGAATGCAGAAGCGCTGGCCGTTGCCATAGTCGTTCAGCGGCTGTTCGGCCGCCGCCCGGACCGGCCCGAGAGGATCGTCGGGAGTGCCGCCCTCAGGGGGGTGCGGGGGTTCCGCGCCGCCCCGGTCCTCGGTCTCGGGGGCCTCGGGGGCATCCGGCTCGGGCATGTCGCCCATGTCGACATCGTCGGCCGCGGCAAAGGCGCCGCGGACCCGGTCGAGCGGATCGTCTGTCATGTGTCGTCCCCCATCAGCACGTCGTTCAGATCGCGGCCCTCGCCCGCATGGACGATGGAGATCCGCTGGACGGACGGCACCCGGGCGCGCGCCCGGCGCAGCCCGGAAAGGAGCTGCGCGCGGGTGCTGCGCGGGTCGGAATCGCCGTCCTGAATAAAGACCAGGTGCTCGACGCCCGCGGGCGGCAGCCAGGCCTGAAGATCGTCGAGATCGGGCATGCCGGCATAGCGCATGCCCTTGCCGCGGGTGATCCGGCGGCCCGCCATGTTGCCAAGCGAGATCCCGGCCCAATAGGCGGCCCCCGGCAGCCCGCCCGCGACGAGCGCGGTCAGCGTGGTCTCGATCCCTTCGCCGACCACCATCGCCCGGGTGCCGCTGGACCGGGCCAGCCGGATCGCGCCGCCCTTGACCGAGCCCAGCGTCTTCTTCGCGGCGAGGCTCTCGCCCTCATGGATGATCACCGCCTTGCCCTTCGGCTGGCCGAGGTCGAGCCAGGTGCGGTGGATGCCGCTGCCCCGGCCGCCCGGCGCCTGCACCAGGGCGACCATGGCCGGGCCGCGATGGATCTCGCGCCAGCTGCCCCGGTTCCCGGCGGTGGGCACCATGTAGGGCAGGTCGGGGTGGAACCGCAGACAGGCGGGCAGTTCGGGCAACAGCGCCCGGGTGATCCCGCGGCGCGCGAGATAGTCGCGCACCGGGCTGTCCTCGGCCGGGCGGCAGGCCTGCCAGATGGCGCGGGCCTGGGCGATGGCATTCTTGCGGGCGGCCTCGGCCTGATCCGCGCGCTGACGTTCCTGCCGGTCGCGGGCGGCCTTGCGCCGGGCCAGCTCGGCCGGGTCGATCTCGACCTCGCGCGCGCCCATCAGCCAGTCGAGCGCGGCGCGGAACTCGCAGCCCTTGACCAGCTCGACCAGCGCGATGGCATCGCCGCCGCCGCAATGGCGACAGTTATAGACATTGCGGGCGGTGTTGATCCCGAAGCGGTCGCGGCCGCCGCAAACGGGGCAGGGGCCGACGCGCTCGATCCCCTGCGGCGGCTTCAGCCCGGCGATGCCGAGCCGCTCTGCCACCTCGGCAATCGGCAGCGCGCGCGCCTCGGCCAGTCGGGGGTCCTCCAGCGGGGTCATTCCGCTAGCCTCGGCCGGTCTCGTGGCGCCAGCGCTCATGGGCATGCGCCGCGCGGGTCTCGAAGAAGCGGGCCACGGCCATGCGCAGCCGCCAGTGGCTGTCGGAAAAGGCCGAACCATCCTCGGCCCGGCGGGCGCGGTCCATCGCCTCGATCTCGAAGGCGAGGCCGTAGGTCGGGCCGTTGAGGTCGATATGCGGGATCACGTCGAGCGCCATGGTCATCCGTCGCGCGGTCACATCGCGGTCCATCACCGGCGGCACGGCCAGCGCCGCGGCGGCGGCGATCAGCACCTGATCGGCCCGGGTCAGCGGCGCCTCAGCCATCGAGATCGGCCCTCTCCTGCCAGGCATGGCGCGCGGGCGTGTCGGCGCAGCGCCCGTGGATCACCGCCAGCAAGGTTTCCCCTGCTTCGGTCGGGTTCCGGTCGTGGGCGTCGAGAAACCGACTGACCGCCGCGCGCAAATCTGCGTCGGGGGTCTTGAGGGCGGCCCGCGCAAGGGTCAGCTGGGCGCGCAGGCCAAGCGCCCCCTGCCGTGCCGACATCGCCGCCGCCGTGATGGCCAGCCCCATCTGCACGAATTCGGATCTGGGCGCGGTCATGCTGCCGTCCCGAAAAGGGCCGGGCAGCCCGAGGGGGAGGAGAGGCCGCCCGGCAGTTCTTCAGGGAGGTGCCCGGCGTCCGGCCGGGCGGCGGAGACGGGGCCGAGGCCCCGAATGGCGTTATGGGTCAAGCAGTTGCGGCGGGGCGTTACTGAAGCCGGCTCATCGTCCTTTTGAACCGGGCATGTTTCCTGTCGAAATCCGCAGTTTCCGCGTCCAGGCGGCGTCTGGTCTCGGCCATGTGGCGCATGCCCCAGATGAGGGCGCCTAGGAAGATCACGCTCAGCGAAAACTGCATACCGAGGATGAGGGCCAACATTTCCATAAGTCCCATGTTCCGCTCCTGTTGCCTGAAACTCGGCCGCGACCCCGGCCCGCCCGGTCATGCCCGGCCCCCCTTGAACCGCGCCAAAAACTTTTCCGCCCGCGCCTCGAAAACCCGGGCTGCGGCGCGGGCTCTGCCCGCGCGCACCTGGTTGAAGCGTCCGGCGACGCGCCAGTAGATCCGAATTGCCAGTGTCATGCCGTATGCTCCGGGTCGAAGAGTTCGAAGACGGTCTCAGCGCCCGCGAGCGCCAGCACCGCCAGGACGTAATGCAGCCCCGGCGCGTTCTCGGAGCGCAGCCAGTTCCGCACCGTGCGCGGGTTCACCGGCCGCTGCGCCGTGGTCAGCGCCTCGGCCACCAGATCAGCCAGCTCGGCCTCGCTGGTCGCTTCGGGGAAGGACCGCCACAGAAGCGAGGCGAACCACTTCCGCTCCCGCTCCTGCGGGTCGCGCAAATTCTGGAAGGACTTTTGCATAGCGACATCCCTATGGTGGCTTCGTGCAAAATGACTCGGGGTCGAAATCGATGGAGAGGACGCCGCCGGTGTGCTGCGCCCAGAATGAAAGCATGGCGTGGCGCTCAACATCCTGCCCCCCTCTCAAAGTCCGCTGCTCCCACCTCTTGTGGTTTGAACGGCGAGTACGCGGGCCAGCTGTAGAAGGGCACTACGCCTTGCGTTGCGCGGGCGATCCTTACGGCAAGTTCAGGGCTTGGCTGGGACAGGCCTCTGACCAGTTTCGAAACAAGCGGCTGCTTGACGCCGATGGTCCGCGCAAACTGCGTCTGGGTCAGTGATCGTGCTTGAAGATACGAGGCGAGAGCGTTCATGCCCGCAGGATATACCCATCAGGTATATACCCTGCAAGCATAATTATACCGATGGAGAATTTGTTCGGCCGTCACGGGCCTGTAGGATGCTGCCATGAGAGTTGCCGAAATAAGACGATCCAAAGGGCTATCCCAAGCCGATCTCGCGGAGCTCGCCGGGGTTGAGCAACCGACGATCTCAAGGATCGAGCGCGGGAATGATGCGGTTACGCTCCGCGTCCTCAGGCAAGTCGCAGCAGCTCTCGGCGTAAGTCTCAGCGATCTGTTTTCAGACGACCGATCCGCCGCAGAGACCGCACTTCTGGAGGCATTTCGAAGCCTTCCGAAGGACCGGCAACAGGGCTGGCTTGATCTGGCGCAGACCTTGCTGGCATCCCAGGTCCAGCCAAATCAATGAACGCGAACAGCGTCTGACGGTCCATCTGCGCCAGCAGGTCTTCGAACTCTTTCGCTGAATCTGCCACTCTAACCTCCAGGAAACTGCCCCCGCAGGAGCCCTCCGCCATGAGACGCGGAGAGTTCAATCGGACATTGTGACCGAAGACAATACCTGTTGGGAATAATTTATTCTTGACCGGTATATACCTGACAGGTATCTGATGGCCTCCATCGAAGCAACTCGAAGGAGATCACCCATGAAGACCATCCTGACCACCACCGCCGCGCTGGCCCTGCTGGCCGCGCCCGCGCTCGCCGCCGTCAATGCCACCGAGGATCTGTCGGCGATCCGCCAGCCCTCGGCCGATGGCGCGGGCTGCTTTGCCGCCATCGCGGGCACCAACGCCTTCGAACGCACGCACGCCCCGGGCTGCATCTATTACCGCGCCGCCACCGGAACCGACCCGAAGGAGGTCGAGGCCGCCGATCCCGAGCCCGCCGATCCGGGCGAAACCGAGGGCGGCGACAGCGAGAACGCCGGTCTCTGAGCATCGGTGCGGGCCGCGTGTCGGCCCTCATCCCATGCCCAGATCCGGAGGACCCCATGCCCCGCATGCCCAAAATCCCCGACCTTCCAGCAAATTATGGCTTCGGCACCTGGCGCGACGCGCTGCTCGGCGCCCTGATTGGCGCGCTCTTCGTCGGCTCGGCCTAGGGCGGCATCACGCTGGCGGGCATCGCCCAGGGCGGCCTCTGATGGACACGATCCTCGCCGCCGCCCCGCCACCCGAGGCGCTGGCCGCCTTCGTCGGCGAATGGCAGAGCGCCGCCCCCGAGGTCCGCCTCGCCGCCATCCGCGGCGCGCTTCGCCGCCACGGGATCGAGATCCCTGCCACGCCCGGGCGGGTGGCCTTCTACGAGATCCAGCTTTTCGGGCTGACCGCCACCGGCCGCGACGAGGCCGAGGCCGCCCGAAACTGGATGGAGGCGGCGCAAAGGCTTTGCCCCGATGCCTGAGACCGGCTTTCCCCTGAAGATCCTGATCGGCTGCGAGACCTCGGGCGTGATGCGCCGGGCCTTTGCCGCGCGCGGGCACGATGTCTGGTCCTGCGACCTGCTGCCCGCCGAGGATGCCACGAACCGGCACATGATCTGCGATATCCGCGACGTGCTGGACCTGGGCTGGGATCTGCTCGCGGTCATGCACCCGCCCTGCACCCGGCTCTGCAACTCGGGCGTGCGCTGGCTGCATGTGCCGCCGACCAACGCCCCGGCCGAGGCGCAGCCGGACGAAAAGGCCGCCTGGCCCAGCCTGCCCGAAGAGGCCCGCCGCGCCATCATGTGGCGGCTGCTCGACGAGGGTGCTGCGCTCTTCTCGGCCTGCTGGCAGGCGCCGATCCCGCGCGTCGCGGTCGAGAACCCGGTGATGCACCCACATGGCCGCGCGCGCCTGCCCGCCGATCTGCCGAAACCGCAGATCGTCCAACCCTGGTGGTTCGGCGAACCCTTCTTCAAGGCCACCGGGCTTTACCTCCGCGGCCTCGCGCCGCTGAGCGCCACCGACCGCCTGACCCCGCCCGCGCCCGGCACCGAGGCACACAAGCGCTGGAGCGCGGTCCACCGGGCCCCGCCCGGCCCCGACCGCTGGAAGATCCGCAGCCGCACCTTCGAGGGCCTTGCCGCCGCCGCGGCCAGCCAATGGGGCGGCGACGCAAGACAGGAGGCCGCCTGATGCCAGAGACCACACCCGACCGGATCGAGGAGATCGAGAGCCTCGCCCGGCACAATTGCGACGAGCTGGCGGGCCTGATCGTCGAGATCGCCGAGCTGCAGGCCCGCGTCGAAGCGCTGGAAGGCAGGAGGGCTGAGGCACCGCCCTGTCCGAACTGCCCGCGATGCGAAGGGATTGGCGCGATCAGCAGGGAGGGTGGGACCGATGGCGATCACGCGTGATTTCGCGCCCCGCCTGATGCCAGCTCCGCAGGCGGCACACTATCTGGGGGTGTCGGAAAGCACGTTGCGTTCGTTGGATCTGCCAAGGCGGATTGTCGGCGCGAAACGCTTGTTCGACAGGCTTGACCTTGACGCTTTTGCCGACTCGCTTGCCACTGAAGGGGGGCAAGCGGAGGTGAACACATGTCACGGCAAGTTCGGGCGGCGGGCGTCGTGACGCTCCGGCATATTCAGACCATCCGCAAGGGAGGTCGAACGTACCTCTATCTCCGGTTGCCAGGGGCGGAGCGCGTTCGGCTGCCCGATTTGCCTTTGGACGACCCGGAGTTTCTCGCCGCCTATGCTCAAGCGATAGCGTCAGCACCGAAGCCCACCCGCGCAAAATCAGGATCCATTGCCTTGATGATCGAGGGGTTTCTTGGAAGCCGGGACCACTTGTCCCGTTCGGAAAGCTATCGGCGCACCATACGGCGCCACGCGGACGCCATCAAAGCGCAGGCGGAAGACGCACTCGCGCGGGATCTTCGCGAGCAGGATGTCGAAGCGGATCTGTCGCCGCTATGCCCGAATGCGGCTGCGGACCGGCTCAAGGCATGGCGACTGATATGCAAATGGGGGAAGATCAACGGGTTCCTGACTCGCGATCCGTCGCTCGCCGTCAAGCGCAAGCCGATTCCCAAGACGATAGGGCATCCCGCCTGGAGCGATGCAGAAATTGACCGATTCCGCGCGCACTGGCCGGTCGGTTCCGTGCAACGGCTATGCTTCGAGATGGTCTTTTGGACCGGAGCAAGGATCAGCGATGCGGTGAAGATCGGCCCAGGCATGGTCGGGCGCGACGGGGTACTGCAATTCACACAGAAGAAGACGGGTGAACCGGCTTTCGTGCCATGGACCTGCCTCCTCCCGGCCTATGCGGTTCGAATGGAAGTGGATCGCAAGATGCTCTTTGCGGCTCTTGAGGCCCGCGCGGAACGGCATATGACCTTTCTGGCAACGGCATACGGGACAACAAGGTCCGAAAAGGCGCTGGGTCACGTCATATCGAATGCGGCGTCGAAATTGGGGATCGAGAAGTCGGCGCACGGTCTCCGCAAGAGCCGAGCGAAGCTTCTGGCAGAGGCGGGCGCGACTGTTCACCAGATCGCGGCCTGGACGGGTCACATCGCGCTCGAGGAGGTCGAACACTACACCCGCGAAGCTTCCCGGCGCGCGGCCGTCCGGGGAGAACAAAAGAAGAAACATGTAAACCCATGAAGGATTACTGTAAACTTCTTCTCAAGGCTTTTAATTTTCAGGGATTTCAGGCACGGGTGGCAGCCCGTAGGGGAATCGAACCCCTCTTTCCAGGTTGAAAACCTGGCGTCCTAACCGATAGACGAACGGGCCAGCGTTGTGCGTGGCGCGGTAAGTAGGCAAATCCTCGGGGGGGCGCAAGAGGTTTTTTCGACCCGTGACACAGATTTTTCATGTGCCGCGGCGCGGGGCTCAACCCGCCCGCGCGGCGTCCTCCAGCCGAAGCTGAACCGACTGCCGGCCGTTCCAGACATTGACCTCGAGCCGCCCCGCCAGATGCACGCGGGCGCCGCCATGGCCTTCGAGAAACGGGCCGAGCGGACCGTCGAAGGCTCCGAAGGCAATGGCGTCGATGCGGGCGCCCAGCCCGTCGCCGAAGCTGATCTTCAGATGCGACTCGCCCACGCGGCGGACATGCTGGATGGCGCAGTCGGCAAAGGCGAAGCGGGGGGCAGGGGCCCCGGCTCCGAAGGGGCCCGCGCGCTCGATCTCGTCGATCAGCTCGACCGTGGCGGCGCCCGGCATCAGCAAGGCGTCAAGCCGCAGGTCGGCCGGTCCCATCGTTCCCGCGCCCTGCCGGGCCAGAAGCTCGCCAAGCCGCGCCATGGCGGGCTCCAGCCGGTCGCGGGCGACCGTCAGCCCCGCCGCCATCCGGTGGCCGCCGCCCTTGACGAGCAGCCCCTCGCCAGCAAGCCGGTGGATCGCGGCGCCCAGATCGACGCCGGAAACCGACCGGCCTGACCCCTTGCCCTCGTCGCCCTCGAAGCCGATCACCACGGCGGGGCGGTTGGTGGCCTCTTTCAGGCGGCTCGCGACGATGCCGACGACGCCCGGATGCCAGCCCTCGCCCGCCGCCCAGACCAGAGGGCCCTCGGTGCCGCGCGCCTCGGCCTGGTCGAGCGCTGCGGCCCGCACCGCGGCCTCGATCTCGCGCCGCTCGGTGTTGAGCTGGTCGAGCCGTTCGGCCAGCGCTGCGGCCTCGTCGGGGTCGGACGTCGCCAGCAGCCGGGCGCCCAGATCGGCCTGACCGATCCGGCCGCCGGCATTGACCCGGGGGCCGAGCAGGAAGCCCAGATGATAGGGCGTGGGGGCGCTGTTCATCCGCGCCACGTCGGCCAGCGCCACCAGACCGGGGCGCTGGCGCCGTGCCATGATCTTCAACCCCTGGCGCACCAGCGCGCGGTTGACCCCGGTCAGCGGCGCGACGTCGGCCACGGTGGCCAGCGCCACCAGATCCAGCGATTGCAGCAGGTCGGGGCCGCGCAGCCCACGCTCGCGCATCTGCCGGTTCACCTCGACCAGCAGCAGGAACACGACGCCCGCGGCGCAAAGATGGCCAAGGCTGCCATCCTCGTCCTGCCGGTTGGGGTTCACCACGGCCAGCGCGGGCGGCAGCGTCTCGGCGCCGAGGTGATGATCCAGCACCACGACATCGGTGCCGCTGGCCGCGGCGATGGGCTCGTGGCTGAGCGTGCCACAATCGACGCAGACGATCAGATCGTGATCGCGCGCCAGCGCCTGCATCGCCGGCACGTTGGGGCCATAGCCTTCGTCGATCCGGTCGGGGATATACAGCGTGGCGCCGTGGCCCATCGCGCGCAGCCAGGTCAGCAGCAGCGCGGCCGAGGCGCCGCCATCGACGTCGTAATCGGCAAAGACCGCGATCCTCTGGCGCCCGATCAGCGCCTCCAGCAGCCGCCCGGCGGCCCGGCCCATGTCGCGCAGCGACAGCGGGTCGGGCAGCAGATCCTTGAGGGTCGGGTCGAGGAAGGCGGGCACCGCCTCGGGCGCCACCCCGCGCCGGGCCAGCACGGCCGCGACGGCGGGGGGCAGCAAGGCGGTCTGCGCCAGAGCCTCGGCCTGGCGCGCCTCTTCCTCCGACGGGCCGACCCAGCGCCGCCCGGTGGCCGATGTCTCGACCCCCAGATACGCGCGCGTCATGCCTTACTTGGTGGGGTTGCGGTAGAACATCCGCCGCACCGACCCGGTCTTCGACCGCATCAGCAGGGTTTCGGAGGTCAGATACCCCACCTCGCGCTTGATCCCCGGCAGAAGCGAGCCGTCGGTGACGCCGGTCGCGGCGAAGATCACATCGGCCTGCACCAGGTCGTCGCGGGCATAGATCCGGTCCAGATCGGTGATCCCGGCCTTGGCCGCGCGGCCACGTTCGTCGTCGTTGCGGAACAAGAGCTTGCCCCACATCTGCCCGCCCATGCATTTCAGCGCGGCGGCGGCCAGCACGCCCTCGGGGGCGCCGCCCGAGCCCATGTACATGTCAATGCCGGTGCGGCCGCGATCGGCGCAATGCATGATGCCGGCGACGTCGCCGTCGGTGATCAGCCGGATCGCCGCGCCGGTCGAGCGGACCTCGGCGATCAGGTCCTCATGGCGCGGCCGTTCGAGGATGCAGACGGTAATGTCGTTGGTCCGGCCGCCCTTGGCGTCGGCAAGCACCTTGACCCGCTCGGTCGGGGACATGTCGAGCGAGACCAGATCCTCGGGAAAGCCCGGCCCGATGGCCAGCTTTTCCATGTAGACGTCGGGGGCATGCAGCATGGTGCCACGCGGGCCCATGGCGATCACTGCCAGCGCGTTCGGCATGTCCTTGGCGGTCAGCGTGGTGCCTTCCAGCGGATCGAGCGCGATGTCGACCGCCGGACCTTCGCCGGTGCCGACCTCTTCGCCGATGAAGAGCATGGGGGCCTCGTCGCGCTCGCCTTCGCCGATGACCACGACGCCCTTGATGTCGAGTTCGTTCAGACGCCGGCGCATCGCGTCCACCGCCGCCTGGTCGGCCGCCTTCTCGTCGCCGTGGCCGATCAGCTTGGCCGAGGCCATGGCCGCCGCTTCGGAGACCCGAGCCAGCCCGAGGGACAGCATCCGGTCGTTGAAATCGACAGGGGGGTTCTTGGTCATGGGAATGCCTTTTGGGACAGGAAATTTCTGTTGCGCCCATCTAGCCCCCCGCTCCCTGCAAGGGCAAGGGGGCGCGCCGACGCGGTCGGCTGGGTTGCGCCGGGCGCGCGGCCGTTGACAGCCAGCCCGCGTCGCGCCTTCCATGGCGCATGTGCGGACGCTTCGCGATCACGATGCCGACAGAGGCGATGGCCGAGCTCTTCGGGGCGGTGCCCGGCAACGATCTGCCCGGCGGACCCGACTACAACATCTGCCCCACCGACACGGTGGCCGCCGTGACCTCGGCCGAGGGGCTTCGGCGGCTGCGCCCGATGCGCTGGGGGTTCCTGCCGCACTGGTACAAGACCCCGGCCGACGGGCCGCTTCTGATCAACGCCCGCGCCGATACCGTGGCGCATAAGCCCGCCTTTGCTGCCGCCGCGCGCCAGCGGCGCTGTCTGATCCCGGCTTCGGGCTTCTACGAATGGCAGAAAGGTCCGCAGGACGCGCGGCTGCCCTGGTACATCGCCCGCAGCGACGGCGCGCCCCTTGCTTTCGCCGCGATCTGGCAGGATTGGGAGCGTGACGGCCGCAGCCTGACGACCTGCGCCATCGTCACCACCGAGGCCAACCGGGCGATGCAGCCGGTCCATCACCGGATGCCTGTGATCCTCGACCCCGACGACTGGCCCCTCTGGCTGGGCGAGGCGGGGCATGGCGCGGCGGCGCTGATGCGCCCGGCCAGGGACGGGGTGTTGTCGCTGCACCGGGTCGGGACGGCGGTGAACTCGAACCGCGCCGAAGGCCCCGAACTGATCGAACCGCTCGAGACGTGATGCCTCAGCCGGTCTCGCCGGGCCAGGTCCAGCGGCGGTCCATCTCGTCGAAAAGCGCCTTGAGGGCCTTCAGCTGGGGCGCCGGTCCGCGCGCGGCCATCTCGGTGACCAGTTGCGGCAGCAGACCGCAAAGGTCGGTATAGCGGATCAGCTCAAGCGCGCGGTCGTGGCGGTCGAATTCGCTGGTGCGGGGCGCGACCAGTTCCTCCAGAGACCGCGCGGCCCGCTTGGGCCAGACCGGGACGGCCACGGCCACCGGCTCGAAGCAAGTGGCGGCCCGGGTGCGGGGCAGCCGGTTCAGAAGCGCGGCGGCCACGGCGCGGTGCAGTTCGGGCGTCTGGCCGCGTGCGATCAGACGCAGCACGGGGGCGGGGACAGGCCCGTCCAGCCGGACCAGCGCCCGGATCTCGGTATCGCCCGGCGCGAAGGCCGCGCCCGCGAAGATGCGCTCGGCCTCGGTCTTGACCCGGCCGGGATCGGCGGCCAGCGCCTCGGCCAGGGCTGCGAAATCGGGCTTGCCGGGATGGCCCTCGACCAGCCCGCTGACAAGCCGCGGGACGTCGCTGGGCCGGGCGAGCCAGTCCAGCAGATCGCGTGCCAGAAGCGGCAGATGCGCAGGCACCGCGAAAAAGCTCTTGTCGGTCCGCGTCGCGGCCCGCAGCACGGCGCGCCCCAGCGTCGAGCCGGTCAGCCGCCGCACCAGCCGCAGCCCGGAGGGCGATTGCAGCATCGGAGATGTCTCGACTTCGGGCAGGCCAGGCGGCCGGTCCTGGCAAAGCGCGTCGAAATCGTAGAACGCTGCGCCAAGATCCACGCCCTCGGCGGCGATAAGCTTGGCATCCACCTCGCCCGAGGCGATCAGGCCGAACGGTCCGATCTCGCGCCAGCCGGAGGGCGGCGGCACGATCATCCCGGCCAGCGTCAATCGCCACAGCCAGTGATCCTGCCAGGGCGTCTCGACCGGCAGCGGCCGGGTCAGGTCGGGCCATTGCCCGATCCGCGACAGCGCGTCCCAGCCTAGAGTCGAGGCTCGCTCGAGCTCGAGATCGTCAAAGGCGGTTTCCATCGAAGCCTGAAGACGACGGTCGTTCAGTACCGTTCCCCCGTCGCTGTTTGGTCCGATCCATGTGGCAAGCAGAGGCGGGCCAAGCTCGGTAACTGTATCTCCACTCTGTTGTCCGGATGCCAGCGTCTGTTCCGGCATGAGCTGCCGGTCGAGTACCAACTTCTTGCGTGTGGCTCTTTCGGACGCTGTGGCGCGGGCGCCGGTCTGGCGCATGCTGCGCAGGTCCTCGGCCTCGCGGGCCTCGCGGGCCAGATCGGGGGGCAGCGCGTCGATTTCGGCGCGCGACAGGGCGCCCGCCCGGGGGGCGAAATGCTTCAGCAGGGCGCGGACCGACAGGCGCATCACCTCGAGATCCTCGCCCGCCAGCGACAGCACCGCGCCCGCGCGCTCGGGATGGGCGCGCAGCCAGTCGGTATCGCCCTTCAACGCCTGCAGATAGGCGGCCTCGTCGGGCAGGCCGTCGGCCTCATGGCGGGCGATGGCCGCGTCCAGCACCCGCAGATGGGCGGGCTCGGGCCGGGTCAGCATCATCGGCAGCATCACCCGGCGCACGTCGCGGCGGTGGCGAATGCGGGTACCGCCCGGTTCGGTGCTGACCAGCCAGACCTGTTCGCCCAGTGCCTTGAAGGCGGCGGCTGCGTGGCCCGGCGGGCTCAGGTCGACCCCGACCGCGGGCGCGATCACCCCGGCCAGCAGCGGCTCGGTCACCTCGCGCAGCAAAAGCCCCGGATGGGCCAGCGCCTTGATCGCGTCGCGGTCAAGCCCCTCGGGCAGGCCGCGCACCCTGAGCCGGTCGAGAAACCGGCTGTAAAGCGTCCGCAGGACGGTTTCGGCCGGCATCCCGGCCAGACCCTCGCGCCCGAGATCGTCGATCACCCGGGCGCGGTCCTTCGCAGCCAGCCCGTCCAGATGGCGCCCGGTCAGCAACAGGTGCAGCGGATGCCCGCCCACCGCCGCGACCAGCGCCGCCCGGGCCGGTTCGGGCAGCTCGGGGCAGCGCAGCGCCAGAAGCTCGCGCGCGTCCTCGGCCGCAAGCGCGGCCAGATCCAGCCAGGCATCGAACCAGAGCGCGCGCAGGCGATCGTCGACCGGTGGTGCGGTGCGCCCCGAGGCGATGGCCGTGATCGCGCCCGGGCCTTCGGGGGCCAGCATCGCCAGCCGGTCGAGCCAGGCCAGCAGCCGGTAGAACAGCGTGAAGGTCGGGCTTTCGGCAAAGGCGTCGCGCATGTCCTGCGCGGTGATTTCCTCGATGGTGTCCAGCACCACGGCGAAGGGCCGGGGCCCGGCCTCGGTCAGGATCGCGCGGGCATCTTCCAGCAGCAGGTCGGCTGCGCTGATAGTAGCCTCGCCGGTCATCGACTGGCGTTCCAGCGCGCGGGCGCTGCGGGCGGCCGAAAGCGGCCCGTCCAGCTCGGGCGCCTGCATGCCGATCTGGCGAGTGACCTCCTCGGTCCAGGCGACCGGGCCGCCATGGGCCAGCGTCGTCTGGTCGAAATCGAAGCTTATGACCCAGCGCGGCGGCACCAGCCCGCCAAGCCGGGGCGTCAGATCGGCCAGAAAGGCCGATTTTCCCATCCCGGGCGAGCCGGTGATCAGCATCACCCGCGCGAGCCGTCCCGGATCGCCCGCCAGCGTTTCGGCCGGGGCCGGGGCCGTGCCGCCGGTCATGAAGGCCAGCGCCGCCGTCCGTTCCGCGCCGCGCCCGGACAGCGCGCGCGGCAGCACCAGCTTGCGTCGCGCCGCCTCGGCCAGCTCGACCGAGCGTCTATAAAGCTCCATTTCGAAGGCGCGCACGGCCGCGCGGCGGTCGGCCGGGACCAGCGCCTGGGCCAGGATCGCTGCGCTGATCGCGGCGCGCAGCCGGGGCTGGCGGTCGTCGCCCTCGGGGCAAAGCGCGTCGGCATCGAGCGGCCCGGTGCCGGTCAGGCAGGCCCTCAGCGCGCGGCCGAAGGCGTCGTCCTTCAGCGGCGGGCGCTTGCGCCAGAGGCGGGCCAGCAGGTCGGGCTGGCGGACCAGCGCCTTCAGGGTCTGGGTGCGCTCGGCGGTGTGCATGGTCCAGAGGATGTCCCCGCCGCGCACCACCTCGTGGCACAGGGCCGCCAGCTGGCCCAGCGCCTCGGCCCGGCTGGCAGCGTCGGTCGCGGCATAAAGAAACCGCGCCGGGGCGAAGGGCCCGGACAGCGCGGCATGGGCGATGGCACGGCGGACGGGATCCGTCATGGCGCGCCGCCCGCGCCCAGAAACGCCTTTTGCGCATGGCGGGTCAGCAATCGCGCCAGCGCCTCGGTCGGGCAGCCGGGCGGCGCCGTGTCATCCCCGGTTGCCAGGCCGGACCGGGCCAGGTCGCGCAAGAGCGCGGCGAGGCGCGGCGGGAATTCGTCGGGCGGCATGTCGCGGGTCAGAAAGCCCTCGATCCAGGCCTTCAGCTCGGCCGGGCCGGGCGGCGCGGTCAGATATTCGACCAGCGTCGCGTCCTGCAGATCGCCCAGCCCCTCCAGCCGCTTGGGCAGCCCGGCCAGCACGATCCGCAGCCGCGGCTCGCTGACCGCGCGGCGGTAAAGCGCGACCAGATAGCTTGATGCGCCCCATTGGGTGCCGATCGGGTCGGCGTCGATATCGTCGATCATCAGCCAGACCGTCTTGCCCGGTGCGGCCGCCAGCAAAGCCTGCACCGTGCGGTCGACCAGCACCCCGGTCGCGTCGGCGTCGAGCGTGGTCTCGCCCGAGGCGCCGGGCAGGTCGACCCGGGCCTCTGGCCCCATCAGCCCGACGATCCGGCGCGCGGTGACGAAGGGGTCCGGGTCGATCTGCGAGGTCTCGATCAGCAGGACATGATGGCGGTCAGGCGGCAGGCAGGCGGACAGCACCCGGTGGGTGAAGCTGCGCCCGATCCGGGGCCGCCGCGCGCCGGTCTCGTCGGGGGCGGTCAGCACCGCGATGATGCGCGCCCGCCCGTCGATCGCGCGGTGAATGTGCTCCTGCAGCTGGGTCCGCCCCAGGATCGGAAGTGCGCGTCCCGGGCTCCAGTACAGCCGGGGCGGAACCCGGGCCAGTTCCGACGCCAGCGCCGCCCCGGCATCGCGTGCGATCAGCGCCAGCGGGATTGCCCGGTTCACCCGGTCGCCGCCCTGCGCGCCCGCCTCGAACCCGGCATCGTGCATCGCCACCGGCCGCTTGTCGCCGTCCAGCACCAGCCCGCCCGACGATCCGTGCAGCGCGTTCATCAGGTAATGGATGCGGGGCGGCAGCGGGTCGGCGTCGATCGCCAGTCCCTGCGGTGCGGGCGCGCGGACATTGCCCACCACCTTCATCGGCTGGCCGCGCGGAAACTGCCAGAGCTCGAGGCCGACGCCCACCGCGGGCGGTGCGGGGGCGGCGGCGATGTCGTAATGGCCGCGGGCATGGCCCGGCCGCCCGTCGAGCCGCAGGATCGCATAGTCGAGATGGTCCGCCAGCGCGGCGGCGGTTTCGGCGCTGGCGCCCGGCACGCTGGGGCTGGCGGCGAAAAGCCAGTCGGGACTGCCCCGGATCTCGACCGGCGGCACCAGTTCGCGCTGACCCATGTGATAGTCGAACCGGACCAGCGGGGCCGCGTCCGGCTTCGGCGTCCCGGCGACCGGATCGAGCAGCCCGGCCACGACATGGTGGTTGGTCAGCACCAGATGCGGCCCGATCAGAAAGCCCGATCCCAGCTCTTCGGCAATGGTTTTGCCGGGCGCGTTCGGGTCGGGCTTTTCGCAGAGGATCAGGCAGCAGCGCCGCAGCGCGTTCATGGTGCCGGTCGTGACATCCAGCGCGGCCGCGAAATGCTGGCTGGCATTGGCGATGCTCTGCAGCTCGGGCCGGGCGTCCTCGTTGACCCCGGCCGAAAGGTCGGCGAATTTCTGGAACACGAATTCGACCAGCCAGCCATCGGCATTGGCCCGCTCCATCGCCGCGGCGAAATCCATCCGGTCGCGTTCGGCCCCGGCGGGCAGCGGGTCGATCTGGTTGCGGGTCTCGGCCAGTTCCATGAAGCTCGGGGCCCGGTGCCGGACACCGATCTCGTCGAAGGCGGTCTCGAACACGCTGCGCGAGACCCGCAGGCCCCGCGCAAGGCGCATGATCGCCGCCGTCGGAATGGCGTCGGGCATTGCGGTCAGATCCAGGCGGCGCCGGGGATCGGCCCAAGGTGGCTCTGGTCCACCCGCCCCAGCGCATGGGCCTTGTTGGCGGTCAGCGGCGCGCCGCTGAAATGCAGCCCCGCGACCGAGGGCGTCGCGGTGAACTGCACCAGCACCGAGCCCGAATTGCCGCCGAGCGTGGTGCAGTCATGGCTGGCGGCCCAGCCCTCGCTGTCGCCCGGCAGCATGCCCGGCCCCTGGATGATCCGGCCCGGAGCCACGTATTTGCGACCGTAATCGGTGCCGAAGATCTCGCGCAGCCGATTGCCGATCTCGCGGCTGACCGCGCCGGTCGCAGGGTCCACAAAGGCCGACCGGCCCGGCCGGGCGGGATAGCCGATCACCACCATGTCGGCCGCCTCGTCCATCTGCCGCGCCAGCGGCAGCGCGCGCGGCAGGCCCGGGGCGGTCGCGTCGAGGCTCAGCAGCGCCATGTCCAGATGGCCCAGCCGCTCGACCCCGTTGATCGGATCGGGCCCGGCCATGACGACGCCGGTCAGCGCGTGGCGCTGGCTGCCATCGGCGGTTTCGGAAAAGTCGATGGTGACGGCCCCGCGGCCCAGCCGCCAGAGACTGCCGCCGGGACCGGCGATCTCGTCGGCGCAGGCTTCCAGCACATGGCGGTTGGTCATCACCCGGCCGCCGCCGATCAGGAAGCCGGTGCCGATATGGGTGCCGTCGAGGTCGATCCGCCCAACCGACCGGGTCCAGTCCGGCAGGTTGACCACCAGCCCCAGGAAGGGCGCCCAGTCGCCCGCCAGCGGATCGTCGGTATCGACGCTGCCGTCGATTACCCGGAAGGCGGGGCGGTCCTGGATCTGCACAAGCGCCTCGAGCGTGATGCGGCCGGGCAGGTCCAGCTCGTCCAGCCGGTTCTCGGCCGCCATGCGGATCACCTCTTCGGCGCCTTCCAGCATCCGGGCCTGCGCGTCGCGGTCGCCAAGCCCGGTGGCCTGCAGCCGGTCGAGACTGGCGCGGGTGCGCGCCATCAGCCGCCCCGCGCCCTCGCCCGCAAGGCGCGCCCGGGCCTCGGGTTCGGTCAGGTTCGCGCTCGATTCCGCGGTGCCGGGCTGGCCTGCCGCCAGCAGCTTCGCGTATTGCGCCGAGGGGCCGGTCGCCGCGATCAGCGGCGGCGTGAAGGCGCCCGCATCGGACCGCGCGGCCAGCCCGCGCATCACCGGCTCGGGCATGTGGCGCACAAGCCCGGCGCTGGGGCGTGGGCTCGCCGTGGTCTCGACCGCGACGCCCGCCGCCCGGTTCTCGCGCAGCCAGGCATCGTTCAGCAGATAGACCGCCTCGGTGCCGACCCGGGGCCAGTCGCCGTCGCCCATCTCGATGGCGTCAAAGCTGTCCTCCAGCGCGGCGAGGATCGCATCGTCCTCGGTCGGGGGCGCGGATTCGGGCGCCGCGAGCGGGCTGATGCGCGACAGGTCGAGCCGCAGAAGCGCGTCGGCATCGACGATCCCCGCCCCCATGCCTTGCGGCCAGCCCGCGGGCCGCCGTGCCGTCGCCTTCAGAGCCGTGCGGAAGAGGTCGGTGACGGTGATGCCCACCCGCGCGGCCTCGTCCCTGACCTTCTGGCGCCCCAGATGCTGGACCCAGAGCGCGGCCACGCCCGCCGTCAGCGCGGTCGCGAACGAGGTGCCCTGACTGGGCTCGGTCGTGCCCTGGCCGTTGTCGCCGGGCTTGCGGCGCGCGACGCGGACATTCTCGGCCGGGGCGGCGGCAGCCACCTGGCGGCCGCGGCTGGTGCCCTTCCAGGGCTTGTCCAGATGGTTGGTCCCGGCCATGCCCACCACGTTTGGGTCGCGCGCGGGATAGACCACGATCGGCTGCACGCAATTGCCTGCCGCCGAGACGATCACGATCCCGGCCTGCGCGGCCGTCCGCAGCGCCGCCGCCATCGCCGGGGAATAAAGCGCGCCGCCCAGCGACATCGAGATCACGTCGGCGCCCGCATGCACTGCATGCAGGATCGCCTTGGCGACCGGCGTCGGGTCGAGCCCCAGAACCACCGCGTCGAGACAGCGGATCGGCGCCACCTTCGCCCCCGGCGCGGCGCCGAATACCCGGCCCGCCGCGCGGCTGGCCACGGTCGAGGAGGTCGCGGTGCCATGGCCCGGATTGCCCATGGCCGTCGACAGCGGATCGGTCGGGTCGGCGGTGCCGGTCAGCGTGTTCCAGGCGCGGCTTAGATCCAGCGCGCCCGCAAGTTCGGGATGGTCGGCGACCCCGGTATCGGGCTGGGCCACCAGCATGCCCTGCCCGGTGATGCCACGCGCCCAGACCGGCTTGACGTTGATCGCGCTTACCGCCCAGTCGTCAGGCAGCGCCTCGTCCTTCGCCACCCAGCAGGTGAGGGTGAGAAAGGCATCGGCCACGCTTTCGACCCGCTCGGGGTCCTCGGGCGCCCCGACGAAGCTGGCGCGGATGTCGGGCACCGCCGAAACCAGCTGCATCTCTTCGACCAGCGTGTCGGCCGCGTCGAACAGGGCCTCGGGCGAGACCCGCCGCCGGACACCGGGAAACTGCAGCACCAGAAACTGCGGCAGCAGCGGGTCGAGCGGGTCGAGGCTGAAGCGATCGCCGCCAAGCATCCCCGCGAGGCGCGCGCGCTGGGCCTCGCAATCGGGCGCCGAGGCGTATTCCAGGGTGAACCTTAGCCGGTCCGGCGGCAGGCCGGGCTCGGCCTCGGGTGCCGCGACCGATTGTGCGGCAACAAGCAATTCAAGCGTCATCAAAAAAGCCCCCCTAAAATCCCCTTCGGAAAGTATG
Source organism: Rhodovulum kholense (assembly GCF_003053725.1). Classification (GTDB taxonomy): domain Bacteria; phylum Pseudomonadota; class Alphaproteobacteria; order Rhodobacterales; family Rhodobacteraceae; genus Rhodovulum; species Rhodovulum kholense. The sequence continues at coordinate 26,089 of NZ_QAYC01000012.1, forward strand.
CGCGCGAACGCCTCAAAAACCAAGACTGGCCTCGGGCGGCGGGTGCCGCCCCTTGCGCCGCTGCGCGGTTTCCGCTAGCTCGGCAGGCTTCTTGCGTCAGGGAGTCCCGCCATGTCCGCCCCGCTTGCCCCCGCCCCGCTTGCCATCGACTTCGGAACCTCGAACTCGGCCGCGGCGATGCTGGCCGGGGGCAAGGTGCAGAGGCTGGCCATCGAGCCCGGTGCCGAGACCCTGCCCACCGCCGTCTTCTTCCCCGAGGACCGGTCGGCGATGCGGATCGGTTTGGCCGCCGCCGAGGCGCTGATCGCGGGCGACGAAGGCCGCTATATGCGCGCGCTTAAAAGCGTTCTGGGCACGCCGCTTTTCCACGAGGCGCGCCCGATCGGCGGCAAGCGGCGGACGCTGGCCGAGATCGTCACCGCCTTTCTGGCCGAACTGAAGACCCGCGCCGAGGCCGATGCGGGCACCCGCTTCGACCGGGTCCTGTCGGGCCGCCCGGTGCATTTCCACAGCGCCGATCCGGTCCGCGACGCCGCCGCCGAGGCAGATCTGCGCGGTTGTTACGAGGCGGCGGGCTTTCGCGAGGTGGGCTTCCGCTTCGAGCCCGAGGCTGCCGCGCTGGCCGCCAGCGCCGATGCCCGGGCGGACGCTCTGGGGCTGATCGTCGATATCGGCGGCGGCACCTCGGATTTCTCGGTCTTCCGCGCGGCCCCCGGCGGCATCGAGATCCTCGCCAGCCACGGTATCCGGCTTGGCGGCACCGATTTCGACCATGCCGTCTCGATGGCCCATGCGATGCCTCTTCTGGGGCTTGGCGGCGAGCTGCGCCGCAGTCTCGGCGAGGGGCTGCTGCCGGTGCCGAAGGCGATCTATGTCGATCTGTCGACCTGGGCGATGATCCCCTTCCTGTACACGCGCGAGACCGAACGGGCGGTGGCCGACATGGAACGCCACGCGGTCGACGCGCCAGCGATGGGGCGGCTTGGCCATGTGATCGGCGCGCGGCTGGGTCACGAACTGGCCTTCGCGGTCGAGGCGGGCAAGATCGCGGCCAATGGCGGCGGCGCGGCGGCGCGGATCGAGATGGACCGGATCGAACGCGGCCTTGGCGCCCCGATCACGGCGGGCTCGCTGAACGCGGCGCTCGCGCCGTACCGCGAGCCGCTCAGGATGGCGATCTATGAAACCCTGATGCTGGCCCAGGCGCGCCCCGACCGGATCGGCGCGGTGGTGCTGGTCGGCGGCTCGAGTTTGATGGGCCTGATCGAGGCCGAGGCCCGCGCGGTCTGTCCCGGCGCCGCGCTGCGCCGGTCCGAGGCCTTTACCGCTGTCGTCGACGGGCTGGCCCTGGCCACCGCCGATATCTGACGCGGCGGCGTTTTCGCCGGGCGTTAACCTTCTCATTCCCGTCATGTGGCGCTGCTAGGGCTGGCCACGGCTCCGCAAAGGGGGCGCGCAGGGGGCCGCGGGGGGCGGTCCTCGCAACGGGGAGAATTCACCATGCCTGAACTCGCATCGACCGGGTCCGGTCTTGTGCTGACCGCCATCGTCGACGGCCCGCTGAGCGGCGGGCTTCCCAAGGCCATCGAGCTTTATGCCCTTGAAGACATTGCCGACCTGTCGGTCTACGGGCTTGGCTCGGCCAATAATGGCGGCGGTACGGACGGGCAGGAATTCGGGTTTCCCCCCGTTTCGGTGCAGGCGGGCAGCTATCTTTACCTGGCCACCGAATCGACCGGCTTCGCGGCCTTCTTCGGCTTTGCCCCGGACTTCGTCTCGGCCACCGCGGCCTCGATCAACGGCGACGATGCGATCGAGCTGTTCCTGAACGGCACCGTGGTCGATACCTTCGGCACGCCCGACGCCTCGGGCTCCGGCACCGTCTGGGACTATCGCGACGGCTGGGCCGCGCGCAATCCGGGCACCGGCCCGAGCCCGGTCTTCGACCCCGCCGACTGGACCTATTCGGGCGCCGACGCGCTGGACGACGCGACCGCCAATGCCTCGGCCGCCGCGCCGGTGCCGCTGGCCGGTTACGGCGCCGCCGCGCAGGCGCTGGTGATCAACGAGGTGCTGGGCAGCACCACCGGCACCGATGTCGAATATGTCGAGCTTTACGGCACGCCCGGCCAGTCGCTGGCGGGGCTGAGCCTGATCGTGGTCGAAAGCGACGCTCAGTCGGATAACGGCCATATCGACGCCCGGATCGACTTTGGCGCGGGGGACACGCTGGGCACCAACGGGTTCTTCCTGGTCGGCACCGCGTCGGTCGCGCAGGCCTATGGCGTGACGCCCGATCTGGTGATCGCGACCAACACCATCGAAAACTCCAGCTACACTCTGGCCCTGGTCGAGACCGCCTCGCTGTCGGGCACCAGCGTCACCGGCATGGAAACCGTGATCGACAGCCTCGGCGTGACCGATGGCGAGGGCGCGGGGTCCTTTGCCTTCGGCGCGCCGGTCGTCGGTCCCGATGGCAGCTTCCTGCCCGCGGGCGCGCGCCGTGCCGAGGACGGTGTCGATACCGACAGCGCGGCCGATTTCGTGCTGGCCGATTTCAACCTTGGCCCGGCCAACACCCCCACCGCCGCCACGCGCGAGGTCGGCGGGGACTATGCCGATGTCTTCATCCACGACATTCAGGGCGAAACCGACCTGGCCGACGGCACGCTGGTCGGCGTCGCCGGAGCCGCCGACGAAAGCCCGATGCTGGGCGCGGCGGTCCGGGTGCAGGCGGTCGTGACCCAGGTCATGCCGGGGCTCGGCGGCTTCTATATCCAGGAAGAGGACAGCGATGCCGATGGCAATGCGAAGACCTCGGAAGGGATCTTCGTTGCCTCGACGCTGGCGGTTGCGCCGGGCGATCTGGTGACGGTCGAGGGCATCGTCGCCGAAACCGGCGGCGAGACCCGGATCAATGCCGACACTGTAGCGGTCGACGGCACGGCCGCGCTGCCCGAGGCCACGGTCATCGCGTTCCCCACCGCGACGGTGCTGGTCGATGCCGATGGCGACTATGTCGCCAATCTCGAGGCTTATGAGGGCATGCTGGTCACCATTCCCGAAGAGATGAGCGTGACCGAGATGTTCCAGCTGGACCGGTTCGGCACGATCCGGATCAGCTCGGAGGGCCAGTTGGTCACCTATACCGAGATCTTCGAGCCCGGCGTCGAGGGTTATGCCGCCTATCTGAAGGAGGTGGCGGCGCGGTCGCTGGTGCTCGATGACGGGTCGGACGCGCAGAACCCGGCCGAGATTCTGGTGCCCTTCCTCGGCGAGGACGGCACGCTGGATGGCGGCGACGTGATCCGGATGGGCGATGTCTATACCGGGCTGACCGGGGTTCTCAGCTATTCCGAGGACAGCGCCTCGAGTTCGGAAGAGCCCGAATACCGCATCCACCTGCCGCAGGCGGGCGAATTGACCGCCACCAATCCGCGGAGCGATGCCCCCGAGGATGTGGGCGGCAGCCTGACCGTCGCGTCCTTCAACGTGCTGAACTACTTCACCACCATCGACACCAATCCCGGCAGCAACAACGGCCCTTACAATACCGGGCCTGGGGGGGATGAAGAGCCGCGCGGCGCGAATGCGTTCTCCTATGACGGGCTGACCGAGTTCGACCGCCAGGAGGCCAAGCTGGTGGCCGCGATCAAGGCGGTGGCGGCCGATGTGGTGGGCCTGATCGAGATCGAGAACGACCCGCTGGGCTCGACCTCGCTGGCCGCGCTGGTGGCGGCGCTGAATGCCGAGGGCTGCAGCTATGCCTATGTCGATACCGGCCCGATCGAGGGCGCGATGGGCGGCCCGGTCGAGGGCGACGCGATCAAGGTGGGCTTCCTCTACAACACCGAGACCGTGTCGCTGACCGGCGATTTCGCGATCCTCGACGAAACCGTCGACAGCCGCTTTGCGACCGAGGGCGTACAGCGCCCGGCGCTGGCCCAGACCTTCACCGAAACCGCCAGCGGCGAAAGCTTCACCGCCGTCGTGACCCATCTGAAATCCAAGGGCTCGGTTCTGCCGGGCGACGAGGATATTGGCGATGGGCAGGGTGCCAATAACGCAACCCGGACCGAGGCCGCCAAGGCGCTGGCCGACTGGCTGGCCTCTGATCCGACCGGCTCGGGCGACCCGGATGTCCTGATCATCGGCGATCTGAACGCCTACACGAAAGAAGACCCGGTCAAGGCCATCGAGGCGGGCGCCGATGACATCGCGGGCACCGCGGACGACTTTGTCAACGTCGTCACGCAATACGATCCCGACGGCTATTCCTATGTCTTCGACGGCATGACCGGCTCGCTTGATCATGCGCTGGCCAGCGGCAGCCTTGCGGGCCAGGTGACCGGCGCCACGATCTGGAACATCAATGCCGACGAGGCCGATGCGCTCGACTACAACCTCGATTACGGCCGCGACGGGTCGCTTTACACCGCCGATCCCTACCGCGCCTCGGATCACGATCCGGTGGTGGTCGGGCTCGATCTGCAAAGCGCGCCCCGCATCTTCACGCTGGAAATCCTGCATGTCTCGGACCAGGAGGGCAGCGCCTCGTCCGTGAAGGCGGCGCCGAACCTCTCGGCGGTGATGAACGCGCTTGAGGCGCAGGATCTGGGCAATGACGGGCTTGGCGACAACACCATCCGGCTGAGCTCCGGCGACGCCTTCATCCCGGGCGTCTTCTTCGAAGCCTCGGCCGCGGTCTTCGGGTCGGGCGGGATCGCCGATATCCAGATCCAGAACGAGCTGGGCTTCGACGCCATCGCGTTGGGCAACCATGAATTCGACAAGGGCACGGCGGTGCTGGCCGGTCTGATCTCGGGCGGCGCGGCGGGCGATTTCTCGGCGCTGACGGGGTCCGCGCTGGCCGGGCAGGACTTCACCGGCACCCTCTTCCCCTATCTCTCGGCCAATCTCGACGTCTCGACCGATGCGAACCTCGCCCCGCTTACGGCGGCGGGCGGGCAGGCGCCGCAGGGCAATTCGATCACCTCGTCGACCGTTCTCGACGTCAATGGCGACCTGATCGGGATCGTGGGCGCGACCACGCCGACGCTGGGCCGGATCTCGAGCCCGGGCGGCGTGACGATCTCGCCCGACTGGGAGGGCACGCAACCGACCGAGGCCGAGCTTGACGCGCTGGCCGCGGTCATTCAGGCCGAGGTCGATGCGGTGCTGGCCGCCAATCCTGGGATGAACAAGGTCATCCTGATGGCGCATATGCAGATCCTCGGGATCGAGCTGGCGCTGGCCTCGCGGCTGTCGGATGTCGATGTGATCTTGGCGGGCGGGTCGAACACGCTGCTGGCGGACGAGACCGACCGGCTGCGCGATGACGACGCGGCGCAGGGCACCTATCCGCAATTCGTCACCGACGCCGATGGCAACACCGTCGCGGTGGTCAACACGGACGGGTCCTACAAATATGTCGGCCGGCTGGTGATCGACTTCGACGAGGACGGGCACATCCTGGCCGACAGCTACGATGCCGAGGTTTCGGGCGCCTATGCGACCGACGATCAGGGCGTGGCGGATCTGGGCGCCGAAGACCTCGTCGATCCCGAGATCCAGGCGATTGCCGATGCCATCGGCGCGCAGATTGTGGCGACCGAGGGCAATGTCTTCGGCATTTCCGAGGTGTTCCTGAACGGCAACCGGTCGGGCACCGGCGCGGCGGGCGACACTGACGGGGTTCGCACCCAGGAAACCAACCTGGGCGACCTGACCGCCGATGCCAACCTTGCGGCGGCCCGGGCGGTCGATGACGGGGTGCTGGTCTCGATCAAGAACGGCGGCGGCATCCGCGCCTCGATCGGCGAGACCGTGGTGCCCGCGGGCGGCACAGACTACGTGCGTCAGGCCAATGGCGAGATCGTCGATGCGGACGGCGAAATCGTCAAACCCGAGGGCGGCATCAGCGAGACCGACATCAAGGCGACGCTGGCCTTCAACAACGCGCTGTCGCTGGTCACGGTCACCCGGGCCGATCTGGTCGCGATCCTTGAACACGGGGTCGCCGCGGCACCCTCGGCGGCGGGCCAGTTCCCGCAGGTCTCGGGCGTGCAGTTCAGCTTCGATCCCGATCTGCCGGCGGGCAGCCGCATCGTTTCGGCCGCGATCACCGATGCCAATGGCAACGACCTCGACGTGCTGGTGCGCGACGGCGAACTGGTGGGCGATGCCGACGGGCTGGTCCGGGTCGTGACGCTGAATTTCATGGCCGATGGCGGCGACGGCTATCCCTTCCCGCAGGAGGCGGCCTATACCGACCGGGTCGATCTGGCCGATCTCGACGGCGACGGCACCGCGGACGGCACCCTGTCGGGGGTTGCCACCTTCGCCGCCGACGGCACCGAACAGGATGCGCTGGCCGAATACCTGGCCGCCAATTATGGCGATGCCGACAGCGCCTTCGATCTGGCCGATACCGGGGCCGAGGGCGACGAGCGGATCCAGAACCTCAACTACCGCGAGGATACGGTGATCGACGCCCCGGCGCTGACGCTGGTGGCGGGAACCGACGGCAATGATCGTCTGACGGGCACCGATGGCGACGATCTGGTGGTCTCGGGCGCGGGCTTCTACGAAACCATGCTGGGCGGGGCCGGGGCCGATCTCTTCTACTTCGGCGACGAGGCGCTGAACGGCAGCCGCGAGCGCGACGTCGTGCTGGACTACGAAGTCGGGGTCGACCGGATCGCGCTGGGCCAGGGGGTCGAGATCGCCGGGATCGTCCAGTCCGGAACCAACGTCGTGGTCTATCTCGATGACCCGCTGGGCCAGGACGACGCGATCTATGTCCGGGGCAGCGGCGTGACGGCGGCGAATATCGACTTCATGCACGATTACACGTTCATGGGCGCCTGAACCTTGCCCGGGCCGGGGGAAACTCCTCCGGCCCGGGTCTTTTCGGCAGGCCGCGCCGCGCGGCCCGGGGGTGGGCCGCAGGACCGGCGGACGCTGCCGAAGCGCTTGCGGTTCAGGCCGCGGCGGCCTGAACGATCTCGGCCAGGGCGGCGGTCAGGCGGTCGACCTCGGCCAGCGTGTTGTAATGCACCATCGACACCCGCAGCACACCGCCATCGCCGGTTTCCCCCAGCGCCTCGACCAGCCGCCGGGCGTGGAAATCGCCATGGCGGATGGCGATGCCGTAGCCGTCCATCGCCCGCGTCATCGCCGCCGAATCGAGCCCGTCGAAGCGGAAGGACACGGTCGGCACCCGCGCCGCGTCACCCGTTTGGGCGGGGCCGATCACCCGGCAGTCGTTGCGGGCGTTCAGCCAGGACAGCAGCCGGTCTGTCAGCAGGGCCTCGTGGCGCGCAATGGCGTCGAACCCGGCGGCCACCCGGTCGCGCAGGCTGGCATCGGCGGCCGCCCCGGCGCGGGTGCCCAGCGCCGCCAGATACTCGACCACCCCTTCGGTGCTGTAGGCGAGCTCGTAATTGGGGTTGCCGGGTTCGAGTTTGCCGGGGACTTTGTCCTTGCCGTAGAAGTAGTGATAAAGCCCGTCGAGCCGCAGCAGCAGGTCGTACTTGCCATACATGATCGCGGTATGCGGCCCGTAGGTCTTGTACAGGCTGAAGACGTAGTAATCGACATCCCAGCCCTGCACGTCGATCAGCCGGTGCGGCGCATAGGCGACGGCATCGACGACGATCTGCGCGCCATGGTCATGGACGAACCGCGCGATCCGGGCCACCGGGGTGATATGGCCGAGGATGTTCGAGACATGGGTGACGCAAACCAGCCGCGTCCGGTCGGACATCAGCGGCGCGAGATCCTCGAGGTTCAACTCGCAGGTCTCGGGGTCGAGCGGCCAGATCCTGACCTCGACCCCGAATTCGCGCAGCCGCATCCACGGGCCGATATTGCTTTCATGGTCGGCCATGGTCACGACGATCTCGTCGCCGGGCCGGAACTGGCTACGCATCGCGGCGGCAAGCGTCTGCATCAGCACTGTGGTCGAGGGGCCGAAGACGATCTCTTCGGGGCGGGCCGCATTGACCAGCGTCGCCGCCGCCCGGCGCCCGCGCATCAGCGCCTCGGCGGCGTCGAGCGAGACCTGATAGCTGCCGCCGATCTGCACGTTGCGATGGGTCAGGAACTCGGTCACCCGGTCGATGGCGCCGCGCACGGTCTGCGCGCCCCCGGCATTGTCGAAGAACACCCAGTCGTCGCGCAGGCCGGGAAACTGGCTTTGCACGAACGCCATGTCGAGCGGGTCGGTCGGTTCGGTCATCGTCTGTCCTTGTCGGTAGAAGATCGCGTCAGTGGTTCAGCACAGCGCTGAGGAAATTCCGGGTCCGGGGCTCCTGCGGGGCGCCCAGCACCTGATCGGGCGGCCCGACCTCGAGCACGCGGCCGCCATCCATGAAGATCACCCGGTCGGCGACCTGCGAGGCAAAGCCCATCTCGTGGGTCACGATCACCATAGTCACGCCGGTCCCGGCCAGCGCGCGCATGACGTCCAGCACCTCGCCCACCATCTCGGGGTCGAGCGCCGAAGTGGGTTCGTCGAACAAAAGCACCTGCGGCTCCATCGCCAGCGCGCGGGCGATGGCCACGCGCTGCTGCTGGCCGCCCGACAGAAGCTCGGGATATTTGTCGGCCTGCTCGGCGATGCCGACCCGGGCCAGCAGCCGGTCGGCCTGCGCGCGGGCCGCGGCGCGGGGGGTGCGGCGGACCCGGCGCGGCGCCAGCATGACGTTCTCGCGCACCGTCAGATGGGGAAAGAGGTTGAAGGACTGGAACACCATCCCGACCTCGGCCCGGACCCGGGCGAGCGACCGGCCGGGCGTCACATGGATCCCGTCCACAAGGATCGCGCTGTCCTCGGAAAAGTCCTCCAGCCGGTTGATGCAGCGGATCAGGGTCGACTTGCCGGACCCCGAGGGGCCGATCACGCAGACGACCTCGCCCTTCTCGATTTCCAGATCGATGCCCTTCAGCACCTCGAAATCGCCGTAGAACTTGCGCAGGTTGCGGATGCTCACAAAGCCGGACATCTCAACGCCTCCTCGCGCCGAAGCGGCGCTCCATCCGGGTGACCAGCGCCACCAGCGGCCAGAGGAAGGCCAGATAGATCAGCGCGGCGCCGATCAGCGGGGTCGGGTTGGCGGCCAGCGCCTGAGCCTGGGTCGCCTGTTTCAGCAGGTCGGGCATCGCCACCACCGAGGCCAGGGCGGTGTCCTTGACGACGTTGATCGAGTTGTTGGTCAGGGGCGGGATCACCACCCGGATCGCCTGTGGCAGGATCACGTCGATCATGGTCTGGCGCGCGGTCAGACCCAGCGCGGCCGAGGCCTCGAACTGGCCGCGCGGGATCGCCTCGATCCCGGCTCGAAAGATCTCGGCAGTATAGGCGCCCGAAACCAGCGACAGCGCGGTCATGGCCGACACGAAGGGCGACAGCCGGATGCCGACGAAGGGCAGCGCGTAATAGACGACGATCAACAGCACCAGCACCGGGATCGAGCGGAAGACGTCGATATAGATCCGGGCCAGAAACCGCAGCGGCCACAGCGCGTAAAGCCGGACCATCGACAGGCCGAGGCCCAGAACCAGCCCGGCAAGGATGCTCGACGCGCCGAGCTGCAGCGTCACCCAGAGTCCCTTGACCAGCAGCGGCCAGGTCCGGACGAACACCTCGGCGTTCAGGAAGGTCTCGACGATTCCCATGGGGGCCTTTCCCTGGAAGGGGGCCGCGCGGCGGTGGCGCGGCCCCGGTCTCCGGTCAGTCGAGCGACGGCATCGGCAGGACGCGCACGGTCGAGGTGGTGTCCTCCGGCGCCTTGCCGAACCATTTCTCGTGCAGCGCGGCGATGGCGCCCTCGTCCTTCAGCGCGGTGATCGCGTCGTTCACGGTCTGGGCCAGCGGCGCGTCCTTGGCGAACATCATCGAGTATTTCTCGCCGGTCTCGATGCGCTGGACGACCTCGAGGTTGGGCTTGTCCTTGACGTAGTAAAGCAGCGCCGGAATGTCCGAGATATAGCCGTCGATCCGGCCCGCGGTCAGGTCCAGCATGGCGGGCGCAAGACCTTCGTAGCGGCGGATGTCGCCAAAGCCGTATTCGGCGCTGTGTTCGGTCGCCCACATGTCGCCGGTCGAGCCGGTATCGACGCCGACGGTCTTGCCCGACATCTCGTCCAGCGAGGCCGGGCCGCCCGCGACGACGGTCAGCGACTGGTCGCTGTCATAATAGGGCTGGGCGAAGGTGACCGATTCCAGCCGCTCGTCGGTGATGGTGATCGAGGACATGGCGATGTCGATCCGGCCCGACTGGACCGCCGAGAAAAGCCCGTTGAACGGGATGTTCACGATCTCGACCTCGGCGCCCAGCTTTTCGGCGACGGCATTCACCAGGTCGACCTCGAAGCCCACGAAGGCGCCGGTCTCGTCCTGAAACTCCCACGGCACGTTGCCGATATTGGCGCCGACGGTCAGCGTGTCCTGCGCCGCCGCGGGCACAGCCCCGCCTGCCAGAACCGCCAGCCCGAGCGCGGCGGCGGTCATCCCTGTCTTGGTCATTGTCGATCCCCGTTGGTTATGATTCTGGATTGACCGGACAAACCGGTCGGACCAGTATGGGACCATGAGGCCGGTCCGAATGCAAGAGCCCAAGTTGCGGACCTTGCGGCGCGGGCGATAGGATGGCCGGACGGGAGGATGCGATGATTTCCCATGACGACAAGGTGCCGGTCGCGCAGGCCACGGCGCGGCATCTGCAAGAGATGATCCGGTCGGGCGAGTTGAAGCACGGCGAGAAGATGCCGTCGCAGCGAGTGTTGTCCGAGCGGCTGAGGGTGTCGCGCCCGACGTTGCGCGAGGCGCTTCTGACGCTCGAGACGCTGGGTCTGGTGCGTACGCTGCCCGCGCGCGGCACCTTCGTGGTCGACCCCGAGGACGACGAGCGCCTGCCCGCGCCCTGGCGCTATGACGGCGCGTTCAGCATCGGCGACGTGTTCCAGTCGCGCCTGCTGATCGAGACCGAGCTGTGTCGGCTGGCGGCCGGGCATCTGGGCGCGGCCGATCTCGACGCACTGGAGCATGCCAACGCGACCTTCGAACGCGCCTGGAGCCAGGGCGATCTGGTGGCCCATGTCGAGGCCGACCTGCGGCTGCACGAAACCATCGCCCGGGCCTGCCCGAACCGGATGCTGTGGCGGCTGTACCAGTCGGTGCAGAGCCTCCTGACCGAAAGCCAGCGCCAGCCGATTCCCAACACCGCCCGCGACCGCATGGCGCAGTCGATCGCCGAACACCGCCAGATCATCGCCGCGCTGCGGGCGGGCGACGGGGCGGGCAGCGCGGCGGCGATGGGTGCCCATATCCGCAACACCGCCAGCAGCGCCGGGATCGTTCTGGCCTGAGGTCTCGCCTGAGCCTGCGCGCGCCGCTCAGAACCGGGCGGGCAGGGTGAACCGCGCCTCGAACCCGTTTGACCTGCCGGGGCGCGGCGACAGGAGGTCAATCCGCCCCGCGGCGCGGTCGGCGATGGTGCGCACGATGGCAAGCCCCAGCCCCGCGCCCTCGGCCCCGCCATTCGAGCGGGCAAAGCGCGCGGTCAGCCGCGCCAGATCCTCGGGCGGGACCGGCGCGCCGCCATTGGCGACCGACAGCACGCCGCCCGGACTCAGCGCGACCTCGACCGGCTCGTCCGCGGCGCCGTGTTTCAGCGCGTTCTCGATCAGGTTGCGGCAGAGGATGCCGAAGGCGTCGGGGTCGAGGTCGGACAACACCGGCGTCTCGGGCATCGTCAGGGCGATGCGCCCGGCCGAGCCCAGCCGTTCGAGATCGCCCGCCACGATCCGCAGCACCGCGCGCAGGTCCGAGGGTTCGGCCACCCGCAGCCGCGCGCCCTCGGCGCGGGCCAGCTGCATCAGCTTTTCGGACAGGCTGTTCAGCCGTTTCAGGGTGGTCTCGATCTCGGCGGCGCGGGCCGCGGCGCTTCGGTCGGCGGTTTCGGCGCGCAGCCGCTGGGCCTGGGCTATGGCCCCCGCGACCGGCGTGCGCAGCTCGTGCGCGGCATTGGCGGCAAAGCTGCGTTCGGCCTCGAAGGCGGCGCGCAGGCGGGACAGCAGGTCGTTGATGCTGCCGACAATGGGGCGCAGCTCGGTCGGCAGGCCGCCATCGCCCAGCGCCGAGAGATTGCGCGAGCCGCGTTCCGCCAGCTGCTGGCGAAGGCTGCGCACCGGGCGCAGGCTGGTGCCCACCGCAATCACGATGGCCAGCAGGCTGAGCGGGATCACCACCGCCAGCGGCATGGCGAGGTTCGTTGCCATCTCGCGCGCCATGTGCCTGCGGCGCGACAGGGGTTCCGCCACGGCGATGGTCACGTCCTCGTCGCGCGCGGATTCGTAGAACAGGCGGTGGGTCGCGGTGCGGCTGAAGCCCTCGCGCCGGAACGGCGGAAAGTCCTCCGGTTCGGCATCCTCGGAGATCAGCAGGATCGAGCCGTCGCCGTCGCGCACGACATAGCTCAGATCCTCGACATCGCCGTTGAACTGCCGGATGCGTTCGGACCATTCCTCGGCATGCCGGTTGCGGCGGCCCTCGTGCCGGTCGTCGTCATCGTCATCCTTGCGGCGATGTCCGTCCCGCTCGCCCCGGACGAGCGGCCCCAGCGCCAGCCCCCGGTCGCGCCCCTCATGGGCGCGCACCGCCAGCGGCAGCAGCCGGTGCGCCGCATCGCGCAGGGCGCCGTCGAAGACCTCGTCCATCTCGTGGCTCAGCTCGCGCAGCGTGGCGCCCGCCGCGGCGATCCACAGTACGGTCACCGCCAGCCCCACCGCCAGCGCCAGCCGTCCCTGCAGCGAACGCGGTCCCCTCACGGGTTGCCCAGCCGGTAGCCGAGCCCGCGCTCGGTGTCGATCACGCTGCGGCCGAGCTTCTTGCGCAACCGGCTGACATGCACCTCGATGGTGTTGCTTTCGATGCTGTCGTCGAAGGAATAAAGCCGCTCCTCAAGCTGCGCCTTGGACAAAAGCCGCCCAGGCGCCTGCACGAAGGCCTCGAACAGCGCCCATTCGCGATGGGTCAGCGTCACCGGGCGGCCGTCTCGGCGCACCGCCTTGGCGGCCAGGTCGATTTCCAGCGGCCCCAGATGGATCAGCGGGTTGGGGTTGCCCGCATAGCGCCGGGCGACCGACCCGATCCGGGCCGACAGCTCGTCCAGATCGAAGGGTTTCACCATGTAGTCGTCGGCGCCCGCGTTCAGCCCCTCGATCCGGTCCGACACCTGGTCGAGCGCAGTCAGGATGATGACCGGCGTCGCGTCGCCCCGTGCCCGCATCCGGCGCAGGAAGGGAATGCCGCGCCCGTCGGGCAGCATCAGGTCCAGCAGCACCAGATCGAAGGCGCCGACCGCCAGCGTGTCGTCGGCTGCATCGAGCCGCTTGGCCCAGTCGGCGGAATGGCCGTCGGCCCGCAGCTGGTCGGCCACCGCGGCCCCCAGCACCGTATCGTCCTCGATCAGCAGGATGCGCATCGGTTCGTCCTTCGTGCTGGGGCCAGTCTATAGCCCCCCCTCCCTGACGGGAAGCTGAAGAGGAAACTGCACGGGCGTCAGGCACGGATCAGGCGTCGGCCGGAAAACGGTCCCATCGAAGGGTTCACCTGAAAGGGACAAAGCCATGACACCGACCCTCAAATCCGCCCCGCTGCTGGCCGCGATTCTTGCCCTCGGGATGACCGGGACCGCACTCGCCCAGGCCGATGGCGGCACCCAGATCCGTCCGCGCCCGTCCGCGCCGATGGCGCAGCAGGACGGCAGCGGTCAGGCCTACTGGGGCACCGGCCGCAGCGACCGGCACCATGGCCGCTGGGCCGACGACGAAGACGACGACGACGACGATCGGGGCTGGTTCGGTTTCGGCCGCGACGATGACGACCGCGGCCGCCGCGACCGGTCGCACGCGACGCGCCGCTCGGGCGATTGCGACTCGCGCGGGGGCCGGTCCCGCGCCCAGGCTCAGCCCGCGCCGGGGTCCGTCGCACCGCCCGCCAACGGCTTGTTCAACAACGGCGCCGCGCCGCGCGCGCAGTCCAACTGATCCCGGCACGCCCGGCCAAAGGAGATCCGACCATGAAGACCCTGCTTTCCGCCCTCGCCCTGACCACGGCGCTGACCGCGCCCGGTCTGGCCTTTGCCAAGGAGGTGACCTTCACCACCCAGATGGCCAATTACGGCGGTGACGGCGCCTATCTGGCCTATTACGTCACCGATGCTTCGGGCGCCTATGTGGGCTCGCTCTGGATGGCGGGGGCCAAGGCCAAATACTACAAGAGCCTCTCGGACTGGTACCGCGCCACCGGCGGCAATGCCGCCGAGGTGGCGGGGATCACCGGCGCCAGCGTCGGCGCCGGACGGACGCTGACCGTCAGTTTCGATCTGGCCGACGCGCTTTTCGACGCGGGCTATCAGCTGCATGTGGACGCGGCGGTCGAGGACATGCGCGACAGCCCCTCCGAGATCGTGGTGCCCCTGACCACCGAGGGCGCGGGCCAGCCGGTCGCGGGCCGCGGCTATATCGCCAGCTTCGCCTACGAGATGTGAGGAGACCCCGATGATCCGTCCGCTGCATCGCTGGGCCGGGCTTGGCGCGGCCCTCATCCTGTCCGTGACCGCGCTCAGCGGGGCGGCATTGTCGCTTTATCCCGCGGCGGGGGCGCTGAGTGCCGTGCCCCTGCCCGACATATCCGCCGGTCAGCTGGCCGCGACCCTGCAGGACAGCGTGCCGGGACTTGAAGAGATCCGGGTCTCGGCCGCGGGCGGCATCACCGCCTATGCCTTTCAGGATGGCGCGGCCCTGCGCTGGACGGTCGATGGCGCGACCGGCGAGATCCTCGCGCCCGCCGAGCGGTCGGCCCTGCAGCTGTGGCTGACCAACCTGCACCGGTCGCTGTTTCTGGGCGATGCCGGGCGGCTGGTGGTGGTGGCGGCAAGCCTTGCCATGCTGGCGCTGACGCTGTCGGGGCTGGCGCTGACCGCGCGGCGTCTGGGCGGCTGGTCGCGGCTGCTGGCGCCCGCGCGCGGGCCCCTGTCGCGGCGGCTGCATCTCGATCTGGCGCGGCTGGGAGGCGCGGCGCTGGCGCTGTCCGCGCTGACCGGGATCTGGTTGGCGGCAGGCACCTTCGGGCTTTTGCCGGAAACCGGGATGCCCGGCTTTGTTGCGGGCGGAGCCCCGGCGATGTCGCCGGCCGCGATGACGGCGCTCCGCGATCTGCCGCTGGCCGATCTGCGGCAACTCACCTTTCCACGTCCGGGCAGCGCGGGCGATGTCTTCACGCTGAGGACCGTGGCCGGGACCGGCTATATCGATCCGGCCAGCGGCCAGATGCTGGCCTGGACCGCGCGCGGCTGGGCAGACCGGCTGGGCGATCTGGCGATGATGCTCCATACCGGGCGGGGCGCCGCGGTGCTGGGGCTTCTGCTGGGGCTGGCCGCGCTGACCGTGCCGGTGCTGGGGCTGACCGGGCTTGCGCAGCAGGCGGGTCGTCGCCCTGCCGGGGCCGCCGGGCGGCGGGTTCGCGCGGTGGCGCCCGAGGCGGCCGACACGATTCTTCTGGTCGGGTCCGAGGGCGGCACCACCTGGGGCTTTGCCGAGCGTCTGCGCGCCGCGTTGACCCGCGCCGGAAGCAGCGTCCATGTCGGGCCGATGTCCGGCTTCGCGCCCGAGCGCTATCTGCGCGCGCAGCGGATCCTCATCCTCGCCGCGACCTCGGGCGACGGCGACGCGCCGGGATCGGCGCAGGGCTTTCTCGACCGGGTTGGTTCGCTGGGCAAGGCGCCCGCGGCCCCCTTTGCTGTGCTGGGCTTCGGCGACAGCGCCTTTCCCGCGTTCTGCGGCTATGCCGAAAAGGTGCGCGCGGCCGCCCGCGCGGCGGGCTGGGCCGAACTGATGGCGCCTGCCCGCGTCGACCGCCAGTCGCCGCAGGATTTCGCCCGCTGGGTGCGGGCGCTGGCCGACCGGCTGGGCATCGCGCTGGATCTTCTGCCCGCCAGCGCCGGTCCCGAACCGGTGCGGCTCCGGCTGGTTTCGCGCCGCGATTACGGCGCCGAGGTGCAGGCGCCGACTGCGATCCTGCGCTTTGCCCTGCCGCGCCGGAGCCTCTGGCAGCGTCTGGCTGGCGGCGGCTTCGGCCCGTTCCTCGCGGGCGATCTGCTGGCCGTGCTGCCCGAGGGCGACAGCCGTCCGCGGTACTATTCGCTGGCGTCGGGGTCGTCCGACGGGTTCGCCGAGATCTGCGTGCGCAAGCATCCGGGCGGGCTGTGCTCGGGGCAGCTGATGGATCTGGAGCCCGGCGACAGCGTGGCGGCGGTGCTGCGGCCGAACCCGGCCTTCCATGCCGGGAAGGACGAGGCGCCGCTGATCCTGATCGGGGCCGGGACCGGCATCGGACCGCTTGCGGGCTTTGCCCGGGGCAACCGGGCGCTGCGGCCGCTGCACCTCTATTTCGGGGCGCGTGCGCCGGAAAGCGATCTTCTGTTCGGCGAGGATCTGGTGCAGTGGCAGAAGGACGGACGTCTTGCTTCGGTCGCGACCGCGTTTTCGCGCACCGCCGACCGGGCCTATGTGCAGGATCTGCTGCGCCGCGATGCCGACCGGGTGGCCGCGCTGGTGTCCCAGGGCGCGCGGATCATGGTCTGCGGCGGCCGAGACATGGCAAGGGGCGTGGCCGAGGCGCTGGAGGATATCCTCGATCCGGCGGGGGCGGCGCTGGTGCGGCTGAAGGCGGAGGGGCGCTATGTCGAAGACGTCTACTGACCCCGAACGGCTGGCCCTGAACGGGCCGGCCATGGGCGCGCGCTGGTCGGCCGTGCTGCATGTCGGGACGGGGGCCGATCCCGCCCGCCTGCATGCGGCCCTTGCCGCGGCGGTGGCCGAGGTCGAGGCGCAGATGACCACCCGCCGCGTCGGCAGCGACCTGATGCGGCTGAACCGCGCCGAGCCGGATCGCTGGATCGACCTGCCCGCGGGTCTGGTCGAGGTGCTGGCGGCGGGGCTGGCCATCGGCCGGGCCTCGGGCGGCGCCTTCGAGATCGGGTTGGGAGATGCGGTCGCGGCCTGGGGCTTTTCCGGCGACGCGGCCGATCCGGGACGCATTCGTGCGGCCCTCAAGGAGCCGCGGCGGCCTGCCTGCGAGGTACTGGAACTCGATTGCACCAACCGGCGGGCGCGAAAGCACGGGACCCTGGCGCTCGATCTTTGCGGCATCGCCAAGGGTTACGGGGTGGACCGGCTGGCCGAGACCGCGCGGGACTTCGGCATCGAAAGCGCGCTGCTGTCGATCGATGGCGAATTGCGCGCGCTGGGGCCGCAGCCCGGCGGTCGGCCCTGGGCGGTCGCTGTCGAACGCCCCGATCCCGGAAAGCGGGCGGCGCATGCGGTTCTGGCACTCGAGTCCGGGGCGGTGGCCACCTCGGGCGATTACCGGCACTGGGTGGATCTGGGCGGGCGGCGGCTGTCGCATACCATGGACCCGCGGCGGCGCGCGCCGCTCGCGGCCTCTCCGGCCTCGGTCACGGTGCTGGGGGCGCGCTGCATGGAGGCCGATGCCTGGGCGACCGCGCTGATGGTGCTGGGCCGCGAAGAGGGCGCGGCGCTGGCGCGGCGGCTTGGGCTTTCCGCACTTTTTCTGGAACGCGATGGCGCCGGTCTGGTCGAGACCGCCATCGGGCCGGGCTTTGCCGCCTGATCCCCGGACCCCTCGAAACGAAAACGCCTGCCCAGGACGGGCAGGCGTTTCGCTGTCGGCATCGGTCTGGGCGGGATCAGCGGGCGCCGCCGATCAGCGCGCCGGCAAGATCCATCGTCGAGCGGCCCGAGGCGCTGGCAATGTCGGCCAGCGGCTGGTCGGGGCCGCCGACGGTATAGCCCGCGGCCGTCAGCCGCGCGATCAGCGCATCGGGCGTGGTGCCCAGCGCCGGGGCGACCTCGGTCGCCGAATGCGCCATCACCTGCATCGCCAGTCCGAAGACCGGGGGCCGGCCACCCTCGCCGCTGCCCGGCAGGAAGAAGACCGCCGAAAGCAGCACGGACACCAGCATCGACACCGCCAGCGGCTTGCCCTTCATATAGGACAGCATCGGGCGCCAGTTGCGCCAGACATGCAGCGCGAAGCCGAGGATCAGCACCATGCTGAGCCATTCGTGGATGCCATGAAAGGCCGACGGGCCGACATGGAAGAAAAGTGCGATCCCGGTGACCAGCGACACCAGAAAGAGGCCGATGATCGAGGGGGTGGCGTAGCGCATGAGAAGGCTGCGCATGGTCGTTCTCCTTTGTAGTCCTGCTGCGGCTCCGACCGCCGGCTGTGGGGCCGGGCCGCTGGGTGCATCTGCCGCCATGCGCCTGACGGCAGGCTGAAGCGGTCATTGAAAACCGACGGGAAAGACGCATCTTTTCATGGACGGCGCCCGGGCGGCGCGGGGAATCGCTATCCGCCGCCGGTTTGTCGCCCTGCGACCGATTCGGTGTCGAAATGCCGCGTTTCGCCCGGCAGGATCCGGCGCGAACCTGATCGGACCGGGCCGAAACCCGGCGCCGGGTCGTCCTCTGCGGGCTGACAAGGGGGTTCGCCCGCGTATCAGAGTCGCAGGCGACGACAAAAGGCTGCCATCCCGTGCGCTGTTGGGTATGGTCCTGCGTGGCGGCCAAGGGACGCCGGTATGCCTTTTGCGGGCGGTCCGGCGGGTCTTCTGGCCGATGCGGGAGGCATCAGGGGCTCCCGTCGGAACCCGCAGGAGGACGTCCTGCCGCGGAGGGGGTGGTCCCAGCCGTGAGCAGCGGAACGAAAAAAGGATGAACCATGTCCAATAATTCGCAGAACCTGATCCGGCTGATTGTCGCCGCGCCGGCGCTTGGCATCGCGATCGCCGCCGTCAGCTTCAGCGGCGGCAAGGAACCCAAGACCGAGCCCGCGATCGAGACGCCGGTCGCCGAAGCTCCCGCCGCCGAAGCCACCGAAGCGGCAGCGCCCGAAGCCACCGCCGAAGAGGCGGTGACCGAGGAAACCACCGCAGAAGCGACCGAAGAAGCTGCGGCCGAAGCGCCCGCCGCTGACGTTGCCGACGCCACCGAAGCTGCCGCCGAACCGGCTGCCGAGGAAGCTGCTGCCACGGAAGAACCGGCCGCCGAGGAACCCGCCGCCGAGGCCGAAGCCGCTGCCGAAGAGCCGGCCGCCGAAGCGCCCGCCTCCGAGGAACCCGCCGCCGAAGCGGCCGCCGCTGCCGAGGAACCGGCCGCCGAAGCCCCGGCCGAGGAAGCCGCCGCCGCGGAAGAACCCGCCGCCGAGGCCGAAGCCGTCGAAGCGCCTGCGGTCGATACCCCCGAGGCCGTCGCCTCGGCACTGACCCTGGCTGACCAGGCGGCTGCTCTTGCTGCCGAATATGCCGATCTCGCCGAGCGTGCCGCTGCATTGGCTGGCAAGTCCGCGGCCCTGACCGCTGCCGCCGAAGAGCCTGCCGAAGCTGCGGCCGAAGCGCCCTCGACCGTTGAGGAAGCCTTCGACGCCATCGCCGCCGCCGGGGAAGAAGCCGCTGCCGAACCGGCTGCCGTGGAAGAACCCGCCGCCGAAGAGCCCGCTGCGGCTGAAGAGCCCGCGGCCGAGGAAGCTGCCGCTTCGGAAGAACCGGCCGCTGCCGAAGAACCCGCTGCCGAAGAACCCGCTGCCGAGGAACCCAGCGTCGTCGATCAGGCGACCGAAGCCGCGTCCGACGTGGCCGATAACGCCGAAGCCGCTGCCGAGACCGTCGGCGACGCCGTGGCCGATGCGGTCGATACCGCCGAAGCCGCTGCCGACAGCGCGGGCGAAGCCGTGACCGGAGCCGTGCAGGACACCCGTGAAGCCCTGACCGGCAGCGAAGAGCCCCTGATCGGCGGCGACGCGACCGAAGACGCCGCTGCCGAACCGGCCGCCGAAGCGCCCGCTGCGGAGGAACCGGCTGCGGAAGAACCCGCTGCCGAGGAAGCCGCCGCGACCGAAGAACCCGCCGCTGCGGAAGAACCCGCGACTGACGAAGCCGCTGCCGGAGCTGTTGTTGCTGCCGCCCCGGCGATCACCGGCGATCCCGCCAAGGGCGAAAAGGCCTTCATCCAGTGCGCCACCTGCCACAGCGTCGTCAGCCCCTCGGGCGAACTGCTGGCCGGTCGCGGCCTGAAGGTCGGTCCGAACCTCTACGGCATGCCGGGCCGCCATGCGGGCATCATCGAGGGCTTCCGCTACTCGAAATCGATGACCGCCGCCGGTGAAGCCGGTCTGGTCTGGGACGAGGACAAGGTGTCGGTCTACGCTCAGGACCCGACCGCCTTCCTGCGCGAGTACCTCGGCGATCCCAAGGCGCGCGGTCTGATGACCTACAACGCCAAGGACCCGCAAGAGGTCAAGGACGTCTACGCCTATATCGCGAAGCTGTCCGAAGAATGAGGCCGCCCCGGGCCTGACGCCCGGCACCGACCGCAAAAGCCCCGTCCCGGCCGCGAAGCCGGGGCGGGGTTTTCGTTTTCAGGTCGCGCAGAGTCTATCGGGTCAGGCCCGCGTAAAGCTGGGGCAGGCGTTCGGGCAGGCGTTCGACATTTTCCAGCACCAGGAAGTTCCGCTGTCCGAAGATCTGCGCGACATACTGATCGGCGCGCGGGTCGAGCGTCAGGCAGAAGGGAATGACGCCGGTCCTCGCGACCTCCTGAACGGCGGCGCGGGCATCCTGGCGCAGGTATTGCGGGTCGCGTTCGTCGATATCGGACGGCGCGCCGTCGGTGATGACCAGCATCAGCTTCTTGGCGGCGGCGACCCGGCCCAGATGCGCGCCCGCGTGGCGGATCGCGGCCCCCATGCGGGTGGACAGATGCCCCTCCATCCCCGCCAGCCGCGCCTTCGGGATCTCGCCCCAGGGCTGGTCGAAATCCTTGTAGCGCGCATAGAAGACGTTGTGCCGCCCGTCCGAACAGAAGCCGTGCAGCGCGAAGGCATCGCCTACCTTGGCGATGGCCTCGGCCAACAGCACGGTCGCCGTCCGGGTCAGGTCCAGCACCGTCTGATCCTGCCCCGTTACCGGGTCGTTCGTCGATTCCGACAGGTCCAGAAGCGCCATCACCGCGATGTCGCGGGTCTTGCGGACCGAGCGCATCATCACCCGCGGGTCGGGTTGCAACCCCATGCGGATGTCGATCAAGGCCTGGGTCGCGGCGTTCAGGTCGATCTCGTCGCCATCCTCGAGCTTGCGGATGCGCTGGACGCCCTGCGGCTGCATCGCGTCCAGAAGATGGCGCATGCGCTGGGTCAGCTTGCGGTTCCGGGTCAGGATCGCGTCGATCTCGGCCGGATCGCCCAGGCGCGGGCGCTTTTCTTGCACCGTGGCCCAGGCCGGGCGGTGCATCTGGATCTTGTAGTCGAACTCGTCATAGGGGACCGGGGGCGCGGTGGGCTCCTTGCCCTCCTTCTCGTTGAACGAGACGCCATCGTCGTCGAACAGCTCGGTCTCGGCGACCCAGATCTCCTGCGCGTCCTCGCCGGCGGTTTCGACCTCGACCTCGTTCACCATTTCCGAGACCGAGACATATCTGCGAACCTGCTGGTCGGGGGCCATGCCCTTCTCCCAGTCGACCGACTCCTCGAATTCCCAGATATAGCGGTTGTCGTCGCGATAGGGCGCGGCCTGTCCGTCGCGCCAGGCGGAATAGGGCTCGTTGCGCAGACGATGCGCCAGTTGCAGGCCCAGATCGAAGGCGCTTTGCGCTGTGCCCAGATCGGCCCCGGCAAAGGCCGCCCGCACCCAGTCCGCGGTCTCGTCGCCGGTGGGGGCATCGGGGTCCAGCAGCGCCAGCGCGATCCGGCCGAAACGCGCGGTCATCGAGCCGTCTTGCGCGGGCAGGTGGAATTGCCGCCACAAATCGCGCAGGCGCGGGAAGCGGGCGATGGCCAGCGCCTCGACGCGGGCATCCTCGATCAGGCCGATGCAGGCGCGTTGCAGCGCATTCAGCTCGTCGCCCTTCAGCGGTGCGGTCGTGGCCACCACATGGGCGGCGGCATGGGCGGCGGCGGCGCGGTAAAGGTCGAGCCCCGGCACTCCCTCCCAGTCGTCATAGGCATCGGGCAGGTGCAGGAAATAGTCCGCGATATGGGGGCGGATGCCCTCGCGGGCCTCGAAATCGCCGGCCGTCGGGCGCATCAGGAAATCGCGCCCCCAGAGCGCGCGCAGATACATCCCGATCCGGCGGTGGATGTCGACGAGCAGCGTGCCCTTGCGCTCGCGTTGCAGGATCGCCTGCGATTCCGCGCTTTCAAGGCCGAAATAGCGGGTCAGTTCCTCGTAATCGGTGCGATGCGCCTCGGCGCCCCAACTGGCCCAGCGGCGCAGGCCGCCGAGCGTCAGCACGCCCAGCAGGTCCTCCAGATGCTCCAGCATCGGCCGCAGCCCGCGCGGCGCCTGGGCCAGAAGCTGGTTCAGAAGCTGCAGATAGGCGCGGAAGAGGTCCGGGTCCGAGAGGCGACGCGAGGCGACGGGGGCGGTCGCCAGCACCCGCTCGATCACTGCGCCCGAGGTGCGCGAGGCAAAGCCCAGGCAGGCCTGCGCCAGATCGGGCACGATATCCTCGCCCAGATCGCGGGCGACGGTCGGCACGGTCTCGATCCAGGTGCGGACGATATGGTCGCCGCGCCCCATATGCGACAGCGCCGCGGTGCCCTTCAGCCAGTTGTCGAGCCCGCGCGGGCTGAGCTGGCGCACCGCCTCGGGCCAGACGGACTCGAGCTTTTCGCGCTGGGGCGCGTCGAGATCGGCCAGAAGCTCTGCATAGTCCTCGAGCGTCGCCATGGCGGTCAGAAATAGGTGGCGACGGCGGCGTCGAGCGCGTCGCGCATGTCGGGATCGTCGGTGATCGGGCGCACCAGCGCCATGCGGCAGGCGGCGGGCGCCTCGATCCCGCGCGCCATCAGCGAGCCGGCATGGATTAGCATCCGGGTGGAAATCCCTTCGTCCAGCCCGTGGCCCTTGAGGTTGCGGGCGCGTTCGGCGATCGAGACCAGCTTGCCCGCCTCCGTCGCATCGATGCCCGCCTCATGGGTGACGATCTCGACCTCGGTCGCATGCTCGGGATAGCTGAAATCGAGCGCGCCGAAGCGCTGCTTGGTGGACTGTTTCAGGTCCTTCATCAGGCTCTGATAGCCGGGGTTATACGAGATCACGAGGTGGAAATCCTCATGCGCGCGCAAGATTTCCCCTTTCTTTTCAAGGGGCAGGGCGCGACGGTTGTCGGTCAGCGGGTGGATGACGACGGTCGTGTCCTGACGCGCCTCGACGATCTCGTCGAGATAGCAGATCGCGCCATGCCGCGCGGCGAAGGCCAGCGGCCCGTCCTGCCAGCGCGTGCCCTCGGCATCCAGCAGGAACCGGCCGACGATGTCGGACGCGGTCATGTCCTCGTTGCAGGCGACGGTGACCAGAGGCTTGCCCAACCGCCAGGCCATGTGCTCGACAAAGCGGGTCTTGCCGCAGCCGGTCGGGCCTTTCAGCATCACCGGCATCTTTGCCGCATAGGCGGCCTCGTAAAGCGCGACCTCGTCGGCGACGGGCCGGTAATAGGGTTCCTCCGCGACGCGGTACTGGTCGAGCATATCCGTCATGGTCCGTCCTCCCCCGGGAGTGCGTTCGCAGGTTCGGACCGCGCCCTTCGGGGCACGGTCTTTCGGTCTTCTGTCTTGGGTCCGGATCCGGTCAGACCGGGGTGCCGCGATAGACCACCATGTTGGCGCCCTGGCTCTGGGTGTAGTTGTTGTAGCCGATCAGCCGGACATGGTTGTCGGGGTTCGCGTCATGGCAGGCCTTCAGTTCCGCCAGGATCGCGTCGACATCGGTTTCCCCGAACATCGGCAGCTTCCACATGTACCAGTAGTTGGACTTGGCGAATTGCGGCTCGGTATGTTCGATGGCCGGGTTCCAGCCATGTTTCACGATCCATTCCACCTGTTTGCGGATCTGCGCGTCATCCATCTCGGGCAGGTAGGAAAAGGTGCCCATCCGGCGGCTCGCGGGGTCCGACAGCCGCGAGGTGTAGTCCTGAACCTTGCTCATTCTCTTTCTCCCTCCGGGCGCTCAGCGGTGCTGGGTGTCGAGCTTGTCGACGGTGTCGAATTCGAACTTGATCTCTTTCCAGGTCTCCATCGCGACCTTCAGCTCGGGGCTGTGCTTCGCGGCATTCTGCAGGATCTCCTTGCCCTCCTTCTCCAGCTCGCGGCCCTCGTTGCGGGCCTGCACGCAGGCCTCGAGCGCGACCCGGTTGGCTGCGGCACCGGCCGCATTGCCCCAGGGGTGGCCGAGCGTCCCGCCGCCGAATTGCAGCACCGAGTCATTGCCGAAGATCGAGACCAGCGCCGGCATGTGCCAGACATGGATGCCGCCCGAGGCGACCGGGAAGACCCCCGGCATCGCGCCCCAGTCCTGATCGAAGAAGATCCCGCGCGACCGGTCCTCCTTGATATGGCGGTCGCGCAGAAGGTCGATCCAGCCCAGCGTCGCCTCGCGGTCGCCTTCGAGCTTGCCCACGACAGTGCCCGAATGCAGGTGATCGCCGCCCAGAAGGCGCAGCAGTTTCGCCAGAACCCGGAAGTTGATACCGTGATTGGGGTTGCGGTCCAGCACCGCGTGCATGGCGCGGTGGACGTGCAGCAAGAGCCCGTTGTCCCGGCACCATTTCGACAGCGAGTTATGCGCGGCCCAGCCCAGCGTCAGGTAATCCGACATGATGATCGGGGTCTTCAGCTCCTTGGCGAATTCGGCGCGCTTGTAGACCTCTTCCATGGTGGGCGCGGTCACGTTCATGTAGTGGCCCTTGCGCTCGCCCGTCTCGGCCTCGGCCTTGTCGATGGCCTCCTGGCAGAACAGGAACCGGTCGCGCCAGCGCATGAAGGGCTGGCTGTTGACGTTCTCGTCGTCCTTGGTGAAATCGAGGCCGCCCCGTAGGCATTCATAGACCGCGCGGCCATAGTTCTTGGCCGAGAGTCCCAGCTTGGGCTTGATGGTGCAGCCCAGCAGCGGCCGGCCATACTTGTCCATCTTGTCGCGCTCAACCTGGATGCCATGGGGCGGGCCGAAGCAGGTGGCGACGAACCACAGCGGGAAGCGCACATCCTCCAGCCTCAGCGAGCGCACCGCCTTGAAGCCGAAGACGTTGCCCACGATCGAGGTGAAGACGTTGACGACCGAGCCTTCCTCGAACAGGTCCATCGGGTAGGCGATGAAGGCATAGAAGGCGTCGTCGCTGCCCGGCACGTCCTCGATCGCGTAGGCGCGGCCCTTGTAATAGTCGAGATCGGTCAGAAGATCGGTCCAGACCGTGGTCCAAGTCCCGGTCGAGCTTTCGGCGGCGACGGCGGCCGCGGCTTCCTCGCGCGACACACCGGGCTGCGGGATCACCTTGAAGACGGCGAGGATGTCGCTGTCCTTCAGCGTGTAGTCGGGTTCCCAATAGGTCGACCGGTATTCCTTGACACCGGCGTCATAGGTCTTGGCCATCTGTCCTCCTCCGCGGTTCATGGCGGGCCGTTTTTGGCTCGGGGGGACTATGAGCGCTTGAATGCCTCTATAAAACTGAATAGTTTTTAGGTTGATAATAGGGAATTGCCTAGTATGCGGATCAGCCTGCGGCAATTGTCGGTGTTCCTGTCGGTGGCCCGGCACCAAAGCTATACCCGCGCGGCCGAAGAGCTGAACCTGACCCAGCCCGCTGTCTTTACCCAGGTCAAGCAGCTGGAAGACAGCCTGGGCGTCACGCTTCTGGACCGAATCGGCAAGCGGATGCAGCCGACAGATGCGGGGCGCGTGGTGGTCGAGGGCGCGCGCGAGACGCTGGACGCGGTCGGGCGGATGGAGATGCGGCTGGCCGACATGCGCGGCCTGCGCGAGGGGCGGCTGACGCTGGCCATCGTCTCGACCGCGCAATATTTCCTGCCGCGCCTGCTGGGCCAGTTCTGCGACGCCAATCCCGGCATCGAGGTGGCGCTGACGGTCACCAACCGGCAGGCGGTGCTGGCCCGGCTCGCCGCCAGCGAGGACGATCTGTGCATTCTCGGCACGCCGCCCGAGGGGCTCGACGTGGTGGCGCGCGCCATTGCCGACAACCCGCTGGTGCTGATCGCGCGGCCCGATCACCCCCTGGCGGGCGAGGTCAACATCCCGCCCGAACGGGTCGCGCGCGAGCCGTTCCTGTTGCGCGAACGCGGGTCGGGCACGCGGCTGACGGTCGAGCGCTTCTTCCGGGCGCGGGGGCTGACGCTGCCGATGCGGATGGAACTGGGGTCCAACGAGGCGATCAAGCAGGCGGTGATCGGCGGGCTCGGCCTCGGCGCCCTGTCGCGCGACACGCTGGCGTTGGAAGGCACGACCGGGGCGCTGAAGGTGCTGGATGTCGCGGGCTTTCCGCTTTTGCGGCAATGGCAGGTCGCCTATCCGCGCGGCAAGCATCTGTCGGTGGTGGCGCAGGCGTTTCTCGACCATCTGGTCGCCCATGCCCGGCAGGCGGTCGAGGCGGGGCCGACCATAGCGCGCATTGCGAAAGAGGCCGCACAGGAGTAACCCTTCGTAAAAGGCCGGGGCGGGGGTCCGGCCGCAAGGGAAAGGATGTCAGGGATGATGCAGGTCTTCGCCTTGTATCTTGGCTTTTCGCTGGTGGTGCTGCTGGGCGCCGCAGAGCTTGAACGCCGCGCCATCGTCGCCCGGAGGCTGGGTCCGAACGGCCGGGCGATGCTGATCGCGCTGGTGGTCTCGGCCGTGTCGGCGCTGTTCGTCGTGGTCGCCGCCGTGTTTTCGGGTGGCTGGATCTTCATGCTGCACGTGCTGGGCGGCGCGATCCTCTATCACGCGCTGATGGGCATTTTCCTCGTTCACGGGCTGCAGGAGGTCTCGGCCCGGGTCGCGGGCCACAGCATGTCCTGAGCCGGGCCGGGCGGTCGTCAGGCGACCGGCTCGACCTCGGGCAGTTTCAGGGCGGCCATCAGGTCGCGCAGCTCCTGCCGGGCGGCCACGTTCGAGATGTTCAGCGTGGTGACTCCGGTATCCTTGAGATCGAGCAGCGTCAGCCCGTTCGGGAACAGCTCGCGGAAGATCACCCGTTCGGAAAAGCCCGGCGCCACGCGGAACCCGATCCGGCGCGAGAGATTGTCGAGCGCCTTGCCCATCTTGCGCTTGTTGTGCATCTGCTGGGCGCCCAGCCGGTTGCGCAGCACCACCCAATCGATGGGTTTCAGCCCGGCCTGCGCGCGCATCTGCCGGGCGTTCCAGACCATTTCCGAATAGATCGAGGGGCCGAGGATCTTGCCGGTCGCGCCGTCGTGCCGCGCCAGCAGGTCGAAGTCGATGAAGCTGTCATTGAGCGGCGTGATCAGCGTGTCGGCCAGCGTATGCGCGACCTGACTCAGCCGGGTATGCGAGCCGGGACAGTCGATCAGGATGAAGTCCTTTTCGCGTTCCAGCTCGGCGATGGCGGTCGAAAGCCGCCGGTCGTGGACGTTTTCGCTTTCGTCCAGGGTCGCCGCGTCGATCTCGGGCAGCTCGCGGAAATCGGGCGAGGGCAGATCGACGCCGTTCTGGGCCAGATAGGCGCTGCGGTTGTCGAAGAAGCGGCCCAGCGAGCGCTGCCGCACGTCGAGATCGAGCGCGCCGACCCGGAAGCCCTGGCGCGCCAGGGCCGTCGCCACATGCATCGACACGGTGGATTTTCCCGCGCCGCCCTTTTCGTTGCCGACGACGATGATATGCGCCACTGCCAACCTCGCTTCCTGACCGGTCCCTCCCCGGAAAGACCTGTGCTCACTTTAGGGTGAGGGGGGAGGGATTGGAAGCGGCTGCGGGTCCGTTCCGGGCCGTCGTCAGGCGGCGTTGCGGCGAAACGACTCGGTCAGGATCTCGTCCTGCCAGGCCGCGATCTCGGCGTTCATCCGGTCGGAAATGTCGCGCAGCTCGACGCCCAGAACCCGCTCGGCCGATCCGATCCGGCGTTCGTTCACCAGCTGCAGGATGCGGGCGGCGCAGGCGTGGAACGCGGAATGGGTCCGGGTGATCTCTTGCACGCGCGGCGTGGCGCGCATGGCCGGGTCGAGCCCGGGGCCTGCCAGCAGCCGGGTCAGGTCGCAGCCGGTATCGCAGGCGATCTCCTGCGGCGTGGTCCAGGCATGGCCGGTCAGAACCGCGTGGCGCAGGCGCCCCTTGAGCAAAAGATGGGATTGAATGGCGTTGTCGAGGAAACCGACCATCGAGCGCGAAATGGGCATGACGGGAACCTTATCAATGTGAATAAACTTTTACGGGTACAATCAGCACCGCAAAAATGGCGCAAATGCGGCGGTTCTGGGGCAAAAGACGGGAATCTGGCCTTGCTGTGGCGCTGGCAAGGCAGAGCTATAATTAATCAAAAGCGAAGAGTGGCTTGTTGGTCGCCAAACGAAAACGCCGCCCCGAAGGGCGGCGCTTGGCATCGTGCGAAGGGGCTGGGCTCAGAAGCCGAGGCCTTCGTATTTCTTCTTGAACTTCGACACGCGGCCGCCGGTATCCATCAGACGCGAGCTGCCGCCGGTCCAGGCCGGGTGCACGCTGGGGTCGATGTCGAGCGACAGGGTGTCGCCTTCCTTGCCATAGGTCGATTTCATCTGGACCACGGTGCCGTCGGTCAGCTTGACGTCGATGGCATGGTAATCGGGGTGGATGTCCTTGCGCATGGGCCTGTTCCTTATTCCGCGGACTTGGGCTTGTAGTTCGAGACCTCGGCGATCCGGGCCGATTTGCCCCGACGCGAGCGCAGGTAGTAAAGCTTGGCCCGGCGGACGCGGCCGCGGCGAACGACCTCGATCGAGTCGATATTGGTCGAGAAGAGGGGGAACACCCGTTCCACGCCCTCGCCGAAGGAGATCTTGCGCACGGTGAACGATCCGGCAATGCCCTTGCCGTTCTTGCGCGAGATGCAGACGCCTTCGTAGTTCTGCACACGGGTGCGGGTGCCCTCGGTCACCTTGTAGCCCACCCGGATGGTGTCGCCCGGCTTGAAGTCGGGAATGGTCTTGCCGAGCGCGGCGATCTGCTCGGCCTCCAGTTGCGCGATCAGGTCCATCGCATGTCTCCGGTTTCGCTCGCGGTTTTGGTCCGCGAAGTTTTCTTGCCGCCTCAGAGCTCTGTGCCTTCGTCCGGGTCCGCCTTCGTCCCATTCGGGGGCGCCCGCCAGAGTTTCAGGTTGCGTTTCCTGTTCGATGATCCTTTCCCCGGCCCGGGCCGTGCCGAAGAAGCACGAGGCCAAAAAGAAAGGGTCCGGCCGACTCGCGAAAGCCCCGGACGGGCGGTGTATAGACAAGGCGGGGGCTGCAATCAAGCCGTTTGGCGCCTTGTTCTCAAGGCGCGCGCGGTCTAGTCGGGCTTGCGGCGATAGGCCGCCCAAAGGTCGGGGCGCCGGGCCTCGGTCAGCCGCTCGGCCATGTCGCGGCGCCAGCGCTCGACCGCGCCGTGATTGCCCGACAGCAGCACCTCGGGAATCGGGCGGCCGCGCCACTCGGCGGGGCGGGTATAGTGCGGATGTTCCAGAAGCCCGGCCGAATGGCTTTCGTCCTCGGTCGAGGCGGCATTGCCCAGCACGCCCGGCAAAAGGCGCACGGTCGCGTCGATCAGCGCCTCGGCCGCGATCTCGCCCCCCGTGAGGACGAAATCGCCCAGCGAGACCTCTTCGACCGCGTATTCCTCCAGCACCCGCTCGTCGACGCCCTCGAACCGGCCGCAAAGAAGGGTCAGCCCCTCGGCCGCGGCAAACCGGCGGGCGGTGGCCTGCGTGAAGGGCGCGCCCCGGGGCGACAGATAGACGACCGGCCAGCGGGCGCGGTCGGGCGGCGTGCCGATGGCCGCCTGATCGAGCGCCTTCGCCACCACGTCGGCGCGCAGCACCATCCCGGCGCCGCCGCCCGCGGGCGTGTCGTCGACATTGCGGTGCTTGCCCTCGCCGAAGGGGCGCAGGTCGATGGGCTCGAGCGCCCAGAGCCCCTGATCGAGCGCCTTGCCGGTCAGCGACAGGCCGAGAATGCCGGGAAAGGCCTCGGGGAAAAGCGTGATGACGCGGGCGGTCCAGGCGCCCCTGAGGCGCGGGCGTTCGGCCATCAGGTCGCGGGGCTTGAGGCTGGCCGACACCGACAGCCGCCCATGGGATCTGGCATTCTCCGTCATGGGCGGGTCTCTAGCGGGTTTTCCGGGGCGGCGGAAGGCTCAGCCTTTGGCGCCGGGTTTCATGCCCACGGCCAGCGCACCGGCGCAGCCGATGCCCGAGACGATCACGGGCACCAGAAGGGGCAGGGCAAGGATGCTGCCGCCGAAGGGCCAGGCCAGGCCGAGGCCGATCAGGAAGGCGAGGTTCGCCCAGATCACCTGGTTGACGACGATCATCGGCAGCGCCTTGGTCAGGGTCTTGCCCTCGGCGGCGCGTTTGGCCTTGGCAGCCGGGTCGAAGACGGTCGCGACGACCGCGAAGGCGGCGATCACGAGGATGACCCAGGCATCGATCCCGGCAGTGCCGCCGAGAAAGGCGCCGAACAGGATCACGGCGTAGAAGATCTGGGGCAGGTTCATGGGCTTGACGCTCCTTGTGGTCGGATATGGGTCGCGGGCAGGGGAACACCCGATCGGGCGGAACCGCAATGAGGCGCCCCGCCGCAATTCGCGCGGCGTGCGCCGGTCATCGCCTCAGACCTCGAAGAGCCCGTCGGGCGGGTCGACCACCATGCGCCCGGCCTCGAGATCGACGGTGGGCACGACGGCGTTGGTGAAGGGCACCAGCACGGCCGCCTTGAGGTCCGGGCCGCGCACCTCGATCAGGTCGCCCGCGCCATGGTCGAAAACCGCATGGACAGTGCCCAGCACCTTGCCGCCCGGATCGACCACGGTCAGCCCGATCAGGTCGGCATGATAGAATTCGTCATCGGGCAGCGAGGGCAGCCGGTCGCGGTCGGCGTAGAGCCGCAGGCCCTTCAGCGCATCGGCCTCTTCCTTGGTGGCGACACCCGTCAGGCGGGCGGCAAAGCCCTCCTTGACCGCGCGGGTGATCTCCAGATCGAAGCTTCGCGCGCCGTCCTCGGAATAGAGCGGCGCGTACTCGGCAATGGCGGCGGGATCGGCGCAGAAGCTTTTCAGCCGCACCTCGCCCCGGACCCCGAAGGACCCGGAAATCGCCCCGACGCAGACCCTGTCGGTCATGTCCTAACGCTCCTCGACGATCAGGCCGGCGGCCCGGCTTTCCCAGCCGGCCTCTTCCAGCTCGGGGCTGTCGCGTTCGACCTCGGGCCAGCCGAGGCAAAGATAGGCGACGAGGCTCCAGCCCTCGGGCGCGCCCAGATCGCGGGCCAGCCGGTCGGGGTCGAGCACCGACACCCAGCCAAGCCCCAGCCCCTCGGCCCGGACGGCAAGCCAGAACATGGAAATCGCGGCAACCACCGAATAGCGCCGCATCTCGGGCATGGTGGCCGCGCCAAGGCCTGCGCCCTGCGCGGTGGCCTCGTCGCAGAAGACCGCAAGCTGGACCGGCGCGCGGTCCATGCCCGACAGTTTCAACCGCGGGTAAAGCGCGGCCTTCTCGCCCTCATAGCCCTTGAGGGCCGCGGCATTCGCGTCCTCGAAATTGGCCCGCGCGGCGGCGCGGGCGGCCGGGCTTTCGACCCGGATCAGCCGCCAGGGTTCCGACAGGCCCACCGAGGGGGCCAGCCGGAATGCCGAAAGGCAGCGGTCGAGCAGCTCGGGCGCGACCGGATCGGTGCGGAAATGGCGCACGTCGCGCCGCCACCGCATCAGCTCGAAAAGCTCGTCGCGGAAGGCGGGCGCGAACCGGTCGGCCCGGGCTGTCCCGAAGGCCATGGCTTATTCGGCCTCGGCGGCGGCAGCGGCCTTGGCGGCCTTCTCTTCGGCGCGTTTCTTCGCCTTGTCGCCGGGCTCGGCCTTCTTGGGGTTGCTGCGTTCGGTCTTGGCCAGCACGCCCGCGGCTTCCAGCATCCGGGCGACACGGTCGGTCGGCTGGGCGCCCTGGCCGAGCCAGTACTGGGCGCGCTCGGTGTCCATCTTCACGCGCTCTTCGCTGTCCTTGGACAGCAGCGGGTTGTAGACGCCCAGCTTCTCGATGAAGCGGCCGTCGCGGGGCATGCGGCTGTCGGTGACGACGATCCGGTAGAAGGGACGCTTTTTCGAGCCGCCGCGGGCGAGACGAAGTTTCAGAGCCATGTCAGTTTCTCCTGTTCGTTGGCTTTGGGGGGCAGGGGTCTGCCTATTTCTGGTGTTCGAAGTGGTGACGGATCACTTCCTGAATGATGAAGTTCAGGAATTTCTTGGCGAATTCCGGATCGAGATCGGCCTGGTGGGCCAGATCCTCGAGCCGCGCGATCTGCTGGTCCTCGCGCGCCGGGTCCGAGGGCGGCAACCCGTGCGCGGCCTTCAGCCGGCCGACCGCCTGGGTGTGCTTGAACCGCTCGCCCAGCGTGTAGACGAGGATGGCGTCGAGCCGGTCGATGCTGGCGCGGTGCTCCTTCAGAAGCTCGGCGGCGCGGCGGACGTCGTCAGTCAAGGGGCACTCCTTTCGGCTTGCACGAGGGGTCGATATGGTCGGCCAGTTCAGCCGCGATCCTGGCCGCGAGCGGCGTCGCCGCCAGCGCGGCGGGCGCGGGATGGCGATAGACGATGTCGTGGCTGTCGACGGTGCGGGCATCCTCGTCGAGCGTCGCGCCCAGCCGTTCGCAGAGCCGCACCGAACTGGCATTCTTCGGATCGACATAGGTGACGGCGGTGGTCCAGCCGAGCCGGTCATAGCACCAGCCGCGCGCGGCATGGACCGCTTCCAGCGCGATGCCCCGGCCCTCGACCCGCGGCCAGATCACCCAGGCGATCTCGCGCTCGGGCCAGCCCTTGGGATACCAGCCGCCCGCCATGCCCAGCGTGGCGTCGGTCTCGCGGTCATGGATCATCCACATGCCGAAGCCGTGGATCTGCCAATGCCCGATCTCGGCGGCATAAAGCATCCAGGATTCGTATTCGCTGAGCGGCCCGCCCATGAAGCGGGCGCGGTAGCTGGTGAAGGTCGCCTCGAAATTCGGATAGTCCTCGGGCGCCGGGCCCTTCAGCACCAGCCGCTCGGTTTCCAGCACGGGGATCGCGGAACGGGTCATCAGCGGCAGGCCTCCGGGGCCGGATGGCGATAGACACCGATGCTGCCATAGGTCTCGTGGGTGACCTCGCCCTCGTAGACCGCGCCCAGCCGTTCGGCGACCCGGGCCGAGGCGGTGTTGGCGCGGTTGACGAGGCTGATCGCCGTGGGCCAGCCCAGCGCACCATAGGCGTGGTCGCGGGCGGCGTGGGCGGCCTCGGTGGCATAGCCCTTGCCCTCGAACCCCTCGAACAGGTCCCAGGCAACCTCGGGTTCGGGCCAGCCCTCGGGGTTCCAGAGCCCGACCATGCCGACAGTGTGGCCGGTTTCGCGCTCGGTCACGATCCAGCGCCCGTAGCCGCGCAGCGCCCAGTGGCCGATTTCGGTCGCAAGCTGGCGCCAGGCACCCTCGGGGCTTTTCGGGCCGCCGACAA
The DNA here is from genome assembly GCF_003053725.1 of Rhodovulum kholense. Classification (GTDB taxonomy): domain Bacteria; phylum Pseudomonadota; class Alphaproteobacteria; order Rhodobacterales; family Rhodobacteraceae; genus Rhodovulum; species Rhodovulum kholense. The sequence goes on from NZ_QAYC01000012.1 coordinate 59,670, forward strand.
AGTTCGACCGGTCCGAGGCGTAGAAGGCGCGCAGCGCCGGGTAGTCGCGCGGTTCGGGCCCGCGCAACGTCAGCCGGGCTGTGGTCAGCGCGGGAAGGACGGGCAGAAAGGTCATGCGGCGGCCTCCGGTCCGGGATGGCGGTAGACCACGCAATCCTCGTCGAAGGGATAGGGCACCGACGGATCGAGGCGGCAGCCCAGCCGTTCGGCCAGCGCCCGCGAGCGGTCGTTCCGGACATCGACATAGCTGATGGCGGTGGTCCAGCCGAGCGTGTCGTAGGCAAAGCGGCGGCAGGCCAGCGCGGCCTCGCGCGCCAGGCCCTGCCCCTCGGCCTTGGGATAGAGGATCCAGCCCAGTTCCGGTTCCGCCCAGCCTTCCGGGAAATGCGGGCCGATCACGCCGATGGCCTCGTCCGAGCCCTTCCGGGTGACGGTGAACATGCCATAGCCATTGAGCGCCCAATGGCCCCAGCGCGAGGCAAAGCCGCGCCAGGCATCGCGCCGCGAGAACGGCCCGCCGACATAGCGGGCGCGTTCGGACCCGGCGAAGGCGGCATGCGCCTCCCAGTCGGCCGCCTTGGGGCCGCGCAGGATCAGCCGGTCGGTCTCGATCTCGGGGCAGTCGATCTCGATCCTCATGGCCGCGTCTCCACGCCCGGGCAGACGCCATCAACCCGGTGCGGGCGCGGCCATGGCCACGCGGTCGTTATGACGGTCGCGCGTGCCATTACTTCTTCTTGCCGAATCCGCCCAGACCGCCGAGCCCCGGCGGCAGGCCCATGCCGCCGCCCAACCCACCGGGGCCGCCGATGCCCGGCGGCAGGCCGCCCGGCATGCCTGCCCCCATCTTGCGCGCGGCCTCTTCCAGCTGGGCCTGATCCATGTTGGCCATGTCGGGCATACCGCCCTTGCCGAACATGCCGCCCAGCGCCTTCTTCAGCATGGCGCGGCCGCCCTTCTGGCCCAGCTTCTTCATCATGTCCGACATCTGCCGGTGCATCTTGAGAAGCTTGTTGAGTTCCGGCACTTCAAGGCCCGCGCCCGCCGCGATCCGCTTCTTGCGGCTGGCCTGCAAGAGCTGCGGATTGGCGCGTTCCTTCTTGGTCATCGAGTTGATCAGCGCGATCTGGCGGCGCAGGATCGAGTCGTCAAAGCCCGCATCGGCCATCTGCTTGGACATCTTGCCCATGCCGGGCATCATCCCCATGATGCCTTCCATCCCGCCCATCTTCAGCATCTGTTCCAGCTGCATCTTCAGGTCGTTCATGTTGAACTGACCCTTCTGCATGCGCTTCATCATCCGCTCGGCCTGTTCGGCCTCGATGGTCGCCTGCGCCTTTTCCACCAGCGAAACGATGTCGCCCATGCCGAGGATGCGGCCCGCGATCCGTTCGGGGTGGAATTCCTCGATCGCGTCTAGCTTTTCGCCCAGACCCACATACTTGATCGGCTTGCCGGTGACCGCGCGCATCGACAGCGCCGCGCCGCCGCGGCCGTCGCCGTCCATCCGGGTCAGGATCACGCCGGTGATGCCGATCCGTTCGTCGAAATTCTCGGCGGTGTGGACGGCATCCTGACCGGTCAGGCCGTCGACCACCAGCAGCGTCTCGCGGGGCGTGGCGACGTCGCGGACGGCCTCGACCTCGGCCATCAGCTCTTCGTCGATGGAAAGCCGGCCGGCGGTGTCCAGCATGTAGACGTCATAGCCGCCCATCGCCGCCTGCTGCTTGGCGCGCTTGGCGATGTCGACGGGTTTCTGCCCCTTGACGATGGGCAGGGTGTCGACGCCGATCTGCACGCCCAGGATCGCCAGCTGTTCCATCGCCGCCGGGCGGTTCACGTCGAGCGAGGCCATCAGCACGCGCTTGCCGTTGATCTCTTTCAGGCGCCGCGCCAGCTTGGCGGTCGTCGTGGTCTTGCCGCCGCCCTGCAGGCCGACCATCAGGATCGGCGCGGGCGGGTTGTCGATCTTGAGATAACCCGGCTCGCCCTCGCCGGTCAGCACCTCGACCAGCGCGTCATGGACGATCTTGACGACCTGCTGGCCCGGGGTGACCGACTTGGTCACTTCCTGGCCGGTGGCCTTGTCCTGCACCGACTTGACGAAATCGCGGGCGACCGGCAGCGACACGTCGGCTTCCAGAAGCGCGACGCGAACCTCGCGCAGCGCGGTCGCGACATCCTCCTCGGTCAGCGCCCCTTGCCGGGTCAGCCGGTCGAAGACGCCGGAAAGGCGGTCGGAAAGACTTTCGAACATGGCCCTGGCCCTCCTTCGACCGTTGCACCTGTCCCCGCAATGTGGGCGGGAACGACCGGTTTGTCAGCGCGTCGCGATGCGCAAAACGCGATTTGCCCCCGTGGGCGAAACCTCGCTGACGGGGGGCGATCCCGGACAGGGGCCGGGACCGGAAGGGTTCGCACCATTCCGGAATGGCCGGGCTTAAGCCACGAAATGCCGTCCGAGTCAAGCTGGCCCGGGTTGGCGGCCCTGCCCGGCGGGGCCAACAGCGCCGCCGACTGAGGGAACGCGAAACAACATCGCCCTTGCCTTGGCGAACGCAATTGACCAGCATCGCCGCGAATTGTGACTTTTTGCACAGGTGGCGCCGAATGGATATCGACAACTGGGATGAGATCCGCACCGCCTATCATGTCGCGCGGCTTGGCACGGTCAGCGGCGCCGCCGATGCGCTGGGGGTGCACCATGCCACGGTGATCCGCCATGTCGACGCGCTCGAGGACCGGCTGGGCGTCAAGCTCTTTCAGCGCCATGCCCGCGGCTATACCCCGACCGAGGCGGGCGAGGAGCTTTTGCGCGTGGCGCAGGTCACGGCCGACCAGTTCAGCCAGCTCGCCGGGCGCCTGCGCGGGCGCGGCGCGGCGATGACCGGCGACCTGACGGTGACGACGGTCGACAGCCTGACGCCGCTTCTGGTGCCGGTGCTGTCCGGGTTCCAGGCCGAACATCCCGAACTGACCCTGCGGCTGATGGCCGATTCCCGGCTGTACCGGCTGGAATATGGCGAGGCCCATGTCGCGGTGCGCGCCGGATCGCAGCCGGACGAGCCCGACAACATCGTGCAACGGCTCTACACGCTGCGCTATGCGCTTTATGCCAGCAGCGGCTATGTCGCCGCGCATGGCCGGCTGGGCGAGGACATGTCCGCGCATTTCTACGTGGGGCCCTCGGACGAGGAGCACCGGGCGCCGTTCAACCGCTGGCTCAAGGCCAATACGCCGTCCGACCGGGTCGGCTTCCGCGCCTCGGACGCGCGGGCGCAGGTCGAGGCGGTGATCGCGGGTGCGGGCATCGGCTTCGTGCCGGTCTGGTGGGCCGAGCGGCTGCCCGGGCTTGAACAGATGCGTCCGCCGCAGGCCGAATGGGATGTGCCGCTCTGGCTGGTGACTCATGTCGACCTGCACCGCACCGCCAAGGTGCAGGCCCTGACCACGCGGCTGAAGGATGCGGCGAAGGAATGGCCCTGAGCCCGGCGGCCGTCCCGCGCCGCGAGGGGCTGCGCGGCCATCTCGCGATGCTGAGCTTCTCCGCGCTGGTGGCGGGGTCGTTCAGCTTTGGCAGCCTGATCGCCAACGACATCGACCCGGTCGCGCTGAACGCCCTGCGCTTCCTGCTGGCCGGGGTGCTGATCGGGGCCGCCGCGGCGCTGGGCCCGGGGCTGAGGCGCCGGCAGTTCCGCGCGCCCTGGCGCTTTCTGGTGCTGGGCACGGTCTTTGCGCTGTATTTCGTCTTGATGTTCGAGGGGTTGAAGACGGCCGCGCCGGTGCCGACGGCGGCGGTCTTCACCCTGACGCCGGTCATGTCGGCGGGCTTTGGCTGGCTGTTCCTGCGCCAGAGGGCGACGCCCCGGGTTGCGGCGGCGCTGGCGATCGGCGGGGCGGGGGCGCTTTGGGTGATCTTCCGGGCCGATCTCGGGGCGCTTCTGCGGTTCGACCTGGGGCGGGGCGAGGCGGTCTTCTTCATCGGCTGCGTCGCCCATGCGGCCTACACGCCGCTGGTGCGCAAGCTGAACCGGGGCGAGCCCGCGCTGGTCTTTACCTTCGGGATGATGCTGGCGGCGCTTCTGGTGCTGACGCTTTACGGCGCGCCCGCGCTGGTCGCGACCGACTGGGCCGCGCTGCCGCCGCTGGTCTGGGCGGTGCTGGCCTATCTGGCGGTCTGCGCCAGCGCGATGACTTTCGTGCTGCTGCAATACGCGGCGCTGAGGCTGCCCGCGGCCAAGGTGATGGCCTATACCTACCTGACGCCGTCCTGGGTCATCCTGTGGGAAATCGCGCTGGGCCACGGGGCGCCGCGCGCGTTGGTTCTGGGCGGGGTCGCGCTGACCGTGCTGGCGCTGGGCCTGTTGCTGAAGGAAGAGTGAGGTTTGGCCGAACGGGCGAGGCGCAAGGTCTTCGTAAATGGCTTGTGTCTTTTCAGCATGCACAGGCTTTCGGCGCCTACGTATGGAAGTATGAGGCAAGGGGGATATGCGAAGAAGAGTTGCCTGGCTGATTGTCGTTCTTGCTCCCTTGTATAAAATTGTTGATTTTATCACGACACTGCATGGGCTTCCGAGCGGCTTGGAGGATCTCTGGAGGGATGTTTGTGGTTATGTCTATCCGATTTCCGTTGTTGATGCTGCCCTGCTCTTTGCGGTTGTGACGGCCGCAATCTATCTTTTTTGGCACGAGCTTTCTAAGTTGTGGGGTTTGGACGATAGGAGGCCCTCTATGGGCGATAGTTACCATAATAGTGGGAACAACTATGGCCACATGGGGCCGGTGAATATTGGGCGGCAAAGTTTCGAGCTGAACCAATCGACAAAAGAAGAAATCCTGCGGAAAATACCTCGGCATGGCATTTCGCGGGTTGAAATCGTCGGTTCTGGTCGGGCGCAGGACGTGGGCCGGGAGGTTCTGCGGTTCTTGGAGAAAAATGGCTATTCTTTACCGCAGCCTACACTCATCGGAATGTTGGTGCCGCCACCCAGTGGTCCTATTTGTTTTGACGGCGGGACGCTTACGATAGCTGCAGATGTTTAGCCGATCTGGAAGATCTATAAGTAACAGGTGGGCCGGGGCTTCAGAGGTAGTGGGGTGTGGCTCGGAAGGCCCGACGTCATAGGGCTGGTCATATTGTGCGGGCTGGACATCCATGCGTCCGGCATCGAATTGCTCGCCCCGGCCTCAGCCGTTCAGTTCCGCCGCGAGGAAGCGCTCGAAGGCGTCGAGGTTCACCGCCTCGAACTGGCCGAAGCTCTGCATCCAGATCGAGGCGTCCTTCAGCGCGTCGGGTTCGAGCTTGCACCATTTCACCCGCCCGCGCTTTTCCTGGCTGATCAGACCCGCCCGGGTCAGGATCGCCAGATGTTTGGAAACGGCAGCCAGAGACATCTGAAAAGGTTCGGCCACATCGGTCACCGCCATGTCGTCTTCCAGCAGCATGGCGAGGATCGCCCGGCGGGTGGGGTCGGCGAGCGCCGCAAAGACGATGTCGAGCCGGTCTTCCATCGCCGCAGGATGCGCCTGTCCCTGAGCGATCGTCAACCGTCCGGTTGAATATGGCAAAGCTGTGCCGGGTGCGGGTTCCGGGCGGCGGCATCCGGCAAAAACACGTCTTTTCAATGACTTGAAGGGGGCGCAATCCGCTTGACTCATTTCCCCCCGCTGACTAGCTTCGCCGCGACTGTCCGAGGGGGACGTTCGCATGATGGACCCGGCCGAAAAGGAACGGCTCGCCCGGCTCGATGCCCGGCTGGCCGAGCTAAAGAAGGCCAAGGCCGAACCTGCGCCCTCTCACATGGACTCGCATTACACCCAGGCGCAGTTGGCCTGGCGAATGGTGATAGAGCTGGTCTCCGGTCTGGGGATCGGCTTCGGCATCGGGTTCGGCATCGACTCCTGGCTGGGGACAAAGCCGATCTTTCTGGTGCTGTTCATATTGTTGGGCCTTGCGGCGGGCATCCGGGTGATGCTGCGCACCGCGCAGGAGGTCCAGGGCCAACAGGCGGCGGCCGCCGCTGAGGACGAGAAGAGGGATTGAACGTGGCGAGCGAAGACGCGACCGGCGGAGTGAACATCGATACCATGCACCAGTTCATGGTGCGCCCGCTCTTCGGCGAGGGGGCGGTTCACTGGTACACCCCCACCAACGTGACCCTCTGGATGGGCATCGCGGTGGTTTGCACGGTGCTGCTTCTGGTGATGGGCACCCGGGGCCGCGCGATCGTGCCCTCGCGGATCCAGTCGGTGGCCGAACTGGCCTACGGCTTCGTCTACAAGATGGTCGAGGACGTGTCGGGCCGCGACGGCCTGAAATACTTCCCCTACATCATGTCGCTCTTCATCTTCATCGTCTTCGCGAACTTCCTCGGCCTGATCCCCGGCGCCTTCACCACCACCTCGCATCTCGCGGTCACTGCGACCATGGCGCTGGCGGTGTTCATCGGCGTCACGGTTCTGGGCTTCGTCAAGCATGGCGCGAGCTTCCTCAGCCTGTTCTGGATCACCGCCGCTCCGCTGGCGCTGCGCCCGATCCTGGCGGTCATCGAGGTGATTTCCTACTTCGTCCGCCCCGTCAGCCACTCGATCCGGCTTATGGGCAACATGATGGCCGGCCACGCGGTGATGAAGGTGTTCGCGGGCTTCGCGGGCGTTCTGGGCGTGGGCGCGGTGTTCCCGGTCGTGGCGATCGGGGCGATCTACGCGCTCGAATTCCTGGTGGCTTTCATCCAGGCCTATGTCTTCGCGATCCTCACCTGCGTCTACCTGCGCGATGCGCTGCATCCGCACCACTGACGCCGGTCTGAGTATCACACACTGAATCTGCCAATTCCAACGTAAGGAGAAATCGACATGGAAGGCGATATCGTTCAAATGGGTGCCTACATCGGTGCTGGTCTGGCCTGTACCGGTATGGGCGGCGCCTCCGTCGGCATCGGCCACGTCGTCGGCAACTACATCTCCGGCGCGCTGCGCAACCCCTCGGCGGCTGCGTCGCAAACCGCCACCATGTTCATCGGTATCGCGTTCGCCGAAGCGCTGGGGATCTTCTCGTTCCTCGTCGCGCTTCTGCTGATGTTCGCCGTCTGATCTCCGACTGAACCGATCCTTACGGCCGGGTGGGGCGTGACAAGACGCACCCACCCGGTGTGATCCGGGGTTCCAGGGGGACGACATGGCAACAGAACTAGAGACCGCCGAAGCTGCCGGTCACGCCGCCGAAGCCGTCGGCATGCCGCAGCTCGACTTCTCGACCTATCCCAACCAGATCTTCTGGCTGGTCGTCACGCTGTTCGCGATCTACTTCGTGCTGTCGCGCATCGCGCTGCCGCGGATCGGAGCGGTTCTGGCCGAGCGCCAGGGCACGATCTCGAACGACATCGCCGCCGCCGAAGAATTGAAGCTGCGGGCCCAGGAGGCCGAGCGCGCCTACGAGAAGGCGCTGGCGGATGCGCGCGCCGAGGCGCAGCGGATCGTCGCCGAGACCAAGGCCGAGATCAAGGCCGACCTCGACGCCGCCACCGCCAAGGCCGATGCGGAAATCGCGGCGCGGTCCGCCGAGGCCGAAAAGCAGATCGCCGAGATCCGCGCGGGCGCGCTGGAAAGCGTCAGCGAGGTTGCCCGGGCGACCGCGGCCGACGTGATCGCTGCGATGGGCTTCCGGGCCGAGTCGGGGGCTGTCGAGGCCGCCGTCGACGGCAAGCTGAAAGGGTGATCCGATGAAGAAACTCGCAGTCGCTCTGATGCTGTCGGCGACGCCGGCGCTGGCGGCGGAAGGCCCGTTCTTCTCGCTGAACAACGCCGAATTCGTCGTCACCATCAGCTTCGTCGCCTTCCTCGCCCTGCTGGTCTATCTTCGTGTGCCGGGCAAGCTGATGGCGATGCTCGACAAGCGCGCGGCCGAGATCAAGTCCGATCTCGACGAGGCGCGGGCCCTGCGCGAAGAGGCGCAGACCGTGCTGGCGTCCTACGAGCGCAAGCAGAAGGAAGTGCAGGCCCAGGCCGAGCGGATCGTCGAGACCGCGCGGACTGAAGCCGAAGCCGCCGCCGCCAAGGCCAAGGACGACCTGAAGGTCGCCATTGCCCGCCGTCTGGCCGCCGCCGACGAGCAGATCGAGTCGGCCAAGGCCGGCGCGGTCAAGGAAGTGCGCGACCGGGCCATCGCCGTGGCCGTTTCCGCCGCGCGCGAGGTGATCGTGCGCCAGATGACCGAACAGACCAGCGACAAGCTGGTTCAGGAGGCCATCGGCGAGGTTCGCGGCAAGCTGCACCTGCACTGACCCGAACCGGCCGGGTCCGCGTGCCCGGCCACAGGTCCTGACAGAACCCCGGCCCTTGGGCCGGGGTTCTGCCGTTTCAGGAGGTGTGCCGAAGCCCGCGCACACGCCGGGCGGGCAATCGGTGCAAATGTTCGCTTTCTTCGCGATTTGTCCGGCCCGGGGCATGACCCTGCCACATTCGCGGTTTCTACTGGATTCTGCGCGGGGACTCGCCCCGGCGCAGTTTCGCAGGGAGTCCCGTGATGACCGCCGTCCTCATCCTCGCCCCAACACCCCTCGCGCTGTTCGTCGGGTTGCTCGCCCTGACGCCCTTCCTGTCCCTCGGAGGGGGCTCGCGCCGGTCGCTGCGGGTTCCGGTGCGGGCGGCGGTCCGCGGGCGCCGATCGGGGTAGCGCCCGCTTTTTCCATTTTACCGGTTCCGGAGCCTCCCATGTCCAGCCTGACCCAAACCCCGCCCCGCCCCGCCGCCCTCTCGGCGCGGCGTCCGCGTGTGGGCTTTGGCGCGACAGCCGTCCCGCCGTCCAAGGCGGCTTCTGGGCGCAACCTGTTCCGGCCCGGCACCTTCTCGGCGATCCTGCTGGGGCTGGGCCTTTGCGCCCTGCTGGCGCTTTACGGCGTCGGCCCCGCGCAGCGCTTTCTGGAAGATCGCAGCAGCGGCGCCCGTGCCGCCCAGCATGCGGTGGCGATCGAGGCGGTGATGGCCACCGACCCGATCCATCAGCGCCGCCAGGACATGACCGAACGCGCGCGCCGCTTTGCCGGGGCCAAGGTCGATGCGGGGTTCTTCATCCGTACGCCCACGCCCGAAAAGCTGGCCTGCATCACCTTCCGGGGCGGCGACATGCATGCGCCCGAACCCTATCTGGTGCGAATGAACCTCGACTCGTTGCGGCGGATGCTGGCGGTTCAGGACGAGATGGACTTCGCGACCTACTGGGCGCTGTACAAACGCTGCCGGATTCACGCGAACATGGCGACCAGCGTCAACTGACGGCGCCCGCAGCTCGCGGTCAGCCCTTGCCCAGCGCCTGTTCCAGCCGCTGGCGGGCGACTTCCTCGTTGCGGGCGACGGCCTGATCGGCGCGCAGCGCCTCGGCCACAAAGTCCAGATGCCGTTCGACCGCGGCGCGTGCGGCGGCGCCGTCACGGGCCTGTAGTGCTGTGTTGATTGCCCGGTGCTGGTCCAGCAGGCTCGTCCGAGTGGTCCGCTGGCGAAACATGATCTGACGGTTGTAAAAGACCCCTTCGCGCAGAAGGTCGAACATCGCCCGCATCATGTGGGTCATCACCACATTATGGCTGGCCTCGATGATCGACAGGTGGAATTCGGCATCGAGCCGCGCCTCGTCGGCCGGGTTGCGCTTGGCATGGGCGGCTTCCATCCGCGCGAACAGCGTGTCGACGACCTTGAGGTCGGTGTCTGATGCGGTGCGGGCGGCGCGGTCGGCGGCAAGCCCCTCGAGGTCGCGGCGGAAGGCGATATAGTCGAACAGCGCCTCGTCATGGCTGGCGAACAGGCGCACCAGCGCATCGGAAAAGGCCGCGCCCAGCACCTCGGCCACGAAGACCCCGGCGCCGGCCTTGCGCACCAGAAGCCCGCGCGCCTCGAGCGCCTCGATGGCCTCGCGCAGCGAGGGGCGCGACACGCCAAGCCGGTCCGAAAGGTCGCGTTCGGCCGGAAGCCGTTCGCCGGGCCGCAATACGCCGCGCAGGATCAAAAGCTCGATCTGGCGCACCACCGCCTCCGACAGCTTTTCGGGCAGGACTTTCTGAAAGGGCATGGGGCCGCGCGGTCTCCGTTGAACCGGTCAGAAGATATGACCGCGGAGGCCCGCCGGCAATGGCCGCGCCCCCGGGCCGGACCCGGGGTCGCGTATCGCATCAGGACATCGGGCGAATGACGATTTCGACCCGGCGGTTCTGGGCCCGGCCTTCGGGCGACAGGTTCGAGGCAATGGGCTGTTCCTCACCCCGGCCATAGGCGCGGATGCGGCCGGAATTCACGCCCGCGCCGGTCAGGATCGACGCCACCGCGGTGGCGCGGCGGGTCGACAGTTGCTGGTTGTAGCTGGCCGAGCCGGTATTGTCGGTATGGCCGATCACGTCGACGGTGGTGTTGGGATAGTCGTTCAGGCTGTAGGCCAGCGTCTGCAGGTCGGCGCGCAGGCCGGACCGGACCGCGGCGCTGTCGGTGTCGAACAGGATATCCTGCGGCATGGTCACGATCAGCGCGTTGCCTGTATTGACGACGCCGATCTGGTTGTTGTCGAAGCTCTGGCGCAGTTCGGCGGCCTGCTTGTCGAGGTTGTTGCCGATGGCCGCGCCCGCCGCGGCGCCGACAGCCGCACCGATCAGCGCGCTCTTGGCGTCGTTGCCGCCTCGGTTCGAGGCAATGAGCCCGGTCACGGCGCCGAGGCCCGCGCCGATGGCGGCACCTTCCTTGGTGCGCTGCCGGGCATCGCCGGTCTGGACCGAGGGATCGGTACAGGCGCCCAGCGCAAGCGCCCCGGCGATGGTCAGAAGGATAGGTTTGCTGGCACGGATCATGACTGCCTCTCTGCTTGAGTCCCGTTCGGGGACCGTTGCCCGCGAATATAGTCGGCCGGGCGCGGTCTTCGAGGGGGGATCGTAAGGCCGGGGGCCGGATCTGGCGGCAAACGGCCGATGGGCGGAGGCGGTCAGGGGCCGTTCGCCCCGGCCTCGGCCCGGGCCGATTCCCAGGCCAGAAGGGCGCGCTTGACGGGCAGGCCCCAGTGATAGCCGCCCAGCGCCCCGGTCTTGCGCAAGGCCCGGTGGCAGGGGATCAGATAGCTGATCGGGTTGCGCCCAACCGCCGTGCCCACCGCGCGTACCGCGCCCGGATGGCCGATGGCGCGGGCGATTTCCGAATAGGTCGTGACCTGGCCCGAGGGCACGGCCAGCAAGGCCTCCCAGACCTTGATCTGGAACGGCGCGCCGATCAGGTGAAGCCGCGCCTCGCCTCCCGTCTGCCCGAAGGCGGCCTCGGCCCAGGGGGCCAGCGCCATCGGGTCCTCGACGAAACTGGCGTGCGGCCAGCGCGATTTCAGGTCGGCCATCGCCGGTTCCGGGCCGGTTTCGGCGGCAAAGCCGATGCCGCAGATCCCGCGGTCGGTCGCCATCACCAGCGCCGGGCCGAAGGGGCTGTCGACCCAGCCCCAGCGAATCTCGAGCCCGGCGCCGCCTTTGGCATAATCGCCCGGGCTCATCGCTTCCCAGCGCAGGAAAAGATCGTGCAGCCGCCCGGCACCCGAAAGCCCCAGCGCATCGGCGGTCTCGAGCGTGGTGAACCGCTCGCGCATCAGCGCGCGGGCATGGCCGAGCGTCAGGTATTGCTGATAGCGCTTGGGCGAGACCCCGACCCAGCGCGAGAAGACGCGCTGGAAATGCGCGGGGCTCATGTTCATCTCGGCCGCCAGCGCGTCCAGCGGCAGCGTCTCGGCGCCGGCCGCGTCGATCCGGTCGATGGCCCGCCGGATCACCGAGAAATGATAGGCCTGGCTGTCGTCCCGGTCCGTGTCCTTGGGCATGGTCCTTCCTTTCGGGTGCTCGTCCTCAGGATAGGCCGGGCCGTTCTCCCGCGCGACCCGGAAGCTGCGCCAAAAGGCGGCCCCGCTGCGGCCTTGCCTCTGCCCTGCGGTGCGGGCATAGGAAGGCCGATGGTCCAGGCGCTGCCCTATCATACGATCCGCGAGATCTTCGCCCGCTTTCAGGCGGCCGAGCCCGAACCGAAGGGCGAGCTCGAGCATGTCAACGCCTATACCCTGCTGGTCGCGGTGGCGCTGTCGGCGCAGGCGACCGATGCCGGGGTGAACCGGGCGACGCGGGCGCTGTTCGCCCGGGTCGACACGCCCGAAAAGATGCTGGCTTTGGGCGAGGAGGGGCTGGTCGAGCATATCCGCACGATCGGGCTTTTTCGCAACAAGGCGAAGAACGTCATCAAGCTGAGCCGGATCCTTGTCGAAGACTATGGCGGCGAGGTGCCCTCCTCGCGCGCGGCGCTGCAGGCGCTGCCCGGGGTCGGGCGCAAGACCGCGAATGTGGTCCTGAACATGTGGTGGGGGCTGCCCGCCCAGGCGGTCGACACCCATATCTTTCGGGTCGGCAACCGCACCCTGATCGCGCCCGGCAAAACCGTCGAGGTGGTCGAGCGCGCCATCGAGGACAATGTGCCGGCCGAATTTCAACGCCACGCGCATCACTGGCTGATCCTGCACGGCCGTTACCTGTGCAAGGCACGCAAGCCGATGTGCGGGACCTGCCCGATCCGGGATCTCTGCCCATACGAGGACAAGACCTTATGACCAAGACCTATCACGTCGTCGGCATCGGCAATGCGCTGGTCGACGTTCTGGCCCATGCCGGAGACGATTTCCTGACCACGCATGGCGTCGAGAAGGGCATCATGCAGCTCATCGACACCGACCGTGCCGTCGAGCTTTACGGCCGGATCGGCCCGGCGCAGGAGATCTCGGGCGGGTCGGCCGCGAACACCATCGCGGGTATCGCGCATCTGGGCGGGCGCACCGCCTATGTCGGCAAGGTCAAGGACGACCAGCTGGGTGCGATCTTCGCCCATGACCTGCGCGCGCAGGGTGCCGATTTCGCGACGCCCATGGCGCCGGAAGCAGAGCCGGGCGAGACCGGGCGCTGCATCATTCTGGTCACGCCCGATGGCGAACGGTCGATGAACACCTATCTGGGGCTGTCCGAGCGGTTGTCGGCGGCCGATATCGACGAGGCGCAGATCGCCGATGCCGAGTGGATCTATCTGGAAGGCTACCGCTTTGACGGTGCCGAGAGCCACGCGGCCTTCGCCAAGGCCATCTCGGCCGCGAAGGCTGCGGGCGGCAAGGTGGCGCTGACCCTGTCCGACCCGTTCTGCGTGGATCGCCACCGCGACGCCTTCCGCCGGATGATCCGCGAGGATGTGGACCTGCTGTTCGCGAACCGGGCCGAGATCCTGTCGATGTACCAGACCGAGGTCTTCGACGACGCGCTGGCCCAGGCCGCGGCCGAGATCGGGCTGGTGGCCTGCACCGACAGCGCCGATGGCGCCCATATCCTGTCGGGGACCGGGCGCTGGCATGCACCGGCGCTGAACACCCGGGTGGTCGACGCGACCGGCGCGGGCGATCTGTTCGCCGGGGCGTTTCTGTGGGGGCTGACGCAGGGCCACGATCTGGAAAGCTGCGGCCGCATGGGCTGCGTGGCGGCCAGCGAGATCATCAGCCATATCGGCGCCCGCGCCGAGGCCGATCTGACTCAGCTGTTCCGCACCCACGGGCTGATCTGAAGGCGGCGGGGGCGCTCCCGCCCCCGGCCCGCTCGGGGCGCGCGCGTTACGCGCGCCCCGCTTGTCCGGCCTTGGGCCGGGCCGCGCGCAGGCGCGCGGCGCCTCCGGCGGGGGTATTTCGGCCAAGAAGAAGACCGCGCCGGGATGAGCCCGGGGGTCAGTCGCCGAGATGGGCGTGGACCTCGTCGAGGTCGATCTCGCCCAGCGGACGCTGATTGGCGGGGTCTTCCGCGTCATAACGAAAGAGCCGGAAGTCGCGGTGATAGATCTCGTAGACGAGATGGCGCGACAGATCGTCGAAATAGGCCTCGACCGGGTGGGCGCGCCGCGGCCCGTGACCTTCGGATTCGTTGAAGCGGGGGATGCGGGCGAGGTCGACCGGGTGGCGGACCGGCGCGGCGTCAAGCACCGCCTGCATCCCTGTATCGAAGCATTCGGTGGCGAAGATCCGGTCGTAGCGGCCGCCATTGGCGATGAAGGTCGCCACATGGCCCGACATGTCGGACCAGTGGATGTCGGGCTCCATCGGGCGGCGCCAGCGGATCGTGTCGCGGGCAAACAGCAGAAAGCGGCGGAAGCTGGAGATCTGGTCGAATTCCTGCTGGCCGTCGGGGCCGCCGACCTCGATGCCGTAGGTTTCGATCAGCGTCGGCACCAGCTTGCCGCGGTAGCGGGTGCCGCTGCGCTGGATGCCGCAGATCTTGTCGAAGAAGGAGGACAGCACCCGGGCATAGGGGTTGCGCACGCAGGTGAAGGCCAGCGTGTCCCGCGCGCGGGCGCGGCGGTCGATCGCGGGCTGGCTGTCCTCGAACGCCCATTTGTGCAGGCCCTTGGCGGCATCGTGGATATCGCCGTCATAGAACCGGCCGTGATCCGAGAAAAACATGATCTGGCCGATGGTCGAGCAGGCGCATTTCGGCACCACGCGGTAGAGCATGCTTTCGCTCAAGGTCATCCAGGTGCCGGGAAAGCCCATGTTCCGCCTCGTCGGTGCGGGCGGAACCGAACCGCCTGCGGTGACTTCTGTCCTCAGAGCCCGTAATAATCGGTAAATGCGGCCTCGGCGACACTGCGGCCGCCCGTTCGGGGGATCTGGATGGCGATCGTCGCCTATTTGCTGCTCTGTCACAGGGACCCGGAGACGATCGTCGCTCTGGCCGGGCGGCTGACGGCGGCGGGGGATCTGGTCGCCGTCCATCTGGACCGCCGCGCGCCGGATGCCGATTTCGCCGCGATTCGCGCTGGCCTGGCGGGCAATGCCTCGGTCGTCTTCGCCCGGCGGGTGCGCTGTGGCTGGGGGGACTGGTCACTGGTGCAGGCGACGCTGAACGCGGCCCGCGCCGCGCTGGCGGCGTTTCCCCAGGCCACGCATCTTTACCTGCTCTCGGGCGATTGCCTGCCGATCAAGTCGGCGGTGCGGCTGCGTGCGGATCTGGACGACAGCGGGTCGGATCACATCGAAAGCGTCGATTTCTTCCGGTCGGGCTGGATCCGGACCGGGCTGAAGGACGAACGGCTGATCTACCGGCATCTCTTCAACGAGCGCCGCCAGAGGCGGCTGTTCTATGCCTCGATGGCGGTGCAGAAGGCGCTGGGCCTCAGGCGGGCGCCGCCGGCCGATCTGCAGGTGATGATCGGCAGCCAGTGGTGGTGCCTGCGCCGGTCTACGGTCGAGGCGATCCTGACTTTCCTGGCGCGGCGGTCCGATGTGGTCCGGTTCTTCCGCACCAGCTGGATCCCCGACGAGACCTTTTTCCAGACGCTCGTGCGTCATCTGGTGCCGACCACCGAGATCCGGTCGCGCGCGCCGACCTTCCTCATGTTCACCGATTACGGGATGCCGGTGACCTTCTACAACGACCACTACGACCTGCTGGTGGCGCAGGAGGGCTATTTCGCCCGCAAGATCTCGGTCGAGGCCGTGCAGTTGCGGGCGCGGCTGGCGGCGGTCTATGCCTCGGCCGATCGGGGGCCTGCGGCCTCGGGCGGCGGCCCCGAGATCCACCGGTTCCTGACCGGGCGCGGCCGGATCGGACAGCGCTTTGGCGGCCGCGCCTGGGAACGTGGCGCGGGTCTGGGGCAGGGGCGCCAGCTGATGCTGGTGACCTGCAAGAAATGGCATGTCGCACGCCGTCTGGTCGAACGGGTGCGCCAGGCCACGGGGCTGGCTTCCGCCGATTTCGCTTTCGATGACGAGACGGTCGACCTGCCCGATCTGGGCGGGATAGAACGCAGTCGGGCCAAGCGCAGCCGCCACCGCCGCGCCTTTCTGCGGCTGGTCTATGAAAGCCTTGGCACCGACCGGCTGATCCTCTGCCTCGACCCGGCCGATCTGGAGATCATGGCGGATTTTCAGGCCGACGGTGCAACCGTGCGGATCCTCGAGATCGTCTGTCCATTCAGCCAGGCCGACCTTCTGGGCCATGCCCGGCGGGTGGGGCTTCTGTCCGACGCAAGCCCCCCGGGGGTGGCCGCGCGGGTGCTGCCGGCGCTGGCCCAGGACCTGGAGCGCGAGACCGCGCGGCTGAGGGCGGCCGGGTTTCCGGCGCTGTTCCGGCTGACCCCGGGCCAGAAGCTCAGCGAGGCGGCGCTGGTGCTGGCGCAATTCCTTGCAATCCCCTATGACACGGCCCGCGGGATCGCCGATACGGCGACCCTGTTCGACGATTGAGCCCTTCCGACAGTGCGTGAGTGAGGACCGACATGACCTATGCCTATGACGACCAGAATGTCTTTGCCCGGATCCTGCGGGGCGAGATCCCGAACGACACCGTGCTGGAAACCGGGATGAGCCTTGCGTTCAACGACATCGCGCCGCAGGCGCCGGTGCATGTTCTGGTGATCCCGAAGGGGCCCTATGTCTGCTACGATCATTTCGCGGCCGAGGCGAGCGATGCCGAGATCGTCGATTTCACCCGTACCATCGCCAGGGTCTGCGAGATGAAGGGGCTTGAGGACGGTTTCCGGATGATCTCGAACGCGGGCGAGCATGGGGTGCAGGAAGTTCCCCACCTGCATGTGCACATCCTCGGCGGGCGCGTTCTGGGGCGGATGCTGGCCAAGGGCTGAGTCGAGGCCCCCGGCTCAGACGATCCGCGGCGCCAGCTCCGACGGGTCGTCGACCTCGACATGCCAGAAGGCGCGGGCCTCGGGCGGCAGGCGGGACAGCACGTCTTCCAGCGCCCGGGCATCGGTTGCCCGCCGCAAGGCCCAGGCGGTGGCCTCGATGGCGTTGTCGGGTGTCAGGTTGTGATGGGGGCGCAGGGCCTTCGCCTCGGCGGTCAGCGCGGCGCGGTCGGCGAAGGGCAGGGGCGGGGTGGTCACGTCCCAGCCCGCCACGAAGATCGCGCGCGGAACGGACGGCAGGACGCTGGCGAAATCGAGCCCCGCTTGCGCCGTCAACCGCCGCCGGAACACCTGGAAGACGCCGTCCACCGCCGTGTAGGCCATGTTGTCGGAGGTCAGGTTCATCCGGTCCCGGGCATCGTCGAGAAATGCGCGGAATTCGCGCGAGGCATGGCGGTAGGTCCAGGGCATCGGCATTGGGGCCTCTCCGTCGCGGGGGATCAGGCGGCGCGCCAGGTCCCGGTTTCGATCCCGTCGAGGGTCCAGTCGCCCACCCGGTAGCGGATCAGTCGCAGCGTCGGGTGGCCCACCGCGGCGGTCATGCGGCGGACCTGACGGTTCCGGCCCTCGGAAATGGTCAGCTCGATCCAGCAATCGGGCACCGACTTGCGGACCCTTACCGGCGGGTCGCGCGGCCAGAGCCCGGCCGGTGCGTCGATCCGCCGGACCCGCGCCGGACGGGTCGGCCCGTCCTTCAGGGTCACGCCGCGCCCCAGCGCCTCGAGCGCCTCGTCCGGGGGAAGGCCCTCGATCTGGGCCCAATAGGTCTTTTCGGTCTTTGCCTTCGGGGTCGCGATCCGGGCCTGCAGCCGCCCGTCATCGGTCAGCACCAGAAGCCCCTCGCTGTCGCGGTCGAGCCGCCCGGCCGGATAGACCCCGGGCAGGTCGATGAAGGCGGCCAGCGTCCGACGGTCGGGCCGGGGCGGGCCGTCATCGGTGAATTGCGACAGCACCCCCCAGGGCTTGTTGAAAAGGATCACCCGGCTCACGCCGCGCCCTTGTGCGAGGTCAGGGCGACGAAGACGTCTTCGAGGTTGGGTTCTTCGGTCGCGATGTCGCGGATCGAGATGCCCGCGTTCCGGACCGCCTCGATCACCGCGCCGGTGCCGATTTCGCTCCGGCGATAGGTGAAGCAGAGCGCGCCGTCGGGGCGGAGGCAGGTTTCGACCGGGGCGGGCATCTCGGGCGGGGCCGCGACCTCGCCCTCGGGCTGGATCACCAGCGTCTTGGCATCCATCCGCCCGATCAGGGCCGAGGTCGAATCGCGCGCGATCAGTTCGCCATGGTTGATGATGGCGATCTCGCCGCACATCTCCTGCGCCTCTTCCAGGTAATGCGTGGTCAGGATGATGGTGGTGCCCTGTTCCTCGTTCAGCCGCCGGATATTGGCCCAGAGCATCTGGCGCAGCTCGATATCGACGCCCGCGGTGGGCTCGTCCAGCACCAGCACCTGCGGCCGGTGGACCAGCGCCTTGCCCAGCAACAGCCGCCGCCGCATGCCGCCCGAGAGGTTCCGGGCATAGGCGTCCGCCTTGTCCTCAAGCCCGATCGCCTTCAGCACCCGGTCGGTGACACGCTGGGATTTCGGTACGCCGTAAAGCCCCGCCTGCACCTCGAGGGCTGCGCGCGGGGTGAAGAACGGGTCGATGTTCAGTTCCTGCGGCATCACCCCGATCGAGGCGCGGGACTGGCGCGGGTTCACGTCCTGATCGAAGCCCCAGATGCTGACCTTGCCGCTGGTTTTCAGCACCAGTCCGGCCAGAATGTTGATCAGCGTCGACTTGCCCGCGCCGTTCGGCCCCAGCAACCCGAAGATCGACCCGGCCGGGATGTCGAGGTCGATGCCCTTCAATGCCTGTTTCGGCGGCTGACTGCCGCTGGCGGCATAGGTCTTGGTCAATCCCTCGATCTCGATCGCGTTCCCAGTCATTTCCCTGCCCCTGACGCTTGCCCGTGCCGCTTCATTCGCTATCATGGCCCCGGACATAAGGCGATCCGGTCGCCTCGGCAACGCGCGGAGCTTAATCGCATGGCCCCAGAAGCCCCCGGACAGGACAAGGACACCACTCCTCCCGAAACGACGGTCACCACCGAATGGCGGGTCTCTTGCGATGGCAGCGGGCCGGGTCTGGGCCATCCGCGGGTCTGGCTGTCGATCCCGCCCGAGACGGGCTTTGTCGAATGCGGCTATTGCGACCGCAAGTTCGTGCATCAGAGCTTCGCCGACAAGGTCAAGACCTGACCGACGGCGTACGGGTCCGATGACCGTCACCCGCCGTGGACTGGTCTGGGTGATGGGCGCTGCAGGCGTGACGACGGCGATTTCGGCCGCGCCGGGGCTCTGGCGCCGGGCCTTTCCTCCCGAGATCGAGACCGAACCGGTGCCGGGCCTGCCCGGCTTTTGCCGCGTGCCGAGGCCCGGCCCCGCGCTTTTGCCTCTGATCGGCTTGACGGCCGAGCCCCCGCCACCGCTGCCCGAAGACCCCTGCGCCGCGCTTTTCGGTCCCGCGCCCGACCGTCCCGGGGCGGTGCCGGTTGCCTGTTTCACCGACATCCGCTGCCCCTGGTGCCGGCGGCTGACACCCCTGCTGATCGCCCGCGCGGCGCGCCGGCCGGCCGCGATCCGCATCGCCTGGCAGCCGCTGCCCTTGTTGGGGGACGGCTCGGTCCTGGCCGCGCGGGCGGCGCTGGCGGCCGAGGCGCAGGGAGCGGCTCTTGACTGGCAGGAACGCACCATGGGCGGGGCGCTGGTGCCGACCCCCAGGGGCATGCGCGAGATTGCCGCCGGGATGGGGCTCGATATTGCCGCCTTCGAGCGGGACATGGCCCATCCGCGCACCGAGGCGCGGCTGGCCGAGGCCCGGGCGCTGGCCGCGGCTTTCGGCTTTGTCGGCACGCCCGGTCTCGTGGTCGGTCGCGTGGCGATCCTTGGCGGGGTCGACGGGCCGATGCTGGACCGGCTGATCGCCGACGAACGCGCGGCGCCCGGCTCCGCCTGCGGCTGAGCGCGTCCGGCACTGGCGAAGCCGTGCGCTTCATGGCAAGACCGCAGGCAGGTCCGGCAGGCGGGCCAGTGACACGGGCCAGCGACGGGGAGAACGACATGACCGAGGGTTTCGGCACCGGCTGCCATCTGCATCTGATCGACGGCTCGGCCTTCATCTTCCGCGCCTTCCACGCGCTGCCGCCGCTGACGCGGAAATCCGACGGGCTGCCGATCGGGGCCGTCGCGGGGTTCTGCAACATGATCCACAAATATGTGCAGGACAATCGCGGCCCGGATGCGCCGACCCATGTGGCGGTGATCTTCGATAAGGGCAGCCACACCTTCCGCACCGATCTTTACCCCGACTACAAGGCCAATCGCGACGAGATGCCCGCCGATCTGCGGCCGCAGATCCCGCTGACCCGCGAGGCCACGCGCGCCTTCAACATCGCCTGCATCGAAAAAGAAAACTACGAGGCCGACGACATCATCGCCACCTATGCGCGGCTGGCGGTCGAGAAGGGCGGCCGGGTCACCATCGTCAGCTCCGACAAGGACCTGATGCAGCTGGTCGGCAACGGGGTCGAGATGCTGGATGCGATGAAAAACAAGCGGATCGGCGTCGAGGAGGTTGAAGCGAAGTTCGGCGTCGGCCCCGACCGGGTGGTCGATGTGCAGGCGCTGGCGGGCGATTCCGTCGACAACGTGCCCGGTGCGCCGGGGATCGGGATCAAGACCGCGGCCCAGCTGATCCAGGATTATGGCGATCTGGAAACGCTGCTGGACCGGGCGGAGGAGATCAAGCAGCCCAAGCGCCGCCAGACCCTGATCGAGCACCGCGCCCAGATCGAGCTGTCGAAAAAGCTGGTAACGCTCGATGCCGAGACGCCGCTTGACGAGACCCTGGACGATCTTGAGGTGAAGGACCCCGATGCCGAGACCCTGCTGGGGTTTCTGGCGCAGATGGAGTTCCGCACCCTGCTGAAGCGGGTCGCCGATGCGCTGGGCGCCGAGCCGCCCGCCTTGTCCGAGACAAGCCCCGCCGCCGCCGACCCCGCCGCGCCCGAGACGCCGGCCGCGCTGCCGTTCGACCCCGAGGGGTATGAGTGTGTGCGTCACGCGGCCGCGCTTGAGGTCTGGATCGGCCGCGCCCAGGGCCGGGGCCGGGTCGCGGTCGATACCGAGACCACCGGGCTTGATGAGATGCGGGTAGATCTGGTGGGCATCTCGCTGTCGGTCGAGCCGGGGCAGGCCTGCTACATTCCGCTGGGACATCGCGAGGGCGAGGGCGATCTTTTCGGCTCGGCGGCGCTGGCCGGGGGGCAGATGCCGATGGACGAGGCGCTGGCGCTGCTCAAGCCGCTGCTGGAAGATCCGGCGGTGATGAAGATCGGGCAGAACATGAAATACGATGCCAAGATCCTCGCCCGCCACGGCATCGCGGTCGCGCCCATCGACGACACGATGCTGATGTCCTACGCCATGCATGCCGGGCTGCATGGCCATTCGATGGATGCGCTGTCGGAACGCTATCTCGGGCACGCGCCGATCCCGATCAAGTCGCTGCTGGGCTCGGGCAAGTCGCAGATCACCTTCGACAAGGTGCCGGTCGCCGAGGCGGTGAAATATGCGGCCGAAGATGCCGACGTGACGCTGAGGCTCGCCGAGCTCTTCAAGCCGCAGCTGCACCGGGCCAAGGTCACGACCGTCTACGAGACGCTGGAACGCCCGCTGGTGCCGGTGCTGGCCGAGATGGAGATGCATGGCATCAAGGTCGATCGCGATACGCTGTCGAGGATGTCGAACGCCTTTGCCCAGAAGATGGCCGCGCTTGAGGCCGAGATCCACGATCTGGCGGGCGAAAGCTTCAATGTGGGCTCGCCGAAGCAGCTCGGCGAGATCCTGTTCGACAAGATGAGCCTCGCGGGCGGCAAGAAGGGCAAGACCGGCGCCTATGCCACCGGCGCCGATGTGCTTGAGGATTTGGCGGCCGAGGGCCACGACCTGCCCGCGCGGGTGCTGGACTGGCGCCAGCTGTCGAAGCTGAAATCGACCTATACGGATGCGCTTCAGGACCATATCAACCCCGAGACGGGGCGCGTGCATACCTCTTACGTGATCACCGGGGCGGTGACCGGGCGGCTCGCCTCGACCGACCCGAACCTGCAGAACATCCCCGTGCGTAGCGAAGAGGGGCGCCGCATCCGCGAGGCGTTCGTGGCCGAGGAAGGCAAGGTGTTGCTGAGCCTCGACTATTCGCAGATCGAGCTGCGCATCCTGGCCCATGTGGCCGGGATCGATGCCCTGAAAGAGGCGTTCCGCGAGGGGCAGGACATCCATGCGATGACGGCGTCCGAGATGTTCGACGTGCCGATGGCCGAGATGACGCCCGAGATCCGCCGCCGCGCCAAGGCGATCAATTTCGGGGTGATCTACGGGATTTCGGGCTTTGGCCTTGCCCGGAACCTGCGCATTCCGCGCAGCGAGGCGCAGGGCTTCATCGACCGCTATTTCGAGCGCTTCCCGGGCATCCGCGACTACATGGACGCGACGGTCGCCTTCGCCAAAGAGCATGGCTATGTGCAGACCCTGTTCGGGCGACGGATCCATACGCCCGAGATCGGTGCCAAGGGGCCGCAGGCGGGCTTTGCCAGGCGTGCGGCGATCAACGCGCCGATCCAGGGGACGGCGGCCGACATCATCCGCCGCGCGATGATCCGGATGCCTGCGGCGATCGAGGGGCTGCCCGCGAAGATGCTGCTGCAGGTCCATGACGAACTGATCTTCGAGGTCGAGGCGGGGGCGGCGGAAGACGTGGCCGACCGCGCGCGCGCGGTCATGGAACGCGCCGGGCTTCCTGCCGTGGCGCTGGACGTGCCGCTGGTCGTCGATGCGGGGCAGGGTCCGAACTGGGCCGCGGCGCATTAGGCGCAATTCTTCTGCGAAGAATTGGGGCCTCGCCCATAGGTTCTGCCGGGGCGGGGAGCTTTGACGAAGACCCGTTCCCGGTTTCTTCTTGGCTTAAATACCCATGTCCCGCGCGTGCAGCATGACCTGCGCTCAGGTCAGTTCCTCGGCGGGAATCGCCGGAAAGAAGAGGCCCTTCGAGCGGAACCCGAACCAATCCCGGCCCTCGTGCCGGACGGTGTCTCCGATCTCGGCCATCCGGTAGAAGCTCTTGCGGTCGATCAGCGCCTGAAGACCCGCGCGGACATGGAGATAGGGCGCGGGCTCGCCGGTTCTTGGGTCGCGCGTCACCCGGATCTCGTGCCCCGGGCCGGCCTCCACGCGGTCGCCGACATTGGTGGTGAAGCTCAGCACCGGCTCGCCGTCCGCGACCGACTGTTCGACATCGACCGCAACGAACGGGGCGTCGTCGACGGAGATGCCGACCTTCTCGACCGGGGTGACGAGGAAATGGCGGTCGCCTTCGCGTTTCAGGATGGTCGAGAACAGCCGCACCAGCGGCGCCCGGCCGATCGGCGTGCCGAGGTAGAACCAGGTCCCGTCGCGGGCGATCCGCATGTCGATATCGCCGCAGAAGGGCGGGTTCCACAGATGGACCGGCGGCAGACCCTTGCCCGAGGCCGCGCGGGCCGCTTCGGCGAGGCTTTCGGTAACAGGTTTCACGATCATTTGTCCCTGTCGGTTTTTTGCCATTTGAGGTGAACAGGATATCTGCCGATAATGGTCCATGTAAGCCGGACAGGAGAGAAGTCATGCCCGACGAGACCGAACTGGTGGCCGCGATCGAGGCGCTGGGCGAGAAGCTGGCCGAAGCGAAGGCCTCGATCACCAAGCGGTTCATCGGGCAGGAGCGGGTGGTCGACCTGACTCTGTCGGCCCTGCTGTGCGGCGGGCACGGGCTGCTGATCGGCCTGCCGGGACTGGGCAAGACCCGGCTGGTCGCCACGCTGTCGACGGTGATGGGGCTGAATGGCGGGCGCATCCAGTTCACGCCCGATCTGATGCCCGCAGATATTCTGGGCTCGGAGGTGCTGGAGACGACGCCAGACGGGTCCCGCGCCTTCCGGTTCATCGAGGGGCCGATCTTCTGCCAGATGCTGATGGCCGACGAGATCAACCGGGCAAGCCCCCGGACGCAATCGGCGCTTTTGCAGGCGATGCAGGAGAAATCCGTCACCATCGCGGGCGAGTCGCATGCGCTGACCCCGCCCTTCCACGTGTTGGCCACCCAGAACCCCATCGAGCAAGAGGGCACCTATCCGCTGCCAGAGGCCCAGCTCGACCGGTTTCTGGTGCGCATCGACGTGCCTTATCCCGACCGCCGCACCGAACATGACATCCTGATGGCCACCACCGGGGTCGCCGAGGAAGAGGCCCATCCCGTCTTCACCGCCGCCGAGCTGATCGCCGCGCAGAAGATCGTGCGGCAGATGCCGGTGGGCGAGGGCGTGGTTGAACTGATCCTCGATCTGGTCCGCGCCTGCCGTCCGAACGAACCCGAGGCGCCGCAGGCCGTTCGCGAGAACGTGGCCTGGGGGCCGGGCCCGCGCGCCGCCCAGGCGCTGATGCTGACCGTGCGGGCACAAGCGCTGCTGGACGGACGTCTGGCGCCTTCGGCCGACGATGTGCTGAAGATGGCAGGGCCTGTGCTGATCCACCGCATGGCGCTGAGCTTCGCCGCCCGTGCCCGGGGCGAGGATCTGCCCCGGATCATCGAAAAGGTCGCGCGCGACACCGTGCGGGTCGAGGCCGCCGCGTGATCTCTGCCGCCGCCCTCCGCGCCCGCGCCGAGGGGCTGGCCGAGGCCCTGCCGCCGCTTCTGGCCGAGGCCGAGCATCTGGCCCAGGCCGTTCTGCTGGGCGAGCACGGCCGCCGCCGGGCAGGCATGGGCGACGAATTCTGGCAATACCGCCCGGTCCATGCCGGCGACGAGGCGCGGATGATCGACTGGCGCCGCTCGGCCCGGTCGGATGCGCATTTCGTGCGCGAGAAGGAATGGCAGGCGGCGCAAAGCGTGCTGCTCTGGGTGGACGACGCGGCCTCGATGGGGTTCTCGGGCGGCAACCATCCGCCCAAGGCGATGCGCGCGCGGGTGCTGGCGCTGGCGCTGGCGGTGCTGCTGACCCGCGGCGGCGAACGGGTGGGGCTTCTGGGCTCCGACCTGCCGCCCCGTCGCGGTCCGCATCAGATCCTCCGGCTGACCGATGTGCTGGGCCGCGACCTGTCGCAAAGCGATTACGGCGTGCCCGCGACCCGGGGCATGCCGCCCCATTCCCGCGCGGTCTTCCTGTCCGATTTCCTTGGCGATCTGGGCCCGGTCGAGACCGCGCTGACCGAGGCCGCCGACCAGGGCGTCAAGGGCGCGCTCTTGCAGGTGCTGGACCCCGCCGAAGAGGCCTTTCCCTTCGACGGGCGGACCATCTTCGAAAGCATGGGCGGTACGTTGCGCCATGAAACGCTGAAAGCGGGTGATCTGCGCGGCCGCTATCTGGCGCGGCTGGCCGAGCGCAAGGAACGGTTGGCCGATCTGGCGCGGGTGACCGGCTGGCATTATTCGGCCCATCACACCGGCGAAGGCGCGCAGGGCGCGCTGTTGTGGCTGTTCCGCGCGCTGGAGCGCGGGCGCTGATGTGGACCGTCGGAGCCATCGGTTTCACCACGCCTCTGCTGCTTTGGGGGCTGGTGCTGCTGCCCGCGCTGTGGCTGTTGCTGCGGGCGGTGCCGCCGGCGCCGATCCGGCGACGGTTTCCGGGGGTGGCGCTGCTGCTGGGGCTGGCCGATGACGAAACGCAGACCGACCGCACGCCCTGGTGGCTTTTGCTTCTGCGGATGCTGGCGGTGGCCGCGCTGATTGTCGGCTTTGCCGGGCCGGTCTTGAACCCGCAGGACCGCATGCCCGGTCGCGGGCCGCTTCTGGTGATGATCGACGGCGGCTGGGCCGATGCCCGCGACTGGCCGCGCCGGATCGACCGGATCGAGGCGATGCTGGACGAAGCCGCCCGCGACGGACGGCCGGTCGCGGTGGTGCAGGCGACCGACCTGCCCGGCGACGGGCTGCCTTTCCAGGCGGCCGAGGCCTGGTCGGCGCGGCTTGCGGGCTTCCGCCCGGCGGCCTGGTTGCCCGATGCGGATGCGCTGGCCGACTGGACCCGGACGCTTGAGGGGCGCTTCGATACGTTCTGGCTGTCGGGCGGGCTCGACTGGCCGGGGCGTACGGCGCTCTTGTCGGCGCTTGAACGGCACGGTCAGGTCAGCGTCTTCGAAAGCCCGCGCCCGCTTCTGGCGCTGCGCCCGGCCGCGTTTCGCGACGGGGCCATCGGGCTGACCGCGCTGCGTGCCCGGCCGGGGCCCGCGACCGAGGCGACGCTGGCTGCCACGGGCCGCGATCCCGCCGGGGTCGAGCGGGTGCTGGCCCGCGTGCCGGTCGCCTTCGCCCCCGGCGAGACCGAGGCCGCGACCGATCTGGTCCTGCCGCCCGAACTTCGCAACCGGATCAGCCGCTTTGCCATCGAGGGCGTGCGCTCGGCCGGAGCGGTCAGCCTGACCGATGACAGCCTCAAGCGGCGCGAGGTGGCGCTGATCGCGGGCAACGAGAACCGCGAGGGGCTGCAACTGCTGTCTCCGCTGCATTACCTGCACAAGGCGCTGGAACCGACCGCCGATCTGATCGAGGGCACCCTGTCGGACGTGGTGCTGGCCAATCCCGACGTGATCGTGCTGGCCGATGTCGCCACCCTGTCGCCCGCCGAATCCGAGGCGCTGCAGGGCTGGGTCGAAAAGGGCGGGCTTTTGCTGCGCTTCGCCGGGCCGCGGCTTGCGGCCTCGGATGTCAGCCGCGCCGAGGAAGACCCGCTGATGCCGGTACGGCTGCGCGCGGGCGGGCGCACGGTCGGCGGGGCGATGAGCTGGGGCGAGCCCAAGACGCTGCGCCCCTTCGGCGAGGGTTCGCCCTTCTTCGGGCTCGAGGTGCCCGACGATGTGCGGGTCAATGCCCAGGTGATGGCCCAGCCCGACCCGGCGCTGGCCGATCGGTCCATCGCGGCCCTCAGCGACGGTACGCCTCTGGTAACCCGCAAGAAGATGGGGCAGGGGCAGGTGGTGCTGTTCCATGTCACCGCCAATGCCGAATGGTCCACCCTGCCGCTGTCGGGGCTGTTCGTGCAGATGCTGGAACGGCTGGCGGTCTCGACCCGGCCGGCGCGGCCCGATGCAGCCGAACTGACGGGCACGACCTGGGTGCCGCAGGCGGTGATCGACGCCTTTGGCGAACTGGCCGAGGCCGGAACGCTGCCCGGCGTGCCGGGCGAAAGGCTGGCCGGGGCGGTGCCGGGGCCGGATCTGCCGCCCGGGCTTTATGCGGGCGAGGACCGGCGGCTGGCGCTGAACGTGATCGGCGCCGACACGGTTCTGAGCCCCGCCGCCTGGCCCGCGCGGATCGCGGTCGAGGGGCTGGCGGTCGCGCGAGAAACCGTGCTGAAGGGCTGGGTTCTGGCCGCGGCGCTGGCGATCTTTGCGGCCGACATCCTGGCCTCGCTCTGGCTTTCGGGGAGGCTTCGGGGCGGACGCGTCGCGGGCGGCGCGGCGGTGCTGGCGCTGGGCCTGATGATGCTGGTGCCGCAGGGCGCGCGGGCCCAGGAGGACGCGGCGGCGCCCGATGACAGCCTGGCGCTGCGGGCCACCAGCGAGGTGGTCCTTGCACATGTCCTGACCGGCGATACCCGGGTGGACCAGATCGCCGATGCGGGGCTTCGGGGGCTGTCGGAAAAGCTGACCCAGCGCACCTCGATCGAGCCCGCCGAGCCCATCGCCGTCAATCTCGAGACCGACGAGCTGTCGTTCTTTCCCTTCCTCTACTGGCCGGTGACCGCCGGGCAGCCGATGCCCTCGCCCGAGGCCTATGCCCGGCTCAACCGCTACCTGCGGACCGGAGGCATGATCCTCTTCGACACGCGCGATGCCGATGTCGCGGCCTATGGCGGCGGCTCGCCCGAGGGGCGGCGGCTGCAGCAATTGGCGCGCCCGCTGGACATTCCGCCGCTGGAACCGATCCCCTCCGATCACGTGCTGACCCGCACCTTCTACCTGTTGCAGGACTTTCCCGGCCGCAATGCCGGGCGCGACGTGTGGGTCGAGGCAGCCCCCCCCGATGCCGAACAGGCCGAGGGCATGCCGTTCCGCGATCTCAATGACGGGGTGACGCCGGTGGTGATCGGCGGCAATGACTGGGCTTCGGCCTGGGCCATCGACGGGCAGGGCGCCGCGATGTTCCCTGTCGGGCGCGGCTATGCGGGCGAACGCCAGCGCGAGATCGCCTTCCGCTTCGGGGTCAACCTCATCATGCATGTGCTGACCGGCAACTACAAATCCGACCAGGTCCATGTGCCTGCGCTGCTCGACAGGCTCGGCCAATGACCGGCGAGGTGATCTTCGACCCGCTGCTGCCGCTTCCCTTGCTGTGGGCCGCGGTGGCGCTGGCCGTTCTGATGGTGGGCTTCGCGCTCTGGCGCGGGCTTGGCGGCTGGTGGCTGCGCGGGCTTGCCGCCGTCGCGATCCTGGCTGCGCTGGCCAACCCGTCCCTGCAGACCGAAGAGCGGACGCCGCTGTCCGACATCGTGGTGCTGGTGGTCGACGAAAGCGCCTCGCAGCGGCTTTCGGACCGGCCTGACCAGACCGCCCGTGCGGTCGACAGGGTCCGCGCCGAGGTGGCCGCGCTGGACAATACCGAGCTGCGGATCGTGCGTTTCGGGGATGGCGCGGGCGACGAGGGCACGATGCTGATGACGGCCCTGTCCGAGGCTCTGGCCGAGGTGCCGCGGGCGCGGTTGGCGGGCGCGATCCTGCTGACCGACGGGCAGCTGCACGATCTGGACCGCGCGCCGTCGCTGCCCGCGCCGCTTCATGCGCTCCTGACCGGGCAGGAGGACGATTGGGACCGGCGGCTGGTGGTCAAGAACGCACCCGCCTTCGCGATCCTCGGCGAGGAAGTCACGCTGACCCTGAAGATCGAGGATCAGGGCGCGGTCCCCGAGACCATGGGCGGCACGACCTCGGTCACCGTCGCGGTCGATGGCGGCGAGCCGCAAAGCTATCGCGTGCCCATCGGTCAGGATCTCGACGTGCCGGTGGTGCTCGATCATGCCGGGCAGAACGTGATCCAGTTCTCGGTGGCCGAGCAGCCGGGCGAGCTGACCGACCGCAACAATGCTGCGGTGGTCCAGATCAACGGCGTGCGCGACCGGCTGCGGGTGCTGCTGGTGTCGGGCGAGCCGCATCCGGGCGAACGGACCTGGCGCAACCTGCTGAAATCCGACAGTTCCGTCGATCTGGTGCATTTCACCATCCTGCGGCCGCCGGACAAGCATGACGGGGTGCCGGTGTCCGAACTGTCGCTGATCGCCTTCCCGACGCGCGAGCTGTTCCTCGACAAGATCGACGAATTCGACCTGATCATTTTCGACCGCTACAAGCGGCGCGGCATCCTTCCGGCGGTCTATTTCGACAATGTGCGGAATTATGTCGAGAAAGGCGGCGCGCTGCTGATCGCGGCCGGGCCCGATTTCGCCGGGGCCGAGTCGATCTACCGCTCGCCGCTGGCCGACATCCTGCCCGCCGAGCCCAGCGCGCGGGTGATCGAGCAGGGCTACCGCCCCGAGATCACCGATCTCGGCCAGCGCCATCCGGTGACCGAGGGGCTCAAGGCCGAGGCGGGCGGCGCCTGGGGCCGCTGGTTCCGGCTGGTCGACCTGGTGCCGAAGCGGGGCGAGGTGGTGATGAGCGGGATCGACAACCGCCCGCTGCTGGTGCTGGATCGTGTCGGCGAGGGGCGGGTGGCGCTGCTGGCGTCGGACCATGCCTGGCTCTGGACCCGGGGCTTCGAGGGCGGCGGCCCGCAGCTTGAACTGCTGCGGCGGCTCGCGCACTGGATGATGAAGGAGCCCGAACTGGAGGAAGAGGCGCTGAGCGCCACGGCCGAGGGGCAGGTGATGACCATCACCCGCCGGTCGCTGTCCGAGGACCCGCGAAGCGTCGAGATCGCGCGCCCCGATGGCGGCACCGACCGGCTCGATCTGACCGAGACCGCGCCGGGCCGCTTTACCGCGACCTATGAAGGGCCCGAGATGGGGCTTTACCGGCTGACCGACGGCACGCTTGAGACGGTGATCGCGCTTGGCCCGGCCGCGCCCCGCGAGTTCGAAGAGACCATCGCCAGCGGGGCCCGGCTGGACGCCCCGGTCGCGGCCACGCGCGGCGGCATCCTGCCGCTTCATGCGGGCATGCCCGATCTGCGCACGGTGCGCGAGGGCCGCCGCGCCCATGGCCGGGGCTGGCTCGGGATCACCCCGCGCGGGGCCTATCTGACCAGCGATGTCACCATCACGCCGCTGGCGCCCGCCTGGGTCTTCCTGCTTCTGGCCGCGCTGCTGAGCGTCGGAGCCTGGCTGCGCGAGGGGCGGCGCTAGGCGTCAGCCGGGGGAAAGGTCCTTGCCAAGCCGCGAAACCGGTCATATTTTTTGACCGGTTCGAGGGAGGAGAGCCCGACATGCAGATGCCCGCCCCGGATGCCCGGGTGATGGCGAAGAAGGATCATGTGCTGCGCCGCCTGATGGCGGTGCTGCCCGAAGACGCCGTGATCCACGACCCGACCGCGACCCGCGCCTATGAATGCGACGCCCTGACGGCCTATCGCTGCCCGCCTCTGGCCGCCGTGCTGCCCGCCTCGACGGCCGAGGTCGCGGCAGTCCTGAAGATCTGCCACGAAGAGCGCGTGCCGGTGGTGCCGCGCGGGTCGGGGACGTCGCTGGCGGGCGGCGCGCTGCCGACGGCCGACAGCGTGATCCTCGGTGTGGCGCGGCTGAACGAGGTGCTGGAGGTCGATTATCCGAACCGGTTCATCCGGGTGCAGGCGGGGCGCACGAACCTGTCGGTCACCGGCGCGGTCGAGGGCGATGGCTGGTTTTACGCGCCCGACCCGTCCTCGCAGCTGGCCTGTGCCATCGCGGGCAATATCGGCATGAACTCGGGCGGCGCGCATTGCCTGAAATACGGGGTGACGACCAACAACCTGCTGGGCGTGACCCTGGTCATGATGGACGGCACCGTGGTCGAGATCGGCGGCGCGCATCTCGACGCCGCAGGCTATGACTGGCTGGGGGTGATCTGCGGGTCCGAAGGCCAGCTTGGCGTGGTGACCGAGGCGACGTTGCGCATCCTGCCCAAGCCCGAAGGGGCGCGCCCGGTGCTGATGGGGTTCGACTCGTCGGAGGTGGCTGGCGCCTGTGTCGCCGACATCATCCGCGCGGGCGTGTTGCCGGTGGCGATCGAGTTCATGGACCGGCCCTGCATCGCCGCGACCGAGGCTTTCGCGGGCGCGGGCTATCCCGATTGCGAGGCGCTTCTGATCGTCGAGGTCGAGGGCTGCCCGGCCGAGATCGACGAACAGCTGGCCCTGATCAAGCGGATCGCCGAAGGCCATCGCCCGGTGGCGCTGCGCGAAAGCGGGTCGGCCGAGGAAAGCGCGCGGATCTGGCTGGGGCGGAAATCGGCCTTCGGGGCGATGGGGCAGCTGGGCGATTACATGTGTCTTGACGGGACCATCCCGGTTTCGGCCCTGCCCGAGGTGCTGCGCAGGATCGGCGAGCTGTCGGCCGAGATGGGGCTGAGGGTCGCGAATGTCTTTCACGCGGGCGACGGCAACATGCATCCGCTGATCCTGTTTGATGCCAATGCGCCGGGCGATCTGGAGCGCTGCGAGGCACTAGGGGCAGAGATCCTGAAGCTGTGCGTCAAGGCGGGCGGCTGTCTGACCGGTGAACATGGCGTCGGCGTCGAGAAACGCGATCTGATGGGGGTGCAGTACCGGCCCGAGGATCTGGACGCGCAGATGCGGGTGAAGGACGTGTTCGATCCGGACTGGCTGCTGAACCCCGCGAAGGTGTTCCCGCTGGAGGCTAGCGCGGGGCGGCGCGCGGGGTGAAGGGGGGCTGTCTGCCCCCCTCTTGTCCTGCCGGACAATTCACCCCCCGAGGGTATTTGGACCAAGAAGAATGATGAGACCTGAGACAGAGGCCGAACTGGCTGGGATCGTGGCCGGGGCGGAAGGGCCGCTGCGGATCGAGGGCGGGGGCACGCGCGGTATGGTCGGTGCCGAGGGCGACGCGTTGAGTGTCGCGGGGCTTTCGGGCGTGGTGCTGTACGAGCCCGGGGCCCTGACCCTGGTCGTCAGGGCGGGGACGCCCCTGGCCGAGGTTGAGGCGGTGCTGGCGGGCGAGGGGCAGCGGCTGGCTTTCGAGCCGATGGATCACCGGCGGCTTCTGGGCCGCGACGGCGTGCCGACGATCGGCGGGGTGGCGGCGGCGAATGTGTCGGGGCCGCGCCGGGTGCAGGCGGGTGCCTGCCGGGATGCGATGCTGGGGGTCCGTTTCGTCGACGGGCGCGGTCGGGTCATCCGCAATGGCGGGCGGGTGATGAAGAACGTCACCGGCTACGATCTGGTCAAGCTGATGGCGGGCAGCCGGGGCACGCTGGGCGTGCTGACCGAACTGGCGGTGAAGGTGCTGCCGGTGCCCGAGGCGGCGGCGGTGCTGGTTCTGGAGGGGCTGGATCCGCAGGCGGCGGTCGCGGCGATGTCGGCGGCGCTGGGCTCGCCCTTCGAGGTGTCGGCGGCGGCGCATCTGCCCGAGGCGGGCGAGACCTGGCTGCGGCTTGAGGGGTTTGCGGCGTCGGTTGCCTATCGCGCCGGGCGGCTTGGGGCGCTGCTGGACCGGTTCGGTCCGGCGCGGGTCGTCGAGGCGCCGGAGGAGGTGGCGGCGATGATTCGAAGGCTGCGCGACGTCGAGGATTTCGCCGACCGGCCGGGCGACGTCTGGCGGATCTCGGTCCAGCCCTCGGACGGGCCGCGCGCCGCCGAGGCGGTTGCGGCCGAGGCGGCGATCTACGACTGGGGCGGGGGGCTTGTCTGGGTGCTTGTGCCGGAAGGCCATGACATCCGCCCGGCCCTGGCGGGGCTTGCCGGGCATGCGGTACGGGTGCGGGGGGCGGGACCTCTGGCAAGCCCGGAACCGGCGCCGCTGGCGGCGCTGGCCGCGCGGCTTCGGGCCGAGTTCGACCCCAGGGGTCTTTTCAATCCCGGCGCGATGGGCTGAGCCGATGCAGACGAATTTCACCGAAGAGCAGTTGCAGGATCCCGGGATCGCGCGCGCCAACGAGATCCTTCGGGCCTGCGTACATTGCGGGTTCTGCACCGCAACCTGCCCGACCTATCAGGTGCTTGGCGACGAACTCGACAGCCCGCGCGGGCGGATCTACCTGATCAAGGACATGCTGGAAAGCGGCCGGCCCGCCGATGCGCGCACCGTGCGCCATGTGGACCGCTGCCTGTCCTGCTTGGCCTGCATGACGACCTGCCCCTCGGGCGTGCATTACATGCATCTCGTGGATCATGCCCGCGCCCATATCGAGGCGACCTACCGGCGCCCCTGGCGCGACCGGGCGCTGCGCTGGCTGGTGGCGAAGACACTGCCCTTTCCCGGGCGGTTCCGCGCGGCGCTGCGGCTGGCGCGGCTGGGCCGGCCGTTTGCGCGGCTGATACCCGATCCGCGGCTGAGGGCCATGCTGGCGATGGCGCCCGCCCGTCTGCCCGCACCGGGAGAGAGCGACCGGCCGCAGGTCTTTGCCGCCAAGGGCACGCGGCGGATGCGGGTGGCGTTGTTGACCGGTTGCGCGCAGAAGGCGCTCGACCCCGATATCAACGACGCGACGATCCGGGTGCTGACCCGGCACGGGGTCGAGGTGGTTGTGGCGAAGGGCATGGGCTGTTGCGGGGCGCTGACCCATCACATGGGCCGGACGGCCGACGCCCATGCCCAGGCCGCGCAGGCGATCCGGGCCTGGTCGGCCGAGATCGCGGGCGAGGGGCTCGATGCCATCGTCGTCAACACCAGCGGTTGCGGCACCACGGTGAAGGATTACGGCCACATGTTCCGGGGCGATCCGCTGGCCGAGGCGGCGGCGGAAGTGGCGGCGCGGGCCGTCGATATCACGGAACTGCTGGAACGGCTGGATCTGCCGCCGGGCCGGGGCGGGCTGCGGGTGGCCTATCACGCGGCCTGTTCGTTGCAGCACGGGCAGAAGGTGAAGGACGCGCCCAAGGCGGTGCTGCGCCGCGCCGGGTTCGAGGTGGTCGAGCCGGTCGACGCGCATCTGTGCTGCGGCTCGGCCGGGACCTATAACCTGCTGCAGCCCGAGATTGCCGGGCAGCTGAAGGCCCGGAAGGTGCGGACGCTGGAGGCCAAAGCGCCCGACGCCATCGCCGCGGGCAATATCGGCTGTATCGCGCAGATCGGGTCGGGCACCGGGGTGCCGGTCCTGCATACGGTCGAGCTGGTCGACTGGGCGACGGGTGGGCCGCGGCCACGGGCGCTGTCGGGCCGGGACTGACCGGGAGACGCGCCCGCGTCCCTGTGGCTCGCGCATGATGCCGCAATATTGCCGCGAGCGAGTGCTAGCGCGGGCCCATGTGCCTGCACCGTTTCCTTCGCCTGCGTCATGCGGATCGGCCCCGCCGTAGGGCCGGAGTCCGCGCGCCTTTGGGGCGGGCGGGGGTTCTGGCGATGGGGCTGGGGGCGCTGGCCTTGCCCTTGCCGGGATGGGGCGCCGCGGCCGACCGGCCGTTGCACGCGCTGGTCACCGGCGACGAGTCGCGGGGCTGGGAAGGGGTCGGGCGGCTGGAACTGGGCGGCGGGGGCTTCTGCACCGGCGCGCTGATCGCCGCCGATCTGGTGCTGACCGCCGCGCATTGCCTGTTCGACAAGGAGACCGGCGGGCGGCTGCCGCTGGAGCGGATGGAGTTTCGCGCGGGCTGGCGCAACGGGCGGGCCGAGGCCTATCGCGGCATCCGGCGCGGCGCGGTGCATCCCGACTATGCCCCTGGCGCCGAGGCCTCGGTCGGCCGGGTGCGGCACGATCTGGCGCTGCTGCAGCTTGACCGGGCGATCCGGCTGCCGGGGCTCGTGCCCTTCGGGGTGGCGCCACGGCCCGGGCAGGGCGATGCGGTGGGTGTGGTGTCCTATGCGCTCGAGCGGTCCGAGGTGCCCTCGCTGCAGGAGGTCTGCCATGTCCTGGCCGGGATCGACGGGGTGCTGATGCTGTCCTGCGAGGTCGATTTCGGGGCTTCGGGCGCGCCGGTCTTCCGGGTCGAGAACGGGGTGCCCCGGATCGTGTCTGTGGTTTCGGCCAAGGCCGAGATGGATGCCCGGAAGGTGGCGCTGGGCAGCACGGTCGAGGACGGGCTCGAGATCTTGCGCGCGCGGCTGGCGGCGGGCGGGACAGAGACCGTGGCGCCCCTCGTGCCCGAGGTCCCGCTTTCGCCGATGCGCCGTTTCGGTGCGGGAACGGCGCGCAGCGCGGGGGCCAAGTTCCTGCGGCCCTGAGCCCGGAGAGACGGCGGCCAAGCCGACGCCGAAGATCTGCCGGTAGAGCGGTGCGCGGGGTCTTGAAACCGGTTTTCTCCACTCCCAGCTTATGGCTTGCGGGCGCCTTCGGGGTCCGCAAGACCGGCCCGTCCCGCGTTGGGAGGGTCCCCACAGAGACGACATCGCTCAATGGAGGATGATACCATGCGTCACTACGATTTTGCCCCGCTTTACCGTGCCACCGTCGGCTTCGACCGGGTGGCGGATCTGATGGACCGGGTGATGGCCAGCGACATGGCCCAACCGACCTACCCGCCCTATAACATCGAGAAGACCTCGGATCAGGGCTACCGGATTTCGGTCGCCGTGGCGGGCTTTGCCGCCGATGAACTGTCGGTCGAGGTCAAGGACGGCGCGCTGGTGATCGCGGCCCGCAAGGCGCCCGAGGACACCGAACGCAGCTTCCTGCATCGCGGCATCGCGACCCGCGCCTTCGAACGCCGCTTTGCGCTGGCCGATCATGTGCGCGTCACCGGCGCCACCCATGCCGACGGCATGCTGCATGTGGATCTGGTGCGCGAAGTGCCGGAATCGCTGAAGCCGCGCCGGATCGAGATTGCGAGCGGCGGCGCGCAACGCATCGAGGCGCGCGCGGAAGCCGAGCAGCCCGAGGGCGCGGCGGTCTGATCGACACTGCCAGTTTGTCAGCCGATGCGGCGCGCGGGACCTCCCGCGCGCCATTTGCATTGGGCGGTCATTGTGGGGACGCCGGAAGAAGAGGTGTTTCGCCTTGCTGCGCAAGGCGACCGGGGGCCCGGGAGGCCTTAGCCTCCCGGGCCCCCGGGGCCGGTTGCTGACGGGATCGCGTCAGGCCAGTTCGGCGGCCCGGGCCTCGCGGATGCGGTCGGCATCCTTGCCGTGCAGTTCCTCGTAATGGTCGAAATGGCTTTCGAACCAGGCGGTGCCGTGGCTGAGCCCGCCCAGCGCCTGGAAGAGTTCCTCCTTGGCGGCGGCCGGGATCAGCGCCTGGAACACGTCCCAGCCGCGCGCCCGGCGATGCGCCTCGAAGCCCAGCACCTGGCCCTTGAGGCTGCTGACAAGCGCCACCAGCGAGCCCGAATGGATCGTCGGAACATGGATCTCGACCCGCTCGATCGGTTGCAGCACCACCGAACCCGCTTGGTCGAGCGCCTCGCGTACCCCTGCCTTGGCCGCTGTGCGGAAGGCGTAGTCCGAGCTGTCGACCGCATGGGTCTTGCCGTCGAGCAGCGTCACCGCGACATCGACAACCGGAAAGCCGAGCGGCCCGCGTTCCATCGCCTCGCGCGCCCCGGCCTCGACTGCGGGAATGTAGTTGCGGGGCACGGTGCCGCCCTTGATCGTCTCGTCGAAGGCAAAGCCCGCGCCCCGGCCCTGCGGCCGGACGGTCAGCACCACGTCGGCGAACTGCCCGGCACCGCCCGACTGCTTGCGGTGGCGGTAGTGGGTCTCGATGGGGCGGGTGATGGTTTCGCGGTAGATCCCCGAAACCGGCTGGTCGACCGCGTCGATGCCGAACTCCTCGGCCAGTTTGGCCAGCACGCGGCGCAGGTGGATCGGGCCTTGCAGATGCACCACCGCATGGCCGGTCTCGCCGTCCTGGGTGGTCTGCATCCCGGGATCCGAAGCCGCCATTCGCCCGAGTGCCGCGGAAAGCCGGGCATCGTCGCGTTCGTTCGCGGGCAAGAGCAGGCGCGGATAGGTCGGCGGCCGACCCCGGGTCCAGCGCGGCAGCGGTTGGCTGCGCTCGGCGGTATAGGCCATGCCCGGATCGAGATGGTCGGACTTGACCGCAACGGCCAGCGTGCCGGGCTCGAGCGGTTCGGCGACCGGCTTGCCGTCGATGCCGGTCAGGGTGCCGATCGACCCGCCGGCCAGCGGTTCGCCATGCCGGATCGGGGTGCCGAGCGCCCGGATCAGGGTCGACTTGCCGACATGCTTGCGGGTGTCGGAGGCGACACCCACGGCCAGCGGCGCCTCGACCCCGAGCCGGAGCCGGATGGCCTCGCGGTCGGGGGCCTCGTGGCGCAGCGCCTTCATCAGCCGGGTCAGCCCGTTGCCATGGCTGGCGGCGCCCAGATAGGCGGCGATGATCGCACCGTCGCGATGCGCGTCGGCGAGGATGGTGTAGACCTCGCCCGAGGCGGGCTCGCGGTCGTCGATCAGCTGTTCCATCAGGCTGTCGTCGAAATCTGCCAGATGTTCCAGCAGTTCGGCGCGGGCCTCCTGTTCG
The DNA here is from genome assembly GCF_003053725.1 of Rhodovulum kholense. Lineage (GTDB taxonomy): Bacteria > Pseudomonadota > Alphaproteobacteria > Rhodobacterales > Rhodobacteraceae > Rhodovulum > Rhodovulum kholense. Next base: position 97,027 of record NZ_QAYC01000012.1, read on the forward strand.
CGGTCCTGGATGTCGGACGGGATCTCGATCAGCTTCGAGGGTTGACCCTCGCGGTACTGGAAGGCGCGTTCCGAGACCAGATCGACCGAGCCCACCACATGGCCCTCGGCGTCACGCATCGGCACCTGGCGCAGGACGATGTGGTGGTTGGCATAGGCCTGCAGCGCACCGACGATGTCGCGGATGCGGGCCTCGTCCTGGTCCATCTTGTTGATGAAGACAAAGCAGGGCACGTCCGACTGTTCGACCAGCCGCAGATAGGGCGCGGCCAGCACCGCCGCCTCGGGGTCGGGTGGCACGCACAGGATGGCGGCATCCGAAGCGGCCAGCGCCTCGCCCGCATGACCGAGGAAGTCGGGCCCGCCCGCGATGTCGAACCCGGCCCAGGATTCGCCCAGATAGGAGAACTGGCTGACGGTCAGGGCGTCGGTGAAGGCGGCCGTGACCGGACGGCCCTCAAGCTCGCCCAGGGCCTTCAGCAGCGTCGACTTGCCCGACTGCGAGGGGCCCAGGATGGTGAAGCAGCGCATGTGATGAAATCCTCCCATCGGTGGCTTCGGACGGGTCGCGCCGCCGCGTCACGGAAGTCCTGCGCCCGGGTCCGGGATAGGCGCGAAGGGCCTGCCCCGGAGGTCGGGTGCGGCCGCCAATGGCGTCGGGCCGCTGCCCCGTATGGGGGCGATGTTCGGCCCTTTAACCCTTCGGGGTCAAGGCGGAAATGACCGCAAGCGGGCCGGTCGGACCCGCCCGCTTGCGGCGCTCTGTCGCCCTGTCGGCGCCGGTCTCAGACCGACATGCAGATGTATTTCATCTCGAGGTAATCCTCGATCCCGTGGCGGCTGCCCTCGCGGCCCAGCCCCGACTGCTTGACGCCCCCGAAGGGCGCGACCTCGGTCGAGATCAGCCCGGTATTGACGCCGACGATGCCGTATTCCAGCGCCTCGGCCACCTTGTAGACCCGGCTCAGGTCGCGCGCGAAGAAATACGAGGCCAGACCGAAGATCGTGTCGTTCGCCATGGCGATGACGTCGTCCTCGGTCTCGAACCGGAACAGCGGCGCCAGCGGGCCGAAGGTCTCGTCTGTGGCGAACTGCATCTCCTGCGTGGCGCCGGTGACGATGGTGGGCTCGAAGAAGGTGCCGCCGCGCTGATGCGGCTTGCCGCCCAGGATCACCTTGGCGCCCTTGGCGGTGGCATCGGCCAGATGGGTCTCGACCTTCTCGCGCGCGGCGTCCGAGATCAGCGGGCCGAGATCGGTGCCGTCATCCATGCCGTCGCCGACCTTGAGCTTGCCGACCGCCTCGGCCAGCTTGGCGGCGAAGGCATCGTAGACGCCCGACTGCACGTAGATCCGGTTGGCGCAGACGCAGGTCTGGCCATTGTTGCGGAACTTGCAGGCGATGGCGCCCTTCACGGCCGCATCCAGATCGGCGTCGTCGAACACGATGAAGGGCGCGTTGCCGCCCAGTTCCATCGAGCATTTCTTGACCTGGTCGGCGGCCTGGCGCAGCAGGATGCGCCCGACCTCGGTCGACCCGGTGAAGGTGATCTTGCGCACCACCGGGTTCTCGCTGAACTCCTTGCCGATATCCGAGGATTTCGACGAGGTGATCACCGACATGAGCCCCTTGGGCAGGCCCGCCCGTTCGGCCAGCACCGCCATGGCCAGCGCCGAAAGCGGGGTTTCGGCGGCGGGCTTGATCAGGATCGCGCAGCCCGCGGCCAGCGCGGGCGCGGCCTTCCGGGTGATCATCGCATTGGGGAAGTTCCAGGGCGTGATGGCGGCGACCACCCCCACCGGCTGGCGGAACACGGTCAGGCGCTTGTCGGGCTGGTGGCCGGGAATGGTTTCGCCATAGATCCGCTTGGCCTCCTCGGCGAACCATTCGACGAAGCCCGCGCCATAGGCGATCTCGCCCCGGGACTCGGCCAGCGGCTTGCCCATTTCGGCGGTCAGGATCATCGCCAGATCTTCCTGCGCGGCCATCATCAGATCGTACCACTTGCGCAACACGCCGGCGCGCTCTTTCGCGGTTTTCGCGGCCCAGTCCTTCTGGGCCGCGGCGGCGGCCTCGATGGCGCGGGCGGCTTCGACGCGGCCCATGTCGGGCACCTGGCAGATGGTCTCGCCATTGGCCGGGTTCGTCACGGCGAAGGTCGCGCCGTCATCGGCTCCGACCCAGTCCCCGGCCAGAAAGGCATCGGTCGCCAGCAGACCCGGGTCCTTGAGAAGGCTCTTGAGGTCGCGTGCAAGCATCGGTCATTCTCCCTTGGATATCGTCTGTGCAGCATGGGGGCAGGGGGAACGGGGATGCAACACGAAGCCATCGACTGGGACGACGCCTATGCCAACGCCCCTCATATCCCCTCTGCCGAAGCCTATCCGCCGCGCTGGGCCGCCGAGGCCGCGGCATTCCGGGCCACGGCACGGGGCCAGACGGGGCAGAGTTACGGACCCCATCCGCGGCAGAGCTTCGATCTGTTCCTGCCCGAGGCAGAATCTAGCGGGCTCGTGGTGTTTGTCCATGGCGGCTACTGGATGAAGTTCGACCGCTCGATGTGGTCGCATCTGGCGGCAGGCGCGGTGGCGCGGGGCTGGGCGGTGGCGATGCCCTCCTACCGGCTGGCTCCCGAGGTCGCGATCTCAAGCATCACCGCCGATATCCGCGCGGCGGTCGAGGCCATCGCCAGCCGCGTCCCCGGCGGGCCGCTGGTGCTGGCCGGCCATTCGGCGGGCGGGCATCTGGTGGCGCGGATGCTTTGCGCCGATGCCGCACCGGGGGCGGCCGCGGACCGGATCGCCCGGGTCGTGCCGATCTCGCCGGTCTCGGACCTGCGGCCGCTTCTGAAGACGCAGATGGCTGGCCCGCTTCACCTCGATGCCGGGTCCGCCGCCGCCGAAAGCCCGGTGCTGATGACACCCCGACCGGGCGTGCCGGTCCATGTCTGGGTCGGCGGCGACGAACGCCCGGTCTTTCTCGATCAGGCGCGCTGGCTGGCCGAGGCCTGGACGGGGGCGGCGCTGACCGTCGACGAGGGGCGCCACCATTTCGACCTGATCGAGGGGCTGACCCGGCCCGACAGCCCGCTGACCGGGGCGCTGCTCGACGGGCTCTAGAATTGGTCAGGCCTGGCCGAACCGCTCCTGCCAGCAAGGCCTTGTGTCGCCCGGGGCGGGGCGCGCCAGATAGACCCCGCGCGCGATGGCCCGCGCCAGGCAGACGGCGGCGGCATGACCGAGCCGCAGCGCCTCGTACCCGCCCTCGGGCAGCGGCTTCGCCCCGGTGGCTGCGGCAAAGACCAGATCGCCGTCGAAGGGCGTATGGCTTGGCACCAGCGCGCGGGCCATGCCGTCATGGGCGGCGACCGCCATCCGCGTCGCCTGCGCCTGGGTCAGTGCCGCATCGGTCGCGACGATGGCGATGGTCGTCGACTGGCCAAGCCTGGCCTCGGGGCGTGGCTCGGCCAGAGGATCGTGCCGCCCCATACCGCGCCCGCCGAACTCGTCCCCGATCTCGAAGGGCGCGGCCCAGAATTCCGGCCCGCCGCCCATGACCGCAGACCCCAGCGCATTGATCGCGACCAGCGCGCCGACGGTAATGCCGCTCTCCAGCACCAGCGAGGCCGAGCCGAGCCCGCCTTTCAGATCCGCCGTGGTGGCGCCAAGCCCCGCACCCGCGCTGCCCAGCTCGATCTCTTCGCTTGCCGCCTCCAGCGCCGCCCGGCCAAGCGCGCGATAGGGCGCCTCGTCCCAGCCCTTGTCGCCGCCATTCGCCAGATCGAACAGGATCGCGCCCGGCACGATGGGCACCCGCTGCCCCGCGACCTCGAAGCCGCGCCCCATGGCGCGCAGCCCCTCGACCACCCCCGCCGCGGCATCGAGCCCGAAGGCCGACCCGCCCGACAGCACCAGCGCATCGACCTCCTGCACCAGCCGGTCGGGCGCCAGCAGATCGGTCTCGCGGGTGCCGGGCGCCCCGCCCATCACATGCACCCCGGCCACGAAAGGCGCCTCGCCCAGCAGAACCGTCACGCCGGTCTTCACCCGCGCATCCCCGGCCTGGCCGACCCTCAGCCCCGCCACATCGGTCACAAGGTTCCGCTGCCCCGGCCGCATCGCGCCCACTCCCGTCTTCTTCTTGGCAAAAATACCCATGGCACAGCGCCGGACGGAAGGCTGACCTGCGGTCGGCTCAGCCGTGGCGTGCCGCGACCGTCTTCAGCACCGAAAAGCCGTAAAGCGCCTCGAACCCCTTCTCGCGGCCATGGCCCGAAAGGCCCACGCCGCCGAAGGGCAGCTCGACCCCGCCGCCCGCGCCGTAATTGTTCAGATAGACCTGGCCCGCGCGCAGCTTCCTGGCCATCCGCATCTGCCGGGCGCCGTCGCGGGTCCAGACTGCGGCCACCAGCCCGTAGCCGGTGCCATTGGCGATCGACACCGCCTCCTCCTCGTCGGCGAAGGGGATCACCACCTGCACCGGGCCAAAGATTTCCTCCTGTGCCAGCCGGTGCCCGGGCGGCACCCGCGTCAGCAGCCGCGGCGCCACGTAATATCCGCCCGCGGGCGCATTGCCGATGATCCGGCCCTCGGCCGCGGTTTCCAGATCCTGTCCCTTGCCGAGATAATCCAGGACGATCTCTTTCTGCCGGCTCGAGATCAGCGGCCCGAGATTGAGATCCTCCAGCGCAGGCCCCACCCAGAGCGCGCGATAGGCGCCCGCCATGCGCTCGACCAGCTCGTCATAAAGCCGCCGCTCGACCAGGATGCGCGACGAGGCCGAACAGGTCTGCCCCGCGTTCTGCAGCCCGCCATTGACCAGGAACGGCAGCGCCGCGTCGAGATCGGCATCGGCAAAGACGATCTGGGGCGACTTGCCGCCCAGTTCCAGCGTCACCGGCGCCACATGCCGCGCCGCCTCGGCCTGCACCTTGCGTCCGACCGACAGCGAGCCGGTGAACGAGATATGATCGACCCCGGGATGCGAGGCGAGCGCCGCGCCGGCCTCGTCGCCAAGCCCCGGCACCACGTTCAGCGCGCCATCGGGCAGGCCCGCCTCTTCGGCCAGCTTGGCAAAGGCCAGCGCGGTCAGGCAGGCTTCCTCGGCGGGCTTCAGCACGCAGGCATTGCCCATCGCCAGCGCCGCCCCGACCGAGCGTCCGATGATCTGCATCGGGTAGTTCCAGGGAATGATATGGCCCGTCACCCCATGCGGCTCGCGCAGGGTGTAGACGGTATAGCCGTCCATGTAGGGCAGGCTGTGGCCCATCACCTTGTCGGCGGCACCGCCGTAGAATTCCAGATAGCGCGCCAGCGTCATCGCATCCGACCGCGCCTGGGTCAGCGGCTTGCCGACATCGGTGGCCTCGATCCGCGCCAGCGTTTCGGCGCGGCCGCGCACGAACTGGCCGATTCGGGTCAGAACCCGGCCGCGCTCGGTCGCGGTCATCCGGCCCCAGGACCCCTGCCGGGCCTCGTCCGCGGCGGTGACGGCCGCGTCGATATCGGCAACCTTGCCGCGCGCGATCGACCCGATCGGCGCGCCGGTCGAGGGATTCTCGACCGCAAGAAAATCGCGGCTGGCAGGCGGCTGCCAGACCCCGCCGATAAAGCAGCGGTCGGTTTCGAACCAAAGCTCGCGCATACGTCCTATTCCGGTTCCTTCAGCTTCGGGGCGGCCGACAACAACGCCTTGGTATAAGCATGCGCAGGGTTGTGCAGCACCTTTTCTGTCGCCCCTTCCTCTACGATCCGGCCCGCCTGCATCACAAGCACTCGTTCGGTGCTCGACCTGACCACGGACAGGTCGTGACTGATGAAAAGATAGGACAGACCGAACCTTGCGCGCAGATCGGCCAGCAGATCGAGAATCTGCGCCCTGACGCGAACGTCAAGCGCCGAAACCGCCTCGTCAAGCACGATCAGGTCGGGCCGCGCGATCAGCGCGCGCGCGATGGCGATGCGCTGGCGCTGGCCGCCCGAGAATTCGTGGATGAAGCGGTCGCGGTGCTTCGGATCAAGCCCCACAGCCTCGAGCGCCGCGTCGATGCGCTCGTCGGCATCGCTCGGGCGCCCGCCCAGATGAAACGGCTCGGCGATCAGCCGGGCCACGCGGTGGCGCGGATTGAAGCTGCCAAAAGGGTCCTGAAAGACCGCGTTCATCTTGCGGCGCAGCCGGGCGGGCATCGCCGCACCGGCCCGCACGACCTCTCCGTCCAGCCGGATCTCGCCGCCCTGCAGCGGATCGAGCCCCAGCACGGCACGCGCCAAGGTCGATTTGCCGCACCCGGATTCGCCTACAAGGCCCAAACTTTCACCGCGCGCGATCCCGAAGCTGACCCCGTCGACCGCGCGATGGGGCGGCAGCCGCCGGAACAGGCCGGAATGGACCGCCGGATAGCTGCGCCGCGCCTCGCGCACCTCCAGCAGCGGCGGGCCGGGCGGGGGCGGGGGCGGGGGCGTCGTCGGCCGGTGCGCAGAAGCGGCCACCAGCGCGCGGGTATAGGGGTGCTTTCGATCCGCCAGCACGGATGCGGCCGGGCCCTCCTCGACGATCTCGCCGCGCCGCATCACCGCCAGCCGGTCGGCAACCCCCGAGATCACCGCCAGATCGTGGGTGATCAGCAAGAGCCCCATGCCCGTTTCGGCCACCAGCCCCTTCAGCAGATCGAGGATCCGCGCCTGCGTGGTGACGTCGAGCGCGGTGGTCGGCTCGTCCGCGATCAGCAGCTGCGGGCGCAGCGCGATGGCCATGGCGATGCAGACCCTCTGGCGCTGCCCGCCAGACAGCTCGTGCGGATAGCGCGTGGGAGGAAACCGGTCGGGGGGCAGGCCGACCCGGTTCAGCAGCCGCGCGGCGGCGCGGCGCGCCTCGGCCCGGGTCGCCTCGCCATGCACGATCAGCGTCTCGGCCACCTGATCGCCGATCCTCTGCACCGGGTTCAGCGCGGTCATCGGCTCCTGGAAGATCATGCCCAGATCGCGGCCGCGGACCCGGCACATCTGCCGGTCCGACAGCGACAGAAGATCCAGCCCGTTCAGCCGCAGATGGCCGCGAAGTTCGGCGCCCTCGGGCAGAAGGCCCATGATCGCCAGCGCGGTCATCGACTTGCCCGACCCGCTTTCGCCCGCAAGCCCCAGGATCTCGCCCCGCCCGATTTCGAGCGAGACGCCGTTCAGCACCGGACGGCCGTTCAGGCTCAGCCCGAGATCGCGCAGCAGGATCACCGGGCGGCTCTCCTGAGGCGCGGGTCGAGCGCGTCGCGCAGCCCGTCGCCCAGAAGGTTCAGCCCCAGCACGGTCAGCACGATGGCCAGCCCCGGCAGGATCGCCAGCCGGGGCGCGGTGTAGATCATGGTCTGCGCTTCGGCCAGCATCCGGCCCCAGCTGGGCGTCGGCGGCTGCGCCCCGAGCCCGACATAGGACAGCCCCGCCTCGGCGAGGATGCCGAGGCTGAACTGGATCGTCGCCTGCACGATCAGCAGATTGGCGATATTGGGCAGGACATGTTCGGTGCTGATGCGGGCCCGGCCCTTGCCCGCCAGCTCGGCCGCGCGGATATAATCGAGCGTCCAGAGGCCGAGTGCGGCGCCGCGCGTGACCCGGGCGAAGACCGGGATGTTGAAGATGCCGATGGCCAGGATCGCGTTCAGCGCCGAGGGGCCGAGAATGGCGGTGATCAGGATCGCGATCACCAGCGCCGGGAAGGCGAAGATCAGGTCGTTCATGCGCATGACGATCTCGTCGAGCCAACCGCCGCGGGTTGCTGCCGCCATCAGCCCCAGCGGCACGCCCGCGCCCATGCCGATGCCGACCGCGACCAGCGCCACCGCGATCGAGCTGCGCGCGCCCACCATCAGCATCGCCAGCATGTCGCGCCCCAGCTGGTCGGTGCCCAGCAGATAGGGGCCGCCCGGCGGGCGCAGCCGCTCGGCGATGTTCAGCGCGGTCACGTCATGGGGCACCCAGACCAGCGACAGCGCCGCCAGCGTCAGCACGGCGCCGCTGATCACGCCGCCCGCGATCAGGTTCGGTCGCGCGCTCATCGGCGCTTCAGCCGCGGGTCGACCGCAGCATAGGCCAGATCGACAAGGAAGGTGACGAGGATCACCGCGAAGACCAGCAGCATCACCACGCTTTCGACCACGATCAGGTCGCGCTGGGTGATGGCCTGGAAGATCAGCCGCCCGAGACCGGGCAGGAAGAACACGTTCTCGATGATGATGGCTCCCGCCAGCAGAAAGGAGAATTGCAGCCCGAGGATGGTCAGGACCGGGATCAGCGCGTTGCGAAAGGCATGGCGGCGCAGCGCCTGTGCCCGGCTCAGCCCCTTGGCGCGGGCGCTGCGGATATAGTCCTGCCCCAAGGTCTCGATCAGCGCCGAGCGCATCACCCGCGCGAGGATCGCGGCCTGCGGCAACGCCAGCGCCACGGCCGGAAGGGTCAGCGCCTTCAGCCCGGGGCCAAGCCCCGCCTCCCAGCCCGGAAAGCCCCCCGCCGAGACCCAGCGCAGCTTGACCGCGAAGACCAGCACCAGCAGCATCGCGAACCAGAAATTCGGCACTGCGATGCCCAGTTGCGTCGCCGCCATGATGCCAAGATCGGCCCCCCGCCCGCGCCGCGCCGCGGCCCAGAGCCCCACCGGCAGCGCGATGGCCGTCGACAGCGCCAGCGCATAGGCGGCAAGCGGCAGCGAGACGGCCAGGCGCTGCGCCACCAGTTCGGCCACCGGCACGCGATAGGTGTAGGAGATCCCGAAATCGCCGGTCGCGAGCCCCGAGATCCAGTCGAGGTATCGCGCCCAGACCGAGCCCGACAGCCCCAGCTCGTCGCGCAGCACCGCCACCGTCTCGGGCGCCGCGTTCAGCCCCAGCATATAGGCGGCGGGGTCGCCCGGGATCACCTCGATCGCCGCAAAGATCGCAACGCTGGCTGCGATCAGGCTCAGCGACAGCGACAGGAGGCGGGTCAGGGCGTAACGCAGCATGCGCCCGAATCTAGGCCAAGGGGCAGGCCTGGCGCCAGTGCAATCGCCGCCGCGTCCGGACGCGATCTGATGCTTGCCAGACGGCGCGCACCGGCTATGCTCGGCCCCGGGCACCGTGCCGATGGCGTCGTGCGCGGGGGGCTGATGCCCCCGATGCCCGGCGGTTTCCGCCTGTCCTCCTGTACGCCGGGAACATCCGATGTCCCGGCCCGCGCGCAGGGATGGCCTGTCAGGGAGCTCCCATGACCCGACCCGACTTCTACCGTTTCGCGAATTGCGAGAAGGCCGCGCTGCCCTTCGCGCCCGACGAATACGACACCCGCCTGATGGGGCTTCGCAGCGCGATGGACGCCACCGGCGCCGACGTGGCGGTGCTGACCTCGATGCAGAACGTGGCCTATTATTCGGGCTTTCTCTATTGCAGCTTCGGCCGACCTTATGCGCTGGTGGTGACCGCCTCGCAATCGGTCGTGATCGGTGCGGGCATCGACGCGGGCCAGCCCTGGCGGCGCTGTCATGGCGAGGCGCTGACCTATACCGACTGGGCGCGCGACAATTTCTGGCGCGCGGTTGCCCATGTCGCGGGGCAGGGCCGCCGCGTCGGGATCGAGGCCGACCATCTGACGCTGACCCGGAGGGACGAGCTTGACACCTTCCTTTCGCCCGGGGGCATGGTCGATCTGGCACCCGCCACCATGCAGCAGCGGATGCGCAAGAGCCCGGCCGAGCTTGACCTGATCCGGGCGGGCGCGGCGGTGGCCGATATCGGCGGCCACGCGATCCGCGCGGCGGTGCGCGAGGGCGCGCGCGAGATCGACGTGGCGATGGCCGGGCGTGATGCGATGGAGCTGGAAATCGCCCGCCGCTTCCCCGAGGCCGAATACCGCGACACCTGGGTCTGGTTCCAGTCCGGGCCCAATACCGACGGTGCCCATAACCCGGTCACGGGCCGTGTCCTGCAGCGCGGCGATTTGCTGTCGCTGAACGCCTTCCCGATGATCTCGGGTTACTACACCGCGCTCGAGCGGACGATGGTTCTGGGCGAGCCCGATCCCGTGACGCTGGCGATCTGGGAGGCCAACGTGGCGGCCCATGACTACGGCATGTCGCTGCTGAAACCAGGGGCCAGCTGCGCCGACATCACGCAGCGGATCAATGCCTTCCTGGCCGAGCGCGACCTGCTGCAATATCGCAGCTTCGGTTATGGCCACAGCTTCGGGGTGCTGTCGCATTACTATGGCCGCGAGGCCGGGCTGGAGCTGCGCGAGGATATCGGGACCGTGCTGGAACCCGGCATGGTGATCTCGATGGAACCGATGCTGACCATCCCCGAAGGCCGCCCGGGTGCGGGCGGCTACCGCGAACACGACATCCTGATCGTCACCGGGGACGGGGCGGAAGACATCACCCGCTATCCCTACGGGCCGGGGTTCAACGTGATCGCCTGACCGGGGGCGTGGCGCCCGGCCCTGCCGTTGCGAGATGGGTATTTGGACCAAGAAGAAGACATGTTCGGTTTCTTCTTGGATCAAATACCCGAAAGACCGCCTGCCCCGTCAGGGGCAGGCCAGAGGGCGTGCGCCGCAGGCGCTCCGCCGGATCAGTCGATCCAGCGCACGGCGGTCAGGTCGTTGGCCTGGGTCGGGGCGTTTTCCCAAAGCCCGTCGATCTTCGCGTTGGCAACGCCGGTCTTGGCAAGCTGGAAGAGATAGACGTTGACGTAGTCCTCGGCGATCATCCGCTGCGCCGCCTTCAGGATGTCCGAGCGCTCGTCGGGGGCGGTCGCGCCGGCAAGCCGGTCCATCAGCGCCACGAAATCCGGTTTGTCATAGCCGAAATAGTAGTCGGGCCGGGCATAGATGCCGATATCCATCGGCTCGGTATGGCTGACGATGGTCAGGTCGAAATCGTGCCGCTTGAACACCTGGTCGAGCCATTGCGCCCATTCCAGGTTGGTGATCTCGGTCTCGATCCCCGCGGCGCGGAGTTCGGCCGCCACGATCTCGCCGCCGCGCCGCGCATAGCTTGGCGGGGGCAGCGCCAGCCGCAGTTTCAGGTCGGTCTGTCCCGCCTCGGTCAGAAGCGCGCGGGCCTTCTTAAGATCGTGCCGCGACAGGTCGGTCAGATCGACATAGTCGGGATGGTGCGGCGCGAAATGCGTGCCGATGGGCGTGCCATAGCCGAACATCGCCCCGTCGATGACGTCCTGGCGGTCGATGGCATGGGCGATGGCCTCGCGCACCCGGATGTCGTCAAGCGGCGGGCGGCGGTTATTGAGCGCGAGGATGGTTTCGCCCTCGGTGGTGCCGACGATCACCTTGAACCGCGGGTCGGCCTCGAATTGCGGCAGCGTTTCGGGGGCGGGGAAGTTCGGGAAGGCATCGACATCGCCCGCCATCATCGCCGCGAAGGCCGCGTTCGGGTCGGGGATGAACTTGAAGGTCGCGCGGGCCAGCGCCGGGGCCGGGCCCCAGTAATCGGGGTTGCGCACCAGCTCGACCCGGTCGCCATGGACCCAGCGGTCGAACCGGAAGGGGCCGGTGCCGACCGGGGCGGTGGCCTCGGTCCCGGCCGTCTCGGGGGCGACGATCACCGCATCGCCCCAGGCCATCTTGAAGGGGAAGGCGCCGTCGGGCTGGGTCAGCGTCACCGTCACGGTCAGCGGATCGGTTGCCGCGACGCTGTCGATCCCCTCGAACAGCGCCTTCTGGGCGTTGGTGCTGTCGGGGCCCCGGGCGCGGTCGAGGCTGAAGACCACGTCATCGGCCTCCATCGTCGTTCCGTCGTGAAACCGCACCCCCTCCCGCAGATGGAAGGTGTAGACCGTGGCGGTCTCGTTCGTCTCCCAGCTGGCGGCGAGGCCCGGCACCACGGTACCGTCGGCGGCGAACCGGGTCAGCCCCTCGAAGACATTGGCATAGACCACCTCGTCGGTCGCGGCGGCGGCGCCGGAGGTCGGGGCGAGGTTCGGCGGCTCGAGCACCATGCCGATGACAATCGCATCCGGCGGCGCGGCGCTGGCGGGTCCGGCCGCGAGGGCTGGTCCGAAAGGCAGGGCCAGGACCAGGGTCCGGGCGATGATCCGAATGGGGCGCATCCTGCGGTCTCCTTTCCGTTCCGTCCCCATCTGAGGCCGGGCGGGTGGCCATGGCAAGGCCCCGGGCATGGCAGCGGGCTGGATTCTGCGCTGCAGCACGCTATAAGGCGCGCCAATTGCAGCGCCGGGGAGGAGAGGATGAGTGCAAGCGCCGAAAGCCGCCAGATGACGGTGGCAGAGGTCCGGGCGAGGAAGGGGGCCGCGCCGCTGGTCTGCCTGACCGCCTATACGACGCCGATGGCCGAAGCGGTCGATGCCGCCTGCGATGTCGTTCTGGTGGGCGACAGCGTGGGCATGGTGCTGCACGGGCTTCCCTCGACGCTGGGCGTCACCATGGAGATGATGCTGATGCATGGCCGGGCCGTGGCGCGCGGGCTGAGCCATGCGCTGATGGTCGTCGACATGCCCTTCGGGAGCTATGAGGAAAGCCCCGAACAGGCGTTCCGCAATGCCGCGCGGCTGATGGCCGAGACCGGCTGCGGCGCGGTCAAGCTGGAAGGCGGGGCGGCGATGGCCGGGACGATCCGGTTTCTGACCGCGCGCGGCATTCCGGTGATGGCCCATGTCGGGCTGACGCCGCAGGGCGTGATGGGCTTCGGCGGCTACAAGGTGCAGGGGCGCGGCGCCGACGGGGCCCGGGTGCTGGCCGATGCCGAGGCCGTGGCCGAGGCGGGCGCTTTCGCGGTGGTGCTGGAGAAGGTGCCCGCGGCGCTGGCCGACCGGATCACCGACGCCGTTCCGATCCCGACCATTGGCATCGGCGCCTCGGCGGGCTGCGACGGGCAGATCCTTGTCGTCGACGACATGCTGGGCGTCTTCACCGGCTTCCGGCCGAAATTCGTCAAGCGCTATGCCGAACTGGGCGATGCCGCGCGCGCGGCGGTCGAAACCTACGCCGAGGAGGTCCGTTCGCGGCGTTTCCCGGGGCCGGAGCATGTCTTTGCCGATGAAACCGGAGGTGGCGCATGAGCGCGCCGATCCTGCGAAGCCTGGCCGAGCTGCGAGCGCTTCGGGCCGCGTGGCGGGCCGAGGGCGCGCGCGTGGCGGTGGTGCCGACCATGGGCGCGCTGCATGACGGGCATCTCAGTCTCGCCGCCGCCGCGAAGGCCGCGGCCGACCGGGTGATCGTGACGATCTTCGTCAACCCCAGGCAATTCAACGATCCGGGCGATCTGGCGCGCTATCCGCGCACCGAGGCGCGCGATGCGGAAAAGCTGGCGCCGCTCGGGGTTGACGCGATCTATGTGCCCGCGCCCGATCAGGTCTATCCGCCGGGCTTTGCGACCTCGGTGTCGGTTTCGGGCGTCAGCGAGGGGCTCTGCGGCGCGCACCGGCCGGGCCATTTCGACGGGGTGGCGACGGTCGTGACCAAGCTTCTGCTGCAGACCGGCGCCGATTGCGCCTTCTTCGGCGAGAAGGACTTTCAGCAGCTGATGGTGGTGCGGCGGCTGGTGCGCGATCTGGACATTCCCGTCGAGATCGTTGGCTGCCCCACGGTGCGCGAGCCCGACGGGCTGGCGCTGTCTTCGCGCAACGCGCTTCTGCCCGGGGATGTACGGACCACGGCGCCGGCGCTTTATCAAGCGCTTGTCGAGGCGCGGCGGGCGCTCGAGGCCGGGACCGGGGCAGGGGCGGCGCTGGCAACGGCGAGAGCCGCAATTCTGGCGGCAGGCTTTGCCGAGGTCGAATATCTCGAACTGCGCGCGGCTGCCGATCTGGCGCCGCTCGAGGCCCCCGACGTGCCCGCCCGGCTGCTGGTTGCCGCACATCTGGGCGGGGTGCGGCTGATCGACAATATCGAGGTGGCGGCGCGCTGAGGCGCCGTCAGCCGCCCAGCAGGTCCTGAAGCGTCAGCGCCATGACCTGCGCGGCCTCGACCATGTCGTCGATGCCGACCCATTCGTCGGGCTGATGCGCCAGATCGAGGATGCCCGGCCCGTAGGCGATGCAGTTCCTGAGCCGCCCGATCCGGTCGATATGCTTCTGGTCATAGGTGCCGGGCGAGACCACGAAATCGGGTGCTGTGCCCAGCACCCGGCTTATCGCGCGCTCGACCGACCGCACCACCGGCGCGTCTCGCTCGGTCATGCTGGGGCGAACCTCGAACAGCTCGCGGATTTCATACTCGAAGCCGGGGCGGCGGGCGCGGACCCGCTCCATCAATGCGCGGATCTCGCGCTTGACCTCTTCGGGGTCCTCCTCGATCAGCACCCGCCGGTCGATGGTGATGCGGCAGCGGTCGGGCACGCAGGGCGCGGGCAGGCCGTCATAGCCCGCCTCCTGTTCCGGCTCGCCGCCATGGACCGCATTGATGTTCAGCGTCGCGGTGCGGGCGCCCTCGGGCACCACCGGCATGGCGGTCTGTCGCCCCGCCAGCAGCGGAAACAGCGTGGCCTCCATCTCGGCCAGCACCGCGCCCATGTGGCGGACCGCGCAATCGCCCAGGAAGGGCATCGAGCCATGGGCGATCCGGCCCTTCGTCTCGATCTCGGCCCACCAGACGCCGCGATGGCCCAGACAGATCCGGTTCTTGTTCAGCGGCTCGGGGATGATGACATGCTGGACCCGCTCGGGCGCGAACCAGCCGCGCTCGGCCAGCCAGGCGACCCCGCCGAAACCGCCCGATTCCTCGTCGGCGGTGGCGCTGATCTCGACCGCGCCGCGATAGGCGGGGCAGGTGGCGACGAAGGTCTCGGCCGCCAGCACCGCCGCGGCGATGCCGCCCTTCATGTCGCAGGCGCCCCGGCCCCAGACCCGGCCGTCGCGGATCTCGCCGCCGAAGGGGTCGACGCTCCAGCCATGGCCGACCTCGACCACGTCGTGATGGCCGTTGAAATGGACGCAGTCGCCGCCCTCGGTGCCCTCATGCCGCGCGATCATGTTCCAGCGCGGATGGGCGTCGCTGTCGGCGGGCGCACCGCGGGCCCGGACATAGCTGACCTTAAAGCCCTTCGCGGCCAGCCGCTCGCCCAGATATTCACAGATTTCCAGATAGTTGCGCCCCGGCGGGTTCAGCGTGGGAATGCGGATCAGATCGCGCGCCAGCGCGGCCACCTCGTCGCGCCTTGCCGCGACCGCCCGTTCCAGCCCATGCCCCGGAGATGTGTCCATGCCCGATCCTAGCGCCTCGCGGTGGCTGCGGCAATCGCGCCTAGGCTGCGTCCGGCCGCTGGCCTGTCGTGCAAATCGCACGGGGCTTGCCTATATTCGGCGACGAGGGCGGGATCGCCCGGGAGGAAGGAACCATGTTTGCATTCCTGCGTTTTGCTCTTGCGGGGTTCGTGATCCTCACGGTGATCTATATTGCCGTGTCGCTCTATTCCCGTGCGGTCAGACGCGGCAAGCTCGGACGGGAATGGGACGAGGACATCCGTATCGGCGACCGCCATGCTTACGTCGAGGAGGGGCTCCGGCAATATGACCGCTCGCTCCGGCGCAAGCTGATCCTCGGGGTCTATGTCGTGCCGGCCATCGTCGTCGGCACGATCATCTATATCACGAATTACATGTGAGGCTCGAATGGCTTACGTCAAATGGACCATCGTCACCATCGTCGTGTTGGTGATCGCGGGCTTCCTGCACTACACGCTGCCCCAGCATGACGTGGTGCGGATCACCGCGACCAAGGAACGGCAGATCACCTTCGGCGAGAACCGGATCTTCTTCGCCAGCAACGGCGCCGGGAACAGCGAAGGCGACAATACCCGCTTCGTCAATTTCATCGAGACGTTCAACCGCGACGGCAAGCCGGTCGTCTTCCGCAACGAGGATACCGGCTGGGGCTGGCCGCCCTATTTCAAGTTCGACACCTCGAACCTTCAGGCCAAAGCCAGCGACATGATTTCGACCAAGGAAAACCCGGAATGGGTGGTCGTGACCCATTACGGCTGGCGCAACGAATATCTCTCGATCTATCCGAACGCGGTCGAACTGCGTCCGGTGGGCAGCCCGGATGACAGCCCCATCCCGTGGTTCAACATCCTCTTCCTCGGCGCCCTGGCCGCGCTGGTGATCTGGATCTGGCAGATGCTGGCCCGGTTCAAGGAAGACCGGATCGAGCCGATGCTGGACGAGATGGGCGAATCGCTCGAATCGGCGGGCGACCGTGCCGAGGGCTTCTGGCGCCGCGTGTTCTCGCGCTGAGCTGACATCGCGACAGGCCGGGGACGCGCTCTCAGGCGCCCCAGCTTGTCCGGATCGTCTGTGCACGGCTGGCCGCCCGCAGCAAGGCCTCGCTTGGGTCCCCCGGGTCCGACCAGGCCCCGGGGGCGGCTTGCGCCAGCCATAGCGCCGGGCCGCCGGATGCCGCCCGGACGGGCAGGTCGTCCGGCAGATCGTCTCCCTCGAAACACCAGAGTGCGTCGAGATCGACCCGCGCGGCGAGGCGGAGCGCGACGGCCGCTGGCGCGCCCGACAGGATCTGGACCAGCCCGGCGGGCAGTCCGGCCGCTTCCAACTCCTTCACCAACAGACGCAGCTGGGTCTCGGCGCCGGGTTGCGCCAGCAGCAATGCGGCGTTTCCCGTGGCCAGCACCGGCCCGAGGATCGTGGCGGCCGCGAGGGCCGGGGTTTCGGCCGGGCAGAGGGCGGCGATCACGCCAAGGGGTCTTTGACGTGTCAACGTGGCGCCGTCCCGCTTCTCGGACCAGGTGGCGCAGGCGGTCGCGGCCCGCGCGGCGCATGCGGCCAGCGGCGCGGCCGCCTCTTCGGGCATCCGGGCGGCAGTGCGGGCCAGCACGGTGGCGCGCCCGGTGGCGTCCCGCCGGGCCCAGCCGGTCTGCGTGTGGCGCGCGGCGGTCAGCGCGGCCGTTGGGTCGGGGCCGCGGTCGGCCGGGGCGGGGGCCATGGGCCGGGCCGGGGCAAGGCCCTCGGGCCGTTGCCAGAGTTCCAGAGGGTCCGGGGCGGGGCCAAGATCGGTGCCGTTCACGCAGACCGTCCCGGCCTCAAGCGCGGTGGCAAGATCGAGCGCGACGGCCAGCGTCTCGCTCCAGAGGCTGACGGAGGGCGCGGGCGGCCCGGCATTGGCCAACAGGATGGCCTCGGCCGGGCTGCGGAAGGTGATCGACAGCAGGATGGGCCCGGGCAGGGGAAGCTCCATCTCGGGCGAGGCCGGGGCGAGGCCCGAAATCAGGGCAGGCGCGAAATAGAGGCCAGTGTCGGGCAGGCGGGGCAGCGGCTGGATCGGGGTGCCTGTGCTGTCGGCCAGCGCGGCGGTCAGCCGGTCGCGCAACGCGGCCTCGGGCAGCGGCCCCAGATCGGTGGCCGGGTCCAGCGGGTCGCCGACGATCAGCCGCGCCATGCGCCCGGCCAGCCGGGCATGGACCCGCTCGGCGACCGATTCCTGAACCAGCAGGCGCTGCCCGGTCGTGCCGGGCAGCGGATTGCCCAGCGCCTCGGCGATGGCGTCGGCGGCGGCATCGAGATCGGCATCCTCCAGCACCAGATGCAGGCAGGGGCCACAAAGCTCCGGTAAGGGTGGCCGCGCGAGACCGAGCAATGGCTTGGCGGGGCCGGTCAGCACTGTCAGCAGACCCGCGGGCAGTCCGGCCTCTGCCGCGGCCTCGGCCAGGCACAGGGCGGCCAGCGTTCCGCCGCCCGGGCCGGGCGCAAGCATCGCGGCATTGCCTGCCGCTAGCGCCGGACCGATCCGGCCAAGCGACAGGCCGGGCGCGACGATCCCCATGGTCACGAGGCCCGGTCGGTTCGCCGCGCCCAGCAGGGCCTGATCCGCCGCTTGTCGCAGCGCCATCGCCCCCTCGGCCAGCCAGGCGCGGCCGTGCCGCACCGGTCGCCCGGTTTCCAGCGCCAGCAGCTGGGTCAGGCAGGCGGCCCGGGCGTCGATTGCCTCGGCCCAGGCCCGCAACCGGTCGGCCCGCGCGGGGCCCGACAGCGCAGCCCAGTCGGCCTGCGCGCTCCCGGCGGCGGCACGGGCGTCGGCGATCTGGGGCGGCGTCGCCTCGGCCAGCTCGGCAAGGTCGGTCCCGGTCGCGGGCGCGGTCAGGGTCCGGATCGGCCCGTCCGGCGCCACCGGTCCGCCGATCCAGGGACCGAAGCGGCCCTGCGTCCGGGCGATCCAGGCGCGGGCCTCGGCGTCGGAGGCACGGCCGGGGCCGCGGTCGAGTGTGGGGGACGGCATCGTTCTAGCCCGGCGCGTGGCGGCGGGGGGTGTTGCCCGCACCGAAGGCGATCTCGTCCAGTCGCCGCTCGATCGCGCCCAGAAGCGACGAGGCACCGAAGCGGAAAAGCGCCGGCTCCTGCCAGCGCGGCCCGAGTTCCTCGCCCACCAGCCCCAGCCAGTCGAGCGCATCCGTCGCCGTCGAGATCCCGCCCGCGGGTTTGAAGCCCACGTCAATGCCGGTCGCCTCGCGATAGGCGCGGATCATCCGGCACATGGTCAGCCCGACCGGCAGGGTCGCGTTCACGGGTTCCTTGCCGGTCGAGGTCTTGATGAAATCGGCGCCCGCCATCATCGCGACCAGACTGGCCCGGGCGACATTGGTCAGCGTGCCCAGCTCGCCCGTGGCGAGGATCGCCTTCATGTGGGCGGGGCCGCAGGCGGCGCGAAAGGTCGCAATCTCGTCATACAGCGCCTGCCAGTCGCCCAGCAGCACGTGGCGGCGCGAAATCACGATGTCGATTTCCGCAGCCCCTGCGGCGACGCTGGCCTCGATCTCGGCCAGCCGGGTGGAAAAGGGCGACAGCCCGGCCGGAAAGCCGGTCGAAACCGCCGCGACCGGCAGGCCCGAGCCCTCGAGCGCCGCGCGCGCTGGCGCGATCATCTCGTGATAGACGCAGACCGCGGCCGTGGTCACCCGACCGGCGCCAAGTGCCGCCCTGAGATCGGCGCGCAGCGGGTTCCGGGCCTTGGCGCACAGCCTGCGGACGCGGCCGGGGGTGTCGTCGCCCGACAGCGTCGTGAGGTCGATCAGCCCGACCGCGCGCAGAAGCCAGACTGCTTCGGTCGCCGGATCGGCCGGGCGCCGCGCGGCAAGACCCGCCACATGGCGTTCGGCCGCCGGACGGTTCACCCGGGTCGCAGCGACCCAGCCGGTATCGAGCGGCAGGCCTGCATTGCGGTCCTGCGCAGGTTGTGGCCCGGCGGTCCGGGCGGGCGATGGGGTTTCCTCGCTTGGCACGGTGCGCCCCCTTTCAGCTTTGCCGTTCCCCTAGCTCGCATGCGGGCACGGGGCTTGGCAAGGCGGCGTCCGGGCGGCTCAGAGGTTCAGGAAATAGGGGTCGGAGCTGTGCCAGTAGGCCGCGAAGTCGGCGGCGCGGGCATGCGGCAGGCCGAGGCTCTGCATCGCGTAAAGGTCGGCCGACAGAAGCCCCGCCAGCCGGAACCCGTTCTGCGCCGCGGTGCGGGCCGGGCTGCCTTCCGAGAAGATCGCCTCGATCTGGGCAGAGGCGTTGACCAGCGCGAAGATCACCGCCAGAGGCCGGGAATTGGGCCAGACCGCCACGCTTTCGCGCGCAAAAGACCGCCATCCCTCGGGCGAGGCCAGAAGGGATTCAAGCGCGAATTCCGTGAGCCCTTCGGTGGGATCAACCCCGGGCTCGGGACAGCTTGAGTCTGGCATGGCACGTAACGTCAACATCATCCGCGAAACTGGGCTGGGCTGCACGCCGGGTGCCCGCCTCCCCGGCTAACAAATAACTTTATAAATGCGGTCGTGTCGGTGCCGCCTCCTCCGGCTTGCCGAGACGGAAGGAAAGATAGACGTCAGACCCCTTCCGAACAAGCGTATCAGTCGCCTTTTAGGCGGATCGCTGCGCGGCCGATGGCGCATTTCCGGCGGGACTCCGACGCACCGGGCGGTGCGCGGAATGTCGCAGTGCGAGTCGCGGCACCCCCTCCGGCCCCGGCAGATTCGGGGTCATCTTTCTGTAAGAATTCGGTTTTTGCGCCGAGCCGCCGGGCGCCGGACAAGATCTGGGCCGGGAGGCCGGTCCTGAGCTCTTGCAAATGCGGCGGAACAGGCCCATACATTCAATAAATTGCATTTGTTGGTCCGGGGGCGAACCGGTTCGCCCGGGCAGCTGCGACTCGGCGAAAGGTGGGGCGATGGGCGGGCGACTCGCGATGATTCTGGTGCTGCTGGCGGCCTTGCCCGCCGCGGCGGCCGAGACGGTTCTGACGCCGGTCGAAATCACCGAATGGAAGCCGGTCTATGGCGAGGTCGAGGCCCGCGACCGGGTGCCCGCGCGCAGCCGGATCGGCGGCACGGTGGCCGAGCTGAAGGTGACCGAGGGCGATCCGGTCGAGGCCGGGCAGGAAATCGCGCGGATCGAGGACGACAAGCTGACCTTTCAGATGCGTGCGCTCGACGCGACGCTGAAGGCGCTGACCGCGCAGCTCGAGACCGCGCGGCGCGATCTCGACCGGGGCACGGCGCTGCGGGAACGGGGCGTCGTCACCCAGCAGCGGCTCGACCAGCTTGCGACCCAGGTGGCCGAGCTTGAGGGCCAGATCGACAGCACCGCCGCCCAGCGCCGCGTGATCGAGCAGCAGGTTGCCGAAGGCGCGGTTCTGTCGCCCGGCAGCGGGCTGGTGCTGTCGGTGCCGATCTCGCCCGGCTCGGTTCTGGTCGCGGGCGACACGGTGGCCGAGATCGGCGGCGGCGGGCTGTTCCTGCGGCTCGCGATCCCCGAACGCCATGCGCTGGCGCTGCGGCAGGGCGACCGGATCGACGTTGGCACGGGCCACGGCCAAAGCGGGCGGCTGGTTAAGATCTATCCGCAGATCGAGGGCGGCCGGGTGCTGGCCGATGTCGAGGTCGAGGGGCTCGACGGCCGGTTCGTCGGGCGCCGGGTGCCGGTCCGGCTGCCGGTCGGCACGCGGCGGGCGCTGCTGGTGCCGCCGGGGGCGGTGACGCATCGCGGCGGGCTCGATTTCGTCGCGGTGGCGGGGCCCGATGGCCCGGTCGAGCGCGCGGTGGTGCCGGGCGAGCGCCTCACCCATGACCGCCGCGACTGGGTCGAGATCCTGACCGGGCTGGAACCCGGCGACCGCGTGGTGAGCCCCGATGAGTGACGAACCCCGCCCCGCCGCCCGCCGCCTCGGCCTTGCTGGGCACCTGACCAGGGGGTTCATCCGCTCGCCGCTGACGCCGCTTTTGCTGCTGGCGGCGCTGGCGCTGGGCCTGATCGCGCTGATCGCCCTGCCGCGCGAGGAAGAACCGCAGATCTCGGTGCCGCTGGTCGATATTCATGTCCAGGCCGACGGGTTGAAGGCCGTCGACGCGGTCAAGCTGGTGACCGAGCCGCTCGAGACCATCGTCAAGGGCATCGACGAGGTCGAGCATGTCTATTCGCAGACCTATGACGACCGGGCGATGGTGACCGCGCGGTTCAAGGTGGGGCTGAGCCAGGACACCGCGATTTTGCGCGTGCGCGACAAGATCCTGGCCAACATGGACCGCATCCCGGTCGGCATTCCCGAGCCGCTGGTCGTGGGGCGCGGCATCAACGACGTGGCCATCGTCACACTGACCTTCACGCCCACTTTCGGCCAGACCGCCGTGACCGCGGCCGATCTGACCCGGATCGCCCGCGAGGCCGAGACCGAGCTGGTCCGGATCGACGATGTCGGGCTGACCTATCTGGTCGGCGCGACCGAAGAGGCGCTGCGCATCGCCCCCGACCCGCAGAAGCTGGCGCTTTACGGGATCACGCTGCAGCAGTTGTCGCAAAAGGTCGAGGGCGCCAATGCCGCCGCCCCGGCGGGGCTGGTGCGCGACGACGGCCAGCAGGTTGGGCTGGTGCTGGGCCGGACGCTGGCAACCCCGGCCGAGATCGGCAATCTGGAACTGACCGCGCGGGACGGCCGCACCGTCTATCTGCGCGATCTGGCCGAGATCGGCTTCGTCTCGGATCTGGACGAACATCATGTGGCAAGCCTCGCTCGTGGGCCCGATGGCGAGATCGTCCGTCGCCCCGCGGTCACGCTGGCGCTGGCCAAGCGGGCGGGCGCCAATGCGGTGGTGGTGGGCGAACAGGTGCTGGCCCGGCTTGAGCAGATGAAGGGCGGGCTCATCCCCAATTCGGTCGCGGTCGAGGTCACGCGCGATTACGGGCACACCGCGTCCGAGAAGGCCAACGAGCTTCTGTTCCATCTGGGGCTGGCGACGGTCTCGATCGTGGCTTTGGTGCTGTTTGCCATCGGCTGGTGCGAGGCGCTGGTGGTGGCCATCGTCATTCCGGTGACGATCCTGCTGACGCTCTTTGCCGCCCATGCCATGGGCTACACGCTGAACCGGGTGTCGCTGTTCGCGCTGATCTTCTCCATCGGCATTCTGGTCGATGACGCCATCGTGGTGATCGAGAACATCGCCCGGCACTGGGGGATGATGAAACCGGGCGATAGCCGGGTGCGGGCGGCGGTGGAGGCCGTGGCCGAGGTCGGCAACCCGACCATCGTCGCGACCCTGACCGTGGTGGTGGCGCTTTTGCCGATGCTCTTCGTGTCGGGGCTGATGGGGCCCTACATGAGCCCGATCCCCGCCAATGCCTCGGCCGCGATGATCTTTTCCTTCTTCGTCGCGGTGACGATCACGCCCTGGCTGATGCTGAAGATCGCGGGCCGGGCGCCTCTGCATGCCGGGGGCGCGGGGGCGGGCCATCCGGGCGGTCGGCTGGGGCGGCTTTACGCCCATGTCGTGCGGCCCATCCTGTCGCGCAAATGGATCAGCGTGGTTTTCCTGCTGGGGGTGGCGACAGTCTCCTTCGGGTCGATGGCCGCGCTTTACACCAAGGACGTCACCGTCAAGCTGCTGCCCTTCGACAACAAGTCGGAACTGGCCATCGTCATCGACCTGCCCGAGGGCGCCTCGGTCGAGGCGACCGACGCGGTGGCGCAGGCCGCCGCCAGGGTGGCGCTGGCCATGCCCGAGGCGGTTTCGGCCCAGACCCATGCCGGCACCGCCGCGCCCTTCAACTTCAACGGGCTCGTGCGCCACTATTTCCTGCGGCAAAGCCCCGAACAGGGCGATGTGCAGGTCAATCTCGCGCCCAAGGATGCCCGCGACCGCACCAGCCATGCCATCGCGCTCGACCTGCGTCAGCGGCTTGCGGCGCTCGACCTGCCCGAGGGGACCGTGCTGAAGGTGGTCGAGCCGCCGCCAGGACCCCCGGTCATCGCCACCCTGCTGGCCGAGATCTACGGTCCCGACGGGGATACCCGTCGCGCCGTTGCGGCCAAGGTCCGGCAGGCCTTCGAGGACACGCCCTTCATCGTCGATGTCGACGACAGCTTCGGCACCCGCGCCCGCCGCATCCGGGCCGAGGCCGATCCGTCCGATCTGGCCTTCTTCGATGTCGCCGAGGCCGACGCTCTGGACACGCTCCGGATGCTGAACGGGTCCACCACGGTCGGCTATTCCCATCGCGGCGAGGGGCGGGCGCCGATCCCCATCGTGGTCGCGCGCGACAAGGCCGACCGGGTGCTGGACGAACGGGCGCTGGCGACGCCGGTTCCGGCCAATGCGCTGCCCGGCGGGCGCGGCGTGGTCGAGCTGGGCGACGTGGTGCACCTGACCGAAGAACAGGCTTCGTTCCCGATCTTCCGCCATAACGGCCGATATGCCGAGATGGTCCAGGCCGATCTGGCGGGCGATTTCGAGGCGCCGCTTTACGGCATGCTGGCTGTTCAGGACCGGCTGGCCCGGGTCGACTGGGCGGCGCTGGGCTTGCCCGCGCCCGAGATCCGCCTGCATGGCCAGCCGCTGTCCGAGGACTGTCCGGTCCTCTTGTGGGACGGCGAATGGGAGGTGACCTGGGTCACCTTCCGCGACATGGGCGCGGCGTTCGGGGGGGCGCTGGTCGGGATCTACATCCTCGTCGTGGCGCAGTTCGGGTCGTTCCGGCTGCCGCTGGTGGTGCTGACGCCGGTGCCGCTGACCTTTCTGGGCATCATGCTGGGGCACTGGTTGTTCCATGCACCCTTTACCGCGACCTCGATGATCGGGTTCATCGCGCTGGCCGGGATAATCGTGCGCAACTCGATCCTGCTGGTCGATTTCATCCGCCACGCGGACCCCGAGGGGAGGATCACGGTCGAGACGCTGATCGAGGCCGGGGCGACGCGGGTCAAGCCGATCCTGCTGACCGCGCTGGCGGCGATGATCGGGGCGGCGGTGATCCTGGCGGATCCGATCTTTCAGGGGCTGGCGCTGTCGCTTCTGTTCGGGCTGGCCTCGTCGACCCTGCTGACGGTGCTGGTGATCCCGGCGATCTACCGGATCTTCAAGACCTGACCGTGCCGTCCGCCCGGTCGTCCGCCCGTGCCGGGGTCGGGTTGCCGTCCGGCGGCTCGGCCCGGCCCGCGCGGGCCAGCCGCGATTCGCCGCTTTCCTCGCCGAAGCACATGTCGAAATCGGCGCAGTCGGTGCAGACCGGCGTCGCGCAGAGAACGAACCCCTCGTCCTCGCAGATCAGCCGGTAGAAGAACCGCTTCCATTTCATGTTGGCGGTGTTCTTGGCGGCGAGCGGGCCGAAATGCCGGGTCAGCATCGCCGAAAGCTCGCCCCGGTTGCGCAGGCCCAGATCCTGCCAGAGATGATCGGGCTCCATCGCGCGGCGCGCGATCATCGAGGCCAGCGGCGGGGCCAGCGCCGTGTCGCCCGCATGGGCCAGCAGCAGCGAGCGCAGCGAGTCTTCCTCGATGCCGCGGGGGACGTCGCCGATGCCGCGCAGGAACTCCCGCGGCGCCGCCGGGAACAGCGCGCCCACCAGCCCCGCCAGTTCGGCCGCGTCCAGGCCGCAATGCGCTGGCAGGTCCTCGGGAACCGGGGCTTCGGACAGGGCCAGCGCCAGGATCGAGGCGGCGACATGCAGGTCTGCCGCGTCCCAGCGGCCGCGGGCGGCTCCGGCCATCAACCGGTCATAGGCGGTGTCAGCTGTCATCGTCCCAGCCTCTGCGCCGGGGGCGGTTCCGTCAAGCGATCGGCGGTCCGGCCTTAGCGCCATCCGTGACATGCCGCATTGCTGGGCAGGGATGGCGCCGACACTGGCGCCGCGCGAACGCGGGGCTGCTGCCGCAGGGCCCGGGACTGGTCAGGCCGACCGGATCAGGTCGCGGATCACGGGCACCTTCTGCGGCTTGCCCGACAGCGACCGCAGCAGCGTGGCCAGCTCGGGCTCGTCGACCCGCCGGGCGGCATCCTTGGGGCTGAACCAGCGCCGCGTGCGTTCGCGCCGTTCCTTCCAGTCGCGCTTGAGCTTTGTCACGATCATCGGAAACACCTCGACCCGGCAGCGCAGCACCGACCCGTCGTCGAGGCGCTTGTCATAGTCGTAGGTGCCGATGCTCTGGCTGGCGACGTAGCCCTCGGCGCCAGCCTCCTCCAGGGCTTCGATCTCGGCCGCGACCCAGGGCTTGCGCCCGTCCATGGTCCAGCCCTTTGGCATGACCCAGCGGCCGGTCCCGCGCGAGGTGACCATCAGCACGCTCAGCCGGCCGTTCTTGTCACGCCGGAAGGGCAATGCCGCAATCTGGCTGCCAACCGGTGCCTTTGGCTCGATCGCCAAACTCCCGTCCATTCTTTTCCGCTCGTATCCTGCGCGGCCGCCAGAGCATCCGCGCGACTCCTCCCCCGGGCCTCTCCGGGTGCCGCGCTTTGCGCGACCAACTTTGGCGAATCATAAACCCAATACTTTGTCGGGTGTGCGAAAATATCACGTCATCTACCGCAAATCCGACATCTCCGGGAACATCTTCGGCCCGATTGGGATGCCAAACACCGTCGCGGCGACGGCGGCAAGGCTTGCGGATATGACGTTTCGGTGACATTCGTCCTGCCGGGACGGCCGGACCGCGTGCGCGGGCCTGCGCTGCGCCCCAGCCGCGGGAGGCTGTGCCCTGCCGCGACCGACGGTAAACGAGGAAAGGCTTCCCGTGTCAGACACTTTCAAGGACCGCCAGTGGAAGACACTGGACAAGGACCTCAAGCGCCTGTCGCAGGTCGGAACCGCCGCACAATCCGTGTCGCGTCCGCTGGTGGGTGTCGGAATCTCGCTCGCTTTCATCG
The DNA here is from genome assembly GCF_003053725.1 of Rhodovulum kholense. GTDB lineage: Bacteria > Pseudomonadota > Alphaproteobacteria > Rhodobacterales > Rhodobacteraceae > Rhodovulum > Rhodovulum kholense. The sequence goes on from NZ_QAYC01000012.1 coordinate 123,132, forward strand.
TGGCGGCGGCGCTGGCCGCGGCCCTGGTGACGGGCAACACGCCGGGCCTGCTGTTCGTCATGGCGGCCGCGGCCTTCGGCGCCTACATGGCGCTGAACATCGGGGCCAATGACGTCGCCAACAACATGGGTCCTGCGGTCGGCGCCAACGCGCTGTCGATGGCCGGGGCCATCGCCATCGCCGCGATCTGCGAAAGCGCGGGCGCGCTGATCGCGGGCGGCGACGTGGTCTCGACCATTTCCAAGGGCATCATCGCGCCCGAAAGCGTCGCGGATTCGGCCACCTTCACCTGGGCGATGATGGCCGCGCTGCTGGGGGCCGCCGTCTGGGTCAACATCGCCACCTGGATCGGCGCGCCGGTCTCGACCACCCATTCGGTGGTGGGAGGCGTGCTGGGCGCGGGCGTTGCCGCGGCGGGCATCGCGGCAGTCAACTGGCCGACCATGGGCGGCATCGCCGCCAGCTGGGTGATCTCGCCCTTTCTGGGCGGGGTGATCGCGGCCGGGATGCTGGCCTTCATCAAGTGGAAGGTCGTCTACCGGGACGACAAGATCGCGGCGGCCCGGGTCTGGGTGCCGGTGCTGATCGGCGTGATGTCGGCCGCCTTTGCGACCTATCTGGCGATGAAGGGGCTGAAACACCTCTTCGATATCGGGCTCGGGCATGCGGCGCTGATCGGGGTGCTGGTCGGGGTCCTGGCCGGGCTGGTTTCGGTGCCGCTGATCCGGCGCCAGTCGGTGGGGCTCGAGAACCGGAACCGGTCGCTGAAGGTCATGTTCACCGGGCCTCTGGTGATTTCCGCAGGGCTTCTGTCCTTTGCCCATGGTGCCAACGACGTGGCCAATGCGGTCGGGCCGCTGGCGGCCATCGTCCATGCCCAGCAGGACGGCGAGGTTCTGGGGCAGGTCGCGATTCCGGTCTGGGTGATGGTGATCGGCGCCTTCGGGATCTCGTTCGGGCTGATGCTGTTCGGGCCCAAGCTGATCCGCATGGTCGGCAGCCAGATCACCAAGCTGAACCCGGTCCGGGCCTATTGCGTGGCGCTGTCGGCGGCGCTGACGGTGATCGTGGCCTCGTGGCTGGGGCTGCCGGTCAGCTCGACCCATATCGCCGTGGGCGGGGTCTTTGGCGTCGGGTTCTTCCGCGAATGGGATGCCGAGCGGCGCTGGCGCCGGATGGACCAGACGCTGCCGCAGGCCAAGCGGCTGGCCCCGGAAGAACGCCGCCGCCGCAAGCTGGTGCGCCGGTCGCATTTCATGACCATCGTCGCGGCCTGGGGCATCACCGTCCCGGCGACAGCCCTGCTGTCGGGCGGGCTTCTCGCCGCGATCATGGCCCTGCAATAGCGACCCGGACGCGACGCGTGCTCAGGCGAAGCTGTCGCGATACTCGGCGCGAAGCGCCGCCTTCTGCACCTTGCCCATGGCGTTGCGCGGCAGCGCCGGGGTCAGCACCATCCGGCGCGGCTGCTTGAAGGCGGCCAGCCGGGTCCTGAGGTCGGCGGCGATGGCGTCCAGATCGGGCCCGGCACCCGGCGCAGGCACCAGCACCGCCACCACGGCCTCGCCGAAATCGGGATGGGGCACGCCGATCACCGCGCTTTCCAGCACCCCGGGCTGGGCGTCCAGCGCCTCTTCGATCTCTTTGGGATAGATATTGAGCCCGCCCGAGATGATCAGGTCCTTGGCGCGGCCGACGATCTGCACATAGCCGTTCTCGTCGATCCGCCCCAGATCGCCGGTCAGGAAAAAGCCGTCCTCGCACAGCTCTTCGCGGGTCTTCTCGGGCATCTGCCAGTAGCCCTTGAAAACATTGGGGCCCCGGACCTCGATCTGGCCGATCTCGCCCTGCGGCAGCTCGGCCCGGGTCTCGGGGTCGGCGATCCTCAGATCGACCCCGGGCAGCGGCAGGCCCACCGTGCCCGCGATGCGCTCGCCCTCATAGGGGTTCGAGGTCGACATGTTGGTTTCGGTCATGCCGTAGCGTTCGAGGATGCGGTGGCCGGTGCGGGCCTCGAAGGTGCGGTGGGTTTCGGCCAGAAGCGGCGCGCTGCCCGACACGAAGAGCCTGAGAGGCGCGGCCAGTGCGCGGTCGAAGCGGGGATCGTCCAGAAGCCGCGTGTAGAAGGTGGGCACGCCCATCATCGCGGTCGCGCGGGGCAGCGCCGCGATCACCGCGTCGGTGTCGAATTTCGGCAGAAAGATCATCGACCCGCCGGCCAGCAGCAGGGTGTTGGTGGCGACGAAAAGCCCGTGGGTGTGAAAGATCGGCAGGGCGTGCAGCAGCACGTCCCGGGCGGTGAACCGCCAGACATCGGTCAGCACCTCGGCATTGGAGATCAGGTTGGCCTGGGTCAGCATCGCCCCCTTGGACCGGCCCGTCGTGCCCGAGGTGTAGAGGAAGGCGGCCAGATCCTCGGCCGCGCGGGGCACGGTCGGATAGGTGCCGGTCCTGGCGCGGGCGATCACCGTGAAGCTGCCCGAGCCATCGGCATTCAGCGTGGCGATCCGGGCGCCCGCGGCCTCGGCGACCGGCGTCAGCCCGCCCATCCGGCGGCCGTCGCAGATGAACAGCCGCGCCCCGCTGTCGGACAGGAAATAGGCCAGCTCGTCCGGGGTATAGGCGGTGTTGAGCGGCAGGAAGATCACCCCGGCCTGGGCGCAGGCCGCATAAAGCGCCAGCGCCTCGGGCGATTTCTCGACCTGCACCGCCAGCCGGTCGCCGGGGCCGAGCCCGAAGGCGTTCAGCGCATGGGCAAAGCGGGCGGCGGTGGTCAGGAAGGCCGCATGGGTCAGGGTGCGGCCGTCGGCCAGATGCAGGAAGGGCGTCTCGCGCCCTGCATGGCGGCCGAAAAGCTGGTCGTAAAGCGGGTTGGCCATGGGCTGGCTCCGGTCTGGTCGGGACCGGCATCGGCGCCGGCCCACCCAGTCTGCGGGACGGCGCCCGCGACGGTAAAGCGCGCCAAGCACCGCACCCCGGACGGGCGCTCAGCGCGGCTCGGGCAGGGTATCGGATTCGGCCAGCACGTCGGTCGGCGTCGTGGTCTCGCTTTCGCTTCGCAGCGCGGCGGCCTCGTGCAGCAGGCTTTCGGCGAAGGCGCGTTCCAGATCGGACTGAAGCTTGCTGTTCAGCTCCATGTATTCGGCATTGTCCTCGAGCGGCACGCCGGGCTTCCAGACCTTGGCCAGTTCGCGCAGCGCCGTGCGGTCGAAGCTGAACAGCGTCTCTTCGGCATTCTCGGCCTCGTAGGCGGAAAGCCCGGTCTTTTCCAGCACACGCCGGCCGCAGCGCAGCGCGCTGTCGAAGACCTCGCGCACGGTTTCGTCGGCGCCGGCGCGGTACAGCTCGAAGACATGTTCGCGGTCGCGGGCGCGGGCGATGATGAAAAGGTCGGGCCGCACGCGCCGGGCGTAGCGCACCAGCGTGGTCGCGGCCTGGGCGTCGCCGATGCAGACCACCAGCACCTCGGCCGTGTCGATGCCCGCGGAATCGAGCAGCGCGGGCCGGGTCGCGTCGCCGTAATAGGCCTTGAAGCCCAGCCGCCGGACCCGCCGCACTGCGCGCAGGTCGTCGTCGATCACCGTGGTCCGCCCGCCGGTCAGCGCGATCATCCGGTTCACCGTCAGCCCGAACCGGTCGATCCCGGCGATGATGACGGGATGGTGTTCGTCGATCTGGTCGGCATCGGGCCGCGTCCCGCCACGCGCCTGCAACACCCGGGCGATGATGTCGTGCAGGATGAAGAGCGCGGGCGTGATCAGCATCGACAGCGCGATCACAAGGCTCGACATGGCGACGATGTCGGGCGGCATGATCCGCTGGGACGAGGCGAAGCCGACCAGCACAAAGCCGAATTCCCCGGCCTGCGCCAGCCCCAGGGTGAACAGCCAGCGGTTCGACCGGTCGAGCTTGAAGGCCAGGGCCAGACCGTACAGCACGGCGACCTTGATCAGCACCAGACCGGTCACATAGACCGGCAAGAGGATCGGCGCGTCCCAGAACACCGAGAAATCCATGCCCGCGCCGACCGTGATGAAGAACAGTCCCAGCAGCAGGCCCTTGAACGGCTCGATCGAGCTTTCCAGTTCGTGCCGGAATTCCGAATTGGCCAGCACCACGCCCGCGAGGAAGGTGCCAAGCGCGGGCGACAGCCCCACCATCAGCATCAGCGAGGCGATCCCCGCCACGATCACCAGCGCCATCGCGGTGTTCAGCTCGCGCAACCGTGCCACCTGGACGTAACGGTAAAGCGGGCGCACCAGATAGTGACCCGCCAGCACCGTGCCCGCGACCGCGCCCAGCGTGACCAGCGTCACGCCCCAGGCGGGCAGTTCCTCGATCAGATGCATCGCTCCATGGGCGCCCTCTGTCTCGGCCGCGCGCATCTCGGGCGAGGCGAGGAAGGGCATGATCGCCAGCATCGGGATCACCGCGATGTCCTGCATCAGCAGCACCGAAAACGCACTGCGCCCGCCGGGCGTGTTCATCAGCTTCTTTTCGGTCAGGGTCTGCAGCACGATGGCCGTCGAGGACAGCGAGAAGATCATCCCCATGGCCAGCGCCGACTGCCAGGTCTGGCCGAAGACAATGGCGGCCGCGGTGACTAGCGCCACGGTGATCAGGACCTGCAGCCCGCCCATCCCGACCAGCTTGTCCCGCATCGCCCAGAGCGCGCGGGGGTCGAGCTCGAGCCCGATCAGGAACAGCATCATCACCACGCCGATTTCCGACACATGGCGCAGCGTGATCATCTCGGCACCGGCAAGCCCCAGCACCGGCCCAACAACCAGCCCGATCAGAAGATAGCCCAGGACCGAGCCAAGCCCCAGCCGCGTGGCCAGCGGAACCGCAAGCACGATGCACAGCAGATAAAGCGTGGCGTTGAGCAGGAAGCCTTCCATATACCGTCCCGGTGGGCGATCCGCCGCCGGCCGGACGGGCCGAAGGATGGTGTCGCATGCGTCGCACCCTAGCGATTGGGGCGAGTGCTGCAAGCATCTGGACCGGCGAACGCGAACGGGGCGTTGTCGCAGCGGGGGCCATGGGCGTTCAGGCGGCCGCGGTCTCGGCGGGCGCGCCCGGGCGCGGTTTCTGCAGGACCAGCGCCGCGGGGATCATCGCGAAGGCCGCAAGCCCTGCCAGCAGGAAGGCGTCCTGATAGGCCAGCATCGCCGATTGTGCGCGCAGCGTCTGGGCCAGCCAGGCCGCGCCTTCCGGGCTGGTCGGGGTCAGCCCCAGGGGCGCCAGATACTGGGAGACCGCCTGCCGTGTCGCGGTCAGTTCCTCGCCCAGCAGAGCCCAATGCACCTGGCTCCGCTCGGAGACCTGCCAGCCCAGGATGGCGACGCCAATCGACGAGCCGATCGACCGGGTGACGCCATAGATGCCCGAGGCCTCGTCCTGCCGCGCCGACGAGATGTTCTGGAAGGCCAGGGTCGACATCGGCACGAAGAAGAGCCCCATCCCGAAGCCGGTCACCACGCCGGGAAGGCCGAGATCCCAGAACCCGGCATCGAGGTTCAGCCCGCTCAGAAGCATATTGCCCAGCCCGGTCAGCCCAAGCCCCGCGACCACCAGAAGCCGCGCGTCGATGCGTTTCAGAAGCACCGCGCCGGTCACGACCATCGACACGCCCGCTGCCAGCCCGCGCGGAATGAACAGATACCCCGCGTCGAGCACCGGATAGTCCAGAAGCCCCTGCACGAAGAGCGGCAGGATGGCGATTGCCCCGAACATCGACACCCCGAAGCCCAGGATCGCCACATTCGCCGCCGCAAAGCTGCGGTCGCGCAGCAGCGAGAAATCGACGATGTTGTCGCGCTTGCGCCAGCCTCGCGCCACGAAGAACACGCCCGCCACCGCCGAGCTCAGCGCGGTGACCTGGATCAGCTTCGAGCCGAACCAGTCATGGGTCTCGCCCAGATCGAGCGTCATCTGCAAACAGCCGATGGCCGTCAGCATCAGCGCGAGCCCGGGCCAGTCGACGGGCAGCGACCGGGTCTCTTCGGCCTCCAACTCGCCCGCGATCAGCATCAGCGCGAAGGCCGCCAGCGGCAGGTTGACGTAGAAGACCGCGCGCCACGAGAAATATTCGGTCAGAAGCGCCCCCAGCGTCGGGCCGAAGACCGGCGCCACCACCACGCCCAGCCCGAAGAAGGCCATGGCCTGGCCGCGTTTCTCGCGCGGGAAGGCGTCGAACAGGATCGATTGCGACAGCGGGATCAGGAAGGCACCGCACAGCCCCTGGCCGATCCGGAACAGAACCAGCGTGCCGACCGACCAGGACAGCCCGCACAGCATCGAGAAGCCGGCAAAGCCCAGGATCGCCGAGGTGATCAGCCGCCGCCGCCCGACCCGCCGCACGAAGAACCCGGTCAGCGGCATCACCGCCACCGAGGCGACGATATAGCTGGTGACGATCCAGACGGTCTGGTCCGAGGTCAGCCCGAAGGCCGCCTTTATATGGGGCAGGGCGACGTTGACGATGGTCATGTCCATGACCTCGAGGATCGCGGTCAGCACCACCGCCAGGACGATGGGCCAGCGCGCGGCGCTCATGGTCCGGGCGCGGCCGTGGTGTCGACGGTCGCGGTCGCGCTGGCGCCCGCCTTCAGGCAGAAGCGCGCAGCCTCGGGCACCGGGTCAAGCGCGATCCGGACCGGGATGCGGCGGGTGACCTTGACCCAGTTGCCGGTCGCGTTCTGCGCGGGCAAGAGCGAAAAGACCGCCCCCGCGCCCGGACCGACGCTGGCGACCCGGCCCTCCAGATCGAGCGCGGGGCATAGGTCGATGCCGATGGCGGCGGGCTGGCCGGGGCGGATGCGGGTCAGGTCGGTTTCCTTGAAATTGGCCTCGATCCACCACTCGGCATCGCCCACCAGAGAGAAAAGCGGCTGACCTGCGGTCACGACGGACCCGGGCCGAAGGTCGATATTGGCGATCCAGCCGCTTTCGGGCGCGGTCACGGTGGCATGGTCAAGGTCGATCTCGGCCATCTGCAGCGCGGCCAGCGCCTCGCGGACACCGGCGTTGCGGTCGCCCTCGTCCCCGAGACTGGCCTGCGCCCGGGCCAGTTGCTGAGCGGCCGCCGTCTCTTCGGCCTGCGCCCGGTCGCGCGCGGCCAGCGCGCTGTCGAGTGCCGATTGCGACACGTCGTTGCGGCGGAAAAGCCCCTCCTGGCGCAGGTAGTCGGCCTCGGCCTCGCGGCGGGCGGCGCGGGCCGAGTCGAGCTCGGCCTCGGCAGCGGCGACCTCGCGGGCGGCGGCGCCCGCCGATTGCAGCGCGGCATCGGCCCGGGCCCGGGCCTGATCGACCGCGGCCTTCAGCGCGCGGTCGTCGATGCGGAACAGAAGATCGCCCGCCGCCACATGGTCGTTCTCGTCGACGGCCAGCTCGGCGATGCGCCCGCCCACCTCTGGGACGACGGTCAGCACATGGGCCTCGACATAGGCATCGTCGGTGCCGGGATAGACCCGTTCATGGGCCCACCACCAGACTAGCACCCCCGCCAGCGCGAGCACCGCGAGCCCGGCCAGCACCGGTTTGCGACCGAGCTTCATCGCCCCGCCCTTTCCTGTTCTCCCTTGCACATGCGTCGGCCCGTTCTTTTCCTGCTTCGCGGTCGTCCGCTCCCCGGGCATGACCGAGTCTCGGGTCCGGTGCAACACCCGCGCCGCGCCGGGCGCGCGGACCCTAGCGCGCGCCGGATCGCATCCCCCTGTCGGCCGGATTACAGTTTCGCAATCCAGGTGTCGAAACCGGGGCGGCCGCGGTCGATAAGGGCGATCGAGGGGTCGTTAGAATTGTCTTCACCTGCCGCCCTCCGCCCGCATTGGCGCACGATTTCGGCCCGATTTCGGGCAGAGGCAGGATGCATCGAGGTCCGGGCCTCCTCTGGTCCGGGCGAATGCGCTGGGTGTGAGGACCTGCCATGACCGATATCTCTGCCGTTTCCGGCTCCACCTTCTCGGATGGTGGCCCGAATGTTGCCGTCGCCGTTCTGGCTGCGCTGCTGCTGGGTCCGTTCGGACTTTTCTATGTCAGCCGCGTGGCGGCGATCGTGATGATCGTGCTGACCTTCGTCATCGCCCTGCCGACGCTGGGCTTCGGCGTCCTGCTGACCCTGCCGCTGGGCATGCTTTGGGCCGGGATCGCCGCGATCCGGCTGCGCCGCCGGGCGATGCTGGCGGCCTGAGGCCCTATTCCCGGCTCAGGGCGACCACCGGGTCGAGCCGTGCCGCCGCCCGGGCCGGGAGAAACCCGAAGGTGATGCCGATCAGCGTCGAGGACAGGAACGCGACCGCGATGGCCGTGCCCGAGAAGGCCAGCCGCACCTCGGTCGCGACCCGGTCGACGATCTCGCCCGTCAGCAACGCGCCCGCGATCCCCAGAACCCCGCCGACGAGGCAGACCAGCACCGCCTCGATCAGGAACTGCGCGACGATGTCGGACCGGCGCGCGCCGATGGCGATGCGCACCCCGATCTCGCGGGTCCGTTCGGTGACCGACACCAGCATGATGTTCATCACCCCGATGCCGCCCACGATCAGCGAGATCACCGCGATCATCGCGACCAGGGCGGTCAGGGTCCGGGTCGTGCTGGTGATGGTCTCGCGGATCGAGTCGCTGTTGGTGAGGAAGAAATCCCTGCTGCCATGGCGGGTCAGCATCAGCGCCGAGATCGCGTCCTGCGCCCTGGTCATGTCGTAGCCGTCGGCGACCCGGACCGCGATGCTGCTGAAATGGTCCTGCCCCGAGACCCGCGCCATCGAGGTGGTGTAGGGGATCCAGACATTCAGCGAGGACGGGCCGAAGGTCGCCCCGGTCGCGCGCACCAGCCCGATGACCCGGACCGGCACCCGGCCCAGCAGCAGCACCTCGCCAAGCGGGTCGGCTCCCGTGCCGAAGAAGGTGTCGCGGGTGTCCTCGTCGATCACCGCGACCTGTTCGCGGGCGGCGATGTCCTCGGGGCCGAAGACAGTGCCTTGCAGGGTCGTATAGGCATGGACCTGGAAATAATCGCCGCTGACCCCGCCGATCGAGGCGGTCGAGGTCACGTTCCGGTAGCGCACCGACAGGCTGTCGGACACCGCCGGCGAGACGCTGTCGGCAAAGTCCTGCAGTGCCAGCGCATCGGCATCCGAGGGCACCAGCGTCTCGAAGCGGTTGGCGTCGCGCGCGCCGAAGCCGCTGCCCGAGCGGATGGTGATGGTGCTGGTCCCGAGCGAGCTGATGTTTTCCAGCACTTTCTGCTGGCTGCCATTGCCAAGCGCCACCACCAGCACCACCGAGGCGATGCCGATGATGATGCCCAGCATGGTCAGCAGGCTGCGCACCCGATGCGCCAGAAGTGCCCGCGCGGCCATGCTCAATGCCTCGATCTGGCGTCTCAGCCCCGCGCCCGCGCGGATCTGGCGGACCGGGCGGTCGGGCCGGTCCGCCCGGGGCGCGTCGGCGGTGGGCCGGTCCGACACGATCCGGCCGTCGCGGATCTCGATCACCCGGTGGGCATGGGCGGCGACACGCGGGTCATGGGTCACCATCACCACCGTATGGCCTTGCCGGTTCAGATCCAGCAGCAGCGCCATCAACTCTTCGCCCGAGCTGGAATCGAGCGCGCCGGTCGGTTCGTCGGCCAGGATCACCTCGCCGCCGTTCATCAGAGCGCGCGCGACCGACACCCGCTGCTGCTGGCCGCCCGAAAGCGCGCTTGGCCGGTGGTCCAGCCGGTCGCCAAGGCCCAGCCGCCGCAGCAGGTCCATCGCCCGGGCGCGCCGGGGCGCCGCCCCCTCGCCTGCATAAACTGCCGGGACCTCGACATTTCCGACCGCGTCGAGATCGGGCAGCAACTGATAGCGCTGGAAGATAAAACCGAAATGCTCGCGCCGAAGCTCGGCCAGCGCATCCGGGTCGAGCGCCGAGATATCCTGCCCGTCGAAGAGGTAGCGGCCGGAACTCGGGCGGTCGAGACAGCCGAGAATGTTCATCAGCGTCGACTTGCCGGACCCCGAGGCGCCGATGATCGCCACCATCTCGCCCGCGCGGATCTCGATATCGACATTGTCGAGCACGGTGATGGTCTCGTCGCCCGCCTGAAAGCTGCGGGTGATGCCGCGCGCCGCAATCAGCGGCTGGCCAGGTTCGGAGCCGTGCATCTCAGAACCCCATCGGCGGACGCATCCGCCGCGATCCGCTGCCCTGGGCCGCCGTGGCCTCGGCCGATCCGGTGACGACCCGGTCGCCTTCGGACAGGCCCGAGACGATCTCGGCCGTGACCTTGTCGTTCAGCCCGACTTCGACCGGTTGAGCGCGAACCGTGCCGGTGGCGGGGTCGTATCGCTGGACCTCGGCGCCGCCCGGGCCGGTCCGGATCGCCGAGGCGGGCACGGTCAGCACGTTCTGGGCGCGGTCGAGCACGATCGAGACCTGGGTCGTCATGCCGATCCTGAGCTTGCGGTCGGGATTGTCGACTTCGAGCAGGCCGTTGTAATAGATCGCCTCGTCGGTCGATATGGTGTCGCTTTCCTCGATCTCGCTGGGCGCCGGTTCGACATCGCGCACGGTTGCGGTGAACGGGGTGTCGGGTTCGCCGAGGATGGTAAAGCGCACGTCCTGCCCCGGCCTGACATGCACCACATCTGCCTCGGAGATTTCGGCCTTCACCACCATCCGGTCGAGATTGGCGAGCTTGACGATCGTCGGCGCGTCGTTGACCGCGTTCACGGTCTGGCCTTCCTCGACGACGATGGCGACGACGGTGCCTGTGATCGGCGCGGTAATCCGCGTGCGTTCCAGCGCGATCTTGGCGGTCGAAACCGTCACCTCGGCGCGTTTGCGCTGGGCTTCGAGCGCCTCTAGATCGGCGCGGTCGACATCGACATCGGCCTGCGCCGCTTCGACATCGCCGTCAGAGACATAGTTCTGCGCGGCCAGCTTGACCTGCCGGTTCAGCGTCAGCTCGTCCTTCGTCAGGCTCGCGGTCTTCGCCGCGATCTGGGCCATGATATTGGCCAGATCGGCCTCGGCCTGCAGCACGTCGTTCTGCTGGTCGAGCGAGTCGATCTGCGCGATCAGATCGCCCGCCTTGACCTCTTGTCCCAGCGCCACCGCCAGCGTCTCGATCTGGCCCGAGACCCGGGCGCCGACGCTGACCAGCTGGCTTGCCTCGACCGTGCCGGTGGCCAGAACCGTCCGCTCGACCGTGCCGCGGGTCGCGGCGGCGGTTGCGGGCGTGCCGGTCGCCGTGTCGCGCAGCGAGACCGCCCAGGCGCCGGCCCCAAGCGCGGCGGCGACAAGAAGGATCAGAAGGCGAAGTCTGGTTTTCATCGGGAAAGGCTCGCAATGCGGCGAAAGGGGCGTTGCAGGGTCATACGCGGCGGGGTCGGGCTTCCGTCGCCGGACCTGGCCGGACACGCAGCCGTGATCGGGACGCGGCCCGGGATGCCGCTCGGGCAGCCGCTCAGGCGGGGCGCCAGCCGCGCAGGCAAAGCGCGCTGCCCGCCGCCTGGAGCGCAAGCCCCAGAAGCCCCAGCGCGATCAGGGCTGCGGCCAGCGCGCCCCCGGGCAGGGCGGCCTCGGCCGCGGCACGCAGGGGCGCCTTCAGGGCCAGCACCGCCGCCGCCATCATGGCGGTCGTCCCCAGAAGCCCGGTGACGCGCCCGCGCGGCAGCGCCCCGGCATGGCCGCGCCGCCGCGACAGGACCCAAAGCAGGCCGGCATAGACCGCCATCCCCGCCGAGGTCGCCAGCGCCAATCCGGCCGCGCCCAGAACCGGGGCCAGCGCGAGCTTGAGCCCCAGATTGGGGATCGCGGCCAGCATCAGTGCCGTCAGCGGCGTGCGGGTGTCGCCCCGGCCGTGAAAGCCCGCGACCAGCGAGCGTACCGACAGGGCGGGCACCAGCCCCAGCGCATAGGCGGCGAGGATCGCGGCCGAGGCTTGCGCAGCCTCGGCATCGAAGGCCCCGCGCCGGAACAGCACCTCGACCGCCCAGTCGCCCAAAAGCGCCATCAGCACGGCCATCGGCAGGCCGGTCGCGAGGCAGACCATCGCTGCGCGGTCCAGCGCCCGGCGCATCCCGTCGGCATCGCCAAGCCCCGCGCGCCGCCCGATATCGGGCAGCAGCACGGTGCCGAGCGCGACCCCGATCAGTCCGATCGGCAACTGGTAAAGCCGGTCGGCATAGTAAAGCGTCGACAGCGACCCGGCAGGCAGGAAGGTCGCCAGAACCGTATCGGCCAGCACCGAGATCTGCAGCGCGCCCGCCGCCAGGACCGCCGGGCCGAGACGGCGGAAAAAGGCCTTGGTCTCGGGCGACAGCCGCGGCGGGGCGACGCCCAGCGCGATCCCGGCGCGGGTCGCGGCCATGGCCAGCAGCACCACCTGCGCCACGCCCGAGAGGGTGACCCCCACGGCCGCCGCCTGCGCCACGCCCGGAAAGAGCGGCGCGGCCCAGAGCGTTGCCAGCATGCACAGATTGAGCAGGATCGGCGCGGCGGCGGTCGCGGCGAAGCGGTCGCGGCTGTTCAGAAGCGCGCCCAGATAGGCCACGACCGACATGCACATGAGATAGGGAAAGGTGATCCGCGTCAGCGTGATCGCCAGCGCCCGGGTCGGGTCTTCGGCGCCAAGCCCCGGCGCGAGGAGGCTCAGTACCCATCCGGTCTGACTCAGCGCCACTGCGAGCAGCACGAGATTGGCCAGCAACAGCCAGCCCAGCACCTCGGCCCCGAAGCGTCTGGCCGGACCGCCCGAGGCCGACAGCGCGGCATAGCCCGGCAGGAAGGCTGCGTTGAAGGCGCCCTCGGCCAGCAGCGCGCGGAAATGGTTCGGCAAGCGGAAGGCCAGCATGAAGGCATCGGCCACCGGCCCCGCGCCGAGCGCCGCGGCCAGGACCACGTCGCGCAGAAACCCGAAGATCCGGCTGAGCAGGGTCAGCCCGGACACGGTGCCGAGTTTGCCAAGCATGGGACAGCGACTCCTTGACCCGCGCCGTCCGGGCGGGTCCCGGGGCCGCCTGCTTATCGCGCCTTTCCCGGCGCGGGGCCAGTGGCCGCCGGAGCCGGACGTTCGGCCCCCCGGCGGATGGACGCCGTGGGGCTCGCGGGTGTTACCGCCCCGCGTTCTGGCTGTGGCCGGTGGCAGAACTCGGCTGGGTCCAGAGGCTTTCGGGTGTCAGGATGAAGGCGAAGAGGGCCAGATAGGCGACCAGAAAGACGATCAGCGCGGCGGCATTGCGCCGTCCCATCGTCACAAGTCCGCCAAAACCCGCTCTTGGAGCTGGCTGCATCGTACGAATCCCCCATTGTGGCCAGTTAAGTCTACAGAGGTTGTCGTGATAAATCCTCCCGTCCTTTCCGGTTTCGGTGGAGGGATTTCCCCGGGCGGGGACGACGTCTGGCGTCATGTGGACAAAAACGCCATGGCTTTGGGCAGGTCTTCGGTGTCAAGCCACTGTATCTTAAGAATTCGTCTTTCGGGGTGCCGAGGGCGGCCGGGACGGCCCGGCAACAGCCGCGCTTGATCGTCGCGGGTTTCGCTCGTATGCGTGGCCTATGATCACCCAGAAGACCAAGTATGCCTTGAAGGCCCTGATCGCGCTCGCGGAAGAGGCCGCCGGGGCAGGCGAGGCGCTGACCATCGAGCAGATTTCGCAGAGGTCCGGCGCGCCCAAGCGGTTTCTGGAACATATCCTGCTGGATCTCAAACGCACCGGCTATCTCGGCTCGCGCCGGGGCCGGTCGGGCGGCTATCTGCTGATCAAGGCGCCGCGGCAGGTGTCGATCGGGGAATTGCTGCGCGAGGTCGACGGGCCGATCGCGCCGCTGCCCTGCCTGTCGCGCCGGGCCTACCAGCCCTGCGACGACTGTGCGGACGAGGAAAGCTGTCGCATCCGCAGGCTCTTCGGGCAGGTTTTCTATGCCTATCTGCTGCTGATCGAGTCGCTGACCCTCGCCGATCTGCTGGAAAGCCCCGAGCGGATCGAACGGCTGGCGGCGGATGCCGCCCTGCCGCCCGTCTGAGAGCGCCCCCGCCCCGTTCCGGTTAGCCCCTGTATCCGTCCGACTGGAACCATTTCCAGGCGTCCTGGATCATGGTGGGGAGGTCGGAGCGTTCCGGGGTCCAGCCAAGCTCGGTCTCGGCGCGGGCGCTGCCCGAGACCAGACGGACCGCGTCGCCGCCGCGGCGGGGGCCCTCGGAATAAGGCACCGGGCGGTTGGTCACCGCATGCGAGGCCTC